>CBDESO010000001.1:0-201721 GCA_965242555.1 Dehalococcoidia bacterium
TGTCCCAACGGGTATGCCGAAATCGAACTCGTCGTAGATGGAATAGGGTTCGGACACGCGCACATCCTCCGCCACGCCCGCCGCGCGCAGCGCTGGCCCGGTCACGCCGTAATCCAGCGCCTCATCCGCGCCTATCGCCCCGATATGCCGCGTGCGCGCCAAAAACATCTCGTTCTGCGACAGCAGCTCATCGCACTCCTGTATGCCCTGCCTCAGCTGCGGGATGAGGCGGCTCATCCGCGCGGCAAAATCCGCGGGCAGGTCTTCTTTCACGCCGCCTATCCGAAAATAATTGTGCATCATCCGCGCGCCGGTCACGCTCTCAAAGAGTTCCTGTATGCGCTCGCGCTCCCGAAAGCCGTACAGAACCGGCGTCATAGCGCCCACATCCAAGCCATATACCCCATAGAACAGCATATGGCTTGCGATGCGGTTCAACTCGGCGAGTATCACGCGGATGCACTCCGCGCGCGGCGGCGGCTCCAACCCCATAAGCTTTTCCACCGCCAGCGCAAACGCCAGCTCGCAGTTCAAATTCCCCACATAGTCAAGCCTGTCGAACAGCGTGATTATCTGCGAATACAGCTCGCCCTCGCAAAGCTTTTCCGAGCCGCGATGCAAATAGCCGATATGCGGCTCCGCGCGCACAATGCGCTCGCCGTCAATCCAGATCACCACGCGAAAGACGCCATGCGTGCTGGGATGCTGCGGCCCCATATTCACCATCAGATCGATGGCGTCGGCTTGCTCTGTGGGCTGTTCGTGTACTTGCATCGTTGGCGTATATGATAAAATTGTGTGCGGTAAAAGGCTTGGCGTCTATTATACCCGAATATAGCGAAATATATCGCGGGGATGAAGTTAGGGATGTTGCTTTTTTGTAAAAAAGTAGCCACAAAACTTGTGAGCGGCGGAGTTAAGGCGGGATTGCAGGATGGTTAGCGGTTCAATTCATTCACGGCGAATAGTTGGCGTGGCGCTTGCGTTGCTACTGGCGCTCGCCCTGGCGTTTGCGCTTGCCCCGGCGGCACAGGCGCAGAGCGCGCCGGCCACCGTATCGGGCCGCGTCGTGAACGCCACGCCCGGCGGCAACGGCGGCAACGGCGGCGCTGTCGCCGGCGCCGCGGTCACCCTGCATATGCAAACCTTGGAAACCCAAGACAGCGTCCGAACCATCACCGACGCCCAGGGCAAGTTTCGCTTTGATGGCATAGCCGTCGATCCCGGCGTCACCTACGCAATCTCAGTGCGCTACCAGGACGCGCTCTACGGCGAGCAGATTAGCCTGCGCGATGGCGACCCCCCGCCGCTCACCATCCGCGTGTACGACGCCGCCTATGATATGGACGCCATACGGGTTGGCGCATCCTCGCTGCTATTCGCCGGCGCTGATAGAGCCACCCAAACCATCGCCGCGCTGGAAATCGTGAAAGTGGTGAACGACTCTGACCACACATTCGTGCCGGGCAACCAAGGCCCTATGAGCCTGCTCAGGTTCGGCTTGCCGCCCGGCGCCGACGGCCTGCAAGTTGACACGCGCTTGCTAGGCGCTGACATCGTGCAGGTTGACAGAGGATTCGCCGTGCTAGGCAGCGTGCCGCCCGGAACCCACGACATAATGTTCACATACAGGTTCCCCTACGAGGGCGGCGAGACCGAATTCAGCAAATCGTTCCCCTTTGGCGCCGACAGCCTGCGCGTGCTATCCCCCGACGAGGTTCTGCGCCTAAGCCACGCCGACTTCGGCGCGCCTGAGCCCGTCAGCATAGGCGAGCGCGCGTATCAGCTCATAGAGACGGCGGGCGTAGAGCGCGGCGAGCGCGTATCCCTGCGCCTATCCGGCCTGCCGAGCGCCACGCTTGGGGACAGGATAAGCGGCGCGCTGTCATCGGCGCGATATGAGTACGCCGCGCCCGTTGCGCTGGGCGCGTTCCTGGCGGCGCTAATCCCCTTTGCGATATGGCGGCGCAGACGCATGGCAACGCAAGCGGACGCGGCGGCGGACGACGGGTAGCGCGGGCTATGTATCCCACTAATATAAGATAGGCAAACCTTTTGGGCGGCGGCGCATGGCAACGCAAGCGGACGCGGCGGCGGATAGGCAGGGCGAGGGATAGCGCAGCGCCACACTCCCGCTAATCCCACTCTTCCACGCGGATTAGGTTGCCGATGCGGTTGACCACATCCAGTTTGCCGATTTCCGCAAGCGCCGTTTGCACAAGATCCTCGCGCGTGCGGTGTGTCATAAGCACGATTTCGGCGCGGCGGGCGGCGAAATCGGTCTCTTTCTGTATGGCGGACGCTATGCTGATGTCCAAATCGCCCAGCGCTTTTAGTATCTGCGCGAACACGCCGGGGCGCTCGGCTACATTCAGGCGCATATAGTATTTGGTTTCCAAGGCGCTCATCGGGCTGATAGGCACGTCCTCGGCTATGGCGGCGATTGGCGGCGGCGCGATGTCCCCCACCACATTCCGCGCTATGTCCACCACGTCCGCCATAACCGCGCTTGCGGTGGGCAAATCGCCCGCGCCCCTGCCGTGAAAGATGACGCGGCCCGCCAGATCGGCATGCACTTCCACCGCGTTCAGCACGCCGTCCACCTTGGCGAGCATAACATCATCGCGCAGCAGCGCCGGATGCACGCGCGCCTGTATGCCCGCGCCCGTCTCGCTTGCGATTGCCAGCAGCTTAATGGAATAGCCGAGTTCGCTTGCGTAGCGAAAATCCTGCGCTTTCAAGCCGGATATGCCCTCGCAATACACGTCGGAGTCGCTCACGCGCGCCCGAAACGCCAGCGTTGACAGGATGGCGAGCTTATACGCGGCGTCTATGCCCTCAATGTCGTTTGTGGGATCCGCCTCCGCGTAGCCCAGCGCCTGCGCCTGCTCCAGCGCCGCGCCGAAGTCCTGCCCCTCCTGCGCCATTTTGGTCAGGATGTAGTTCGTTGTGCCGTTGATGATGCCGTTTATGCTGATAACGCGGTTTGCCACAAGATCCCGCAGCAGCGGCGCGATAATAGGCGTCCCGCCCGCCACGCTCGCCTCGAACAAAACCTGAACGCCCCGCTCCCGCGCCGCTGCCAAGATGCTCGCGCCATGCTTTGCCATAACCTCTTTGTTCGCGGTGGCGATATGCTTGCCCCGCCCGATGGCGCGCATTATGTAGTCAAGCGCCGGCCGCTCGCCGCCCATAACCTCTATCACGATGTCCACATCGGGATTGTCAAGAACGCGCGCGGCATCGGCGGTCAGAACGCCGTCGGGCAGATTGGCGTCGCGCGGCTTGGCGGTATCGCGCACGACGGCAGCCTCTATCGTGAGCGGCGCGCCGATAAGCCGCGCCAGCTCATCGCGCTTATCCGCGACAACGCGCGCCACGCCGCCGCCCACCACGCCCACGCCCAACAGCCCTATGCCTACCGAAGTTTTCATCAGATCTCGTTCCTTTGCGTCCCTCTGTACGTTCCCTTATTTGATAGACGCCGGGGATTGCCGGCGGCTTGCTCTTATTGGAATATGTTGGCGTTGATTGGCGTCCGGCGGCGTCAGTAATTGCGCTTGTTAGACAGGGTTTCGGCAACAGGATGCCAAACGCCCGCTGTACGCTTGCTGTGAAAGAAAATCGGCTACTCGTCCAGCGCTACTCGTCCAGCATATAGAAATGATTAAGAGGCCCATGCCCTGCGCCTATCGGCACGGCGGCGCGTATAGCGTTGGTAACATACTCCTTGGATTTGGCGACCGCGTCATGCAGAGACGCGCCCAGCGCGAGGTTTGCGGCGATTGACGACGCCAGCGTGCAGCCCGTTCCATGGTTGCTAGTAGTATGGATGCGCGGCGCTGTGAACTCGGTGAACTCCGCGCCGTCATAGAGAACGTCGGTTGCGGGCCCCTCAAGATGCCCGCCCTTCACAAGCACATTGCGCGCGCCCGTCCGCTGCGCCAGCGTCTTTGCCGCGCGGCGCATATCGTCCGGCGTCCGCACATCGCCGCCCGTCAGAACCGCCGCCTCGCGCGTGTTCGGCGTAACAAGCAGCGCCAGCGGCATCAGCGCCTCCACCGCCGCGCTGACGGCATCATCCTCCAGCAGCCTATCGCCCCCGCTTGTAACCATAACCGGATCCACCACCAGCGCCGATACGCCGTGTTCGCGCATCTTATCCGCCACCGCGCCGATGACGGCGGCATTGGGCAGCATCCCCGTCTTAACCGCGTCCGCGCCAATATCGGCGATAACCGCGTCAATCTGGCTCGCCACCAGCGCCGGCGGCATAGCCAGCACATCCGTCACCCTAACCGTATTCTGCGCCGTAACCGCCGTAATCGCGGACGACCCGTGAACGCGATGCGCCGCGAAAGCCTTCAGATCCGCCTGTATCCCCGCGCCGCCGCCCGAATCCGACCCCGCGATAGTCATAACCCTGGGGATGCGCCGCGTCTGCTGCTCCATTGCGCCGAAAGCCTCCGTGTGCGTGTGATGTGTGCGGGCGGGTGAGCGCCGCCTTGAAAGAATATCACAAGTTGGGCATGGGGCGTCAGAGAAACAGGCGGGGTGGTATTCTCAGCGCACGGCGCTAACGAAATTTCCGCCAACTGCGAGCGGAACTTCATTCCCCAATTTACCGCATACGTCGGGAATAGGAATACCTGCTCAAGACTCTCATTCCCCATCGGCGCATAGCCGCTCGCTTGAGCCCGCGTACAGCCCCGCCGCCAGCATCGCCTTTGCCATCAGCGCCGCCGCCGACTCATTCACAATTGCGCCCTCGCCTGCCGCTGACGTGCGCGATGATATTCACAAGCGTGTTCGTAATGCCATATGGATATGACGACAGCCCCCCCGTCAATTCGGCGCGCTCGTCAGCAAAAACCCCCATCCACCGGCAGCGTAACCCCCGTCACAAACCGCGCCTCATCGCTCGCCAAAAACAGCGCCGCGTTCCCGATGTCCCAGCCCGCGCCCTCTACCGGCAGCGGCGTGGACGCAGATCGCGTATCGCGCTCAGCCGCCCCGCTCGCCACGCGCGGCGTCCACATCAAGCCCGGCATAATGCAATTCACCCGGATGTTATCCGCCGCGTGATCCAGCGCCATAGCCCTTGTCAGCCCAACCACCGCCGACTTGTTCACCGTATAAGGCGCCGACGACCGCCCCGCCTTAGGCCGCAGCGCCGTCACCGACGACACATTCACAATCGCGCCCCCGCCCGCCGCCTTAATGTGCGGTATCGCGTATCTGCACATATTTATCATACTCATCAGATTCACAGACGCGCTCCGCATCCAATCCTCCGGCGTAGCCTCAACCACGCCGCCCGCCGCGCCTCCCCCACCCACATTGTTATGCAAAATATCCACTCCCCCGAACCGCTCCACCACGGCATCCACAACCGCCCTGCACTCATCCGGATTCGTAACATCCGCCGCCGCCGTCATAGCCTCGCCGCCCTCCTCCGCGATAATCGCCCGCGTCGCGTCCGCCCACTCCTCCACCGCGTCCACCAGCGCCACCCTAGCCCCCTGCCGCGCGAACACAATCGCCGTCGCCGCCCCATTCCCCACGCCCCTGCCCCCATACGTCCCCGCCCCGCTCACAATCGCCACCTTCCCGACCAGCCGCCCATCGCCCGTTGCATCCATATCGCCCATCCTATACACTTGTTCCAACCTGAAACGTTGCCCAATGCGCCACGCACCTCGCAGCATTCAAGCCATAGTATCACAATAACCAACTAAGCAGCCGGCTATCGCGGACAATCCCAGTCGCGCCCTACCGATTGACACAGCCGCTAATCCCATTGATAATATGCCCATAAACCAACGCGCCGAAAGATACACAATTGAACTAGACACAGCGTAAGTCCCAAAAGCGAAAGGCAACCGCAATGAACACGGAACAAAAAGAGAAAGTCAAACACACCGCCGAAACAATCTTAAACGAACACTTCAACGGCGCAGTGGGAATCGATCTCATAAGAGTAATTCCCGACCGGGACATGCATGGCGACGACCTCGCCCGAATAATAATCGTACTCGACCAAGATATGATCCCCCCCGGCGTCGGAACGCCGCTGGATCTGGCGCTGCGACTCTATGACTGCCTGGGCGATTTGGGACTCGACCATTTCCCCGTCACCTACTTCATCGGAAAATCCGAATGGCCGGAATACAAAAAAGGACTAGACCGTGCTTTCGCATAACCTCATTGAATTGGCGAGAGCCATAGCCCAAAACCCGTTGCCGGACGATCCCCACCATACCCATCTGCGCCGGGCGACAAGCTCCGCGTACTACGCTATGTTCCATTGCCTAGCGGAATCCTGCGCCAGCCTGATAGCGGGCGCATATCCCGACGACGTCAGCGAAAGCGCATGGACTCAAGCCTATCGCGCGCTAGACCATTCCACGGCGCCCAACAAGTCCAAAAATAGAAACCGCCAAATCTTTGACCGCTTCTCCCCCGCTATAAAAAGCTTTGTAGCCACATTAGTGGAATTGAAAGCGAAAAGGGAAAGTGCCGACTACAACCCAACGGAAACATATGTCTATGCTAATGTAATCGCAGACATAGACAAGGCGGCTGACGCGATAGACCAGTTCGAGAAAATACCCGAGACTGAAAGAAGAAACTTCGCCGTCTTCCTCCTGTTGCCAATACGCCACGCCTAACCCCACCATTCGCCTTCCCTGCTCCCGCCAACGCCCGACGCCCCCGCCCAAAAACGCCTAGCCCGTATCGCCGCGCCCTCTGCGCCACAACTCCCCTACCAACCCTATCCGGCCTCACCATCCAGGATATGCAGATACATAAACGCCCCCGTAAAAGTCGTCGCCTCCTCGCAATGCCCGCCCACCATCTCCCCCGACGGCCTCGCCGCCGCAAGATGAATATGAACCCGAACCCCATCGCCCCCGTCCGGCGCCGGCTGAACATACCCCTCCGCGCTCACCAGCTCCAGATTCTCGGCGATAGTCGCGCGCTCGAACTCCGGCGCGTCATCCCCGTCAAACCCGCACAGATTACGCAGCCTAAGCTCCCGCAAACTGCCGATGCAAGACACAATCGCCGCCTCCCGTATCCCCTGCTCCCGCGCGAAAGCCTCCAGCCCGCCCACCAGCGCCTCCCCCGCCCCAAACCGCCGATACACCACCCGCGTATCCCCCGCGTTCCAACTCTGCATCGCACCCTCCTAACTATGCGCGGCTACCCATCGCCGCTTGACTATCGGCTTGACGCTTATCTATCGCCTTGCCGCATTTATCCCCCGCGCTTGCCGCTTGGCTATCGTATTTGGCGGCTACCTATCGCCGCTTAACTATCGGCTTGACGCACCTATCCCCCGCGATTGCAGCTTGCCTATCGCCGTTTGGCGCTTTTGGTTATCGGCTTGGAATTGGGCTATCACGCTTGACACTTGGCTATCGCCACTTAGAGTTTGGATATTGCCGCTTGACTACCGTCGCTTGCAACTTTCGGCTATCGCCTTGCCATTTGACTGCCACGCTTGCCATCGCCTATCGCTTTCGGCTATCGGATTGCCGTTTATCTATCGCGCTTGCCGCTTGGCTATCGGCTTACCACTTTCGGCTATCACGCTTGCCTATCCCGTCTTGCGCTCAGATATACGGGCTATCCAAACTACCCCCCCGGCCTCCCCTCCACCACCCGCGCCCGCCCCTCATACGCATCCGCCGCCCGCAATACCCCCGCCTCGTCAAACGGCTTGCCCGCTATCTGCAACCCTATCGGCAGCCCCGCCGCCGTAAAGCCGCACGACACCGATATGGCCGGCATCCCCGTCAGATTATACGGCCCCGTGAAACTCGGAACGCGCGAGGTCGTCATTGCGTCCATCTCGTCAAAGCGCGGCGCGGGATTGGACATCGTGGGCGATACCACCACATCCACCCGCCGCAAAACATCCGCGAACTCGCGCTTCAGCCCATTGCGAACCCGCTGCGCCTGCACATAATCCGCGGACGAAAACAGCCCGCCCGTCCGAAACCGCGCCCTAACCATCTCCCCGAACAACTCCGGCTTGCCAATCAGATTGTTGCGGTGATACGCAAACGCCTCCGCCAGCATAATCACCGGCTGCGCCGCCCCCGCATGCTCCAGCATCGGAACGCTCACATCCACCACCTCCGCCCCCATATCCGCCATCTCCCCCAACGCCTTATCCACCGCCGCCAGCGTCTGCCTATCAATCAGCGGATCATCCGCGAAGAAGAAGTGGCGCGGAACGCCCACCCGCAGCCCGCGAACATCCCCATCCAGCGCCGCGACATAATCCGGCACCGGCGCCCGGCTGCTAGTCGGATCCTTGGGATCATGCCCCGCTATCGCCTGCAGCATAATCGCCGAATCCCGCACCGTCCATGTCATAGGCCCGCAATGATCCAGCGTCCAACTCAGCGGCACAACCCCGTATCTGCTCACCCGCCCATAAGTCGCCTTGATCCCCGCTATCCCGCAATACGCCGCCGGCCCCCTAATAGACCCGCCCGTGCAAGACCCCAGCGTCCCCATGCACAGCCCCGCCGCTATCCCCGCCCCTGAGCCGCTGCTAGACCCGCCCGGAATATGCTCCAAGTTCCAAGGATTGCGCGCCAGCGGAAACCCGTTTGTGGGATCCGGCCCCCCCAGCGCGAACTCGTGCATCGCCAGCTTGCCCAGCAGCACAGCCCCCGCCGCCCGCAATCGCGCCGTAACCGTGGCATCCTCCGCCGGCACACGCCCCGCCATAACCCGCGAGCTCGCCGTCGTCGCAACCCCCGCCGTGTCATACAGATCCTTCAGCGCGATGGGTATCCCGTGCATCGGCCCCCTGTATTCCCCCCGCAGCAGCTCCGCCTCCGCCTGCCGCGCCTCCGCCATAGCCTCGTCATGCAGCACCGTTATGTAGCACTGCAGCTCGCCGTCAAGCGCGTCTATGCGCTCCAAAAACGCGCGCGTCAGCTCCACCGGCGACAACTCGCCGCCACGCATCAGCTCCCCCGCCTCCGCGATTGTGAGATAATGCAGAGGCGTGGATGTTTGCGTTTGCGTTTGCGTCTTATCTTGTGTCATCACAGCGCCTCCTCCGAATCCCACCCCGCCGTGAACGCCACCGCCAGGTCTCCGTCATCCAAATCCAGCCCATTCATCCGCTCTATCGCCGGCAGATAATGCTCATACATCGGCTTCAGCGCCGCCAACTCATCGTCAGCCAGCTCAAGCCCCGCCCGAACAACCAGCGCCCGAAAGTCCTCAGTAGATATTGACGCCGCCATTGCGCCCCTCCTTGCTTATGCGTTTGGTTTGTTTATAGGGATGGCTTATCAGGATGGCTTATGCGTTTGGCTTATAGGGATGGCTTGTCAGGATGGCTTATGCGTTTGGCTTATAGGGATGGCTTATCAGAATGGCTTACGAGATTGCCTTGCGAATTCGCGCCTATCCCCCACGACGCGCGCATTATAACGCGATAACGCCGCCCACGCTACGCGGCAACGCAACTGCGTCTTAACAACCGAATACGGCCACGAATGTGGACACGCCGGCCAACGCGCTTACCCGCATCCGCCCGCCGACGTCCGCCCCATTCCCCCTACGGCCCCTCCTCCCAATACTCCCGCGGCGACCGCGCCGGAAACGGCTTGTACGGATACGCCGCCAGCCGCTCCTCGTCCAAATCAATCCCTATCCCCGGCGCATCCGGCACGCTGATATACCCATCCCGCGCCTCAAACGGCGTCCGCGCTATGTCCCGCCCGAACTCCTCCAAGTTCACGAAGTATTCGGTTATCAGAAAGTTCGGTATCGCCGCCGACACCTGCAGCGTCGCCGCCAGCCCCAGCGTCGTGCTATTGAAATTATGCGGCGATATGACCACGAAGTACGGCTCGGCCATTGCCGCTATCTCTTTCAGCTCCAGTATCCCCCCCACATTGCACACATCCGGGTTCAGTATGTCCGCCGCCCGCTTTTCGAATACCTCGCGGAACTCGAACTTGGTATAAAGCTCCTCCCCCGTAACCACCGGGATGCTGATGCTGCGCCGAACCTCAGCCAGCGCGTCTATGTTTTCGGCGAGCACCGGCTCCTCATACCAGAACGGCCGGTACTCCTCTATATCCCGCGCGATGCGAACCGCGTGCATCGGCGCCAGCCGCCTGTGCATCTCCACCAGTATATCCACATCCGGCCCCACCGCATCCCGCACCGCCCGCACATTCGCCACCGCCGCGCGCTCCACATCCTTGCTCACATACGTCCGCCAAGGCCCCGGTATCGGATCGAACTTCAGCGCCGTAAAGCCCATCTCTATCACCTCCGACGCCCGCTCCGCCAGCGCTCCCGGCGTAGGCGCGCCCCCCGACCACCCGTTGGCATATACCCGGATCTTATCCCGACAAGCCCCCCCTATAAGCTTATGCACCGGCGCCCCATACGCCTTGCCCGCGATGTCCCACATCGCCTGCTCCAGCCCGCTTATCGCGCAGTGATAATCCATCGCGCCCCGCCGCCCGGCGAAATCGTCATACGCCATCTGAACGAAATGCTTGATGTTCGTCGGATCCCTGCCGATGAGATAGCGCTTAATCTGATCGATATGCGCCGCAACCTGCGTATCCCTGTCCGACTGCGTATAGCACTCCCCCCACCCGTGAATCCCCTCATCCGTGTCTATCTTCACAAAGCACAAGTTCTTCGCCCGCCCCGGATGAACCAGGTAGTGTTGAATATCGGTAATCTGCATTATGAACGCTCCGGCCTAAGCCTATTCGCTTGGCTAGTAATTAGGTAGTTAGAAGTTGATAGCGGGGGATTTAGGACGCTTATGTATCTTATGGCAAGGCTTGTCAACGCCAGCCGACCGCCCCTACTGCGCCACCCACCCGCCATCCACCACAACCTCGCTCCCCGTCACAAACCCCGACTCGTCCGACGCCAAATAGAGTACCGCATACGCGATCTCCTCCGGCAACGCGAACCTCCCCAGCGGAATCCGCGACCGCATAAGCCCATACATATCCGGATCCGCCCGCCGTCCCTCGGTCATAGCCGTAACCACCGGCCCCGGATGCACCGAATTCGCGCGTATCCCATCCCGCGCATGCTGTATCGCCGTGGACTTCGTCAAAATCCGAACCGCCCCCTTAGACGCCTGATACTGCGCGCTGCTATTATCCGTCCCCACAATGCCCAGTTGCGAGGATATGTTAATAATAGACCCGCCCCCGCCGTCCCGCATAGCCGGAATCGCCGCCTTGCTGCCCAGAAACACGCCCTTAGCGTTAACATCCATAACCCGCCGCCAATCCTCCAGCGCCGTATCCTCGATGCGGCTGCCCACGCCCCCCACGCCCGCGTTATTCACCAAAACATCCAACCTCCCATACCGCGAAACCGCCACCCCAACCGCCATCTCCCAATCCGCCTCGCAAACCACATCCAGCCCCACAAACGCGCACAACCCGCCGCTTGCCCTAATCTCGCTCGCCACCACATTCCCCTCCCTCTCCAAAACATCCCCCACAACCACCCTAGCCCCTTCCCGCGCAAACAACCTCGCCTCCACCGCCCCCATCCCCCTAGCCCCCCCGCTAACCAGCGCCACCTTGCCATCCAACCTGCCCATAACCTTGCCTCCCTATATGCGATATGCGTCAGCCACGCCCTTGCGCCCGTAGTGTACCACAAACCGCCCCCAACTTTGAAAACAACCCTTGACACCGTCCTACCATCCCCGCTATTCTTATACCAGAACATTTTACCGACACCCACCCAAAAGTTTTTTGCTACTTTTTTCTAAAAAAGTAGGGTCCCCGGCGGACGGGAGGCTTGGAGGCAAACCAACATGACAACCGCAACCCGCGAGCGCATACCGGAACAGCGACTGGCGTCAGCCGAAAGACTGGCCCGCCACGAACTCGCCCTAAAAGTCCACCACGCCACCGGCAACGGCGACATCCTAGTCAACTGCCTAGTGGAATTCGTCAACCGCGACATCCCCGACGCCAGGGCATCCCACATCCACTCCGCCGCCGTCGAACTAGCCGTTATGGGCGGCTACTTGCCCGAGGATTACCCCGGCGCATCGTCCCGCGCGCATCGTGATGCGACCGCCGCGGCAACTGAGGACAACCCCAAGCCCAAAAAACCCAAAGTCACCCTAAAACAAATCCTAAACAAACCCATCGGCGCATACATCCGCGAACAAACCCAAGATGGCGGCCTTCTAATAGACTTCCTAGCCCAACTGGTCGATCCTCCGCCCAACCCGGACATCTTCAGCAAAGAAGAAGTCCTCCCCACCGACCGCCTAAACGCGGCAAAAGAACTGCTGCTGCGCGGCTACGGCAGCCGCAACCCCTACTACTACTATGGGACATCAAACGCTGAAGAAAAAGCGCTAAACTCCAAATTCGCCGACATCTCCCGCGCCTGCGCCGACGGCACCGAACTCACGCGCTACCTGCTTGAAGAAGTCGTGCGAAACCCCCGCCTTGACCGCTACAACCAGCCCTTGAAACACACCTACTCATTCTCCCAGCGCATCTGGGCAGCCAAATACCTACTCTGGCGAGCCTTCGACATCCCCTGGGAACACATAACCCCCGAGGCGATAGACACCTACTTCCGCGCCAAATACGCCAAAGAGCGCCTAGAGGATGAACGCCGCGCCCAAGACGCCGCCGCCCGCAAAGAGGCAGCCAAACTCACCCCAGAGCAAAAAGCGAACCTCATGGCGATGTTCGACCAGCTACAGCGCCAATCCGACGAGGCCGACGCCAAAGCCGCCGCTGACGCCGCCAAAAAAGCCAAGAAAGCGGAAAAGAAAGCCGCCAAGAAAGCCAACGCCGCATCCGACAACACAGACGCCAGCGCCGACAAGGACGCTGCCAACGGCAAAGACGCCGACAACAAGAGCGCCGATGCGGACGCCAACAAATCCGATAACACAGACGTCGCCAACGCCAACAGCGCCACCGATACCCGCGCGAACACCCCCGCATCCGACCCCGGCCCCACCGCCGTCGCCACCGCCCTAGCCCGCCACCCCCAAGTCGCCCTAGACACCGCCTTGGAAAACCACCACGCCACCGCCGGCATCCCCAAACAAAACCTAACCCACGAACAAATCTACGACGCCATCACAGCCGAGGCGAACTTCCAAAAACGCCAAGCAATAATCCAAAGCCGGCTACGCTCCAAAAACCCCGACGCCCCTGAGGATGGCGACCCGCCTAAGACCCGCAGTCCCTAACCCTCGCCGATCCGCGGCAACGCCGCCCCCAAAAGTTTTGCTACCTTTTTCCAAAAAAGTAGAGCGGCCCCCTGCCCTCCCGAAACGATGGCGAATATGGCGGTCAGCGATGACGCGGCCCGTACCCCCGCTCGGCCCCTCCGCGCATTCCCTTAGTCCCCGTGCGCCCAACCCCCCCGCTATGCTATGCTTGCCCCAAACCCTACACGCGGAGGTAACAAAATGAAAGCGCTACTCATCGCCACAAACCAAGCCGACCGCTTTATGGACCGCATGGTAGTGCGCCCCGTCCCCATCGGCTTGGCGTACATCGCCGCCGCCATTGACGAAACCCGCCACCAGCTGCGGACGCTTGACCTAATGTTCGCGGACGACGCCGAGGCCGAAACCGCCGCCGCCATCCGCGACTTCCAGCCCGACCTAATCGGCCTCTCCATACGCAACCTAGACAACCAAAGCTACTTCAACCCCGTCTGGAACCTGCCCGCCGTGCGCGCCCTCATCCGCCGCATCCGCGCCGAAACCGCCGCCACAATCCTCGTAGGCGGCCCCGCCTTCAGCATCCTGCCCGCCGAATGTCTCGCCTATGTCGGCGCCGACATCGGCATAGCCGGAGACGCCGCCGAACCATTCGCCACCCTCATAGAGCGCCTAGACGCCCGCGCCGACTACCGCGACATCCCCGGCATCGTCTATCGCGCCAACCCCGACGCGCCCACAGACGCCGATCCTCACGCCGACCATGCCGCATCCCCCGCCGACATAATCGTCACCGAGGGCAAATTCGCCTCCGCCTTCCACAAGCCCCCACGCCTAGACCTGCTGGACATGCGCGCCTACAACGGCTCCGGATTCGGCGTTGGCGTCATCACCAAACTCGCCCAAGCATACTACCCCACGCCCGGCGCCTCCTTTGACGGCAGCGACTGGCGCATCCGCCCGCCCGCCGAAGTCGTGGACGAAATCCGCGCCCTCAACACCAACTACGGCATCAACAAAATCTTCTTCATAGACTCCGGATTCAACATCCCCGCCCACAGCGCCAAAACCCTCTGCGCCGCCGTCATAGACGCGAACTTGCGTATCCGCTGGAATAGCTACATCCGCCCCTCAGAAGACGCGGACGCCGAGCTCATAGAGATGATGAAAACATCCGGCTGCTCCCTAGCGCTAATGGCGGAAAGCGGCCGCGGCGGCGGCGACCTATCCGACCGCCTAGCCGCCCAAGAGCGCCTAGCCGCCCTCTGCCGCCGCGCCGACCTGCCCTTCACAATGAACATCACCTTCGGCGAACCCGCCGAAACCGCCGACTCCGTCGAGCAAAAACTAGCCTTCCTAAAACGCATCCAACCCGCCTTCGCCGTCCTCCGCGCCGGCGCCCGCGTCCTCCCCAACACAGCCATCGCCCAAGCCGCCCTCCGCGAGCGCATAATCGCCTCCGAATCCGACCTACTCCGCCCCACCTTCTACATCGCCGAAAGCGTCCGCCCCTGGCTCCCCGACCGCCTCCGCGCCGAGGCATCCGCCCACCCCCGCTGGAACCTAACCTAGCCCTTGACGCCCGCCCGCATACCCGCTATTCTTACGATAGAACAAATATATCAGCGCCCCACAAAAGGTTTGCCTACTTCTTCCAAAAAGTAGAACCCTTAACAACCGAATAACAACCGCGCCCGCATAGCCGCCGCTGGCATGCGCTAACGCATCGGCTACTCCCCCGTTGTATCTATTGGAACTCAAACCACGCGCCAACAGACGCAACGGAGGATATGACAAATTATTGCCAAACGCCTGCTCGCCCTACCCTTAATCGCCGCCCTAACCCTGCTGCTAATCGCCTGCGGCTCGCCCCAATCGCCAACCCAACCCGCCGCCTCGCCCGCCGAGCGCGAGCGCATCGCCGAACACGCCGCCAACCGCGAAAGCGGCGGCATTGAACGCGAGAGCAACGGCGAACACGCCCGCAATGCCGAGCGTGAGAGCAACGACGAAAGCGGCAACGAGCGCGAGGGCGGCGAACATGGCGGCAGCGCCGAGCGTGAGAGCGACGCCGAAAGTGGCAACGAGCGCAAGGGTAGCGGCGATACCGCAGGTGAAAGCAGTAGCGAACACGGCGACGACGAAAGCGGTGGCGAGAATGGCGACCGAGAGGGCAACGGCGATACCGCGCGTGAAAGCGCCGACGAACACCCCGGCTCAACCGCCGCCGCCGACCGCGAAGACGGCGAAGAATCCGCCGACCAGTTCACCAAATCCCAAACCTACGACCGCCTGCGCGCCGGCTCCCGCCTCATCCTAGCCTACGATGCCGCCGCCAACCAATTCACCGGCAGCGTCCAAAACATCACCGACGCCCCCCTGCCGCGCGTCCGCGTAGAAATACACCTATCCAACGGCGCGGAACTCGGCCCCACAACGCCCCTAAACCTAGCCCCCGGCGCCAGCGCCCCCATAACCCTAGCCGCATCCGCCGCCCCCTTCCAAACCTGGAGCGCCCACGCCGAAATAGGCGGCAGCGCCACCGGCGGCGAACACGCCGGCGGCAATGGAGAGGGCAGCGAGAGCAAGGATAAGGTCAGCAACGAGCGCGCCAGCAACGCCAACCGCGAGCGCGCCGGCGAACACAGCGGCAAATCCGAGCGCAGAGAATAGCCGCGCAACAGGGCAGCGGGGAGGAGGAGCGCAGTGCGAAATCAATCAGCCATTAGCGGGATGCAGCTCTTGTACCCGCCGCGCAATCAAGTTCCCAACCACCTTGCTACTCAGGTCGCTGAACGGCGGCAGCCCGATAACCAGGCTATGCGACGGATCGGCTTCATGCGCGCCGTTAGCGGCCGGGGGATCGTGAACAAAGCGCAACATGGGCAATTCGGGCAACTCCGCGCTAACCGCCCGCTTAACAACGCCCACATTTATCTCAGCGAACCGGCCGTTCCGGCTCAAACTCAATCCGCTAAAGCGACGAACTTCATTGAGCTGCTCAGGCTTGGACAGCCCCGCGAAATAATCAAGCCAATTGACCGAAAGTCCCGTTTCACCCTCGCGCAGCCGAAACGCCTTGCCCGCCGCGCTCCCGTTTTCCCGAATATGCGATGGCCTGACATACCGAACCACCTGCGCGGCGTCAGGCAAATCGCCGCTGCCCATCATATGCCCACCAAACCCCCAAGCCCAAAAGCCTTGACGCGCTCTTTCGCTTCGGCAAACCCCCCTCTTCCCGCATCCCACTCCTCATTCGGCTCGCGGATAAGCACGAACTCCGTCGCCCCATCGCCCATGAACTCAATGTTCACTTCCCCAACGGCGTCATCCACCCAGTGGGCGGTTAGGCAACCATTCTCATCCAGCGTCAGCATCGCCCGCCGCATCCCCGGCGTGGCCACTATAAAGCGGCCGAAATCATCCGCCGACGCCGCAGCCATATCAAACCCATCCTCCGCCGCATACCCGCGCAACTCAGCAATGCGCTCGCGGTATTCGCTAAGCGCTGCGTTAATCGGATGCTTGGCAGGCAAGTTCTCTCGCGGAGTAATCGCCATTGCAACGCCCCCTTGCTTGGGTTTGGCTTATTCGCTTGCTTGCCACATTCTAAGTCCAAGCGCCAGCCTTTGCAAATCACCGCCGCCGCGTCCGCCCGCGCAGCGCCGCCAGCGCAAGGCCGCCGCTCACCATGCCCACGCCCGCTATCGCGCCCACGCCTCTCAGCAGCGCCGCGCCGTCCCAGCCCACCGTTATCAGCGAGCGCAGCGCGTCCAGCAGGTAGGTCACCGGATTGAACGCCGCTATCGTGGCGAGCCAGCCCGTCATTGCCTCTATCGGCACGAATACCGGGCTGAAAAACACGAATGGGAAGAACAGCAGGAATGTGGAGTTCACCGCCGCCGGATTGCCCGTCTTGAACGCCACCGCGTAGGGAAAGCCCGTATAGACCAGCCCCCAGCAGCAGGACAGCAGCAAGTACAGCATAACGCCCAAGACGCCCGCCTCAAAGCGCACGCCCACTATGAACCCCATCGCCACCACCGGGATGGACAGCGCCAGCACAAGCGCGAAATCGGCTATCGTCAGCCCCAGCAGCATCGACAAGCGGCTTATCGGCGTGAACGACAGCCGGTCGAAGTAGCCGCTCTGTATGTCCGTAACCACCGTCACCGCGCGCGACACCCCCGTCACCGCGAACACCACCGCCACCGGCAGCTGAAACGCCTTGTAGTCCAAGCCGGGTATGCGCTCCGCCACATCCTGCAGCGCGCCGATGTTTATGGCGTAGAAGAACACCGGAATGAACAGCGCCGGATATATCGCCTCCGGATCGCGCGGGATGGAGCGCAGCGCTCTTATCGCCACGGTGATTATATCCGCGAAAAATCCCGCCCGCCGCGCTCTTATCGCGGACGCGGGCGTCGGCGTCATTACCGCATGGCTCAATTGCCGCTCCCCTCTTTTGGTTATCGTAGTTATTGCCTTAACAGGCTTGATAGCCTTAATAAACGCAAAGGCGCTTTCATTCGCGGCATAGCCGAAAGACGCGCCATAAATGCGATAGGCGCTTTCATTCGCGGCGCATCCCCAAGCCGCGCCATCCGCCGATTGGCGACCGCATCCGCCGCGCTACACAGGTTCGCTCTCCGCCTCCTGCTCCATCCGCGCGCCCGCTACGCTGAGGAACACATCGTCCAGCGTGGGCGTCCGCAGCGTCAGTTCGCGCACGCGCACATCGTTGGCGTTCAGCGCCAGCGCCACATCGCTGATATGCGCCGCGCCGTTGTCAACCTGTATCACAACCTCATCGCCCGCGCCGTCCACATCCAGCACGCCGTCCAGCGCTGCGACCGCTTGCTTAGCCCGCCCGCTCGCCCCATTCGCGCCGTCCACCCGCGCGATAATCACATCGTTGCCCAGCGAATGTTTCAATTCGTCCGGCGTCCCCTGCGCCATAAGCCTGCCGCGATTGATGATGCCCACGCGGTCGGCGAGCTCGTCCGCCTCTTCAAGATACTGCGTCGTCAGGAATATCGTTACGCCCAGATCCTTGTTGATGCGTCGCACCTCTTCCCACACCCGCGCGCGGCTGATTGGGTCAAGCCCGGTGGTCGGCTCGTCCAGGAACAGCACCTCCGGGTTGTGGATGAGCGCCGCCGCGAGGTCAAGCCGCCGTTTCATGCCGCCGGAGTAGGTGTGAATAAAGCGGTCTATCGCCTCGCCGATGTCCACCAGCCCCGCCAAGTCGCCCATTCGCGCGTCTATTTCGCGGCGGGACAAGCCGTACAGCCTGCCCTGCATCCGCAGCAGCTCGCGCCCCGTCTGTTTCAAGTCCAGCGCCGCCTCTTGCAGCGCCGCGCCTATCCGCAGCCTAACCTGCGTGGTCTCGCGCGCCACATCGTAGCCCGCCACGCTCGCGCTGCCCGATGTGGGCATCAGCAGCGTAATCAGCATCCGCACAAGCGTAGTCTTGCCCGCGCCGTTTGGCCCCAGAAACCCGTATATCTCGCCCTTGGGAATGGCGAGGTCAATGGCGTCAACCGCCGTCAAATCCCCGAATTTGCGCGCTATCCGCTGCGTCTGAACCGCGTACTCCATACAGCCCTCATAGCCCTTTCGCTCAATCGCTTGCCGCCAATCGCGCCGCCGCTTTTGACTTGTATAAAACTTTTGTCTAAACCTTGCATAACCACGATAGCAAAGCGCCCGCCCGCTATCAACGATTATGCCGCCCATTTCAACGCCGATTTGCGGCAATGTCTTCGCCAACGCCTTGCGCCAACGCCCTGCGATAGCGCGAGCCGGCGGCGCAAACGCGATTGTCCCGCCGCCAAGCCGCCCTTGCCCTGTTTATCTGATAGAATATCCCCAAGCGCTCCAACCGATAATCCCGGCGCTAATAAGCCTGACACTAAGGAGATACGCGAACAATGCTGCCTATGCGAACCAACAATGTGATAACCAAGATGAACGCGGGCGAGACGGCATACGGCTGCGGCTTTTCGTTTGCCTCGCCCACGCTGATTGAGCTTGCGGGCAGGGCGGGCTTTGACTTCGTATCGTTTGACAGCGAGCATGGCCCCTTCACGATAGACGCTTTGGACGACCTCTGCCGTTTCGCGGATATGGCGGGCTTGACGCCCATGGCGCGCGTCCCCGACATAGAGGCGCCCACCATCCTGCGCTTTTTGGACAGGGGCATAATGGGCATAACCGGCCCCCACATCGTCAACGGCGATCGAGCGCGTCAGCTCGCCGACGCCTGCCGCTACGTCCCGCGCGGCAACCGCAGCTACGGCTCCGGCCGCGGCGCCTACTTCAGCGACTTCCCGCCCGGCGTCACCGGCGCCGACTACATGGCCCACGCCAACGACAACATCCTAGTCATAGCCCAGCTAGAGGACATAGAAGTCTTGGACAACCTAGACGACATCCTATCCGTAGAGGGCATAGACCTATTCGCCTCCGGCGCGCAAGACATAGCCCAATCCTTGGGCTTGCCCGGCCAGCCCGCCCACCCCCACGTCCGCGAATTCGAGCGCCAGGTCCGCGACGCCGTCCACGCCGCCGGCCGCCGCATGGCGGACGACGTCATGGCGTCAATGCGCGCCGACCACGTCTTCCTGGACGGCGCGCGGGCGTTTATGGCGGGGAAGGGGGGGTAACGGGTGGTGGAGGCGACGCTGAAGGCGCTGGGCGAAATGTGGCGCAATCACGCTCGCAGCGGGATGCGCTTGCCGAGAGCCGCCGTTATCCGCGCGGCTGTCGCGATTGCTACGATTGCGGGCGTTCTAGGCGAGGTATGGCATCCGGTTGCCCACGCCGACGGCGGCGCATCCGCCCGCAGCCAAGCGGCTACGGCAGCGCCGGACGAAACGATACGCGAACACACGCTGCGAATGTTGCGCGCGCTGGCTGACGATGACGCCAACAAATGGGTTCGCTACTGGCGAGCGCGGGCGGATTGCGAGGCAACGGCTTACGCGCCGCAAGCGGACAGCCCGCCCATAGACCGCGCTCTGCTTGCCCTAACCGCATCCATATGCGCCCAACTGGACGCGCTCCTCGGCGTCAACCCCGCCGCCCATCCGCCGCGCGGCGACGAGCGCGGCGTGGGCTTGCTGCTCAACGAACCAAGCGCGGCGGCGGGCTACACCCTGTTCGCCGTGCGGGACACCCGAAAGGCATATCTGATAGACCCGCTCGGCAGGGTGGCGCATACATGGAACATCAAAGACAATCTGCCCGGAAGAACTATCCACCACGCAACCCTGCTTGACAACGGGAACTTGATGATAATGGCAAACACTCATCGCGGGTTAGTGGAGGTTGACCCGCGCGGCAATATAGTATGGCGATACGATGATCGCGGACTTCACCACGACTTCCTCAAAATGCCCAACGGCAATATGTTGCTGCTGTCCTCGGCCCGCAAAACCCGCGAGCAAGCCATAGCGGCGGGCGCGAACCCTGAATTCGTCCACGAAAACGGGGTTGAATACGATTACCTAAAAGAAGTGCGTCCCACCGGCGCAAGCGGCGGCGAGGTTGTCTGGGAATGGTCGGTTTGGGATCATCTAGTCCAAGACTTCGACCCAAGCAAGCCGAACTACGGCGATGTATCCGAACACCCTGAGCTGATAGACATAAACTTCCCAATGGAATCCAGAGGCAAGCGCCGCAGCGGCCCGATCACAGACTGGACGCACATCAACGCGATTGACTACAACCCTGAACTAGACCAGATTATGCTATCGCCCCGCCATTACAGCGAACTATGGATTATAGACCACAGCCCAACCACCCAAGAGGCGCGCGGCAGCGCCGGCGGCAACAGCGGCATGGGCGGCGATCTGCTGTACAGATGGGGCAACCCCCGCGCATACGGGCAGGGCGACGTCGATGACCAGCGCTTGTTTTGGCAGCATCAAACCCACTGGATACCGCCCGGCTTGCCCGGCGCCGGCAACATCCTCGTGTTCAACAACGGCAAGGAGTTCATCGGCTACGGCCGCCCCTACTCGTCCGTAGAAGAAATCATCCCTCCCGCCGACGGCTACCGCTACCACCGCGATGAGAACGCCGCCTATCCCCCCGCCAAGCCCGCCTGGACATACGCCGCCGAACCTCCCACAGACCTCTACTCGCCGCTTATGTCCGGCGCGCAGCGTCTCCCCAACGGCAACACATTCATAGTAGATAGCCTAGCGGGGACTATATTCCAGGCAACGCCGGACGGCAAAACGGCTTGGAAATACATAATCCCTTGGCACTATCGCTTTTCGCTGTGGCAAGACGAGCGCGCGCCGGCGCGGCTCACGCACAGAAGTCCGCTTGACCTGCCTCTCATCAAAAACGAAATGTATCGCGCATCCTGGTATCCCCCCGGCTACGCGGGGCTGCAAGCGCTAGACTTGACGCCCGGCGCATACCTCGAAGACACGCCGGATCTGCTTGAATGGGCGCGCGCCGCCCTCCTAGCGGGCGATTTCGGGGATCGGCTTGCCGACTCAGACTTTGACATCTACCTTGACGACGCCGGGGACGAAAACATCCTCATCTACTACAAACAGCCCTGCGCGTCGTCCGACGCGCAAGCGGAGTTCTTCCTGCACATCATCCCCGCCGACGCGCGCGACCTCCCCGCCGCCAGACAGGAACACGGCTTTGCCAACAAGGACTTCTTTTTTGACGGCAAGGGCAGAGCGTCAGACGCCTGGTGCCTTGCGATACGAATGCTGCCGCGCTACCCCATAGAGCGCATACGCACGGGGCAGTTCACCGACGCAGGCGAAGTGTGGCGGGCTGAGATAGTACTGGGGGAGTAGCGGCAGTGGCAAGCCTGATACGCAAGCCTGGTATAATGGAAACAAACCTGCATGCGGATGTGTCGCATGCGGCATTTGACAATCAGCGGCTTTGCGCCAATACTTAACCGAGATTTACCTAACCGCAATCTCAAGGAGGGCATAGGGTATAAGTGGAGCCGCTAAATCCCAACCGGACACGCATCATCTCAGTGATCGCATACTCAGTCTTATTCGCGCTGGGGATGACGATCGCGACATGGCACGAACTCTCTCTGGCGCAAGATCGCGCGCCGCTGGAGATTATCGTAGCCATCATATTCAAGGCGCAGGCGGTATCGGTCGCGTCGGCCGGCGGCGCCGCCCTAGTGGAAGCGGGAGGATACATCGTGCTTTTGGCAGCGCACATCATCCAAAAAGAACAAGAGAAGGCTCTTGCAAAGGGGATAGAGCAGGGGCTGGAGCAAGGGCTGGAGCAGGGGATAGAGCAAGGGATAGACAAGGCGTATAAAGACGCCGACGAGCAACTCGCTGCTTACTTCAGGCGGATGGACGCAGCGCGGGCGGCTGGCGAGGAGTTCAACGAGCCTCGGCCCAGGTTCCGCAGGAACGGGCGCTGAGGGGATAGCGGTTTTAGCAACGCGCATTATCGTCTCAGCGGATGCGCGGGATATTTCCTCCATCTCAGCCTCCTTTACCCTGCTACCCTGCCTGGCTCGCGCGGCGGTACACTTGGATGCGGTGGCGGTTGCCCTCGGTGACGTAGAGGCGGCCGGCGCGGTCGAGTTTGACGGACATGGGGGACCAGAAGAGCTTTTCTATGTGGGCGGATTGGGCGTGCGGGTCGTCGGGGTGGGGAATGCCGGGGGCGGTGGCGAGGTCGGCGGTGGCGCGGGCGTTGCCCTCTTCGCGGTTGATTTGTAGGAAGTTGGCAGCCCATTTGGATAGGCCGGCTTGGCCGCGGAGGCTTTGGTGGAAGGCGCCTTGGGGGTCTAGGACCTGGACGCGCTCGTTGCCCCAGTCGGATATGTAGATGTAGCCGCGAGCGTCAACGGCTACGCCGGAGGGGCGGAGGAGCTGGCCGGGGGATCGGCCGGGGGAGGCGTATGTGGCTATGAACTTGCCGTCGGGGGCGAAGCGCTGGATGCGGTCGTTGCCCCAGTCGGCTATGTAGATGTCGCCGTTGGGGGCGATGTGGATGCCCCAAGGGAGGGTGAGTTGGCCAGGGGCGCTGCCCTCGCCGCCGAATGTTAGGATGAACTCGCCGTCGGGGGCGAATTTTTGGATGCGGTGGTTGTGGGTGTCGGAGACGTAGAGGTTGCCGGCGGTGTCAAAGGCTATGCCGGAGGGGCCGTTGAGTTGGCCGGGGGCGCTGCCGTGCGTTCCCCAGGCGTTCACGAATTCGCCGTCAAGCGTGAATGAGGTGATGCGGTGGGTGTAGTCGTCGCTGACGTGGATGCGGCCGTTGGCGTCTTCGGCGATGCACATGGGGGATATGAGCTGCCCGTCGGCGCTGCCGAAGTGGCCGAATGTGCCGTAGTATTCGCTGTCCAGGTCTAGCACGGTTACGCGGACGCCGCGCTCGCCGAAGTCGCGGGAGCGGTTGGCGACGTAGAGCCGCCCGTTGCTCGCGGCTACCATGTCGGTGGGGTATTCAAAGCCGCGCCCCTCCATGGCGATGATGCCGAGCGTGGCTGTGTATTCTAGGATGTCCGCTGACGCCTGTTCGCTCACGGCGCTTGCTCCCTTGTTGTCGGTATTATCGCGGTTATGATGTGGTTGCGGGATTGCCGCGCATCGCTTGCGCTCGCTGCACGCGCCGGAATTCGCGGGGCGACGCCGTTAGGCGCGCACATTTGGGGTAGGCAGCGATCTACTAGGGTTTCGGGGGGCGCGTTCTCGCTGGCTGGGCCGGCTATGCTTGCCACCATAGCGCGGATGGCAGGCTTGTGGGCGTCGCCGAACTGATTGGAGACGAAGTTGGCGCGTTCCATAAGCGCGGCGGTGTCTAGCCATTCCAATCGCTGA
Source organism: Dehalococcoidia bacterium (assembly GCA_965242555.1). GTDB lineage: Bacteria > Chloroflexota > Dehalococcoidia > Lucifugimonadales > JADFKI01 > Bin90. Next base: position 24,073 of record CBDESO010000001.1, read on the forward strand.
CGCCAGCCCTCTATGGCGGGCGGGTTGTTTAGGGCTTGCGCCATCCGGTCTGTCCGGAGGCGGCGCGGGATTATTTCGCGGCGTGGGGCGGCGAATTCGCCGCTCATATGCGGGATGCCCACTGCGAACTCGGCGGGCACGAACTCGGCGGGGCGGTTCACCTTTTCGCAGCGAAAAGCAACCACATCCGCATCGGTGGGGTATTCAAAGCCGCGCCCCTCCATTGCGATGATTCCGAGCGTGGCTGTGTATTCTAGTTTGTCCGCTGACGCCTGTTCGCTCACGGCGCTTGCTCTCCTCTTGCTGCGGGATGGTTGTGATATGGCATATGCGCTCGCTATACGCGCTGGAATTCGCGGGAGGCGGCGGTTAGGCGCATTAGTTGGGTGGCGCGCTGTGAGGCGTCGTCGGCGTCCTGGCGGGCTAGGGTTAGCAGGGCGGCGCGGGTGTCGGGGGATACTCGGAGGGCGCCCATTTGGTCTAGGCAGCGATCTACTAGGGTTTCGGGATCAAGGGGGACGTCGGCGCCGTCGGGGCCGGCTATGCTTGCCGCCATTGCGCGGACGCCGGGCTTGTGGGGGTCGCCGAGCTGCTCGGAGGCGAAGTTGATGCGTTCCATGAGCGTTCCGGTGTCAAGCCATTCCAAGCCCTGATGCCAGCCCTCTACGCTGGGCGGGTTGTTGAGGGCTTGTCCCATCCAGTCTATTTGGCGGTAGCGCAGTATCATTTCGCGGCGCGGCACATCGAATTCGCCGCTCATACGCAGGATGCCCACCGCGAATTCGGCGGGGCTTTTGACCTTTTCGTAGCGGATGTTTTCCGCCTTGAAGAAGTCGGAGTGGAAGAGCGTCCGCAGCATCGCGCCGATGTCGCGGTCGCTGTCGAAGTAGGACGCCACAAGCGCGTCTATGGCGGCGTTGTCGCGCGGGGGCGTGTAGGGCCAAGAGGGGACGGGCGGTTCGTCGGCTACGAAGAAGTGGTACATATGGCGCGCAATGAACCGCGCGGTGGATTCTTGGCGGCAGATGATTGCGATGATGTCCTCGCCGTCGAAGTCGCCGGTGTGGCCTAGGAATGTCTTTTCGCCGTGGTCGTGGTCGTCTTCGCGGCGCTCGAACTGGTAGGCGATGCGGCCGTAGGGCCAGTCGGAGTCGCGGGCGGAGCGCACCATCATATATTCGGCGTTGCGTATCGTCCAGCCCGTGAAGGCGCGGGCGCATTCCTTGATGTCTTGCTCGGTGTAGTTGCCCACGCCCATAGAGAAGAGTTCCAGCAGTTCGCGCCCCCAGTTTTCGTTGATGGCGTGGCTGTGGTTGTCTTGGTTGTCCAGCCAGACGATCATCGCGGGGTCGCGGGCGAGCGCGAGCAGCAGGTCGTCAAAGCGCCCCATGCCGCAGCGCCGGAACATATCAATCTGCTCGGACAATACCCTGCCGTTGATGACTTTGGGGACGCCGGTGGCGAATATGCCGTGCCAGAACAGGGTCATCTTTTCTTGCAGCGGCGCGCGGGAGGTGACCATGCGGTAGAGCCAGTTGCGGGCGGAGCCGGGGCCGTTGATCATCCCGGACGCCTCGTGATCGAATCGGCGCACCATAAAGTCGCCCATCCAGCCGGTATCGGGCGGGTTGAGCAGGCGCTCTACGCTTTCCTCATAGCCTAGTTGGGCGGCGGCGTCAAGCTCGGCGCGGGATGCGCCAAAGGCGGCGCGGCGGTATAGGTGCGCCATTAGGTCGATGTCGGGGTTGCGGCGGTCGTTGGCGGTAGTCATAGCGTTCTCCGTGTAGGTTCGTTTCGCAGTTCACGCCTGCCGCTATGCTACAAAGGTGGGGGCGATCCGTCAATACTTGGGGACGGGCGCACGGGGGCAGAGGGTCCACGGGCCGCCCTACTTTTTGGGAAAAGTAGCAAGGCTTTTGGGGGTGGCTGACGCCGCGGGTCGGCCGAGCTAAGGGCTGCGGGATTTGGGGGGATCGTTGTCCTCAGGGGCCGCGTCCGGGTTTTTCGCGCGCAGTCGGCTTTGGATTATGGCTTGGCGTTTTTGGAAGTTTGCCTCGGCTATGATGGCGTCGTAGATTTGTTCGTGGGTTAGGTTTTGTTTGGGGATGCCGGCGGTGGCGTGGTGGTTTTCTAGGGCGACGTCTAGGTCGACTTCGGGGTGGCGGGCTAGGGCGTTGGCGACGGCGGTTTCGCCGCGGGTTGTGGGGGTGTCTTTGGGGGTATCGGCGTTCTTGCCAGTGTCAGTATTCTTGCCGTTGGCGGGGTTGTTGTAGTCGTGGGCGGCGGTTTTGGTTGCGTCCGCTTTCTTGGCGGCTTTTTTGGCTTTCTTTTCGGCTATGGCGGCGTCTTTGGCGGCGGATTCGTCGGTTTTGCGCTGCACTTCTTCGAAGATGGCTAGGACTTCGGCTTTTTGCTCTGGGGTGAGTTCGGCGTTGGCGGATTCTTGGCGCAGGGCTAGGATGCGTTCCGCCTCGCGGCGCTCTTTTTCGTTTAGGTCGCGTATGCAGGCGTCTATCGCCTCGGGGGTTATGTGTTCCCAAGGGATGTCGGAGCCGCGGTAGATTAGGTCGCGGATCGCCCAGATGCGGTGGGTTTGGGTGTATGGGTCTTCTATGATGATGCGGCGCGGGCCGTAGGTTTTGGGGTTGTCCACGACTTCTAGGAGGAATCGCGCCAAGCCTATGCCGTTGTCGGTTATCTCGCGGATTTCGCGGGAGAGGCGTGAGTTGAGCATGCGCTCTTCTACGAGGGAGGTTCGCGGCTGGCAGTATGGGCTGCGGCCGCCTAGGCTGCGCTTTATCATTTCTTTGGCGGCGGCGATTTGGTGGTTCACGCGGATTCGGGTGGCTTTTTGGTATTTTTGCTCGGCGGGGTTGGCGCTTTCGAAGACGGCGGGCGGGTCTAGAATTTCGTTGAGTTTCAGTATTAGGGTTCGGCAGTTGTTGGTTTCCTCTCGGATGTATGCGCCGACGGGTTTGTTTAGGATTTGCTTGAGGGTGACTTTGGGCTTTTTGGGGTTGGGCGCGTCGTCTTGGCGGATGACGCGGGCGGATGATCCGGGGGTGTCTTGGGGCATTTGGCCGCCCATAACGGCGAGGTCGCGGGCGGCTTGTTGGCGGTGGTGGAGTTTGGCGTCGGGGTATTCGCCTTGTACGACGTCGTACATGAATTGGGCTATGTCAGCGCCGTTGTTGGTTAGGCGGTTGACGAACCGGGCTAGGTTTTGGCGCAGGGTTTCTTGTTCGGATAGCGCGTTTGGCCGGGTTATGGGTTCGCGGGTTATGGTTGCGGTTGTCATGTTGGTTTGCCTCCAAGCCTCCCATCCGCCGGGACCCTACTTTTTTAGAAAAAAGTAGCAAAAAACTTTTGGGTGGGTGTCGGTAAAATGTTCTGATATTAGAATAGCGGGCGTATAGGGGGGTGTCAAGGGGGAATTTTAGGCGAGTGGAGGGACTGGGCGGCGGATTGGGGTTTGACAATGGCGAAAGATACAAGATATAGTATGAATATGGTCGTAAAACACAAGATATTGTGCGAATTCCAATACTTATGCTAAGTAAAGTTCAATGATGTGTCCATATTGCGAGGGCGGGGATACTAGGGTGGTGGATTCGCGGGATAGCGGGGCGGATATTCGGCGACGGCGGGAGTGCGCCGAGTGTGGGCGGCGGTTCACGACGTACGAGAGGGTGGAGGTGAAGGCGCTGGCGGTGGTTAAGCAGGATGGGCGACGGGAGGAGTTTAGCAGGGGGAAGTTGATGGCTAGTCTGAGTAAGGCTTGCGCTAAGAGGCCGCTGTCGGTGGGGAGGTTGGAGGCGGTTGTGGATGATATTGAAGGGCGGTTGGCAGGGATGGGGAGGGCGGAGGTAGCTACGCGGGCGATTGGGGAGATAGTTATGGAGCGGTTGGCGGATTTGGATCGGGTGGCGTATATCCGGTTTGCGAGCGTGTATCGGGATTTTCAGGATATTGAGAGTTTTAAGGCGGAGGTGGATGCGTTGATGGAGCCGGGCAATGCGGGGGCTAATCAGCTCAGTTTGCTGGGCGGGTCGGATGGCGGCGGTGGCAAGCGGGGTAGGCGGCGGGGGGGGTAGGCGGGCCGGATAGATGGCTAATCGGCGGGCTTGGTTGGGATTGCTCTTAAATGCGGGGGAAAGGGTATTGCAAAGATAGCAACGGCGTTCTAAAATAAAGACAAGGGGCTACGCACGATAGTTCGTTGGCTGGGAATTGGGTAAAGCGTGAACGCAAGATGGCGACGATTAGCCTGAAGTCGGAATTTCGCAATGGGGGGAACTGAATACGCCAATACATATACGGCGCAGGCGTGTTTAATGGGAAGGCTAATAATACAAGCAGGCAGAAACGGCAATGGTTCGGATTGCCGAGTTCTTAGGGAGATGCAGGTATGATAACTCAGCATAATGAGAATGGTTCGCGGGAGTGGGGCTTGGCGGACGCCGGGGGCGCGGCGGACGCCAACGCTATGGTGAAGGAGGCGCTGGTGGCGTATGGGGTTGATGTGGAGCGGGTGGATGAGGTTTTGGCGCAGCTAGGGAACGGGTCGGCGATGGCGGCGGTAGCGCCTGCGGCTATGACGGCGCGGGTTGGCGCGGCGAATGGCGGGGGTATGCGGGCCGGGGCTGCGAATGGCGGCGCGGGCAATGGCGCGGTCAGCCCTAACGGGAACAATGGCGGCGGCGTGGCGCTGTCGGATAATGCGCGGGTTATTGTGGCTAAGCGGTATCTGATGAGGGATGAGGCGGGGGAGCCGGTGGAGGATGAGGAGGGGTTGTTTAGGCGGGTGGCAGGGGCGGTGGCGCAAGGTGAGCGGGGCGAGGCGCAAGGGGTTTGGGCGCGGCGGTTTTATGAGATGATGGCGTCGCTGCGGTTTCTGCCGAATTCGCCGACGCTGGTGAACGCGGGGGCGGGCGGCAAGGGCTGCCTGTCGGCGTGCTTTGTGGTGTCGCCGAATGACAATATGGATTCCATTATGCAGGTGGCGACTGACGCGGCTATGATCGAGAAGTGGGGCGGGGGCATCGGGTTCGGGTTTTCGCGGCTGCGGCCTAAGAAGGATCGCATCGCCACCACGCACGGGGAGGCGTGCGGGCCTATCGCGGTGATGAAGCTGTATTCGTCGGTGGGGGCTACGCTGACGCAGGGGGCGTTCCGGCTGGGGGCGCATATGGGGCAGCTGCATATATCGCATCCGGATGTGCGGGATTTTATCCACTGCAAGGACGCGGATGACACCCTGCAGAACTTCAATATCTCGGTGCAGATCACCGACGCGTTTATGCAGGCGGTCGCCAACGGGGATGATTGGGCGCTGTACAATCCGCGCGATACGGGCGAGGGGCCGGTGAACGAGGTGGCGGCGGTGGTTCCGGCGCGGGAGTTGTGGCAAGAGATATGCGAGTCGGCGTGGAAGACGGGGGATCCGGGCGTGGTGTTCATAGACCGCGTGTTGGAGACGCAGCCGAATCCGCAGATGGGGGATATTCAGACGAGCAATCCGTGCGGGGAGGAGTTTTTGGAGGATTACGGGAACTGCTGTCTGGGGTCGATCAATCTGGACAAGCATATCCGCGGCGAGGGGTTTGACTGGGATGCGCTGGAGGCTACTATCCGGACGGCGGTGCGGTTTCTGGATGATGTGATAGAGGTGAATCAGTTCCCGCTGGATAGGCTGCGGCGGGTGAATCTGGCTACGCGGCGCATCGGGCTTGGGGTGATGGGTTGGGCTGACGCGCTGGTGCGGCTGGGCGTTCCGTATGATTCGCGGCGGGCGCTGGATTTGACGGCGGCGGTGGGGCGGTTCATCAACAATACGGCGTGGGATGAGTCGGCGCGGCTGGCGCGCGAGCGGGGGCCGTTTCCTGAGTATGAGCGGTCGGCGCTGAAAAAGCGGGGGATGCCGCCGGTTCGGAATTCCAGCGTTATCACGATAGCGCCGACTGGGACTATCAGCCGCATAGCGGACTGCTCGTCGGGGATAGAGCCGCATTTCGCCAACGCATGGTGGTCGAATGTGCTTTGGGACGCGCAGGAGAGCGCGAGCGAGCGGCTGCTGGATGCGCCGAAGTCGGTGCGGGAGGAGCTGCGGGCGCGGCTTGGGAGCGAGGAGCGGGCGGCGGAGGCGCTTGGGCGGCTGGCGGACGCGCCGGAGGACGCGGAGCGGGTGTTCGGGGAGTATGGGATAGATCCGGCGAATTTCCGCACGTCGATGTTCATCAGCCCGGAGGCGCATGTGCGGATGCAGGCGGCGTGGCAGGAGTATGTGACGAATTCGGTGTCCAAGACAATCAATCTGCCGAACAGCGCTACTATCGCGGATGTGGAGGCGGCGTATTATCTGGCGTGGCAGACGAAGTGCAAGGCGGTTACCGTCTATCGGGACGGGTCTAAGTCGATGCAGGTGCTGGAGACGGGGAAGGATGCGGCCGAGGGCGCGGGCAATGGCGCGGCTGCCAACAACGCTATCCTGTTTCCGCGCGTGCGGCCGTCGTCTGTGAAGGGGGTTACGGAGCGCGTGCGGACGGGGCATGGGACGATGTATGTGACGCTGAATTTTGATGAGGAGGATAAGCCGTTTGAGTTGTTCACGGCAATCGGCAAGGCGGGGGGCAGCGAGCCGGCGCATTTGGAGGGGCTGTCGCGGATGGTGTCGCTGTGCTTGCGGTCGGGCATATCGCCGGACGCCATCGTGGAGCAGCTGAGCGGGATAACTTCGGAGCCGGTGTGGGATCAGGGGACGCTGATCCGGTCGGCGGAGGATGGGGTGGCGCATGTGCTGAAGCGGCATTTGGGGCTGGCGGAGCCTACGGGGTTGGGGATGAATCAGGATAGGGCTGTGCAGGCGGGGTTGTTTGGGGGGAATGGGAACGGGGGGAGCTCTGAAGGGCGGTATGCGGCGGGGGCGGTGGAAGGCGGTTCGGAGGCGAGGCTTGCGCTTGGGGAGGGGAGTGCTAGTGCGCGGTATGCGGTGGGGGGTTCGGATGCGATGATGTATGGCGGGTGCGCGAAGTGCGGGGGGCGGGTGGTGCATCAGGAGGGGTGCGCGCGGTGTTTGGAGTGCGGGGATACGCGGTGTGAGTAGGGGGGAGGGCGCGGATGATGCGCCGGCCTTGTTGCCAAGCGCGTAGCGGGGTAAGGGCGTGGGTATGCCCTCTCATCCCTCTCGCGCTGTCTGAACGCGTATAGGTCGGGGGCGATATGGGCGCGTGGGTATGCCGCGTTTGTTAGCGCGGTGGGCGTAATGTTGCGTCGGTGAGGGGATTTCGCATTGTGCTGAGATGTTTCAAAGCGAGTCAAAGTCGCATTCTCGGCGGGTGTGGTAAATTAGGGGACGAGGGCTGGCTCTCAGTTGGCGAAAGTTCAGATAGCGTTGTGCGCTGACTGAGAGAATGCTCGGCGGGGGTTGTCGGTTGGCGCAATGGGGCGATAGGGGGTAGAATGGCAGGGATGGATGGGCGCGAGGGCGGGCGCGGTTGCGGGCGTATGAAATAGGAAAGAAAGAGGGAGGTTTGAGATGGGCGATAGGCCGATGGTGGCGATTACTATGGGGGATCCGGCGGGGATTGGGCCGGAGGTGGTGGCTAGGGCGCTGCAGGATGCGTGGGTGTATGAGAAGACGCGGCCGTTTGTGGTGGGATCGGGAGCGGCTATGAGGGCGGCGCTGGAGCTGGTGGGGGCGAGCGGGGGCGTTAGGACGGCGCATGCGGTTGGGGATGTGCGAGGGGAGTTTGGGGCGGTGGATGTGCTGGATTTGGAGAATTTGGATTACGCGGGCATCCGATACGGGGAGTTGTCGGCTGAGGCGGGGAAGGCGTGTGTGGAGTGGATTTTGAAGGCGGGGGAGTTGGCGAGCAGTGGGGCGGTTCAGGCTATCGCGACGGCGCCTATCAATAAGGAGGCGTGCAAGATGGCGGGGCATGCGGATATTGGGCATATGGAGATTTTCCAGAGCCAGACGGGAGCGAAGGAGGTGGCTACGATGCTCACCGCCAACACGCTGCGGGTGGTGCATTTGACTACGCATCGGTCGCTGCGGGTGGCGTGCGATTATGTGACGGAGGCGAATGTGCTGGCGAAGTTGCGGCTGACGCATGATTGCTTTCGGGAGTGGGGGTTTCCGGAGCCGCGCATCGGGGTGGCGGCGCTGAATCCGCATTCGAGCGACGGCGGGCTGCTGGGGGATGAGGAGGCGCTGCAGATAGCACCGGCGGTGGCGGCGGCGCGCGAGATGGGGATTGACGCTACGGGGCCGGTTCCGGCGGATAGCGTGTTTCCGCAGGCTATCAACGGCAAGTATGACGCGGTGCTGGCGATGTATCACGACCAGGGGCATATCCCGATTAAGGTGCATGATTTCGCTAAGAGCATTAGCGTGAATCTGGGGCTGCCGTTTGTCCGCACATCGGTGGATCACGGGACGGCGTTTGACATCGCGGGGAAGGGGATCGCGGATGCGGAGAGTATGCTGGAGGCGATCCGGGTGGCGGTGGGGCTGGCGAGCGAGGGGAGGTTGCCGTAGAGGATGGGGGCGCTTTTCGCTCTCGCTCGCTCGCGCCTGCGGTTTGTGGTGAACGCCGGTTGTCGTAGGGCGCGCGCCTTTTGGGAGTTAGGGCGCAAGGGGTGCGGCGATGCGGTTAGTGGTCAATTGCTAACCGCATCCTAACGTCGTGATCTTTGGCGGACGTCACTTTTCCCCGAAATCGGAGGTTATATCTTGTAATCACCTTGATAATGATCTCATCACCCGAAACGATGCCATGATCGTTATCCCAGAACTCGCAGAAAACCTCGCGGTCTTCGCCAAAGTAGTTGCTGTCCGGGGAATAAATCCTAGCATCCTTGAAAGCCTCGCCATTCAGCGCCACCGAAATTATCTCAGTTCCGTTCTCAATCAACAATCCAATCGCGTCAGCCCTGCCAACGGCAAGTTGCCATCTTGCGCGCGCATCCTCCGCCATCCATAGACCGTCATGCCGCTCTGTTATAAACCCCAAGGGATTGCCGGATGGCGTTGTGACTTGTTCCCAGCGTCCAACTTGCTCAACCTGAGCGGACGAAATCGCCGCGCAATCCGACGACTTTGCGCCAAGCGTTGAGAGGGCGTAATCAAGCGCAGGCCTTGTCCGATAATCACTCGTATCTTTCAAGGCGCTATAGACGCTAAACAGAACGGTATTGCCCCAATCGTTCAGCACATCAAAGTTATGCTTATAAGCATATTTGAGCGCCGACAGCAATGAACAATGTTGACTAGCCCATTGCAGCAATATCCGATTATCATCTTCCCAAGCCTCGCGCTCTTTATTGAACCGCCGCGAATTGCCGTTGTCCATGTATCTTTTCTGATGGAATGATTTTTGAATCTCTATGTCCACCAGTTGGCTCACAAAAACCCCCTCGCCAACTTTGCTATTGCCCCTAATCACATTCGATATAAACCGCACCATCTCGCGGTTGATTCGCAGATCAGGCATACGCCTATGAGCCAAACTAGGTTCTCCTTCCAAAGCCCAGTATCGGAGGTTCAGAAACAGATCCTTGTCTCCTGTTTCAGTTAGATAGGTGTCAAAATCGCTCATGTGCGTCCACTCGTCGCGATCAACCTGAAAGCCGTAGAAAGACACTGCGTCCTTAAACGCCTTATCCAGCAACTCGCGGTCTGACTTGGACAATCCGCGATAGATTTTCACAAGCTGGTGCGTATTCTTGTGAGCAGGAGCCATGCACTTCATTCCAATCTCAAGTGAACTATGGAGCAAAGCCGCTCTCGTGGTGTACGCCGCAAGCTTATGAGACAATAATACGTCATCGCTCATCGGCACGGCGTCAAACATTTTGATAGCCTCATATAGCGTACTCGCTACGCTATGCCGCAAGTTAGTTGTCCTGTTAGGCTTGTTGTCACTCATTCGGTTAGCCGTCCTTTTGCGGGTTGCTCGTCTAGGGCGATTTGTTGGGCGCGCTTGTTGGCTCTGATTGGGGCGCTGTCGGCGGTTTGGGGGTTGCGCGTCCAGCCCGTTCTTTTATTTTGGCGCTGCAAGCCTATGATGGTCAAGTCGGCGCTTTTGTGGGGTATTCTCAGTGTGCAGTGCTGATGGATTTGAACGACTGATTCAAGCACTCCTCAAACACTATCGCCAGCAGGTGTTTCAGCATCTCCACGCTCTTTGTGTAGCCCTTTGTACTCCTCGCAAGCCTGTTCAGCTTGCTCCTCAACTTGGAGCGCCAACCACTCATTCCAGTTCACCGCTCCGCCCTTGCCTACGATGTGCCGGTCCCGAGGCAGCCACTCGTACACCGGATAAGCGTCAGTCTCATACCTATCAGCGCCCGGCAGCCTATCCAACAAGCGCGAGAACGCAGACACGTCCCTGTCGCCTACTTCATACATCCGCCAGCGGACGCCGTCCCGCTCTTCCACCACCGCAGTCCATATCCACAGGTCTTTGCGCCGCTCTCCACGCCTGACTTCCAAGTATGTCCACATCTCGTCAAACGCCACAATAGACGCGCGGACGCTATCCCGCCGCCCGCTTGTACGCCACGACGTAAACCGCGTCAGACGCTCTCTCGCCAACGCCCCCTTTTTTTGACCCACTCGCTCACCGTGGTTACGCTCGCGCCCATCACGCGCGCGGTAGCCGACAGGCTCATCCCCTCGGCGCACATCTTCACCGCTTGTTCCTTCTGCTCATCGGTGAACCGATGCTTTGCGCCCTCCTGATGCTTTTTGCCGCGCTGGTTGCATTTGTACTGCTGCTTGCCACGTGAATGACCGTCTTTTTTGACCCAGTTCGATCCGCATTTCGGGCATAGATTATCGTGTCTGTACACTCTTTGTTTTGCCATAAGTTCACCCGCCTTTCGGCGATTTCGGAGCGGTTTAGGGCAAGTATATCATATTAGCACTGCATACTAAGAATACCTTTTTGTGGCGGTTGCAGGGGTAGCATAGCGGGATGCGGTTGGTTGTCCGGTTTTCGCCTGGGTGGGCGCGGGCAAAGCTGGGTTGCCGCTGATATAGTGAGTCTGATATACAATAGGGCAATGGACGCAAGAGGGGTGAATGGCAAAGCGCCTCAGAGAGGGTGGCAATGATTACTAAGCCTGTCGCTATTACCGATGTTAGGGAGGCGGAGGAGGAGTTGGATAAGTTTCCCGAATTCCCGCCGAGAGACGATATGCAGAATACTAAGTACATATACAGCCAGTCCATTATCACGGCGCTGATGAACTTTTTGGGGGAGTCGGATAGCGTGTATGTGGGCAGCGAGATTCCGTTGGGGTGGAGGGCGAGCGTCCGCAAGGGGACGCTTGTGCCGGATCTGATGGTGGCGTTGCGTTGCGACGCGGCGCGCATGGACGCTCAGGACGGGTATGAGATGCGGTCGCAGCCGAATCCGCCGGAGTTTGTGCTGGAGGTGGCGTCGGTTCATACGGCGGAGCGGGATTATACCGAAAAGCGCGATGGGTACGCGGGCTACGGGGTGAGCGAGTATTGGCGGTTTGATCCGACGGATGGCAGGCGCTATCCCGCGGGGCTTGAGGGGGATAGGCTGGCTGGCGGCGCGTATTCGCCGATAGAGTTGGAGTATTACGGGGCGAATAACAAGCGGGGGTATAGCGAGGCGCTGGGGCTGTATGTGTGCTGGGAGGACGGGATGCTGCGGCTGTATGATCCGGAGAGCGAGAACTATCTTCGGACGCATGAGGAGAGCGAGGCGCGGGCGGAGGCCGAGTCTGAGGCGCGGCTCGCGGAGGCGGCGCGGGCGGATTATGCGGACGCAAGGGCGGCTTTGGCTGAGGCGCGGGCTGAGGCGGCGGATGCGGTGATACGAGAGTTGCGGGAGCGGTTGGGGCGGCAAGGCGGCGGGGGGTAGGGGTGAGAGCGAGGGCGGTGGCAGATATTCCGCATAAGCGGGCAGTAGGCGGGGATGGTTCGTTCATTCGTGATATACTATACGGGGACTGCACAGGGATTGCCCGCGCAGGTTTTGGGCAGTCGGATAGGCAAGGCTATCCTAAATCGGCTGGGCGCGTTGCATATGGCGTAGGGATGGCGCGGCAGGATGGCGCGGGGATTGGCGATTAAGGGCGTTAGCGGGGGTTGGAGATGCGAGTATGAGATTGGCGTTTGTCGGGGGGGGCGTGATGGCGGAGGCGATTATCGGCGGAGCGCTGGGCGCTGGGCTTGTGGCGCCGGGCGATGTGAGCGTGGGGGAGCCGGTTGCGGCGCGGCGGGAGCAGCTGGCAGAGGCGCATGGGGTAGGGGTTTTCGCGGATAACGCGGAGGCGGTTCAGGGGGCGGAGTTGGCGTTTTTGGCGGTTAAGCCGCAGTCGCTGGGGGAGGTTATGCCGGGGCTTGGGAGGGCGCTGGAGGCGGATCAGACGGTTGCGTCTATCGTGGCGGGGGCTACGATGGATGCGCTGACGGGCGGGTTGGGACACGACGCGGTGGTGCGGGTGATGCCGAATACGCCGGCGCAGATAGGGGAGGGGATGAGCGTGTGGACGGCGGCGGATGCGGTGGGGGCGGATGCGCGGGAGGCGGTTGGTAGCATTTTGCGGACGCTTGGGGATGAGGTGTACGCGCCGGATGAGAAGTTGATAGATATGGCGACGGCGCTGAGCGCGAGCGGGCCGGCGTATGTGTTTTTGTTCGTGGAGGCGCTGATTGACGCGGGGGTGTATCTGGGTATGGCGCGCGATACGGCGCGGCGGCTGGCGCTGCAGACGGTGTTGGGCAGCGCGCGGCTGGTGGAGCAAACGGGGCGGCATCCGGCGGAGCTGCGGGATATGGTGACATCGCCGGGGGGGACAACGATAGCGGCGCTGCGGGCTATGGAGGCGGGCGGGTTTCGGGCGGCGGTGGCGGATGGGGTTGTGGCGGCGTATGATAGGTCGCAGGCGCTGGGGAAGGGGGGATGAGCGGGTTTTGGGCGGGGGCGTTGGATAGGGTTGTGGCATACGATAAGTGGCAGGATTTGGGCGAGGGGCAATGAGAGGGTTTCGCGGGGCGGCAAACGATAAGTGGCAGGATTTGGGCGAGGGGCAATGAGCGCATTTCTGGGAACATTCATCAACATTCTGTTTTACGCGCTGTGGGCGGCGATATTGGGGCGCGTGATAATATCGTGGCTGAATCTGTCGCCGTATAACCCGATTGTGGTGATGCTGTATCAGATAACGGAGCCGATACTGGCGCCGATACGGCGGGTTCTGCCGCGGATGGAGATGATTGATTTGTCGCCGATGGTGGCGATTATTTTGATGGCGGTGGTTAGGGGGGTGTTGCAGCGGTTGCTGTAGGGGGAAGACGTGAGCTGGGCGCGATAGGGGATTTGCCTGGGGCTTAGGCGGGGGTGAATAGGCGGGTGAGCCAGGTGGCGAATGCGGCGAAGGGCGGGGCGGTGGGGTTTAGGTCGCCGTATTGGATTGCTTGTCCCATGCGGCGGGGGTCTTCTCGGACGGCAAGCCATGCATGGACTTGGGCGCGGCTCTTTTTGCCGGGGGTGAATTTATTGAGGTGGCGGGTTAGGATGGTGTTGATGTAGTTTTCGGATAGGGGCCATATGGGGTCGTTTTCGGGGATTAGGCTTATTATGAAGTCTTCTAGTTCGCCGGGGTTGCGGTTGTCGGGCCAGAGCCATACGCCTATGCGGGGTAGGTCGTTTTGGGCGGGGATGATTGTGCCGGCCGGGTCAGGGGTTTGGGGGAGGGTTATGCCTAGCGGGGCGAGTCTGTGCGAAATGGCTTGCCAGCGGGCGGTTGGGTTGTCGTTGGCGTCGACTAGTATGCCGAGCGCCCGTCTGCCTGGAACTCTGCTCTGGAGATCAATCCGGGCGAGAAGGTTATCGATGCCTCCTGCTTCATAGATATGGAACTGGGGTATCGATCTGATTTCAGCAATGCGCCAGACTACATTGAAGTCGTCGTTGCCCTCTACAAGCATGGCAGTAGGCGGAAAGTCAGGAAGACTCATAAACTTACCTTACCTCTATGCCATCACCTGCGGCGATCCTGAGTGATTCATCGGGGTACTCCATCGCGAATACAGAGCCGTCGGCGCGCTTTTGCAGGCGGAAGAATACGCCTTTGATGGCGGAGTCTTCGATGGCGTGGGCGAAGCCTCTTACGCAGTCGAAGCTGTGGGTTGTGGCTAGGACTTGGACGTTGTATTTTTGGGAGGTTTGCAAGACCATGCGCCAGTAGGCATGTTGGATTGAGTGGTGGATGCCGTTTTCGGCCTCGTCTATCAGGAGAATGCCGTCTTGGCTGTTGGCGAGGGCTAGGGCGACTCCGAACATACGAAGGGCGCCTTCGCCCAGGCTTTGCAGTGGGATGGGGCGTTTTTGGCTACGCACCTTGACGACTGCCCTGCGGCTGGCACGGGTTTCATGCCCTATAAATGCGAGGCGTTCGATTTCGTCGTCGTAGATTAGACGTAGCGCTTGCACGGCTCGCTCTTCATAGTCGGTAAGGGCAATGCGATCCCAGAACTTCGCCATCGCAGAATTGCCTATCACGTCCGGCCCCAAAGTCTCACACTTAATTGTGGGAATTTGAAACTCTTGGCGAAATCTCGCTCTGATGCGCGGCTGAATAACATCAGAATAAAGCGCCTCTTGTTCTTTACCGAGGAATTCCCTTTTTATCAGGATGTCATCAATTCCTATCAGGACGTCGTCAATATATGGCGAAGCATCTACGACCACGCCCGTTTGATAGGGAGTCGGGTGAGCCGCTATGCGAAGTTGTTTTTGTACGTTTCTCGGACCTATCACTATGGGAAATTCCGGGGACAGCGCTCTGCCGTGCATGAGAGCTTGGAAATCAGGAGTCGCCGCTACTCTATCTTCTTCATTGGACGCAATAATCTCCTCGCTCGCGTTCAATATCTCTAATAGAAGATTGAAATCGCCGCGGGAGGCATAGACGCGGATGGCGTCCAACAAGGTGGTTTTGCCGACGCCGTTTTTGCCGGCGATTAGGGTTACGCGGCCTAGGCGGGAGACGTCTAGGGATTTGATGCCGCGAAAGTTGGATATGTGGAGGTCGGGGAGGTGGAGGGGGTTGTCGTTTTCCATAGCAACTTTCCCGCAGTATCACAATTGGCATTGCGCCGATAATAAGACGAGTATAGCGAAACTAGGGGGTGGATTCAATGGCGAGGCAGCGCAGCGGGGATGGCTGGCGGCAAGGGCGGGTTAGTAGATTAGGTGGTAGTTGGCGTAGTAGTAGGTGTCTATGTCGGTGAATTCGGGGGTGGTTTGGATGCCCCAGCCTAGGTGGCGGAGGCGGTTCATTAGGGCGTCGCCGTCTATGAGGAGGATGCGGGGGCTGCCGGAGCGCGCCTCGCGGCGGGCGGATTCGGAGAGGTCGGCGGTGGTGAGCAGGATGGCGACGCGGTCGGGGTCGGATAGGCTGAAGCGGAATTGGCGGATGTCGCCGGCGTTTAGTTGGCGGGAACTGCCGCGCGTGAAACGAAAGGGGGTCGGGATTGGATCGCTGCCCGTTTCTTGGAATCGCGCCATTAAGACGCCTTGGAATCCGTCGCGGGTTTTGCGGGTGATTTCTATGGCGTCTATGTTTTGGTATTCAAGGAGGAGGCGGGTTAGCAGGCTGACGAATGCGTTGGGGGACATTGAGAGCAGGGCGCGGCGCAGGATGGGCTGCCAGTCGTCGGCGTCGGATGATGATCTGGATATGGGGCTTTTGTCGCCGTAGATGACGCCGAGTGGGTGGAGGATGTCGCGCATTTGGGCGCTTACGGCATGCGTCGGGTCGTGGTAGGGGAACCGGCGGATGGGGCGCTGGGATTCTAGGTATTCAAATTCGTTTTGGGCTAGGATGTAGCCGGAGACGTCTTGCGGGTCTATGGGGCGGGCGGATTTGCCCCAGCGGGTTAGCGCCCAGACGCCTTTGGCGGGGGCGTGTATGACGCCGTAGCGTTGCAAGCCGGATCTTACCCAATCCAGGCGGCGATCGAGTTCGCTGGCGTCGCCGATGCGTAGGCGGGCGGCGTCTTGGGGGATGCCTAGCGTATTGATGATGTAGCGGCGGATTTGGGCGGCTGTGGCGCTGCCGCCGCGCAGCCGGATGGCGTCCATTGTCGGGTTGGCGAGCGCGTGGTCGGTGGGGAGTTGGTCGTATAGGCGCATCGCCTCAGTGGGGTCGTAGGGCGGGATGTCGGCGGGCAGTTCGCGGTCGGATAGGGTTATGTAGGGGTCTCTCAGGTAGGGGGCGCGGTTGGCTCGCGAGAATTTGTGGAGGTGGGCGTTGTATGCGTCTTCGAGGGCGGCGTTCATTGCGTCGGGGGAGTCGTGGGTTGTTTCAAAGGCGGCGAATAGGGCTTGGAGGTATTCGTTGTGGACTAGGCCGGCGTACCAGTCGCCGGCGTATTCAACCAGAGGGCAGAGGGCGCGGTAGGCGCGGTGGAGGGCTTTTGGGTGGTGGTAGATGGTTTTGCAGGATTGGATGTGCGTGATGGCGTAGCCGGGCGCGCGGGCTGCTACGCCGGGCCGGATTAGCCGGATGTGGCGGGTTACGGCTATGCTGGATGAGTCGGATTCGGCTAGGCCGCGGATGGGGGTTTCAGAGCCGGGCTTGGCGGTTTGCAGGGTTGCGTTTAGGGTTACTCTGTGCATATGCGGATGCGGCTTTCGGGTCGGGCGACAGCCTGACCGACTAATGAATCGGATTTGGAATTAGGCGGGGGTATGCTATTTTTTGGAAAAGTAGGCAAACTTTTGGATGTGTTGGAACGGCTGGATCTTTCGGAGCGCGGCTAGGCGTGGGCTAGGGCGCCGCCGTCTATGAATATGGTTTGGCCGGTTACGAAGTCGCAGGCGTCGGAGGCTAGATAGACAAGCAGGGCGGCTAGGTCGTCGGGGTGGCCTTTGCGGCGCGAGGGCAGGTAGCGCACTAGGAGTTCGCGTTGGGATTCTTCGGTTTGGGGTTCGGGGGTAATCCAGCCGGCGCCGATGGCGTTGACGCGGATGCCGCGCCGCGCCCATTCAAGCGCTAGGGCGGCGGTGAACTGCTGCACGGCTCCGGCGGCGGCGCATGCTGCGACGGAGTTCCAGAGGCCGCGCACGGCTAAGCCGCTGCCTATGTTGACGATGCGGCCGTTGCCCTGGGCGAGCATGCGCTTGCCGACGGCTTGGCTGCATAGGTACATAGATTTGACATTGAAGTCCATTAGGGTTTGCCATTCCCATTCGGAGACTTCCTCGAAGGGCTTGCCGAAGTCGGCGCGGGCGTTGTTGACGAGTATGTCTATTTTGCCGAATTCGGATTGTGCGCGGGCGGTCATGCTCTCGACGGCGGCGGCGTTGGTGAGGTCGGCGTCTAGGATTAGGGCGCGGCGGCCTTGGTTTTGAACGGCGGCGGCGGCGTCAGCGGCGTCGGATTGGGGGGAGCCGGCGATGGCCACGTCTGCGCCGGCCTCGGCTAGGGCGGCGGCTAGGCTGGGCGACCAGCCGCGGCGGTCGGCGGTGAGGAGGGCGGTTTTGCCGCTGAGATTCCATTCTTGAGGGATGGGCATTGTTTGTACTCCATATGGGCGCCGGGTTATAGGCGCCAGGTTGGCAGGGTATCGGGTTTGGGATTATAGGGTATCGGGCGTTGGGTTTGGGTCAAGGGCAAGCCGCGCGGTGATGGCGGATGCCGTAGGGTTTTGGGCGGATTTCGTTAGATCTCTATTCGTTAGATTTGCAGGGGGATTTCGGGGGCGTAGCTGGTGGGCGCGTAGCCGCCGGCGAGGCCGCCGCCGTCTATGACGAACATTTCGCCGTTGAGGTAGGCGGAGGCGTCGGAGGCTAGATAGACGGCGAGTGGTCCCATTTCTTCGGGGCGGCCTACTCTGCCGACGGGGATGAAGCCGCCGCGCGGGAGGGTGTCGTTGGACGCGGCGGTGCCTTCGGTGGGGATGAAGCCGGGGACGATGCAGGCGGATGTGATGCCGTAGCGGCTCATGCTCGTGGTGATGGTGCGGGTGAGTTGGACGATGCCGCCCTTGCCGCAGGTGTACATATAGTTGTCGCGCCCGCCGCGAAAGCCGAATCCGGATGAGACGTTGATGATTTTGCCGCCGCCGCGCTCAATCATATGCTTGGCGATGGCGCGCGTACAATAGAACGCGCCGGTGAGGTTGACGTCTATGCCGACGCGCCAGTCTTCGTCGGAGATGTCCCAGATGGGAATTGAGCCTTGTCCGCGCACGATGCCGGCGTTGTTGAAGAGGACGTCCACTTTGCCGAATTCGTCAATTGCGCGGCGAAATAGGTTTTGGACTTGGGCGGAGTCGGTGACGTCGGTGGAGACGGCGATGGCGCGTCCGCCTTGCGCGCGGACGGCGTCGGCGGCGTCTTGGATGGGGGCGATGCGTCGGGATGCGATGACGAGGTCGGCGCCGGCGCACGCCATTGCGATGGACATTTCGCGGCCTAGGCCTGTGCCGCCGCCGGTGATGACGATGGTTTTACCGTCTAGAGATAGGTTTTGTAGCATGGGGGGAGTGGCCTCCGGGGGGTGATGGGTTTAGTTTTGTTGCAAGTAGTTTGCTAGGAAGTCATCTCTGAGTATTATATTAACGCCAAGGTCTAGGCGGGATGCGAATGCGTCGTAAAATTTATGGTCGGTCGTGATGATCATGTCGGCTTGGGCGGCGTAGTAGAGCTTAACCAGGTATAGGTCTTCTGGGGGAGCGACGGCGATTGCGTTTTGGGGGATGTCGGCGGCGTTAATGTCCTCTTGAGTTCGGTATATGCACTTGTCAGCTGTCCGTATTAGTGTAATGAGGATCCTGCGGAATTTTTGTGCATAAGGGTTGTTTATCTGAGATCCGGTTTGCTCCATCATCTCATGAACTTTTTCCATCCATTGGCTACCATACAGAACGGCTATCTTATCATCGCTTTGCACAAACGCTATAAGAAAGTGACCGGCCTGTTGCTGGGCGTCAGCTTTGTTCTCGCCTCGGAGGTCGTGAAAGATCCACTCGTTTATGACTAGCAACTTACTGCCCAAGCTAATCGCCTCCCTGCAAGCCGAGGAACACCTTTAGGTCTTCCAGTTCGCCCTCAATGAAACTCCCCAGTCCGCCCTCTATCTGCCCTTTGTCGTTCACATTTTGGCGTTGGAATTCGGAGGTTTTGCCCTCTTTGGTCACTAGGTAGATTGCGAGGTCGTCGGGGGAGCACTTGCCCTCTACAACCAACGTTGTGAACGCGGTTATGAACTGCTCGCTGTGGGTGGATATTAGCAGGCGCTTGCCCTTTTCTTTATGCACAATGTTGTTGAGCTCGTGCGCCAACTTGCGTATGGCCGTGGGATGGAGGTGTATCTCCGGCTCTTCTATGCAGACTATCCCGGTATTGGGATGCAGGACTTTCGCCAGCATATAGACGAGCTGGTTGACGCCAAAGCCGTCGTTCACCAATGACACACCCATCATAGATTCTTTGTCCAGTGAGCTCATAAAGAAAGTTTGCGGGCTCATTTCAGTGTCGGTTTGGAACTGCCTATCTAGGATATGTTCCAAGTGTAGTGAAATTTTGTGTCGGAGATACCTATTCATAGCGAGTAGGCTACTCATGTCATGTTCACCTGTAACCCAGGGTGACACTGATTGCAAATTGTAGGATGGCTGAAAGAACCCTCTGCTCAGATTGACAAAGTCAACCTGATTTAGTATCTCAGCGGGCAGATTCAGGCTGTTGATTTTAGCAATCAACACTTCGGGGGTTTCTTCCTGAGGAGTTCCGTCTGTGCTGGCAGATACTCCATTCCAGGAAATTGATCCGTCAGCGGAGAGTATTCGTCCGTCGTATGGGAAAGTGACATCCACTTTCATAGATGAACTCGTTTCATCATGCAAGGCGACTTGAAAGGATCCCGTGTTGTTGCTAGAACACGAAATCCGGTAATCCACCTTGACGTTGACATCAGCGCGGTAGGCGCTGGCGTCAAGGGATATGCCTAGTTCCAAATCACGATTTTTATCGTGATCGAAGATTGCGTCCTCAAATGTTCCTAGCTCAGCGAACCCGTATTTGAAGAAGTTGTCAACGGGTTGCCTAGGGTTTTTGATGATGTTCTTCATTGTGAGGGGGGCGTAGAGGGCGCTGGATTTGCCTGTGCCGTTGTGGCCGTAGAGGAGGGTGATGGGGGCGAGTTGGAGGGATAGGTTTTCTATGGAGCGGAAGTTTTTGATGTGGAGTTGCATTTTGGGGGGCGCTCCAGTGTGCGTGGTGTGGAATTGTAAGTATAGCATAGCACATTTGGGGGCGGATGGTGACGGGGGCAGGGGGCGCGATTGCGTTTAGGCGCGGATTCGGTTAAGATTTCGGCAAGACAAACCATTGGGGCTTTCGCAAGGTCATATATGGATGTAACTTACACGGACGACCAGATTGCCGAGCTAATCGCAGAGCCTAAGCCAATCTTTATGAACCAATGGCGTGTTACGTATAAGCGCAGCCATCGGGAAGAATCTATGGAAATACAGGGAGATGCCGGAAACAAATTCCGTATCATACGCCGTATAAACGAAATTGACGAATCGGACGAATCGGATTTTTCGATTATCTTAGGCGTAACACACCCACGGACAAGTAAGTTTTTCCGCCTGCTGCGCTATGACGGCAATAATCACGAACATACTAATCACATTGAGTCCACGCGCATCTACGACTTCCACATCCACCGCGCCACAGAAAGATACCAAAAAAGTATCTATCCTGACGATGGCTATGCTGAAGTAACCGGCAGATATACAGACATAGACGGAGCGTTTGCCTGCATTTATGCTGACGCAGGATTTTACGAAACGCAATCGCGGTTGGTTTGTTAGGCGGGTTGCGGAGGGATAATATGGATATTACAGCGATTGAAAAGAAATTCAGCCAAAAGGTGGCTGAAGAGATAAGGCTTGTCGCCAGAGGCAATAATCGCTATGCCGTGCTTACTCCATTCATGTTTGACGATGGCGACCATCTAGCCATCACGCTAAAGCGGCGCGATGGCAAGTGGGAGATTTCGGACGGAGGGCATACCTATATGCACCTTAGTTACGACATCGACCAGGCAACTATGTTCAAGGGGACGCGCGGCGAGATTATCGCCAACACGCTGAAGATGTTTCATGTGAATGACCGCGACGGGGAATTGGTGGTTGATGTGATAGACGACGGCTATGGAGAGGCGTTGTTCACATTAGTTCAGGCGCTGCTGAGAATCGCCGAGGCAGCCCGTCCGTCAAAGAAATCACAGAGGCGCACTTTCCGGGCTGATTTCAAGGATTTTATGACTAAAACCGTTCCTCACAAGCGCAGGAAATTCGACTGGTACGATCCCGTCAAAGATAAATCAGGCAAATACAGGGTTGGTTGCCGCGTCAGCGGCATGCCGATTCCGCTTTTCGTGTACGCGCTGAATAGCCCTGAACGCACACGCGACGCGACTATCGCTCTGCATCGGTTCTCGAGCTGGGGAATTGACTATGAGCCTGTGAGCGTCTATGAAGACACCAAAGTTATTGGCAATGATGTGTTGGCCCGATTCAACGATGCTTGCCCTAGTCATAATCCGCTTGTCAAATTCAAATTTCCAGAAGAGCGCGGGGAGTTCGCCGACTTTCTCATAGGCAGAATGCAGTGAGTTATACGGCAGATTAACGCGGCGTAGGCGGGCAAGGCGGGGTTATGTTTGGGAGGTGACTTCGCCGGCGGTGGCGGTGTGGAGGGTGGCGTCGGGGAGGCGGATTAGGAGGTTGCCGCGGGGATCGACGCTCTCGGCTACGCCGTGGATGAGGGCGTCGCCGCGGCGGAGGGTGATGGTGGCGCCTAGGGTGTCTAGGAGGGCCGTCCAGTCGGCGAATAGGGCGTCTTCTGAGGAGGCGGGGTCGCGGCGGAGGCGGGCGTAGAGGGCGTCGAAGTGGGTTAGTAGGGTTTGGAGGGCGGGGGTTCGGTTGCGCTTGAGGGCGGTTTCGCGGTAGATGCTGGTGGAGGTGTGGGCGATTTCGGGGTGTTGCGATGGGTCTAGGTTGATGTTGACGCCGATGCCTACGATGGCGCAGGTTGCGCCGCCGGGGGTTATGCCGGTTTCTATGAGGATGCCGGCGATTTTGAGGCCGCGCACTCGGATGTCGTTGGGCCATTTGATTGTGGGGTTTAGGGCAGCCTCATCGCGGAGCATGCGGGTTACGGCGAGGGCGGCGGCCATGTTCATGTAGGGGAGCTGCGCGGCGGGCGGAGTTAGGATGACTGAGAATGAGAGGTTTTCGCCGCGCGGGGACACCCAGGCGCGGTTGAACCGGCCTCTGCCGGCGGTTTGCTCTTCGGCTATGACGACGGCGCCCTCTGGAGCGCCATCCTGGGCTAGGCGGCGCGCCTCGTCCATTGTGGAGCTTAGGGCGTCGTAGTGGTGGATGCGGCTGCCGATGACGCCGCGAGCGAGGGCGCGGCGGAGGGCGGGGAGGGCGAGGTCGGTGGTGTGCGGCATTGGGTTGGTCTCAAGTTGGGATGGCGGGATGATACGCGGGGGGTTGCGGGGGTGTCAAGGGCGCGGGTTAGGCGCTGTATGTGGGGGCGGCGTCTAGGGATGAGAGGGCGGCGGGGAATTCGGCTTGGGTGAAGATTAGGCGGAATGTGCCTCGGGCGGGGCCGTCGCAGATTTTCATTTCGCCGGCGGAGTTGTAGGCGTCTTGGAGGGTTTCGAGGACGCGCTGTTTGTATTCGGTGTCGGGGTTGCCTTTGAGGTGGGCGCCTTTGGTTTCAAAGAGCAGCAGGTGGGGTTTGCCGCGGGTTTCGCCGCCCATTGCGATGAAGTCGGGCCAGATGCGGTCGGGTTTCCAGCCGCGCAGGTAGTAGTCGCGGCTTTGGCGGGCGGCGACTCTGTGCCACCAGCGCAGGGCTTTCTGCTCGTCTAGGTAGCGGGCGAAGTTGCGCTCTAGGGCGGAGTCGAAGTGGTCGGCGTACACGGGCTCGAAGAGGGCGAGTTGCAGTACCCGGTCGTTGTTGCCGGTCATTAGGCCGGCGTTAGGGCGCGCGGGGATTTCGTATTCCTCTACCATCCGGTAGGCGGGTTCGCCGGTTTGCAGGTCGAATCGGATTTCGGATTGGGCGAGTTTGGTTTTGAAGGCGGTTTCGGCTTGGGCGTCTAGTTGGGCGGCGACATGCTCGCGGAGGGCGTGTGCCAGGAATGAGCGGCGGTCGTAGATTTCGGCGTGGGTTTCGCCGGCGGCGAGGCATTTTTGGATGAGGTCTTGGACGATGCGGGCGGCTTGCCAGGGGTTGGGGATTAGGTCGGATAGGCGGCGCGCGTACCATTCCACGCGGGGGGTTTTGTCTATGTAGAGTTCGCGCTCGGCGTAGGTTTGGGGCAGGCTGTCGCCGACGTCCACGCTTGCGAATTGCGCCATAGCGGGGTTGGGCTGGGTAGCCTGGGGGTCGGGGGCTGTGATGGCATGCCAGTCTATGGCGGGCAGGATGTGGCGTTGGTAGTCGAGTTCTTCCCATGCGCTTGCGTCGGCGGTTTTGTGGGATACTAGGGGGAGGAAGATGTCTTTGCCGCGCAGTGGCTTGCGGCGGCGCATTAGCGCGCGGCGCAGTTCGTCGGAGTCGGAGGTTACCATATCGCCGAGCCCGGTCAAGCCCTCTTGCTCAAGGCCGTTTTTGACTTGGGCGACGGCTTTGCCGACGGCCATGTCGCAGCAGTAGACGTAGCATTGGTCAAGCGGCTCGCGGTTTGTGCGGCGGACGTCGGGCTGGCGCATCACGCGGCCTACGAGCTGGGTGATGGCGTTTTGGGCTTGGGTGTTGTCAAGCATCACGAGCAGGTAGGCGAATGGGCAGTCCCAGCCCTCCATTATGGCGGCTTTGGTGATGATCCAGCGGGTTGGGGTGAATTCGGAGAGCAGGTTGACGCCGCGCAGTTCGTCTAGTTCGGACGATTTGACGGCGACTTCGTTGGCGGGGACGGCTAGGGTTTGGGTGAGGTATTCGCGGACGTCTTCGGCGTGGATGCGGTCGCCGTCGCGCTGGTCTTTGCCGGTGCGCTCGACGCGCACGACGGCTATGGGGCGGATGTAGCGGTTTTCGTCATGTTCCAGCGATTTCGCCTCGTTAGCCAGCGATTCCAGTTTTTCGTGGGCTTGCCGCAGGGTGTGCCGCCAGTCGGCGTTGGTGAATGATGTGATTTGCACGGGGAGTTTGATGACTTCTTCGTTTTTGAGGGCGACGCCATCTATATCTACAAGCAGGTTGCTGATGCCTTTGTTGGGCGTGGCTGATAGCTCTATGACCATAGATGGGTTTAGGCGGCTGACGGATTGGGCGAATTCGCGCTGGCCTTTCGCTTTTTGCCGTAGGCTTTGTGCGCCTCGTCTAGGATGACGACGGGGCGGAGGGTTTTGAGCGCGTTGAAGAGGCTGCGCTTGACGGGGCCGTTCTCGGATTCGCGTTCCAGGTCGGGGTGGGCTTGGAGCAGGCGTGCGTCTGCTAGGGCGTCGTCGGAGTCGGGGAATAGGGTGGGATAGCGGCCGGAGTCGCGGAACATTCGCAGGAAGTCTTTGCCCTTTTGGCGGTTGGCGGCGGGGAGCATCAGCAGCATAACGCAGAGGTAGTTGGCGATGTCGGCGGCGGTGAACGGGTCGTCTTTTTGGAGCATTTTGACGCGCCCGCCGCTGGCGCGCTCAAGGGCTTGGCGGTAGGGGTGTTCGCGGTTGTAGAGGGCGGCTTTGGTTTGTTCGTAGATGGCTCTGGTGGGGATTATCCAGAGGGTCAGGCCGGTTTGGCGGTTGAGGCGCTCGAGGGCGGATGCGGCGAGCAGGGTTTTGCCGCCGCCGGTGGGGACTTTGAAACAGATGTGGGGGATTGGGCGATTCGCGCCGTCGGTTCGGGTGATGTATGTGGCGTTGGGATTGGCTACGCCGCCGGATTGGCGCAGGGTTTCCCACGCGGTTTTGGGGTAGTCGCGGACTTCGGCGGCGACGGGAACGCCCGCGTCTTGCAGGGCGGCGATTGCGATTTCGGATTTGGCGCGGGCGTCATTGAGCGCGATTAGCCAGCGGGCGAATGCGTCTAGCGCGGCTGACTGGTATTCTTTGAGTTCCATAAGCGTCTTTCTAGCCGGCTAGTTGCCGCGGCGGTTCATTTCGTAGGGGATTTGGCAGAATGTTACGCCGATTTGGGTTAGGGCGCGCTGGCTGATGTATTTGCCGGGGCCAAATACGATGGCGCGCTTGCCCTGGGCGCGTGCGGCGGCGGCGATGCGGTTGGCGCGGGTTTCGGTGAGCATAAGGTCGGGGGCGCAGAGCTTGTCCAGGTCGGGTTCGTAGAGCAGGTGGTAGGCGTTGCGGTCGTCGGCGTGGAATAGGCCGTCTTCGTTTTGGCCGGTCAGATGGGCGGCGCCGGCGGAGGCGCCGGATGCGGTGTAGAGCAGGTAGGCGGCGAGGGCGGAGTAGGCGGGCAGGTTGTCGCCGGTGAGCATGCCCTCTATGCCGATGGGATCGCCTAGCGTATGGTATGTGAATGAGCCGCCTAGCCCGTTTTGGAGGGCTTGGTCGCGGGCGTTGGGGATGCCGTTGATGACGCGGCGGACGCGCTCGGCGGTGATGTTGTCGGCGTATTCTTCGCATTCAATCAGGATGAATTTGCGGTTGCCGCCGTCTTCGTTGTTGAGGGCTAGGACGGCGTGGGCGGTCGTGCCGCTGCCGGCGAATGAGTCTAGGATGATGGCGTCTTTATCGGGAGCGCCAATTTTGATGATGTCGGCAATCAGCGACACGGATTTTGGATAGGCAAACCTTGTTGTTTGATCCGATAGTATTCTTGTAAGCGTTTGCCCGCCGGCTCTACTGCCATATTCGGGCTTGTAGAACACGGACTTTGGTTTCTCTGTGGGAATTCCGCCAAGCAACGGACGTTGTTTGGAATACACCACTACGTTGCCGTTGGATCTGCGCTGAACGAATACGTCGTCAGGACTTCTTCGTATGCGCTCTTTGCTCCAACGCCATATTCCCTTGTTGCCATTGCTCATTATGGGATACTCCGGCGTCCAAGGGCCGCCCGTGTCAGGCATTTCGTCATTATCAGTAATGGCGTAGTTGCATGCGTCGTCCACAAATATGGGATAGTGCAGCGATTCTGAGTAAGTGAGACTGCCGCGCCGAAGGTATTCGCGCTTGTAATAGCCGACTTCGTCTTGTTCCCAATCGGCTAGGGCATCTTCGCCGATGGTGAAAAGTCCGAGGTGAACTTCGCCCCTGTCTTTGGCATAAACTAGGCAGTGTTCGTGAGCGCCAGCAAATCCAAACTGGTCGCTGCTACCCGCTAAATTCGCAACGACTGCGATATTGGCGAGGAAATTATCCGCGCCGAAAATCTCGTCCATCATCATACGCAGGTGGTGTTGTTCGTTGTCGTCGATGGATACGAATATGACGCCATTGTCGGCGAGCAGTTCGCGGAGCAGGTGCAGGCGGGGCCACATCATGCAGAGCCATTTGTCGTGGCGTTCAAGGTCTTCGCCGTCAACGGGGGATTGGGCGTTGAGCCATTGTCGCATAAGCGGGCTGTTGACTTTGTCGTTGTAGATCCAGTTTTCGTTGCCGGTGTTGTATGGCGGGTCGATGTAGATGCAGTTGACGCGGCCGGCGTAGCGCGGGGTGAGGGCTTTGAGGGCGTGTAGGTTGTCGCCGTGGATGATGAGGTTGTGGTCGGGGGATGCGCTGGTCGGGCTAATGTCGCTGTCGGGTGGGATAGACTTGTCTTTATGCGGGATAAGCGGGCGGTGGGGGATGGTTAGGTGGTGGGCGTAGATGTGTTGTTTGCCTTTGAAGTCTAGGGTGGGCATATGCGTCTCGGTTGTGTGTGAGTGTGTATTCGGGTAGGTTTGGGGGGAATTATAGGGGGATTGGGGGAGTTGTCAAGTGTCAAGCGGCACTGGGGCTACTTTTTGGGGGAAAAGCAACCAAATTTTTGGGTTGGGGATTATGAGTAAGCGCGGGCGGCGGCTACTCGTCGGCGTTGGGGCTGTCGGATATGCGGGCTTGGACGCCGCCGGCGCGCTCTTCTTGGAGGAGCATGGCTATGCGGGAGTCTTGGTCTGCCCAGCCGCGGTTTAGGGCGGCGGTCATTTCTTGGTAGGCGATGCTGCCTACGCTCATGGGGACGGCGTATTCGCGGGCGAGTTCCAGGGCTAGGCCGACGTCTTTGTGGGCGAGGCGGAGGGCGAAGTTGGGCGGGTCGAATTTGCCGGCGAGGTAGGTGCTGGGGTAGGTGTTGCGGAATGTGGCGCCGCGTCCGACGGAGCCGTTGCATATCGCCTCGTAGAGTGGGGCGGCGTCCACGCCCGCCTTGACGCCGAGGGTGAGGCATTCGGCGACGATGGTTTGCAAGCCGTAGCCGATGCAGTTGTGCATAAGTTTGGCGATGCTGCCGCTGCCGATAGCGCCGATGTGGGTTACGCGGTCGCCGATGGCGTCTAGGGCGGGCTTGGCGCGCTCATAGACGGCGCGGTCGCCGCCGACCATAACGGCGAGCTTGCCTGTGCGGGCGCCGACGGGGCCGCCGCT
Source organism: Dehalococcoidia bacterium (assembly GCA_965242555.1). Classification (GTDB taxonomy): domain Bacteria; phylum Chloroflexota; class Dehalococcoidia; order Lucifugimonadales; family JADFKI01; genus Bin90. The sequence goes on from CBDESO010000001.1 coordinate 51,674, forward strand.
GACGGGCGCGTCTAGGACGCTGGCGCCGGCTTGGGCGAAGCGGTCGGCGATGGCGCGGATTAGGGTGGGGGAGCTTGTGCTCAGGTCAATGTACACGCCGCCCTCGCGTATGCCTTGCAGGATGCCGTCTTCGCCGAGCGCTACGGCCTCGACTTCGCGGGGGCCGGGCAGCGATGTGAGGACGATGTCGCAGGCGGCGGCGAGATCGGCGGGGGTTGCCGCCCAATGCGCGCCGGATTCCAGCAGGGGGGTTGCGGCGTCGGGGCGGATGTCGTGGAGGGTTAGGGCGTGGCCGGCGGCGAGTATGTTTGTTGCCATGCCGCCGCCCATTGTGCCGAGTCCGATGAAGCCGATGTTCATGGGGGGTGTCCTTTCGTTGTTGGGTAGTGTGGTTATGTTACTATGAATTGGGTTGTTGCGCGCGGGGAAACGCGCTATTTGGCTATATTAGGGTGCAGGCGCAGTATTGGGCCATTATGCGATAGGACATATACGCTGCCGTCGGCGGATGCGCCAAACGCTATTATGTTGCGGGTGGCATCCGATAGGTCGGCTATTTGGCGCATCCGCCAGGCTTGGGGGTTGTCCTGGGGAGCGGATTGGGCGTTGTCGGGCGGGCTGTAGCGCTCTAGCAGATATACACGGTGGGAGCATAGGTCGCCGAATAGGTAGCGGTCGTTTAGCCATGGAACGAAGTGGCCGCCTATGATGGCGCAGCCGCGGTCTCTGCCGTAGGCGACGGTGGGCGGCGTGAGGTTGGCGGCGACGACGACGGGGGATTCTTGACAGAGGTATCCCTCGCACAGGGGCCAGCCGAGGTTGGCGCCGGCGGTGGCTATGGAGATCTCTTCCCATGTTTTCGAGCCGACGTCGGCGACGAACAGGTTGGCGGGGTTTTGGGGGTTGAACGCCATGCGCCAGGGGTTTCGCAAGCCGTATGTCCATATTTCGGGGCGGGCGTTGGAGGCGCTCACAAAGGGGTTGTCGGGCGGGATGCGGTAGGGCTGATCGGCGGTTGCGCCGCGCGCGTCGATGCGGATGATTTTGCCCGGCAGCGTGTCAAGGGATTGAGCGTCGTCCGGATTTCCGCCATCGCCGATGCCTAGGTAGAGCATGCCATCCGCGCCAAAGCGGATAGCGTCGCCTAGGTGCATGTTGCCAGGCAGCGGGACTTCTAGGATAGTCAGTTCGGAGCTTTCGAGCGCCGCGGCGCGGTCAACGCGAAAGCGCGCCAATCTGCCTACAATGCCGGGGGCGGCATCTGATAATGCTGTGTCCGCGACGAGTATGTACCAGACGTACAGGAAGGGGAATTCTTGGAACTGCGGGTCAAGGGCGGCGCTGAGCATGCCGTCTTCGCCCTCGCAGCAGGCGACTGCTTGGGATATGTCCAGTATGACTTGCGGGGGCGGCGCGTCGGGATGGTCGTGGTGGACGGCTATGATGCCCTCGCGCTCAGCGACTGCGATGCCGCCGCTTTGCCACGGGAAGAGTTCTACCGGAGCGCTGAATTTAGCGCCGCCAAAGGCTAGCGAGACGTCGTAGGGTGGATTGTCCGAAGGTAGAAATCTAGGGGTGTGCCAGCAGACGGCGCGGCCGTTTGGGCGGAGGGCGCATGAGTTTTGCCGGCCGATGGCGATGCCGGTGAATTCGCCGTCGGGGGCTGTGAGGCGCTGGCCGGGGGCGCCGGCGCGTCCGCTGCCCCAGCACTCTATACGGCTTGCGCGGGTGATGCCGCATGAGTGGAATTTGCCCGCGGCTATTTGGGCGAATTTGGTGGGCGGCGGGATGGCTTGATATGAATAGTTTCGCCTTTGGCAGTAGGCGCTGCCGTTTTCGCGCAGCGCGCAGACGTGGTTCAAACCCACGCCCACGCCGGTGAAAGGGCCGGGGGTGATTTCAGTTGATAGACGCTCTATTGACAAGCAAGCCATATCGGCTTTCGGGGTCAGCCCGCAGGCGAACTTGACGCCGGCTTGAATATCGGAAAGTGAGAGCTGAGCGGGCAGCGATTCGGCGCCGTTTGGGAATGGCGCTCCCCAGCATATAAGCGCGGGCGGCGAGCCTTGTGGCAGGGGAATGGCGCAGGCGTAGTCGGGGCCTGCGGCTATTTCGGTGAATGAGCCTTGCGGCGGCGCGGTTGTGCCTGCCGAATTCCGTCCCCAGCAGGCGATTGTTGCGTCTTGGCGCAGTCCGCAGGTGAAGTTCCTCCCGGCGGATATTTGGCGAAAGGCGGTTTGGGCGGGCGCGTCTAGGATGCCATAGTCGTTGGGGTCTTCGCCCCAGCAGAGGGCGGCAGCGTTTTCGCGCAGCCCGCAGGCGTGGTTTGCGCCGACGGTTATTTGCGTGAAGACGACGTTGGCAGGGGGAAATATTGGCAGCGGGAGCGAGGGGGTGTACGCGGGGATAGGCTGGGCGGCGGGCGTTGGGACGGCGACGCTTGGGGGCTCTGGCGTAGGTTGGTCGGCGGGCACCGGGATGGCTATGCTTGGAGCCGCGGGCTCGGCAGTGGGCGTTGGTTGTATAATGAGCGTAGAGATGGCGGCGGGCGGCGAGAGTGTGACAGGCGGACGGCCTGGCTGGTTGGGCGTGGGCTCAGGCGGCGGGGATGGCAAAGGCGTAGGCGAGGGCGTGACAAGCGGGGGCGTAGGCGAGGGCGTGACAAGCGGGGGCGTAGGCGAGGGCGTGACAAGCGAGGGCGTAGGCGAGGGCGTGGGTTGGGGCGCGGGGACGGGCTGGGCGCAGGCGAGTAGGGTTAGGCAGATTGCGGCGCAGAGGGCGGCGTTTCTTGGAAGACATCCATTTTGCCCCCCCCCAGAACAAATATGCGCGAGGCGTGAGATTATGATTGTGAGGTTAAGCAATGTTGGGTGTACTCCGTTGAATTGCGCGGGGCAATTGTATCTGAGTTGGTTGGCGGCGCTCAAATTTCAATGGGCTATGCGGGGATATTGCTTTTTTGTAAAAAAGCAAGCGAGAAACTTTTGGGCGCGGCTTGCGCCGCGGAGTTGGAGGACTAGAGTTAAGGGCTAGTCGCAAGGGCTAAGGATAGCGATATTCGCGGATGCCGCGCACGAATGCCCAGACTAGGATGACTACGATTGCGCCTATGACGCCGCCGAGGATGAGGGTGTTGGCGGCGCCTATTGCCTCGGACATTATGCCGACTTCGAAGGTGCCTAGGTTGTTGGCGGTCATGGCGGATACGGATGAGAAGCTGACGGCGCGGCCGCGCATGTTGTCGTCGGTGGTGAGCTGGACGGTGGTTTGGCGGGTCGCCATTCCGACGGCGTCGGACGCGCCTAGGCCGGCGAGTATCAGCACGCCTAGCCATAGGGATGTGGTGAATCCGAAGGCGATTAGCAGCAATGCGTAGGCGAATGTGGCGTACACGACGAGCATTCCCTTTGCGCGAAAGCGGGTTAGGAATAGGACTGAGAATGTGCCGCAAATTCCGCCGGCGGAGTTGGCGGCATGCATTACGCCTACGGTCGCGGCGCGGCCGCCGTAGAGTTTGTCGGCGAACAAGGGCAGTATCTGGCGGTAGTGGCTGACGATTGTGACTCCGATGTCCATTATGTAGAGGCCGGGCAGGATTGGGTGGGATTTGACATAGACGAATCCCTGTATGATGCGGGCTATCATCGAGCCGCTTTGCTGGCGGTCGGCGGGGATGCCGCTGGTTTTTATCATCAGGGGCAGCGCTACGCTGACGAGCGCGATTAGGGTTGTGGCGGCGAATATGCAGGTGTAGGGATCGAAGTAGGCGAGCGCGGCGATTAGCGGGGATGCGGCGGCGGTCTGGTCGGCGGCGAGGGCGGCGGCTGCCTCCAAGGATGATATGAGGGCGGCGAATGTGAGCGGGGCGGCTACCGCGCCTACCTGGAATGTGGCAGTGTTTAGGGCGACGGCGTGCATAAGGTGGGAGCGGGGGACGACGTTGGCGGTGAGGGCGGAGCGGGCAGGGCCGCCGAGCGTGCTGGCGACGCTGAGGACGGCGGTGGCGGCGTAGATGTGCCAAGGGCGCAGGCTGTCGGCGGCGGATAGGATCGCCATAGCGCCGATGAGTGCGAAGCTGACGGTCTGGGAGTACGCCATCAGCTTTTTGCGGTCAAGCTGGTCGGCGAGCGCGCCGCCGAATAGGATGGAGGGGAGCTGCATCAGCAACTGGATGACGCCAAGAAAGCCGAGCTGGACGCCGGAGCCGGTTTCCTCGTAGAGCCAGACGCCGGTTACGAGCATACGCATTTGCATTGTGACCATCTGGGCGACGCCGGATAGCCAGAGTCTGCGGTAGTCGGGGAAGGCGAGCGCGGACCAGGGCTTGGGGCTGGATGGCGTGGGGGCGCCGCGGGCGGGGGGTGGCTCGTTGTGGTCGGGGGATGGTGGGGATGATGGGGTAGTCATGCGGGTGGGATTATAGCAGGGTGGGTTGGGGGTATGACAGGGATTAGCGCTGTGCGGGTGTTCCCAACGCGCGGCGGGGATACGCTTTTGGCTTTGATTCAGAATAGCGCTGCAAGAAAAGAATACCCCCGGCTTGGCCCCCGTGCGCCCACCCACCCAATCCGCTATAATACCCAAGCGGCGCTGATTCACGGCGAGCCCACCCACTCGCCCTACAATCCGCGCAACTCACAACAACACACAGGTGTCCATATGCCCATAAACAAACTCATCCCCACCTTCGACCATGCCGTAGCCGACATCCCGCACGGCGCTACCCTGATGATAGACGGCTTCGCCGGCCCCGGCGGCACTCCACAAAACCTCATCCGCGCCCTGCGCGACCACGGCGCGAGAGACCTCACCATCATCAGCAACACCGCCGGCCTCGCCAGCGTCATCGGCTTTGGCGCGCTGCCGGGCGATGCGCCCATTGACATCGGCATACTGGTGGACAACGAGCAGATCCGCAAAGTTATCGCGTCATTCCCCGTATCGCCCTCGCCCTCGCGCCCAACCTCATACGAGCGCGCCTACCGCGAGGGCAAGGTGGAGCTTGAGCTCGTCCCCCAAGGCACCCTCGCCGAGCGCATCCGCGCGGGCGGCGCGGGCATTCCCGCGTTCTATACCCCCACCGCCGCCGGAACGCTGCTCGCCGAGGGCAAAGAAACCCGCACTTTTGACGGCAGGGAATATGTCCTGGAGCATGCCCTCCGCGCCGATTTCGCCCTGCTGCGCGCGCACAAAGCCGACCCGCTCGGCAACACCGTCTATCGCGGCACATCCCGCAATTTCAACGGCGTTATGGCTACCGCCGCCAATATCACCATTATGGAAGTGGACGACATCGCCGCAGTGGGCGACCTAGACGGCCACGCCGTTCACACCCCCGCCATCTATGTCAACCGCATCGTCAAGATTTGATGTACAATGCGATACACAACGCAACCGCATAAACACACAACGCAAGCGCATAAACACACAACGCAAGCGCATAAACACATAACGCATAACCGCACAAGGAGCGCAAAATGAAACTGGTCTTCTTCGACGACTTCAAGCTAGGCGTAGTCAAGGGCGATGCCGTAGTGGACGTATCCGCCGCCGTCGCCGACATCCCCAGCGTATCGCCCCAAGACACGCTGTCCGGCCTCATAGCCGACTTCGACGCCCGCAAAGACGCGCTGACCGCCGCCGCCAAGGCGTCCGACGGCGTCCCGCTGTCCGGCGTCCGGCTGCGCTCGCCCGCGCCGCGCCCGCACAATATCATCTGCATGGCGGTCAACTATATGGAAAACGGCGCGCGCGCCGAACCCGCGCCCAAAAACGGCTTTAACAAGTCCCCCAACGGCATCATCGGCGACGGCGATACCATCATCCTGCCTGATGTGGCGGCGTCCATCTTTGAACACGAGGCGGAACTGGCGCTGGTCATAAGCAAGCCCGCCTGGCAGGTCAAAGCCGAAGACGCCTACGACTACATATTCGGCTACATGAACTTCATCGACGTCTCAGCGCGCGGCATCCCCGCGTTCTATCAGATGAAATCCCGCGAAACATTCGCGCCGATGGGCCCCTACCTGGTCACCGCCGACGAAGTCCCCGATCCCCAAGCGCTGCCCGTCAAGCTCTGGGTCAACGACCGGCTAGTCCAAGACTTCAACACCGACGATATGGCGCACAAGATCCCGCAGGTGATAGAATGGATAACCAGCGTCCATTCCCTAAGCCCCGGCGATGTGATAGCCACCGGCACGAACCACAGAGGCCTAACCGCCATCCAAGACGGCGACCGCGTTGAGATAGAGGCGGAGGGCATGGGCAGGCTGCATCTCAACGTCCGCGACGACCTCAAGCGAACCTGGGGCAGGGAAACCCGCCTAGAATGGACAAGCGCCGGCAACGAAGGCACAACCCCTCAGCTCACCGGCAAGTACGCCTAGCGCCGCGCGGCAACGCCAAATCGGGATGCGCGGCAACAGCGACTGCGCCCCATCGCGCGGCGCGAACATGAAAGGGAGGCGGGCGCCGCTCCGTCCGCCGCCCTTTCACCCGCCAAGCGCCAAGCGTGAACACGACGCTTAGCGCGAACATGAAAGGGAGGCGGGCGCCGCTCCGTCCGCCGCCCTTTCACCCGCCAAGCGCGCCACGCCGCTTTCGCAACCAGGCTGTTCGGTATGCCGTACAACGCTATCCCCCGCCAATCGCCGCCAACGTTTCCTGTTAGTTGGTTTTGAGCGTTTGACAAGTGGCGCTCCAACTGATAAGTCAAGGTTTCATTAAAGCCGCGCGCCGAGAACGCCGCAAGGGTTCTCTGTTGGCGTTGGAGCAATCCGGCGAGAGGGGTTAGAATGGCAGAAACGGGCAAGCGCAAGAGCGACGACGAGCGAAAGCGCAATGACGACGAGCAAGTAGATCTGCTAGGCATATCGCGCCGCGACAAGTTGCTGCACGGCATCGTGTACGCGCTCATAATCCTGGGCTGGGTCGGGATTGTGATATGGAACGTGGTCGAGAGTGGCTGTTGGACTTCGCAGCTGCCGCGAACAACCTGTATAATTGACGCGGTTGGGTCAATAGACAAAGCGGTATTTCCCGCTCTGATGCTGACTATAGTACTGATCGTGACGGGACGGTCAACCAGAGCGGCTTTCAGGAGGATGCTAATGGTGCTGCCGGTGCTGAGGGATAAGTACGAGGAGAATTTGCAGGCGGCTGAGGCTAGAGGCGCTGCCAGGGGGAGGGAGGAAGGCGTGGCCAAGGGGAGGGAGGAAGGCGTTGAGATCGGGGCGGCTAGGGCTAAGCAGTGGTATGAGCGCAAGCAACGCGCCGAAGATAACGGCGAGCCGTTCAATGAGCCGCCGCCGTGGGAGAAGTAGCAACGCCGCGCAAGATGTGGCGGGCAAGCGCGCGGCAAGGGCAGCGTCCTCATCCATGCGGGCGCTCATATCCGCCGCCGATGGCTGGACGCCCCATTGCCGCGCCCGCCTGCGTTATCGCTTGGGGAACACCCGCCAAACGCTCAAAACCGGCTAAATGGAATCGCTACCCAAGGATCGCCCGCCGGTGACATTCGCCGACCAAGCCGAGCGCATCCCCAACACGCCCCCGCGCGGCTGGGCAACGCTGCTGCTGCTGCACTTGCAGATAAGCAGCCTGCGCCTATCATCATTCGCGCTCGGCGTATTCCTGCCGTTCATAGCCGCCGACCTCGCGCTGACGCCCCTGCAAGCCGGGCTGCTGCAAGCCGTCTGGTGGGTAACCGCCGCGCTCGCCGCGCTGCCCTTTGGCGTCTGGGGTTCGCGCTTTCGCCCCGTCCGCCTCATCCTGACGTCCCTGCTGCTAACCACGCCATTCCTGTTTATGCAAGGGCTTGCGGTGAACTTCCTGACGCTATTCGCCGCGCGATTCTTCGCCGCGCTATTTCACGCGCTAGGGCTATCCGCCCGCCCGATGCTATTCCGGCAGTGGGCGGCGCGCGGGCAGTACGCGCTCATAAACTCAGTCGGCTTGTCCCAGCACAGCGTATTGCTCGCCGTAGCCGTCAGCGCCAGCGCGCCGCTCATAGCCGCGCTCGGCAGCTGGCGCATCGCCTATTTCATCCAAGCCGGATTCCTGGCGATCCAAACCCTAGCCTGGCTGCTAGTCGCCCGCGAAAGCAAAGCCCCCGCGCGGGACATAGCCGCATTATTGCAAACCAACCCCGACGCCGCCAGCCCGCTCGCCGCGCTACGCAAATACCCGCAAGGCTGGCTTGTGGCGATTGTGATGTTCGCGCTCGCCGCCGTGTGGACGGGCGTCATAACATTCTTGCCCACGCTGCTGCTAGAAGAGCGCGGCATCCCCATAGCGCTTGGCGGCGCATTGTTGGGCTTTCTATACTACGCGCTAATCCCCGGAGCGCTAGCCGGCGGCTGGCTCAACCGCAAGCTCCGCAACCGCAGATTGCTGCTCGGCATCCCTGCCGCGCTCAATGTCCTGCTCGCCATTGCCATCACGCTAACGCCCGCGCCCTTGCCCTTGGCGGCGCTAATCACCGCGCTCGGACTGGTCTGGGTAGCCGTCCCCGCAATGGAAATGCTGCCCTTCGAATTCCCCCGCATCCAGCCGCGCGAGGTAGCCGCCGTCAGCGCGCTAATCACCACGCTTATGGGACTGGGATTCGCCGCCGGTCCCCTGATAGTGGGAGCGGCGGCGCAGCTCGGCGGCGGCTTGCAAACCGGCCTAATCGCAATGTCAACGCTCGCCGCCGTTGGCGTAGCCGCCGCGCTGGTGTATCCTGTAAGCCAACCTGGCGCAGCCCAAGAATGAATATGCGAAAGCCGAGCGTCACGGATTTGACGGTATGCGCTGGCGCGTTAATAATAAGGGGGATAATGAGACGCTCCGAATTGGCAGCCTGCTCGCAGGCGCTATATGGCAACTAACGCAGGCCGCTAACGGGCTATTAAGAGGGAGGATAATATGTCACAACAGAGCAACGAGCCGACCACAATATACGACAACTGCGTGATGATGGGCAGCCACCTAGGTAACAGAGGAGAGTACAAAATGCTCCCCGACGTCCTGCAAATTGGGGAAATCCCGAAGTGCATCATCACTGGTACATACAACAATCGCAATGGGATGCTTGTAGCTACCGACCGTCGCCTTGTTTTCATTGACAAGCAACTCTTCGGAGCAATGGAAACGGAGACTATCCTGTACCAGGCACTCAGCTCTGTTGAGTGGAGTACAGGCGTAGTGGCCGGTAGCATAACGCTTCACGCGCACGGCAAGTCCAACAAGGTCACTAATGTTGACAAGGGGTATGTTCGCTACTTTGCGAACTACCTTGAAACCCACCTGATGGGCGGCGATACAGAAGCGGTGCTTCGCGCTGCCCGGAATAACAAACCGCAGCCGAGACCAAAGCCGCCACAGCCATCACAGCCCAAGAGTAACGAGCCATCAACTGGTCGCAAAATCTTAGCTGTGCTATTTCTAGCCTCCATTCTCCTTCTCATAGGAGTATGCACTGTAGAGTGTGTGCTATAGCGTCCACACTTGGCTGATGCCGTTCTGGGCGCATGCGCTAATATCCGCGGTTGCAATCATCGCATTGTTTTGCGTTAATGTTTCCATTGTGAGACCCAACCGAAATGGCGGCGCTGGCGTCTCATATTGCAAGGCGCGAAGACGCCGAGTGCCGCTCCAAGCATACAAATGGAATTAACCGAATGAGCGATAATGCTGTCAGGATGACTGAAATACAACCCCGATACGACAAACCCCAATATGTCTAACGATACGGAGAGCGCGGACAATGGATGACAAGTTCAGGCTTGACAGAGAAACAATCGCAATGCGCGTGGCGAAAGAGTTGCGGGACGGCGATGTGGTGAACCTAGGCATAGGCATACCATCGCTATGCTCGCAGTTCGTCCCTGAGGGGCGCGATGTGCTATACCACAGCGAAAGCGGCGTCCTAAACTTCGGCCCAATGGCGGCGGAGGGCGAGGAGGATGTTGACCTCACAAACGCCAGCGGCCACTTCTTGGCGTGGCATCCGGGGATGTCGTTCTTCCACTCCGCCGACGCCTTTGCGATGATACGCGGCGGCCACATAGACGTAACCGTGCTGGGCGCGCTGCAGGTATCCGCCAAGGGCGACCTCGCCAACTGGATGCTGCCTGAGCGCGGCGTGGGCAACGTAGGCGGCGCGATGGACCTAGCCGCCGGCGCCAAGCGCGTCATAGTCGCAATGGAACACACCGACCGCGCGGGCAACCCCAAAGTCGTCCAAGAATGCGCCTACCCGCTCACCGGCAAGGCGTGCGTCCACCTCATCGTAACCGACATCGCGGTAATGGAAGTAACCCCCGCCGGCCTGTTGCTGCGCGAAACCGCCCCCGGCTGGTCGCCCGAGGAAGTGCAAGCGCAAACGGACGCTGCCCTAATCGTGTCCCCCGCCATAACCGAAATCGCGCTGTGAGCGCCAATATGCTATGCTTGTTTTACGCCAACGCCGCCCGCAAACCCTTTCGCCCAAACATTCCAAAACGCCCCATTTCCCCCCAATATCGCCCAAACCCCCAAAACTCACCCCATTTCAGCCCAAATTTCCCGCCCAAAACACTTGACACAAAACGGGGGGGGGTGATAGCATTAGAGGCATCACTCCAAACCCCTGCCGGGAGGACAAGACATATGCCCAAATACGCCATCAGAACCGCAACCGCCCTAGCCCTGCTTGCGCTGATAGCCGTCATAGCCGTTTCGCTGCTAACCACCGGCGCGCGCCACGCCACCGCCTTTAACGCGGCAGAGCGGGCAGTCCCGCCCGCCCCTGCGGCTCCCGCTCCGCCGGCGCCTCCCACGCCGCCGGCAGCCCCCACGCCGCCCGCGCCGCCCGCCATACCCGCCCAGTACACCACGGCTTGCTCCAACGGCGCGGCCGTGCCTAACCCCGACCGCAACACCGGCCTTGTGGCCGACTGCGCCGCGCTGCTCGCATCAAAGCCCACGCTAGACTCGCGCGGCAACCTAAACTGGTCGGCAAATCGCGCCATCAGCGGCTGGGACGGCGTAACCATAGCGAACAACCGCGTGTCAAAATTGGACGCGTCAAAATTGTACTTGACACGTAAAACCTTGTATGGCGCGATACCCGCGCAGCTGGGCAACCTTTCCAAGCTCACGCATTTGCATCTCACCGGACGCCTGACGGGCGCGATACCCCCAGAGCTGGGCAACCTTGCCAATCTCACGCATTTGAATCTCGGAGGAACCCTGACGGGCGCGATACCCCCAGAGTTGGGCAACCTTTCCAAGCTCACGCATTTGGATCTTAGCTTCAATCAGCTGACGGGCGCGATACCCGCGGAGCTGGGAAACCTCGCCAATCTCGAGGAATTGGAGCTCGACCTCAACCGCATGACGGGCGAGATACCGGCTGAGCTGGGAAACCTCGCCAACCTTAAGGATTTGCGTCTCAACTCAAACCAACTGAGCGGCGAGATACCCGCTGAGTTGGGCAACCTCGCCAAGCTCATGGATTTGTATCTCCAATACAATTACCTGACGGGCGAGATACCGGCTGAGTTGGGAAACCTCGCCAAGCTCGAAGTGTTGAGTCTTTGGGCAAGTACCACCGGCGGCGCGACCAATCAGCTGAGTGGCGCGATACCCGCTGAGTTGGGAAACCTCGCCAGTCTCAGGGAATTGTTGCTTCATGGCAATGTCCTGACGGGCGAGATACCCTCAGCGTTGGGCAATCTCGCCAATCTCGATCAATTGAGTCTCAGCAACAACAACCTGACGGGCGAGATACCCTCATCATTGGGCAATCTCGCCAGGCTCGATAGCTTGAGTCTCAGCAACAACAACCTGACGGGCGAGATACCCGCGGAGTTGGGCAATATCGCCGGGCTCACATATTTGGGTCTCAGAGGCAATCAACTGACCGGATGCATTCCCAGAGGCCTGATTAACGTCACCGTATCTACGGACGGGATGTCCTATTGCGCCGCCGCGATTTCCCCCACGCCGACGCCAACGCCAACCGCAACCGCAACATCCGCGCCAACCGCAAGCCGGTTCGCCGCGCAATGCTCCAACGGCACGGCCGTCCCCAATCCCGCCGACAACGCCGGACTGGTAGCCGACTGCGCCGCCCTGCTCGCCTCAAAATCCACTCTTGAAGGCACGCGCGTCAATCTAAACTGGTCAGCCGATCGCGCCGTCAACAATTGGGACGGCGTAACCACAGCGAACAATCGCGTGTCAAAGCTGGAGTTGACACGCAAAAACTTGAACGGCGATATACCCGCGCAGCTAGGCAACCTTTCCAAGCTCACGCACTTGGATCTCAGCGAAAATGGACTACTGAGGGGCGCTATACCCGCGGAGTTGGGCAACCTTGCCAACCTCAAGGTTCTGAGGCTCGACCACAATAACCTGACGGGCGAAATACCCTCAACGTTCGGAAACCTCGCCAAGCTCGAGATTTTGGAGCTCTGGCACAACAGGCTGACGGGCGAAATACCATCTGAGCTGGGCAACCTTGCCAATCTCAAGCATTTGGATGTCGAGATCAATCGACTGACGGGTGAAATACCATCTGAGCTGGGCAACCTCGCCAAGATCGAGGTTCTGCGCCTCGACGACAATAAACTGACGGGCGAGATACCCTCTGAGCTGGGCGACCTCGCCAATCTCAGGATTTTGGATCTCGGCAACGACATCAATTGGCATCCCAACTATCGACTGACGGGCGAGATACCCTCTGAGCTGGGCAACCTCGCCAATCTCAGGATTTTGGATCTCGACCACAATAACCTGACGGGCGAGATACCCGCGGAGCTGGGCAACCTTGTCAAGCTCAGGCGTTTGGATCTCGGATACAATGCCCTGACGGGCGAGATACCCTCTGAGCTGGGCAACCTTGTCAATCTCAGGCAATTGTATCTCAGCCACAATGCCTTGACGGGCGAGATACCCTCTGAGATGGGCAACCTTGTCAATCTTGAGACATTGCGTCTCAAATTCCACGACGGGGGCAATCGGTTCACGGGTTGTCTTCCCGCATCCCTGCGCCGGCTTTTAGACGGGTTCCCTTCGCAGCTCAACGGCATGCCAACTTGTGGCGCAGCCACGCCCACGCCAACCCCCACATCCACGCCGGGCGCAACCGCTACCCCCACCGCAAGCCAAATCGCCGCCCAATGCGCCAACGGCGCGACCGTGCCCAACCCCGACCGCAACGCCGGCCTGGTAGCCGACTGCGTCGCCCTGCTCACATCAAAGCCCACCCTCGACCCGCGCGGCGACCTAAACTGGGCAGCGACCCGCGCCATCAGTGATTGGCACGGCATAACCACGGCAAACAATCGCGTCACAAGATTGCAAGTGGATCCCGACGTATGGCTTGGCGAAATACCCGCGCAGTTGGGCAACCTCGCCAAACTTGAGCGCTTGGACCTCAGCACAGTCGGCCTGAGGGGCGCGATACCCGCGGAGCTGGGCAACCTTTCCAACCTCACGTCATTGGCTCTCTACGACAATAACCTGAGAGGCGCGGTGCCCTCCGAATTGGGCAACCTTTCCAAGCTCAGGTACCTAAACCTCGGCTACAACCACCTAACGGGCTGCATCCCCCAATCCCTGCGCGCGGCGGCGTCCGACTCCTGGCTGCGGGAGCAGAGTTCCAACATCACGCTACCATTCTGCGCCGCCACAACCGCAGCCACTCCCACGCGCACGCCCACATCCGCGCCGCGCCCGCCGCGCCCAACCATCACGCCCACCCCCACATCCGCACCGCGCGAAACCCCCGTCGCAACGCCTGTGCAGGGCGAAACCCCCATTCCCACGCCCACCGCAACGCCTGAGACGGGCGGCGAAACCCCCGTTCCCACGCCCACCGCTACACCCGCAATCGTGATAGAGACAACCCCGTCGCCATCACCCACGCCCACCGCCACGCCCACAAGCGTCGTCGCAACAACCGACGATCCCTGCATCAACCGGCTCACCGGCAGCGGCAGCGCCAACGCCAGCTGGACATCCGCCTGCGTCAGCGCCAACCCGCCCAACGCCTACGACTACTACGCGCGGTTCTACACCTTCACCCTAGACGCCGCGTCCGAAGTCACCATAACCCTGTCATCCGAAGACGCCGCCCCCTACCTCTACCTGCTAAACGGCGCGGGAACCGCCGGCTCCATCAACCGCGAAACCGGCTCCGCCAACGCATACACGGCATCCATAACCGAAACCCTCCAACCCGGCGCCTACACCATAGACGCCACCACCTACCACGCCCAAACCCCCGGCGACTTCACCCTCGAATTCGCCGCAACCCCCGCGCCCGCCGCAACCTGCATCGAGACGCTCGCCGGCAACGCCAGCGTCAACGGCGCTTGGACACCCGCCTGCCTTTCGGCAAACCCACCCAACGCCCGCGACTACTACGCCCGGTTCTACACCTTCACCCTAACCGCCGCATCCCAAGTGACAATCACCCTATCCTCGGATGACGCCGCGCCCTACCTCTACCTGCTAAACGGCGAGGGAACGGGCGGCGCGATCGAGCGCGAAACGGGATCTGCCAACGCAAGCGCGACAACCATAGCCGCCACCTTGCAGCCCGGCAGCTACACCATAGACGCCACAACCTACTACTCCGAAACCGCCGGCGACTTCACGCTTGAGCTGGAGATAGCGCGCTAACGACGGCAAGCGCACGGCGGCGCAAGCGAGGACAGGCGCGGCTTAACCCGTCCCCGGCCCGCAAACAAAAGCCCCGGCCCGAACCGGGCCGGGGCTTTTTGTGCGCCTGCCCCTCGCCAACCGGATGCTGCATGAGCGCGGCGTGGGCAACAACGTGGGTGGCGGCTGGTGGCGGAGGCTAAGGTTAATCGGGTGATTCGCGCTCGCAATCGTCCATCGCAGCGTGAGGGAATGAAAATGACGGACAACCCTGAATAAAGCGTTAACGACAAATAGCGCATTCAGGAGGCCGCCCGTCAATGCAAAGAGAATTCGCCATTCTGCCGCGGGTCAACATCTACCCGCACACACGCCCTAGCCGACGCACATACTGCGGCGGTGGCACACCCCACAGCCACGGCGAAGTCCGCAAGCGCGTCAAGGACATCATTGTTGAACATCGGCTAACCAGCCGCCCTCATCTCTACTCCCCAAACACCTCCCGCAAATCTATCGTAATCCCCGCCAACGTGGGCGAGCTGAACGTCTGCGTATCCCCGTACTTGCCCACAACATCATACTCCCCGTCGCGCAGCGCCATCACCCAAACCACGCGCTCGTCCGGATCCGCGATCCAAAGCTCGCCGACGCCGTATTTGGCGTACAGATCCCGTTTCTCATTCCAATCACGCCGCGATGTGGACGGCGATAGGATCTCCACCACCAGGTCGGGCGCGCCCTGGATGTTAGCCCTTGTGATGATGTGCGCGTTCTCTTTCAGCACGAACAGCAAGTCCGGCTGCACTACATCGTAGTCGGACAGAACGACATCGACGGGCGCGAAGTAAGCCCAGCCCAGCCCGCGATCTTCCGCGATGATGAAAAAGCGAAACAGCTGCTTGCCAATTTCCTGGTGTATCATATTAGGCGCAGCGGCCATAATCAGCTCCCCGTTGATAAGTTCATACCGCTCATCGTCCGGCATATTGGCGTAGTCTTCGTATGTTAGCCTTACGGCAGTTTCGGTAACCATATCAGCCCTCCCGATGAGACTGCTCCCGACCCTTTGCGCCGCCGAGTTCCAGCGCGATTGGCATAGCCCTTATCGGCTGTCAGCCATTGGATTTGGCGGCAAGGGCAAGCCTATGCTATCGCCGATTGGCGGATGCGTCAACACGGGTTTGGGGGCAAAGCCGCTAGTTTCGCCGATGGCTGGGGGAACGCATTGGGCGTCAGCGGCGCGGCTAACCCCCCGGCCGCTCCACCAGCGTCACCGTCGTGATATGCGTCTCGCCGCCAGTGATGTACTCCACCTGGATCTGCTGGCCCACGTCGAATGTCCACAGCAGCGATAGGAAGTTCGCCATGTCGGGGGTGGGGATGTCGTTGAGCTTGGTTATCACATTCCCGGGGCGGATGCCGGCGGAGTGGGCGGGGCCGTCTTCGGTCATGCGGGTTACGATTATGCCCTCGCGCACAGTCAGCCCAAGCTGGTTGGCGCGCGCGGGGGTGACGTCGGCGCCGGTTAGGCCGATGAGCGGGCGCACTACGCGGCCGTCTTCTATGAGCGTGTCTATGATGGGCTGGGCGGCGCTGGATCCTACCGCGAAACCGATGCCCTGGGCGCGCCGCAGGATGGCGGTGTTGATGCCCACCACTTCGCCGCGCAGGTTTATCAGCGGGCCGCCGCTGTTGCCGTCGTTTATCGCCGCGTCCGTCTGGATCAGCCCGTACAGCTCGCCGCGCTCGGTGCTGACCGTGCGGTCGCGCGCGCTCACGATGCCCAGCGTTACCGTCGGCCCCCCCTTGAGCGCCAGCGCGTTGCCAAGCGCCACAACCCAGTCGCCCACATTTATGACATCCGAATCGCCCATCTTGATTGTGGGCAGGTTTTCGGCGTCTATTTTCAGCACGGCGAGGTCGGTGATGCGGTCGTAGCCCACGACCGCCGCGTCATAAACATCGCCGTTCCACAGGTTGATTTTTATCTCGTGCGCGCCCTGTATCACATGGTAGTTGGTGACGATATACCCGTCAGGGCGGATGACCATGCCCGTGCCGGCGCCCTCGTCGTTGAAGTCAACGAACATCCCCCGGCTGACCGCCTCCACCGAGATGGATACCACGGCGTCCTCTATATCGTCCACAAGCGTGGATATGGACGGCAGGGATGCGAGCGCGGCGGGCGGGGGAATATCGGCGTCGTCGGGCGCGTCAATCGCCGCTTGCGGAGTGGCGGAGGTCGGCTCGCCGAGGGCGGATATGGACGGCAGGTATGCGAGCGCGGCTGACAGGGGACTATCGGCGTCCGCCGCGTCGGCGTCTTGCGCGTCCGCCGCCGCTTGCGGAGTTGCCGACATCGGCTCGCCCGTGAATGTGCTGAGCTCAGGCTCGTCCGGCGCGTCGGCTGAGCATGCGGAGATAGCCAGGGCGCACGCCAGCGCCGCCGCCCACAAGCCGCCATGCCGCGCCGCGCGCCATGCCGCCGTCCGTTTGAAATCCGCCAATCGCCGCATATGCAACCCGCCTTAAATCGCAAGTTTGCGCTATGCTTTAATGATAGCCTAGCGGCATATTGGGGTCAAATTATGGGGGGAGGTCGGATGAGTTGCGACGGCCGGCGGGTTGCGGTTGCCGGCCGCCCCCACGCAGGTATGAGGGCGGACGGGCTGTCCCCGCGGTGTGCGGGGTATCTCAGTATTGACAACATACTTATCGTACATCGCTGGGCTATCCCCGCCTATGCGGGGGATCCATAGTGTAGAGAGTGCGGGATACATCCCGCAATGGTCTATCCCCGCCTACGCAGGGGATCCGTCCAAGCGGTAGTCGGCGCAGTGCCGTCAATCGGCCTATCCCCGCCTATGCAGGGGATCATTCTGTCCGAGTGCCATATTACGCATCAGCGCGCGCCTTATTTCGGAACAGGCTACAATCGCAATTCATGACTGCGGCGTCTTCCAGCATCGGCAGCGAGGAGCAATTATCGGCGTGAAACGCGGCATGCCCGTTGAACTTCATTGCGACGCCTATGTCCTGCAAGGCGTACAGCGCGGCGCGCGCCTCTGCCAACCGCAACTCCGCGTAGCGATAGCGCGACATCGCGTCCATATACGCTTGGCTATCTATGCCGTGATTGAGCCGAGCGTCCTCCAGAAACTTGTGCGCCTTACCCCTTTCCATAAGCGCGGCATCCATATCAGCATTAGCATTAGCGAGTTTGGCGGCAAAGCTAAACTCGCCGCCGGCGTCTTGCGGATTGCCGCTGCCGTTCAACCCGTCATTGCGGGCGTATTCCCGGATGAACAGTTCGGCTTTGGCATTTTCCAGCATACCCAGATTTGCCCTGATGTGCGCGAACTGACGCGCCGTTAGCCCTGCCAGAGACTGCATTGCGTTGGGATAATACGGGTTGCCAAACTGCTTGACGCTCTCGCACAGGTCGCAAGCGGTGAACTCCGCCGCATCGTCGTGGATTTCTATAAGTATAGATGTCATGCGTTGTCCTATCGCTGATGGCTACACCTGCTTACTCAGGGGATACTTGGGATGGCTCAATTGAACCATCCCAAGTTCATGTCTATCCCCGTGTGCGCGGGGTATTCCCGCCGACGATGGCGATTATGCGGCCGTGCATTGGGCTATCCCCGCGTGTGCGGGGGATCCATTCTAGGACGCACAGCCTTTGAAAACGAGAGCGGACTATCCCCGCCTACGCGGGGGATTCATCCAACTGGGCTGTAGCCAGCCTCATCAGACCGGTCTATCCCCGCCTACGCGGGGGATCCCAATTCGCGCCTGACCGCGTGTTTGAGTACAACGGTCTATCCCCGCCTACGCGAGGCCTGCCCCTTGCCGCTTGCCCGCTACCCCTCCTGCTTACCATTCTTAGACACTTCCCCAAACATGAGCTGCTGCTCCCCGTCCGCCGGCGGTATCTCTTCTTCGGGCGCATCCGCATCATCTTGCGCCGCAACCGCCGCGCTCCCGTTGCGCTCGCCCTTAGCCGCGCTCGCGCCGCCCCCGCTCTTGCCGTTCTTCGCGCCGCCATTGCCGCCGTTGCCGTTCTTGGCTTTGGCGTCGGCTACCGCGCTCTCTATGTCGCTGACGCAGGCGATTGAGGCTACGGCGTCGCCTTTGTCCAGGCGGAATATGGTTACGCCGCTGGATTTTCTGCCGATGGTGGTCTTGATTTCGGATAGGCTTGTTCGCAGAACTTGCGCCTGCTCTGATACAAGGTAGAGTTCCTTGCTGTCGTCCACTATCTCGGCTACGGCGATTGGGCCCGTCCTGGGGCGAATGTCAAAGGTGAAGAGACCTTGCGTCCCCCGCCCTCTTTGGGAATACTGGCTAACGGGCGTCAGTTTGCCAAAACCGCGCTTGCTGATTACCAGCAGGCTACCCGCGCTGTCTTTCTTGATTATGTCTATGGCGACAACCCGATCCTCGGACTTCAAGGGCTTGCCTTTGCGATCGGTAGTCCTGAGGCGCATGCCCTTGACGCCGATTGTGCCGCGCTGCCTGGGCGTGACCTCGTCTAGGCTGAAACGCGCCGCCATCCCCTGCTCGGATACCATTATCACATCGTCGCCCGCCCTGGCGGGGCGCACTCCTACGAGCTCGTCGTCAGGGCGCATCCGCATCATAATCAGGCCCGACGGGCGGATGGTGGCTATCTGGCTTAGGGCTATGCGGCTGACGATGCCCTGCCGCGTTCCCATTACCATATAGGTGTCGTCATGCTCAAGGCTGTCCACCGCTATGAGCGCGCTGACTTGCTCGTTGGGGGCGAGCTGGATGGCGTTCACTACGGGGACGCCGCGCGCGTTGCGGGAGGTGTCGGCGCGCAGTTCGTAGGCGGTTAGCTTTAGCACGCGGCCGCGATTGGTGAAGAAGAGCAGCGTGTCATGCGTATCTACTACCAGGATGTGCTGCACGGGGTCGTCTTCGCGCGTGTTCATTGACACTACGCCCTTGCCGCCGCGATGCTGGTTGCGGTAGGTCGTGGCGGGGATGCGCTTGATATAGCCCGCCTTGCTGAGCGTTACGACTACCTGCTCGTGCGCCTCCAGCTCGGCGCGGCTGATGTCGTGCGCGTCCAGGCTGATGTCGGTCAGCCGCTCGCCGCCGAACTTCCTTCGCAGCGCGCGCGTCTCTTTCTTGATTTCGGTCAGCACTTTGCGCTCGTCGCCGAGCAGCTCTTCCAGCCCGCGTATGGTTTCTTGAACCTGCGCGTACTCCTCTTCCAAGCGCTCGCGCTCCAGCGCCGAGATGCGCCGCAGCTGCATATCCAGTATGGCTTGCGCCTGCGGCTCGTCCAAGCCGAACCGCTCCATAAGCGCGTTGCGCGCGGTGGGCGTGTCCGCGGCGGCGCGTATGAGCGCGATGACTTCGTCCAGGTTGCTGACCGCGATACGCAAGCCCGCGAGGATGTGCGCCCGCTGCCTTGCGCGTTCTAGCTGAAACTCCGCGCGGCGGCGCACGACTTCGCGCCTAAAGCTTATGAAGTTCTGCAGCGCCGTCTTCAGCGTGACCATGCGCGGCATGCCGTCCACAAGCGCCAGCATATTCGCCGAAAACGAGCTCTGCATCGGCGTGAGCTTGTACAGGTTGTTCAGGATGACCATCGGCTGAGTGCCGGCGCGCAGTTCTATCACCACGCGCATCCCCTCGCGGTCGGATTCGTCGCGCACTTCGCTTATGCCCTGCAAGCGCTTGTCTTTGGTGAGGCTGGCTATCTTTTCAACCAGCGCCGCCTTGTTCACCTGATAGGGCAGCTCGGAGACGATGATTTGCATCCGGTTGCCGCGCGCCATTGGCTCTATTTGGGCTTTGGCGCGCACGATTATCTGCCCGCGCCCGGTGGAGTACGCGGCGCGTATGCCCTCTCGCCCCATAATCGTGGCGCCGGTGGGGAAGTCGGGGCCCGTTACATGCTGCATCAGCTCATCCACGCTGGCGTCGGGATGATCTACCAGGTGGATAACCGCGTTGCAGATCTCGGTCGGGTTGTGCGGCGGGATGTTGGTAGCCATTCCAACGGCGATGCCGGACGCGCCGTTTATCATCAGATTGGGCAGGCGCGCGGGCAGCACGACGGGTTCGCGCAGGGTGCCGTCGAAGTTGTCTATGAAATCGACGGTGTTCTCGTCGATGTTGACCAGCATCTCTTCGGCGACCGCGCGCAGCCTTGCCTCGGTGTAGCGCATCGCGGCGGGCGGGTCGTTGTCAACGCTGCCGAAATTGCCCTGCCCGTCAACCAGCGGCAGCCGCATCGTGAAGTCCTGCGCCAGCCGCACCATCGCCTCATAAACCGAGTCGTTGTTGTGCGGATGATACTTGCCCAGCACCTCGCCCACCAGCCGCGCGCTCTTCTTGTACGGCTGCGTGGGGCGCATCCCCAGCTCGTCCATCGCGTACAGGATGCGCCGCTGAACCGGCTTTAGCCCATCGCGCACATCCGGCAGCGCCCTTGACACTATCACGCTCATCGCGTAGTCAAGATACGACGTCCGCATCTCATCTTCTATCTGCGTGGGCTTGATGAATCCGTAAGGGGTCTTTGTAGGCGTGGTGGTCATCAAGAAACTCCTGGCTTATGTTTGCCTTGGATTATGTTGTGTTGTCAGCCGTTGTCTGCATTAGATTGCGGCGATAAGTTCCCCGCATACCCGTCTGCCCGCCTTGCCCATTGCTCGCCGAATCGCTTATGGCTTGCGGTGGATTGCCGCGCGGCGAGTTTCATAAAGGTTTCGTGAAACAGACTAACTTGCTGACTTAGTAAGGTGAGTTTAGGTTTCGCTATCAACAAAGTTTTGTGAAACAGAACTAAGTTAATGTAATAATCTTAGACTTTCACACATTCATTATAACACGATAGCGTTTGCGGCAAGTTATCAGGTTTTGGGTTTAAGTTTTCGGGTTTTCGGCAGAGGCCCCGCCGGGAACGCCGCAGGGAAAGCCGTCGGATAAGCCGACCGCATATCCCGCGTGAACAAGCAACAGCTGCCCTAACGCCGGCCGTCTATCCCACGCAGGCAACCGACGCCACCTACTTGCCGCTACTTGCCCGCTCAGCCGCCCGCTCGACCAGCGATTGGAACAGCCTTTGGAAATGCGGCGGCAGCTCCATCCCGCGCTCCGGCCGGAACTGCGTCCCGAAAACCCAGCGGTGGCGCGGGCTTTCCACCGCCTCTATCACGCCGTCCTCCAGCGAGTACGCCGACGCCAGCAGATCCGCCGCCTTATGCGCCTCGCGGATGCCGAGCGAGTGGCGGCTGTTCACGCGCACGAATCCGCCCGATCCCACAACCGCCGCCAGCCTGCTGCCCGGCGCGATGTATATGTGATGATACGCCGACGCGCCCTCGGCGTCCGCCGCGTGGGGATGCGCCGCCGTATGCGCGCGCGCCGCCGCCTTGCCCCCAAGCGCGATGTTGAGCGCATGCATCCCGCCGCCGATGGCGTATATCGGCATATCGGCGTCAAGCGCCGCTTGCAGCAAGCCGACCTCAGCGCCGTCCGGATCCGCCGCCGTATCGCACAGAACCAGCGCGTTGACAAGCCCGACGACGTCCGCGTCCGCCGCGTCAAGGCGCAGCGTCTGCCCCTCGCAGCGCTCTATCGCCGCGGCGCAGGCGCGGGCGTCCGCGTCAGAGGGCGCTATCAGCCCTATCAGCGGCTTTCGCATTTATCACGCATACGCATACAGATGCCCATATCGGCTTAGTGAAACTTCGGCTCGCGCCGCTCGCGGAACGCGGTCAGCGCCTCTTTGTGGGCGTCGGTATAGCGCGCCGCCCGCAGCGTCTCCGACTCGCGCCTTATCGCCCACGCCAGATCCTTTTCCATATAGTTTTCGTGAATCAGCCGCTTGACCTTAGCCAGATGCCAGCTTGGATTGTCGGCAATCTCTTGCGCCAGCGCCACGGCGTTATCCAGCAGGCTGTCGGCTGGGTAGATGTGATTGATTAGCCCCGCCGCCTGCGCCTCTTGCGCCGACACGAACCGCGCGGCGAGCATATACTCCAGCGCGCGCCCAAGCCCGACCAGGTTCACGAGATAGTGCGTGCTGCCGTACTCCGGCGTCAGCCCGATCCGCAGAAACCGGAACGACACCCGCGCATCCTCCGCCGCCACGCGAACGTCGCACGGCAAGGTAAGCGTAATCCCAAGCCCCACCGCCATGCCGTTGAGCGCGCACACGATAGGCTTAGACTGCCTTACCAAGTTCACCCAATCCACATCGTTAGCCCGCCCCGTCCCTTGCTGTTGAGGCGCACCATCCCCCCGCACAAAATCCTCGAACCCGCCCACATCCGCGCCCGCCGAAAACGCCCTGCCGGCGCCCGTGATAACAATCGCGCCGATGCCCTCATCCGCGTTCCACTCCCCGATTTGCCGCTGCAGTTCCTGTTGCATCGCGCCCGTCAGCGCGTTCAGCTTATCCGGCCGGTTCAGCGTCGCAATCCCCACGCGCCCGCGCGTTTCGCATAAAATATCCGCCTGCTGCATATGATAGCCTCCGCCGATGGTAGTTTGGTTTGGTAGCGTTGTTAATCATATCACAGGGGGGCGGCCATTAGCTCCCGCAAGCCCGCGGCGTCAGCCGCCCGCAAAAGTGTTTTGGTTGCTTTTTTACAAAAAGGCGACATCGGCCCCTCGCATGCGCCTATCCCGCCGACTTTTCTATGCCGGCTGAAAATTCGTTGGCGTCAGGCTTGAAAGAAACGCCAAATATGCTATGATTTATGCGAATATCGTGAGAATAAGCCAATCAAGCAACGGGGGCTGGCGCATATGCCTAAGTACGCGATTAGAACCGCAACCGCCCTGGCGTTGGTGGCAGTGATGGCGGTAGTGGCGATTTCGCTGCTGCTGACGAGCGCGGGCGGCGCAACCGCCTTTAACGCGGGCGCATCCGATAGCGACGCGCGGCATATGCCAATACCACAGCAGTACACCGCGCAATGCTCCAACGGCGTCGCCGTGCCGAACCCCGCGAGCAACGCCGGGCTGGTGGCTGATTGCGCTACACTGCTTGCATCAAAGACCACGCTTGAAGGCACGACAGGCTACCTGAATTGGTCGGCGGATCGCGCCATTAGCGGTTGGTACGGCGTAACCACAGCGAACAACCGCGTGTCAAAGTTGAGGTTGACACGCGAAGGCATGAATGGCGCTATACCCGCGGAGTTGGGCAACCTTGCCAACCTCAGGGAATTGACTATTCTCACCAATGGACTGACGGGCGCGATACCCGCGGAGTTGGGCAACCTTGCCAATCTTAGGCAATTGCATCTCTGGGGCAACGACTTGACGGGCGCTATACCGCCGGAACTGGGCAACCTTAGCAATCTCAGGCAATTGCATCTCTGGAACAACGACTTGACGGGCGAGATACCCGCGGAATTGGGCAATCTTGCCAAGCTTGAGGACTTGGATCTCATCCACAATCGACTGACGGGTGAGATACCCTCGGAGTTGGGCAATCTTGCCAATCTCAGGACATTGGGTCTCTACGGCAATTATTTTACGGGATGTGTTCCCGCATCCCTACGCGCGCTTTTGGGCGAAAGGAAGATACAGCGGATTGGGCTGCCAATTTGTGGCGCTGCAACCGCCGCCACGCCAACCCCTTCGCCCGCATCCGCGCCCGCGAATCCCATCCCAACGCCAACGCCCGCCGCCAAGTCGACCGCAACGCCCGCAATCGTGATAGAGCCCACGCCAACGCCCACCGCCACATCCGCGCCGGGCGCAACCGCTACACTCACGCCAACACCCACGCTCACCCCTACCGCTACATCCGCGCCGCCCGTTGCCGCCACGCCAACGCCAACCCCCACGCCCGCCGCGACTTCGGCGGCGGCCGGCGATGTTATGGACAAACTGGATGCGCTTGGACGGCAAGTAGCCGACAACTCGGATCTCAGCAGACAGGTTGCTGAAATAAGCGACCTCGTGGCCGCAATGTCTGACCTCATCGCTACAATGGCGGCAAGGATAGCCGAGCTTGAGGGCGGCGATGCGGGCGCGGCAACCGCAACGCCGACCGCAACGCCCGCAATCGTGATAGAGCCTACGCCCTCGCCGACCGCATCTGCGACCGCAACGCCCTCGCCTACGCCCACGGGGGTGGCCGCCGTAGAACGCACGCCCGCGGCTTGCATACAGAGCCTAGGGGACAACTTCACCGGCAGCTACAGCATCGGCTGGTGGGCGCCCGGCTGCGTCAGCGCCAACCCGCCCCGCGACCTAACCTACTACGCGCGGTTCTACACATTCACCCTGCGCTCCGCGGCGCAGGCAACCATAACCCTGTCATCCGACGATGCCGCGCCCTACCTATACCTGCTGAACGGCGCGGGAACCGGCGGCTCAATCAAGCGCGAAACGGGATCCGCCACCGCAAGCGCGGCTACGATAAGCATGAGCTTACAGCCTGGCGCGTACACCATAGAGGCGACGACCTGGCACTCCGAAACCGCCGGCGACTTCACCCTTCAGCTAGAGATAGCCCGCTAACTCCACGCAACCCCATCCCCCACCCCAAAATGCGGTTGCCCTAATCCCGGGGCAGCCGCATTTTGATTCCCAACGCGCCCTCAACCGCCCCACGCCCCTAACGCCCGCCGCGATTTAATGGTAATATACCAAACACCACACAACCCGCAACCACACACGGGAGCGAACCATGACCACTGCCAAGACGACCGCCCCCGCCACCGCAAACGGCGTAGCCCCGCATCCGCAAGACGCCGCGCCCATCGACCAACATCACCCCTACTGGAACTTCCTACCCGACCCCGAACCCGTTGAGGACGCTATGCAACAGCTCCCCACCATAAACCGCATCAACCCTATGATAGAGGGACACTTCCAAAACCGCCCCGACGTCCTGGTAACCGGCGAGGCGTACCTCTGCTGGGATCCCACCAACAAGAACGCCAAGCTTTCCCCCGATTGCATGGTAGCCATAGGCATCAATCCGCAAGATGTGGAACTCAAAAACGGCTACCTAATCTGGGAAATCGGCAAGCCGCCCGATGTGGTGATAGAGGTGGCGTCCGAGCGCACCGCTCGCGCCGACCTCACGCGCAAGCGCGCTCGCTACGCATCGCTTGGCATAGCCGAATACTGGCGGCTAGACCCCTCCGGCGGCGACCGCTACGGCGAGCCGCTCGTGGGCGAGTATCTGGCAGACGGCGAGTACCGCCGCATCGGGCTGCATAGGGGCGACGACGGTCTCGTCTGGGCGCGCAGCCCCGTCATGGGCATAAACCTGCGCTGGGACGGCCGCCACTTCGCCACGCAAGACCCGGTAACAGGCCGCACTATGCTGGGCTTGGTAGAGGCGAATGAGACGATAGTGCGGATGGAGCGCGAGTATGAGGCTGAGCGCCAGGCCGCCGAGGCGCGCGAGGCGCAAGAGCGCGCCGGGCGGCTACAAGAGCGGGCGGCGCGCGAGGCCGCCCAGGCGGAGACGGCGCAAGAACGCGAGGCGCGATTGCAAGAGCGAGATGCGTGGTTGCAAGAACGCGAGGCGCGGCTACAAGAGCGAGCGGCGCGCGAATCCGCCGAGGCTGACGCGGCGCAAGAACGCGAGGCGCGCGAATCCGCCAACGCCGAGATCGCCGAACTCCGCGACCAGCTACGCCGCTGGCGCAACCAATAACACAGCGCCCGCATCCCATTAACCCAAACAAAGGCAACCCCCCATGAAAATCACCGACATCAAAGCCGTCTATCCCAAATACAGGCATGTGCCGCACTCTTGGCGCACGCACTTCTGGCAAATCGTGGTGCGCGTGGACACGGACGCGGGCGTGACGGGCTACGGCTACGGCGGCGGCGGAGTGGCGGGCGTCGCGGTGGTGAACCGCCACCTGCGCGACCTGCTCGTCGGCAGCGCCATCGAGAGCGTCGCCGACATCCGCGCCGCTTACGACCGCCTCTACCTGGCGTCCCTGCCCTACGGCCGCAAGGGCTTGGGCGTGATGGCGCTGTCCGGCATAGACCTCGCCCTCTACGACCTGCTCGGCAAGGCGCGCGGCGTCCCCGTCTGCGCGCTGCTGTCGGACGCGCCCAAGCGCCGCATCCGCGCCTACGCCACCGGCGAAGACGCCGCGCTCTACCACCGGCTCGGCTACACCGCCAACAAGTTCGGCCACCGCTGGACGGGCGATCCCGCCGACTACGACTCCGCCCAGCGAGCCGCCCACCGCGCCCGCAGCGTCTTCGGCGATGACGCGCTGATTATGGTGGACGTCTATATGTCCTGGAACGCCGAGGTCACGCTTGAAATGTCAAAGCGCCTCGCCGACTACAACCTCTACTGGTTCGAGGACGTCCTGACGCCCGACGACCTGGACGGCCAGGCGGCGCTCACGGCCCCCGTAAAGCCCACGCTGATTGCGGGCGGCGAACACGAATTCACCCATCACGGCTTTGAGCAGATAGCCCGCGCGGGCGCGCTGGACTTGTGGCAGCCCGACATAACTTGGTGCGGCGGCATCACCGAGGGCATGCGTATCGTGGAAATCGCCAACCGCGCGGGCATCCCCGTAGCCCCGCACAGAGGCGGCGAAGTCTGGGGACTGCACCTGATAGCCGGCTCCGACTGCGCCGACCTCGCCGAATACCACGCCGACCACATCCGCCCCGAATCCCGGCGCGACATCCTATGGCTAAACGAACCCGCCCCCGTTGACGGCTACATATCCCCGTCCGACGCCCCCGGTTTCGGCGTAACCCTAAACGAGGCGCTGCTCTAACGCGGCGGCAGGCGGACGCGCGTGATACGGGAACTGCAAGCGCAACTAGCGGCAGGAGTGGCGGCGATGCGCTAATCCCCCAAAAGCGCCCGCGCAACGAACTCATTCGCCGTCGGACTACCCGGATCCATCGATACGCGCATGCTTGCGAACATCCGGCTTTGCAGATCAAGCGATTGCACAAGCAAGGGCGAATGGTTTTCTCCGCCAAGCGCTTCGACTTTCAAGAAACGGTTCAAATCGCCGTTGTAATTTTTCAGCGTCTCTTCATTGTGCGCCGAGTTTGGGTTAGCAGGATCCTGCGTAAGGTACTGGTCAAGCACATCCAACGCAGCGTTCCTCAGGACATTGAGTTCGGCTTCGGCCCCTTGGTTAGTAAGCCTAATCACTGCATCAGTTAGATCGCTTTCGGTAACCGACGAGTTTGTGAACTCCGGAGTTCGCCGCATCACATTGCCGATCATTTGCAGGACAATGAAGTAGAACAAAAAGCGTGATTGCCTTCTGCTCGGCCTATCGCCCCTGTAGCCAAACCCGATTTCATCCGCGACGCACTTGAGTTTGTACGCGGCATACAAATCACGCGCGCCAAAAGCGGGTTTCCTGTTCATTATTTTATCGTAGGCTGAGCCGCCTGGCAGGAATGGCGGATTTCTGCCGAATGCTGATCCGGGCACCTCGAGCCACCCTGCGCCATAGACCTTGATTAGGTCGAATGCGCTGACATAATCAGCCATAGGCTGCAATTCGGGACGTTGCTTTTCGCGGGCTTTGCGAGCGGTAATTCCCCCGCGCTGGATCTCAAGGAATATGTTGTGATCGCGCTTCATTTCGCTTTCCCAAGTTTGGAATCCGCGGTTCAAGGCAAGAAAGTCTTGCTCGCGCACGGAGTTCTGAGAATTCGTGAATCGCGTGATGTTCAGTATCTCTTCTGCGTCGCTGCTGACGATTTTGGTCACAACCCCGCCGAGTTCAACCAACGCCTCCCACTTCTGAGTGGCATCATCTTGCCCACTGCCACCCGCCTGCAGTTTGCTGTCCAAGACTTGCCAAATGGTGCGCGTTGTCTGGCAACCGTTCACCACATAGGGCTCGCGCATGGTTACAACGCCGTCAAATAACGAATGTTGGTCAAATTTAGACACAACAATGGTGATGCCGTTGTTGTAAAGCCCGAACTTATCGGGGTTGTTGTTAAGGGTTTCTGCGATCCCTTTATTGATTTTGCGGCGGTTGCCCAGGAACTGGCGGACATTCTTTTGGTAGAGCTGATCCAAATTCCCGGTGCGGTCTTGGTACGCCTTCAGGAATTGGAACAAATCCTTCAATTTAACCGTTCCTACCAGCAGATCGGAGGATTGCTCCACGAAGTTGCCTTTGATGGGAACCGAAAGCTCCGTCTCCACATCCCCCTGCATCTCCCAAATCGTCCTGACGGACACTTCCTCCACGTCAAAATTGGCGCTAACCTCCCCTCTTGCAAGTTTCTTGATATGGGCAAGCGCCGTGCGGTCTTTCTGAGGGATTGGATCCGTTGTCGCAAAGACAAGCGTTATCCGGTCGGCGTCGGTTGACTGCCTCCGAAATATGTCCAACTTTTGCATAAGTTGGCGGGCGTCGTCCGAGAGGTTTTGTCTATCCCCCTGCAAGGTGGAGATAACCTTGCTGCCCTCTGCGGCTATTGTATCAGCGCCTGAGAACGCGCTCCCGTACTTGCTTTGGACGATATACCAAGTGTCGCCTTCTATGGAGTCGGAGTCGTCGGAACGGTTAGCGTCGTCCGCGCGCTGCAGATAGGCGATGTCGATCCCGCCGTCGCCGCTGCCATCGCAAACGAAAAAGTCGTCGTCTTCGGTGGTCACATCAAGCCATTCGGATATGAGTTTCGCGCCGAAACGCCTGCCCTTTGCGAGCGGGGTCAGTCCCTCGGCTTCGATGTCCGCGACCCATTCTTCGCGGAACTGCTCATAAGTGATAGCGCTGGCGTTATCAGCGACCATAAGCGCGAAATCCTTTCGTCAAAGGCTACAAAGATAAGTATGTGCGCTAGTGGCGGATATGTCAACATCTAATAAGGGCGAGTATTCTCATCAATCGCTTACCCGCTGCCGCTTTCGGCGATAGACCTCGCAACGGCCTAAAACGTCCGCCTCTTTACTACCCCACCTCCTCCCCCTTCACCAACTCCCGCATCAAACTCGTCGCATACGCCCCCTTCGGCAGCGTGAACTCCACGCTATACCCGTCATCATGCGGCGTCAGCGCGGCGTCGTCCACCCGAACCCGGCTAATGCGCCGCGCCCCTTGCGCGCTCCGGAACGCGCCCGCGTCCAGCCCGAACCGCGCCAGCGTTTGGCGCTCCAGCTCGCCCGCCGCGCCCGCGCTCAGCCGCGCCTTGCGCCCGAACAGCGGCAGAACCGCGCTGATTTCCAATCGCCGCGCCCGCTCAGTTTCGGCTATCGGGTCGTCCACCACGAACATCCCGCCGCTGTCGTGCCGCTGCGCCCTATCGCCCGCGACCAGCGCCGCGAACAGCCCGCGCCGCATCCGCGCCGCCAGCAGCAGGTTGAACAAGTGCGACTGCAGCGCCGACATATAGAACCGCCGCATCCGCCTATCGCCCGCGCCCGGCGGCGTCTGCCCGCCGATGAGCCGCAGCCCGTCCGCCGCGTTGCTGTTGAACCGCCCAAACCGCTGCGGCCCAAAATAGTTTGGCAGCCCCGACTCTCGTATATGAGCCAAAACCCGCTCGGCATTCGCCCGCCAATCCTCCCGCGCATCCCGCGCGCGCGCGCAGAACCTATTCCCCCGCAAATGCCCCAGCCCAAGCTTATTGCCGTGCAGCGATGTTTGCAGAACGCTCACGCCCTCCGCGTCGTCAAGCCCGATCAGCGCATCCGCGTATCGCGCCGGTACGCTGAACCACTGCCGCGTAATCGCATACTTGTCTTTCTGCCCCGCGAACCCGACCGCGTTGCGCGGGACGCCCCGCCTTGCCAGCGCCGCCACCACATCCATCGTAGTCAGCCCGCGCTTTTCCACAAAAGCGTATGCGTGCGCGCCGCCGCCGCTCGGCAAGTAGCTCGGAATCTCAGTAACCGCGAAATCCTCCGCCCGCGCCCGCATCGCGCCGCCCGTGCCGGGAATATGAGCCGTAACCGCCGGCAGATCCGCCCACGAAAACCGTAGCTTAGCCTCATCCACCGCGCCAATCGCCGTAGCCGCGCCAATCGCCGCCGCCGCATCGCCATCCGACTGCGTCAGCAAACCCGATACACCCACACGCGAAACATCACATCCGGCTCGCCCTTGGGCAGCCCCTGAAACTCATCCCCGCGGCTGACCAGCTCCCACGCGCCGTCCGCCTCCAGCCGCGCCTGCTTTTCGCGGAACCCGTTGCGCTCATAAACATCCGGCCGCATCGTGAACGCGACGCAGCCGCCCGGCTTGACAACGCGCGCCAGCTCATCCAGCGAGCTCGCCGGCGCATGCCCCAGCGTCAGCGCCCCCACGCAAATCACCGCATCGAAATAACCCGTCTCAAACCCCAGCGGCTCCCCCATAACCATCCGATGCAGCCTCGCGTACACCCCCTTGGCGCTTGCCTGCTCCAGCATCCCCTGCGACATATCCATCGCCTCAATATCGGCGTACCCCAGCCGCGCCAGCTCCCTCCCCGCCAACCCCGTCCCCGCGCCCGCGTCCAGCACCTTAGCGCCCTTAGGCGCAAACCGCGCGAGCGCCTCCGCCGCCACGCGCGGCATCACATACCCGAACCCATCCTCGATATCCGCGTCATAATCCTTAGCCCACTCGTCATACCGCCGCTCCAGCTCATCATTGCTCCCGCTGGCGTACACCCACCGCACCCGCTCGCCGCTATCGGGCGTCCGCTGTTGTTCCTCGCTCATAAGCGCCTCCTTAACGTAAGTATGTTGCCGCCGTATGTCATTGGCTACGGCAAACCATCCGGCGCAAGCCGCATTTGCGATTGCGTCCTTGATTATACCTTAATCCCCCAACCCATATCCCCGCGCCCTCTTTCACCCCCGCGCTCCCCCGCCTCTGCCCCCAATCCCCGAACAGCCCACTTATGCCCACTTAATACGCACATAAAAGTATTGAACTTTCACCTACAAATAGAATAACATTGTTCCAAGCGGTTGGGCAGTCGGCGGCGATTGCCCGCAGATGCCGCGAATTAAATCCTGATTGCCATTCATTAAGGTATTGACAATGGGCGCATCGCAAGACTATCATTGCTTTTGGCGCTTGCATATCATAGGCAGTCCTTGCAACTGAGGGGATGCCGCAGGTTCATGCGAAGTAGCTGAACGAGTTCCTTAAAGATTGGACATCTCAAAAGAAGAGGGGGTCAAATGACAATGCGTTTCCCTTCGCGGGGTAAGGTTGCAGCCCTGCTGTTTTCAATTGCGTCAGTTCTTCTACTAGCGTGCGTCGCAGGCCCGCAAGGGGTTCCCGGCGCGCCAGGCTTGCCCGGCAACCCCGGCAATCCCGGCGCGCAAGGCTTCCCCGGCGAACCCGGCCTGCCCGGCTTCCCCGGCAATCCCGGCAACCCGGGACAGCCCGGCCCTCCCGGCCCGATGGGGCCGATGGGGCCGATGGGCCCCGCCGGCGATGACGGCGTATCGCCCCAAGCGGCGGTTATGGTGGACTCCGAAGTGGTCGCGCTCGGCAGCCCGCTAACCGTATCCGGCTCCGGCTTCCGCCCAGGCGAGCCCGTAGTCGTCAGCCTAGTCGTTGACCAGCACCTGTCGCCGTTCCTGGACGGCGCTCGGCGCGCCCAGGTTCAGGCGAACTCCGGCGGCAACTTCACCTACTCGGTGGACGCGCTCGGCAGCCAGTTCAAGGGCAACACCGTGCCGCGCCTGCTTGACGCCTCAAACGGCGGCGCCAACACCCTGTCCATCTACGCCAGCGGCGCGGACGGCAGCAGGGCAAGCACGCCCATCCGCGTGGTATCGTCAGGCGGCATAGCGCCCGCGCCCAGCCTAGCGCTGAGTAGCAACAGCGTAGCCGTTGACGGCGACCTCACCATAATGGCGGCGGGATTCCTGCCCGGCGAGTTCGTAACCATCGTGGCGGTAGGCGCGTCCGGCGGAGACGACCGCGTGCTAGTGGGCGGCCCCGCCAACGAATACGGCGCGGTATCCCTATCCGCCGCCATCACGCTAGACCCCGACGTCTACACCCTCAGCGCGAGCGGCCAGCCCGTCGGCGGCATGCAAGCCACCGTTACCGCCCCCCTGATGGTGGTAGAGTCCGAAAAGTAGCCTAGGATTGCGCGCATCAGCGCCGCCTAGATAGCAAGCGCAAACGAACCCCTCCGCCGGACTTGTTTCGGCGGAGGGGTTGTTGCGCCCTAATGTCTTATGGCGTTGTCAGGACAGGTTTGCTATGAGATGGGGGCGTTGACAGAGCGTATAACGCGCCGCGTGATGAGATTCTGTCCTGCTTGGGGATAAGGCGTTTGCGAGTGGCGTCAATCTCTTTTGGGAATATGGCGGGACAAACGTCATCAAGCCCTGTGAATATGGACTGCGGCAGTGGGGAGAGCGAAAACGGCGCTTTTGGCGTCGGATATTTGAGGTAGGCAACAGGAATGAGTCAGCGCTATTTAGGGACGGGCATATGGCAGGCGGGGGATGAGGCGGTGAATTGGGATGAGTGAGGATTGGCGCGCCAACCTGAGTAGCAACCCGAACAGCCCGGCAAGCCGGAGAAACCGCTATGCCAAGAGCGCAATCGCGTCAGCCATCCCCCTCACCCTCGCGCCTAGCCTTAGCCTTGGACGGCGGCTCGCTATTCGGCAGTTCACGCGCCGGCGCCCCCGCAACCACCACGCCCTCCGGCACATCGCGCGTGACCACCGCGCCCGCGCCCGTAGCCGCGCCCTTGCCCACGCGAATCGGCGCCACCAGCATCGTCCCGCTCCCGATGAACGCATCCTCGCCGATATGCGTTTCGTGCTTGTCCGCGCCGTCGTAGTTGCAACTAACCGTCCCCGCGCCCACATTCACGCCCGCGCCTAGGGTGGCGTCGCCCATGTAACTGAAATGCCCCATCTTCGCGCCTTGCCCCAGCCGGCTACTCTTCACCTCGGCGGACGCGCCAATGTGTACGCCGCGCTCAATGCGCGAACCGCCGCGTATGTAACTGAACGGCCCCACATCCACGCCGTCCTCCAGCTCCGAATCGCGGATAACGCTTGCTATGACCGCGCAGCCCTCGCCGATGCGCGAGTTATGCGCGATGGCGTTAGGCCCAATCTCGCAGCGCGCGCCGATGCGCGTATCACCCGTGATGTGCGTGTTGGGCAGGATAATCGCGTCTTGCCCCAGCGTTGCGGCGCAATCTATGTACACGCTCGCCGGATCGGGCATCGCAACGCCCGCCAGAAGCCAGCGCTCGCGGATGCGCCGCCGCATAACCGACTCTGCCTGCGCCAGCTGGACACGGTCGTTCACGCCCAGCGCCTCCTGCGGATCCGCCGCCTCCACCGCCTCCACGCGCAGACCTTGGCTTACGGCGGCGGCTACCAGGTCGGTCAGCAGCGTCTCGCCGTTGGGCGCGGCGGGCAGCCGCTCCAGATTGTCCCACAGCCACGCCGCCCGAAAGCAATACGCGCCGCTGTTCACCTCTCGCACGGCGAGCGCATCCGCGTCGGCATACTGTTGCTCCACGATGGCAAGCACGCCGCCATCCGCGCCGCGAACTATGCGCCCCATCCCGTCCGGATTATCGGGTTTGGCGGTCAGAACGGTTATGCAGGCGTCGGTTTCGGCATGATGGCGCGTCAGCTCCGCCAGCGTACTCGCCCGCATCAGCGGCGCATCCCCGCACACGACCACCACATTATCCGCGCCGCCCGCGCCCTCCAGCGCCGCCCGCGCCCGCAACAGCGCGTCCCCCGTGCCGAGCGGCTGCGGCTGCGTAGCAAACAGCGCATCAGCATCATTCGCGGCAATCGCCGCCCTAATGCGCTCCCCATCCCGCGGCAACACCGCCACGAGCGGCTGCAACCCCGCATCCTTAGCGGCATCCAGCGCAAGACACACCATCTCGCGCCCGCAAACGCGATGCAACACCTTAGGCGTATCCGACTTCATTCGCGTGCCGGATCCTGCCGCCAGCGCCACCGCAGCGTAAGTCGTCGTCATGCTATCTCTATCGCAACGCGCTCAGCGCGGCGGCACACCCGCCCATTCGCTCGCCTTATCCGCCGCGCCGGACGCCTGCGCCCTATCTCATATCAAGGACATTTCGCCCGCCGCGCAAGTGTAGCAGAGCGCGCCGACTAGCGGCAAATTTCGGATGGCGAAATGCCCTTGTAGCGACAACCCCAACCTGCTAAAATGTTCGTATGACGCCATCACTTGCCAAGACGCATGACAATGCAATCCATATCGCCTTTTGGTCAACGCCGCTGTCCTTATGCCTCGGCTTGGTCGGCGCGTTGGCGCTTGCGCTGATGCTGCTGACGCTGACGGGCTACGCGCTTGGACTGCCTGGCCATCACATAGCCGCCGACTTCTTGGCGGCGGCCGTGTTCCCGATAGGGCAGGCGGCGCTGTATATGCTGCTCGCTATGTACATCATCGCCGCGGCGATGTGCTGGCGCGGGTTCGCCCCCGACTTGTCTATGCACTGCGCCCGCCTTATCGCGCGGATCATTTTGGCGATAAGGGCTTGCTGGCGGCAGATACTATGCTGCACTCCGGCGGCGAGTCTTGCCGCCGCGCACACGCATCGAACCGCCGCATCATGCGCTTGGGAGGCGCAGACACAGCACACCGAGGGCGTCAGCCCGCCATTGGAATAGGCATCGCCTTATTGACTTCAACCCGAAGTTCAATGAGGAGAACGATTGCAATGGCTAACGTCGCCAAAGTGATATTCTTCGTCATAATCGCGGTCGTCGCGCTTGCCGCGATAGACGACATACTGGTGATTATGCTGGGGATACTGGACGGCTTTTACGAGTTCGGCAAGGCGTACTACTACGCAATGCGGACGGGGGCATAGCCCATATGCCGCTCCGCCTGCGCTAGTACGCAAGCAAATACGGGCGCGCCTGTTGTTCATACATCAGCAGGCGCGCTTTATTCGCATCATCACAGCCCGTCATCGGCAGCGTTTCTTTTTAGCCGAATTTGAGATTTTGGCAAGTTGTTCCCCAACTGATAAATCGGGCAGTTGCGGCAATGCAATCCAACCGGCTGCAGTGCTAGATATACTTGACCATCTGAATGGAACGCTGCCCAAATGGGTTTTATCTATCAAGAATAGCGGTTTTTGTGATAGAATTTTGCGCTGAGGGGCAGAGGATCTGCCCGGTTCGCGCGGGCCCGTTTCGTCTGCGTCAAGACGCTGAAATCTGAGATGTTATGCTTTCTTCGGTGAAGTTCTGGGTGGGGATCGGGCTGAGCGTGGCGCTGCTGTCGGTCTTTTTGCTTACGACCGATGTGGGCCATATGCTGGAGGCGCTGGCGCAAGCGAATTATGTGTATGTGATACCCGCCACAGGGCTGTATGTGGTCGGGATAGTGTTCCGGACGCTGCGCTGGCAGCTGATGCTGCGGCATATGAAGGTGATTAGCGCAAGGCGGCTGTTTCCGGTGGTTATGGTGGGCTATATGGCGAATAATATCCTGCCGATGCGCCTAGGCGAGTTTGTGCGGAGCTACTATCTGGGGGAGCGCGAGGGGATTAGCAAGACGGCGGCGCTGGCTACGGTGCTGATTGATCGGATATTTGACGCGCTGACGCTGCTGTTTTTTATCGCGGTTATCGCGCTGTTCGTGCCGCTGTACGGCGTGGCGGAGGGGTTCGGCGAGATTTCGGGCGTGGCATGGCCGTTGCTGGCGGCAGCGCTGAGCTTGCCGTTTGTGAGCGTGTTCGGGGCGCTGCTGCTGTTCGCTGCATTTCCTGAGCGGACAAGAGCGGCGGCGGCGTGGGCGATGCGGCCTCTGCCGGACAGGTTCGCGGAGTTCGCGCTGCGGATGATGGATATGTTTCTGCACGGGCTATACTCATTGCGTAGCCCGCGCGCGCTGGCGGCGCTGTTCGCGCTGTCGCTGCCGATATGGCTGGTTGAGGTGGGCGTGTTCTTTCTTGTGGGGATGTCGTTTGACCTGCATAATGTATATCCGAGCGTGGCGGCGATGGCTATCGCTATGACGCTGGTGAGCTCGATTGCCAATATCGGCTCGTCGGTTCCCGCGGCGCCGGGCGGGATAGGGCTGTTTGAGATTATCGCGCGGGAGACGATGGTACTGCTGCCGCTGGCGATGGTTGACAGGTCGGTGGCTGGCGGTTTCGCGGCGGCGGTTCACGCGGTACTGCTGGTGCTGGCGATAATTCCGGGGCTGGCGTTTTTGTGGGCGGACAACAAATCGCTGCGGCGGCTGATGGCGGGGAGCAGGCCGCGAGCGGCGGTTGATGGGGAGTAGCGAGACGTAGGCGGCGGCTGATGGCGGCGCGGCAGGCCGGCAGGCGGATTCTAATTTGAGATAGGCGATAGATTGGGAGCGTAAAGATATGCGGGTGGGAATAGTAGGCGCGGGCGCGGCGGGCTTGGCGGCGGCGTATGAGCTGGGGCTGCATGGGCATAGCGCGGCGGTGTATGAGGGCGCGCCGTTTCTGGGCGGGCAGGCGTCCACCTTTGACGTGGGCGGCGCTCGGCTTGAAAAGGCGTATCACCACTGGTTCACAAGCGATACCGATATTGTGGAAATCACGCAGGAAATCGGACTGGGACATCAGATCCGGTGGGTGGATTCAAGCGTGGGGACGCTGTGGGATGGCAAGATATACGATTTCGTTACGCCGATGGATCTGATTAAGTTCACGCCGCTGAGTTTGGTTGACAGGGCGCGGCTTGGGCTTACCACGCTGTATTTGCAGCGGCAGCGGGATTTCAAGAAATATGAGGGCGTTACGGCGGACGAGTGGCTGCGGCGATACGCGGGTCGGCGCTGCTATGAGGTGTTCTGGGGGCCGATGATGCGCGGCAAGTTCGGGGATGAGCATTACAAGGATGTAGGGATGGCTTGGATATGGGCAAAGGTGAATACGCGGGTGAAGTCGCGCGGCAAGAATATGGTTAAGGAGAAGTTGGGCTATCCGATAGGCAGTTTCGGCGAGCTGTTTGATGTACTGGCGGACAAGGTGAGGGAGCAGGGCGGCGAAGTGCATACGTCGGCGCGAGTGGAGCGCGTGGACGCGAGCGATGGGCGGGCGACGGGGATGCGGGTGAGCTTGGACGGAGGGATGGAACGCAGGGAAGAGTTCGACGCGGTGATAGCCACTACGCCGTCGTATCTGTTCCCGCGCATGGTGGACGGGCTGACGGACGATTACTTGGCGCGGCTGACGAATGTGAACTACATGGCGGCGGCGCTGATGATACTTGTGCTGGATAGGCCGCTGTCGCATGTATATTGGATGAATGTGGCGGATAGGTCTATCCCGTTTGTGGGCGTGATAGAGCATACGAACCTGATAGGCGCGGAGCATTACGGGGGCAGGCATATCGTCTATCTGTCCAACTACCTGACGACCGACAGCCCGCTGTACAAGATGGATCGGGATGAGCTGCTGGCGGAGTACTTGCCGCATCTGCGAAAGATAAACCCTGAGTTCCAGCCGTCTTGGATAGAGACGAGCTACCACTACCGCGTTGGGGCGGCGCAGCCGATTATCGGCGTGAATTACAGCGAGCGCATACCGGCGCACCGGACGCCCATCAAAGGGCTTTATCTTGCGAATACCACGCAGGTTTATCCTGAGGATAGGGGGACGAACTATAGCGTGCGGATGGGCAGGGAAGTGGCGCGAATGGCGATGGGGGATATGGAGGGATAGCGACGCGGGGACGTGGCAGAGGGCGCAGCGGGTGGACGCTACTTCTTCAAAAGTAGGCAAAGCTTTTTGTGAGGGATTGCCGGGGAATACCGGGGAATACGCCTTGCGTTTGCTTTAATGCAGCGGATGCGCGGGGGTAGAATGGAGTGTGGGGATGTACGCGGGGTTTGCGGCAGGCGGCAAGCATAAGGCAGGGGCAGCGCTATGACTACTCCCGTAAGGCGGCAGTATCTGGGCGTCAAGCGGCAGCATCAGGACGAGATCCTGCTGTTTCGCATGGGCGATTTCTATGAGACGTTTGACGATGACGCGCGGGTGATTTCGCGGGAGCTTGAGATAGCGCTGACATCGCGGGAGTTCGGCAAGGGGCAGCGCGTCCCGCTGGCGGGCATCCCGTATCACGCGCTAGAATCGTATCTGGCGAAACTCATCAAGAAGGGGTATAAGGTCGCCATCTGCGAGCAGACCAGCGATCCGGCGACGTCGCGGGGGATAGTGGACCGCGAGGTCGTGCGGGTGGTTACGCCGGGCACGGTGATAGAGGATTCGCTGCTGGATCAGAAAGCGAACAACTACCTGGCGGCGCTGGTGGTGGAGGGGGATTCGGCGGGACTGGCGTATGTTGACATAACCACAAGCGAGTTCGCCACAAGCGAGTTCGGGGCGGCGCAGCTGCCGGTGGAACTGGCGCGGCTGGCGCCCTCAGAGATATTGGCGCCGGAGGGGCAGGACG
Source organism: Dehalococcoidia bacterium (assembly GCA_965242555.1). Taxonomy (GTDB): domain Bacteria; phylum Chloroflexota; class Dehalococcoidia; order Lucifugimonadales; family JADFKI01; genus Bin90. Next base: position 90,707 of record CBDESO010000001.1, read on the forward strand.
ACGATGCGGCGATAGTGGATGAGGGCGCGATGCTTACGCGGGTATCGGACGAGGCGTTTCATCCGGACTGGGCGCGCGAGACGCTGCTGAATCATTTCGGTGTGGCGTCGCTGGAGGGTTTCGGCTGCGAGCGATTGCCGCTGGCGGCGCGCGCGGCGGGGGCTATCCTGGACTATCTCAACCAGACGCAGCGCGGCGCCACCGGGCAGATAGCCACGCTCTACACCTACTCCACATCCGAGTATATGGTGCTTGACCAGCAAACGCGGCGCAATCTGGAATTGTACGAAGGCGGGCGCTGGGGCGCGACGAATAGCTCGCTGTTCACGGCTTTGGATTTCACGAAGACGCCGATGGGCGGGCGATTGCTGCGGCGCTGGCTTGGGCAGCCGCTATTGGATGTGGCGCGGCTGACGCGGCGGCAGGACGCCGTCGAGTGGTTTCACCGCAGCGCGTTGCGGCGAGAGCGAATAGCGCTGCTGCTGGACGCGGTTTCGGATATGGAACGCTTGGTGAACAAGGCGCGCGGGGGCAGCGCAACGCCGCGCGATCTGGTGAGCCTGGCGGACAGCCTGGAGGCGGCGCCCAAAATCGCGGCGATACTGCGCGAGGACGAGGACGCCGCGCAGGTGGCTTGGATAGCGGACGGCATCGGGGACAACGGCGAGGCGGCGGCGCTTGTGCGGCGGGCGATAAACGACGATCCGCCGGTCGTGGTGGGCGAGGGCAGGGTAGTGCGCGAGGGCTTTTCGCCCGACCTGGACGAAGTTCGCCACGCAACGCGCGACGCCCAGGACTACATCGCAAGCCTAGAGCAGCGCGAGCGCAAGCGCACGGGCATCCGCTCGCTCAAAGTGGGCTACAACAAGGTTTTCGGCTACTACATAGAGGTGAGCAACCCGAACCTGTCGCAGGTTCCAAGCGATTATGTGCGGCGGCAGACGCTTGTGGGCGGCGAGCGCTACATCACGCCTGAAATGAAAGAGTACGAGTCGCTGATACTGAACGCGCAAGAGCGGGTTGGCGAGCTGGAGCATGCGCTGTTCCGCCAGGTGTGCGGGCAGGTGGCGGCGAGCGCTGAGGCGATATTGCGGACGGCGGGCGCTATCGCCAACGCGGACGCATTCTCGTCGCTGGCGGAGGCGGCATCTCGGCACGGCTACGCGCGGCCGGAGCTGAACGACGGCGACGCCATCAGCATCAAGCAGGGGCGGCATCCGGTAGTGGAGCGGATGCTGCCGCCGGGCGAGTTCGTTGCAAACGACGCCGAATTGTCCTGCAAGGGCGACCAATTGGTGATACTGACGGGCCCGAATATGGCGGGCAAATCCACATTCATACGGCAGGTCGCGGTGATAACGCTAATGGCGCAGGTGGGCAGTTTCGTGCCTGCGGAGGCGGCGACAATCGGGCTGTGCGACCGCATCTTCACGCGCGTGGGCTTGCAGGACGACTTGGCTATGGGGCAGTCCACCTTTATGGTAGAGATGGTGGAAACGGCGTCCATACTCAACCACGCCACGCCGCGCTCGCTGATAGTGTTGGACGAAATCGGGCGCGGCACAAGCACATACGACGGGCTGGCGATAGCGCGGGCGGTGGCGGAATATGTCCACAATCACCCGCGCTTGGGCTGCAAGACCTTGTTCGCAACGCACTACCACGAACTCACGCAACTGGCGGACACGCTGCCCCGCGCGCGCAACTACAATGTGGCGGTATCCGAAAATCGCGGCCATGTGGCGTTCTTGCGCCGCATAGTGCCTGGCGGCGCCGACAAAAGCTACGGCGTGCATGTGGCGCGCTTGGCGGGCATGCCCGGCGGCGTAGTGAACCGCGCGTGGGAGTTCCTAGAGGAGCTGGAGGGCGACCGGCGTCAAGCGGCGGCGGCAAGCAGAGCGGCCGGCCGCGGCAGACGCGCCCGCGCGACGGCGGCCGTCCAGCAGATGCCCCTCGCCGGTTTCGGAGCGCCGCCGGTGGTGGACGATCTGCTTGGGCTGGAGGTAGCGGCGATGACGCCGATAGAGGCGATAAATAAGTTGTATGAGCTGCAGGAGCGGGCGAGGGAGGGGTAGGTGTGTGGGTGTGCGAAAGTGGCGTTGGTGTGAAAGTAATGTTGGGTTTAACGATTGGGGCGTGGGATAATGGGAGTGCGCGATGGCATACTTTTACAGAAAGCGTCTCCCTCTTTCTCGTCCCGCAAAATCTAACCTGCAATTATTGAGTGCATCCAACAAACTCGGATATAATCGCGCGAGCATAAATCTATCCGAGACGCAAAGAGCGGATTTGATTGAATTGGCAACTATACCACCACGCCTAACGCATATTTGTTTGGGGGGGGGCAAAATGAATGTTCCCCAAGAACTGCCGCCCTCTGCGCCGCCGCGGCTTTGGCGGCGCTCGCCGTCCTCATAGCCGCCTGGCATCCCCCGCTTGCCCACGCCGATGGCGGCTCATCCGCCCGCAGCCAATCGGCAACCACCGCGCCCGACCAAACCCACGCCACGCCGCAAGCCTACGCCCAACGAATACTCCGCGCCCTAAACGACGCACACGCAAACAACTGGGTCCGCTATTGGCAAGCCCGCGCCGACTGCGACGCATCCGCCGCCGCCGACCGCGCCTACGCCGCGCCCCTCGACCGCGTCCTGCTAACCCTAACCTCCGCCATATGCGCGCGCCTTGACGACCGCCTCGGCGTCAACCCCGCCGCCTACCCGCCGAGCGGCGACAGCGCCGGAGGCTTGCTGCTCAACGAACCCGGCGCGGCGGCAGGCTACACTCTATTCATTTTGCGCGCGGGCAGCCGCAAGCTCTATCTCATAGACACGCTTGGCAGAATCGCGCATATATGGCGTCTTGAAGACAATCCCCATGGCAAAGGCATACACCACGCAAAACTGCTTGATAACGGAAACTTGTTAATCATCAGATGGAGCGGCGTATTTGAACTTGACCCGCGCGGCAATATAGTCTGGCAATATGACATTGGCGGCGTTCACCACGACTTCCTCAAAATGCCCAACGGCAATGTGATGCTGCTAGTTAAAGCGAACAAAACCCGCGAGCAAGCCATCGCGGCCGGCGCGAACCCCGAATTCGTCAACGAACACGGGCTTGAGTACGATTATCTGCTAGAAGTGCGCCCCACAGGCGCAAGCGGCGGCGAGGTCGTGTGGGAATGGTCTGTTTGGGATCATCTAGTCCAAGACTACGACCCAACCAAGCCCAACTACGGCGCTATCGCCAAACATCCTGAGCGCATTGACATAAACTTCCTGCTGGAGCCCGCGCCCAAGCGCCTCCATGACTGGACGCACGCCAACGCCATTGACTACAACCCCGAACTAGACCAAATTATGCTGTCCTCCCGCCACTTCAGCGAACTATGGATTATAGACCATAGTACAACTACCTATGAGGCGCGCGGCGGCGCTGGCGGCAACGGCGGCATGGGCGGCGACCTGCTCTACAGATGGGGCAACCCGCGCGCATACGACCGCGGAACCCTCGCCGACCAGCGCCTCTTCTGGCAGCACCAAACCTACTGGATACCCCCCGGCTTGCCCGGCGCGGGAAACATCCTGCTATTCAACAACGGCAATGAATTCCGCGGCAAAGAGCGATTCTACTCCTCCGCGGATGAAATCGATCCCCCCGCCGACGGCTACCGCTACCGGCGCGATGAGGACGCGGCGTATCCCCCCGACGCGCTTGCATGGACATACGCCGCCCAAACGCCCGCCGACTTCTACGCCCCCCTTATGTCAGGCGCGCAGCGCCTCCCCAACGGCAACACCCTCATTGTGGACGGCCCCGCCGGAACCATATTCCAAGTAACGCCCGACGGCAAACCCGTGTGGAAATACATAATTCCCTGGCACTATCACATTTCGTTGTGGCAAAACGCGGGAGCGCCGCCGCGGCTTACATTTGGAACGCCGCATGACAATCCCACGTCCGTTATCAAGAACGGCGTGTATCGCGCGTACTGGTATCCGCCCGACCATCCGGGATTGCAGGCGCTAGACTTGGCGCCCGGCGCATATCTCGAAGACACGCCGGATCTGCTTGATTGGACGCGCGCAGGCCTTGCGGCGGGCGATTTCGGCGAGCGGCTTGCCGATGCGCGCTTTGAAATATACTTTGACGAAGACGGTCGCATGCTGATTTATTTCAAGCAGCCCTGCGCGGCGGAGGACACGCGGGCGCGTTTCTTCTTGCACATCTTCCCCGCTGACGCGCGTGATCTTCCCGCCTATAGGCAAGAATACGGGTTTGACAATAAAGCCTTTGATTTTGACAACCGGGGCAAGGCGCGCACGGGATGGTGCATTGCGATAGCGCCGCTGCCACGCTACGCGGTAGAGCGCATACAAACGGGGCAGTTCACGGGCGAGGGCCAAGTATGGCGGGCCGATGTGGAGTTGGGGGAGTAGGGCGGGATGCGCCCGGCGACGCATCTATGCGCGATTGCCCCCGGCAAGCCTGATACGCAAGCCTGGTATAATGAAAACAAGCCTGCTTGCGTATGCGACCGCATGCGGCATTTGACAATCGGCGGCTTTGCGTCAATACTTAACCGAGATTCACCTAACCGCAATCTCAAAGAAAGAGGGTAGAATAGCATAAGTGGAGCCGCTAAATCTCAATCGGACGCGAATTATTTCATTGAGCGCGTACTCGGCGATATTCGCGCTGGGGATGGCGCTTACGACATGGCACGAGCTCTCGCTGGCGCAAGGCCGCGCGCCGCTGGAGATAATCGTAGCCATCATATTCAACGCGCAGGCGGTGGCGGTCGCGGCGGCCGGCTTCGCCGCCATAGTGGAAACGGGAGGATACATCGTGCTTTTGGCAGCGCATATCATCCAAAAAGAACGCGACGTAGCGCGCGACGAGGCGTATAAAGACGCCGACGAGCAGATCGTAGCCTATTACCAAAGGATGCGCGCGGCGCTTGACGCGGGCGAGCCGTTCAATGAGCCGCCGCCCAGGTTCCGCAGGAACGGGCGATGAGGATGCGCTATGCTTTTAGTGGCGCATATCATAGAAAAGGAGCGGAAAAAGGCTTTTGCTAAGGGACGTGAAGAGGCGTACAAAGACGCTGACGAGCAGATCGTAGCCTATTACCAAAGGATGCGCGCGGCGCTTGACGCGGGCGAGCCGTTCAACGAACCGCGGCCCAGGTTCCGCAGGAACGGGCGCTGAGGCGACGGCCGCACTACGGCAATCGCAGCCCATCCCGCACAAACCCGCCCACGCCTTTGACATGCGCCGCCGCCCTGATTACAATGCAATCAGCCGCCGAGCGCGTCAGCAGGGCGCGAGAGGCGGCGAGGGAATGCGCCAACAATACGCAGAAAGGAGCAACGCGCTTTATGGAAAACATAAATGTGCAGATATATGCCGATTACGCTTGACCCTGGGTCTATAATACGGCCGTGTGGCTGGATAAGGTGAAGAAGGCCTATGGGGATGACCTGAGCGTCACTTGGAAGAACTTCTCGCTGGAGCAGAACGCTTTTACGCTGAAGCAGAAGGCGGAGGGGACGGATTCGGATTGGAAGGTGTGGGAGCAGGATGACGCGGCGCAGGGGCGCTCGCTGGTGGCGCAGATAGCGGCGGAGGCGGCTAGGCGGCAGGGCGATGAGCTGCACGCCAAGTTCCACCTGGCGCTGCTCACCGCGCGGCACGGCGGCGATGGGCGCATCCCGCTCAATCAGGAAGAGCCTATCCTGGAACTCGCGGCGAGCGTGGGCTTGGATACGGCGCGGATGCGCGAGGATATGCAAGACCCCGAAATCCGCGAAATCATCGGCGCGGATCACGAGGGCGCGGTCGCCGAGGGCATCTTCGGCACGCCCACCTATGTGTTCGAGAACGGCAATTCCGCCTACCTCAAGGCGTTCATCCCTGAGGACGAGGACGCGGTAGCCGCCTTTGAGCATTACATCGCCATCGCCAACCACCGCAACTACTTCGGCGAAATCAAGCGGCCGCAGCCGCCCTGGCCCAAGGGCGTGCTGGGCTAATCACGCAGCAACGCAAACCCGGCCGGCGCCGCGTTCCAAAGCCGGCGCCGGCCGCAACATAGTCGTCAATCTCGAGGCATCAAGCGCGAAACGTCTGACGCTTTCACGGCTTGATGTTTCGAGATTGCCAACCCGAACCATCCTTGCCTTAGATACGGCAAGGGCATAAGGAGTCGTGTTATGGCAAACCTCATTCTCTATTCAGATTGGCCATTTCATCCCGATAATAACCGACGCTCGCTTGACCGCGGGCAACTGCAGAAAATCAAGAGTGCGTTGGGCATCAGAGTCAGCAACGACGCCCTGCTCACAACCGCGCTGACGCATAGCTCATACCTCAATGAGCCTGAGGGCGCTGACGCCGAATCCAACGATCGCCTAGAGACGCTCGGTGACTCCGTGATCCAGCTCGCAGTCACCAGCATCCTCTACGAAATGGACGCCGCGCTAGACGAGGGGCAACTCACCCTAATTCGCTCTCGCGTGGTCAGCAATGAGACGCTGGCGAAAGTCGCCCGCCGTCTCCGGCTCGGCGAATACCTGCGTATGGGCAAGGGCGAAAAGCAAAGCGGCGGCGCGAACAAAGCGTCCAACCTTGCGGGCGTATTCGAGGCTATCGTGGGCGCGATATTCGAAGACAACAAGATTCCCAAGGGCGTGGCTGTCTATGTCAACAAAGATGGCTACGCGGCTTTCAAGTTCTGCGAGGACGTCCTCAAAGACGAAATAGTCGCCGCTTACGACGCGGTAACCGCTCCGCCGCCAAAGCCTAAATTCAAGCAACGCAACGGCAGCGGCAAGTCTAATCAACCCGCCAAATCCAAGCAGCGCGGCAAAGATATGCCCGCCGCCAAAAATTCGCTTGCCCAAAAGCAATCCGCCAAAAAGCAATCCGCCAAATCCGCTACCCCCAATATCGCCGGCAAGCATCCCAAAACCGCTTTGCAAGAGATAATCCAGGCAAGGCATGGACACGGCAATCTGCCCGAATACCGCCTTATCCAATCTACGGGCAAGGACAACAATCCCACTTTCGGCATAGCAGTATCTTTCAACGGCAAGACGCTGGGCAAGGGCAGCGGGCGCAGCAAGCAGGCGGCCGAAACCGCCGCCGCTACGCAGGCGCTGCGGGCGCTGGGCGCGCTGTGATGCAGACGCTGCGGTTCGCGCTGGAGGGCGTGTCGGTTCACGGCGCTATCGTTGATGTGGAGACGGTTAGCCTCAAGCCCGCGCCCAACGGCATCTTCACTTTCGGCTGGCTGACTGGCGGCGAGATTGCTATTCTGCAAGCCGAAGACGAGGCGGATTGCAAGGCTATGGCGGGGCGAATAGCGCCCGTTTGGGATGCGCTGCCGCGCCCGATATACGCCTATAACAAGGGGTTCGCGGAGGACTGGCTGTCGGATGCGCTGGGGGAAACGGCGCGCATCGATCGCGATCTGATGGAGCCGTGGAAGGCTGTGGCGGATAGGCAGGCGCTGAAATGGCCGCGTTTGCGCGAGCTGCTGCGCCCGCCGGTGTTCAACTATCGCTGGGGCGTAGCGGACTACGACCGCACGCACGATCCCCGCGCGATGCGCCGCGCGATACGCATAGCGTCATCGGTGAGCGAGGTGGTGTCGCGCGAGGCGGTGGGCGGCGCGCCGCATCTGTGGTGGCGGCAGCATCTGGAGCTTATGGCGGATCCGCGCGCGCGCGAAGAGATTGAGCGGCTGTCCCGAACCGACGCCGCGCCCGGCGCATCACGCCATCGCAGCGCGCGCCGCCTGCCCAACGGCAACTGGACGACCAGCCGCCTCGCCGCTATCGTCTGCCACAATCTGATGGACTTGCAGTCGCAGGCGTCGCTGCTCTTTTGGCAGGGGGACGCTATCTCAGGATGGCTTGATGGCGCGGGCTGATTTGCGGATTAGCCAACGCCCGGCGTGTCTGTGATGCGGTAGCCTAGCCGATGCCCGGCGCGGGAAAGCGGGCGCAGAGCGCCATGGCGTCTTGGCGCGCGCGGCTCTTGGCGGCGGCGCTGCCGATGTTCGCCAGCACATCCAGGATTAGCCGCCCGATTTCGCGCGCCTCCGCCGCGCCCATGCCGCGGCTTGTGATGGATGGCGTTCCCAAGCGCATCCCGCTTGCGGTTCGCGGCGGCAGCGGGTCAAACGGGATGGCGTTGCGGTTCACCACGATGTTCGCCTCGCCCAGCGCCTCCTCCGCCTGCCGCCCTGTGATGCCCATCGGCGTCAGGTCGACCAGAACGATATGGTTGTCAGTGCCGCCGGACACCAGCCGCAAGCCGCCCGTTTGCAGCGCGTCTGCGAGCGCTACGGCGTTGGCGCGGATGTTGCGCTGGTAGTCGGCGAACTCAGGCGTCATAGCCTCGCCGAATGCGACCGCTTTCGCCGCGATGATGTGCTCCAGCGGCCCGCCCTGCATATTGGGGAACACGGCGCTGTTCACCGCGCGGCGATGGGCGGCGTCGCACAGGATTAGCCCGCCTCTAGGCCCGCGCAGCGTCTTGTGCGTGGTGCTGGTTACGATCTCGGCGTGCGGCAGCGGCGAGGGATGCTCGCCCGCGGCGACCAGCCCGGCGATGTGCGCCATATCCACCATCAGCTTGGCGTCCACCGCATCGGCGATAGCCCGAAAGCGCGGGAAGTCCAGTATCCGCGTGTATGCGCTCGCGCCCGCCACTATGAGCTTGGGGCGATGCTCTTTCGCAAGCCGCTCCACCTCGTCGTAGTCTATCGTTTCCAGTTCGCGGTCGACGCCGTAGGACGCCACATCGTATATCTTGGCGGAAAAGTTCACCGCCGCGCCGTGCGTGAGATGGCCGCCTTGGTCGAGGCTCATTCCCATAATGGGATCGCCCGGCTGCAGGGTTGCGAAGTACGCCGCCATATTCGCTTGGGCGCCGCTGTGGGGCTGCACATTGGCGTGTTCGGCGGCGAACAGCGTCTTGGCGCGGCTGATTGCGAGGCTTTCGGCGACGTCCACGAACTCGCAGCCGCCGTAGTAGCGCCGCCCCGGATAGCCCTCGGCGTACTTGTTGGTGAAAACCGAGCCTTGCGCCTCCAGCACGGCTGGGCTGGCGTAGTTTTCGGAGGCGATCAGGTTGATATTGCCGCGCTGCCGCTCAATTTCGCTCTGAATGGCGCGCGCAATCTCGGGGTCTTGCCGCACTAGGGCTTGCATGCGTCGCTCCTCTCATATTGCGCCGGGCGGTTGGCGTCGGTTCGCGTTGGGCGGTTAAGTCGGGCAGTTAGCGTCAGTTCGGGCCGGGCAGTTCACGCCGGGCTGTTAGTGTTGGGCGGTTATCGTCAGTTCGCGTTGGGCAATTCGCGCCGGGGAATTCTCGCCGGGGCAGCCGCCTAGCCTAGCGATATGCCTATCCCGCGCTCGGCTCTATGATGCCGTAGCCGCCGTCGCTGCGGCGATAGACCACGCTGTAATCGTCAATCTCGGAGTTGCGGAACATAAAGAAGCTGTGGTCGAGCAGTTCCATCTCAACGATAGCCTCTTCGGCGCTCATCGGTTTCATCGCAAAGCGCTTGACGCGCACGAGATCGCCCCATTCGTCGGACGAGTCGGCGTCGTAATCGGGGGCGTCGTCGGGTTCGTCCAGCAGCGCGTCGGCGTCTTGTTGGCGGGCGGATTTGCGCGCCCATCGGCGGGCGGGCGCGGTGCGATACGCCTTGCCGGTGTAGCGGCGGATCTGCTTGTCCATCACATCCGCCACCGCGTCCACGGCGGCGAACAGGGTGAGGGCGCTCTTCTGGCCGCGCAGAGTGGCGCCGCCCGCGCTGATGGTCATCTGCGCCACGAACCGCTCCGCCTGCGAGCGCGCCGCCGTGCGCGAAACCTCAAACTTGGCGGGCGCATTCTCCGGCAGATGGCGCTCCAGGCGGGCTATCTTCTTCTGAATATAGTCCTCCGAGCGCTCGTTCAGCTTCATATTCCTAGCGACTATCCGCGTCTCCATAAGCATCCCTCCACTTCTGCCGCATAGCCTTGCTATGCCCTTGCGATGCCGCCGCGGCATTGGCGGCATCGGCCCAGACGCCTAGGGGCGTTGCGTCTTTATTGTATGGGTAGATGGTCGTGGTTTCAAGGGGCAAGCCCGCTATTCCCGCGCCCAAAAGTTTTTAGCCGCTTTTCTAAAAAGTAGATATTCATGCGCCCTTATCATTGCCAATATCATTGCCAATCCGCAACGATACGCAGATGTGCTATACTGCGTTCAATCGCCATATGGCTGAAAATCAAGCGAGGATGTTATGTCTCCTGACACGCTGACTATATCCCTTGATATGCTGACGATAATTGCGGTAGGAATCGTGATGCTCGTCACTAATCTTCTTATGCTTGCCTACATTATCGGGAAATATGGATGGGACGGGCAACGGGATATTCGCCCTACACGGGATAATCGCCCCATAGTTGTAGATTACTCATCCCAATGCCGAATTTGCCAAGTTAGGTGTCCGCATAATACATTCAGATGAATTCGAACTGAAAGAGAGCGTATCATCTCTTGAAAGTCAGGCTGATGTGTTATACTGCGTTCAATCAACCATATGGCTGAAACTAAGCGAGGCTGCTATGTCCCCTGACATGCTGACGATGCTTGCGATAGGAATCGCGCTGTTCGGCACTCATATTGCCGCCCTCATCTATACGCTCCGGCGAATGGACAATATGTCCGACCGTCTGTCCGACCGCATGGATGAGATCAAAGCTGACGTTTCCAAGAATAGCGTCGAAATTGCCAAGAATAGCGTCGAAATCGCAAGGAACAGCGATGAACTTGCCAAGCAAAGCGCTGAAATCGCTAATAATAGCGCCGAGCTTGCCAAGCATGGCGCCGGTCTTGCCAAACAAAGCGCTGAAATCGCTAATCTAGGAGCGCGCATGTCATCCGTGGAAGGCGAGCTTTCCAAGCAAAGCGCTGAAATCGCCAAGCATAGCGTTGAGATCGCTAATCTAGGCGAGCGCATGTCATCCGTGGAGGGCGAGCTTTCCAAGCAAAGCGCCGAAATCGTTAATCTAGGCGCGCGCATGTCATCGCTCGAAATCGAACTGAAAGAGAGCGTATCATCGCTTGAAGTCAGGGTGACCGAGCGCGTCGCGCGGCTGGAGGGCATCATCGTAGGGCGGCAGGAAGTGGGCGGCAACGGCGGCGCTCCCAACCCGGCCGGCGACGACTAATCCCCGACATAGCATTGCCCCCGCAACCTGCCCGCGCCAACCCCGCGCCTAAACCCCGCTTGCGTTTCCCTGACGCTATATCCCTTGCCGCCATTCCCGCGCCATTCCCCGCAATATCGCCGCCCAAGCCGCCCTGCGTCCTTTTATCCCTATCCCTCTAATCATCCCGATTTTATCGCCAATCTCCTAAATCCCCCCAATTCCCAACCCCAAATCCCGATTTGTGATAAAATCAGCGGGTAAAGCGTTAGCAATGAATTGCGCGGAGCGAAATGATAACCGGAGTTCTGGAACGCTATCGGGATTACCTGCCCGTTACCGATAATACGCCTATGTTCAGCCTGGGCGAGGGCGATACGCCGCTGGTTAAGTCTAGCGGCCTGGCGCAAGAGGTCGGCTGCGATGACCTCTACTTTAAGCTGGAAAGCTGCAACCCGACCGGCTCGTTCAAGGATAGGGGCATGGTGGTCGCGGTCGCCAAGGCGCTGGAGGAGGGCGGCTCTACTATCGTGTGCGCGTCAACGGGCAATACCAGCGCGTCCGCCGCCGCGTATGGCGCGCGCTGCGGGCTGGACACGGTGATACTCGTGCCGCGCGATTATGTGGCGCGCGGCAAACTCGCGCAAGCCATCACCTACGGCGCCCGCATTATGCTCATAGACGGCGGCTTTGACGACGCGCTTAGCCTCGTCCGCAAACTCAGCGCCAAGCATCCCGTCGTGCTGGTGAACTCGGTCAACCCATACCGGCTGCAAGGCCAAAAGACGGCGGCGTTTGAGATTGTCCACGACCTGGGCAGCGCGCCCGATTACCTGTTTATCCCCGTTGGCAATGCGGGCAATATCACCGCGTACTGGATGGGGTTCACGGAGGCGCATCAATTGGAATGGACGGGAACGCTGCCCAAGATGATGGGCTTTCAGGCGGAGGGCGCCGCCGCCATCGTCAAAGGGCATCCGATTGACATGCCGCACACTATCGCATCCGCCATCCGCGTGGGCAATCCCGCCAGCTGGCGCAAAGCCGTCAACGCGCGCGACCAGTCGGACGGGCTTATTGACGCGGTATCCGACGACGACATTATGGAGGCATACACTCTTATGGCGCGGCGGGAGGGGATTTTCTGCGAACCGGCGTCAGCCGCCTCGGTTGCGGGCTTGCTGAAGCTGGCTCGCGGCGGCATGCGCTTTGACGGCGACAAAGTCGTCTGCGTCATCACCGGCAGCGGGCTGAAAGACCCCGACGCCGCCATCAGCGTAGAGCCCATCTCAATGGACGAGCATCCCGCCGACCTCAGCGCCATTGAGCGGGCTATGGGACTTGTGTAAGCCTTGCGCCGCATTGCTCGCGCCGCGCCCGTCCCATCACGCGCTTGTACGCGAGGGATTTCGCGCGTCTCGGACGTCGGCGTGAATCGCGCGCCATCCCGCAGAAAGGGAAACCGCTAGTTTGGACAACGCTAAGATACGCCAAGCCGTAGCCGCCATACTGAGCGCAATCGGGGAAGATCCGAGCCGCGAGGGGCTGGCGGACACGCCGCGCCGCGTGGCGGATATGTACGCCGAGGCGTTTTCGGGCATAGGCCAAGACCCCGCCGCCGTACTCGCCTCGGGCTTTGACGACGAGAGCCACCGCGAACTCGTGCTGCTGCGCGACATCGCCTTTCATTCGTTCTGCGAACATCACCTATTGCCCTTTTTCGGCAGCGCGCACATTGGCTACATACCCGCCGGGCGCATCGCGGGCGTGTCCAAGCTCGCCCGCGCCCTGGACATCCTGGCGCGCCGCCCGCAAGTGCAGGAGCGCCTCACCGACGCGCTGGCGGACGCCATACACGGCGCGCTGACGCCGGACGGCGTGGCGGTCGTCATCAGCGCCGAGCATATGTGCATGACCCTGCGCGGCGTCCGCAAGCCGGGCAGCAAGATGGTTACCACCGCCGCGAGAGGCGTCTTGAAATCGCAGCCCGCCGCGCGGCAAGAATTTTTCGCGCTGCTTAGGCAGACTTAAAGAAACGGCAAGGCAACCGCAACGCAAACACATAGGCAATCGCAACGCAAACGCATAGGCAAGCACAGCGTTAATACACAGGCAAACGCAACACACAGAAAGAGCAGGGAATGGCATACTCCGTTCAGCGGGAAGACTTTGAGAGCATCGGCGGCGCGTGGGAAGAGACGCTCGCCCACACCGCCGCGAACACGATATTCATCACGCCTTGGTGGCAGCGGCTGTGGTGGCAACGCTACGGCGGCGACGCGCAACTTGAGCTGCTGTCGGTGCGGCGCGGCGACGGCGCGCTGCTCGGCATTGCGCCGCTTATGATCCGCGGCGACACGCTCTCGTTCCTCGGCGACACCGACCTGTTTGACTACCACGACTTCCTGGCGCGCGAGGGCTGCGAGACCGAGTTCTACGCCGCGCTGTGGAAATACATCGGCGGCTTGGACTGGCGCGTTTTGGAGCTCAAGTCGCTGCGCGAAAGTTCGCCAACGCTGGCGCGCTTGCCAGCGCTCGCCCAATCCAACGGCTGGCAAGCCCAAATCACGCAAGAGGATGTATCCCCGTTCACCGAACTGCAGCCCTCTTGGGACGAATATCTGATGGGCTTGCGAAAGAAAGACAGGCACGAGTTGCGCCGCAAGCTGCGCCGCCTGGAAAACGGCGGCAACGCGCGCCAATACGCCCACTGCGAACCGCAAGCCGTCGCCGACGCTATGCCTGAGTTCTTCCGGCTTATGCGCGCCAGCAGCGGGGACAAGGACGACTTTCTCACCGCCGACCGCGAGCGGTTCTTCTGCGAACTCGCCGCCGACCTGACGGCGCGCGGGCAGTTCAAACTCTTCTTCTTGGAAGTGGATAACGTCCGCGTGGCGGCGTGCATCTGCTTTGACTACGGCGGCGATTTTCTGCTGTACAACAGCGGCTACGACCCCGAATACTCCGCGCTCAGCGTGGGGCTGCTCAACAAGGCGCTCTGCCTCCGCGAGGCGATCGAATCCGGCAAGCGGCGGTTCGATTTTCTGCGCGGCGATGAGCGCTACAAGTACAATCTCGGCGGGAAAGACCAGACCGTTCACGAACTTGTTATTCGCCGCGAATAAGGCGATAGCCTAGCGAATAGGCTATAATTAGCCCGCGCGCGCCAAGCGCAACGCCGCGCAAGGCTACCGCAACGGAGGATAGATGCTTAGACTGGCGCTGATATGCTTTCACAGCTGCCCCACCGGACGGCTGGGCGAGAAAGACACGGGCGGCATGAACGTCTATGTGCGGCAGCTCGCGCGCAGGCTGGCGGCGCGAGGCGCCTATGTGGACATCTTTACCCGCTGCCACGACCCGGAGGATCCGCAGATAGTTCATATCGGCGAGCGCGTCCGCGTTATCCATCTGAAAGCGGGCCCTCTCGCGCTGCTGAAAGAGGATCTGTATCAGCACATACCGGAGTTCACGGCGGCGCTGGCGGATTTCGCGCGGCGCGAGCGCTTGGCGTATGACCTTATCCACAGCCACTACTGGCTGTCGGGCAGCATCGGCTTGGCGGTCAGCCGCCGCTGGCAAGCGCCGCACATCGCCACATTCCACACGCTCGCCCGCACAAAGATGCAGGCGCGCCCCGGCGAACAAGAGGTAGAGCAGCGCGCGGGCGTTGAAAAGGCGGTGATGGACGGCGTGGACGCCATCGTGGTGTCAACCGCGATAGAGCGCGATGAGATAGCCGAACTCTACTGCGCCCCCCGTTCCAAAGCCGCCGTGATACCGCCCGGCGTCGACCTGGATCTGTTCAAGCCCGCGGACAAGGCGCAGGCGCGGCGCGAACTGGGCTTGCAAGACGGCCCTATCGTCCTGTACGTCGGCCGCATCGAGCCGCTCAAGGGCTTGGACATCCTGCTGAGGGCGCTGGCGCTGCCGGATTGCGCCGCCAACGCTCGCCTGATAATCGTGGGCGGCGACCAAGAAAACGACGCCGAGCAGCGGCGATTGCAAGCGCTTGCCACTGATCTTGACATAGCCGACCGCGTCACATTCACCGGCTCCGTTGAGCAAGAGCGCCTGCCCGCCTACTACAACGCCGCCGACGCGCTGGCGCTGCCATCCTACTACGAAAGCTTTGGCCTAGCCGCGCTGGAGGCTATGGCGTGCGCCACTCCCGTTGTGGTTTCGCGCGTGGGCGGCTTGCAGACTTTCATTGATCACGGCGAAACCGGCTACCTCATTCCCTGGCGCTGCCCCGAACCATTCGCCCAAGCGCTGGACACCCTGCTGTCCAATCCCGCCCTGTCCGAAACGATGGGCAAAGCCGCCCGCCGCAAAGCCACGCGGCTGAGCTGGGACAGAACCGCAGATAGTATGCTAAAATGTTATAAGACATATCTAAAACAGGTATCCGAGATAGCCGCCGGCGACTGAGCGGCGGGATGTTCGCTCTGAACCGGGCCAAGCCGCGATGAGAGGGAGGCGCAGGGATGAATACGCATTACACCTCAGACGGCGCGATAATCAACGAGCCGGAGCCGAAGTTCCACAAGCGATTGGAGCGCCACCTGCTCAAAACGATAGGCTCAGGGTTCGTAGTCCTGTTCCCGCTGTTCGTAACCATCATCGTAATCGTAGCCATATTCGGCTATGTGCATTCCGCTTTCGGCGCGGGCGTGATTTGGGGCGAGCGCTTCCTAGCCGCTACTTTCGGCATACAGGGGGCTTGGGTTGAAACCGCAATCGCCATCACGGGCCCGCTAATCAGCATGGGCATCCTGCTGTTCGTGCTGTACATATTCGGGATGCTCATCACATTCAACGCGGGCAGAAAGGTCGTGCAGATAAAGCAGACCGTCCTGACCAACCTGCCCGTGATGCGCTCCATCTACAAGGTCGCCGACCAAGTGGTGGACAGCGTGGTGGCGCAGCGGGACGGGCATCACTTCAGCCGCGTGGTGTTCGTGGAATGGCCGCGCGCCGGCTACCTCGCCATAGGGTTCATCACCGCGCACATCTACTCCAACGAAATGAACCCCAAGCCGCTTATGGTCGTCTATATCCCCACCGTGCCGAACCCCACATCCGGCAACCTCGCGTATGTGGCGGAGGACGATGTGATAGAGACCGACCTCACCGTGGAAGAGGCGATGAAGATCGTGTTCTCAGGCGGCATGGTGCATCCCGACCGGCTGCGCGTGGAAGTGACGGAGGGCGGGCAAGACAAGGCGCCCGCGGTAGCCGACTAGCCTTGCGCGGCTAATCGCGCCTAGCCAAACCGCCGCCTGCGCCTAGTCTTGCGCGCAGATAATCGCGCTTGCTTATCCGAACCGCCGCTCATGCCACACCGTCGCGCTCACCTTGCGAAACCCCAGCGCCAGGTAGAGTTCGCGCGCCGGCGTGTTGTCCGAATCCACTTCTAGCGTAACCGACCGCGCGCCTCTGCCCACCAGATACGCGATGCCCGCCGCAACCACAGCCCTGCCCAAGCCGCGCCCCCTGTAATCGGGATGGACGCCCGTCATAGAGATAACGCCGCTGGGGGCGTCGCCATCCGCTGAGAACATCGTCCAGTTGTACGCGGCGGGCTTGCCGCTTTGCGGATCGCCCTCAGTCAGGAACAGGATGCACTCAGGCCCGCCCTTGTTCTGCCGCACGCGGGCGGCTATCTGCTCTACGCTGTTCGGGCTGAACCCCCAGTTTTCGCCGAATGAGATGTTCTGCAACTCAGTCAGCGCCGCCTCGTCCTTGCCCGCAATCAGGGATCGCGTTGCGAACCCGGCCGGCAATCGCACGTCGGGCGGCGTCTCATCCTGCCACCGCATCTGCCAGAACCGCTTTATCGGCGTCAAGCCCTCAGATTGCAGCAGCCGCCGCAGCGCCGCGTTGGTTTCGCCCGCCTCTATGTGCAGCGCGTTCACGCCCAAGCCCGCCGCGTGTTCCACAACCGCTTGCGTCAGCGCCCGCCCAACGCCTCGCCCGCGCATAGCCGGCAATACGCCGCCCTCTGCCACCGCCCTTGCGATGGGCGGCTCATACGCCACCAGCGCGTAGCCCGCCATCGCGCCGTCCGCGGCCGCGATAAAGCAGTGCCGCTCAGGGTCGCAGCCCGGCAGCCGCAACTGCTCCGCCAGCGTAGCGGCGGTATGCGCCCGCGCCGCGCCGCTCGCGCTGCCAACCGCGTTATAGACGCGCGCCAATTCTTCTACATCGTCCCAAACGAACCTTCTTACTCTCAATGCCCTGCATTCTCCCAAAACGGGTAGGGCGTATAGCGCAAGCCCGCGAAAGCCGCGCCAAGCCAATGCGATTGTATCATACGGCGGCGATTGGGCGCATAATCTCGCGCCGCCAAGCAAATCCCGCTTGAATCAGCCCATAACAAATATCCGGACAAACGTCGGGCGAGCGCCAAGTCCGAAAACCTGACGCCCGCCATAATGCCCTGTCAGCGGCATAGCATAAACCCAAACGCCTGCTCCGCCTAAAGGCCGGGCAACTTCTAGGTAACTTCCAGCGTCACATTCCTGAGCGGCTCGGCGTACTGAGTGCGGTCGAGCTCTATCGCCTCTTTCTGGTAGATTTGCACGCGGTAGGATTCGTAGTCGGGAATGAACAGGCGGAATTCGGCGTCTATTCGCACTGAGCGCGGGCGGCGCAGGCGCTTTTCCTGCTCCAAATCCCCCATCTCGCGCAGCCGGTTCGGCACGGCGTTTGTGAGCATGTACTGCCGCGCCACCTTGGACAGCGTTGCGTCGCCGCTAAAGCTCCAGATGTACTGCCCCTCCGCGTTGAACATCTGAACGCGGTCGTTGCCCCAATCGGCGACATAGATGTCCCCGTGCGCGTCAACCGCTATCCCCGTCGGCCGGTTGAACTGCCCGCCGCCGGATCCCGGCTCGCCCACAGCCATCTTCAGCTCGCCGTCCGGCGCGAACACCTGAAAGCGGTTGTTGCCCCAATCGGCGACGTATATGTCCCCAAGCTCGTCTATGTGTATGCCCCAGGGCAGGTTGAGCTGACCGGGCGCATCCCCGAATTCGCCGAACCCGTCTATGTACTCGCCCTCCGCCGTGTAGCGCTGGATGCGGTGGTTGCGCGAATCCACGACCGCGAGATTGCCGTCCGCGTCAAACGCGATGCCGTTGGGCGCGTTGAACTCGCCCTCGCCCGCGCCGAAACATCCCCACTTGCCCGCGAACTCGCCGTCCGGGTCAAAGCGCGATATGCGATGCGTCGCCTCGTCGCTCACGAATATATTGCCCTCGCCGCCAACCGATTCGTCGGTGATTATCTGCACGGGCCATGTGAACTGCCCGTCGCCCGCGCCGTAGCCGCCGATGCCCTTCAGGTCGTCGGTGAGCGCGTCCGCGTCGTCCACCGACCATATGCGGATGCTGGAGCCGCCCTCGGAGCGCATCAGTATCAGCGCGTCTCCCTTTGCCGAGAACGCGATGTCCGCCGGGAAATTCGTTACGCGCCGCATCCCCAGCGTCCGCAAGTACGGGTAGCCCGCCCTCAGCAGTCCGTATGGCCTACTCATAATCTCGCCTCCTGCGCCATTGCCGTTGCGCCGTTGCGCCGCGTTGCCACCGCCTCTATGCCGTTGCCGCGATAGCCTTGTGCGACGTCCGTTAGCCCGCCGCGCTAATTGCTAAACGGCCGTATCTGTTCGTACTCGCCCTTGACTATGGGCTTGGCGTCCACATCCAGAACCTGCTCCAGCAGCGTGGCGTAGATGCCGCGGAAGTCTATGGTGTGCTTGAGATCTTCGCCGTGTTCCCATTCGGCGGGATCCAGCGATGGGTAATCGCTGTACAAGCCGCCCTTGACATTCTTGCCGAAGATGTACGCGCCGCCGCCGCTGCCGTGATCCGTGCCGCTGCCGTTGTCCCGCATCCGCCGCCCGAACTCCGTGAACACGAACACGGTCACATCGTCCGAGGCGTCGTGTTCATCCAGGTCGTCCAGGAAATCGGATATTGCGCCCGATAGTTCGTTCATCAGCTTGGGATGCGAGGGCATTTCGTTGGCGTGGGTGTCGTAGCCGCCGTGGCTTGTGTAGAAGATGCGCGTCCCCAGATCGGCTAGGTGAACGCGCGCCACATCGCGCATATTCTTGGCTATCTGATTGTCCGCGTACTCCACATCGGAGTGGTAGCCGCCCGCCACGTCCGCCAGCATATCAGCGCCTTTGAGAACGTCAAGCCCGGTTTGCCCAATGTACTCGGCGACCGCGCCGCTGCCGATAGCCTGCCCGTACAGCCCTTTGAACGCCGCCAGCGCCCTGTCCCGCAGCCGCTCTTGCTCCAGGCGCGTCATCACGCCGTAGCCCTCAAGGTCGCCTATGGAGGTTACGGGAACGCCCGAAACCGCCATTGCGCGCGGCAAGCCCATGCCGATGTTGACGCCCGTCAGCACATTCTCAGCCTGCGGATCCAGTTCGCGCACGGCTTGCCCAAGCCAGCCCTCATTGCCCACGCGGTCGGGTTCGGCGGTGTGCCAGATGTCCATCCCGCGAAAGTGGGAGCGGTTGGAATTGGGATAGCCAATCCCCTGCACAATCGCCATCTTGCCCTCGTCGTACAGCCGCTTGAACGGCGCGGCGTTGGCGTTGATGGCGAGCTCGTCGTTGATGGGCAGCACGTCGTCCCGCGACATCACCACTTTCTTGCGCGCGTCGTAGTAATGCCCGTTGCTGTACGGCACTATCGTGTTCATAAAGTCGTTGCCGCCCGTGAGCTGCACGACCACCAGCGTTTTGTTCTTGTTCTTGGCGCTCATTGTATCCCCCCGCCTGCGTTGGCTTGCGCGAATATGGGCTGAAGTGATTATGGCTTATGCGAAGATGGTTGATTAGGCGAACTGATAGTCCACGCTGGACGCGGTCATCTGCAATAGGTTGTGAACGCCCGCGCCGTCTTCGTCCGCCTTGATTTCGCGGAGTTCGCGGGCGTAGTCGGCGAGAGATGCGTATGTTTGCTCGCTGACGCTGATGCCGCCGAGAATGTCCAGGCAGCGATCCACCAGCGCGGCGGGATCGGCGTCCAGGTCGCCGATGCGATTGACCATATCTTGCACGCCCGGCTTGTTGATGTCCTCAAACTGGCTTTCCACGAACCCGATGCGCTCGCTGAGCGTGCCGGAGTCTATCCATTCGTGGCCCGTGTGCCAGCCCTCCACCGTGGGCGGGTTCATCAGCCGCTGCCCCATTATGGCGAGCGGCCCCTCGGTGAGCGAGCCGTTGAGCGTGGTTATGGCGAGCGTGTATATGCCCGGCGATGGGCTGCTGAATTCGCCCGTCTGTTTCAGCACGCCCGCTACCAGTTCGGTCGGGCTTTTCACCTTCTTGAACGCGGTCGCCCGCTTGAAGAAGTCGGAGTTGAACAACTCGCTGAGCACCGGCCGCAACTGCCCGCCGCTTTCCATAAACACGCGGCTGAGGCGCTGTATCGCCTCTTCGTTCTTGGGCGGCTCGGTAGCCCAAGACGGCACCTGCACTTCGTCTTCCACAAAGAAGTTGTACAGGTGGCGCGAGATAAAGCGCGCGGTCGCCGGCTGCTTGACGATGATGTCTATCACATCCCCGCCGTCAAACGCGCCCGTTTCGCCTAGGAATGTCTTTTCGCCGTAGTCGTGGTCGTCGGCGCGAAACATAAACTCGGCGGGGTAATGCCCGTTGGGATAGAGCGACAGCGGCTGCCTGAATGTCCAACCCGTGAACGCGCGCGACGCCGCCTTGATGTCGTCCTCAGTGTAGTTGCCCACGCCCATAGAGAACAGCTCCAGCAGCTCCCTGCCGTAGTTTTCGTTGATTTCGTCCTTGTGATTTTCGTTGTTGTCCAGCCAGAACAGCATCGCGGGATCGCGCGAAAGCTCCAGCAGGATGGTCTTCATATCCGACAGCCCCACGCGCCGGAACATCGCTATTTCGGTGTAGAGCGAGGGCCCATGCTCGCTCTTGCCCCACGCAACGGGGAATAGGTGATGCAGGAACAGCGACATCTTTTCTTCCAGCGGCCGCCGCGTGTTCACCATGCGGTAAAGCCACTTGCCCACATGCACGGCTACCGGCTCGCCGCCGTAGTAGCGCTCTATGTACGACTCGTCCAGCTCCGGGAACCGCTCCGGGTTCACCAGGTCGTCCACAATCTCTTCGTATGTCTTGTGGCTAGTCAGCGCGTCAAGCTCGGACGGCGTCGCGCCAAAGCCCGCGCGCCTCAACAAATGCGCCACCAGCGCCCTGTCAGATTTCATCGGTTCCCTCCCTGAGATGCTAGACGCTCTCTCTGATGCGCTCCCATACGATACCGCCGCCGCGTTGCCGCCGCCGCCGCGCCGTTATTGCCTAAGAATGGTCTGGGCGGATGCCCGTATTCTACCCTATCGCCCTTATTATAGCATTATAGCGAATATGGGCGGCGATAGGCGATAGCCGCGCGAATTGCCGCCGCGCAACCGGGCGATAAATCAATCCTCTTTCCAAAAGCGCTCTTCGTCCACCGCGTAGCCCAGCGGCGTCATGCGCGCCTTCACATCCTCGATCATCCCCGGATGCCCGCAGGCGTATATCAGCGTGTCTTCCCGTTTCAAGCCCAGCCGCGCCACCTGCGCCTCCACGATGGCGTTCACGCGCCCGGTTTCGCCCTGCCACCCCGCGTTGCGCGCCTCGTCCGGGCGGCTCACCGTGGGGATGAACTTCACCATCTCAGGGTATTGCTTGGCGTAGCGGATGAACTCTTCGTCGTAGCCGAACTCGTCCTGGTAGCTCGCGCCCTCAAGCACATAGAACCTGTGGCCCGCGATCTCGCCCCTGTGCAGGTAATCGCGGATGTAGCTCACATACGGCACAACGCCCGTCACCGTGGCGACCAGCGCATGGTTCTTGAAATTCGGGTTGAATGTGAAGATGCCCTTGGCGCGCGGGCGTATCGTAACCGTATCCCCATGCTGCAGTTCGTACAGCAGCGGCGTCAGGTGGCCGCCCTCTTCATACGGCACAAGCTCAATGAAAAGCTCAAGGTCGTCTTCGTGCGGCGCGGACGCTATGGAATAGGCGCGCTCTATGCCGTCCACGCCTATCGTGCAGTATTGGCCCGGCTTGAAAGCGAACCCGTCCGGCTTTTCAAGCCACATCAGCCACAGATCGCCCGTGAGCTTTTCGCGCCTGAGCACTTTGGTTTGGGCGAGTTTGGGGGCGACGCGGCGCGCTCTGGCTCTCGTAGTTGTCAATTCAGCAATTGCCTCCGGTGTTATGGCGTATCCCAGCGTGTTATGAATATATTCTAGCGCATTTTGGCGCGTTTCGGTTTCTGAGTTTATTTTCGGATATTGCGCCTAGGTTTTGGCTGCCGCGCTAGGTTTCGGTTACTGCGTCTAGGTTTCGGCTGCCGCGCTTGGCATTGCCCAACCGAAAGCGCGGCTAGTCGGCGGCCGGCGCAACGGCCGGCTTGGACAGGCTGGCTGGCAGCAGCGGCAGCGCCGGCAACTTCAGCATCGGATCCGGCGCGCGCGATCGCTCAACGCCGGTTATCATCTGCCCGAACAGCGTGGTCACCGACAGCAAGCCCGGCTGAGCGCCGCTCAGCGCCGCGCTGCCGCCCATAACGCCCTCCGCCGTGCTGACCTCCACCCAATCGCCCGCCGCAATGCCCAGCGCCGCGGCGTCGTCCGGATGCACCTCTATCACATCCCCGCGCGTGATGAGATTGCGCCCGCGCTCTTGGTGGACGGCAAGCTCGCGCTCAGGCTGGTTAAGCACGCGCCCCCTGGCGAGCAGGAACGGCCGCTCGGCGTCCGCGCGCGCGGGCGGCTCGGCGAGCGTCATCGGCGTCAGCCTAACGCGCCGGTTGTGAAACCCGTCCGCGTACAGCATCGGCGTATCCGCCATATCGGTAGCCGCGCAGGGCCAAACCAGGCTGCCGCCGCGCAGCCTATCGTAGGTTATCCCGCCGTAGGGCTGCCACAGATTGTTGAACTCGTCAAACACATCCTCCGGCGCGTTGAACTCAAACCCGTCCGCGCCCATCCGCCGCGCTATCTGGCAGATGATATGCCAATCCGCGTCCTGGTCGCCGCGCGCCCCCACAACCGGATTTAGCGGCTGCACGCGCCGTTCCATATTCGTGTACGTCCCCGAAACCTCCGCGAATGTCTTTGACGGCAGAACCACATCCGCGATTTCGGTTATCTCGGACGGGAATGTGTCCTGCGCGAGCAGGAAATCCAGTTTCTTGGCGGCATCCACAAACGCGCCGAGTTCGCCGTTGGTGAAGTTCGGGCTGTCCCCGATGATGTGCAGCGCCCTGATTGCGCCGCCGTTTATGGCGTCGGTATATTCGCGGATGCCCACGCCCGGCTGCGCGGGAATATCCGCGTCCCAAGCGCTGTTAAAGCGGCCCCGCCTCTCGTCGTCCGCCAGCGAAAAGTAGCCCGGCAAATGATCCGGCGCGCAGCCCGCGTCCTTAGATCCCTGCTCATTCGCGCCGGTGAACAGCGGGTACAGCCCTGACGAGCGCTTGCCCACGCTGCCCGTCGCAAGCGCCAGGTTCAGCAGCGCGCGGACGCAGTCGTCGCGCAGTTCGGGCGGCAGCGTCTCCAGCGCGTACAGCACGGCGCCCGGCTTGGCGTTGGCGAATGCGCGCGCCGCCTCCCGGATAGCCGCCTGCGTCAAGCCGGTGGCGCGCTCCACTCGCAGCAGGTCAAACCGCGCCAGGCTGTTCTTGAAAGCGTCCAGGTCGTCGCAGTGGTTCGCCGTGAATTCGTGGTCGTCAAGCGACTCGTCCATTATCGCGCGCAGCATCCCGCCGATAAGCGCCGTTTCGCTGCCCGGCCGGGGCCGCAGCCATATCTTGGCGACGCGCGCCAATTCGGTTTCGCGCTGGTCTATCACGATGAGCGCCGCGCCCGCCTTGACCGCCTTCTTGATTGGCACGGCGGCGACATTCTGCTCCTCGGTCATATTCGCGCCGACTACCAGTATGGCGGTCGCCTGCTCCAGCTCCCAAATCGTGTTCGTGGCGGCGCGCCTGCCCAGGATCTCGCCCAGCGGCGCCGTCAGCTCAGGGCGCAGGTTGGACGATATGTCTATGTTGTTGCTGCCCATCACCGCGCGCGCGAATTTCTGCGCCACATAGTTGTCTTCGTTTGTGCCGCGCGGCGATACTATGATGGCGTAGCGCTCGTCGCGGAACTCTTGCAGGCGGCTCGCCGCGATGTCCAGCGCCTCGGGCCAAGACGCCTCCGCCAACTCGCCCTCGCGCCGAACAAGCGGCTTGCCCAGGCGCTGCCGCGTGTTGTTCACGAAGTCCAGCCCGAACTTGCCCTGAAAGCACATCTGCCCCTGGTTGGCTTGCGCGTGTATGTCAGCCGTCGGGCGTATCAGCCGGTTGCGCTTGTCAACCTCCATATTCATCTGGCAGCCCACAGGGCAGTGCGGGCAGACGCTCTTGACCGTTTCAACCGCCTTGTCCCACTTGTACTTGCGCTCAACAAGCGCGCCCGTGGGGCAGACGTCTATGCACGCGCCGCAGAATTCGCAGCCCGACTCCAGCAGCGACGTCCCCTGCGACGTGCCGATTAGCACGCGGTCGGAGCGCTCCAGCAGCGTCAGCGCGCTGTCCCCCCGAACCTCATCGCACACCCGCACGCAGCGCGCGCAAACGATGCACAAGTTCATATCCATATCCCAGTACGGATCGCTCGTCGCCAGCGGGATGTTGCGGTTGTTGTAGCTCAGGGACGATTCCATATCCATCTCAAGAAAGCGCACGGTGTCTTTGAGTTCGCAGCGCTCGTTCTTGGGGCAGGTTACGCAGCGGTCGTTCACGGACACATGCCGCAGGCAGATGTCGGACGGCCCGCAGAGCTCGATGCGGTGGCAGGTGAGGCAGCCGTGCGGATGCTCGGATATGAGCAGATCCATAATGCCGCGCCGCAGCTCAACAATGTCCTCGGAGTTGGTGGTGACGCGCATCCCCGGCATAACCGGCGTCGTGCAGGACGCCGGGCTGCCCGGCAGCGGCCGGTAGTTGCCCTCGCGGTCGGGCGCCTCCGCCTTGACCACGCACATGCGGCAAGCCCCGAATGGCTTCATCCCCGGATAGTAGCACAGATACGGGATGTACATCCCCGCGTCCATAGCCGCCTGGATGACCATCTTGCCCGGCTCGGTCTGAACCTCAACGCCGTCTATAGTCACGCTGATCTGGTCTGCCATTCTCAACTCCGCGTTCTATGCGGCGGGCGTCTTTTCGCGCCGACTGCCGCCTGATATTGCGCCGCGTTCTAGTCGTCTTCCACCACGATGCTATCGCCCACTTGCGCCAAGCCGGTAGCCTCTACCGCGCCATACACGCCGAAATACGCGCCCGCGCCCTCTATGGGCGGCTTGCCCCTGAGCAGCAGGCGGGGCGTGTCCAAATCGCGCTCGCCCGTGTCCGGGTCAAGCGTCGTGATGGCGCAGCGCGGGTCAAGCTTCGCCACGCGCAGGCGCAGGCTGTCCCCAACGCGGACGCTTTTGCCCAGCCACGAATCCTCTTCGTGCGCCGCGCAGCCGCCCACAAGCAGGTTCGGCCGGAAACGGCGCGCGCTCAGCGGCTTGCCGCCCGCCCGCTCGCTAAGCCAATCTATGGACGCCTGCGAAAGCGCCGATACCGGATATTCGTCAAAGCACATCC
The DNA here is from genome assembly GCA_965242555.1 of Dehalococcoidia bacterium. Classification (GTDB taxonomy): domain Bacteria; phylum Chloroflexota; class Dehalococcoidia; order Lucifugimonadales; family JADFKI01; genus Bin90. The sequence goes on from CBDESO010000001.1 coordinate 116,598, forward strand.
CCGGGGCGTCGGCTTTCACAAGGCAGAGATTAGCGCCGCAGAAATCCGACAGCGCCGCGCCAAAATCGCCGCCCACCACAGCGCCGTTCACCGCGCGGCGAAACACTTGCGCTACCACCGCCTCGCCCGTTTCGGCTGCGCCCCGAACCTCGCCGCCGCCCGCAAACGCCAGGCTGAGCGTATCGCTGTCGGCGTCATATGCCGACCGCACCCGCGCCAGCTTGCCTATCTGCCGCTGCGTTGCCATCCGCATAGTATCGCTTTCGCACACCAGAAAGCGCCTGTCCGAGACTATGCCGCGCGAGCCCACAAAGACGGCGCGCGCGGACGATACCGCCGTGGACTTTACCGCCGCCGTGTATATCGCTTTGACAACCGCCATCCGAATATCTCTTGCGTCGCTTTCGTCTAGCCTATCTAGTCTAGGGGTGTCTTACGCCTAGCCCGCGCCTAGTCTATGCCGCGTCTTATGCGCTATGCGCCGAACCGCCGCTTGCCTAATTCACAGGGCTTAATTCCCGGCTAATCCCAAATCCGCCGCCATAGCGTAGGGCCTAGTGTTCTTGGGCGAAATGGCGGGCCTAAGGCAACTCCCCGTTGGGCAGCGCTTTTCCTCTATATGCGCCATAAAGTCCGCCTCAAAGTGCTGCAGCGCCGAGCGTATGGGCCCAAAGCCCAATTGCCCATGCCCGCACAGCGAGCTTGATTCCATAGTCCTGCCGATGTTTCGCATCAGGTCAAGATCCGACGGGCGGCTCTCAAAGCGCGCCACCCGATCCACCACTTCCAGCAGCTGCTCCATGCCCAGCCGGCAGGGAAAGCATTTGCCGCAGGATTCGTACTGCGTGAACGCCACCAGGTTGCGCGTGATGTCCACCGCGCAGGTGTCTTCGTCTATCACGATTACGCCGCCCGACCCGAATATCGCGCCCGCCTCGCGCATCTCGTCAAAGTCTATGTGAACGCCCAGGCTCGCCGCGCTCAGCACGCCGCCGAGAGGCCCCCCCGTCTGCAGCATCTTCAGCCGCTTGCCGTTGGGAACGCCGCCGCCGATGTCGTCTATCACCTGCCCAAGCGTTAGCCCCATCGGGACTTCGTACAGCCCGGGATAGCGCACGTTCCCGTTCAGGCACACGATAGCCGTTCCCGTGCTGCGATTGACGCCGATTGACGAAAACCAGTCAGCGCCCTTGGCGATAATCTCAGGCACATAAGACAGGCTTTTCACATTGTTGATAGTGCTGGGCTTGCCCCACACGCCAAACGCGGCGGGAAACGGCGGCCGGTAGCGCGGCTGCGACCGATGCCCTTCTATCGCCTCCATCAGCGCCGTCTCCTCCCCCGCCACATACGACTCGCCCGTCAGCGCCACTTCTATGTCAAAGTTGAATGTGGAATCCAGCACATTCTTGCCCAGCAGCCCATTCTCATACGCCTGCTCTATGGCGCGCTGAGTGCGGCTTATCGGCCCCTCATGCCCGTGCCGTATGAACACGAACCCGTTTGTGGCGCCCGTTGCGTAGCCCGCTATGCACATCCCCTCCAGCAGCGTATAGGGATCGCTTTCCAGGATGCCCTTGTCGTTGTACGCGCCCGGATCGCCCTCCTCGCAGTTGCAAAGGATGTACTTGGGCGGCTCTGAGCGCACCATAAAGCTCCACTTGACGCCCGTGGGAAACGCCGCGCCGCCTCTGCCGCGCAGCCCGGAGTCGGTAACCTCTTTGATAACCTCCTCCGGCTGCATCTCAAAGATAGCCTTGTGCAGCCCTGAATAGCCGCCGTTGGCGATGTATTGCATAATATCGGCGGGCGCTGTAACCCCCGCGTTTCGCAAAGCGATGCGATGCTGCATCCCAATGCCGTTGATCTCGGCGAGATTGGCGGCGCCCTCCACCGGCTCATCGCCCAGGTAGCCCAGAACATTGCCCTCCGGCAGCCTATCCTCCACCAGAACGGCGCGCACAATGCCCGCCACATCCTCCGGCTTGACATTGCCGACAAACAGCCGCGAGCCGCCCGGTTTCATAATATCCACCAGCGGCTCGGCGTAGCAGATGCCCAGGCAGCCCACCTCGTCCAGGACAGCGTCAACGCCCTGCCGCGCCAGCTCCGCCGCCAGCGCCTCGCGCACCTCAAACGCGCCCGCCGCGTGTCCGCACATAGCCGTCCCCACCCGAACCCACGCGCGATTGCCCGCCACCAGCCCCTGCCAGTGGCTATCCGCCCGCGCCCTCAGCTCTTCGTATGTAGGCATATCTTATATCCCGCGTATCAGCGCCATATCGCCGTGTATATCGTATGCGTCGCATGACGCGCCGCCTTGCGCTGTCTAACGCGCCCTAATGCCCGCCGCCATTGCCGTCCAGCCCCGAAACCCGCTCCACCGCCGAATCAACGCTAATGCGCCCCTCAAGCCGGTGATTCACCATCATCACCGGCGCTTGCGAGCATGCGCCCAGGCAGGTATTGTACTTCAGGCTAACGCGATTGTCTTCGGTCTCGCCCTCATCCTCAAGCCCCAGCCGCGCCATCACCGCGCTCAAAATTTGCGGCGCGCCCAGCAGGTGGCAGGTAGGCCCCCAGCATATCTCCACCACATTATCCCCCGGCGGCGTGAACCTAAAATTCGTATAAAACGACGCCACCCCCCACACCTCGTTAATCGTAGTCCCCGTATAATCCGCGACCTCTTCAATCGCCACATCCGGAATATACCCCAGATCATCCAAAACCGCGTGCAGCGACGACAGCACATTCACATTCGTCTGCGCCTGCGCTGCGATGGCCATCCTAACGCGCTCCCTAAGCGCCTGTGTATCCACGCTCAACGGGCAAGGCTCCTTACTCTGATGATGCCAATATGTGACGCCACCCCGCGCCGCCAATCAACGCCTAATAGCATACTTGCCAAGCGGTTTGAACGCAACCATAGATAGGGGGGCATAATCGCGCTAAACCCAAGCCGCCGCCGCAGCCCCCGGCGCGATTAAGCCCGCGATAGCGCGGGCAACCCGTTGTCTAGCGTATCTTATCGGATTGGGGCGACTAGATACAGGATGAAGTTGCGGCGCTCATTCGCGGGCAGATTGTTGAAAGCGCTGATAGCCGATTCGGCGCGCCGTATGTCGGTGATTGCGCCCGCCTTTGAGAATGTCGCGGCGGGATTGTAGTCGGCGTCTTCTCTCTTAGCTTGAAGATCCACTAGCGCAATGGCGAATCTTTTTATGTCTTGCGAAAAAGGATTCATCAAGTCGGTTCGGCGCGTTTTGCCGCGAATCGCGCTATGCCCCAACGACCGATACGCTCTATTCCACGCCGTTTGATCGCAATCTCGCGGGCAATCGCCCGCCAGCGTTTCGGCGCAATTCTGGGAGAGGCAGTGAAAGATGGCGTAATACGCCCTGCTTGTGGCGCAGCGCAGGCGGACATCGTCGGGATCGTCGTCCTGCGCGGCAGCCGCGATTTCTTTGGCAAGCTGAAGAAGGCTATGCCATAGCATAGGCTAGTCCCTTTTCATACTGAGGCCACTCGGCGCTGCCTACGAAATAGGTCACGGGAAAATGGCTTAGGCCTTGTTCGCGCAGGTAGTCTAGGACTTCCAGCGCGACATTGGACATGACGTCGGCCCACAGCGCGGGATTGTCATCGGCGGACACTATGATGATCCGCAAAATGTCTTCGCCGTGCATATTCACATCAGGGATTATCCTGATATGGCTAATGTCAAGTTTATCTTTGGGATACTCCCCCAAGATCGCCGCGACTTGGCCCTCGATCCGTTCCACTTGCCTTGAATCCATACCAATTTCCCCATCTTGGCTTACGCGAGGAAAATACGCCTCGCATTGAACCACTGGACTTTTATTGACGAGATTTAGCCCCGCTTGATTATTGAACGGCAGTTTAGCCGCTGTCAAGCCGCGATACGGGCTAAGCAACGTTCCCATTGATAGCGCGCGCGATTGGCACTAGACCCAATCCGCCGCCGCATAGCGCCACATCCGCCGGCGAAATCACCCCCTCACAACCGGATCCGACGTAGTATGCCAATGCCCACACCCGCTCTCATAATACGCCCGCAGATACGTCCCGCCTCCCTCAATCGCGTCCTTAGCCACCCGGCTTGCGTCAGCCTCATCCCTATACGGCAATGCACCGCATTGCGCGCACACAACCCGCCCGCCATCCATCCTATACGGATTCGCGCGCGCCCCGCCCGTCCTGGCGAGCGCGTCATAAGCCCTGAACGCCGCGCCATAATCGCCTTTGCGCCTGTGAACATCCGCAAGATCAGCGCAGACCTCATCTTCAATCTCAGGGCTAAACCTCACGGCGTTATCGTAAGCCGCGACAGCCCCCTCATAATCGCCCATGCGCTTGTGAACGCCGCCCAAGTTCTGGTACGCCCGCCCAAACTTCGGCACGATTGCCACGACCTTGCGATAAGCCTCAAGCGCCCCGCCATAATCCCCATCCCGCTCGCGGATGCCGCCCAGCGCGTAATACGCCTGGATCGCCGCCTGCCTATCGCCCGCCTTTTCACAGGCGTATTCTAGGCTAGTGTAGGAAACCGCATAGTTCGGATTTATCTCAATAGCCTTGTCACAAGCCTGGATAGCCTTGTTATATTCCCCCTTGATTATGTGGGCAACGTCTAGGCGGTTATAGGCATCCGCGTCATTCGGGTCTATCTCAATAGCCCTGTTGCAGTTCTCAATCGTCCTGTCATACGCCCCCTTGCGCCCGTAAGCCTCGCCTAGAAGTGCGTAGGCATCCGAATTGTTTGGGGGTATATTCTCGAGATACTGATTGTAAGCCCTTATCGCCTTGTCATATTCCCCGTTGCCGATGCAGGCATAGGCTAGGAGCGCATAAGCGCCCGCATGATACGGGTTTATGGCGATAGCGTTGTTGCAAGCGTCAAGCGCGCTGCCATAATCCCCCTTGCTTATGTAAGCGTTGCTTATATTGGCGTAGGCGCCCGCATAGTTCGGATCTATCTGTACAGCCCTGCCGTAAGCCCTAATCGCCCTATCATATTCGCCTTTGCCGAAGTAAGCGTTGCCCAACTCAAGTTCGCGCTCTTTCTCGCGGTTATCGCGGATGTTCCGCGCTATCTTCACAACTATCGCGCCCACCACAATCATCACGCCCACCCAAATCCACCAGCCTGTCACGTCGACCCCAAACAGCCCGTTCAACAACACGGGGGCTATGAACCACGCCAGTGCAACCAGCGCAATCTTTAGTATAGTCTTTGCAATAGCCATACATCCAAACCCCGCTTGCTACGCCTTGCTAGACGCTTGTCAGCGTCCCCGTGTGAATTACGAGCGCTTGCCTTGCCCGCCCCTGCGCCAATAGCGAGTATCTGTGAACTGCCAATTCCCCCCCCACCCAAACCCGCGCAACCCACCACCACGGCTACGCGGGCTATTCATCACGCGCTTTCACACCCCCCTACCCCCGCACCGGCACCCCCGCCAGCTTCCCCGCCGCGTCCATCGCCCGCCACTCGTCCATGAACGTCTTGTTCCAAGTGTCCGTCAGCGGATGCGACAGCATATCGCGGAACACCGGCCAAAAGATCACTATCTCATCCGCCCCGTCCCGCAGCGCCTCATACGCCGTCTCCACCGAGCGCACCAGCGCCGCCATTATCAGCGGGCGGCGCTCCCAGCCCGCGAACATCGCCGCGCACTCCCGCACAAGCTTGGTGGCGTCGCCGCCCATCTCCCGCACAGGCTCGCAGAACGGCAATATGTGGTCAACGCCAGCCGCCGCCACCGCCGCCGCCTGCGGCAGCGAAAACACCGTCGTGCAAAACGTCTCTATCCCCTCGTCCGCGAAATGCCGGAACGCGCCCAGCCCGTATGCCGTGCAGGGTATCTTCAATATCACCTGCTCCGACATATCCGCGAACACCTCCCCCACCTCTATCAGCTCGCCCGTTGAGTGGCCGTCTATCTCTACCACCACCGGCTTGTCCGTGATGTCCAAGTAGCGCTTGACCAGCTCAGTCAGCGGCCCATACTTCTTGACCATTTCGTTCAGAACCACGGTGTTCGTAACAATGCCCGCCGGCCCCAGCGGCATCCACTCTTCCAGATCCGCCGGATCCCCCGCCAGCCATATCGCCGGCCCGCTGCCCGCCTGCCGCGCCCGCGCCGCCGCGCCCTGCTCATCCCGCATCAGCTCCGCTATCGCCATAATCTCGCCTCCCTAATTTCGTTGTATTCCCTGTGATATTCGGGCAATCCAAGCCCCTGTTGTTCGGGCAATCCAAGCCCTTTTCATTTTCGCGCCGCCCGCCGCTATATGCAAGCGTATGCAAGACGCGCCGCCCGCCTCTGTGTGCAAGCCGCGCGGCTTATCTTATTATAAGGTAGCGGAATAAGGCGGCGAGGAAACCGCTATCGCCAATTCCCCCGCCTTGCGCCTAGCCACCTACCCGCCCTTCACCAGCTCAGCCACCCGCTCCCCTATCATCATCGTGGTCACATTCGTGTTCGCGCGGATGCAGTCCGGCATAATGGAGGCGTCCACCACGCGCAAGCCCGCTACGCCGTACACCCGCCCCTGCTGATCCACCACCGCCATCGGGTCGTCGGCGGGCCCCATCTTGCATGTGCCGGATATGTGCTGCCCCGTCGTAGCCTCGCGCATCAGCCACTCGTCCAGCGCGTCGTCCGACTCCAGGTCGGCGTCAAGCGGATCTATGCGCTCATCCAGTATCGCCGCGAATTCGGGATGCTCCGCCAAACGCAGCGCCAGCCGTATCCCCTCCCGCGAGCGCTGACGATCGAACTCCTCCGCGAAGTAGTTGTAGTTCAACACCGGCTGCTCCGCCGTATCCCTTGACGCCAGCCGCAGCTCGCCCGAACCCACCGCCAGGTCTAGCACGACCACCATTCGCACGCCCACCGGCGCCATCCGGTTGCCGCCCCGGTTGATGCGCTCGGTGGCGAAGTTCTGCATCGTGATTTTCATATCGTTTCGCATATCCGAGCCGGTCGCGGTGTAGCGCAGCATCAGTTGGCTGCGCGGCGCGAGCGCGAGCGCGTCCAAGTCTATCTCAGGCTTTGTGCGCCAAGTTACCCACACTACCGGATGATCCCGCAAATTCTGCCCCACGCCCGGCGCGTCTTTGGCGACGCTTATCCCTAGTTCGCGCAGACGCGCCGCAGGCCCAACACCCGACAGCATCAGCAGCTGCGGCGACGCGACCGCCCCCGCGCTCAGCACTATCTCTTTGCCCTCTGCCACGAACCGCTCGCCCTCGCTCTCCACCTCAACGCCGGTGGCGCGCCCGTCCTTGATGATTATCCTGTGCGTCGTGCAGTTCGCGCGAATGGTCAGGTTTAGCCGGTGACGCGACATCCCCAGATACCCGATGTTCGTGCTCCAGCGGATGCCGTTGGGGTTGTTGTACGGGGTAGGCCCTATGCCGGTCACGTCCGGGTTGTTCTGGTCGGGCCCATCCGGGTAGCCCGCCGCCTTAGCCGCGTTGTAGAACGCGGTCTGCATCGGCGGCCACTCCGCCCTGTCCTTGAACCGCCGCGCGATGATAGGCCCCTCAGTGCCATGAAAGTCGTCGCGGAAGTCGGTGTCGGTTTCCAATTTGCGGAAGAACGGCAGCACCTTTTCGTAAGTCCACTCGTCGTTCCCGCGCGCCGCCCAGCCGTCGTAGTCCTCCGGCATCCCGCGCAGAAACACCTGCCCGTTTATCGCGCTGGAGCCGCCCGTTACCCGCCCGCGCGGCACCATCATCGGCTCAGCCAACTCGGTCGGCTGCCCCCAGAACTGCCAGTTGTGGTCGCTCGTCATCACATCTATCCCGGTGGCGTAGCCGTTGCGAACCTCGTCCGGCAGGCTGTCTATGTCCGGGTAGTCCGGCCCCGCCTCCAGCAGCAGCACCGAAGTCCCCGGATCCTCCGACAGCCGCGTAGCCATTATCGACCCCGCCGAACCCGCGCCAATCACGATATAGTCATACTGCATAGCGATAGCCTTTCTGCCGCCTCGCGGCAACTAATCCAACGCGCCTATTCCACGATTGAACGCGCCGATAATATGCCAGCGCAAATGCCCTGTCAATATCAAAATCGGGCGTTATTCAAACCGCTTTGCGCCCGCCCTATCGCCCGCGCGAAAACCCGCCGAAACCCCGCGCCTAAAACTTGAAGTTCTCTTTCCACAGCGGCTCCTCCCCGCTGAAATGCTGACCCGTCCGCGCATACGCTATCTCATAATCCGGCAGATCGCGTATCGCCACGCAGTTCCCGTCAACCACCGCGCCGTACTGCTTGAACTCAAAATCGCGGTTCTCAAAACTCGGCGACCTGCCCAGCGGCGGCAGATCCCGCGTATCTACGGGAATGATGTGCAGTATGAACTTCGCCTCAGTGTTCGCCGCCGCGCAGTTCTGCCGGACGTACACAAGCCTATCCCCGTCCCGATACACGCCAAAATCCCGCTGCAGCTTGACGCCGCCGTACTCGCCCGCCATAGCCGCCCTGTACGCCGCCGCATACGGGTTGTAGCCGACGTACGCCTTATCTACCCGAAACACCGCGCCGTCCGGCCTATCCGCCAGCAGCCGCAAGCCCGCCTGCGCCCGCATATCACCCGCGCCGAAAGCGTAGCGCTGCGTCTGACCCCTGCCCGTCATCCACACCACAAGCGCCCCGTCCTGAGCGTCCTCAAGCCACCGCTCCAGCCGCTCCCTAGGCCCACCCTCGCCGTCGTATAGCGGTATCTTCTTCACGCCCAAAAGCCCGCCGTTCACATACGCCTGAACCAAGTCGTTGCTGTACGAAACCGCCGCCGCGCCCTGCGCTTGCGATTGCGCTTGTCCCAACGCCCGCGCCAGCCGCATCGCCTCCGATTCAGTCCACCTCGGCGTGGCGTATCCCCGCCAATCCGAATGTCTGCCATCCCTGGTAGCCAGATGCGCCGCGTCATTCGCCCGCGCTATCTCAAGCCCGCCCTGCAGCGCCTGCCCGCCAACCCACGCCGCCATTGCCGCGATAACGCCGACCGCCAGCATGCCCGGCAGCCGCGCCCCCAACGCCGTCTTTGAGATAGCCGCCGGCCATCCCGCGCCGCGCTTGCGATGCCGCTCGCATCCCAAAAACCTGTCCGCCGCTATCGCTATCGCCGCCATTATCGGGATGTACAGCGGCGCGAGATACACCGCTTGCCGCGCGCCATGCGTCGCCCAGTCCGTCAGCAGCAGCGCCGCCAGCGTTGCCGCATATACCGCGCCGAACACGCTGAACGCCCCTTGATACGGCCGCAGCCACTCAATCGCCGCGCGCCATCCCGGCCGCGCCCTAACGCCCGCCCTGACGCCAATATCCGCCAGCGGTATCGCAAGCCCAATCCCCAGCAGCAGCCAAATCGTGCCGGGAACATAATCCCAATACACCCAGCGCATCAGCCCAACGCCCGCGTCCGTCAGCGAATAAGGCGTATCAACGCTATACGGCAGCGTTCCAACCATAAGCCAGTTGAGCAGCAGCCACATCCCCATAGGCAGCGCCGCCGCCAGCGCGAACCCGCCAAGCCGCCGCCGCCGCTCCGCCGCGTCAACCGACGTCTGCATTGCCACCATCAGCCCCACTGCTATAACCACCGCAACGCCCTCATACCGCGTCAGCCAAGCCGCCGCGCTGAACGCCGCCGCCAGCCACAGCGCCCTATCGCCGCCGCCCGCTAAGTGCCTGTCCGCCTGTATCAGCGCCAGCGTCGCCAGCAAAATAAACGGCGTTCCCGCCAACGCCCAAGACGCCGAATCCCCCAGCGGCACCGCTACCGCGAGCGCCAAGCACGCCCACGCCGCCACCAGCCGCGAGGCAAGCCGCCGCCGCAGATATACCCCCGCCGCGAATATCGTCAGCCCGAAAGCGACAGCGTTAACAAGCCCTGCGGCATCGCGCGGATCAAGCGCCCCCAACCCCGACGCGATCGCCAGCAGCGCCGGATACAGCGGCGCGTACTGCGCGTAATCCGCCCCCCCGAACCCTTCCCACCAGTTGCCCGCCAGCAACCCCTGCGCCGCGAACACATAGTCAACCGCGCCGCGATCCAGCGCCGCGCCATACGACGCCTCTCGCGCCAGCGCCAGCGCCGCCCCAAGCGCGCCCAGCGCCGCCAGCGCCAACCCGAATCCGCCCGCCGGCATCCGCCTACGCAATCCGATGCGCCCCAGCAGCGCCCTTGCCATATCCATAACGCCCGAATTCTACCCCTGAGAATTCCCCCTTGACAACCCAAATAGCGCCCGCGCTTGTGTTAAGAGCGGGCGCTATCGCGTTTGGATTTCCAACGGCAACCATCGGTTAGCCTTGCCCTAAATCCCCCTAATGCCCAAAAATTTCTTGGCTATTTTTGCAGAAGAGCGGCGCGCTTATCCCCGTCAATCGGATGCCCTCGCCAATCGCTGCTATCCCCCGCCAACCCCCTCTATCCCACCGCCCCGCACTCGCGCAGCGCCGCTATCTCATCCCCGCCATACCCAAACTCCCCCAGCGCCTCATCCGTATGCTGACCAAGCGTTGGCGCCGGCGTCCGCACCGACCCCGGCGTATCCGACAACTTCACCGCCACGCCGATATTGCGAATAGCCCCCGCCTTAGGATGCTCCAGCGCCACCGCCATATCCCTTGACCGAACCTGCGGATCGGCATACACCTGCTCTATGTCATAGATAGGCCCGCACGGCACGCCCGCCCGCTCCAGCGCCTCGACCCAATGGCTTGTGCCGCGCGCGCGGAACGTCTCCTCCATAATCGGCGTCAAGTCGGCGATGTTCACCATCCGCTCCGGATTGGACGCGAACCGCGCATCCTCCAGCAGATCCTCCCTGCCCACCGCGCGGCACATACGCTCCCAGTTGTTCTGGTTAGCCGCGCCGATATTGATATACCCGTCCTGCGTGGCAAACGCCTGATACGGCGCTATCATCCTATGCGCCGACCCCAGCGGCCCAGCCACCTCGCCCGTGGCGAAATACGTCGCCGACTCGTACAGCGTGTACGCCATAGCCGACTCCAGCAGCGAGGCGTCCACATGCTGCCCCTGCCCCGTATTAAGCCGGTTGACATACGCCGTCAGTATCCCATACGCGCAGAACATCCCCGTGTTCAAATCCGCCATAGGCACGCCCACCTTAGCCGGCGGCGCGTCCGGAAAGCCGTTGATGCTCATAAGCCCGCTCATCCCCTGAGCCACCAGGTCAAACCCCGCCCGACCGCTATACGGCCCCGTCGTCCCGAACCCCGACACCGTGCAATACACGACAGCCGGATTAAGCGCCCGCGCATCCTCATACGCCAACCCCATCCTATCCACCACGCCCGGCCGGAAATTATGAATCATAACCTCCGCCTCCGCCAGCATCCGCTTTGCGACCGCCAGCCCATGCGCGCTCTTCAGGTCAAGCACAATGCTGCGCTTGTTGCGATTAAGCGTCAGAAACGCCGCCGACTCCCCCTCAATAAACGGCGGCCCATACCGCCGCGTGTCATCCCCCCCGTTGGGCTTTTCTATCTTAATCACATCCGCCCCCATATCCGCCAGCAGCATCGTGCAGAACGGCCCCGCCAATATCTGGCTGAAATCCACCACCCGTATCCCCGCCAGCGGCAGCGTCTTCCCGTCGTTGTTCATCTTGTTCGCCCGTCCTTTATCCTATCGCGTATTCGGTTACTGACAATGTTCTATTTATCTTATGCTGAACCCGTAATTTCCCCACTCAAAAGTTTTTTGGTTACTTTTTTCCAAAAAAGTAACATCGCCCCTTGCGCGCTTACTCCCCCTTAAACACCGGCTTGCGCCGCTCCACAAACGCCGCCCGCCCCTCATGAAAGTCCGCGCTGTCAAAGTTCGTGAACGGCAGATCCCGCTCTTCCCGCGTAAGCGTCGCCCCGGCCGGATCCCGCAGCGCAATATCGCGGATGCGCTTATTGCGCGCGTGGCTCAGCGGCGCCAGCTCCGCCATCTCATGCGCCAGCGCATATGTATGCGCCCGCAGCTCATCCGCCGCCGTCAGCGCCGTAACCAGCCCAATGCGATGCGCCTCCCGCGCGTCAATCAGCCTCCCGCTCAGCAGAATATACGACGCGTTCCCCGGCCCCACCAGGTTCAACAGCCGCCGCATCTCGCCATAACCCACCAGTATCCCCAGCCGCGCTATCGGTATGCCGAACACGCTGCCCTCCGCCGCGATGCGAATATCGGTCGCCATAGACAGCTCGCAGCCGCCGCCCACGCAAAACCCTTGTATCATAGATATGGTCGGCTTGGACATCGCCTCCACCGCGTCCATAGCCCCGTCAAACGCCTCCGCGTAAATCTTAGCGATGCGCGAATTGCTGCGGTATTGCTCGAAATCCTTAATATCCGCGCCCGCCGAGAACGCCTTATCCCCCGCCCCCGTCAGCGCCACCACGCGCACCGAATCATCCCGCTCCAGCTCAACCGCGACCCGCCGCAACTCCAGCCACCCCGCGTAGCTAATCGCATTGCGCCGCTCCGGCCGATTAAACACCACCGTCGCCACGCCCCCATCCCGCTCCACCAATATGTCATTCCCCATCCAACAAAACCTCGCCTCTCTCGCTTACCCTATACGCCTACGCCGCCCACTCGCCCCCGCCCTTGCCGCCAATCTTGCCAACTCGCTAAAACCCCGGCTCCCATATCGCCCCCAAATCAAGCGTGAACCCCACCAGCTCAGGATCCCCCGACAGCGTCCGCGGCGCATCCAGCGCCACCACCGCAACCCCCGGCCGGTACACATACGCCCGCCGCCCAATCGGATCAATCATCCACCCCAGCCTTGCGCCGTTGTCTATGTACTCTTGCATCTTAGCCTGCAGCCTACTCAGCCTATCCGACGAAGAGCGGATTTCTATCACGAAATCCGGGCATATATGCCCAAACCCCTTGCGCTCTTCCTCCGTCAGCGCCTCAAGCCGCGAGCGCAGAACCCACGACGCGTCCGGCGACCTCACCGCCCCATTCGGCAGCGTGAATCCAGTGGACGAGTCATACCCCTCGCCGCGCCCATCCTGTATAGCCCAATTTCCCAACTGGACTACTACTTTGAAGTTCCGATTGCCCGTATCCATAAAAGTTGGCGGCATAATCTCCAACGATCCTTCCTCAGTTCGCTCTATCCGCAGCTCAGAATTCTGCGCGCAGAACTCCACAAACTGCTCCTCAGTCATACATATCGCCGGCTCAAGCCATATCGTCAGCGGATCCGCGCCCTCAGCGTCCACCGCGATTTCCCGCGCAGGCGGAGCCGCCGTCTGCGTCATCGTCATAGTTGCCATACCAGTCCCTCCATATGCCCACAGGCGCATTAACAGATCGCCCTTGCCCCTTTGATAACGCCATCCCCGCCTAAAACCCCGGCTCCCATATCGCCCCCAAATCAAGCGCGAACCCCGCCAGCTCAGGCTCCCCCGACAGCGTTTGCGGCATATCCAAAACCTCCACCGCAACCCCAGGCCGATAAACATACGCCCGTCGCCCAATCGGATCAATCATCCACCCAAGCCGTGCGCCGTTGTCTATGTACTCCTGCATCTTCGCCTGCAGCGTACTCAGCCTATCCGACGCCGATCGGATTTCGATCACGAAATCCGGGCATATATGCCAAAAGCCCTCGCGATCCTCCTCGGTGAGCGCATCAAGCCGAGAGCGCAACACCCACGACACGTCCGGCGCCCTCACAGCCCCATTCGGCAGAGTGAACCCCTCCGATGAGTCAAACCCCTCGCCGCGCCCATCCTGTATAGCCCAATTCCCAAATTGGACTGCTATTCTGAAGTTTTGGTTGCCCGTGTATCCCTTGGCTGGCGGCATAATCTCCAGCGCTCCTTCCTCAGTTCGCTCTATCCGCAGCTCAGAATTCTGCGCGCAGAACTCCACAAACTGCTCCTCAGTCATACATATCGCCGGCTCAAGCCATATCTTCAGCGGCTCAGCGCCCTTATTATCCGCGCTTTCCCTCACAGGCATCGCCGCCATCTGCGTCATCGTCATAGTCGCCATAGCAGTCCCTCCATACGCCCAATGCCCACAGGCGCGTTAGCAGTTCGCCCTTGCCCCTTTGATAACGCCATCCCCGCCTAAAACCCCGGCTCCCATATCGCCCCCAAATCAAGCGCAAACCCCGCCAGCTCCGGATCCCCCAACAGCGTTTGCGGCATATCCAAAACCTCCACCGCAACCCCCGGCCGATACACATACGCCCGCCGCCCAATCGGATCTATCATCCACCCAAGCCTTGCGCCGTTATCAATGTACTCTTGCATCTTTGCCTGCAACGTACTCAGCCTATCCGACGCCGATCGGATTTCTATCACGAAATCCGGGCATATATGCCAAAAGCCCTCGCGATCCTCATCGGTGAGCGCCTCAAGCCGCGAGCGCAGCACCCACGACACATCCGGCGACCTCACAGCCCCATTCGGCAACGTGAACCCCGCCGATGAGTCAAACCCCTCGCCGCGCCCATCCCGTATAGCCCAATTTCCAAATTGGACTGCTACTTTGAGGTTTTGGTTGCCCGTGTATCCCTTTACCGGCGGCATAATCTCCAGCGCTCCTTCCTCAGTTCGCTCTATCCGCAGCTCAGAATTCTGCGCGCAGAACTCCACGAACTGCTCCTCAGTCATACATATCGCAGGCTCAAGCCATATCGTCAGCGGATCGACGCCCTTATTATCATTATCCGCAACATCCGCGCTTTCCCGCACAGGCGGAGCCGCCGTCTGCGCCATCGTCATAGTTGCCATTGCAGTCCCTCCATATGCCCAATGCCCACAGGCGCGCTAGCAGATCGCATTTGCCCCTTGCCCTTGCCCCCTTGATAACGCCATCCCCGCCTAAAACCCCGGCTCCCATATCGCCCCCAAATCAAGCGCAAACCCCGCCAGCTCAGGATCCCCCGACAGTGTCTGCGGCCTATCCAAAACCACCACCGCAACCCCCGGCCGATACACATACGCCCGCCGCCCAATCGGATCAATCATCCACCCAAGCCTTGCGCCGTTGTCTATGTACTCTTGCATCTTTGCCTGCAGCGTACTCAGCCTATCCGACGCCGATCGGATTTCGATCACGAAATCCGGGCATATATGCCCAAACCCCTTGCGCCCTTCCTCTGTGAGCGCCTCAAGCCGCGAGCGCGAAACCCACGACGCGTCCGGCGATCTTATCGCCCCATTCGGCAGCGTAAATCCCGTCGATGAATCAAACGCATAGCCACTGCCGTCCAGCCTAGCCCAGTTAGTCAAATCGGCCGTAACGCCTGAGTTTCGGTTGCCAGTGTCAATAAAAGTTGGCGGCATAATCTCTAGCGCTCCTTCCTCAGTTCGCTCTATCCGCAGCTCAGAATTCTGCGCGCAGAACTCCACGAACTGCTCCTCAGTCATACATATCGCAGGCTCAAGCCATATCGTCAGCGGATCCGCGCCCACGCCATCCGCGCTTTCCCGCGCAGGCATCGCCGCCGTTTGCGTCATCGTCATAGTAGCCATAGCAGTCCCTCCTCAATCCCTAATACTAGCACACTCAGCGCCCCCGCCGGCGCGCGATAACGCCGCCCGCCTTGCGACGCACCTAAACCTTATGCGACGTCTGCGTACGTCAGAATGAGATTTAGCCGTAATAGTCGCGCTTGTGCCTGACCCCTATGCGCCCCGTGTATGCCCCCCTCACCCAAACGCCGGCGCAACCTCGCTCAGAAACGCCTCCAGCTGCCGCCGCTGCTCAAACGACGCGAACCGCACGACAATCGTCTGCGCCCCCGCGCGCCGGTAATCGGCGATGCGCTCCGCCACCGCCGCCGCGCCGCCGAACGGCCCCCAGCGGTCGCCCCATATGTTCGCGCCGTAGTACATCCGCAAAAAAGCGTCCGCCTCATCCGCCGCCTTGCGCTCGTCGGCGTTGATATTCACCGTCATATAGAAAGACGCCTCCGCCTTTTCGGGATCGCCGCCGCGCTCCGCCACATAGCCGCGCACCTTGTCAACCACAAGCGCGTACTCGTCCGGATAGTCGGATATGGACATAAATCCCGCGCCCAGCCTTGCCGCGCGCCGAAACTGCCTATCGCGCCCGGCGCGCCAGTGGCATGCCACCAAGAACGGCACGCCATCCGCGGATGCCGCCCGCGGACGCACGCTCACCCCGTCAAGCGCAAAATGCCGCCCCGCGAAATCAACCCGCTCGCCGCGCGTCAGACGGGATGCAATCTCCACCACCTCCTCAAACCGACTCGCGCGGCGCGCCGGATCCACCCCCGCGTTGCGCCACTCCTGCCGCTGCGCCTCGTTGAACGCGCCGCCAACGCCCGCGCCCAGCACAAGCCGCCCGCCCGATATGGCGTCCACCGTGGCGGCAGCCTGCGCCAGCCCAACCGGATGCCGCAGCCCGGCCAGCATCACCGCCGTGCCAAGCCGAACCCGCCGCGTCCGCATCGCCACCGCCGCCAGCGTAGCCAGCGGCTCAAGACGCGGCTTCGCCGTCAGGCTATCCCCCACCCACACCGAATCCAAGCCCGCTTGCTCCGCCATCTCTGCCATAGCCATCAGCGGCTCCACATCCGGCGGCGCATCGCCGCGCATCACCAGCCCGCGCGTGGGCAGCAATATCCCCAATTTCAATGCCATCAATTCGCTCCTTAGTAACGCTAATAATGCTAACTAATATAAGGAGGGCAATAGCGCGTGGCAATAGCGCGTGCGGCGCAATTATAGTAGCGTTTCTTTTCGGATAGTTTTGAGAGTTTGGTTGATTGTTTTCTCTACCTGATAGAACGGGTGGCTGCGGCAAAGCCATCCATTCCTGTGTATCGGCGATATGTGCAGCAACGATATGCCCTAACATCCAACCCTGTGTAGCAACGATATGCCCTGACATCCAACCCTGTGCAACAACGATATGCCCTGACATCCAGCCCTGTGCAGCAACGATATGCCCTGCCATCCAACCCTGTGCAGCAACGATATGCCCTGCCATCCGAATGGAAACGCCGCCCGCGCCTACCCGCCGCTTGCCCCCGCCGCGCTCAGCCGGCCTATGAACCCCCGCTCCGCCTTGACGCATGCGGCGAGATCCGCGGGCGTGTCCAAATCTATCGCAAACCCGCCGCTATCGCACACCGCATAGGGAATTCCCAGCGCCTCCGCGCTCGCCTTGTGGCGGCTGAAACTGCGCTTGCCCAACAGCGGACGAAACCCCGACCCGCGCGGTATCAGCATAGCGTTTGTGCCGCCATCCCGCTGAGCCGGCGCGAATGTCAGCCGCGCGCCGCCCTCAGACGCCCGCAGCAGCGCCCGCACATCCGCCGCCGCGATAAACGGCAAGTCCGCCGGCAAATACAGCGCCGCATTACCGTCATCAAAAGCATCCCGCATAGCCGCCGTCAGCGCCGCATTCAGATCCCCCGCCGCATCCTGACGCCAAGCCGCGCCCATATCCTCAGCCGCTTGGCGCACGACATCATCGCCGCCCACAACCCACACCGCGCTCACCGCCGCCCCCTGTGCCGCCCCGATTACGCCGCGCAACATCCCCAGCGTCAGCGCCGCCCGCTGCTTAGCGGTCAGCGCCGGCGCCAGCCGCGACTTAGCGAGACGCAACGGTTTCATCGGCGCGACAGCGATGACTGCCCCCATAGCCTCCGCGCTCACTTCGCAAGCCCGCAAATAAACTCAGCCAACCGAACCTTATCCGCCTCGTCGTTCATAATCGTATTCGTCACCGCAACGCGCATCCCCAGCGCCTCTATTTCGGACGCATGCGCGGCGTCCACATCGTCAATCACGAACACATCGCACAGCCCGACATACCGCGCCGCCACGCCCGCGCAAGACACATCATAGCCAAGCTCGCGCATCATCTTGGCGGCCGGCCCCTTGACAGCCTGCCCGCCCACAATTGGACTAACCGCAACGCGCAAACCCTTGAACCCCTCTATCGCCCGCCGCGCGCCCTGCACCGCCAATATCGGCGCAACGCTCACAAACGGGTTGGACGGGCAAAACACCAGCGCATCACAATCCCCCAGCCCCCGCGCGAACCCCGGCGACATCCGCGCCGCATTCGCCCCCTCAAAGCGGATGCCGCTAACCGCCGGCTCGCACCGCCGCTTCACAAAATACGTCTGCATCGGCAACTCGCCCTCATCCGTACTCAGCATAGTGCGAACCGGATCATCGCTCATAGGCGCAACCCGATGCTCCACCCCCAGCGCACGACACAGCGCCTCCGTAACCTCCGACAAAGTCCACCCCTGCCCCAACAATTCGCTGCGCCGGATATGCGTAGCCAGATCCCTATCCCCCAAATTAAACCACGCATCCGCCCCATACGCCCGCAACCCCTCCAGCGCGTTGAACGTCTCGCCCTCTATACCCCAGCCCGTCTCCGGATTAGCCACCCCCGCCAGCGAATACATCACCGTATCCACATCCGGCGACACATGCAGCCCATAAAACCGCTCATCGTCCCCCGTATTCACCACCACCGCAAAATCCCGCGGCGCCAGCGCCCTACAAAACCCCAGCGCCAACTTCGCCCCCCCCACGCCACCCGCCAGCGCAACCCATCTCATACGCCCCCGCCTTTCGCAAACTACAATTGCCTATCCCCCCAAATCATACCCCATCGCGCCGCAAGGTTCTAGCGGGGGTGGGTTGCCAGGCGCCCGCATAATCGCTATCATACCCGCGCAAGCCGCATCCGCCTGCCGATAGCCAGGCGCGCTATAATGAACTATCTACCATATAACTATGCGGGGGATCCCATATATGAACCCACCGATGGACGAGGAATACAAAGCCATCATAGACGACGAAAAGTTCATAACCGAAAACATAATTTGGCATAACGCCCCTGGCGATTCCTCAGTTCAAGAATTCAGGGTAAATGTGGATTACCCCAACGCTGATGCAATGTTCATCAAAGGCCGCTATAATCCAGTCGCCGGCAAGCTAAGCTACACCCTAGTTATGCCAAGCGTCGGGCGCATCTATGGGCTTGATATGGGAATGAACCACCGCAACCCTAACGGCGAGTACGCCGGGCGCATACATAAAAACTACTGGGTGTCAGGCGCGGAGGACGATTGGGCATACCCGCCCAAAGACATCACCGCCTCATTGAACGAACCTGTGGAAGTATGGCGTCAGTTCTGCGCGGAAGCCAACATCAGACACGCGGGAACTATATCCCGTCCTCGTCCTCCGATAATTCGGGGAGCGCTAATATGAATGTCAACGAACTCTGCGCTCAAATCGCCATTACGCTGCCCCCGCTATTTGAGTGCTCGCCCGCTCCATACGAGGGCGTACGTGTCCAAACCCCCTTGATGTACCCCGACGGCGGCATCGTGGATGTGTTCATCCTGGAACGGCAAGACGGGTACATCCTAACCGATTTCGGCGAGGCGCTGGGATGGTTGCGCCTGCAATCGGCAAGCGACAGCCTCAGCGCCAGACAAAACAAGTTTGTTGACGATGTGTGCCGGACGCTGGGCATCCAACTAGAGCGCGGCCAACTCACGCTCCGCATCAACAAGAACGCCGCGCTGGCAGAGGCCGTGCTGCGCCTAGCCCAAGCCGTTGTGCGCGTTTCGGATATACGGTTCACTTTCCAGCGCCAAAGACCGCAAACCACCGCCAACGAGGTGGAAAAATGGTTGCGCGAAAAGCGGATACCCTTCCGGCGGTCAGTGCGGCTGCGAGGCAGGTCTCAGAAAAATTGGCAGGTCAATTTTGAAACCCGCTCGGATAACCGCATATCAATGGTATTCCTAATGAGAGCGAGCAATCGCAGCGCCGTCCTTAGGATTACCGAGCATGTGGCGACTGCATGCAGGGACTTGGACTATCTGAAAGATGCCCGGAGCGATACACATTTCGTATCGCTGTTCGACGATAGCCGCGACGTGTGGCGCCAAGAGGATTACAACCTAATGAAACAGGTCTCCACAATCGCCCTATGGTCGCAGCCCGACGAGTTTGAACACATCCTAAGGCGCTAACGCCCACATCGCCCAAACAATTCCCCCGCATAACACAAACTTTTTGTATAGCGCCCCAACCCCCCACCGTGCTATAATCCCTACAGCATTTCACACACCACTTAAGGCCAACCGCCCCCATCCGGCTTCCCAAAACCGCCCACGCCCACACAAGGAGTACAGCTTGGTAGCTCAGCGACTGCGAGATTACGAAATCGTCCTTATCCTCACCCCCGAGGCGAACGAGGCCGAAGTCACCGCCGCCATCGACCGCGTCGCCGCATTCATCAACGCCCGCGGCGGCAGCCTCTCCGACCACGAAGTCTGGGGACTGCGCCGCCTCGCCTATCCCATCAACAAGTTCATGGAAGGCATCTACGTCGTCGCCAAATGCAGCATGGACTCCCAAGACGTCCTCCCCCTAGACCGCAGCCTAGACGCCGCCGACGATGTAATCCGCCACCTAGTCACCAGAATCTAACGCCCAACCCGCTACCCGCAATCCCGCGCCAACGCATCCCCCAAACCCCAAATACGGCAGGTCAAAATGTTCAACAAGATGACAGCAATCGGCAACGTCGGCAGAGACCCCGAAATGCGCTACACGCCCAGCGGCAGCGCCGTTACCTCGTTCAGCATAGCAACCAACAGATCGTACACCACCCGCGATGGCGAGCGCCGCGAAGAGACCGAATGGTTCACCGTTACTGTGTGGAATCGCATGGCGGAGACCTGCAACCAGTATGTAGTTAAAGGGATGCAAGTCTATGTTGAGGGACGGCTTAAGAGCAGTTCTTGGGTAGCCCCCGACGGGCAGACGCGGTTTCGCAATGAGATTATCGCAAACGAAGTGAAGTTTCTCAGCAGACAACAAAACGCCCCCGGCGGCGGCTACTCCGGCGGCGGCGATTACGGCGGACCCAGCGGCGGCTACGGATCCGGCGGCGATTACGGCGGCGGACAAGGCGGCTACGGCTCCGGCGGCGATTACGGCGGCGACATGCCCCCCGACGACCCCGGCAACGCCGACGACCTACCCTGGTAACACAAACGGCAACATAGACGGCATACGCCCCCGCCAACACATCCATCAACAAACAAACCCGCTTGCCCCTACCCCCGCGGCAAGCCACCCATCACCAGCCCAGAGGTAACAACATGACAACCCAGCAACCCCCCACTCCCACTCCCGCCCCATCCACCGCCCCCGACCGCCGCCCAGGCCCGCCCCCCGGCGGCCGACCCCCCTACCAGCAAGGCGGCCGCCCACCCTACCGCGGCGGCCAGGGCGGCGGCCAAGGCGGCTTCCGCCCGCGCAGAGGCAGGCCCCGATACTTCGCCCGCCGCAAAATCTGCGGCTTCTGCGTGGACAAAATCACCTACATTGACTACAAAGACGTCGCAAGACTGCGCCGCTTCATATCCGACCGCTACAAAATGGAGGCGCGCCGCAAAACCGGCGTCTGCTCCAAGCACCAGCGCATGCTCGCCCGCGCCGTCAAGCGCGCCCGCATCATCGCCCTGCTGCCATACAGCCCAGACCACAAAATGCCCGGCGGCGGCTACGCGGCTTAACGCCCGCCAAATCACCCGCAAGTGCCTGACCATTGGCTACTAACCAACCCGACCATCCGCCCCAACAACCCGCAGCCGACAACGCCCCAACCGACCGGCGGCGCGAAATCGACCGCATTCGCCATGTCCAGCGCCGCCGCCGTCTAGCCTTCGGCGTCATCGGCGCGCTGCTCGTCGTCCTAGCCGCCATACTCATCGCCGGCTATGTCTGGATATTCGTGCGCCCCCCCCAAGAGCGCGTTGTCAGCGTCAACGACACCACCTACACGCGCGGCGATATGGTCAAACTCCTACGCATCCGCCAGCGCCTCCTCGAAGACTCCGGCCAGCGCATAGACACCGGCACCGACATATTCCAAGCCCTCCAACTCATCGTCGAAAACGAAATCATCGCCCAAAGCGCCCCAAGCCTCGGCATCACCGTCTCCGATGATGAAGTGGACGCGCAAATCCAAGCCACCATCATATTCCAATCCGGCGGTGCGCTCGCCGGCAAGCCCCAAGACCAAGTCGACCGCGAATTCAAAGAACTCTACGCCGGCTTTCTCAACTCGTCCCAAATTGACGAATCCGAACACCGCCGCCTCGTGCGCCGCTCACTGCTGCGCGAAAAAGTGCGCGAATACGTCGGCGAAAGCGTCCCCTCCGTCACCAAGCAATACCACCTCTACCGCCTCGCCGTCAACCACGACGACGAAATAGACATCATGCTCACCAAATACGCCGACTATGTGAAACTCAGCCAAGATCCGCGCGTACTCCACGAGGCGTTCTTTGCCATAACCCGCGAATTCTCCCGCGAAGAGCAAGAACTTGTGCGGCGCGGCGGCGAAGTCGGCTGGCTGCCCCTCGGCGTCCTAGAAGACTACGACGATGTCATAGCCTCCCTCGAAGTCGGCAAACTCAGCGACCCAATCCCCAACCGCGACCAGCGCCAGCAGGCGTATGTCTTCATGGTATCCCAGATAGACGAACTCCGCGAACTCAGCCCCCCCAACCTAGACGCCCTCAAAACCCGCGCCCTTGAGCGCTGGATAAACGACCAGCGCCGCGAACACGAAGTCTATGCCGTCTTCAACTCCGAAATCTACGCATGGATGATTGACCAACTCGGCATCTCCACCACCATCACGCCCTCCCCTCAGCCCGCCAACCCCTTCCAGCAATTCATAGGCGGCGGCTAAACAGGGAAAAGCCCCCAATCCGAAATCCCCCCTTGACACCGCATGTCCCCCTCCGTTATTCTTATATCAGAACATTTTATCCGACACCAACACCCAAAAGTTTTTTGCTACTTTTTTCCAAAAAAGTAGAGTCCCCGGCGGGGAGGCTTGGAGGCAAACATGACAACCGCAATCGCAACCCGCGAACCCATAACGCGGTCAGAGATGCTATCCGAACAGGAACGCGTCCGCCACAACCTAGCCCGCCTAGTCAACCAAATCACCAACAACGGCGCTACCCTAGTCCAATTCCTGCACGACACCGTCCAGGGCGAATACCCCGACGCCAAGCACCACCACCGCCAACAAGCCGCCATTGAGCTCTCGGCGATGGGCGGCCACCGCCCCGAAGACATGCCCGGAGCCGCATACAGCGTCGCCCCCGCCAACGACGAGAGCAAGCCCGCGTCGCGCCCCAAAAAACCCAAAATTACAATGAAAGAAATCATCAACTGGGACATAGGCAGGCTCATTCGCCAACAAACCAACGACTGCCAAGACCTAGTCGTCGCCCTAAACGAACTAATCCACCCGCCCGCCGTCTTCCCAAGCGCCAACAAAGCCGAGCGCAGATACCAAAAGGCGACCCGCGTCCGGCCCCACCACCAGATGACCGCGATGAAAGAAATCATCAAGCGCGGCGCAGGCAGCCAACACCCCGACTGCGCCATGAAAACCTCCTACTTGGAAGAGCGGATGCTCCAATCCCGCCTATCCCAAGAGATCCGCGACATAACCGACGACTGCCTAGACATAGTGCCGTTCCTGCGCGAAGTCATTCGCAACCCCAAGCACGACCGCTGGAACAACATCATCGAAGACCCCTACACTCAAACCCACCGCATCTGGGCAATCAAACACCTAATCTGGCGCGGCGTGGACATCCCCTGGGAACACATAACCCCCGACGACATAGCAGAATACTACCGCGACCTAGACGAGAAACAGCGCCAAGAGGCGGAACGCCGCCGCGCCGAGCGCAAAACCTCTGCCAAACTCACCCCTGAGCAAGAGGCGGAAATCCTAGCCCTATTCGAGCAAATCAACCGCGAAAACGAACAGCGCCAAGCAAAAAACGCCGCCAAAGCCGAAAAGCAAGCCCAAAAAGCCGCCAAAAAAGCCGACGCCGCTAACAAAGCCGCGCTAGACACCGCCAACAAAACGACCGACAACAACGCCGCCCCCGCCAACGACGACAATGCCGTCAAAGCCACCGGCGCGAACAATCGCGGCGAAACCGCCGTCGCCAACGCCCTAGCCCGCCACCCCGAAGTCGACCTAGACACCGCCCTAGAAAACCACCACTCAACAGCCGGCATCCCCAAAGAGGATTTGACCCACGAACAAATCTACGACGCCATCACAGCCGAGGCAAACTTCCAAAAACGCCAAGCAATAATCCAACGCCGCCTACATCCGGAAAACCCCGACGCCCCTGCCGACGGAACAGATCCCAAATCCCGCAGTCCCTAACCCCCGCAAATCCGCGGCGATAGCCGCCCCCAAAAGTTTTTTGCTACTTTTTTACGAAAAAAGTAGGGCGGCCCCTTGCCCCCGTACCCCCGCTTGGCCCCCGTGCGCCTACCATTCTACCCCTTGTTCGGGCTATGTGTTAGCATCAATAACGCAAATCCAACCGCATACCCACAACACGGAGGGCTTACACAATGGCGCTATACCTAAGCGAATCAGACGTCAACAGCGTCCTAACAATGGAAATCGCGCTTGACTGCGTAGCGAGATCATTCAGGCTGCTCGGCGAGGGCGCGGCGACCAACACCCCGCGCTCGCGCATCCGGCTGCCCAACAGGGGCGTCTTCAACTTTATGAGCGCCGCCGCCCCCGGCGCCCGCGTCATGGGCTTGAAAGCCTACGGCGTCACCCGCGCCGGCGCCCCCAAGTTCTACGTCCAGCTCTTCAGCAGCGAAACCGGCGAACTTCTCGCTCTCATAGAGGCCGGCGACCTAGGCCAAATACGCACCGGCGCCGCAAGCGGCGTAGCCACCGAGCGCCTAGCCCGCCCAGACGCCGAGAGCGTAGCCGTCATCGGCTCCGGCTACCAAGCCCGCAGCCAGCTGGAGGCGGTCGTCAAAGCGCGCGGCGACGGCGGCAATATCACCCGCGCCAAAGCCTACAGCCGCAGCCAACAGAACCGCGAAACATTCGCCCAAGAGATGACCCAACGGCTCGGCATAGCCGTAACCCCCGCCTCAAGCGGCGAAGAATGCGTCGCCGACGCCGACATCGTCATCACCATGACCAGCGCCTCGCAGCCCGTCCTCAAAGGCGAATGGCTGAAACCGGGCGCGCACATCAACGCCGCCGGCGCCAACCACTGGATGCGCCGCGAACTTGACAACAACGCCATCCGCCGCGCCGACATCATCGCCGTCGACGATCTTGAGCAAGCCAAGCTGGAGTGCGGCGACCTCATCTACCCCGCCGAACTCGGCATCATCCGCTGGGAGCAAGCCCGCGACCTAGCCGACTTCATGGACGCCCACGCCGCCAATCTCATCGGCAGAACGTCCCCCGACCAGATAACGCTCTTCGAGTCCCAAGGCATCGCCGTCCAGGACATCGTCACCGGCATCCGCGTATATGAACTCGCGCTGGAAAGGGGGATAGGAACGCCGCTGCCGGGGTAGGCTCCCGCCATCATCACAGCGCAAGCGCGATAGCCGCGTCATAGGCGGGCGCGCATCACAGCCGCACCTCGCCCACGCCCTTGTGGATGCGGATGTCCGTCCCCAGCGGCGCTGACAGGCGCTTTATGCGCTCAAGCGCGCGGCGGGACACCGCGGGCCCCGCCAGCAGCGGCCGCCCACGCTGCGAGCGCCGCTTGCCGTAGCCCAACTCAATCGGATGCAGCGTAAAGCCGCGCAGCTCGCGCCCCTTGAACTCGCAGCGCGCCACCACGCTCTCCCAATACACGGGGTCGGCGGGAAAGCCGCGCTGGTCATTTTCGCTGCGCGCGTCATAGAAATCCGCCGGCGTGTCCTCGTGGGCAAGCTGAACATGGTCGTAGTTATAGGAGGGCTGCCACCGCACCGTGTCATTCTGGAAGATAAAATTGCCGAGGCTGTACATAATCGGCCTGCCCTTGTGCATCTCAACGCCGCGCGTGATGTGCGGCCCATGCCCGATAAAGGCGTCCGCGCCCTCGTCTATGCAGGCGCGCGCGAAGTCCACCAGAAAGTCGGGCGGCGCATCGCGGTCAGCGCCGCTCTCGTGGCAGTGAACCGATATGAGAACCCAGTCCGCCATCCGGCGCGCGTCCCGAATCCAGCGCAGGTTGCCCTCAAGGTCGCGTTTGTTGAGACGGGATGTTATCCCGAACTCTTCGCCCAGCGCAAAGCGGTTGTCCAAGAATGTGATGCGGTCGGGGGTGTCTTCGGGGATGGCGCCGCGGTGGCGAAAGTTGCGCTGCGCGTTCTGCACCGCCTCCAAGCCCAGCTTGGCGTTGATGCGCCGCAGCGCGTCAAAGGCGGGCCGATCGACCGTGTGCGTGAGCGAAAAGCGCAGCGGGTTCAAGCCCGGCCTGCCGCTCATGTCGGGCCGCTGGTCCAGCGCTCTGCCCGCCTCGTGGAATGTGGATGAC
The DNA here is from genome assembly GCA_965242555.1 of Dehalococcoidia bacterium. Lineage (GTDB taxonomy): Bacteria > Chloroflexota > Dehalococcoidia > Lucifugimonadales > JADFKI01 > Bin90. The sequence goes on from CBDESO010000001.1 coordinate 143,044, forward strand.
GCCGATATGAGCGCCACGCGCCCGTTGGGCGTGTCCAGATAGGCGGGCGCGCGCGCCTCGCTCAGGTTGCGGCCCGTTCCCGCGTGAACAAGCTCGGATTGGCGCAAGTGCGCGAGATGGGCGAGCAAGCCGCTCTCGCCGTAGTCATAGTTATGGTTGTTGGCGCAGGATACGAGGTTGACGCCCAGCCACTCCAGCTCGCGCAGGTTCTTGGGGTCGGAGCCGGTGAATGTGCCGCCCGCCATTCCGGGCGAGTGCCCGAAGTCGTGCATCAGCATCTCGAGGTTGGCGAACCCGACGTCGGCGGCTTGGAAGAGCGCCCGCAGCTGCGTAAAGGCGTCCTCGCGGAAGACGCGCATGCGGCGGGTTATCATAGCGTCGCCGCTGGCGACGAGGGTAAGGTTGCCGGCTTGTGCCTCGTATAGCAAGGGCTGCTCTCCTGGCGGGGACGGCGGCGGGCGGGTTGCCTGACGCCGCCATCCGCATCATCGTATCATCGGGCTTATTCGGTTTAGACGCGGGGGAGTTGATTGACGGCGGTTTCTTCTAGGGGGACATATTCGTTGGCTAGGATGCCCATCACCACCGAGTCGAATCGGGCGCCCTCGTGGGGGCGGCTTTTGCGGAGCGTGCCTTCGTGCTGGAATCCGAGATGCGCGAACATATTGCGGGCGGGCGCGTTGTATTCGGGGATGTCCACCCAGACGCGGTATAGGCCGTATTCGTTGAATGCGGTTTCCAGCGCGCGGCGCGCGGCGGCGGAGCCGTAGCCGTGATGCCACAGGTCTTTGCGGCCCACCAGCACCGAGAGCTGCCCGTCGCCCAGCGATTCCTCGATGGCGATGTGGATTTCGCCGATATGCCCGACTTCGGGGCTGTATATGGACAGGATGCGATGCTCCGGGTTGTCAAAGATTTCGTTCCACTCGCCATCGGACACATCGTCCATTTCGTATGGGTGGTAGCCGAGGTGCGCCGGATCGCCATAGGCGTAGCGCCCGAACCAGGACTCGCAGACCTCTTCGTCCGCGAGCCATCGCCGGATGCGGGCTACATCGTCCCGCGTAACCGATTGCAAGTTTATCGCTTGAGGCATATGTTACCTCCTCCAAGTAAAGATTTTCGGCGTAATGGCGTTGCCGCCGGTTAGGGGCGGCAGCCTGTGTAGAAATGCTAACAGAGGAGGGCTATGGGCGCAAATTAGGTAGGGTGGCGGGGGCCACGGGGACTCTGCTTTTTTAGAAAAAAGTAGCAAAAACTTTTTGGGGCGGCTATCGCCGCGGATTTGCGGGGGTTAGGGACTGCGGGATTTGGGGGGATCGTTGTCCTCAGGGGCGTCGGGGGTTTCCGGGTGGAGCCGGCGTTGGATTATGGCTTGGCGTTTTTGGAAATTTGCCTCGGCTGTGATGGCGTCGTAGATTTGTTCGTGGGTCAAATCTTCTTTGGGGATGCCGGCGGTGGAGTGGTGGTTTTGTAGGGCGGTGTCTAGGTCGACTTCGGGGTGGCGGGCTAGGGCGTTGGCGACGGCGGTTTCGCCGCGGGTTGTGGGGGTGTCGGGCAGACTGGTGGGCGTGTCTGTGTTGTCGGCGGCAGCGCCGATGTCTTTGGCGGCGCTGCCGTTGGATGCGTTGTTGCTGGCGTCTGCGCTCTTGTTTTTGGCGGCGTTGTTGGCGTTGCCATCGCTCTTGCCGGTGTCAGCGTTGTTGCTGTTGTAGTCGTGGGCGTCGGCTTTGGCGGCGTCGGCTTTGTTGGCGGCTTTTTGGGCTTGCTTTTGGGTTTTGGCGGCGTTTTTGGCTTGGCGCTGTTCGTTTTCGCGGTTGATTTGTTCGAAGAGGGCTAGGATTTCCGCCTCTTGCTCTGGGGTGAGCTGGGCGGCGGCTTGGCGCTCGGCGCGGCGGCGTTCCTGTTCTTGGCGCTCTTTTTCGTCGAGCCGGCGGTAGTATTCTTCTATGTCTTCGGCGGTTATGTGTTCCCAAGGGATGTCCGCGCCGCGCCAGATTAGGTGCTTGAGCGCCCAGAGGCGGTGGGTTTGGGTGTAGGGATCGGTTATGATTTCTTTCCAAGCGTTGAACTTGGGGTTGCGAATGACTTCGCGCAGGAATGTGACCAGCTCTACGCCGTCGCCGGTTATCTCGCGGAGTTCGCGGGATAGGCGGGAGTGGAGCATTTTTTCTTCAAGGGAGGAGGTCTTTACGGCGCAGTCGGGGGTTCGGCTGCCCGCGAGGCGCTTGATCATTTCTTGGGCGGCGGCTACTTGGTGGTGCGCCTTGACTTGGGTTGCCTTTTGGTATTTGCTCTCGTCGGGGTTGGCGCTTGGGAAGACGTAGGGCGGGTCTAGGAACTTTCTGAGTTCTTCGATTAGGTCTAGGCAGTCGTTGGATTGGCTGCGTATTGCCCTGCCGATGTGCCAGTTGGCGATTTCTTTCATCGTTAGCTTGGGCTTTTTGGTGGGCTTGGGCGTGTCCTTTTCTCGGACGACGCGGACGGATGAGCCGGGGGTGTCTTCGGGTAGTTTGCCGCTCATAACGGCTAGGTCGCGGGCGGCGATTTGGCGGTGGTGGAATTTGGCGTCGGGGTATTCGCCGCGGACGGTGTCCAACATAAATTGGATTAGTTCGTCGCCGTCGTCGGTTAGTTCGTTGACGCGGCGGGCGATTTTGAGACGCACGAGTTCTTGTTCGGATAGCATCTCTGACCGCGTTGTGGGTTCGCGGGTTGCGATTGCGGTTGTCATGTTAGTTTGCCTCCAAGCATCCCATCCACCGGGTACCCTACTTTTTTAGAAAAAAGTAGCAAAAAACTTTTGGGTGGGTGTGTGATAATTTGTTCTGATATAAGAATAACGGGGATAGTAGGGCGTTGTCAATAGGGAATTTCAAATTGGAGGCGCGCGTGTGGGCGCGCGCCGCAGAGCGGGCTAGGCTAGGCTAGGGGCGGGGCGCCGAGGGAGAATAGCCCTAATGCCCAGTCAAAGGCTTTCCAGATTAGCGGGTCTAGGTAGTCGGTGTAGATGTAGGTGACTGAGATCGTTAGCGAGGAGCACGAGAATATCGCGCAAATTCTGATGGATAGGGGGACGTCGTCGTAGCGGGGCGGGTGTTCTTGGTCTTTGCGTACTCTCATTGGGTAGGCCTTTCGCTGGGGGGCGGGCAATGTTGGGTTATGCAAGAGGGATTATACTTGCGGGGAGTGGGAACATAAAGCGCGTTGGCGGGCAAGCGAGGGGGGCGATAGGGTATAATTGGGGGCATGGATTTGGCTTGGCTTATACCTGGGCTTAGCGCGGGGGCGTTTGTGGCGGTGGCGCTCGGCGGCGGACGGCTGCCGGGCAAGGGGGCGTTTGTGGCTATCGCGGCTATGGCGGGGGGGTTGGCGCTGTGGGCAATCACTGCCGTGGATTTGTTGGGGAGCGGCGTGGATTATTACGCTTATGGGGTGGAGTGGCTGGCGATTGGGGATATGGCGATTGGGTGGGGGGTGCATGTTGATAGGCTGGCGGTGGTTATGCTGGGGCTGGTTACTTTTGTGGCGCTGCTGGTGCAGGTGTATTCGCTGGAGTATATGCGGGGGGATGCGCGGTTCGGGTGGTATTTCGCGGCGCAGTCGCTGTTCGGGGCGGCTATGCTGGCGCTTGTGCTTGCCGACAACTTGCTGTTTCTGTATATCGCGTGGGAGCTGGTGGGACTGGGGTCGTATCTGCTGATAGGGTTTTGGTGGGAGCGGCGGGCGGCGGCGGAGGCGGCGAAGAAGGCGTTTATCACCACGCGCATCGGGGATGTGGGGCTGCTGATTGGGATTATATTGCTGTATCGCGCTACGGGGACGTTCGTGATAACCGATATTATCGCGGCGGCGCAGGCGGGGGCGATAGGGCAGGGGACGCTGACGGCGGCGGCGCTGCTGCTGTTTATGGGCGCGATGGGCAAGTCGGCGCAGTTCCCGTTTCATGTGTGGCTGCCGGACGCGATGGAGGGGCCTACGCCGGTCAGCGCGCTGATACACGCGGCGACGATGGTGGCGGCGGGGGTGTATCTTGTGGCGCGCATGCTGCCGCTGTTTGAGGCGGCGCCGGGGGCTATGATGACGGTGTCTGTGGTGGGGCTGGTTACATTCTTGTACGCGGGGGCGCTGGCGCTGGTTATGACGGATATTAAGCGGGCGCTGGCGTATTCCACGATAAGCCATTTGGGGCTGATGATGCTGGCGCTGGGCGCGGGCGGATTGGCGGCGGCGATGCTGCATTTGGCGGCGCACGGGGTATCCAAGGCGCTGCTGTTTTTGGGGGCGGGCAGCGTGATGCACGGGCTTGGGGATGAGACCGATATGCGGCGCATGGGCGGGCTGCGGCGGCGGATGCCGCTGACGGCGCTGACATTCGCAATCGGCGCGGCGTCTTTGGCGGGGATAGCGCCGCTGAGCGGGTTTTTCAGCAAGGATGAGGTTCTGATAGCGGCGTGGGAGCATCGGGGCGCGTGGTTTTTGGCGCTGACGCTGGCGGGGGCGGGCGTGAGCGCGCTGTATATGGCGCGGATGGCGTGGCTGACTTTCGGGGGGACGGCTCGGAGCGCGGAGGCTGAGCATGCTCACGAATCGCCGGCCGTGATGTGGGTTCCGCTGGCGGCGCTGGCGGTTTTGGCGGCGACGCTGGGGGGGCTGGCGATTGGGTGGGGGCCGGGGTACAAGGGCTTTGGGGATTGGCTGACGGGACACGGCGCGTTTCATATCGTCTGGTGGCTGACGGCGCTGGCGACGGGAGTGGCGCTGGGGGCAGTGGCGCTTGGATGGCGCGTGTACGGCAGGGGGGAGTATGGGGAGCAGGCGCATCATCGGATAGCGCGGCGGTTCACGCGCTTGCACATCGTCTTGGTGAACAAGTGTTACATAGACGATCTATATCAGTGGGGGATAGATCGGGTTGCGCTGGGTTTGGCGCGGGTTGTGGCGGTGTTTGACAGGGCGGTTGTGAATGATCGCGGGGTTGATATGCCGGCGCTTGGGGTGTGGCTGGCGGGCTGGCGGCTGCGGTTGGCGCAGACGGGGCGGCTGCAGAGTTATGGGATGGTGATGGCGGTGGGGACTGTGGTGGTGGCGGTGGTTTGGTGGTGGTTGGGGGTGTAGTTAGGGAGCGCGGGTGTTACTTTTTTAGAAAAAAGTAACCAAAAAACTTTTGGGTGGGTGTGGATAGGAGGGTTAGGCGGCGGCGAAGTGCTAGGATGGCGACGGGGGTTAGGATTAGGGCTAGGTTTGGTAGGGTAGATTGCGGGCTTGTGGGGGTGTTGCATCCGCCGGATGGCGCGGGCGTTTCGGTTGGCGTAGGGCTTGGCGTTTCGGATGGCGCGGGCGTGGGCGTATCGGTTGGCATAGGCGTTGCGGTAGAAGTAGGGGCGGGCGTATGAGTGGGCGTAGGCGTTGCGGTGTAGGTGGGCGTGTGTGTGGGCATAGGCGTGTTAGTTGGCGTAGGGCTGGATGTTGCTGATGGCGTATGAGTGGGCGCAGGCGTATCGGTTGGCATAGGCGTTGCGGTAGCGGTGTGGGTTGGCGTGGGCGTTGCGGTTGGAATGGGCGTAGGCGTTGCGGTGGGATTGGGCGTGTTCGTAGGCATTGGCGTTGATGATGGGCGGATGATGGTGGTGGCAGTGGCAGTTGGCGCGGGTAGGATTATGACGCTGAGGGGGATGTGTGTTTCGCCGCCGTTGGATGTGATGTGTAGGGTGTCGTTGTAGCGGCCGGCGGGTAGATCGGGTTTTAGGCGAATGGTGATTTCGGACTGGTCGGATGCGCCCATAATCGGGCTGATGGGCTCAGTCCAAGTAGGAATAGATGCGATTTGCCAAGTCAAGCCGCGTTTGGCGACGTTGGTTAGGGTGAATGTGGCTTGGGGCAGAGGATCGGCGGCGTAGCCCTCAGGGAGTTGGGGGAATTTCCAGGATGGGGGGGATATGGATAGGCGGGGGGCGTGTAGGACTTTGAAGGTTTGGGCGTCTTCGGAGTTGAGGCGGACGGCGTCGAAGGGGGGGAGTTCGTAGTCGTGGGCGGCGCGGAGTTCGGTTTCTAGCGCGTATTCGCCGGGGGGAGAGCCGTAGGGGATTTGCCATAGGAAGGCGAGGTCGTCGGCGCGTTGGTCGGGGGATAGGGTTAGCAGGACGTCGGCGTTGGCGCGGTTGCTGTCGTAGATTAGGGCGCCGGAGGGGCCGTAGATTAGGAAGACGGCGCGGTATTGGAGGGTGACGTCGCCGGTGTTGCGGATGCGGAATTGGGCTCGGAGTTCGGCGCCGGGGGATAGGGCGGTTCGGGGCGGGATGCGGAGGCGCTCGATGCTGCCGCCGGCGCGGCGGTTGATGTCGGCGTAGAGCTGGATGGTTAGGTCGCCGGCGTTGGTCTCTACCAGCGCCTCGTCGCGGTAGTTGCCGCGGAGGGCGTCGGGGCGGACGCGAAAGCGGAGCTGGCCGGCGTTGGTTATCCGGATGGACTGATCGGGGTTGTTGGGGTCAAGCGGCGGGTGGATTAGGTCTAGCCAGTCTTGGGGCCAGCCGGTTACGCGCCATAGCAGGGGGCCGGCGCTGCGGTTTCGGGGGGCTATGATGACGCCGGCCTCGGGGGTTTCGTCCGCCTCTATCTCGCCGAATGTGATGCGGCGGTCGGATAGGAAGATGTAGGCGTCGTCGTGGCGGACGCCGAAGTTGTGGGCGAATTTGTGGAGGGCTATCGCGGGTTGTTCGGCGCGGCGGACTGACGCGGTTAGGATGTATTTGCCCTCAGCGGCGGCGTAGGGGATTGTCCATGTGAAGTCGGCGTCGGCGCGGCGGGATGGGGCTAGGGTGATTGGGCGCATGTCGGCGGGGGATTGGGCGGCGTCGTAGATGGTGTTGTCGTCGGGGTCTTTGATGCTGATGGCGACGAGGTAGTCGGCGTGGTGGCCGGGCGTGTCTTTGTGGAAGTAGCGGGATTCGCGGCGGTCGCGTATGCGGATTTCGGCGCGGAGGGTTGCGCCGGGCGCGTAGCCGCTGCGACGCCTGCCGGTGGAGTCGTCTTTGAGGGTGACTAGGTCAACGATGGCGGTGCGCTGCTGATGGGCGGGGGATGCTGAGGCGACGTTGGGTTGGATGGCGAATAGGGCGGCGGTTAGGGCGCAAAGCAGGGTTAGGGCGACGATGCTGGCAAGGCGGTTGCGGGCGATTGTGGTTCTCATAGCAAAGGCAAGGCGGGGGGGCGATTGCGGTTCTCATAGCAAAGCGGGGCATTGGCGCTTGTGGTTAGTATAGCAAAGGCGAGGCGATTGCGGGGGATTGCGGTTCGCATAGCGGCGGCAAGCGTGGCAAGGGCGGGTTAGGCGAGCGGGGCTTGGGCGCCGGGGGGCTGGGTTGCGGCGCGGGGGGCTTGGCGGAAGGTGGCTTGGGGGCCGAGGTCGGGGTAGTCGGGGCGGGCTGCGCCGGATAGCAGGTCGGCTATGGTTAGGATTTGGATGCGCGGGCAGCGGCGATTGGGGAAGTGTTCGGGCGCGTAGAATCCGGCGGCGAGCGCCTCTTGGGTCATGGGGCGCGTTGGGGTTTGCAGGGTGATGAATAGGGCTATGACGGCGTTTTCGCGCTCCATGTCGCCTTTGAGGGTGGCTATGTCGGCGCGGCGCACATTGCCGCTTTTGACTTGGACTATGACGCGCTTGGGCTTGCCGCTTTCGTCGTCGAAGAAGTTGATGTAGCCGTCTATGCCCTTGTCAGCGCCTTTCTTTTTGTCTTGCGCGGGGCGCGCGCCGACTAGGCCTAGCGCCCACCATTCGAACTGGTAGCGGCCGTCGTTTGCGCCGTCTTGGGCTAGGGCGCGGGCGGATGCGATGTCTTGGGGCGCGCCGACTACGCGGTAGGGGGATAGGTCGGCGGCGAATGCGTCTTGCAGGCGGCTTTTCATCAGGGATATGGCGAGGTGGGTGATGTCTATGCCTATCCATTTGCGATTTAGGCGCTCGGCGACGGCGACGGTTGTTCCGCATCCGCAGAATGGATCCAAGACAATATCGCCCTCTTGGCTGGAGGCGCTGATGAAGTTTTCAAGCAGTTCTTCGGGCTTTTGGGTAGGGTAGCCGAGCCGCGCTTTGGCGGAGGGCGCGATTGGCTGGATGTGGGTTATCACATCGTCGGGATGCTTGCCTTTTGGGTTTAGGGATTGCCGGCCGTAGTCCTGCCCCGCTCGCACATTGCCGATATAGTGGCTGAAACGCTCTTTCGTGGCGTCCGCGTAGGGCTGGCGTATCGGGTCGGGATTGAAGAAGTGCGCGCCTTTGCTTTTGGCGTAGTGCAGGATGGTGTCGTGCCGCCTGGCGCGCGAGTCCTTTGGAACGCCCGCGCCTCTGTAATACCAGACTATCTCGTTTAGGAAGTTTTTGTTCCCGAATAGGGCGTCCATCATTAGTTTGAGGTAGTGGCTTGCGGTTGGGTCGCAGTGCAGGTATATGCTGCCGGTGGGTTTGAGCGCGCGGTGGAGTTCGGCTAGGCGCTGCGCCATCATGGTGATGTATGCCATCATGTCGTTTTGGCCTAGGAATTCGCGCAGGGCGGCGAGTAGGTCGGCTAGTTTTTGATGGCTGCCGTTTGTGATTACGTCTTGGTATGCGTCTTCGGATTCGCGGCTCCAGCGCCATGTGTCGTCGAAAGCGGTGATTTGGGCGGCGGAGTCTTCGCCGGAGCGTTCACGGAATAGGACGTTGTAGGTGGCGTTGGAGTTGAATGGCGGGTCGAGGTAGATGAGGTCGATGGATTCGGTGGCGATGTGTTCGCGGAGGATGCGGAGGTTGTCGCCGAAGTAGAGGGTGTTTGTGTGTGTGGGCGTGGTGGTCATGGGCGTGTGGGCTTTCGTTTGTGGTTTTGTGGTTAGGGGCGTTCAAGCAGGCGGTGAGTGCGCGCTGTCGTGTGGTTGGGGACGTTGGTTTGCCTGCGCTTATGGTCGGCGTGTCTTGTGCGGGGTTGTTACTTTTCCCATGGGGGCGGTTCGGTGAATGGGTCGCCGTTTTGTTCGGCGCGCCGCATGCGCTCGTACCATTGCTTAGCCCTAGCCAGGCTGCGCTCTTCCCCTCTTGCCTTAGCCGCCCGCAAGTTCTCCGCGTACTTATCCCTCAGCACCGGCAATACCATTAGCGTCCTCCTGAAAGCCGCTCTGATTGACCCGTCGCAACCGGCGTCAGCGGCGGCGTTTCCCGCGCCGCCGCGCGCAAGCCCGCCCTCGGCGGCCGCAAGCGCGATTGTTGGCTGTTCGCGCCGCCGCTACCGCTCCCACGGGGGCGGCTCGTTGAAGGGCTCGCCGCGCTGTTCGGCGCGGCGCATGCGCTCGTACCATTGCTTGGCTCTAGCCTTACCGCGCTCTTTCCCCCTTGCCTCAGCCGCCCGCATATTCTCTTCATACTTGTCTCTCAGCACCGGCAGTACCATTAGCATCCTCCTGAAAGCCGCTCTGGTTGACCCGTCGCAACCAGCGTCAGCGGCGGCGCGGGAAACGCCGCCGCGCGCAAGCCCGCCCTCGGCGGCCGCAAGCGCGATTGTTGGCTGTTCGCGCCGCCGCTACCGCTCCCACGGGGGCGGTTCGTTGAAGGGCTCGCCGTTCTGTTCGGCGCGCTGTTTGCGCTCATACCACTGCTTAGCCCTAGCATCGCTCATGGCCCTCCCCTCAGCCCTAGCCGCCTCCAAGTTCTCCGCGTACTTATCCCTCAGCACCGGCAGTACCATTAGCATCCTCCTGAAAGCCGCTCTGGTTGAACGTCCTGTCACTATCAGTACTATTGTCAGCATCAGAGCGGGAAATACCGCTTTGTCTATTGAGCCAACCGCGTCGATTATACAGGTTGTTCGCGGCTGCTGTGAACTCCAGCAGCCGCTCTCTATCACGTTCCATATCACAATCCCGATCCAGCCCAGGATTATGAGCGTGTACACGATGCCGTGCAGGAGCTTGTCGCGGCGCGATATGCCTAGCAGATCGACCTGCTCGTCGTCGCTGCGTTTGCGCTTGTCATCCGTGTTTGCCATTCTAACCTCTCTCGCTAGATTGCGCCAACGCGAATAGAGAACGCTTGCGGGCGTTCTCAGGACGCGGCGGGTTGGCGGGTTACCATTCGTCGTAGTCGTGGAAGGGGAAGTTTTTGCGGCCGGGGTAGCCCTCGAAGCCGTCGTAGAGGAGGAGGGGGGATAGGTCGGGGTGGCCGTCAAAGATGACGCCGAATAGGTCGTGCGCCTCGCGCTCGAACCAGTTGGCGCCGCGCCATATGGGGACGATTGAGGGGACGTTGGGCCGTTCAGGGGAGACGTTGGTTTTGATGACGAATTTGTGGCGGTGGTCTAGGGAGAAGAGGTGGTAGTTGATTTCAAGGCGGTCGGAGTAGTCCACGACTGAGAGGCAGCGCAGGTAGGCGCAGGCGATGTCGGGGCGCTGGCGGGCGATGCGGCAGGCTAGGGGGATGTCGGCGGGCTTGACGGTGAGGGTGACTTCGTCCACGGCGGCGGCTATTTGGGCGTCAAGGTCGGCGTAGGCGTCTGTGAGCAGGGCGGATAGGCGCTCGCCGCGAGGGTCAAGGGCGACGGGAGCTAGGGGGATTTGGGGTTCGCGGCGAGGGCGCTGAGGGCGGGATGGGCGAGTGGGTTGTGAGGGCGTTGTCATGGAGGGTTCACTCATAGAGGGTTAGGGTTGCTTGGCGTCGGGCTGGTTTGCGGAGTCGGATGATGTGGGCGGGATGTCGTCGGATGCGATAGGCGGGTTTGTGGGAGCGGCAATCGGGTTGACGACGGTTAGGGGGATTATGAGCCGATTGGCGTCGGCGGGCGTTTGGGCGTCGGAGTCGGATGTAGGCGGGGTTTCGGCAACGGGCGATATTGCGGCGGCCGGCTGGTATGCGGGCGCGGATGCGCTGGGCGCAGTAGGCGGGTGGGCGGCGTCTTGGCGGATTTTTTCTTGGAGCTGGAGTAGGCCGTACATCAGCGCCTCAGGGCGGGGCGGGCAGCCGGGGACGTAGACGTCTACGGGGATGAGGTGGTCAACGCCCATTACGACGGAGTATGAGCGGTAGTAGGGGCCGCCGTTGGTGGCGCAGCTGCCCATGGCGATTACCCATTTGGGGTCGGGCATTTGCTCGTACAGCAACTTGATGGGGTCGGCCATTTTTTTGACGACGGTGCCGGCGACTATCATTACGTCGGCTTGGCGCGGGGAGGGCCAGGTTACGATGCCGAAGCGGTCGATGTCGTGGTGGGACATATGGGCGCTTATCATTTCAATGGCGCAGCAGGCTAGGCCGAAAGATAGCGTCCACAGGGAGGATTTGCGGGCTAGGGCGAAGAGTTCGTCGGATTTGGCGACGAGCGCGTTTGGGAGCGCGCGGTGGAGCGGGCTGGCGGCGGGGGAGTTGCCGGCGCCGGGGATGTGGCCGGCGCCGAGCGGGGTTGTCAGCAGGCTTGCGCCGGGGGCTTGCGCCGGGGTCGGCTGAGGGTTAGCGCCGGTGGCCGGCCGGGCGCTCGCGCCGGGGTTTGATTGCTGTGGGTTCGCGCGCGGGTTTATCTCCAATGCAGGACTCCCTTGCGCCAGCCGTAGATGACGCCGAAGAATAGGATGGCGATGAAGATGAGCATTTCGTAGAAGACGGCGGGGATGGAGGTTAGGAAGACGATTGCCCAAGGGAATAGGAATACCGCTTTCTACGTCGAATATGAGGAATAGTATGGCGAAGACGTAGTAGCGGATTTGGATTTGCGACCAGCGGAATGGGGCGGGGGGTATGCCACATTCGTAGGGGATGTCTTTGGCGGCGGATGGGCGCTTGGGGGCGATGAGGCGCGATGCGGCGAACATCCCGATGACGGCGAGCGCGCCGATGGCGGCTACGATGAGCGCGGCTGTCCAGTTGACGGCGTATCCCTCAGGCAATTTGCGCTCCTTTATGTGTCCGTTGTGGGCGGGTTGTGGTTTAGCCGTATGCGCGGGGATTTAGGCGGCGGGTTGGGCTCTGAGTGTACATTGGGATTGGGTGGGTGTCAATTTGGATTGGGGACGAGGGGGATGCCGCTTTTGGGGGAAAAGTTGCAAAGACTTTTGGATTTGGGGCGGGCAGAGTGGGATTGCGCGGGCGCTATTTGTTGGAAATTCAATAGAAATGGGCTAGAAACGCGAATAATGGGCTAAATTTCGCTTGACTTGTACTGAAATTTGGCTTGACATATGTATAGTTTGTTGGTTATTCTTATTTGATAGTCAAACTATGTGCCTAATCCGCGTACAATTGATTGCGATAAGCCGTAGGCAATTTGCGCCCATTTCATTCGTCCTCAATTCCTCCGCATCCCCAAAAGGCGTTTTCCCCATAAGAAACGTCTCAATTTCGCATACGCAAATTCCGATTGCCCCTAGATTGCCACTAATCAGAATAGCGCCTAATCTGCCCCTAACTCAGCATCATACCTAGACAGCGCTAACCCTAATCACCCCATAATCGGCGCTACCACTAATCTATCCGCATACCCCTAACTCAGCGTTACCCCTAAATCTACCCCCTAATCTACCCCAAACATTCATCATCCATCATCTCTTTAATGCAAGGAGTGTGAGTGCATGACCACAACCGCTATTGCGAATGGGTTTGACAAGGCGGCGGAGTACGGCTACGGGAATGGCTACGGCAACGGGCATATCAACGGGAATGTCCACGACGAGAATGAGCGCCATTCGTATGCCGCGACCGAGACGGTGCTGCCGGTGCCTAACCTGATACAGGTTCAGCGGAGTTCGTTTGACTGGTTCATGACGGACGGGCTGCGGGATCTGTTCGAGGAGATTTCGCCGATAGAGGACGCGCCGGGCAAGCGGTTCAAGCTGACGCTGGGCGACCATTACTTCGAGGAGCCGAAGTTCAGCGAGGAGGAGTGCCGCCAGAAAGAGATTACCTATTCCGCGCCGCTGTATGTGACGGTGGCGCTGGAGATAGCGGCGAGCGGGGAGATCAAGGAGCAGACGCTGTTCGTGGGCGACATCCCGATGATGACAATCAACGGGACGTTCGTGATAAACGGCGCTGAGCGCGTGGTGGTGAGCCAGCTTGTGCGGTCGCCGGGCGTGTATTTCACGGCGGAGCCGGACACGAACACGGGCAGAGGGCTCGCCGCCGCCAAGCTGATCCCGTATCGGGGCGCTTGGATGGAGTTCGAGACCAGCAACCGCGACCTGATTTCGGTGAAGGTGGACCGCAAGCGCAAGACGCCGGTCAGCACGCTGCTGCGGGCGATGGGCTACGGCGGCAACGACGAGATCCTGGCGCTGTTCGAGGATGTGGACACCAACGCCGACCACGAGTTCATTCGCACGACGATAGAGCGGGACACGGGCGTTTCCACTCAGGACGAGGCGGTGATGGAGTTCTATCGCCGGCTGCGGCCGGGCGAGCCGACCAGCCAGGAAAACGCGAATAAGCTAATAGCCGACCTGTTTTACAACGATAGGCGCTACGACCTGGGGCGCGTGGGGCGGCATAAGCTTAACCGCAGCCTGGGGCGGGAGGCGGATCCCAAGCTGCGCGTGCTGGAGCCGGAGGACATCATAGAGCTGATACGGCATATGATCCGCATAAACAACGGGGTGATTACGCCGGACGACATAGACCATCTGGGCAACCGGCGCGTGAGGGCGGTGGGCGAGCTGATACAGAACCAGATCCGCGTTGGGCTGGTGCGTATGGAGCGCGTTATCAAAGAGCGAATGTCCACGCAGATAGATCCGGACACCACGACGCCGGCGGCGCTGATAAACATACGGCCTGTGGTCGCCGCCGTGCGGGAGTTCTTCGGCGGGTCGCAGCTGTCGCAGTTTATGGACCAGACGAATCCGCTGGCGGAGCTGACGCACAAGCGGCGGCTGTCGGCGCTGGGGCCGGGCGGGCTGTCGCGGGAGCGCGCGGGGTTTGATGTGCGCGATGTGCATCACTCGCACTACGGGCGCATCTGCCCGATCGAGACGCCCGAAGGGCCGAACATCGGGCTGCTGGGGTCGCTGGCGACGTACGCGCGGACGAATGAGTTCGGGTTCATAGAGACGCCGTATCGCCGCATTATGACCGAAATCAGGAATACCGACGAGGACATCGTGGGGCGGACGCTGGAGCAGGACATACTGCGGGCGGACGGCAGCCGGCTGCTGACCGAGGGCAGGGTGGTGATGAGGTCGTATCTGGGGCGGCTGGCGGAGCTGCCGGAGCAGATGATAGCGGTCAAGCCGTATGTGTCGGCGGATCCGTCGGGGATAGAGTATCTGTCGGCGGACAGCGAAGAGGGGCAGCACATCGCGCAGGCTACGGCGCGGATAGACGAAAAGGGGCAGTTCATAGACGCGCGCGTTGAAACGCGAATAGGCGAGGGGGTGGGCAGCGAGCCGCCTGAGAATATCGCGTATATGGACGTGTCGCCGATGCAGCTGGTCAGCGTGTCCACGGCGCTTATCCCGTTCCTGGAGCATGACGACGCCAACCGCGCGCTGATGGGCTCCAATATGCAGCGCCAAGCCGTGCCGCTGCTTAAGCCCGAACCGCCGCTGGTGGGGACGGGGATGGAAGAGCGCGTGGCAAGGGACAGCGGGCAGGTGGTCATCTCGCAGGTGGACGGCGTGGTCTTGGAGGCTACGGGCGAGCAGATAGTCATCGTTGACGACAACGGCGAGGTTCACACGCACGGCTTGCTGAAGTTCATACGCAGCAACCAGGGGACTTGCATCAACCAGCGCGCCATCGTGAGCAAGGGCGATGTGGTCAAGGTGGGGGACATCCTGGCGGACAGCTCGTCCACGGGCAAGGGCGAGTTGGCGCTGGGGCAGAATGTGCTGGTGGCGTTTATGAGCTGGGAGGGCTACAACTTCGAGGACGCCATCATCCTGAGCCGCCGGCTGGTCAAGGACGACAAGTTCACATCCATTCACATAGAAAAGCATGAGGTAGAGGCGCGCGAAACCAAGCTGGGCGCGGAAGAGATCACGCGCGATATTCCCAATGTGGGGGAGGAAAGCCTCCGCAATCTGGACGAAGAGGGGATAATTCGCGTAGGCGCCGAAATCAAGACGGGGGACATCCTCGTGGGCAAGATAACGCCTAAGGGGGAAACCGAGCTCAGCGCCGAAGAGAAGTTGCTGCGGGCGATATTCGGGGAAAAGGCGCGGGATGTGAAAGACACCTCGTTGCGCGTGCCGCATGGCGAGCGCGGCAAGGTTATCGGGCGCAAGGAGATGAATTCGGATAAGGACGACCTGTCGCCGGGCGTCAAGAAGATGGTTCGGCTGTGGATCGCTCAGACGCGCAAAATCACTGAGGGCGACAAGATGGCGGGGCGGCATGGCAACAAGGGCGTGGTCGCAAAGATACTGCCCGAAGAGGATATGCCGTTTTTGCCGGACGGGACTCCGGTGGACATCATCCTGAACCCGATAGGCGTTCCCTCGCGGATGAATTTGGGGCAGGTGCTGGAGACGCATCTGGGCTGGGCGGCGGACAAGCTCAACTTCAGGGCTACGACGCCGGTGTTTGACGGCGCGAAAGACGCCGGGATAGAGGACGACCTGGCGCGCGCTTGGATCATAGACCAGGCGGAGGCGGCGGACATAGCGACCGACAGCGGCTACGGGACGCGGCTCATAGATATGGGCTTGGTGCGCGAGTGGCTGGAGGATCGGGGCTACGCCTATGAGCCGGTGTTCGGGGATGAGTCGGAGCGCGAGCGCGGGGAGGCGAGCCGGGTTTGCCTAGAGGCGTGGCTGCGGGAGGAGCAGGGGCGCGAGGTTGCCGACGCGACGCTGGCGGGGATGCGGGAGGAGGCGCTGCGGCTTAACAGGGAGGAGCAGATAGCCGCGCCCACGCTGGGCAAGTCGGTGCTGTACGACGGGCGCACGGGCGAGCCGTTTGACCAGCCAATCGCGGTGGGCTACATCTATATGATGAAGCTGATCCACCTGGTAGAAGACAAGATACACGCGCGCTCCACGGGCCCGTATTCGCTGATAACGCAGCAGCCGCTGGGCGGCAAGGCGCAGTTCGGCGGGCAGCGGTTCGGCGAAATGGAGGTGTGGGCGCTGGAGGCGTACAGCGCCGCCAACAACCTGCAAGAGATGCTGACGCTGAAGTCGGACGACGTCATCGGCAGGGTGAAGACCTACGAGGCGATAGTCAAGGGCGAAAATGTGACGCAGCCGGGCGTGCCGGAGTCGTTCCATGTGCTGATGAAAGAGCTGCAGAGCCTTGGGCTGTCGGTGGAGCTGCTGCACGAGTCGCCGGAGCAGTTTGACGATATGGACGACCTGGACGATTTCCAGACGTCGCTTACCGCAAGCCCCACATCGCTGAGCTCAGCGCCCACGACGTCGCTGTTCACGCGGGATCCGGATGAGGACTTCAACGCCTTCTCATCGCCGCCGCGATACTCGCCCAACGATACCGTCTATGACGAAAACCTGGTGTTGATAGCCGGGTCAATCCTGTCGCTGGCGGGCGATCTGCTGGAGGCGGCGGAGCAGGACGGGTCGGCGTACACGCCGGTGGACGCCGTGCGGGAGGCGCACAGCGGGCTGGAGGAGGCGGTCAGCGCGTATGACGGCAGCGCTGAGACCACCGCGGCGCTGCGGCGGGCGGCGGCAAAGGCGTTCAGCGCCAAAGACGCTATGCGCGTGGTCGCCGAGGGCAATCCCAGCAAGACGCTGGCTTGGACGCTGGAGTCGATGGACGGCGCTGAGGCGGGATGGGACGCGGCTAACCAGGCGGCAGGGATTATCGCCAACTAACGCGGGCAACGCGGCGCGAATAAACGGCGCGAATTAGGCAATCGCAAATGCGCGCGGCGCGGCTAGGCAGGCGCAATCAACCGGCGCAGCTAGGCGCGCGGCGCGGCTAACCGGCGCGAATAGGCAATATCAAATGGGCAAGCGGCGCAAACGCAAGCGGCGCGGCTAATCAAGCGCGAATAGGCAAGCGCAACTAAACTGACAACCAATCAGCAGGGCAAATAGGCAACCGACCGCGCAAAACAACTATGGAGTATGCTCTATGGCACAAGGCGGCAACGATTTCAACGCGATAAAGATCTCTCTGGCGTCGCCGGAGCTGATAAAGCTCTGGTCTTACGGGGAGGTTATGAAGCCCGAAACGATAAACTACCGCACGCTGCGCCCGGAGAAGGACGGGCTGTTCTGCGAGAAGATCTTCGGTCCGACTAAGGACTGGGAGTGCTACTGCGGCAAGTACAAGAAGATCCGGCACCGCGGCATCACCTGCGACCGCTGCGGGGTGGAGATAGCGCGCGCCAAGGTTCGGCGCGAGCGGATGGGGCATATTCAGCTGGCGGCGCCGGTGGCGCACATCTGGTTCTCCAAGGGGACGCCCAGCCGCCTGGGGCTGATGCTGAACTTGTCGCCCAAGAACCTGGACAGGGTTCTGTATTTCGCGCAGTACATCATCACCAATATAGACGAGGACGAGCGCGCGTATGAGGTGAACGCGCGGCATGCGTATATGGGGGCGCTGGTGGACAGGCTGGCGGCGGACGGCGCGGCGGGCGCGGCAATGCTGGCGGCGGCGGCGACGCGGCTTGACCCGGCGCTGCAAGGCTATGCCGACGGCGTGGGCGCGCTGCTCAAGGCGGCGGACGGCGCGGCGCTGGGGGCGCTGCTGGACGGCGTGGACGTTCTGCAAAGCGACATGGCGGCGCTGTGCGATAGGGCGGCGGATCCGATAGCGCGAATGGCCGCCAACGCCGAGATTGACGAGCCAAACGCGCTTGGGGATAAGGCGGCTGAGCTGGACAAGAGCGTGGGCGCGCTGCGCGACGAGATTGAAAAGATGGTGGGCAGGCTCACCGAGACCGATTCCGCCGTCAACGAGGCGCGTGCGCTGCAGGCTCACGCGGGCAAGCTGAGCGCCGGCGTCGCCGCGCTGCAAGGCCTGGCGGCCGGCATTAGCGCGGAGTACGGCAAGAAAGGGCTGCTTGACGCCATCAAGCCCGTTTCGGGCGGGATAGCGAAAATCAATACGCTCGTTGAGCCGCTGTCCACGCTGTTTTCGCTCAGCAACAGCGTGAAGGCGCTGAACGACTATCTTGCCGAAATGCGCGACGATCCCGTCAAGGCGAACTATGACAAGATGGCGGATACGCCGCAGACCATAGACAAGCTGCGGGACATCGAAAAGGCGACGGTCGCCGGCGTCAAAAAGATCTCGCAGGAATACGCGGACGCGCTGGCCGAGCTGCCAAAGCATCCCGAATTGGACGATGTTCACTTCGACGTCCTGGACGCGCTGACCGAGATCCAAGACATCAAGCCCTACTATGAGGGGCGCATCATCCCGCTGCGCGAGGGGCTGTATGACACTGAGGGATCCGTGGAAGTTCTGCCTGAGGGCTGCAAGGACTGGCGCGAGGCGGGCAGGCGCTACGACAGGTTCGAGAACACCTTTCAGCAGAAACTGCGCGGGCTTGTGGACATCCTGAACGGCGCGGTGGAAGTCGTGGAAGCGGATGATCAAAAGAAAGCGAAGCAGAGGCGAAAGCGCCGCGAGGATGAGGACGCCGTCGCCGCTCCCAAATACTCCGACGAGTCTTTCAAAGAGACGCTGGCGGACTATGAGTCGGCGGTGGACGATTTCACGAACACGGGCGAAGAGATAGACGGCATAGAGTCGCTGCATCTGGGCGATCTGCTGACCGAAACGCAGAACAGGACGCTGGGGGAGTTCGCGGACCGGGTGTTCGATTCGGGAATGGGCGCGGAGGCGGTGCTGGAGTTGCTGTCGCAGGGGGATATGGAGGCGCTGCACAACTATGAGGCATACGAGGATCGGCGCGTAGCCTGCATAGACGATTGCGCGCAGAACCGCGAGCTTTGCATCCGCCACTGCCGCCACCGGCGGGATGTGAGCGCCAAGCCCTGCCATGAGCGCGGGGATTTCTGCAACGCGGTGGACTGCCTGCAGAAAGAGATACGCGACACATCCGGGCAGCGCCAAAAGAAGGCGTACAAGCGGCTGCGGCTGATAGAGTCGTTCCGCAAGAGCGGCAACAAGCCCGAATGGATGATAATGACGGTTCAGCCGGTTCTGCCGCCGGAGCTGAGGCCTATGGTTCAGCTGGACGGCGGGCGGTTCGCCACAAGCGACCTGAACGACCTGTACCGGCGCGTTATCAACCGCAACAACCGGCTTAAGCGGCTGATAGACTTGCAAGCGCCCGAAATAATCGTCCGCAACGAAAAGCGAATGCTGCAAGAGGCGGTTGACGCGCTTGTTGACAACGGCAGGCGCGGCAGGGCGGTCGCGGGCAGCCACAATCACAAGCTGAAGTCGCTGTCGGATCTGCTGCGCGGCAAGCAGGGGCGCTTTCGCCAAAACCTGCTGGGCAAGCGGGTAGATTACAGCGGGCGGTCGGTTATCATCGTGGGGCCTGAGCTCAAGCTAGATCAGTGCGGGCTGCCGCGCAAGATGGCGCTGGAGCTGTTCAAGCCGTTTGTGATGAACCGGCTGGTGATGAACGGCTACGCGCACAACATCAAGAGCGCCAAGCGCCTCGCCGAAAGCGAGCGGCCGGAGGTGTGGGACATCCTGGAAAACGTAGTGCGGGATAGGCCCGTGCTGCTAAACCGCGCGCCCACGCTGCACAGGCTCGGCATACAGGCGTTTCAGCCGGTTCTGATAGAGGGCAGCGCGATACGGCTGCATCCGCTGGTGACCACGGCGTTCAACGCGGACTTCGACGGCGACCAGATGGCGGTGCATGTGCCGCTGTCCAAGGAGGCGGTGTGGGAGGCGAAGCGGATGATGCTGAGCACCTACAATATGCTGGCGCCGAGTTCGGGGGAGCCGATAGTGGCGCCCACGCTGGATATGGTGCTGGGCTGTTTCTACATGACGCAGGCGCTGGACAAGGCGAAGGGCAGCGGGCGGCGTTTCGCGGGCGTGGAAGACGCGCGCATCGCCTACGACCACGGCAAGATAGACCTGCGCGCGCCGGTGATAGTGCGGCGGCCGGACGCGCCGGCGAATGGCAACGGCAATGGCGCGTCTGAGGATGCAAGCGGCGCGAGCGGCGCGGACGACGCGGATCAGTGGATGGAGACCACGCCGGGGCGCATCATCTTCAACGACGCGCTGCCGGACGAGCTGGGCTTTATCAACGAAGTGATAGACAAGAGCGCGCTCAAGGACATCACATCCAAGGCGCATGACATGCTGGGCAGCGAGGCGACGTCGGTCATCCTGGACAATGTCAAGGATATGGGCTTTCACTACGCCTCCAAGTCGGGCATTACCATATCCATCCACGACGTCGAAGTGCCTAGCGCTAAGGCGCAAATACTGGGGGACGCCCAGGCGAACATTGACACGCTGGACGAGATGTTCAACGACGGGCTGCTGACCGAGGACGACCGCTACAAGCAGGCGGTTGACATATGGACGGCGGCGAATGACGACCTGACGGGCGCGGTTGAGGTCAACCTGAGCGAGTTCGGCGGGACGACGCTCAAAGACAAGAAGATGAGCAACTCCGGCATAGGGTTGTATATGATGGCGACGTCGGGCGCAAAGGGGAACATCGCGCAGATCAAGCAGATGGCGGGGATGCGCGGGCTGATGTCGGACCCGAAGGGGCGCATCATTGACCGCCCCATCAAGGCGAGTTTCCGCGAGGGGCTGAGCGTGCTGGAGTACTTCATATCCACGCACGGCGCGCGCAAGGGGCTGACCGACACCGCGCTGCGAACCGCCGACAGCGGCTATCTCACGCGGCGGCTGATCGATGTGGCGCAGGAACTCATCATACTTGAGGAGGACTGCGGCACGGCGGAGGGGCTTTGGATCGAGAACGGGCAGCGGGATTCGCTGCTGCCGCCGTTTGAGGACAGGGCTAAGAGCCGCTACGCCGCCGAATTGGTGGCGGATCCCGATACGGGCGAGGTGCTGGCGGACAGGAATGATCTGCTGACGCCGGAGCTGCTGGCGCGCATCGCCAAGACGAGCGTCGCGGGCGTGAAAGTGCGCTCGGCGCTGGCGTGCGAGGCGGAGCGCGGGCTGTGCCGGATGTGCTACGGGCTGTCGCTCGCCACCTGGAACCCGATAATGATAGGCGAGGCGGTGGGCATAGTCGCCGCGCAGAGCATCGGGGAGCCGGGCACTCAGCTCACGATGCGGACGTTCCACACGGGCGGCATCGCGGGATCGGACATCACAAGCGGGTTGCCGCGCGTGCAGGAACTCTTCGAGGCGCGCGTTCCCAAGGGCGAGGCGGTGCTGTCCGAAATAGACGGGGATGTTGAAATCACCGAAACCACCGAGGGCAGGATAGTGTCCGTGGCGAGCATGGACGAGTACTTTGACGAGTACATAATAGACGCCGACCAACACGAAATCGTGGAGAGCGTCGAGAACGGCTCTTATGTGGAAATCGGGGACACCATCGCCAAGCTCAAGCCGCGCGAGGGCGAGGACGCCGACGCCGACGTGACGGCGCTGGCGGCGCGGGAAATCGTGGCGCGGGTGTCGGGCGTGGTGAGCGGGATAGCTCAGGACGCCGGCGCTGAGGGCGACGACGGGGAATCCGGCGGGGAAGACGACGGGCGCAAATACACGATAAGCATCACCTACCAGGAAGAAGAGCGGCGGGAATACACGATACCGGCGGCGGCGCATCTCATCGTGGGCAACGGCGACCACATCACGGCGGGCGAGCCGCTGACGGCGGGGCCGAAGAACCCGCAGCTCATCCTCAGCCTGCAGGGGCTGGAGGCCGTGCGGCAGTATCTCATAGACGAAGTGCAGAACGTCTATCGCTCGCAGGGCGTTACCATACACGATAAGCACATTGAGGTCATCGTGTCGCAGATGCTCCGCAAAGTGGAGATAGACGACGCCGGCGACGCCAACCTGCTGCCGGGCGACCAGATTGACCGCAAGACTTACGCGGAGCGCACGGCGGACGTGCTGGCAGAGGGCGGGGAGCCGCCCACGGCGCGGCCCATCCTGCTTGGGATAACGCGGGCGTCGCTGAAGATGGATAGTTTCCTGTCGGCGGCGTCGTTCCAGGAGACCACGCGGGTGCTGACGGAGGCGGCGGTGAACGGGGAGCGGGATTTCCTGCGCGGGCTGAAAGAGAATGTGATAATCGGGCGGCTGATACCGGCGCGGCTTGACCTGACGGAAGAGGGGCGCGCGTTCTTGGATGTGCCGGACGATGAGCCGGAGAGCATCAACCCGTTTGCGCGGCGCGTGCCGTTCACGGACTTGCCTGAGATAGCGCAGACGCCATTCGGGTTTGACGCGCCGCCGCCCGCGCTAGACGAGCGCGAAGAGGCGGAGGCGCCGGTGGGCGACGACTAATCCGGCGGCGATTGCGCGGCGCTGATACGGCATAGGCGCTGACGCGGCATAACACACGGCGGGCGGTTTGCGGGAACGCGAATCGCCCGCTTGCTATGTGGGCGCGGCAATAGGTTAGAAGTTTGCCGACGGGTGGTAGGGGTTGACGCTACTTTTGGAAAGGTAGGCAAAACTTTTGGGTATGGATGGATGCGCGCGCGTATAGAATAATGGCTATGATAATCAATCACACGGCAAGCATACGCAAACGGATAAGAGAGGACGCCAATGCCGGACAAGGTTCACGATTTTCATGACGGCAACCTGTATTTTCAGGACAAGTTCGGGACGCGGCGGCTGGCGGCTCGCATAGCGCAGCGCGCGTCTGAGACGCTGAGCGCGGCGCAGCGGGAGTTCATAGCGCGGGCGGATATGTTCTTTATGGCGACCTGCGACCATCGCGGGCTGCCCACATGCTCGTACAAGGGCGGCGATCCGGGTTTCGTGGCGGTGGTGGATGACGCCACAATCGCGTTCCCCAACTATGACGGCAACGGCAAGTATCAAAGCATGGGCAATCTGCTCAAAAACCCGAATGTGGGCTTGCTGTTCATAGACTTCGTCAACCAGGCGCGTCTGCGGCTGCAGGGCGTAGTGTCCATTGACGAGCAAGATCCGCTGATTGCGCGCTACCCCGGCGCGCAGTTCATAGCGCGCGTGAGCGTCACCGAGGTCTATTCCAACTGCGCGCGGTACATCCACAAGTACGAGCTGGTGGAGCGGTCGGCGTATGTGCCGCGCGAGGGGGCGGCGGCGCCCGTGCCGGAGTGGAAGCGGGAGCTGGCGGAGTATTTGCCGGAGGGGACGCAGGTTTAACCGCCGAGCGCCGAATATGACGGCGCTTTGACGGCGCAGGGCAGCGTTTCCACTCATGTGGCCGAGTGCATCTGTTGCCGCAGATGGTTGGGCTGTCTTGCCGCAGCCATCCGCTTTATCGGTTGTATCACAACTCGCCAAACTCTCAGAACCACTTGAGTGAAAACGCTGCCACTACCTACGTCTATAAGAGTCGCGATGTGACGTAGGCACACCTTGCTCCTAGAACCAATAGTGGTGACGCATCGCATTCACGATGTCGAGATTATCCTCAGCATTTGCTGATTCTTTCTCAGTCAGCGTCGACCGGATCTGCTCCAGCTCTTTCACAGTCAGCATCAACTGCAGTATCAACCGGATCAGCAGATACTCTAGTAGCATCAACTGGATCAGCGCATCTTTCTTTTCGAATGTGTCCATCGACACACCTCCTTCTATTGCAACGCCAATAAATCTTGGTCAAAGACCAACATAACATCCTTGAGATAACCCTGTCAAGTAATATATCGCCTTTGGTAGCGGTTCCATTTAGATGGTTTTGAGAGTTTGGTAATTTAGTTCTTCATATGGTAAGGCGGGTGGCTGCGGCAAAGCCAATCTAACCATCTGAAACAGTAGATTCACTCGCCAGCTTGAATTGACAAGAGAAGCGGACGGTGCTATTTTTTATAAAAAAGTAGCCCTAAAAATTTTCAGGTGAGATTCGGGGAGTATGGCAACTATGGGCATAAGGGCGCTTACGCATAATGATGAGGGTGTTCAGGTTATTCCCGTTTCCCCCACTGATTGGGATCAGTGGGTAAGCGCGGGGCGAACTCGCAATTGGCTTATCAGTGATCCGCTCATAGATTGGCTGCAAAAGTATGGCGAAGCTCGCGGGTACACGCCTAAGAAAGACACGCCCGACTACAACGAGCGGCTGGATTTCGTGCAGTTCATCTTCGGGAAAGGCAATGAGTTTGAAACTGGCATACTCAATCTGCTCAAAGAGCGATATGAGGTTGTCACGGTTGCCCAATCCTATAAGGACATCAGAGTCCTAGACAAGGCTAAGGAAACCTTTGAGGCGATGCGACAAGGTGCGCCGATTATCTACCAAGGCGTACTGCGGGACGCCCAAAATAGGACATACGGCTCGCCCGATTTTCTGATACGCAGCGACGTGCTGCATGAGTTGTTTCCCAATTCGGTATCGGAGCGCGAGGCGTCTTTGGGCGCGCCCGACCTGCAAGCCCCCTGGCATTACATAGTGGTGGACACGAAATTCACTACCATTCACCTGAACGCAAGCGGCGCTGAAGTCGCTAATGACGGGAGTGCGCCGGCGTATAAGGCGCAGATGTATATCTACAATCGTGCGCTGGGGCGGCTGCAAAGCTATTTGCCCGATAAATCGTATCTGCTAGGGCGTGGATGGCAACAGCAAACCCGGGGCCAAACCTACCGCAACGGCAACGCTCTGGACAGGCTTGGGCCAATTCCACAGAACGGGACTATCGCAAACCGTATCCCCATTGCGCGCGCGGTTGAGCAAGCGCTTGATTGGGTGAGGCGGGTTCGCACCGAGGGCAAAGATTGGCAGTTGCTCCCCACGCCTTCGGTGCCTGAGCTTTATCCCAATATGAGCAATGTGGATGATGGGGATGTGATGACGCTCGGATACCAGGATCCAGATGCGGAGGACGAACAAGCGGGGTCGCCTGATCAGTGGGTAGGCATCAAGCGGCAGTTGGCGGATGAGCTGAAAGAGCTAACATCGCTATGGTATGTGGGCGCTAAAAACCGATATGCGGCGCATGAACGGGGCATCTATCGCTGGGATGATCCACGTCTGACGCCGGCAGACTTAGATATAAAAGGGAAAACTATCTCGCCCACACTGGCAAAGCTGCTGGCGGTCAATGCCGACGACGAGCATTCGCCGGTTCTTCCCGCCCGAATTGTTGCCACCCGCAGGGATTGGCACATACCGTCGGGCATGGAGTTCTATGTGGACTTCGAGTTCTGCTCAGACCTGAACGACGACTTTTCCAATCTGCCTGAGAAGGGTGGGCAGCCTCTCATCTTTATGATTGGCTGCGGACACCTAGAAAACGGGGATTGGCGGTTCAAGTCGCTGGTCGTAGATGACCTGACTGAGGATGAGGAGCTCCGCATAATAAGCGAATGGATGGCGCATATGAGTGCCACGCGCGAGCGGCTGGATCCCTCCAGTGGCAAGCCGCGCGTCTTTCACTGGTCGCAAGCGGAGGTAATCGCGCTGGAAACGGCGTACAATTCCGCCAAAACGCGGCACGACAGGCGCGAGGACTGGTCGAGCGGTTTTGAATGGCGCGATTTCCTGAAGTCTATGCGCGAAGAGCCCATCGTAACGCGGGGGGCGCTGAATTTCGGATTGAAGACGGTCGCCAAGGCGATGCGCTCGCTTGAGCTCATCCAAACCGATTGGGGGGATAGCCAGGTTGACGGGCTTGGGGCGATGGTGGGCGCGTGGCGCTGTCAGGAAGAGGCGCGGAGCAAGGGCGTGTCTATGAAGAGGCTGCCGCTGATGCAAGAGATTGTGGCGTATAACGAAATAGACTGCAAGGTGATGATGGAGATTATCCGGTATCTGCGGGATAACCATTAGCGTTGCCGCCTGCTCTCCGGCTAACGCCCGCCGCTTGACGCCCGCCGCCGCCGCATATACCATCACCCAAACAATGCTACCTTTGGCTATGGAGGCTGGCGCTATGAAGTATGACAAGATTGTGGTGGGGGCTGGGTCGGCGGGGGCGATTGTGGCGGCGCGGCTGAGCGAGGATCCGGGGGTGTCGGCGCTGCTGCTGGAGGCGGGGCCGGATTATGCGGCGATTGACGAGCTGCCGGATGAGGTGCGGTATGGGTACGCGACGGGGACGGATGTGATGGTGAGCGATCATAACTGGCAGTTCTGGGGGCAGCCTACGGAGCGGGCGGAGCCGATGATGGTGCCGCGCGGCAAGGTTACGGGGGGATCGAGCGCCATCAATGGGCAGATGTTTTTGCGCGGCGTGCCGGAAGATTACGACGCTTGGGCGGCTATGGGGAACAACGATTGGGCGTTTGAGAAGCTTATGCCCTATTTCCGGCGGCTGGAGACGGATACCGATTTTTCGGACGACTTTCACGGCGGCGATGGGCCTATCATCGCGCGGCGGTTCAAGCGGGATGAGTGGCTGCCGGCGCAGCAAGCGTTCTACGACGCCTGCGTCGCGGCGGGCTATTCCGAGAGCGCGGATCTGAACAATCCCGACTCCACCGGCATCAGCCCCACGCCGTTCAACAACCCGCAGGGCATCCGCTGGAGCACGAATATCGGCTATCTGGGGATGTCGCGCCACCGGCTTAACCTGACGGTGCGGGCGAATTGCGCCACGCGGCGCATCCTGTTTGAGGGCAAGCGCGCGGTTGGCGTAAGGGTGGAAAGCGGCGGCGAGACTTTCGATGTGTACGGCGACGAGATTATCCTGAGCGCGGGGGCTATCGGCTCGCCGCAGCTGCTGATGCTGTCGGGCGTGGGGCCGGCGCCGCATCTGGCGGATTTCGGCATCCCGCTCGTCCACGAACTACGCGGCGTGGGGCAGAACCTGCGGGATCATCCGATTGTGTGGGTTACCTGGAAGACGAAAGACGGCTTTGACCTGGACGGGTTCGCGCCGCGCAACCAAATCGTGCTGCGATATACGGCGGAGGGGTCGGATTTGCGAAACGATATGATCCTGATATTCCAGTCATTCGCCACCGAGCGGGTGAATCGCGGCGGCGGGCGAATGGATCCGCTGGGCATACGCGCGATTGTGGCGCTGTATCTGGCGCTGGGCGCGGGCGAGCTGAAACTCACATCCACCGACCCGAATGTGCAGCCGTTCCTGAACTACAACTATCTGCAAGAGCCGTTTGACCGCCAAAGGATGCGCGAGGGCGTGCATCTGGCGATGCGGCTGGGCGAGGACGAGGCGTTCAAGGACATTATCGAGCGGCGCATCGAGCCGCTTGAGGCGGATTTGGCGTCGGACGACGCGCTGGACGATTGGCTGATGCGCGAGTCCACGACGGGGCATCACATATCCGGCACATGCAAGATGGGGCCGGCGTCGGACGGAATGGCGGTGGTGGATCAGCATGGGCGGGTTCACGGGCTAGACGGGCTGCGCGTGGTTGACGCCTCGGTGATGCCGGACTGCATCCGCGCGAACACGAATGTGACCACGATGATGATAGGGGAGCGAATGGCGGATTTCATCGCGGGCAAGGCGTAGGGTGGGGCAAAAGCGTTGGGATAAGTGGGTAAAGCGTAGCCGTTACAAGGCTTAGGCGTAAGACGACGTAGAGGGCAAGGCGGATCGGTTGGATGCCGGTCTGCCTTGCTCTTTATGCGCGTGATTATTCGCGTAATGCGTAATGCCTTGCGCCGTGTGCGCCGAATTACCTTGCTCTCTCTATGCGCTTAATGCCGCGCAATGCCGCGAACCCCGCGCTTTTAGCCGCCGGTGGCTTTGTGCAACTTGGCGAAGAAGTCGGTGAAAATGGCGTCTCTGTCCAGCCAGTCCACGATGCGGATGGGGTGGCTCTCGGCGTTGTGCGTGTAGCCTAAGTGGTCGTTGAGGATGGGGCTTGCGGCGATGTGGGTTTTGAGCCAGACGGGGTTTATCAGCCAGGCGACGGGCGCGAGATCCCAGATGGGCTTGCTGCGGCCGGGGTGGTCTTGCACGAACTCTTCGTAGATGCCGAATAGGTAGTCGCCAATCGCGCCGCGTCCTTGCAGATGCTCGCGCAGTTCCCAGCGGGTAGTGCGGAGCAGTTCGGATACGCCGAATCCGGTTACATGCACGAGCGCGGCGCCGCTGTCAAATACCGCTTGCGCCGCCTTGATGTCTTGGATGAAGTTGAAGTCGTGAAAGCCGGACGCGTGGTAGGGCCAGCCGCCGAGCGCGATTATGGTTATGCGCTCGCGGATGCGCGGCTCCAACAGCAGGGCGGAGGCGACGTTGGTGAGCGCGCCGAGCGCCAGGATGTAGAGGGGTTCGGCGCCACGGCGGCGGCGAGCCATAGCGAGGTTGATGATGTTGGCAGCCGCGGCGCTGGGGACGGGTTCGCCGCCGGTGGCGGTTAGGGATTGGCGCGAGCCTGTCAGGATGGGGCCGTCGTAGGGGATGGGGGATTTCGCAAGCACATTGCGTATCTCGTCGTAGCTGAGCTCCATCCCATGCTCAAAACTCTCGGTGTTTCGGACGGCGGCGTGAAAGGGCGCGGCTTGGACGCTCGTGATATTAAGCGCGGGGGATAGCAGCGCGTAGGTTAGGGCGAACTGGTCGTCTATCTCGTTGTAGGCGTCGGTGTCTATTATCACATCGCAAGCGCCATCGGGGGGATCAAGCAGGCGGGCGATGCGGTGGCGATCGATTGGGGGAAGTGTCATTGGCGCGCGTCTCCTGATGGCGTGGGCGATATGTGTAGGCGATATGGTCGGGGATAGTTGGTTGGTGGGAAAGCGTCAGGCGGCGTGGGTTTAGCATAACAGAAATTGGGAGGTATTGCGTTGGGCGCGAGTTATGGCAAGCGGAGTGGCGGGGGATTTTGTTTGACAATTGCATACAATAGTTCTATATTGGATGCGTAACTATGAATGACGCAGAGGAGGCGGGGATATGGCGTATGCGTTTGGGCGGGCGTCGCGGTTTCGGATTGCGGATGCGGGCGGGGTTATGCGGGATATATCGGCGCATATCACGGAGGTTAGCGGGCTGCCCGGCGGCCGATCGCTGAACGAGGTCACGGCGCTGGGCGATGCGGGCGCGCGATTTATCCCGGCCGCCGAGAGCGTGGCGTTCACCTTGCGCGGGCTGTTTGACGACGCCGCGCAATCGGGGCCGGACGCCGTGCTTGGCGGGCTGCGCTATCACGGCGCGCCAACCGCGTTTGAGTACGCGCCGGCGGGAATGGCGGCGGGCAAGGCGCGGTATTCGGGCAGCTGCTGGGTAGCGGCGTATCGCCTGCACAGCCGCGCGGGAGAGCCGGTTTCGTGGGAGGCTACGCTGCAAGTGGACGGCAGGACGGCGAGGGGGTGTATCCGGATAGCGAGTAAGTGGGCAAGCGGCAGGGCAATCATCCGCAAGTAGCGGGAATTATGAAGAAGAGGGCATTGGGCGGCAATCATCCGCAAGCGGCACGGGAATTATTAAGCAAGAGATATAGACGGCAATCAGGGCAGATATGAGGGCGCGGCGCGTGCGTGGCGTATAGTGAGGGGGATGATGCGATGAGCGGTATCAAGTGGCTGGTGATGGCGGATTGGGATGGGGACGGGCGGTTCGCGGGGGCGCATGACGATATTACGGGGGCTGTGCTGGATCTGTCTTTGACGCACAAGCGCGATTTGGCGAGCGACCATATCGGCGCGGCTAAGCTGAGTTTGCGGTTGCGTAACGCGGATCACAGGTTCAGTCCGCCTAATGCCGCATCGCCGCTGCAAGGCAAGCTCAAGCCTGGGCGCGGCGTTTGGCTGCGGGCGGCGTTTCCCTGCGACGAGTTCGAGGGGGCGGCGCTCTCGGCCATCACCGCAAGCGTTCCCCGCTACGGCGCGGCGCATCGGTGGCAGGCGCTTGCGGGCGGCTTTCGGGTGAACGCGGCGCGCACGGGGGCAGAGACGGCGGGCGGCGCGGCTGGCCGGCGCATCGCAATGATGGATCTGGGCTACGCGGACGGCTCATTCGGCTGCTGGCTCACGCGCGGGGATAGCGCGAATTTGGGCGGGCTGGCGCTGCGCTGCGCGGACGGCGCGAACTATCTCAGCGTC
Organism: Dehalococcoidia bacterium; assembly: GCA_965242555.1. GTDB lineage: Bacteria > Chloroflexota > Dehalococcoidia > Lucifugimonadales > JADFKI01 > Bin90. The sequence goes on from CBDESO010000001.1 coordinate 173,076, forward strand.
AGGTTCGGCGCGGGCGCGGCGGAGGTTCGCAGGACGCAGGCGGGAGTTGATACGACGCTGGCGTCGGCGGCGCTGGCGTGGGATGTGGGGCAAACGCGCTTTGTGATGGTGGAACTGCATGGGGAATCCATCCGCGTGTTTGTGGACGGGCGGCAGGTCGCAGCGGCGCAGTCGGCGTTCAATCGGGCGGCAACGCGGCATGGGCTGTACGCGGACGGCGCGGCGAATCACCTGTGGCAGCGGTTCGGCGGGTGGGCGTCGCTGTTTCGGGGGAGTATAGACGCCATTGACCCGGATCCGCGCGCGGCGGCGCAGGTTTGCGGCATTACGGCATCCGACGAGATGCGGCGGCTGAAGTCGGTAACGCTGTATATGTACGCGGGTTCGCCGCTGCCGCAGACGGCGGATGAGATATTGGGGGACATCCTAGACTACGCGGGCGCTGACAGGGCAACGCGGCGGCTTGACACCGGCGCTGAGCTTGTGCAGGCGCCGTGGAGTCCGCCGCTGTGGGGCGCGCGGGCGCTTGACGAAATCCACCGCTTGCAGGACGAAGAGGACGGGTTTATCTACATAGACGGCAACGGCTACTGGCGGATGGAGGGCAGGGGCCGCCGCGAATCGGCGCCGCATACTACTGCGCGGGCAACGCTTGGGGCGCAGTCGGGCGGCGTCAATCCCTATTTCGCGCGGCTGGACTGGAGCGACGGCGCGGACGCCATCGAGAACAAGATATTCGTCCGCATACGGGCGGCTACGAGCCACGGATACCAAACGGCTTGGACGCTGAGCGAAACTCTGCGTTTCAAGGCGGGGGAAACGCGCGATTTTCTCGCCGAAAGCAAGGATTACGACATCGTGAGCGGGCAGATTTTGCCGGTGGCGGGCGTTGACTACGCCGCGAACACGCGGGCGGACGGCGCGGGCGACGATTTGACGCGGCGGATTTCGGTTACGCATCCGGCGATTGGGCTGTACAGCGGCAAGGGGACGCTGATACGGGTGAGGTTCGGCGCGGCGGCGGGCTACCTGACGCGGCTGGCGCTGCGCTCATTCGCGGCATATACATACAACGCGCCTGTGTTAGTGACGGCGGAGGACGCGGCGAGTCAGCGCGAATACGGGACGCGCATCCGCAGCATAGACGCGCGCTGGTCGCGGCGGGCGGCGGACGCGCAATTGGCGGCGGAGCGACGTTTGCGGCGCAGAAAATCGCCCCGCAGCGCAATCGCGGCAACGCTGCCCAGCGGCTCGGACGCCAACGCGCTGCTGATAACGCAGTCGCGGCTGTCCGACCGCATCGCGGTTCGCTACGCCGCAATGGGCGTGAACGCGGACTTCTTCGTGGAGGGGCATCGGCTGGAGGCGCGGGGCGGCCTGGCGCGGGCCGAGCGGACGCTGTGGCTGCGGGAGGCGTGATGATGGGGGGATATGTCTTACCGCAACCCATCTTTAAGCCATATGCCGAATGCGCGGCAGGGCGCAATTAGCCTGCGCGGTAGATCCGCAAGCCGCGTGTCTGGGCTATTTCGCCAACCGAAACCGCTTACCCCGCGCGGTATATCTGCAACCTGTGGCGCGAGGATTCGGTGACGTACAGGTTGCCCCGCGCGTCGAAGTTCACCGAGGCGGGCCCCCAGAAGTAGGGTTCGGTTTGGGATGATATGAGCTGCGGGGTGTTGAAGTGCGCGGGCAGGTCGGGGGTTAGATTGGACATTTCGCGCGTGGATACTTCGTCGGGGTTGGCGGCTAGGAAGTCCAGCGCCCACTTGGACAGGGTCGCCTCGCCGCGCAAAGTTTGGATGTGGCTGCCGTCGGCGGCGAGGGTTTGCACGCGCTCGTTGCCCCAGTCGGATATGACGATGTTGCCGGCGGCGTCAACCGCCACGCCGGAGGGGCGTATGAATTGGCCGTCGGCGTCGCCGCGCTCGCCGTATTGCCGGATGAACTCGCCCTCGGCGCTGAAGCGCTGGATGCGGTCGTTGCGCCAGTCGGCGACATAGACGCTGCCATCGGGCGCTACGCAGACGCCCCAGGGCATATTGAGCTCGCCCTCGCCGCCGCCAAAGCCGCCCCAGCTCAGCAGAAAGCGGCCGTCGCCGGTGAACTTTTGGACGCGGTGGTTGTTCTGGTCGGTGATGTACAGGTTGTCCTCGCCGTCAATGGCGATGCCGGAGGGGCCGTCAAGCTCGCCGTCCGCGTTGCCGCGCGCGCCCCATGCCTTGACGAACTCGCCGTTTTCGGCGCTGAACACGCTGACGCGGTGGTGGTATTCGTCGGTGACATACACATTGTCGGCGCTGTCTATGGCGATGCCGGCGGCAAGGCGCAGTTGCCCCTCTTTGTCGCCGTGCGATGAGAATTCGAAGAGATAGTCGTCGTCCATAGTGACCACGCCCACGCGGGTGAACACGGGGGCGCCGCGGTTGAGGACGAAGATGCGCCCGTCGGGGTGGACTTCCAGGTCGACGGGATTGGCGAAGCCGCGCCCGACGGGGGCGTTGTTGACGATGCCGATGGTTTTGATGTATTCAAGCGTGAGCGTGTTGGCGGTAGTGGTTGTCATAGCGCAAGCCTTTTCTTTCGCGGTCGGGATTGGGCGCGGGTTGGCGCATTTTCGCTGCCGCTAGAATACGCGCTTTTGGGATTGGCGTCAATCGGGGGATAGGGGCAAGCGGGGTTATGCGGGACGGGATGAGCGGCGGGTTGCGGCAATCGTCCAGTGGTCGTTCTCAATCATATGCTCGCCGTTGCGAAACAGGCGCAGTTCGGGCATATCGGCGATGCGGTCGACAAAAGCGTCCATAGCCAGGTCGTCATAGCGATAGCAGTCCGCCTCGTCCTCATCGTTCAGCCAGCCGGCGGCGTGGCAAGCGGGGCAGTCGTCTTCCAAGGCGTGGTCATATTCGGTGAAATCGCGCGTGGTGAACGCCTCTATGATGGCTTGGCAATCTACGGCCAGGACGAATTCGGCTGCGCCGTCGGGCGCGTGGCGGAGGAATATGTCCACTTCGATGGCGTCGTAGTCGCGGAGGTGGACGCGGTCGGCGGGCAGGGGGACGGGGGTTGTGGCGAGTTTGAGGGCGTTGCGCGGCATAGAGTTCGCTCTGTTCACGCTAGGGTTCATTCGGATTAGACAAGACGCCAGCGGCCGTTTTCGCGCGTGATTACGCCTTGCCGCCGCAAGACTTGTTGGGCGTTCAAGACATCGTGCCGCCATTTAATATCAAGCGTTGCGCCCTTGACTACGCGCCGCACATCGTCGTCGCACCATTCGGGCATAATCTCTTGGATTAGCGGGTATATTTCGGTAGTTGGCAACGCGCCGTGCCGCCGCAGAATGTATTTCACCGCATCCCCGAACTTGCCGGTGATGGTCGCGCGCGGGTTCAGGGTGAACGCCTCGCCCTTTACGCTTAACTCTACCAACTTGCCGGTTATGCCCTCAACCACGCCGTCGTATTCGGATTTGGCGGCGGACTCAGCCGATTCGTCAATGTTCTCCCTGGCTTGCCTGCCGCGTTGCGCCATAGCGTTCAGCTGGAGCAGCGCGGCGGCGGGGACTTGCACGCCTAGGCTGCCGTATTCGCGCAGGTCGTCGGCTATATCGCTGACTGCCTGCGGTTCGGTGATATAGACGCCGAGTTCGTAGTTGCGCCGCAAGCCGCCGGTGGTGAGGTTGGCCGAGCCTACGATGGCGACGTTGGCGTCGGCGACATATGCCTTGGCGTGCAGGTTGGCGAGGTGGCGCACATTGGCGTTTGGGATGCGCTCGCAGAGCCACGCGAGGGCGGCGGCGTCCACAGCGCCATTGCACATACTTGGCGCGTCCAGGCTGGTCAGCACATCAAGGCGCACAGATTCGGGCGCGCGCAAGCGGTCGGCGAGCCGCTCTATCGGCTGGCGCGTGATGTAGGGCGCGGCTATGAGCGCGGATTCGCGGATGCCGTCCACGAATTCGTCGAAGGTTGCCTGCCAAGGGGATTTGATTGAGCGCATAGCGATAGTCCTAATGCAGCCCTAATACGCCGGATGCGGTAGCGGCGGATGGCGCGTTAGGGCGCGCGCTCCAGTATCGCCAACTGGTCGGGGAGCGCGCCAAGCCATTCGCGGATGCGGGCGGCGTCAGTGGCGTCAACGCCTCGCCGCCGGATGTACGCGGACAGCGCGTCTTCAAGTTCGCTTTTGTCGACGGGCGTTAGCACGTGGGGTGGCAGCATAGTGGAGCATATTTCGTTGACTTCGTGGCTGTGGGTGAAGTCGTACACCGCGTCTTCGCCTGCTTGGTCAGGCGCGTGAACGGCATACGGCATTACATCCACAAGGGAATGTGTGATTTCTCTATCGGGCATTTCTATGTACTCCTCTTTTCTATGTCTATGTTCGCGCTTGATTGGGCGCATAGCAATAGCCTTGATGCAACGGCGGCCACTCTCATAAGAGAATTCCATCCACTCTCTCATACAAGGAGTAGCCGCCGCGCAATTAAGTCTATGCCAGCCCTGCGCCTCAGCCCCCGACGGGCTAGGCTAAGCACTCGCTACACCAGCTGATACTCCGTAGTAGAGGCTATCAGCCCCAGCAGCTCGCCCACGCGCGCCTCGGCGGATTCGCGCGAGGCGCCGGTTAGGCTGGCGTCGCCTTTGACGCCGACGTGGGCTATGAGGGCGGCGCGCATCTCGGCGTCCATTTCGGGGGTGCCCATTATGTCCAGGCAGGCGTCCACCAGGGCGGCGGGCGCGTATGAGCCGCCGTTTTGGGCGGCGAGCCTGTCCAGTATCAGGCGCACGCCGGGCTTGGCGGTGTCGCTTATCTCTTTGGCGGCGAAGTTGACGCGCTCCACCAGCGCGCCGCTGTTTATCCACTCCGTCCCCTCATGCCAGCCCTCCACCGAGGGCGGGTTGAGCAGCGTCTGCCCCATATAGCCGGTCAGGTCGGATGTGGGGATGATGCCCACATCCGGGCGGGTTACGCCGCCGCTGAGCCGCATCGTGCCGGCGACGAGTTCGGCGGGGCATTTGACGCGCGCGTACTGCGCCCGCTTGAAGAAGTCGGAGTTGAACAGCGCGCGCAGCATGTAGCGGATTTCGTGGTCGCCGTCAAAGTACGCCTGCGTGAGGATGTCTATCGCGGCGGGATCGCGCGGCGGGGAGTAGGGCCACTGCGGCACGGGCTCTTCGTCGGCTACGAAGAAGTCGTACATATGGCGGGCGATAAAGCGCGCGGTGGCGGGCTGCTTGCAGATTATCCGCACGATGTCGTCGCCGTCGAAGTCGCCGGTTTCGCCGAGAAAGCGCTTTTCGCCGCCGTCGTGGTCTTCGGGGCGAAAGTCGAAGTGCCAGGCGATGCGGCCGTAGGGCCAAATGGAGTCCTTTGTGGCGCGGGTAGCCATATATTCGGCGTTGCCGAGCGTCCAGCCCGTGAACGCGCGCGACGCCTCTTTGATGTCGTCCTCGGTGTAGTTGCCGATGCCCATGCTGAACAGCTCCAGCAGCTCGCGCCCCCAGTTTTCGTTGATTGCGCCGTTGTGGTTTTCCTGGTTGTCCAGCCAGATTATCATTGACGGGTCTTTGGCGAGCTCAATGAGCAGGTCGTCCAGCTTGCCCAGCCCCAGGCGGCGGAACATCTCGATCTGGTTGAGCAGCGAGCGCGCCTGGTTGGTCTTGGCGTAGCCGGTGGCGAAGACGCCGTGCCAGAAGAGCGCGATTTTCTCTTCCATAGGCGCCTGCGTGGTGACCATGCGGTAGAGCCAGTAGGCGGATGCGGAGTTGCCGAATCGGAGTTCGTGCATATCGGTGTGGTAGCGCATAATGATGTCGTCGGGCATATTTTGGGGATCGCCGGGGTTGATGAGGTCTTCCACGGCGCTTTCGTAGCCCAGCGCGGCGTAGCGGTCGATTTCGGCGGGCGTAGCGCCGAAAGACGCGCGGCGCAATAGGTGCTTGATGAGCGCGGCGTCGGTTGCGGTGGTTGTGGCGGTTGCGGTGGTCATTGTGCGTCCTCCCGTGTGTGATTGCGCGGCGTGTGTTTTGGGGTGGTTTTGTTAGCGTATCTATCGGCGTATTAGCGTGGTTCTTGGCGCGATTGTTGCGTGGCGCGGCTATCGGAGTATTGGTTGCGATAATTCTGTTTCGCTTGGATAGACGCAGAGCGGTTTTCGGTTGTTGAATAGCAAGGCATGAGCGTCAATCAGCCGTTCCGCTAGGGGATCGACGGCAAGGCGCAGCCCCGTTAGCGTGTGCGCGCCTAACAATGGCGCTGCGTCTTCATCGCCAAAGACTACGATTGATGTAACCTGCTTGCCGTTTATTCGGATGCGAGTTTCGCCGATGTCAAGTTTGGCTTGGCTGCCATCCGCCAGGTGAAAGACGGCGGTTTCGGTTCGCTCTACGCCCATCCGCGTTAGCAATGATGCGGGCGCGAGCGTGTAGGATGCGCCGGTATCCACAAGCGCGTTCAGCTGCGTAAAGCGCCGTCCGGCGGGATCGCCTATTTCTATGGGATATTGAAAGCAGCCCATTGGAGTGTCCTGTTTGGGGCATAGCGCCTTGCCCGTTATATCGGGCATATCGGGCGCGGCGGGTTGGCGCGATTTTGTTGCGCCGCGCGGTTGGATTTGGCGCGATATGGCCGGCATACTAAGGCACGGCGTATTCGGCGTAAAAGATTAGGGCGCATCCCGCGAATGGCAGGGATGCGCCCGTAAGCGCTTAGGTCTGGAAGAAGTCCATCTTCTCGAATGAGCCATGGACGATTGGCTTGGCGTCCACGCCCATCCAGTCTTCCAGCAGCGTGGTGTATGTGCCGCGGAAGTCGTTGTTGAAGTGCATGTCGCCCTCAAGCTGGTCTTGGGGCCTAAGCGAGGGGAAGTCGCCGTACAGCCCGCCCTTGACGCCGCCGCCGATGACGAATGCCACGCCGCCGCTGCCGTGGTCGGTGCCGCTGCCGTTGTCCTTGATGCGCCGCCCGAACTCGGAGAAGATGACCACGGCGGTGTCCTTGTCGTAGCCGTGTTCTTCTACGTCGTCCCAGAAATCGCCCACCGCGTTGGATAGTTCGGAGACGAGCTTGGCGTGCATCGGCACTTCGCCGGCGTGCGTGTCGTAGCTGCCCTGCCCGGTGTAGTAGATGCGCGCGCCGATGTCGGCGAACATCACTTGGGCGGCGTCGCGCAGGCTCTTGGCGATGGATGTGTCGGCGTACTCAATCGTGGATGTGTAGTTGCGCGGCGCCGAGCTCAGGATGTCCGCGCCCTGCATCACGCCTCTGCCCGTCTGCTGGATGAACTCCTTGACCGCGTCCTTGCCCGCGCCGCCGTACATCTGCGAGAACATTCCCAGCGTCTGCGTGCGGACGGCGTCGTCGCGGATGTCGGGATAGAGGCCATAGTTGGCGAGGTCGCCCACCGACGCCACGGGGACGCCTTGGGCGGACAGCGCGCGGGGCAGGCCGCGCCCGAAGTTGACGGATGTGAGGACGTTATCGCCGTCCGGATCCAGCTCGCGGGTGAGCGCGCCCAGCCAGCCCTCGGTCACGACCTTAGTGGGCTCGGCGGTGTGCCAGATGTCCATAGAGCGAAAGTGCGAGCGGTTGGGATTGGGATAGCCGATGCCGTTGATAATGGCGACCTTGCCCTCATCCCACAGCCGCTTGATGGCGGTCATATTGGGATTGATGGCGAGATTGTCGTCCAGCGCCAGCACATTGTCGCGGTCGAGTTTGACCGCCGGGCGGTAGTCGAAATAGTGGCCGTCATTGTAGGGGATAATAGTGTTCAGGGCGTCATTGCCCCCCGTGAGCTGCACGAACACCATAGACTTGTCGCGTCCGCCATTGCCGTTGGAACTCATAGCGCTTGCTCCTCTCATAACGCTTGCGCCGGCTGCCGCCGCCGGGGTTGTTTGGATGCCCTGATTGGGGGTTGATGTAGGGGTTTTGGATTGCCTTGATTGGGTTTGATTATGGGCTTTGACAGGGTTGTAGATGCGCTTGATTTTGGGTTTGACTAATGGTTTTGGACGCCCATGATTATGCTTGATAAGTCGCGCATTTTGGTTGCGCCGCGCGATTGGGCGCAATGCCACTAACTAATATGCAATTGTGCGCTTTTTGTGGCGGGAGGTCAAGCCCTATGGGGGGAAATGGGCGGGTTTGGGGTGAATTCAAGGTTTTGTATAAATTTGGGGCTTGGCGATTAGGGCAGCGCGGCATCCTTATCCCCGCGGATGGACGGGTCGTTGGCGAGCGCTAGGCGCAGCTGCGCCATCGCCTCTTGCGCCTCGCCGTCAAGCCCGATCATGTCGTTCATCATGCGCCTGTCCAACTCAATGCGGTTGGCGTCAACGGCGCAACGGTGGAAGGGCTCAAAGGTCTTGTCTTGGAAGTCGCGCCAGATTGATAGGGCGGCGTCTAGTTGCCATTCTTGGAGTTGGCGGACGTCGAGGGTGAACATCTCGCGCAGCATGCTTTTGTTGCCTATTCCCCTGGTAAGTTGAGTGCGGCTGGAGCGATTGGCGTGGAGCAGGAATCCGAATGTGGAGTTGAGCCAAAGCGCTAGGGCGATTTCTCTCGCCGACCGGGTCGTGAAATCCTCTTCGTGGACAATCAATGTGTGCCACGAATTCACGCCTAGAGTGCGGACGCCGGTGCGCGTAGCCATTATGCGCTGAGTGTTGTAGCCAATGTTGGTAGTGATTTGCAGCGCGCCTGATTGTTCCCAAATTGGCGCGTAATCGCGGCCCGGCTGCGGGATAAGCCGCGCGTTTGGCTGCGCGGTGAAACCTTGATGCACACTAGAGTCCAGTGCCCAAAGCGCCGGGAATTGCGCTTGCGGGTCGTAGCCGTGATAGCCGTCGAATCTGCCGATACTGCCGCGAATTTGGCGATGCTGGGGGCCTACATTGCACACATCGCCCAAGGGCGCGACGGGAATTTGCCCCAAAGAGCGCAACCCGTCGAATCGGTGAAGATCGCCGCGCTCTACCGCCGCCGCGAACTGGCATATGAGCGCGCGCTGCCATCGGGCGGCTTTCCACGGCGCGCCGTCTATTGGCGATTCCACTATCTCGCCCCACTGCTCTGCGCCCAGCATTAGCGCGCTGCCGCCGGCTAGGGGGCCGTCCGCGCGGTGAACGGGCAATGCCGCCGCGTTGCGTATGGCGCGCGTCAGCGCCAGGGCGACGGTTTCGGAGTCAAGCCCGCGCCACAGGTTGACGAACTTGGCGGTTCTAGGCGGCGTTTCGTCTTTTCGCAGGCGGCGCGCCACTATCAGCGCCTCCGCTATTTTGGTGTCAAACGAAAATGAGGGCAGTTCGGGGTCGTGCGAGCAAATCACGAACTCCACCAAGTAGCGTTTCGCAAGCATCCGCCGGACGCCCGCCCAAGATTCTCCCGCCAGCGCGGTGTAGGGCAGCACAAACGCGATGCGCCCGCCGGGTTTTACCATTCTGTCCGCAAGAACCAGGAACGACGTGCCCTGCCCCGCGATTTGATTGGCGGGAGTGCCTTTCAGCAGCGCGCTTGTTGCGGCTTTAAGCGCATTTTCTTTGTCGGGATCGTTTTCGGGCAGGTCGAACACGCGGGCGATAGCCTCTTGCTTGCCGCCGTCGCTGCCGCGCCGCGTGTAGGGCGGGTTGCTGATTACCAGGTCAACCTGCGGCGTGTGAATTACGCCGCCCTCGCCGTTGACGGCGCTTATTTGCTCTTGCGTAGCCGAAAAGTGGGACTGGACGCCGGACGATTTTAGCCAATCCAGTGAACCCAGATGTACTTCGGTTTTTACTTCCTCGCCCACGCGCGTTTCATCTACGCCCAGTTGCAAAGTGTGCAGCTGCATCTGCTTAAACTCCGCGGTGGCGGACATTGCGGCGAGGGTCGCGGCGGTCATGTGTATGGCGGATTGAACTACGTCGGCGCCGATGATGACATTTTCCACAAGCGCGCGGTGCAGTTCGTCGGGGGGAGCGCTTGCGCCGGTGGCGGCGTGGTTTTGCATAACTTGCCGGTACGCCGCCATAAGCAGCGTTCCCGTGCCGCAGGCGGGATCTATGACGCGCAGGTTTGTGATTGACTTCGCATCCGCCCAATCTATGCCCAACGAATCGTCGGCGGGCAAGGCTAGGCCTGCCAGCAGCGTGGATGAGGGGATGCGCGTGTAGAACGCCGCCAGCAGTTTGCGCTCGGCTACCAGCCTGTTGAATATCTTGCCCGCTAGGTCGTGCTGCCCAAAAGCGGCGATTTCAATCACGCTGATTGCGGTGTCGGCGCAGCGACCTATGAAGTCTGGCGAGTCGTAGCCGGACATAGCGGAGGCGAAGTCAGTCGCCATTCTGAAAATCGGGTAGTAGTCCACATCAAGTATGCGCCGCCACTCTTGCAGCAACCGCTCGCGCATCCCGCGGTCGGTAGGCATTGCCGCGCTGAGGGGCTGATATGCTGTGCTGGCCTGCGCCAGGCGTTCTTGGAACATCATAGCGTTGATAATCACAAGCGCCGCCATATTCGCCGCCTCTTCGCCGGGCGCGATATTCAGCATATTCGCGATCCTGCCGAGCGAGCCGGGCGAGTTGTGCAAGCTGGATCCCGCGAACCGGACGCCCATATCCAGTTGCTCGATAGCGGCGTCGATGTTGCCGCTTGGCGGGGCTACGCGCGACACCGCGTCGCCAAGATCGGCGAAATCGCCGCTGAGCTTGGGGCCGGATGAGCCGTCGCTGCGCCATTCCTGCCATTGCAGGGTGGCGGACGCTAGGCGCTCTTGCAGGTAGCGCTGCTCGATTGTTCGCAGCTGGATGGGCGCGGTTATGGCGAACACATTTTGGACGGGCTTGCCGTCAATCGGCATATCCAGCTTGGACAGCGCGTCCTGCTCCACGGTGCGGGCGGGCTCGATCTCAAGCTCCAGTATCACGGCTCTGTTTTGCAGGCGCACGATGATGTCCGGGCGTCTGCCGCCGCGCAGGATTTCGGACGAGGCGTCCAGCCCCATCCGCTCGCGCAGCAAGCGGGCGAGGGCGTCGTTCACCGTGGACTCGTAGTTTTGGTCGCCTTGCGCGGGCGTTGTCATTGGGGGATGCCTTTCGGGTGACGCTATTGTGTGCGTGTGTAATATAGCATATTCAGGCTAAGTATGCGTGCAAGTTGACGCGCATTTACCGCATTGATACACTCCGCAAGCAATCTTTGGATATGCCCGGGACACGCTCACGGCGGGGGATGCGCGTATGGCTATGAACACGCGGCAAGATGACGGCGCAGGCGGCGGCGCGCGCGATGACGCGCCGGCTATATTGCGGGTGCGCGAGCTGACTAAGGATTTTGGCGGGGTGCATGCGGTGGATCATTGCTCGTTTGATGTAAGGCGAGGGACTATTAGCGGGCTTATTGGGCCGAATGGGGCGGGCAAGACTACGCTGTTTAATCTGGTTACGGGGTTTGTTAAGCCGACTAGCGGCGAGATAACGTTCCTGGATAGGCGCATTGAGGGGCTGCCGCCGCATCGGATTTTTGGGGCGGGACTGGTTCGGACTTTTCAGATACCGCGCGAGTTTAAGCGGATGAGCGTTTTGGAAAATCTGATGCTGGTGCCGGGTGGCCAAAAAGGGGAGCGGCTGTGGGCGTCTTGGCTTATGCCCTGGCGCGTGGCGGCGCAGGAGCGCGCGGTGGAGCGGCAGGCGCTGGATACGCTGGAGTTTCTTAATCTTATTCATCTCAGGAATGAGTATGCCGCCAATCTGTCGGGCGGGCAGAAGAAGCTGCTGGAGCTGGGCAGGATGCTTATGGCTAAGCCTGAGATGATTCTGCTGGACGAGCCGGGCGCGGGCGTGAACCCAACGCTGATGAACGCGCTGGTGGAAGACATCCGGCGCGCGCAGCAAGAGACCGGGGTAACGATACTTATCATTGAGCATGATATGGATCTGGTGATGAGCCTGTGCAATCCGATTATCGTGATGAACGCGGGCGCGAAATTGGCGGAGGGGACGCCCCAAGAGGTTCAGCAAAACCCCGCGGTGCTGGAGGCGTATCTGGGCGGCGCGCTAGGCGGCGTGTGATATGAGCATTCTGAGGGCGGACAACCTGTTCGTGGGCTATGGCGAGACCGAGATCCTGCACGGCGTCTCGGTGCGCGTGGAGCCGGGCGAGTTCGTGACCATCATCGGGCCCAACGGCTGCGGCAAGTCCACGCTGATGAAAGCGGTGTTCGGGCTGCTGACGCCCAAGCAGGGCGAGATATTCTTTGACGACGCCAACATCACGGGGATGGCGACCGATAGGCTGATACGAATGGGGATGTCGTACGTTCCGCAGACCGATAACATATTCCCGTCGCTGACGATAGAAGAGAACCTTGAGATGGGGGCATTCGCGGCGGGCGGCGCGTCGGCGGGGCGCATCGCGGCGATGTATGAGATGTTCCCGGACTTGCGGCTCAGCCGCAACCGGCGGGCGGGCAGCCTGTCGGGCGGGCAGCGGCAGATGCTGGCATTCGGGCGGGCGCTGATGCTGCAGCCGCGCCTGCTGCTGCTTGACGAGCCGTCCGCCGGGCTGTCGCCGATAATGGTGGGCGTGATATTCGACCGGCTGACAGAGATACGCGAGTCGGGCGTGGCGATACTGGTCGTTGAGCAGAACGCGCGGTCGGCGCTGGCTATGTCGGACAGGGGGTATGTGCTGGCGAGCGGCGAAAATCAGATAGAGGGCGAGGCGCGCAGTCTGCTGGACAACCCTGAGGTCGGACGGCTGTATCTGGGCGGGCAGGCGGACGATAGCCAAGCGGACGGCAACGCCGACGACGGGCAGGGAGGAGGCTAGGCGATGGCGACGATGCAGGCGATGGCGGAGCGGGCGCGCGCGGCGGCGGCGGGCAGGGAGGCGTGGTGGCTGGCGGGCGCTATCGCGGTAGGGCTTGTGGTTACGCTGGCGGCGCCGGGCAAGGTGGTGAACGGGCTGCTCATAGGCAGCGTGTTCGCGCTGGGGGCGATTGGCATCACGCTGATATACAGCATCCTGCGGTTCGCGCACATAGCGCACGGCGAGTACATGACGCTGGGCGCGTACATAACGCTGTTTCTGCTGACGGCGGCGTTCCCGGCGCTGGGGATAGCGGGCGGCGGGCTGGGGCCGTTCACATTCGGCTATCCGCTGCTGCTGGCGCTGCCGCTGGCGGCGGGCGTGGTGATAGCGTTTGCGATAGGGGTGGACTTCGCGGTGTACCGGCGGCTGCGCGGGCGGGGCAGCAATCTGGTGATGATGGCGATGGTCTCGCTGGGGGTGGCGATCGCCACGCGCGGGCTGCTGCAGTATTTCTGGGGGACGGATCCTCAGCGCTACCCGCGCGTGTCCAAGCCGTTCTATCACTTCGAATTCGACCTGCCGCTGGCGGGCGGCTTGGCGCTGCCGTTTGACATTCGGGTGCCGCCGGACAACCTGTTCTTGGGCATAATGACCGTGGCGCTGGCGGCGGGATTGTGGCTGTTCTTGAACAAGACGCGCACGGGCAAGGCGATGCGGGCGACGTCGGACAATATCGAGCTGGCGCGGGTGAGCGGGATAAACACAACGCGCATAATCTACTGGGCGTGGGCGATAGCGGCGGCATACGCGGCGATAGCGGGGACGCTGCTGGCGGTGTCGCAGGCGCAGCTGCTGCCTCATTCGGGCTGGAAGGTGCTGATACCGCTGTTCGCGGCGGTAACGCTGGGCGGCATCGGCAACCCCTGGGGCGCGCTTGTGGGCGGGCTGATAATCGGCGTGTCTATGGAGGCGTCGACGGAGTGGGTGTCGCCGGCGTACAAGCCCGCCGTCGCGTTTGCGATAATGCTGGGGGCGCTGCTGCTGCGCCCGCGCGGGATATTCGGGGACGGGAGCGCGTAGATGGACATCGTGTATTTTCTGGCGGGCTTGGGGATTTTGGCGGGAATATACGGCATATTCTCGCTGGGGCTGAATGTGCATTGGGGCTACACGGGGCTGTTCAACATCGGGATAGCGGGGTTCTTCGCGCTGGGGGCATACACATCGGCGCTGCTGACGACCGCGCCGCCCTCGCCGGACTTGTTTGAGGACTTCAAGTTCGGGGGCAACTTGGCGGCGACGCTGCGGTTGGGGATAGACGCCTGGTTCGTGGCGGCGCTGGCGGGCGCGGCGGCGGCGAGCGCGGCGGCGGCGCTGGCGGTCGGGGCTATCACGCTGCGGCTGCGGGATGACTATCTCGCCATATCCACGCTGGGCATAGCCGAGAGCGTGCGGCTGGTTTTCCTGAACGAAAAGTGGCTCGCCAACGGCTCGCGCGGGCTGTACAACATCCCGAAGTTCCTGGAGGGGATAGCGGATCCGCAGAATTACGACATGGCGTATTTCGGGGTGGTGATGGTGGTATTGGCGCTGCTGTACATCCTGGTGCAGCGGGCGATAAGCTCGCCGTGGGGGCGGGCTTTGCGGGCGATACGGGAGGACGAGACGGCGGCGGCGGCGGCGGGCAAGAATGTGTTTCACTTCAAGCTGCAGGCGTTTGTGATGGGCGCGGCGGTGATGGGCGTGGGCGGCGCGCTGTACGCGCATGGGCTGCGGTATGTGGATCCGCTGGTGTTCGACCCGCTGCTGGCGACCTTTATCATCTGGGTTATGCTGATGATAGGGGGCAGCGGGAACAACTTGGGGGCGATACTGGGCGCGTTTGTGGTGTGGGGGATATGGAGCGGCACGCAGTTCCTGCCGGGCGCGTTCAGCGACCCGAATCTGCGGTATTTCATGATAGGGTTCCTGCTGGTGGCGGTGATACTGGCGCGCCCGAATGGGCTGCTTGGGGAGCGGCTGAGGGTGGCGCGGGAGTAGGGGCTTGCGTAAGTCGCCGCGTATGGTAATATAAGCGGCGATAAATGCGGATGATTGGGCTGGGAATAGCGATGCCATTGACGGTAAAACAAAAACTAGAGCGGCGCATAGCGGTTAGGAAAGCCGCAAAGGATTGGGAAAAGCGACTGGTAGATGTGTCCGGGCGCAATCCCTTGCGGAATTATCACGACCGTGCGCGAAGTACGCTAGACCTGACGCCTGGCAACGAAAGCGAAGTCAACCCGCGCGCGATAGGTTCATTGTTGGCGGGCAGGGCTGTTCGCATGACGACGCTTTTCCCGTCTGAGGATGCTCATCGGGACGTTCGCAGACGCCTCACGGCTATCCATCGGACAGCGCAGGCGAATTCGGATGAGAAGGGCATAGACACCCTGTTTGCCGCGGCGGGGTTGGCGACTTGGGAAGTGGAAACAGGAACAAATCCTAACGCTCCGGTCATTCTCATACCGCTGGAGATAATCCCGACTAACGCGGCGCGCTCGGAGTTCACTATTAAGGCGGCGGGCGATCCGCAGATCAATCCCGTGCTTGCGTACATTCTTCAAAGCGAATACAACGTCAGCGTTTCGAAAGAGAGCGGCGATATTGCCGAAGGTCTGCCCGGTTCTTTCAAATCGCTAACGGGTTTGCTGGAAACGTACGCAACAAAATGGGCTAAGCGGGCGCGCGGATTTGCCATAACCCCCCGTTTAGTTGTGGCTAATTTCAAATACGCTAATATGGCTATGGTAGATGACCTAGCCAATAACGCGGATGCGCTTGCGAACAGTGATATTGTCGCCGCGATAGCGGGCGTGAAAGAGGCGCGGGATACGCTCGCCGCCAATATCAACGACGCGCCTGTTAACCTGCCGGACACAACCCCGCCCGAACTTGAATACCTGATTTTGGACGCCGATTCCAGCCAAAATAACGCAATTAACCGCGCATTGTTCGGGGAATCCCTCGTCGTTTGGGGGCCGCCGGGAACGGGCAAATCGCAGGTGATTGCCAATCTGATTGCCACTCTAATCGCGTATGGCAAGCGCGTGTTGTTCGTCGCTGAGAAGCGCGCCGCCATTGATGTGGTAACCGCTAGATTGGACGCCGTAGGGCTGTCCGACCTAGTGATGGACGCGCACGGCGGCATTGGATCTAAGCGCGAGTTCGCGCAGAAAATGGGCGCGTCCCTAAGCGGTATCAGAAGAATACCTGAGCAAGATTACGCTGGCGTTCATACCAGGTTGGAGCGAACTCGCGACCACCTTATCAAGCATAAGAATAATATCCACGACTTGCGGGATCCGTGGGGAATAAGCGTGTTCGACGTTCAGTCGAAGCTCATTGACACGCCGAAGGCGGCGCAAACGGCTTTGCGTATTCAGAGCGCGAAGGCGCGCAAACTGAACACGAAGTCCATAGAGCGGCTCAAAGAAGACGCCAAACAATGGGTAGAGTTTGAAGGGCATAAATTCAGCGCCGACTATCCCGAATGGGATCGCTCAAACGTCAAAACGCAAGATGAGGCGCGGGCAGCCTTTGAACTTGTGCGCGAACTTGACGAAACCCTGCCCGCTGTCCATTCTCAGATCAGCGCCTATTTGGATGAAGTCGGCTTGACGCCTCCGAATACCGTGTCTGAGTGGGGCGCGCTGTTGGAATGGCTGTCTAACTGGGCGCATACTCCCTCTAATATCAGCGATGAGGCTGATGTGCGCCAAGCCCTGGAACTGGTAGCCCGTCTTAGCGAAACCCTGCCCGCTGTCTATTCTCAGATTAGCGCCTGCTTGGGTGGAGTTGGCTTGATGCCCGTAGCCGGGTGGGGCGCGCTGCTGGAATGGCTGTCTGAGGTGGAACAATTTTCAACGCAATTCAGTTCCGGCATTTACGAATTGGATCACGATGCATGCGTAGATGCGCTTGCGCCGGCGTATCGCTGGTATGCGCCTATGGCGTCGGTACTTTCAGCGCATTATCGGGATGCGTTGAATTCAGTGCGGGCGAATCAAAGAACCCCGGGAATGGTGTCCGCTTTGCAGGCGATTGACGCCTTGGAGCAGGCAAAAGAGCATCTGCACAAATGGAACGGGTTGAACAATAACGGCAGTTTCCCTAATGCGCCGTCAAACTTGAACGAGATAATGGCGCAGGCGACTAGTCTCGTCAATGATCTAAAACGCTTGGGGAATTTCATGCCAAAACTAGACGCGCTCAACCAGCCATACGCTGAGTTAGAGCAGCTGCTCAAGCGCCTTGCGCCTCCGAATATGAAAGTGTGCCGCCAAACGCGCATTTGGGCGCTTGAGCGGCGGCGCGCGGATTTGCGCGCGGCGATAACGCAGGTGTCCGATATTTCACAACGTCTGCCAGGCTTGGCTGAGTTCTTGCCAGGCTTAAACGCGCTTATCCATCCGTATGCCGCGATAGCCGATGTGTTGCGAACTATGGCGGGGCAACAGCGGGCGGCGTCTAACCTGCCGGAGATACGACGGCTTGAAAGCGAGTTTGATAGCGCGGGCGTAGCCCACGTCGTCAACTCAGCGGGCAAAGAAACGCCGCCCGAATACATAGACAGGGCTATCGAGTATTCGTGGCTGAACGCTGTGTTGGAAGACCTGAATTTTGAAAATTCAGATTTGAACAACTTCAAATCCGCTACTCACAACCGCTATCAACGGGGGTTCGCGGAGGCGGATAGACAGCACATCGACGCCTCGCCGAAACGAATTTTGCGGGCGGTGGCAGAGGCGGCAACGCAAGCAATGAATGAGTTCTCCCAAGAATACCAATTGGTGAGACGAGAATCTACAAAGAAAAGTCGCCTGTTGCCTGTTCGGGAACTTTTCAAGCGCGCGCCCAATGTCATTACCGCCATCCGGCCTTGCTGGGCTATGTCCCCGCTTTTGGTTGCTGAGACCATACCGATTGGCGCGAAGATGTTTGATGTAGTCATATTCGACGAGGCGTCTCAGATACCGCCGGAGGAGGCGATATGCAGTCTTGCGCGCGCGCCGCAAGCGATAATCGCGGGCGACCATCTGCAACTTCCGCCCACTAACTTTTTCAGCAGCGGGGATTCAGATGACGAACAGGATGAAGATGACTACGACGATGCCGCGCTGACTGTCGGCACAGAATCTATCTTGGATGTGGCAAGGGCGGGACTCATAAGAGACGCGATGCTGGAGTGGCACTATCGCAGCCGCGACGCCCGCTTAATCGCATTTTCCAATGTCCATATCTACGAAGGCAATCTCACGGCTTTTCCCGGCGTTGCGGTGAAAGCCCCATTCACTCGCCATCTTGTGACACCCAACCCTGCGTTGCCCCAGAAAACTACGAATTCGCACCCGGACGAAGTGGCAAAAGTGGTGGACATAATTCTTGAGCATGCCCGCGAGCATCCGGATGAGACGCTGGGGGTAATCGCCTTTGGGATTAAACACGCCAACAACATTGAAGAGGCGTTGCGGGTTCGCCTTAGAGATATGGCGGATTCCTCTCTTGACGAGTTCTTCTCGGCGACGGCGCAAGAGCGTTTCTTTGTGAAGAACATAGAGACCGTGCAGGGCGACGAGCGGGATGTGATAATCCTAAGCGTGGGCTACCATAAGAATGCGAGCGGGAGGCTGCTCTACCGATTTGGGCCGCTCAATCAGGACGGCGGGGAGCGGCGTCTGAATGTGGCGGTTACGCGAGCGCGGTCGCGGATACACCTCGTTTCCTCATTTTCGCATCAAGATATGGATCCGGGACGCTCCAAAGCGCGGGGCGTGGAGTTGTTGCGCCAGTACCTGGAGTTCGCGGCGTCGGGCGGCTCCGAATTGGGGACGGCAATCAGCGATGAGCCGCTTAACCCGTTTGAGATGGATGTTAAGCAGCGGCTAGAACGCGCGAAAATTCCGCTCACCCCGCAGTATGGCGTGGCGGGCTATCGCATAGACTTTGCTTGCGCCCATCCTAAGCGGGCTGGCGATATGGTGCTGGCTATCGAGGCGGATGGCGCGTCTTACCACTCAGGGCAAACCGCCCGCGATAGGGATAGGTTGCGGCAGGAAGTCCTAGAAAACAAGGGCTGGCGTTTCCATCGCATCTGGTCAACCGACTGGTTTAGGGATCCTGAGGGTGAAACCCGCAAGGCGGTGAATGCTTGGAAACAGGCGGTTAGGGATGCGGACACCGCAGACGCGCGTCCGCCCAAAGCCGCCGATGTGCCGGAGCAGACTAGCCAAGCGGATGCGGATGACGCCGCGCCTGCCCGAAGTCGTCGCCCTAATATCATCACCGGCCAAAGCATAGACAAGTATCCGTTGTATGTGCTTGTTCTTCTCGCGCGGTGGATACTTTCGGATACGCTGCTACGTACCGACGAAGAGCTGATGTCCGAGATGCGTAAGGATCTTGGATTCAAGCGGCGCGGCAGGCGAGTTGACGCCGCGCTCGAAGCCGCCATCAAAATCGCGCGGGATAATCCTGTAGATTGGTCATCCAAATTCTAATCCAGCCGCGCCAAGTACTGCGCGGCTATGTCTATGCCCACTAGGCCGCTGTATGCCTGGGTGAGGCGGCGGGTTAGGGGGCCGGGGATGGCGGCG
Source organism: Dehalococcoidia bacterium (assembly GCA_965242555.1). GTDB lineage: Bacteria > Chloroflexota > Dehalococcoidia > Lucifugimonadales > JADFKI01 > Bin90. The sequence goes on from CBDESO010000001.1 coordinate 192,506, forward strand.
GCGGCGAGGGGGTTGCCGTTGACGGCGCTGACGGGGACTATGCAGAAACTGGTGGAGGTGATGAACGCCTCGTCGGCGGTGTAGGCGTCGTATAGGTCTAGGTCGGCCTCGCGCACGGGGATGGCGAGTTCGTGGGCGAGTTGGATGGCGGTTTCGCGGCTGATGCCGGCGAGGACGTATTGTTCGCGCGGGGTGAGCAGTTCGCCGTTTTTGACTAGGAAAATGTTGGCGCCGGGGCCTTCGCACAGGTTGCCGTTGGCGTCCAGCAGGATGGGCCAGGCGTCGGGGTTTTGCGCCTCTACTTCTTGGGTGGCGAGGACTAGGTTGATGTAGTTGTGGGCTTTGGCGCGCGGGCTGACGGCGTCGGGCGGGGTCCGGCGCACTGATGGGACGATGACGGGCATTCCGTCGCGGTAGTAGCGGGCGCGTTGGGCGAATGGGAGGGGGACGCATTCCACGATGACGCTGGGGTCGCCGCCGGGGGCGCCGCGGGTGACGCGCTGGGTTACCCAGAAGTCGCCGTTGGGCTCGCGCAGGGGCAGGTTGGCGTCCAAGACGCGCATTGTGACGTCGGCGAAGTCTTGCTTGGTGAGCGGGGGCTGCAGGCGCAGGTAGGCGAGGGAGTTGAAAAAGCGGTCTAGGTGTTCGGCGAGCTTGAAGATTTCGCCGCCGAAGGTGCGGGTGGTGTCGAAGACGGCGTCGCCGTAGAGAAAGCCGCGGTCGCGGACGGAGATTTTGGCTTGGCTTTCGGGGATGTATTCGCCGTTTAGGTAGATGGTGAGTTCTTGGGGCATTGGGCTTGGCTCCTTATATGATTGGCGCGGTTGGCTTAGGGGATTGGCTAGTCTTGATGCGTCAGGTCGCGGAATCGGTAGCCGACGTTCCAGATGGTTTCTATGAGCGGGTGGTCTGCGTTTTCGATTTTGCTGCGTAGTCGGCGGATGTGGACGTCCACGGTTCTTGTGCCGCCGAAGTAGTCGTAGCCCCAGACGCTGCTGAGGAGCGCCTCGCGGGAATAGACGCGGCCGGGGTTTGAGGCGAGCAGGCGGAGGAGTTCGTATTCTTTGAACCGCAGGTTGACGCGCCTGCCGCGCAGGGATACTTCGTAGGTGGACGGGTTGATGACGAGGCTGCCGGCGCGGATGAGGTCGTCGTGGTCGGGGGCGCTGTCGCGGCGGAGGGCTTGCTTGACGCGGGCGATCGCCTCGCGCGGGTCGGGCGGCGCGAGCAGGAAGTCGCTGATGTGGGGGAGCGCGTCCAGGTCGGGGAGCATGTCGGGGGGGAGCAGCGCGATGACGGGCAGCTCCAGCGCGCGGCATTGGCGGGCGAGGGACTGGGCGGCGGAGCGGGAGAGCGCGGTTAGGTCTAGGAAAGCCAGGTGTGGGAGGGCGCGCGGGTCGAGGTCGTCGATGTCGGTGGCGCGGCGGACGAGCAGGACTTCGACGCCCTGGTCGTAGAGCGCGTCCAGCCAGTCGGAGCGGCGGGCGTGGGTTTGGGTTAGGTAGGCGCTTGTCATAGTTATGCAATATATGATATTGGGGCGCGCAAGGGCAAGGGCAAACGGGGGCGGGGCGCAGGATTGGGGCTTGTTGGGAAGGCGGATTTTGTGGCGGCGGCGCAAGCGGGTTTGCGCGGCGTTTGCGCGTGGCGGGCTAGTGAAGTATAATACGCCTATCCGCCCGTGTTCGCGCGCGGGCTTGGCTTGCTATCCGCTTGTCGCAGCCGTCCGGAGGGGTAATGAGTCCCAGATTGCTGAGAAACGGCTTTATCTATCTGCTGATAACCGTTGCCATACTCGCCATATTCTTCACGCTGTTCGCCGATAATATCGGGGGATCGCAGGAAATCCCCATCAATGAGGTGATTTCGCGCTCGGTGCGCGGCGAAGTGCAGAAGATAGAGGTGCGCGAAGATAGGCTGACGGTGTTCACGAACTCAGGCGAGACGCTGGCGTCGCGCAAAGAGATAGGCGCGAGCTTGGTGGATACGCTGCGCGAGTCGGGCTTGGATCCGGCGGTGTCGGGCGTGGCGGTGGATGTCAAGGGATCCAGCGGGCTTGGCAGCCTGTTTGGGCTGCTCATCAACTTCTTGCCGCTGATATTCTTCGGGGCGCTGCTGCTGTTTATGATGCGGCAGGCGCAGGGCGGCAGCAATCAGACATTCAGCTTTGGCAAGAGCCGCGCGCGGATGTTTGTGGGCAATAGCCCGGCGGTGAGTTTCTCGGATGTGGCGGGCGTGGAAGAGGCTAAGGAAGAGTTGCAGGAGGTGGTGGAGTTCCTGAAAGTGCCTGAGCGGTTCGTGAGCTTGGGGGCTAAGATACCTAAGGGGGTATTGCTGATAGGGCCGCCGGGAACGGGCAAGACGCTGCTGGCGCGGGCGGTTGCGGGCGAGGCGGGCGTGCCGTTTCTGTCCATAAGCGGGTCGGAGTTCGTGGAGATGTTCGTGGGCGTGGGCGCGAGCCGCGTGAGGGATCTGTTTGAGCAGGCTAAGCGGAACGCGCCGTGCATCGTGTTCGTGGACGAGATCGACGCGGTGGGCAGGCACAGGGGCGCGGGACTGGGCGGCGGGCATGATGAGCGCGAGCAGACGCTTAACCAAATCCTGGTTGAGATGGATGGCTTTGATGTGAACACGAACATCATCATTGTCGCCGCCACGAATAGGCCGGACATACTTGACCCGGCGCTGCTGCGGCCCGGCAGGTTTGACCGGCGCGTTGTGCTGGACAACCCGGATGTGAAGGGGCGGGAGCAGATACTCAAGGTTCATTCGCAGGGCAAGCCGCTGGCGGATGGGATAGATCTGGAGCGGGTGGCGCGGCAAACGATGGGGTTCAGCGGCGCCGATTTGGCGAACTTGGTGAACGAGTCGGCGATACTGGCGGCGCGGCGCAGCAAGACTGAGATAACCGAGGATGAGTTCGCGGAGTCCATAGACCGCGTGATAGCGGGGCCGGCGCGCAAGAGCCGCGTTGTGAACGATAGGGAAAAGGAAATCACCGCGTATCATGAGGCGGGGCATGCGCTGGTTGGGTATATGCTGCCCAACGCGGATATGCCGTTCAAGGTTACGATAGTGGCGCGCGGCAGGTCGGGCGGGCATACGCGCTATCTGCCGGACGAAGATAGGCATCTTTGGACCAAGGGGCAGTTCCAAGATATGATGGCGGCGGCTATGGGCGGGCGCGTTGCGGAGCAGATCACATTTGACGACGTCACCACGGGCGCGAGCAACGATTTGGAGCAGGCGACGAACATCGCCCGCACAATGGTTACGCGCTACGGGATGAGCAGCAAGCTAGGGCCGCGCACATTCGGCAAGCGGGAAGAGCTTGTGTTCCTGGGGCGCGAAATCTCGGAGCAGCGCGATTACAGCGACAAGATAGCGCAGGATATAGACGAAGAGGTCTATACGCTGGTGGATACGGCGTATCAGCGGGCGACTAAGGTGTTGACCGACAACAAGGCGAAGTTGGCGCAGCTGGCGCGGCATCTGCTAACGCACGAAACGGTTGAGGGGGATGAGTTGCGGGATCTGCTGGACGACGCGGCGGCGGCCGAGGCGGCGCCGGCGTAAGGGCGCTTGGACGGCGGGCGCGAATTCATCGCTTTTCCTATCCTTATAAGATGATAAGGCAGGCAAAGCCTTTGGGCATGGGCGCATTGTAGGCGAATGGCGTAGGTTCGCGCGTTAAGAAAGAATGGGCGCTATTGCGCGGCGATGGAGTTTTTCTTATGAGTTACGACGAGAACGACGACGGCATTGTGTCGCCCGCGCCGGCTGTGTCGCGGCTGCTGGTGGACGGGGAATCGGGGCTGGCGCTGGATGCCGACTATCTGAAGGATCGCGCGCGGGGGACTATGCTGGGCTTGGCGGCGGGCAATCTGCTTGGGCTGCCGGTGGAGGGCTGGTGGTATCACGATATTGACGACGCTTTCCCCGGCGGCTTGCGCGACATCAATCCCGCCGAAAAGTTTATGCCTATGGACGACGACCTGGCGCAAGCGGTGGAGCTGTCGGAGGCGCTGCTGTACAGCAGCGTTGAGGACGAGATTGTGAACGAATTCGCGCGGCGGCTAGTGAAATGGCGGCAGGTCAACGGGCGCGGCTGCGGCTACACGACCTCAGAGGTGGTATGGCGGCTGGAGCGCGGCGACGGCGTGCCTCACGCGGCGAGCGAGGTGTATGAGATGCGGGGCGGCATCGCGCCCAACGGCGGGCTGATGCGCTGCGCGCCGGTGGCGCTGGCGCACCTGCGGCATCCGGATAGGCTGATAGACGATACGGCGGCGACCTGCGTGGTTACGCACTACGCGCCGTCCTGCCAGTGGTCGTGCTTGATATTGAACTCGGCAATCGCGCTGCTGACGCAGGGGGCGCGGCCGGATTTGCCGGCGCTCTATCGCGCGGCGCTCTCGGACGGCGCGCCCGACTTGGCGGCTATCGCGCGGCGGGACGGCATCCCCAACGTCGTTATCAACGCAATCGCGGGCGGCGAGCGAATGCCGGAGGGCGCGGACTGGCTGCAGGTGCAGCAATCGCTCATCGGGCATACCTTGCTGGCGCTGCAAGTCGGGCTTTGGGCTGTCGAAACGCCGCTTGGACTTGAGGACGCGCTGGTCGCCGTGGTGAGTGGCGGCGGCGATACCGACACCAACGCGGCGATTGCGGGCGCGGTTCTGGGCGCTCGCTACGGCGCGTCCGCCATACCCGCGCGCTGGCTGGAGTGCATCCCGCAGCTCCCGCGCATAAAGGGGCTCGCGGACGACCTGCTTGCGAGCGAGGTTCCGGTGTAAGGCGGGATTAGGGCGGCGGCGCGCAAGGCGGGCTATCGGGCTATCGCGGCGCATTAGGGCTAGGCTAGGGCGGCTAATACTGCGAATAGATGGCGCGTGTAAGGCAATGCTAGGGCGGCGCGAAGTCGGCCGTCCATATGCGGTTGCCGCCGCTGAACTGCCCTGTGCGGATGCGGGATATGCGGTAGTAGGGCAGCGGCGCTTTCGCTATGCAATCGCCGCTCAGCATCACGCCCGCCGCGCTGAACCGGAAGTCGTAGCCCACAAATTCAAGCCCGTTGCGGTCGTCGGGCAGGAATGCGGCGTCCTGCGGGAAGATGTGCAGGAAGAACCTGTCATAGGTGTCCTCAAGGGCGCAATCCTGCCGGATGTAGAGCAGGGATTTGCCGTCAATATAGACGTCGTAGCGCGATTTGGATGCGGGATAGCCGTAGTCGCCGGGTTGAAATTCGGCGATAGCGTCCGCCAGCGCCGCCTTTTCGGTGTGGGCAAGCACAAAGCTATCGGGCGGCGGGCTTGGCGATTTGCTGGGGATAAGGCTATCGGCGGCGTTGTCCGCGTTCCAAGCGTCCCATAATCCCACGAGTTCGGCCGCCTTGTCAGGGCGGCTATCCGCCAAATCGCGCGTTTCGTCGGGATCGCTCCATAAGTTGAACAGCTCAGTTTCGCCGCCGAACTCCTCTCGGATTATCTTAAAATCATCCTCGCCGCCGCCGCGAACCGCGAACCTGTACAGGGCGGGATCGTCAGGGCGCTGGGCGCGCCAGAACAGGGCGTCGTGGGGGTTGCCCGGCAGTTCGCCGCGTATGAACGGGTCTAGGTTGACGCCGTCCAGCGGGCGGTCGGGATCTATCGCGCCGCCGGCCGCCGCAAGCGCTGTGGCGGCTATGTCCAGGCTGCTGACGGGCGGCTCATAGGTTGCGCCCTGCGGCCATTCGGCGGGCCAAGACGCCGCGAATGGCACGCGGATGCCGCCCTCATACAGACTGCGCTTGCCTGAGCGCAGGGGCAGGTTGTCGGCGTATCGGGCGTCGCCGCCGTTGTCGCTCAGAAAGAACACCATCGTATTGCGCCACTGCCCGGAGTTCTTCAGTGAGTTCACCAGCCAGCCGATGTTGAAGTCAAGTTCGTCAACGCGCGCCAGGTAATCGCGGCGCTGCGCGTCTTGGATGTGGGCGTATTTGCGCGCGGTTTCGGCGGCGGGCAGATGCGGCGTGTGGGCGGCGTCATACGCCAGATACAGAAAGAACGGCTCGTGGCTTTGGGTGGCGAATGATATGGCGCGTGATGTGAGCTGCGTGGTCAGGCGTTTGCCGAACCCGCTCATATCCCTATGCCGCTCGGCGGGCGGCAGCAGCGGCAAGGCGTTTGGGTTTAGCGCGGTGTTCATCTGATAGTAGTCGCCGTAGTCGCCCAAGTGGCCGTAGCGCCAATCAAAGCCGCGCCGCAGCGGGTGAAACGGGGTTGCCGCGCCCAAGTGCCACTTGCCCACAATGCCGGTTCGGTAGCCCGCTTGCCGCAGATATTCGGGCAGCAGCGTTTCGGTCAAGGGCAGCCCGGCGCTCTCGTCTGTGGGCGCGTAGGGTATGTTGACATCCAAGCCGAAACGGGCGGGGTGGCGCCCGGTGAGCAGGCCGGCGCGGGATGGGGAGCATACGGGGCTGGGGACGTAGCCGTTGGGGAACGCTACGCCATCGCGGGCGAGCCGGTCGATGTTGGGGGTATGCGCGTCTGCTGATCCGGTGTAGCCCAGATCGCCGTAGCCTAGGTCATCTACAAGGATGATTAGGATGTTCGGGGGCGTATGGGCAACGGCTTGGATGCGGTGAAAGCCGCCGGCGATGGCGAGCAGGATTGCGCCGAACAGGGCGGCGGCGAGCCTGACGGGGGCGCGGCGCGTTCCGCCTAAGGCTAGTTTATGGCATAGCCGCCGCGGGAGGTTTGCGAGGGCGATTGCGTCAAGCATATAGCCGAATTTTTGGCGGCGCGTTACAGATTGGGGATGTTGGATCCGCCGGTTATGGCTTGGCCGGCGCGGATGCTTGCCTCTTCGATGAACCGGCGCAGTTCGGCGATGCGCCGCGCGGTTTCGGGCTGGGATGCGTCGGCGGACGCTCGCAGTTCAGAAAGTTCGGATTTCGCCTGCGCTATCCGCTCGGTGATGTTTAGCGCCTGCAGCTCCGCCTCGGCTTGGCCGCGTATGGACGCGAGATGCTTGCGCTGCCGCTCGACGTTGTCCAGGCGCTCTTGGATTTCGCCCATCAGATTTAGGGTGATTTCCAAGGGATTGCCGCCCTGCACGGCGTAGCGCGGCGCGCGGGCGAGCTGCCGTTGGAACTGCCGCGCGAGCGCCTCCAGCTCGTCGTCTTTGGCTCTCACGGAGGCGAGCAGCAGTCGCAGCCGTGAGATAGCCTGCTGCATTTGCGGTTGCGGCGTAGTCATGGGCGCGCCTCGCTTGCGCCGCCGCGTTGCCGTGACGCCGGGCGCGGCGTGGTTGCGCGGTTGCGGTTGCATGCTATCGCGCGGCAACTTTATGCGCCCGCTTTCGGCAGCGCGGCGGATAGCGCGTCCATCACTTCGCGGATTTCGCGCTCGGTGGTGTAGCCGAGGTGGCCGATGCGAAAGATCTTGCCGCTGAGGGGGCCTTGGCCGCCGGTGAGGACGACGCCGTGTTCGTCGCGCAGGGTGGCGACTAGCTTGCCGCCGTCAACGCCGTCGGGGACATTCACGGCGGTAACGGTGTCGGACGCCACGCTCTCGTCGGGGAACAGCGTCAGCCCCAGCGCCTTGACGCCATCGCGGGTGGATTTGCCGATAGTGGCGTGGCGCTCGTAGATGCCGCCGATGCCCTCGCTCATAATGCGCTCAAGGGCTATGTCCAGCGCGAACATCACGCTTATGGCGGGCGTGTAGGGCGGCTGGCCGATTTCGTAGTAGCGCTTGTACATCGCCATATCGAAGTAGTAGCGCGGCATTTTGGCGCTGGCGTGGGCTTGCCATGCGCGCTCGCCGAAACTTATGAACGCCAAGCCGGGCGGCAGCATCCAGCCTTTCTGGGATGCGGTGGCGACCACATCGCAGCCCCAGGCGTCGGCGCTGATGGGGATGGAGCAGACGCTGCTGATGCCGTCCACCAGCACAAGCGCGTCTGACTCTTCGCGGATGACGCGCGCGATTGATTCCAGGTCGTTGGTTACGCCGGTGGATGTTTCGTTATGGGTAACCAGGACGGCTTTGGCATCGGGATTGGCGAGCAGGGTTTGGCGCACTTTGTCGGGGTCGGCGGCGCTGCCGAATGGGAAGTCAAGGCTGACCACCTGCGCGCCGAACACCTCGGCGATTTCGCCGAACCGCTGCCCGAACACGCCCACGCAGACATTGATGACCTTATCGCCGGGGGACAGCGTGTTGACGATAGCCGCCTCCATCGCGCCCGTGCCGGACGCGGTGAGGATATAGAGATCGCCGCGCGTGTCAAAAACCCGCTTAACGCCGTCGGTAACGCGGTAGAGCAGGTCTTTGTACTCTGGGCCGCGGTGGTTAATCATCTGCCAAGCCATAGACGCCAGAATGTCGTCCGGCACGGGTATAGGACCGGGGGTTCGCAGGTTCACTTGGGATCATCCTCCGCTGAGTGGTTGAAAAGCATCCTGGTAATCTTATCACAGGCGTTGGGGATTATTCAGCAGGGATTGGGGGGTTGGGCAAGCGGGGCGGGCCGGCGCGGGCAATGCGTATGCTGTATAATGGGCGCATAGGGGGGATGGCGGGATAGGCGGGATAGGCGATCTGGCGGGCGGCATCGGCATGGCAACGTACTGAGCGAGCGGGAGCAAGGCGCGATGATGGTAGATCAGGCCGTCATAGACGAGATAGTAGAGCGCGTGGTGGAAATCGCGCGGCCGCAGAAGATAATCTTGTTTGGCTCGGCGGCGAGGGGGGATATGCGCGCTCATAGCGATTTGGATTTTCTGGTAATCATCAGAGACGACCAGGATAGGCGCGAGGTGGAGCGGCGCATCTATACGAGCCGGATCAGCAAGGAGATGCCCGTAGATGTGATAGTGGCGTCAACATCCGCGATAGCGCGATACAAGCACAGCCATGCGCTGGTGTATAAGCCCGCGCTGCGGGAGGGCAAGGTAATGTACGAATCGCCGAACCGGGTAGAGCCGCCTGATCCTGAGGATCTGCCGTCCGAAGAGTATCCGCCGGGGCGCTATCCGCCGGATGATCCGCGGGAGTGGCTGGCGCGCGCGAAACACAACCTTGTTACAGCCAAAAGATGGGTTCCCGACGAAGACGAGGGTTTCCTTGAAGACCTGTGCTTTGCCGCGCAACAGGCGGCTGAGAAGGCTATCAAGGCTAGGTTGATTGCGCTTGATGTGGAGTTCCCGTACACGCACGACATCAAAGAGCT
>CBDESO010000002.1:0-78664 GCA_965242555.1 Dehalococcoidia bacterium
TTGGCTAGGCCGGTTGCGGCGCCGGCGAGCGTGATTTCGGTCGACGTGGCGTCTATCGCGGCGCTGAGGGTTTCGTCAGACAAGCGCAAATTTTCGCCCCAGCCCCAGACGCCGGCTATCTGCGCGCGGCCGCCGCCTATGGGAAAGCGCCTGCCGTTTGCCGCCTCGATGCGCGTGTAGGGGCGGGCCGCCGAGTTGTGCGCGGACGCGGCGTCGGGGGCAGCGCCGTAGGGCAGCAGGCGGTAGTCGGCGGCGTCCCACAAGGTTGCGAATGAGCCGTCGCCTATGTCGTCGGAGCGGACGCCGTCGGGATCCACGGCGATGAGGTCGGGGACTAGCAGGCGCGCGCGGTCGTCCACATCAAAGCGCAGCGTTGCGCGGCGGGCGTAGAAGTAGCGGTTGCAAGCGCGGTCTATGGCGCTGCTCGCCGCCTCCGCCAAGCCCAGCAGCCGCTCATCGTAGTCCGCGCCGCCGATGTTGAGCGCGGAGGGATGCTTGAGCATATCAAGCGATACATATGCGTTGGTCATTGCTCTCTCATTCCTTTATGTGTGTGTAGCGCCTATTCGGGGCGTCTAATCAGGGTGTCTGTCAAAGCGTCTATTTAGCGCCGCCGCGCGTGAAATTTGGGCGCGGCGGCGCGAGTTCGGGTTGCGCTAAGCGCGGCGGGCGCTTTCGGATGCCTGCCGCGCTCAGCGTCTATCTAATTTAGGTTGCCGCAGGTTGCGCCTGGCTGCGCTTGCGCCAGAGCAGGGCTGCGGCTAGGCGTGGGTTATGTTGTATTGCAGCGCGGTGTGGGCGGCGGACGCGCGGTCCCCGCTGCGCTCGGCGAGCGCGTGGCGGAAGCTGACGGTGATGACGGTCTGCCGCTTTTGGGTATCGCGGTGGACGTCCAGCATCAGTTCGCGCCGAAAGCCCTGCGCCCACTGCGTCCGGTTGACAAGCAGCACGCGCCCCTTGGTGTTCGCGCTGCCGCCGTCGGTTATCTTGCCGTCCGAATCGGCGAGGGGCATCTGCTCCGAGACGATGACGGGTATGCCCTCAATCGCGCCAAGCATGCCGGTGAGCAGCGTGGCGTTGGGCCCGAGCTTGTCCATAGTGCGGAACTGCTCCACCGATTGGGCGCGGATGAATGTGTTCACATCCATAACCCAAGCGAGCTGCGACGGGCGCGCGCCGTATTTGCCGAGCTTGACGCGCAGTTCGTTGAACATATCGCCCGACACCGCGGCGTTGTGGTTGTTCGCCTGCGCCGCGTTATCCACCAGCGGCAGATGCAGGATTCCGTCGTAGCCCAGCAGCCATTGCGCCTTGCCCGCGGTGGTGGCGGCGATGGTTGCGCCGTCGGCGTTGATGTTGTTGGTGACCGTGGCGTCCGCGTTCAAGATGATGTCGTCCAGGATTTCCGCCACATTGCGAACAAGCCCGGCGCGTATTTCGGGCAGCATAGCGATTACGCCGTCCTCTTCCAGCGTGAAACTATAGGGAACCTGCCCCACAAGCTCGTAGGCGGTGAGGGTTGTCTTGCCGGTAGCCAGCGCGGTTGAGGACGCGGCGCTGTTTTCGGTTCCGGGATAGAAGTTGACATCCCCAAGCTGGCGCGGCACGTCAAACGGGTTTGAGGGCATCGGGAAAGTGGGGATGATGGGCGCGACTAGGGTTTGCAGGTTGACGTCCTGCCAGAGTTCGCGCGCCTCAAGGGTAGCGACGAGTTCGTCGCCGGAGCCGGCGGTTGTGCTGTCCATAGCGGCGCGCGTCATAGCGCCCAGCAGCGAGCGGCTGAAGGCTTGGAACTGGCCGGTGTCTTTGGAATCCACGCGAAACCAGTCGGCGAGGCGGCGCTCGGCGGCGGAGTGCGTGGCTTGCACGGCGGCGGGCGATATGGTTTCGGCGAGCAGCCGCTTTGCCTGCTCGGCGCGCTCTATCCACGCGGGGCCAAAGCTCTCGCGCCGCTGCGAATAGGCGAAGCGGCGGATGAGCGCCAGATCCAGGATGTCCATCCCCGCGTATGCGCCGGAGGGGACGGCGATGCGCGCGCGGTCGTCGGCGAATGCGCTGAGGGAGTTGCGGCGCATCGCGCGCTCGCGCTGCGTTACGCCGTCCAAGTCTTGCTTGATGCGGTCGGTCTCTTCGCGCAGCACGCCCACCTCGCGGCTCACCGGCTCAAAGCGCTCGCGCACGAAAGAGTTGATGTCAACGAGGTTCTTTCGGATTGCGTCTATGTCGGTTGTGGTCATTTGAGATTGCCTCCTCAAAAGGCTTGTGTTGTGTGTAGATTGATTGTGATTTGGATGGCGGGTTTGGCGGCGCGCGCCGGGCGCTGATGCGCCGGATGGCGGGCGATGCGACGCTAGGCGTTTGCCGGCGGGCTGCGCTGAGTGGGCGGGTCGGCGTCGCCGGCGAGATGGCGGCGGGCGGCGTCGGATAGGGCGCGCAGGTCGGCGAGGGCGGCGTCGGCCGGGGTAGCGGCGGCGTGTTCGGATGGCGCGTTATCGTGGGCGGGCAGAGAGTCGGTTGCGCTTGCCTCGCTTGTTGCCCCGCGGATGACGCGGTTTAGGGTATCCAGCGCGGATGTGAGATCGCGGTAGTCGGTTTGGGATATGGCGCGGGCGAGCGCGGCGTGTTCGTTGGGATGCGCGGCGGACGCGGCGCGGGATGCGACGATGCCGCGCTCGGACAGCAGCGAGTCCAGCATGCGCCGGTGGGTTTCGCGCAGCGCGTCCGGGTCGGCGGGTATGGACACGATAGACCACTCCAGCAGCTCCGAGCGCACATCGCGCAGCCTGCCGTTGGACGCCGGGCGCGATTCCAGCGGCAGCCAGCTTATTGACGCCGCTCGCAGAAAGCCCTTGTCCCATGCGTTGCGGATGCGCTGGGCGAAAGGATCGTTCTCCAGAAACTCGAACTCAGCGATAATAGCGCCGTTGGGGGCGCGGCTGATGGCGAGCGTCCTGCCGATGGGCAAGCCGCCGGAGGGCGATCGCCCCACCGAGTCGTGCGCCCACATCACGACCGGATTGCGCCGATAGTTGTCAAAGCGCAAGCCGCTCAGATCCAGGTCGGGCGCTGATCGCGCGCGGTCGTTGGCGGCGATAGTGACGCTGCGGCGCGTGGGGTCGACGGCGCTGCGGTCAAGAATGTTCATACTCATAGTGCGGGCTTGGGGCTGCATTCGTTCCTCCGTATTGTTGGCGCGTAGTTGGCGCGCTTTGGATGCGCTGTTAAGCGTATTTCCCGTTATAATCGTCGGTTGCAAGCGCCGGAGCGCATATTCGCCGGTTGCGATTGCGAGCTTGTTCGCGGGCGGGCGGCCGTTGGCGCGCCTTGTCCACGCAGCAAGCGAAACGCCCCCGACGGGGGACCGCTTGCGGTCGCAATCGGGGGCGTCTTCGCCCTCAGGTGGGGGCTCCGTCTCGGAGCGTGTATTAGGTTGTGAAATCACCCTAGCACAAATGTTTGTTGGGTGTCAAGCGTGAATTGTGGGGAATTTTGGGGGCAATGCGAATTGAATGGGATTTGGAGGGCTAGGCAGGCGCGCTTGAACTTCGCGCCAGCCTTTTCATTGGGATAGCCAAGCGCGCGGCCGGGCTTATCCGCCGAAGTATCTGTAGTAGATAGCCACAGCCCACTGGCCGATATACCACACCGCCAACAGGATGAAGAACTGCCGCATAATGCGGCGCATTTCGGGGCGGTTGCGCTTGACGGCGTATATGTATGCGCCTATTGAGACCGCCCAAACCCCTATGAACAAGGCGACGTAGGCTTGGAAGTTGGTTACGGGGATGCCGCCATGAACGATTGGGGGAATAGCGATGGCGATGATTACTGCCGCGTGTATGCCGATGAACAACAGAAACAGGATGCCGAGGTCGCGCATTAGGGGCGGCTACTCGGTTGAAACTATCTGAGTATTGTGGCGCACTATAATCAGCGGATCCCCGTCCGGGGTATAGGCGGGCTTGCCCTGGCTATCCAACACTCTGAACATCTTCAGCGCGGATGTCTTCAAGCGAACATAGCCGCCGTCCAGCAGTTTGTACTCGTCCCATTCCTCTTTGCGGATTTCAAAATCCAGTTCAATGGCATCGCGCTCTTCGCCGTTTGCAATCTGTATTCTGGTTCTGCGAGCCACAGCCACGCTCCTTTTGCGCTAAAAGGTTTGTGCGGCAATTCTAATCGCTGCCGCTTGCCTTGTCAAAAGGGATGCGCGGGTTTTTCAATCAGCGTTGGTGATAGGAAAATGCGTCCCGTCAGCAACCATCCGTCGCTCGCTTTCTGCGCCCGACACGCCCCCAAATCTGCTAGAATATGCGGCGCGGGCGCTACGCCGTTTGCCGCCGCCAACCCTATTTTCGCAGGAGATATTCCGATGACTATGACCGACATTATCGCCACCGCGCAGGCGCTCGTCGCGCCGGGCAAGGGCATCCTCGCCGCCGACGAAAGCACGCGCACTATCACCCGCCGCTTTGACTCTATCGGCGTGGAATCCACCGAACAAACGCGGCGCGATTACCGCGAGACGCTGTTTCGGACGCCGGGCGCAAACGAGTTTATCAGCGGCGTCATCCTGTACGACGAAACGCTGCGTCAGCGCGGCGCGGACGGCAGTACGCTTGTGAGCGTGCTGCAAGAGCAAGGGATAATGCCCGGCATAAAAGTTGACAAGGGCGTCGTCCCGCTCGCCAACGCGGAGGGCGAGGTGATTACGGAGGGCATAGACGGGCTGCGCGAGCGGCTGGCGGAGTACCGCGAACTCGGCGCGCGCTTTACCAAGTGGCGGGCTGTCATCGCTATCGGCGCGGGCATCCCAAGCCGCTACTGCATTGATGCCCACGCGCATATGCTTGGGCGATTCGCCGCGCTGAGCCAAGAGGCGGGGCTTGTGCCTATCGTAGAGCCGGAGACGCTGATGGACGGCGCGCACGACATTGAGCGCTGCTATGAGGTTACGCTGACTGCGCTGCGCCAAACATACGACGAGCTGGCGCGGCAGCGGGTCGATCTGCGCGGGACGCTGCTCAAGCCGAATATGGTGATTTCGGGCAAGGACGCGCCCAACCGCGCGAGCGCGAAAGTGGTGGCGGAGCGCACGCTGGATTGCCTTACGCGCGCCGTGCCTGCCGCCGTGCCGGGCATCGCGTTCCTGTCGGGCGGGCAGAGCGATGATGAGGCGACGCTGAACCTGCGCGAAATCAATCGCGCCGCCGCGGGGATGCGCGCGCCTTGGGAACTGAGCTTTTCCTACGGGCGCGCCTTGCAGGCGGCGCCGCTGAGCGCGTGGGCGGGCAAGGCGGCTAATGTAGAGCGGGCGCAGCAAGCGTACTACCGGCGGGCGCTGCTGACAAGCGCGGCGCGGCGCGGCGAATACTCGCCCCAAGCGGCGAACTGATATGAGCGCCGCCAACGCCGCCAATGCCGATAAAGAGAGCAAGCCCCCGCTGCTCGTCGCCACGCATAACGCGGGCAAACTCGCGGAGCTGCGAAACCTGCTGCGAGACGCGCCGTATGCGCTGGCGTCGCTGGCGGATGTGGGCATAGACGCCGATGTTGAAGAGACGGGCGCTACCCTGGAAGAGAACGCGGCGCTGAAAGCCGTAACCTACGCGCGGCTATCCGGCTTGCCCGCATTGGCGGACGATTCCGGGCTGGAGGTGGACGCGCTGGGAGGAGCGCCGGGCGTGTACTCGGCGCGCTACGCCGGCGCCGGCGCGTCGGACGCCGATCGCATAGCGAAACTGCTCGCCAACCTAGCGCCGCACAAGCCGCCCTGGACGGCGCGCTTTCGCTGCGTCATCGCCATAGCGCAACACGGCGGCGCGCCTGAGTTGTACGCCGGCGTATGCGAGGGCGTCATAATCGGCGAGCCGCGCGGGGAAAACGGGTTTGGCTATGACCCTGTGTTTCTGCTGCCTGAGTACGGCAAGACGATGGCCGAGCTTTCGGACGCAGAGAAGAACCGCATGAGCCATCGGGGGCTGGCGGCGCGCAGGGCGGCGGAGGGGCTTGGGGGGGTTGGGATAGGTCGGGTGGCTGTATAGCGCGGCGATGCCGCTTTAGATTCGGCTACCACTTGAAACGCTAGATTTAGGCGGCGTAGCGTCTAGTGTCGCATTACCCGCTAATAGACATAAGAAAGGATTTCGGCATGGACAACGAGCGCGAAAATTTGCTAACGATACTGCGTAGGAACCGTCCCGCCTATTCTATGGTATATTTTGGGCAGATGCTGGCGTGGCTCGCGCTGGTGGCGTGGAACGAGGCAACAAGCGGCCAACACACCGGCCCAGTAAGTTATACTATAGCCGTAGGCACGGCGCTTGCGCCGCTCGCCTTTATATCGCTGGTAACCGCGATAGGCACGGTAGATACAGGGAGGCACCTGATGACGCTATTTTGGCCGGATATGGAGGCGAAGCATAGGAGGGAAGAGCGGGCAAAACTGCGCGATGCAAATAGGGCGTGGTATGCGCGTCAGCAGGAAGCGATGAGGAAAGGCGAGCCTTTCGATGAGCCGCCGCCGCTGGTGGATGATGACGACAGAGATGTCAACGGCAGGCGGTAGCGGGCGCAATGGGCGTGATAGGAGCGGTGCACATTAAGGGGGAACCTGATGACGCTATTCTTTCCAGACTTGGAGGCAAAGTATAGGCGGGAAGAGCGTGCAAAAGTGCGCGTTGCGATGAATGAGTGGTATGCGCGTTATCAAGATGCTCTGCGTCGGGGCGAGCTGTTCGATGAGTTGCCCCCGCTACTGTCTGATGAGGACGGGAATGCCGGCGACGGGCAGTAGCGGGCGGGCGCAACGGGCGCGAAATGCGGCATCCGCGGCGATTGCCCCAAAAAAGGTTGACCCCACAGCATTTTCAGGCTAACATTGTTATGCGGAGCTAATCGGGCGATTGCGTTGCTAAGATTGCTCTGCCGCGGTTCACGCGGCCCCGTGGTGTAGTGGTTTAACATACTGCCCTGTCAAGGCAGAGATCGCCGGTTCAAATCCGGTCGGGGTCGCCACTCTTTTCCCTCGCATATTCCCTTTTCCTCAGTCCCTTGCGTTAGTCATTGGCGCTATCCCCTTGCGCCTAGAACTCAGTCTCCCGCTTGCGGGCGGCGGCAAGGTTAGGCAACCGCGCTATCCCTTTGCGTAGAGTATGCGTTGCTTTTCCCTATCGCGCTACTCCCTTGCGCCTAAAACCAATACCCCCTCCCCTCCCCGTTCAGCCGCCTACGGCGCTCCCGGTGGTCGGGGATGTGCCTCGCTACCACCGCCCAGAATTGCGCGGAGTGGTTCATCACAAGCATATGCGCGAGCTCATGCACGACTACGTATTCGGCGAGGTCGGGCGCCGCCATTACCAGGCGCCAGTTTAGGCGGATGTTGCCGGTGGATGAGCAGCTGCCCCAGCGCGTCTTTTGGTTGCCGATGCGAATTGCGTTCACGGGCTTGTTGGCGACGCGCTCGCGCCATTTCTCTACAAGCGGCGGCAGCTCATCCTCGGCGCGCGCGGTGTACCAGCGCGTTAGCGCGTGGCGCGCCGCCTCCGCGCTCATCGCGTCGTCTAAGCCGCGCGGGATATGTATGCGAAATACGTCGTTTTGCAGGCAAGCGGAGGGTTCGGCGGCGTCAACGCGCTCTACCGCAAGGCGGACGTCTTGCCCGTGATAGTGCAGGGTTTCGGGGAGGGCGTGGGCGCTTTGGGCGGGCTTGGCGGATAGCATCTCATCGCGCTTGCGGATTATCCACGCGGCGCGGGCGCGGACTATGTCGGCTATGCGCCGCTTGCCGGTTCGCAGCGGCGCGCGCACAATCACTTCCCCATTCGGGCGCAGGCTTGTCTCTACCGTCTTTTTGCGGCGCGCGCTGCGGATTATGGTGTAGTCAATCCGCAGCCCGTTGTGCGTGATACTCGCCCGCTCGCCCTGTGCCATACGCGCCGTTTCGCCTCGCTTTGCCCTGATTGCCGCGCTCGCCTTGCCCTGATTGCGCCGCCCCGCGCTATGCGTCAACCTGCGGTTCGGGCTGCCGCCGGCGGAGCGCTCTGCCCACCCTATCGCCTATCAGGCGGAACATCCCCGGTATTGACACGACCATCAGCGTATAGACTACCGGCACGAATACCAGCGTCAGGAATGTTGAGCTTACCAGGCCGCCTATCACCACGGTCGCAAGCTCAGCGCCGATGATGCCGCTTGTGGTGGTGGACGCCGCGAGCGGCACTAGCGCGAATGTGGTGGTGAACGCGGTCATTAGGATGGGGCGTATGCGTATGCGCCCGCCCTCTATGAGCGCCTCATAGACATCCATGCCGCGCCCGCGCAGCTGCTCTACGAATGTGAGCAGCACTATGGCGTTTGTGACCACGATGCCTATGAGCAGCAGAAAGCCCATCAGCGCCGACAGGCTGAGCGTGCGCCCGGTGATTAGCAGCGCCAGCAGCGCGCCCGATATGGCGAGCGGCAGGCTTAGCACTATCACGAATGGCGTCCGCAATGAGCCGAGCGTGGCTACCATCACCAGATAGACCAGCACTATGCCCGCCGCCATTGCCACATAGACGTCCTGAAAGCCCTGCGCTATCTGCTCGAACAGGCCGCCCGTCTGTATCTGCACGCCGGGCGGCAATGGGACGCCGCGCCGCGCCGCCGCGACCGCCGCGCCAACCGCCCGCGAGTCCTCGGCGGTGATGCTGCCCGTGATTGTGGCGGAGCGCTCGCTGTCGCTGCGGCTGATGACTATCGGCGCGCGCTCTATGCCGATTTCGGCTATCAGCCCCAGCCTTGTAGCGCCGAGTTGCCCGGTGATGATGAGGTTCTGCAGGTTGTCTATGTCGTCCACGTCGTCGGGATCGCCGCGCAACACTATGTCTATGGTTTCGCCGCCGATGTTGATTTCGGATATGTCCTGCCCGACTATGAACTGGTTGACCTGCGCGCCTACCTGCGCGGTTGTCAAGCCGTACTCGCCGGCGCGTTGGGCATCCACGTCTATGACGACTTCGTCCTGCCCGTCGGACACGCTGTTCACCAGGTTGGCTATGCCGTCTATGCCGGCCAGCCGCGCCTCCAGTTGGCGGGACACCGTGGCGATGTCGTTGAAATCGGGGCCTACGATGGTCATCTCAAGATCGCCCTCAGGCGGCCCCCCCGTAACGGCGCTCACCACAAGCGAGACGTCATCGCCCAGGTCGGGTATGGCGGCGCGAACCAACTCTTCGATGTTTTGGTCGTCTATCGGGACTTCGGGCAAGGTTATGAAGAACCCTGACAGGTGAGGCCCATTGCCGCCGCCGGGCCCTCCCGCCTCCTGCGAGCTGCCGAGCGTCATCTGATAGGTCTCTATGCGCCCCTGCCGCTGCAGATCGCGCATCGCCTCTTCCACCATCAGCGTCTTTTCGTTGGTAGGCCCTACCGATGTGCCGGTGGGCAGCTCAAGGTTGATGGTTATGAATTCGGGCGCGCCGCCGGGGAACAAGGTGATGGGGATGAACGCTATCAAGCCAAGGCTGCTGCCGGTGACCGCAAGCGCCACGAATATGGTGACGAACTTGTGGCGCAGCGCCCATATGAGCAGCGGCGTATAGACGCGCTGCAGGAACGAATCGCGCTCTACGGGCGCGCCGTCTTCGGTTTCGGGGAAATCCCCGCGCCGCAGCAGTATCGCGCCCAGAACCGGCACGGCGGTTACGGCGACGGCGGTGGACGAAATCAGCGCCAGGCTCACCGATATTGCGAATGGGCTGAAAAATTCGCCGACAATGCCCGATATGAACGCCAAGGGCAGGAATATGGCGACGGTCGTGAGGGTGGATGACAGGATTGCGGCGCTCACCTCGCGCGTAGCCTCATACGCGGATTGGACGCGGTCGCCGCCCTGCTGTATGTGGCGATAGGTGTTTTCAAGCACTACGATGCTGTCGTCAACCACGCGCCCTACCGCTATCGCCAAGCCCGCGAGGGACATAAAGTTGAGCGATATGTCGGTGAACGACATCATCAAGACGCCCATAAGCACGCTGAGGGGGATGGATACCGCGATAATGGCGGTTGGGCGCAGCGCAAGCGTTACGCCGCGCAGCAGCGAGGGGCGGACGTTCAGCAGGAATATGAACACAACCGCTACCGCGAACAGAAAGCCCAGCGTTCCCTCGCGCAGCAGGTTGTCCAGAGATTCGCGCACGTCTGGGCCGGAGTCGCTGAGCACGGCGATTTCCATTTCGGGCGGCAGCGCGTTGTTGGCGCGCGCCTGCGCTATGGCGGCGTGTATGCCCTCGGTCACGTCCACGGTGTTGGCGTCGGGGTCTTTGACGATTTCAAGCGTGATGCTGGATGCGCCGTTTGTGCGGGATATGGGCCAGGCGTCGCTTTGCAGCTCCACGTCGGCGGCGTCGGATACGCGGATGGGGCGCGCGCCAAACCGCGAGGGGGGCGCGCCGGCGCCGGCGTCCGCGCCGCGCTCAAAGCCCACTACCAGGTCTTGCAGCTGCCGCACAGACCCCAGCGCGCCGGTTGTGCGGACGGGGTAGTTCAAGCCGCGCGTGTCAACGCTGCCCGCCGGAAAGCTGACATTGCTCTGCGATATGGCGTCCGCCAGGTCTTGCGCGGACAAGCCGAGCTCTTCCATCTTGTCGGCATGCGCGGTAACCAGCACGCGCTCAAACGCCAAGCCCTGCTCACGCACATCGCCCACGCCGTCCACGCGCTCTATGCGCGGGATGAGCGAATCCTCGACCATGCGGCTGAGAGACACCGCGTCCCCGTCGCTGGAGACGCTGAGTTGCATAACGGGGAATGTGTCGGTATTGATGCGCTCCACGCTTGGCGTGTCCACGTCGTCGGGCAGATCCACGGCGCTGACGGCGCTCTCAATATCGCGCTCCGCCTCTTTCATATCCACGCCGAAATCGAAAGTGGCGATAATGACGGTGAAGTTGGCGTTGGAAGTGGACTCCAGCTCATTCAAGCCGGTCATGCCGCTAATGGCGTTCTCGATGGGTTCGGCTACTTCCTTGGCGACGGTTTCGGGGTTGGAGTTGGGATAGACCGCCACGATAAAGATGTTGGGAAATTCCAGCGCCGGGAATAGTTCGCGCTGGAACTGGTTGTACTGGTAAATGCCCAGCGCGAACAGCAGGATGATGGTGAGAATGGTAACCGGACGCCTGCTCAGCGCAAGCCTTGTTATGAAACTCAAGTAATCAACTCCGATGCGGTAGTAAGAGTAGCGAGATAGGGTTGGCGTTAGGGGTTTGACATTCGCCTATCTACTATACCAAAAGTCGGGGATGGTTTGCCGACTTTGGGGCGGGATGGCGTCCGGTTGGGGTTAAGGCGCTTGCGTTGCGGATGGCGCGTCTAGCGACGCGATGGCGGCGCTCGCGGCATTACGCAGCGCGGCGCTCGCGGGCGTTATGGTGGCGGATACGGCGGACATTCGTATCGGGATTTCCACGCCCGCCGGCGCATCCACCCGGATGCGTATCGCGTAAGACACCACGCCGCGCTCAGTGCGAACCTCGTCGTCCACGAATGTAACCCGCCCGTTTAGCGGCGCATCGCCTACGCTGGCTATGGTCACCAGCGCATTGCTGCCCTCGCGCACATATCGGATCGCGGCAGCGTCTATCACCCCATCAACCTCAACCACATCGGCGGATGCGACCCGCATTGCCATCAGGCTATCGCCCACGCGGTCGTCGGGTTCTATGTTTATCAAGGTCACAATTCCCGCGAATGGCGCGCGCAGCTCAGCCCCGTCCAGATCATCAATCGCCCGATCCAGCGCCGCCTCCGCCAGCGCCACTTCAGCCTCAGCCAGCGTCGCCTGCTCTCGCTGCAGATCGCGGCTATCCGCCAGCCTTGCCTCCGCCTCCTCAAGCGCCGCGTTGGCGAGATCAACTCGCTTGCGCCCATTCTCTTGCAGCAAGCGTGTATCGCGCGCGCGAACAAGCCGCTCCTCAGCGTCCGCCAGCGCGCCCTCGGCGAAAGCCACATTCGCCCGCGCCCGCGCCACCAGCAGCGGATCAATATCAACCGTCAGCTCTGCCAGATCCTCCTCCGCCTTCTGCAAACTCGCCTCCGCCAGCCGCAACCGCTTTTCGGCGCTCTCTACCACGCTTGCGTCAGGCCCCTCTTCTATCTCATCCAAATCATCCCGCGCGTCCGCAAGCGCGGCTTGCGCGGATACTATGGCGTCCTGAGTTTGCTCCGCCGATGTATCCGCGCCGCTAATCGCCGCCGCAAGCCCGTCCCGCGCGAAATCAAGCGCGTCGTAAGCCCGCTCGAAGTCCCGCGTTACACAGCGCTGCCTAGCCGCCAAAATCGTACTATCGTCGCACACGGGAATGACGGCGGCGTATTCGGGATGCAGGTTGAGCCACGCCCACACGGTAAGCTCGTTCCACCGCGTAGCCGGATCATCCGGCGGCGGCGCAATCCCGTGATATTCGGGATTGCGCCTATCAAACGTCGCCACAAGATCAATGCCCCAATCGGCGAACATCCGGCTAGGCGGCGTAGTCAGTTCTGCGTCGGTGGGTTCGTTCCCAAACCAGTAGTCAAACAGCCCTGCATACCGCTCCAGCTGCAAATCATAGGCGTCCTGCGCCTGCCGCACGACGTTTTCCTGCGCCGTATCGGTATCGGTCAGCCGCCGGTTCGCGGCGTCAAGCGCGGATTGGGCGAATGTAGCGCGGTTGCGGGCGTCGCGCAGAACATCATCGGGATACGCCCCATCCTTGATGTCGTCATAAGCGTCTTGCGCGTTGTCTATCTCAACCCACGCCGCCGCTACCCGCTGCATAGCCGCGGACACCACCACATCCTCAGGTGCCGTCAGATCCGCAAGAAATTCGCGCGCGTCGTCAAGCGCGATTTCGGCTTGCGCCACGCCCCGCTCCGCGCCCAGTACGTTCAGGCTAGGCGTCCGGGTGAGATCATCCAGCGCATTCCGCGCCTCATCCACCGCTACGGCCGCCGCCGCCACATCCAGCTCCGCCCGCGCCACCATCGTCGGGTTGCCAATCCCCAGCGCGTTAAGATTAGCCGACGCGGACGCAACCCGCGCCTCCGACTGCTCTACTGCGTTCATCAACTCAGCGGTTCTGACCGCGTCCAGCGTGGCGAGCGTTTGGCCCGCGCTTACCCGCTGCCCCTCAGATACCATGACTTCCCCAACCACGCCCGGCGTGTCAAACGCCAGCGACGCCGTGTTGGGAAAGACAAGGTTGCCGGCGACCTCTATCACATCCGGCGCGTCTTGTGCGGCAGCAGATGGCGCGTCCGCGGGCGGCGCGGTTGGAGGGCCGCCGCCAAGCAACCCGCATCCGGCGAGCGCGGGGATTAGCGCAAGCGCCAAAAAAAGCGGCGCCGCCCGCAAGCCAGCGCCATTTGGGATAAGTCGTTTATACAGGGGCATTAAGTTAAAACCTCGCGCATGTATTTTGCGTATGTATTTCGCTCAGGGAGTATGCGGCTATCGCATCCTTTTACAACAACGCGCTTGCGGTCAATTGGTTAGCAACGCATCTGCGCTCAGATAGTTGGCGAAACCGCGCTTGCCTTGAAATGCGATTGCATCTGCGCGGGCTGCAATGCGGTCGTATTAGCCGCGCAATTCCCCTTTCGCATATTAAGCATTGCGGTATAGAATAGCGGATGCGGTTTCGGCAATGGCAGTTCAGCATCGGCGGCAAGCGCATTGGCAATACGACGCCCACGCTCAATTCACACATTTGACGCCTTTCTGAACGGCAACTATCGCTTGCTGTGGGCGAGCAATTTCTTTGCCTACGTCTCGCGCTGGATGCAGATGACGATGCTGGGCTGGTTCGTGTTTGAGCAGACCGGCTCGCCGTTTCTGGTAACGCTGGTCGGGTTTTCGGGGATGGGGCCGCTGGTAGTGCTGGGCGTGTTCGGGGGCGTGCTGGCGGAGCGCGTGGACAAGCGCCGGCTGCTGCTCGGCACGCTGTTCGCCAACCTGATAGCGGCGGCGCTGATGGCGGCGCTCATATTCTCGGATATGCTGCTGTCCACAAGCCTGCTGCAGTTCTGGCACGCCTATGTGGTGATGCTTGTGGGCGGCATAGGCTGGGGCTTGGATATGCCCTCGCGCCGCTCCATCGTGCTGGATGTGCTGGGCAGGGCGCGCGTCAACAACGCTGTGGCGCTGGACTCCATCGGGATGCACTCCAGCCGGATGATTGGGCCGCTGCTCGGCGGCGCGCTCATAACCGCGAGCCGCTATGTCCTGGCGGACGGCTACGGCCTGGAGGCGGGATACGCGGCGACGCTTGTGTTCTTCGTGGCGTCCGCCACTATGCTGCTAAAAATGCGGACGATGGCGCGGCAAGCGCCGGCCGCCGCCCAGCCCGCGATGGGCGCGCGCACGGTCAGCGCATCCGGATCATTTAAGGATCTGGTTAGGGATCGGTTGTACTATGCCGCAATGGGCGTATGGGCAATCATAATCAACCTGATACAGGGCTTTGATTATGTCTGGGGACATTCCACGCTACGCGCCGTAGTGCTGATAACCGTGTTTATGAACCTGCTGCTATTCCCCTATCAGCAACTCATACCCGTAGTGGCGGGAGATGTGCTGATGGTGGGCGCCACGCTAATGGGCTTGCTGCTCGCGGTGGAGGGCTTTGGCGCGCTGATAGGCTCTACGCTGATAGCGTCGGCGTCCAATATGACGCATCACGGGCGGGTATATTTCGGCGGCTCTATGCTTGGGCTGCTAATGCTGCTGCTGTTTTCGTTTTCGGAGTGGTACGGCGCATCCCTATCGCTGATGCTGATTTTGGGCTTGGGAACGGCGGGATTCGGCACGATGCAGGCGACGATAATCCTGCTAGTGGCGCGGGACGACATGCGCGGCAGGGGCTTGGGCATAATCACGCTTGCGATAGGCGCGGGCCCAATCGGCGCGCTGCTGATAGGCGCGGTCGCCGAGCGCATGGGCGCGCCCATAGCCCTGACGATAAACGCGGTATTGGGCATTGTGACCGTGGGGCTTACGGGCGCGCTACTGTCGTCGCTGCTGGGGCGGATGACGCCGGATGAGGGGGAGGGGGAGGTTGCGCCTGCGCCTGATATTGCGCGGGCGGGGCGGGATAGGTAATATACGCTATACTATGATTAAGGGATGATGATATGCCTGTGATACAAAGCGCGCGGGATAGACGAGGTAGTGAGATATATCTCACTGAAGAACGCTGGAGCCATATCTGCGATAGACATTCTGAGATGATCGAATATCAGCGCGAACTATTCGATACAATTCGCAGGGGAAGGCGTCGTCAAGAACCTTTTCGTCCAGGCGTATATCGTTATCGTAGAGATTATCCCGGACTTCCCAATAACAGAACAACTATAGTAGTGATAGTAAGGTTCGGCTATCACGAGGACGGGCGTGAGAACAATTTTGTTGTCACGTCGTATCAAACAGGGGCGATATGATGAATACAGTCAACATAGACTATGACGTAGACGAGGATATTCTGTTCGTCACATTTGGCGAGCGGCAAAGCGCGACGGGCTACGAGGTATCAGACCAAATCCTGCTCAGATTGAAACCCGGCACTAGCAAGCCGGCGGGGTTGACATTGTTCAACTTTGCGCGTCATATCGCCGTGCCTGAGGGGATAGAGGTGGGCGAAGTGGGGAATGTGGCCGGCGCGGCGCTGGCGTCGGATGTGGTCAGGCGCTTTGTGGAACTACGCAAAGAGAACGGCTGCATGAAAGCGTATATGCGCCAACCGCCCTTGCTCGAGGCAGTTGCGGGCATCTAGCCCCGGCGCTACTCTCGCGCCATCCCCCGCTACCCGTCCAGGATAACCGCGCCCTCATCCATCAGCATCAGATACGGCTCGCCGAACTGCTCCGGATCCGCCAGATCCCACGCCGCGCCCGACGCCTCCGGCATGAGGCGTATCCCCCAGTCGCCGCCGTATATCAGATGCGCGACCGCCTGCCCCGAATCCGATACCGGCGCGTACATCGCATCGCAAGCCGAGCCGCCCTCAGCGCTGCTCCAGCCCGTTACGCGGTAGATGCCCGGCGGCCTGCCCGGCTCGTCAAGCATCACTCGCGCCACGGGAACCGCCTCGGCATGCGCCTCGTACAGCATCAGCGGCATATATTCGCAGTTGGCGTTTTCTTCCACTTCAAGGTATATTGATTCGGGCATAGGCTTGCGGCTTTCGGATGTTGGCGGCTTGGCGTTGGTATGCGGTTGTTTCGGCGTCAAGCCAATCGGCAAGGCGTTGCGGTTATCGGATTGGCGTGATTACGCGATTGTTGCGCCTTTCAACGGCTAGTGACTCGGCATCGGTATCGGGCGCTCTACGAACGTTCCCCGGAACCGATACAGCGTCATCTCAGGCTCCACGGGCGCTACGGGCAGGTAGTCTTGCTCTTCTATCTTGGCGACGATGAACCAGGGGCCGTCCTCTTGCAGCGCCTGCGTGAATATGGACGCCAGCTCCTCTTCGTCGGATACCGTGGCGGTTTTGGGGATGGCGCAGCTGCTGGCGACTTGCTCTAGGTCTGTGCCGAATGCGGTGTGCGTGGGCTGGCGGCCGGTTTGCCCCCAGAGTTCGTTGTCCCATACGATTACGATGAGGTTGGCGGGGCTTTCGCGCCCGATTGTGGCTATCGTTCCCATATTCATCAGCAGGCTGCCGTCGCCGTCAAGCGATACGATTTTCTCATCGGTTGACAGCGCCATTCCCAACGCGATTGAGCTGCACAAGCCCATAGAGCCGTATGTGTAGAAGTTGCGGTCGCGCCGCCCGTCTGAGGCGTGCCAGAGCTCGTCGGATGTAGGCCCTAGGTTGGACACCAGCGGCGTATCGGCGGCGAGGCGCAGCAGCGTTTGGGTAGCCGAGTATCTATGCAATTTGTCCTCCATGCAGCAGCGGCGTCAGGCAGAGCGCCAGCGGTTGGCGGGATGCGTAGCAGAGCTTGAGCGCGCCGCCCACGCGCGCCGCCAAGCGATGCTCGTCGTCCAGCGTGTAGTAGTGGATGCCAAGCACGTCCAGGATGGGGCGGGTGGCGCGCCCCGCGGGAACCTGCGCCAGGTTGAACTCGCCCACCTCGCCGCGAATGTTGATGAACATAGGCAGCGGCACCCGCGCGGCGATGCACAGGCTGCCCAGCGCGTTTATGCAGTTGCCGAACCCGCTTGACTGCATAAACACCGCCGCGTTGCGCCCAACGGCATACGCGCCCGACGCTATCCCGATAGCCTCCTCTTCCCGCGCAGCCGGCACGGCGCGAAAGTAGGCGTCTTCCTCTATCAGCTTAATCACCTTGTAGATGCTGATGTCCGGCACATAAGATACTAGCGATACTTCGCTGTCTTTGAGCGCTTGCACGATGGTTTCTGCCCAGTCCATAAGCGGCGATACTCCGTTGTGTTTTGGCGTTTTAGATTGGCGTTGTGTGTTGCGTTTGCGATTGGCGTTTTATGATTGCGTAGTAGGGTTTTTTCGGCTTGCGTTTTCGCGGTGTAATCGGGTTGCAAGAGTAGCAACAAGGCTATGCGTTAGCCCAAGCGTATCATATCCCCATAATGTTGTAGCCGGTATCCACATGCAGCGTTTCGCCGGTTACGCCGCTAGACAGGTCGCTGCAAAGGAACAGCGCCGCCTTTGCCACTTCGTCGGCGGTGATGTTGCGGCGCATCGGCGAGCGCTCGGCGTGGATGCGTTTCATATCGCGGTAGTGGCTGATGACGCGCGAGGACAGCGTGTCCAGCGGCCCCGCCGACACCGCGTTCACGCGGATGTTGCGCTCGCCCAGGTCGGACGCCAATTGCTTGACTTCGTTTTCCAGCGCCGCCTTCGCCGTTCCCATAATGTTGTAGCCGGGAAAGACGCGGTTCGCCGCCTGAAAGGTTAGGGTTAGGATATTGCCGCCGCCGTTGCGTTCCATAAGCGGCGCGCCGTAGCGGGCTATGGGCAGCAGCGAGTACGCGCTGATGTCCAGCGCCAGCCGAAACCCATCGCGGTCGGTGTCCACGAATGGGCCGCCCAAGTCGTCGCGGTTGGCGAATGCTATGCTGTGAACGATGATGTCCAAGCCGCCGAACTCGTCGCCCACGCGCTCAAACGCCGCCGCCACATTCGCGTCGTCGCTTACGTCGCACTCTATCAGCGGCGCGCCGTCGCCCCATTCGGCGGTCAGCCGCTCTACGCCGCCGCGCACGCGCTCGTTCTGGTAGGCAACGGCGAGTTTCGCGCCCGCCTGATGCAGCGTCTGCGCGATTGCCCAAGCGATGCTGCGGTGGTTGGCTATCCCGAATATGACGCCATGCTTGCCGGATAGGTCTATTGGATACATTCATTCACTCCGATGCGGGTTAGGCGCGTTTAGCGATATGTGATGCGTAATGAGATGCGTTGCGCGAGATGCGCCGCGATTATGCGCGGACGGCTAGTCGTCTATTGTCAGGCCTGCCATCACTAGGGATCCGTTGATGATGAGGTCGGGCGGCGCGTCGGAATCCGCTTGCGGGCGAATGTCCTTTGCCTCCCCCATAGTGACGCTGGCGCGGATCTGCACAACCCAATCGGATGGCACGTATATCGTAGCCTGCCCCACCACCACGCTGACTTCTAGCGTAGAGGGCTTTTGCGCCAGCCGCGTATCCCGAAAATCTACCTCCGCCTGCCCCATAACCACGCTGAGCTCAGCCCGGCCGTCCTGGAACACGGGCGGCGCTGACACCGATACGCCCTCCGATTTGGTAACGGGCGCGTCGCCGTCTATGATAGCGCCGCTCGACGCGCCATCCGCCGCATCCCCGCGCTCAGAGCCGCCGGCGCTATGCGACTGAAAGCGCCATTCGGGAGTGGCGCGATTAGAGTTGCGCCGCCCGCCGAATATCGCGCCCGCCGCTATTATCACGCCTATCGCAATCAGCAGGATGGGCCAAGCCGAGCCTATCGCGCCGAATGGCAGCGCGCTCAGGTTTAGCGCAAGGAATACCCCGCCTACCACAATCAGCGCAATGGGAAAACCCAGCCGCCGCCCGCGCGACGCCAGCAAGCGCCACACGCCGATTGCGATGAGTATCACCGGCCAATATGTGCCGATGTCTATGGGGACAATGCCCAGATTGATTATTAGGAATAGCGCGCCCAGCGCGATGAGTATCACGGGCCACCACTTGCGCGTGGCTACAAAGCGCCATACGCCCACCGCTATGAGTATGACGGGCCAAAGCCCCCATACGCTCATAACGGGATTGGGGACTATGCCCGCGCTGTTGAGCAGGAATAGCGCGCCTATCAGGATGATTATCGCGCCGAACACGATGCCCTTTGTGTTGGCGCGGCGCTTTGGCGTTTGCGTTGACATTGCTGCGTAACTCCCGTTGTTGGCGTTGGCGTTTGAATGTTAGGCGTATGCGGGGATATGCGGGTTAGGTTATGATGCGGCTAATATAAAGCGCTTGCTCGGCGGCGGCTTATCACGACAGCGCTTGCCAGTAGCGCTTGCCGTTCATTCGGACGAGCGCGCCAAAGCCGGGCGCGGGGAAGTGGCCGGATATTAGCATAGCATTGTCGCGCTCGATGCGCGCCAGCAGCTCTTGGCGGGTTTGGGCGGACAGGTCGGGCTTGGAATCGGCGCGCGGGCTCCAGTGCGTCTCTTGCGCCTGCGCCCGCGCGTGGATGGCGTCGCCCGTGATGATCGCCCGCTCGCCCTGAGACGCTATCAGAAAGCTTGTATGGCCCGGCGTATGCCCCGGCGTGGGCAGCGTGGACACCTCGCCCGTCAGCTGCCGCTCGCCCTCAAACAGATCCAGCAATCCCCGCTCTTGCAGCGGCCTAACCTGCTTGGCGACGTACTCGCGCCTGCCCAGCGCGCCGCGCGTGAACACCCGCCAGTCGGCGTTGCTCACCCAATACCTCGCGTTGGGAAACATTGGCGATCCCGCCGCTTGACTATCCGCATCGCCGCCCTGCTCATCGTACACAAAGTTCCATCCCACATGATCCACATGCAGATGCGTTATGCCCACAATATCCACATCCGCCGCGCCCACGCCTTTCGCTTGCATATCCGCCGGCAGCCTGGCGTATTCAAGCGTCGCCAAGCCCGACGATTCGCTGCCCAAGCCGGTGTCTATCAGGATGGTCTTGCCCTCGGAGCGTATGGCGAAACAGCCCAGGTTCATAATCATATCGCCCTGCGGCGTCAGGTCGGCGCGATAGGGTTCCCAAGCGGCGGCGCTTACGGTCGGGAAGAAGTCCGAGGGCGCAAAGCGGATGCGCCCGTCCGACAGCGCTACGATTTCGGCGTTGCCCACCCGCGTTGTGTAACTAGGCGCTGTTTGGCTAGGCATAGACTTTGCCCCCTATCGCTTGGACAGCTTGGGTTGCGCCATTCGCCGCCGCGCCATTCGCCGCGTGATTGGCGGCGTGATACGGCGGCACGATTTCGCTGCCCAATATCTCCAGCTGCTCTTGCATCATTTCGGGCGGGCAGGCGGGCCGCATCACGAATTTCTGCGCGCCCTGCTCAATGTACTCGTCTATCAGCGCGCGAATGGCGTCCGGCTTGCCGAACCCCGAAAACTCGCGCCAATGCCTGTCCTCGCGGCGGCGCAGCATATAGGGCGTTGCGATGCGCTCCGCCTCCTCCGCGCTGCCCGCGAAACAGAAACTTGCGAGAACGCCGTAGTGGTCTTCTTCTATGTCATTGCCGCACTCGTCCGCCCATGTGGAGATCTTGTCAACGCCAACGCCGACCTCTTGCGGCGTGGCTTGCGACACCAGCCAGCCGTCGCCTATGCGCGCCGTGCGCCGCAGCGCCGGTTCGCTGCGCCCGCCTATCCATATCGGCGGCATCCCGTCCGGCGGGAATACCGGCTTGGGGCGCACAGTCACATTGTTCAGCGTGAAATGCTGGCCGTGAAAGGTAACATTGTCTTCTTGCCACAGCAGCCGCATCACTTGGATAGCCTCTTCGGTGCGGCTGACGCGCCGCGAGCGCGTAGTCTCGCACGCCTCATACTCATCGGCGTCCTCAGTCCCCAAGCCCACCGCCGGCAAGCTGCGCCCGTTGGACAGAAAGTCCAGGGTGGCGATTTGCTTGGCGAGTATGGTGGGATTGCGTAGCGGCAGCGCGATAACGCTTGTGCCGAACTTCAGGTTGGTCGTGCGCGCCGCCGCGAATGAGAGCGCCACCACCGCCTCCATATTCATCTGCGGCGATACGATGCGGTCGCTCAGCCAGATGGAGTCTATGTCCAGCGCCTCGCAGGCGTCCACATAGCGCCAGAGATGCTCCGGGTCGTCGTCGGGGAAGGGCCAGCCGCCAAAGCCGATGCCTATCTTGATTGACATATGCGTTTCCTCTCTTTCGGGATGCGCCCGTGTAAGCCTAGCGCTTTGCCGATTGCCGCCTTGCCGATTGCGCCCTGCGATTGCCGCCTTGCGCTTGTTGTCTGCGATTAGCCCTTGCCGATTGCCGCCTTGCCTTGCCCTTGCCGATTGCCGTCTTGGAACTGATATTAGTTTGGATGCAGGCGCTTATTCGCGGGCGCTAGTTTTCGCCGAACCGCGCGGGCGCGAAATGCTCCAGCAGCGCGGGCTTTTCGCCGATGATGTGGTCGGCTATGAGCTTGCCGGTGATGGCGCTCAGCAGGATGCCGCTGCGATAATGCCCCGTCGCCGCCAGCAGCCCGCGCCAGCCGGGGATTGGCCCCAGCATCGGCGCGTCATCCGGCGAGCCGGGCCGCAAGCCCGCGACAGCCCAGTTTAGCCGCGCATCCCGCAATGATGGCACAAGCCGCGCCGCCACGCCCATTATATCGCCAACCGCGCCCGCCGTTACCCTGCCGTCAAAGTCCGCCTCTTCCACCGTCGCGCCCGCGATAACCGACCCGTCGTTGCGCGGCGCGAGCAAGCCCCAATCGCCGTCTATCACGCAGCCGATAGGCCTGCCCGCCGGCTGCAAATTCAGGTTCACGCCGCGCACAGGGCGCACAGGCACATAGCCGCCAACCCACTCGGCGATAGCCCTGCTCCAAGGCCCCGCCGCGATGATGACATTGTCCGCGGATAGCTCGTCGTTGTTCAAGCGCACGCCGCTGATGTGGTAGCCGCTGCGAACCAGCCCTATGACTTCGGTGGCTTGGCGGATGTCGGCGCCCAGCCTTGCCGCCGCGCCCGCGTATGCCGCGCTGAGGCGCTGGTTGTTCACGCGGCAGACCTCCGGCATAAACAGCGCGCCCTGGATATGCGGGCTGAGCTGCGGCTCCAGCTCGCGCGCGGCGTCGGCGTCAAGCCACTGCGCTCGCTCGCCGCGCCCCTCGCCCTCCGCCACCGAGCGCTGCATCGCCGCCGCCTCGCTCTGCGTGAGCGCCAGGTCAAGCTTGCCGCACTGGACGAGCTCTATGTCAACGCCCGACGCCTCCAGCAGCTCAGGCGCGAGCGCGTGGAACATAGCCAGGCTTTCGTTCACCAAGCGCGTGTAGGGTTCGGGCGGGTCATCGTAGAGCGAGGACAGGATGCCCGACGCCGCGTTGGACGCCTCCATCCCAAGTTGCCCGCGCTCAAGCAGCGTGGCTTTCACGCCCGCCTTGCCGAGATGATACGCGATAGAGCAGCCGATTACGCCGCCGCCTATGATGATTGCGTCCGGGTTGGGGTTCATTGTTCGTCTCCGTATTGCCGCCGTATCGCCGCCTTGCCTATTCCCGCCGTATAGCCGCCGCGTTCCCGTCGTATTCCCTCGATATTCGGCGCTACTCTTCCCGCTGAGGCATATCGGCCGGCAGGTCGGGTTCTACGCCGTCAATCAGATACGCGGCGAGCTGGTCAAAATCCGCGGTTACGATGTCCGGCTGATGCGGCGTCTCTTCCATAGGCAAGCCGTAGCGGTTGACATACGCCGCGCGGTAGCCGCAGGCGCGCGCGCCCATAATGTCAAACGAGTGAGACGCCACCATCATAATCTCGCCCACCTCCGCGTTCAGGATGCGCGCCGCCTTGCGATACACGCCCGGATGCGGCTTGAACGCGCCCGCCTCTTCTACCGAAATCACCGCGTCAAACTCAAACTTGATGCGGTTGTCCGCCAGATGCCGCAGATAGTCCGGCTCCCCGTTGGACAGCCCAACAAGCCGGTATTCGCCTTTCAAGCGGTTAAGCCCGCGCGCTGCGTCCTCAAACGGGTTTAGCCCCTGCCACGCCTGCATAAAGGCGTCCACTTCGGCGTAGGTGAACGGGATGCGGTTGGCGCGCAGCGTGTACATAAAGGCGTAGCCGCACACCGTCAGATAGCCGCTATGCCCCATCATCAGCAGCGTGTCCTGATACTGCTCTACGCGCTGCCGGTTGCGCCACTGCGCCCAGAACTCGTTGGCGTCTATCGGCGACTCGCGCTCCGCCAAAAACGCCTCGATGCGCGGCGTCAGGCTGCCCGCCAGATCCAGCACCGTCCCGAACAGGTCAAATGTCAGCGTATTCACGCGCTCTATCGCGCCGTTGCTCATAGCCGCTATCCCCCCGTGTGATGATTAGACGATTATCGGCGATTAGGCGATTATCAGAGATTATCAAGCGTTATCAAGGCAATCAGGTTGATTATGGGATTAAGAGATGGGATTAGGCAATCAAATTAGGAATTGGGCAAGAAAATCATCGCGCGATTGCGCCCGCCGATAGCCGCGCCAAGCCTAGACTTCGTGATAGCGCCACAGCCGAAAGCCGTAGTAAAGCCCGCACACGGCGGTTGACATTACGGTCGCCATGCCGATTGCGAACACCCATATGGCGGATGTGGTAGCGGATCCGCGCGAGATAAGCCTGTCGTTGCGAACTTCCAGCTCCATTGCGCCCGCCAGGATGTAGCCCGCCACCGAGCCGAACACCGCGATGCCCAGCGCCAGCGCCAAGCCGGTGGCTATCACGCCGCGATTGGATTCTGGCTTGAGCCACGCCAGGAACACGGGTATGCCTGTGCATATGCCCACGCCAACCGCGATGATGTCCAGCCGCCCGCCTATCGTGGGCGGTATCGTGGACGACAGCAGCGCCAGGCTGACGAACCCCAGCATCAGCGCCGCCAAAAACGACAGCCCGCCCCGTATCAGCATAGCGAATACGATTTCCAATGCCTGTTACTCCCCGTTCCCCGATAAGCCCGCTTTGAATATCCCGCTGAGTATCCCGCCCAAAAGTTTCTTGGCTGCTTGTTCCAAGAAAGCGGCATACCCTTGCTTTCGTAGCCGCCGTTTCGTAGCCGCCTTTGAACTCAGCGCCCGCCGCGAAACGCGCTTGCCCTGAGATCAAAGGCGGCTTTGCGGCGGCAAGGCTCGGGCTTATCGCGCCCAAAGCCCCGCCGCCGCTTGCGCTTTCCTGCTTAGTCGTCGGCGGCCACAGCCGCCGCCGCCTTGCCTATCCCAATCTGCGCCATCCGCGTCAGAACTTTCGCCTGCTGAGGCGCGCTAATCGGCTGCCCCGGCGCTCGCGGGCTGCCGCAGTCTATGCCCAGCCGCTCCGACAAGACGAACTTGGCGGTCGGATGCAGCCCGAACTCGCGCGCCAGCAGCGTGGCCTCGCTTGCCCTGTCCTGCGCCGCTATCGCCGCGTCCCAGTCGCCCGCTTGGTAGGCGTTCCAGATGTCCACCCAGAGTTCGGGCGCGTAGTTCGGCGGCCCGTCAACGCAGCCCGTCGCGCCGATAGTCAGCGCCGGCAGCATCAGCATGCTGTTCCCTATCAGGCAGTCCAAGCCCATCTTGGCGAATGCCCGCACATTGGCGAACGTGACCGCCGAGTGCTTAAGCCCTTTCAACTGCGGCACGCCGTCCTGTATCTTCGCCATAAGCTCAGGCGTAATCTCAACGCCCGTGGACTGCGGCAGGTTGTACACGAATAGCGGCAGGTCGGCCGCCGCGCCCACGACGCGGTAGTGTTCCACTATTGCCTCGTCCGACTGCCGGTAGAAGAACGGCGGCACGCAGCATATCGCCTCGTTGCCGACTTTGGCGGCGTGTTCGGCGAGCTTGGCGGCGCGCTCGGTCGTCGCCGCGCCCACGTGCATAATGTTCTTGACGCGCCCCCGGTTCTGATCCGCGGCGATTTCGGCGATACGCATATTCTCTTCGTCGGACAGCAACACGCTCTCGCCCGTGCCGCCCGCCGTCCAAAAGCCGTGTACGCCCGCCTGTATGTTATGCTCCATCACATCGCGGAACGCCGCCTCATTCAGCTTGCCCTCCGCCGTCATAGGCGTGATGATAGCCGGCAATATCCCCTCAAAGTCCGCCATTGAAATCCCCCTTTATATCTGCTAACTTGCTTTGTGAGCGCTTTCGTATGCGCCCAGCGCTTGCGCCGCGCTTGCCCTGCGTTTGCATTGGGGCGCGTTGCGGCGTATTGTATCACTTTGCGGGAATATGCGCCCGCATTAGCCGCGATTAGCCGCGATTAGACGAAAGATAGTCAAAAGACTAGCGTAAGTATAAAGGGCAAATTAGCGCGTCAACTATTGACTTGCCCTCTTAATTTGTGATAAATCTATCAAAATCAAGCGGACAATGGATACGGCAAGCGGACAGAAAGCAAGAAAGAGGGAAACTTCTACACATTAGGAGGGTCTGATGAACTTTAATCGGTACGGAAAGAAGCTCTTATTCGGAGCTGTAGCGGCGGCGGCATTGGTCGGCGCGGTGGCGTGCGCGTCTCAGGCGCCCGCGGCGGCTCCCGCGGCGCCCCAGGCGCCCGCGGCGGCGGCTCCCGCGGCAGCCCCCGCGGCTCCGCAGCCCGCGGCTCCCGTCGTGCAGCCGCCCGCGCCCGCGGCACCCACGGCGGCGCCCGCGATGCAGCAGCAGCAGGCTCCCGCCCCTAGCGGCGGCGGCATGATGATGATGGAACCCGAAGGCACTCTCACAATCGCTACCTCGTTTGTGGGCGCGCCCAACGGCCTGCCGCGCTTCTGCTCCGCGTCCGCGGGCGGCTGCGCCGAAATCATCTATATGTCCGGCCAGACCGACACCCTGTTCAACTCCAAGTTGGACGACACCGGCACAGCCGTCACCGAGCCTATGCTGGCTACCGAATTCACGCTGGATCCCGGCCTTGAGTTCGGCGACTTCGCATTGCGCGAGGGCGTGATGTTCCACAACGGCGTGGGCGAAATGACATCCAAGGACGTGGCGTTCTCCTACAACGACGCCAACTCGGTAACCAACCCCGAAAGCGTTCATGGGCAGGCGGGCGACTTCGCGCCGCTGATCCAGAACATGGAAGAGATAGACACCTACACCGTCCGCTTGAACTACCGCAACTACGACAGCCGCGGCATGCTCCACCGCTTTAGCCAATTTTGGCAGACGGCGGGCATCGTCAGCTCCAAAGTCTTCGAAGACAAGGGCGTCGAGGGCATGCAGGACGACTACACCGGCGTAGGCCCCTTCGTGGTGACCGAGTGGACGCAGCAGAAGGGCATCTGGCTCGAGGCGTTCCCCGACTACTACGCGGCGGGCGAGGACGGCGGGGCGATTGGGCCCCACGTCGCCAAGGTAGAGTGGATAGACATCCCCGACGGCGCGTCTCGGCGCGCGGCGCTTGAGGGCGACACCGCGCAGATAGCGCGCGTCAACCTCGCCGACCTGCCGGGCTTGCTGTCCAACGGCTATGAGGCGCAGCGCGGCACAGCCCACAACGCGATGTTCAACATCTCTATGGGCTCCGGCAACTACTGGGAAAGCCACAGCGCGCTCGGCGGCGACGCACTGGAACGCGACCTGTCCGACGCCGGCACGGCCGCCTATCCCTACATCGGCAACCCGTTTGAGAACGGCCCCGACTTCGACGACAGCACCGCCTCTATGGTAAGCGCGCGCGGCGTCCGCAACGGCCTCGCGTGGAGCATACCGCGCGACGAGCTGCTTGAGAACGTCATCGCCGGCCTGGGCGTGGTCAACCACCAGCCCTACCTGTCCGTCAACAACCCGAACTACGACGACGCTTGGAGCTGGGGCACCGACTACGATATGGGCAAGCAGCTCATATCCGAGGCGGGCTACCCCGACGGCTTTGAGATGGACATGTGGATCGGCACCGGCGAGCTCAACTCCGACGTTGGCGAGGCGGTCGGCTCCGCATGGCAGGACAACCTGGGCGTCAAGGTCAACTTCGTCAAGACCGAGTACGGCACATTCCGGCCCGGGCTTGTGGCGCGCACGAACCGCACGCCCTTCACCGGCTGCGGCGACGAGAACCACTCCAACTTCCCGTTTGACTGGGCGCATGGCTTTGTTATGAGCTCAATCAGCGCGGGCGGCTACGGCGTGGGCATGGAAATCCCGTGGGCGGCGGAGACCTACCTGAAGATGGCGGGCGAGCCCGACAAGGCTAAGCGCGAGGCGCTCGCCACCGACTTCTACGCCAACAACCGCCGCGAGGCGCTCTGCGTTGGCGTGTTCGAGTTCCCCATTTGGCCCGCCTACGACCCCAACGACATCTCCGTCTGGGACCAGCGCCCCACGGCGCTCGGCAATATGGGCGGCATCAACAACATCCGCACGGTGCAGCTGGCGAAGTAATTTCGCTAGGCGGATAATCCGCGCATGAAAAAGCGCAGGCGTTTCGCATCACGCGAGCGCCTGCGCTGAACAACAATCTCTATACCCGTAATACCCGTATCCAACCCGAAACCGCTTAACGCCAATCCGAAACGCTACCCGTAGCGCTACATCTTAATGCAACCCTTTAACGCTACCCTTAACCCGCCCCGCCGCATAATCGCCGCAATTGCCAAGATAGCCCCGCCCGTCGCAAAGGGCTTGACGCCCTAGCCGGCGAACCCGGCGCCTTTGCGAAGTTTTCTTGAATATATCGCGCGGGATATTTCGCAGGACATATCGCAAGAGATATTCGCAAAGCGGGCTTGAATGGGATGCCGAACTGACGAGAGAGAGGGTGTGAACTAGATGATACAGTTTCTCGCGCGCCGAATTGTATTCGCGTTTCTGGCGCTTGTAGGCGCAACCCTGCTCACATTCAGCCTGTCGCGGGCGGCCGGCGACCCGCGCTATCTCTACGCCCAAGAGGGCGGCTACGGCATAACCCAAGAGCGCTGGGACGCGCTGGGCGAAGAGCTGGGCTTGGACAAGCCTATCGTCTGGCAGTACGCCGTATGGCTCGGCAACATAATGCGCGGCAACTGGCAGGACAGCCTCATAGACCGCAAGAGCGTGTTTGACAAGGTAGTCACCGCGTTGCCGGTTACCCTGCGCCTCGCGTTCACCTCATTCGCATTCGCCTCAATCATAGGCATACCGCTGGGCGTGCTGTCCGCCGTCAAGCGCGGCACGCTATTCGATATGCTGGGCAGAGGCTTTGCCCTGTTTGGCCAAGCGCTGCCCGTCTTCTGGGTGGGCATTATGGGCATACTGATATTTTCGGTATGGCTGGGCTGGCTGCCCAGCGCCACGCTAGGCCAGCGCGATGAGGGCATATTCCAATGGGAATACTACGTCCTGCCCACCATAACGCTGGGGTGGATAGCGGCGGCGAGCTACCTTAGGCTAGTGCGCTCGGCGATGCTGGAGATATTCGACTCCGAGTTCATCAAGCTGGCGCGCGCAAAGGGCGTGTCCAACAACGCCGTCATATGGAAACA
The DNA here is from genome assembly GCA_965242555.1 of Dehalococcoidia bacterium. GTDB lineage: Bacteria > Chloroflexota > Dehalococcoidia > Lucifugimonadales > JADFKI01 > Bin90. Next base: position 28,648 of record CBDESO010000002.1, read on the forward strand.
CGGCTTTCGCAACGCGCTCATCGCCCCGCTCACATTCTCCGCGCTGCTGCTAACCGGCTTTATCACCGGCGCGGTCGTAACCGAATCCATCTTCGCCATCCCCGGCTTGGGCAGGCTGGCTTTCGGCTCCATCCAAGACAACGACTTCCCCGTAATGGTGGCGGTGGTAATGGTGTTCACCACGATGTACGTGGTGATGAACTTCCTGACAGATATGCTGTACGCGCTGATTGACCCGCGCATACGCTACTCCTAAACACGGCTGCCGGCTAAATACGGCTGCGGCGCAACGGAAGGGTATCGCTTATGGCACAAGCAGAACTCTCGGCTGACCTGACCCGCGAAATGAACGCATCCACAACCGGCATTAGCGGGTTTTGGAACAGAATCAAGCGCTGGCCGCTGGTGTCAATAGTGGTGTTGGCGCTGCTGGTTTTGACCGCGCTATTCGCCAACCAGCTCGCCCCGCACAGCCCCATCAGCGCCGAACCCGACGACACCACGCTCGCCCCGTTCTGGTATTCCCCCGAACTGGTTACCGTCCAGGACTTGCCCCTCATCGCCGCCATTGACGGCGAGCTGATAGCCGCGGGCGTTGTCCCGACCGCCGAAGAGTACGGCGTTGACCTCGCCGGCGTGGACATAGGCAACGCCCGCGAGATTCGCGCCGCCTTCCAAGAACAAGCCGGCGTCCGCGCGACCGTTATGGAGCTTGCCATCATAACGCAGGTCAAGCATGTGGACTCCGAGGACGTCCCCGAAAGCTGGGTGGATGTCAACCTCAACATCATAGCCGCCGCCGACGCGTATGATGTCGAGATTTCGCTGGAGCAGCTCGCCGACCCGCTCTACGGCGGCACCGTGGTCAAGAGCGCATTCGCGGGGCAAGCCGACCTTGATGTGAAAGTGCAGGACGCCGCCGTGCCGCGCCCCGTGCTGCGCGATGTGGAAACCGCCGCCGCCCAGTTCGGCGTTGCAATACCCCCGGATCAGCTCCGCAATGAAGACGCCATCGTCGCCGCGTTTCTCGACCAGGCAAACCTGCGCGCCAAAGTTCGCATCCCCACAAGCGACCACATCCTAGGCGGGGACAACATAGGCCGCGACCTGCTCAGCCGGATGATCCACGGCGCGCGCGTATCGCTCATCGTGGTAGCGGTGGCGCTCACAAGCGGCTTGCTGGTGGGCGTGTCTATGGGGCTTGTAGCCGGCTGGTTCGGCGGCCTCACCGACGAAATCATTATGCGCGTAACCGACGTGTGGCTGGGAATGCCCTTTATCCTTGTGGCGATTGTGGTCGTCATAGCCATAGGGCAGACATTCGTCATCCTGATAGGGCTGCTCGCGCTGCTTTCGTGGACGCCATTCGTGCGTAACGTTCGCGGCGAAGTGCTGTCCCTCAAAACGCGCGATTATGTCAGCCTCGCCCAAGTAGCGGGCGCGTCCACATTCCGCATAATGATATGGCACCTGCTGCCGGGCGTCATAAACACCGTCATCGTCATAGCCACATTGCGGGTGGGGCAGCTCATCCTGACTGAGGCGATACTGAGCTACCTGGGCGCGGGCATACCGCCGCCCACGCCCGCCTGGGGCGCGATGGTCAACGACGGCCGCAGCTACATCCAGGACGCATGGTGGATCTCGTTCTTCCCCGGAATGTGCATCTTCCTAGTCGTGATGTCCCTCAACTTCCTGGGCGACTGGATGCGCGACAGGTTCGATCCCCGCCTGCGCCAGCTCTAACCGGCGTGGGATGGGTTACCAGGATTAGCGCGGGCGCAGGCGAAAACTGCCCCCGCAATGCAAACAGAAAACGCAGCGCTCCGCTTTCGGGCTTGACCTGAGGCGGGGCGCTATTATAATTTATACAAAAGCGTTACCATAAGCGCACAGGACAAGCGCGGCATATCTTAATATCCCAAGCCCGCGCCTAGACGCAACCCGCGCTTATCGTGATAAGATAAAGAACGCGCCTATTAAAGACAAAGGACGATAGCAATGCAGCATTTGACACGAAAGACGCCCAAAACCCCGTCCGCGCAATCGCGCCGCGTTCCCGCGCTGTGGTTCGCAATCGGGCTGCTGGCGCTGGCGGGTATGTTCGCGGCGGCTTGCGGCGTGGAATCCGGCGACCGCCGCCCCGCGCGCTCCGACGAAGACCAGACGGGCGAGTTTCACCGCTCCCCCGTCGCGCGCCCCACGCGGTTCGACGTAACCCTTGAAAAGGCTGACGCCGGTTGCGTCGCCGACCCCGCTGATATTAGCGTTCCTGACGGGCAACGCATGACTCTTACCGTCCAGCTCAAGGCGGAGGGCGAAATCAGCGCCGGCAGCACGGGATCCACGCAGTTCGTTGGCGAGCGCGACAGCGTTACCTACGCGATTGACGGCTTGACCATCGGCAGCTCCGGCGGCGCGCTCGGCACGGGTGTTACCGCGATAGACGTGGAGCAGGAGTCTGGCACAAAACTCACATACCAGTTCAACGTGCGCGGCGCGGGCGAATTCCCGATCCTCTGCGACGGTGAGCGGGTCGGCACATTCACCGCCACTGCCGGCTAAGCGCGATACGCGGATTGCCGCATAGCCCGCCTTGCTATTCGCTATGCTATGTTGTCCTAACGCGGCGTCAGCCCGCGTAAAGCAATAGGCAACAAGCATAAGGCAAGGCGTCAAGCGTTAGCCAACAAGCATAGGCGTCAATAGGCATCAATCAAGTTAGGCAAACGAAAAGAGGGAGCAGGCGATTTCAACCTGCTCCCTCTCTTTATGCCTTGTTCCCTATGCCGCCAAATCCCTTGCGCTGCGCCATGTTACACGGCAACGCGGCGGCCATCCCTCGCGCTATTCGCTACTCCACCACCGTCGCCAGGTCAATCCCCTGGTCAATCGCGCCCTGTATCGTGCTCCAGGGCGTTATGGATACCCAGTGATCCGGCTCCACCTCAGTGAGCGGCGGGCGCGTGCGGTAGTATTCGTGCGACTCGTCCACCTCCAGCGGCGTGCGCGTTTGGAACACATCGCCCGGCGGCGGATCCACCGGCGACACCACTTCGCCCGGCAGGATTATCTCTTCGCGCTGGATGTCCGGGTGCGAGGGCAGCGCCGCCGAAAGCAGCGCGTTGGTGTACAGATGCACGGGGTTGTTGAAGATGCTCTCGGTGTCGCCCATTTCCTGCACGACGCCCAGATACATCACCGCCATTCGGTCGCACATATAGCGCACGGTGGCGAGGTTGTGCGCCACCATCAGATACGCCAACCCGTGTTCGCGCTGCAGGTCGACCAGCAGGTTCATTATTTGCGCGCGAATGGACACATCCAGCGCCGACACCGGCTCGTCCAGCACGATGACCTTGGGGTTGAGCGAGAGCGCCCTCGCAACGCCGATGCGCTGCCGCTGCCCGCCGCTGAACTCGTGCGGGAACAGCGACGCCTGGTACGCCGGCAAGCCCACTTCCTGCAGCAGCTCGGCGACCCTATCGCGTATCTGCTTTTTGGTCATCGTAGTGTTGACCTCAAGCGGCTCGCCGATGATGCTGCCAACGCGCATGCGCGGGTTCAGCGACGCCCACGGGTCCTGGAACACCGCTTGCACTGAGCTGCGGAGTTCGCGCTTGCCCGCGCGGCTCATCGTCGCCACATCCTCGCCCTCAAAGAAGATCTGCCCGTCCGTCGGCTCTTCCAACCCCAGCAGCACTTTGAGCGTGGTCGTCTTGCCGCAGCCCGACTCGCCCACAAGCCCCATCGTCTTGCCGCGCTCCACGTCGAAACTGACGTCGTCCACCGCTTTCAGCAGGCTCTTGTTGCGGCTGAAGAGCGAGTTGCCCACCGGAAAGTGCTTTCGCAGGCGGCGCACGGATATGATAGCGTCCGAATTCGAGTCAACGCCCGGCGCGCCCTCTACGCCGTAGCGGTTCGCTTGTCCCACCGTTCCGTTTGTTGCCATAATCTCACCACCAGTTTTGCTTTGTTGAATTGCGGGCGCGTTAGCCTTTTAGCCTTGCGATATAAGCCTTTTGTTAGCCTATGGCAAGCGGGTTGCCGCGCCCTCCTCGTATGCGCCTTGCGCCTCTTGTATTAGGCAGGTCGGGCGGGATTAGTCCGCCGCCGCGCCCGCGCCGCTCAAAATGCGCGCGCGCTCCTCTTCGTATGCGGGAACCAGATGCTTGTACTTGTCGTACTCCTCGCAGGACGACGGGCAGAGTTGAACCCAGTGGTCGGGCTCGATCTCAACCAGCTCCGGCCGGACCTGCAAGTCGCACTCGGTCGAGGGCAGCGGCGAGCGGTCGGCGAATGCGTCGCCCACCGGCAGGTTGTACAGCAGCGGCGGCTGCCCCTCGATCTGCGCCAGCCTGCCCGTCTTCTCTTCCAGCTTTGGCACGGAGTTGATGAGCGCCTTGGTGTACTCATGCTTGGGATTGTTGAATATCGTCCGCACATCCGCATGCTCCACGATGCGCCCCGCGTACATCACCGCCACGCGGTCGCACATCTTCGCCACGATGCCGAAGTCGTGCGTGATGAACATAATCCCCACGCCCGTATCGGCTTGCAGGTCTTTCAGCAGCCGCAGATACTGCGCCTGGATGGTCACATCCAGCGAAGTGGTCGGCTCGTCCGCGATAAGCACTTCGGGGTCGCAGGATATGCCGATCGCGCCCACGACGCGCTGCCGCATGCCGCCGCTGAGCTGATGCGGATAGTCGCGGATGCGAACCTCCGGCGCGGGAATACGCACGCGCCGCAGCATCTCCACCACCTGCTCGCGCAGCGCCGGGCCCTTCATTCCCCGGTGAATCTTGAGCGCCTCGCCCACCTGGTCGTCTATGTCAAAGACGGGATTGAGCGCCGTCATCGGGTCCTGCAGCACCATCGCTATGCGATTGCCGCGAACCTTTTCCATCTCTTTCTCGTCCAGCGCCAGCACATCGTCGTCGTTGAGCAACACTTTGCCGCCGACTATGTGGCCCGGCGGCGAGGGAACCAGCCGCATTATGGACAGCGAGGTCACCGACTTGCCGGAGCCGGACTCGCCCACAATGCCCAGCGTTTCGCCGCGCCGCAGCTGAAAGCTCACGCCGTCCACCGCTTTCACCACGCCCCAGCGCGTCACGAAATAGGTGCGAAGGTCTTGCACATCAAGGACTACGTCGCCTACGGAGCCATTCGCAGTAGTCATCTATTCTCTCCTGTAGTATGTGAAGTATGTTTCAGCGTTGCCCGCGCAGGCGCGTACTATCGCGCCGCGAAAGCGCTCGCGGGCTTATTATGAACCATTATGCGAACTATATCCAAAAGCCATAAAAAACGCAAGCCTGACGCAAGCCTATGCGAAAACGCGGCGAAAAGCGCCCCCAAATCCGCCCGCCAAACCCGCGAAACCCGCGCGGCTTGCGATGGCTTGCGATGGCTTATGACGACAGAGAGATAGCCCTTGCGCCCGTATGTTAGAATTGCGCCAAGCCAAGCATTAAGCCAAGCGTCACGCCAAACGCCATTCGGGAGGGCAGCCATATGAAACGCGCAGGCAGGGATATTCTCTACTTTGAAACCGGCCCCGACAACGCGCCCACGCTCTTCGTGGATCCGGGCGAGGAGTTCGAGGTTGAAACGCAGATGAACCGCGGCCCCTGGCTGGACGACCACCCCGACGGCGATCGCCTGCGCGAGCTGTTGCGCGCGGGCAACCCCTCCAGCGGCTGCGTCTATGTCAACGGCGCGGAGCCGGGCCATGCGCTCATCGTGCATATCGGCGAGATTGACGTCGACCCCATCGGCTTTACCAACTATCGCGGCAGCACGAGCGCAATGCCCGGCTGGCTGGGCGACAGCGGCGTTGGGCGGCATCACAAGGTTGTGGACATCATAGACGGGCATATCGTCTGGAGCGACTCGCTCAAAATCCCGATTGCGCCGATGATTGGGATGGTGGGCGTGGCGCCTAAGTATTTTCGGCAAACGAATGCGTGGGCGGGCGAATGGGGCGGCAACTTTGACATACAGGAAATCACAACGGGCGCGAGCGTATGGCTGCCGGTGAATGTGCCGGGCGCGCTGCTGCACATCGGCGATATGCACGCGCGGCAGGGCGACGGCGAGATCTGCGGCGCCGGCGGCATAGAGACGGGCGGCCGCGTCCGAATCCGCTGCGAACTCGCCCCCTTGCCCGCCGCCATGACTTGGCCCCGCATAACCGACGCCGACCACATCATGACCACCGCCATGGCGCGCCCCGCCGAAGACGCCTTTCGCACAGCCCTATCCGAAATGATCCTATGGCTGGAACACGACTACGCCTTCACCCGCGGCGAGGCCTACCTGTTCCTAGGCCAAGTGCTGGAGGCGCGCTGCACGCAGTTCGTGAACCCGACGTTTAGCTACGTGGCAAAGGTGAACCGGAGGTATTTGGAGGGGTAGAGGGGATGGATGGGGGGATAGTGGCGCGCACGGCAACGCTGGTGGGCTTGGGATAGGCGCGCGCCGCTAAGGCATCAGAACTTCTCCATCCAATACCGCAAGGCGACGCTAAAGCAAACTTCAGTCCAACTTGCGAACCTACCGCTAATGTCTTCAGCGGAATCGCTCCATGTGAAAGTGAACGGATCTACGGCGCAACTCTTGAAGTTTGACCTATCTAATCCGACTAATTCTTGAACGGTTGCGGGGAGGGCTATCTCATCGTCCTGACTCTCAATTTGGGCGAAAGCGGTCGCCGCCATTATTCCAGCAAGCCGCCCCCCTGTGTGATAGAGGGAAATCACGAACACGAGGCGTGGAATTAGGTAGAGCGCATCAGGATCCAACGCCAGTTTCACGAAGTATCTGGGTTCGGAGAGATTTACTTGGTGCTGGGAATGTTTAGCGGCCGTTAGCACTTGAAGACGATACAGGCGCTCGTTGCTTTTGTCGGGACCGCCCTCGTCGATTCGCGGGTCAATGTGCATACCTGCCGCTGCCAACTGCTCCCGTATTTCTTGGGATTTCTGACGCAGGTAATCGCGGGTTTTACTCCGCAATTCAAGAGCGGTTTCGTTGACGGAGTGCATCTTCTCCGTTTCAGATTGCCGCCGCTTAACACGCTCTACGATACCGCCGACGACCTCACCGATTAGATCGGCTTGCGGTTGGAATTCAGGTGCGCTGCTAGACGCGGCATCGCCGGCGTCAAGCGCTTGCAGAATGGTATTCTTCTCCAAACGGACAAACAGATCTATCAAGGGCACCAAATTGCCGTCGTCAGCCTTTTCAAGCGCGTTTATGTATTCGGTTCTATCATCCCGCGATACGACGATTGGGAAGAACCCATTTTTGACCAGATGCCAGGTCAAAATCGCCCTGCCGACCCTGCCGTTGCCGTCCTGAAACGGGTGTATCTGCTGAAACCTGTGATGTTGCCACGCCGCCAATAAGAGCGGATGGCAGTCAGCATCGGAAGAGTATTCGTTGTACATGCACAACAAATTTTCGATTTCGCTATCAACCTGTTCGGGCGGGCAGTATTCGTGCGTTGGCCCGTCAACCCTGGTTGGATTGTTAGGCTGTCTTTTGAATTCGCCTTTGACAAGCGTAGCGTCAAACGAATCGCCAAACTGATTTATCGCGCGGCTGGTGTGCTGGTTATTCAAGATTTGGCTGTGCAGCGCGCATATGAACCACTTTGTTAGCGGTCGTCCCTCTTTAATCCAATCGTTCACCGACGCAACGGCGTCCTGGTGGTCGTTGAGTATTGCCGCCAACTCAGAGGGCTCTTTATTTGTAGCCCTACGTTCTATGTAGTCAGTGGCAAATCCATTCTCAATTAGAGTTTCGGTTACGCCCCTGTCCAGTTCATAGACGCCCTCTATAATCCCCGTCTCAATAGCCCATCGCCGTGTCAAGCGCGCCGTGAACTCCGCGTAGGCTTGTGGCGCATCGCGTTCAACCTCCGCCTTGATACGCAGCCATTCCCGCTGCAGCGAGGTTATCTCTTGAAAGTCGTAGCCCGTTTCCCCCAACGGCGCTATGGGCTGCCACTTGTGCGAAACGCCGACGGGTTCGCGGATGTCGCTTGCCATTTGCGGCTGATCCTTTCTAGGCGAATCCAAGCGGGAAACCCGCTCAGGCGGATGCAGGCTTGGGATTGCCCGCATCTATCATAGCACAACAACCCGCTCCCCCTCGCCACGCCCCGCCACAACCCCCACCACGCTCGCCCCCTCAATCCCCGCCATCCCCACCCGCGCCGCCGCCTCATCCGCCGCCGCCTCGTCGCACACAAGCGCCATCCCTACGCCCATATTGAACACGCGATACATCTCGGCGCGCGATATGCCGCCGCGCGCTTGGAGCAGCGTGAATATGGGCGGGATGCGCCACGCGCCCGCGTCAAAGCGCGCGCCCAAGCCGGGCGGCAGGATGCGCGGCATATTCTCCGCCAAGCCGCCGCCTGTGATGTGCGCCGCGCCCTTGATTAGCGGCAGCACGGCGCGCAGCGCGGCGGCGTAGGGCGTGTGCGGCGCGAGCAACGCATCGCCTATCGTTACGCCCTCGCCCAGCTCAGGCGCGTATTCCCACAGCGGCGCCGGGTCGGCGTCCAAGCCCAGCGCCAGCCGCGCCAGCGAATACCCGTTGGTGTGCAGCCCGTTTGACGGGATGCCGATGATGGCGTCCCCCGCGCGTATGCGGCTGCCGTCCAATATGGCGTCCCGCTCCACCGCGCCCACCGCGAACCCCGCCATATCAAAGTCCCCGTCCGCGTACAGCCCCGGCATCTGCGCCGTTTCGCCGCCGATTAGCGCGCAGCCCGCCTGTTCGCAGGCGCGCGCCATCCCGCCCACAAGCGCCGCAACCACGTCGTCGTCCAACTTGCCCACCGCGAGGTAGTCCAAGAAGAACAGCGGATCAGCGCCGCACACGATTATATCGTTCACGCAGGCGTTCACCAGATCCGCGCCCAGCGTCTCATATCTGCCCATAAGCGCCGCCAGCTTGAGCTTTGTCCCCACGCCGTCCGTTCCCGATACCAGCACCGGCTCGCGGTAGCCGCCAAGCCTGTACAGCGCCCCGAACCCGCCTACGCCGCCAAGCACATTGGGCCCATGCGTAGCCGCCGCGATGCGCCCGATGCGCGCCTTGACTGATTGCGCCGCCCGCAGGTCAACGCCCGCCTCGCCATATGTTGGGCTATGTGTTGGATAGGTCACTGAGATTGCCCTCGCGCCGCCGCTTGGATTGCGCGGCGTTTCTGTGTAGCGTCCTACAAGCGCCTAGCGTCTTGTATAAAGATAACGCGCCTTGCGTAACTATCGTGATAACTATAACGCCTTAATATAACGGGCTTATCAAGCGTCGCGTCAAGCGTCAAGCGCGAATTCGCCCTCCGTGATGCGGCTTAGCGTCTCTACCCAAAACAGCCGCTCGCGCCGCTTGACGCGCTCTTCCAAATCGGCGAGCGTATCCCCCGCGCATACTTTCACGCGGCATTGCGCCAGCGTTTTGCCGTGGTCGTAGCGCTCATCAACCTGATGGATGGTCACCCCCGTAACGCGCTCGCCCGCATCCAGAACGGCTTGGTGAACGCGGCTGCCGTACATTCCCTTGCCGCCGAATTTGGGCAGCAGCGCGGGATGGCTGTTCAGTACGCGCCCCCGGTATCGCGCCAGCGTAGCGCCGCCCAGCAGTTTCATATACCCCGCCAGCAGAACCAGATCGACGTTGTGCCGCGCTAGGCAATCGCGTATGGCTACGTCAAGCGCCGCCGGTTCGGGATGCGCCTTGCCGCTGATGTGATACGCGGGCAGTCCTGCTTTGCGAGCGCGAGCAAGCGCGAGCGAGCGCGAGTTGTTGCTGATTACCACGCCTATCTCAGCGCATAGGCGGCGCTGTTCGCAGGCGTCCATTATCGCTTGCAGATTGCTGCCCCCATGCGACGCCAGTGCGCCGAGCCGCAGTTTTCGGTTGCGTCCGCTTTGCATCGCCGCGCCTCTTGCCCGTATGCCCGCGCGTTACGCCTCAAGCGCCAGCTTATCCATTTCCAGCTGCACGGGTATGGGATATTCGCCCGTAAAGCAAGCCATGCAGAGGCTGTTCTCCGCCAAGTCCACCGCGCGAACCAGCCCGGCGTGGCTGAGGTAGCCCAGCGAATCCGCGCCCACATATTCGCGTATGTTTTCCACGCTGCGGTTGGCGGCGATGAGCTCCGGGCGCGTTGCCATATCCACCCCGAAGTGGCAGGGGGACACTATCGGCGGCGCGCAGATACGCAGGTGGATTTCGCGCGCGCCGCCCTGCCGCAGCAGCCTGACCACATGCGGCGTGGTTGTGCCGCGCACGATGCTGTCGTCCACAACCACGATGCGCTTGCCCTTTATGATGCCGGGCAGCACATTCAGCTTGAGCCGCACGCCCAGATCGCGCAACCGCTGGTCGGGCTGGATGAATGTTCGCCCCACATAGCGGTTCTTCACCAGCGCCTCGCCGTATGGGATGCCCGACTCTTGCGAGTAGCCGACCGCCGCCGCCGTAGCCGAATCGGGAACGCCGATGACCATATCCGCGTCAACCGGATGCTCATTCGCCAGCTCGGCGCCCATAGCCGTGCGCGATGAGTGAACCAGCTTTCCCGCCAAGACGCTGTCCGGCCGCGCGAAGTAGATATGCTCAAAGACGCATCCCGCCGAGACGCGCTCGCCATCCGGTTCGCGGCGATATACGCTACGCAGCCCGCGCTTGTCTATCAGCACCGCCTCGCCCGGCTCCACGTCCCGCACAAACGCCGCGCCGATGTGGTCGAGCGCGCAGGTCTCGGACGCCAGCACCCAGCCGCCGTCCAGTTTGCCGATGCAGAGCGGACGCACGCCCAGCGGGTCGCGCACGCCGACGAGCTCGGTGTCGGTCATTATCGTGAGCGAATACGCGCCCTCCAGCCGCCGCATGCAGTAGGCGACGCGCTCTTCCCACGAGAGCGCGGGCGCGTTGGAAAAGAGATGCGCGATGATTTCGGAGTCGTTGCTGCCGTGAAAATCGCAGCCCCAGCGGGCGAGCTCTTTCTTCAGCGCCACCGCGTTGATGAGATTGCCGTTGTGCGCCAGCGCGAGGCTTGTCGTGTCGCTCACCGAGCATATCGGCTGCGCGTTTTGGATGGCGCTGTTGCCGGTAGTGGAATATCGCGTATGCCCAATTGCGATATGCCCCGGCAGGTGCGACATATCGTCCTCTTGGAACGCCTGCCCGACCAGCCCCATAGAGATCTTGGTATGGATGCCGTCGCCCTTGCTTGCGGCGATGCCAGCGCTCTCTTGCCCGCGGTGCTGCAGCGCGTACAGCCCAAAGAAAGCGTCCCGCGCGGCGTCATCCCTCCGCGAATATATGCCGACAATCCCGCACTCCTCGCGCGGCGCGTCGTCTCCGGGAAACGCCGCGGCGTTGGCATTAGGCGCGTGGCTGTTCATCACTCAACTCCGCTGGCTAGACCCGTGATAGATACGCCAGGATAAATATGCTGGGATAGATAGTCCAGGATAAGCAATCCGGGATAGATATAGGCGGCGGGCGCGAATTCATTATAAGTTCAGCAAATCCCGTAAATCAATGGCGCGGGCAGCCTTGTATCGCGCAAATGCGGGATGGGTGTGGGTGGGATGGGCGCGAGCGGGCAGGCAGAATTGCTTGGCTGGGCTGAGCGGGCTACTCGTCCGACTGCTTGCCACGTGCTGCCTCCAGCGCCTCGACGCGCTTTCGCAAATCGTCAAGCTCGGCCTGCATATTCCTATGTTGAACCTCATTGAGGCGCCATTGCAGCGCATCAATCTCGGCTTGCTTCTTATCGCTCTCAGCTTGCGCGTCAGCCCTGACCTTCTCAATCTCCGCCTGCGCCTCAGCTCTAGCCTTATCAACACGTGCCTCAGCTCTAGCTTTATCAATCGCCGCCTTCGCTTCCGCTCGTACCTCCTCCCGTCCATCTTCCCGGAAATAGTGCGCTAGTACCATACGCCCTCCCTATCTCAAACTAAGCCACGTCTTGCGAATCATGCGCCCGCGCGCGACTAGGCTATTCTTCCTGCTGATTCCCATTCCTAGCCTCATACTCTTGTACGATCTTTTGCAGCGCCTCCTTCTCAGCGGTAACCCTCTCAATCTCATCCCGAGATTCTTCCCGTGCCTTTGCCAGCCCTATCGCTTCGCCCTCTTTTCGCCCTTCTTCCCGCCCCTTTTCCCGCCCTACCACTTCACCTTTTTCAAATCCTGTCGCTTCGCCCTCTTCCCGCCCCTCTTCCTTAAAATAATGCGCCAGTACCATACCCCCTCCTTCCAATATCGTGATGGAAAACACCGCCGACGTCGCCACCGCCTTGTCCATTCGGTCAAGTATCGCCATTATCGTATGCGCCGCCGAACTATGCCCGCCCTGCGTCGCCTCATACCAAGCTATGAACCCCACTACCGCAACGCTCACTATCGGAAACAGCGAGGCGTATGAGCGCGGTATTCTGCTGAACAGCCTTTGCGCGAATTGTCTCATTAGCTCACGGACGGCGGCAAACGCGAATTATGCCCCTAGTATATCACTTGCCGCAAGCGCCGTGTGTCCCGCCCCTTGCGATTGCCCCATAAGTTCACGATTGGCTGCGCGATTATCCATAGGCTCGCCCCTTGCGATTGCCCCCCCTCAGCTCACAATCGGCTGCGCGATTATCCACAGGCTAACCGCCGTGTACGCCACCATCAGCGCTATCATCGGATACTGCCCGCGCAGCGCAAGCGAATGGCTCGGCGCGCGCCGCAGCGAGATCGCGTGCGCTATGTACACCGATACGATATGCCCGACCACTATCGCGCCCACCGACAAGAACCACGCCGCCCGCGCGCTGACCACCGCCGGATCTATGCGATAGCCCGCCGTCCCGAACACATCCCAGCCGACCCCAAACGGGTCCGACGCCAGCGGCAGGATGAGCTGCCCCTGCACCATCAGCAGCCCGAAGAAGTGCGCCATATTGTACGCCAGCGCGATTGGAACGAGCGAGAACACATACGCCCGCGCCACATCCATAAGCGGCGCGCGCTCGCCCGACAGCGCCCGTATGCCCGCGCAGAACGCCACATACGCGCCGAAAAACGCCGCCGGAACCAGCGCCACGCCCAGCGTGTCCACCGCGCTTATCCCGCCCGCGCCCAGCAGCTCCACCCCCGCCCGCTGCGCGCTCGCCCAGCTCGGCGTCTCTTGCAGCCCGTCAAACGTCACCGCTGCGAGCGCCGCCCCCACAAACGCCGCCATCGGCAGCGATACCCGACCGGACGGCACAAGCCCGGCCGCCCATGGCCTCAGATTGAACTCGCGCCGTGCCCCCGAATCGCCGCTCGCCGCCTCAAAGCAGGCGTAGCAGTCAACGCAACCCTCCGCGCTTGCGAAACTACCGTCGCGCGCGCAAAGAGAGCAATCGCCGCATTTGCCGCCGACCACTCGCGCCTCAGTCGGCGAAAAGCGCGCGAATATGCCGAACAGAACCGAAAAGCAATCCCCATATCGCAGCCATGTATGCTTGCCGAACAGCGCCATCCCGCCCAGCGTAACCAGCGTGTACGCCATCACGATTATCCCCAGATGCAGCGGCACGATTGAACCCGGATACACATTTTCCAGCCACACAAACGCCGCGAACCCCGCCAGCGCCGGCAGCGCGTCCCACCCGTCCGGATACGCCAGCATCCCCTCATGCCGCCTTCCGCCGCCATTATTGCCGCCATCGCCGCCGCCGCGAACCCGCCTCGCCGTCCACTCGCCCAATTCAAACAGCGCCTTCCACGGGTTTATCAGCATCCACAGATTGCCCAGCAGCGCGGCGACAAAGCCCATTCCAACCCACCAGATAATCCACACGAAAGTCGGCGCGAAATTCGCCAGCGGATTTTCGCTGCCGAACAGCGCGGTCGCTATGGTAAGCAGCAGCAGCCCCACCGCCGCCGCGCGCACGGGCAGCAACAGCGCTTGGCTGCCCAGCGCCCGCCCCAATACGGGAACCGCGAGCAAGTTCACGCGCGGATAGCGAAACGCCTCATTGCCGCCGCGCAGAAACAGCCCTATCACCACAAACGACAGCGCCACCGCCGCCGCCGCGCCCGCCAAGAAGTAGCTCAGCGGTATCGGCAGATCATACCGCTGCCCGAAAGCGTGCGCGTAGGCGGGCCGCGCGATAAGCGCCGCGAGCGCCAAAACCGGCAGCGCCAAAGCCAGCCCGCGTATGAGCGACCTATGTTTATGCGAAACCACTATTATCCCCGCCTTGCCTAACCAATCTTGACTTCCCCATTGTCCCCATCACCCGTTATCCTTGCGGCGCATATATCATCCCCCACTTAAAAGTTTTGGCTACTTTTTTACAAAAAAGTAGCATACTCGCCCGATACTACCAACCTGATAATTACGGATAGTTGGGTAACTTGCGTCTGTCAATGTCATAATTCTCGCAGATTGCCCGATCCAAGTTGACCGAATGTGCTGCCCCCGAATGGCTAATCTCTTGTATAGAGTACGCGCTCTCACCTGCGACGTCCGCTGCGTCATCACCGCCAACCCCCGGCATCCCAGGCTGCGCCCGCGCCCCCGCCAGCCTCGCCGCCGCCAGCCGCACATACTCGTCTTTAATGTCTATGCCGACATAACGCCTGCCAAGCATCAGCGCCGCCGCCGCCGTAGTCCCCGACCCCACAAACGGGTCAAGCACAATATCCCCCGGCTGCGTGAACAGCCGGATGAACCAGGTGGGCAGCGACAGCGGGAACGCCGCGCTGTGCCGCTTGTTGGCGGATTCGGTCGCCAGATGCAGCACATTGGTCGGATACACCATATCCCGCCCGACCCAGTTGGACACATTCTTGCCGAACCCACTGCCCACGCGCGATTCGTCCCGTATCTTGTCCGTAGCGCTGAGATTCGCCAGCCTGCCGCTCGCCCAATCGCCCACCGGCACCATAACCGCGTCCTGATACATATTGAACTTGCGGCTCTTGTTGAATTGTATCAGCCGCTCCCAGTTGTCCCTGAAACGATTAGGCCACTTCCCCGGATAGGAATTTTTCTTGTGCCAGATAAACTCCTCAGTCCAAAGCCAACCCCGGCGGCGCATTTCCAGTATCAGCTCCAGCACATAGGTATGCCGCTCCCCGTTCACCGCGCGCTCTTTGATGTTCAGTACAAAAGTCCCCGACGGCTTTAAGACGCGATGGAACGCATCCGCCTTGGGCATAAACCAGTCCACATACTCATCCGGCTTGACGCCGCCGTATGTCTTGCGCCGCTGATCCGCGTATGGCGGCGATGTGAATATCAGGTCAACCGAGTTCGCGGGCAACTCCGCCAACACCCGCTCGCAATCCCCAAGCAGGATTTTGTCTATGTAATCCATAACCTCGCCTTACGCCTTGCCGCTTGCCTATGCCTTGACGCTTGCCGTATCCCCCGCGATTAAGCCCTTGCGCCTCTATCTCTAACTCTACCCTTATCCCCCTCTAACCTTACCCTTAACCCTACTCTCTCGCGGCTACGCTTGCCAAGCGCGATTGCGGCTTGGCGTCGGGGCAATCCCCACTATCCCCCACCATCCGCCAGCGCCCTCGCATAGTTGATCACATGCCATATCTCCTCCTCCGACAACCGCTCACTCAGCCCAACCATCGCCGTCCCCTCAATGCCCGCGCTGATAAACTCGTACAGATCCGCGTCCGGATGCAGCGGCACATGCTCGGACAGATCCGCCGGCGCCGGCTCCAGTCCCGCCGCCGCGGGACCATCCCCCAGACCGCTATCCCCGTGGCAGCTCGCGCAATACCGCTCATACACAACCTTGCCCGCCGCAACAGACGCGGATGTGGGCAGTATCGGATTGCGCGCCGCCGCCTGCGTATCGCCGCCCTCCAGCGCGCCGCCCGCCATAAACGCGCCCGCGATAAGCGCCGCCGCGCCGCACGCCATCACTACCGCCGCGCCGCGATTACGCATCCCCCCCATCGGTATCGCCGTAGCCAGGAACAGCAGCCCCACGACCGCCATCCCAATTCCCATATACAGCGCGGCGTCCGACGGATCCGGCGCGATTGCCGCGCTGCCAAGCCCGCCCGCCTGCGCCGCGTCAAACCTGAACGCCGTCCGCGCGTCAAAGGCGTCCGGCCGCTGCACAAGCAGTTCGGCTTGCCACGCGCCCGCTATCCCAATAACCGCGTCCGATAGCGCATACACGCCGCCGCCCGCGTTCACCAGCGGCAGCCAATCTTCCCCCAAATCCGCCTCCAGATACGACAGCCGCGCCCGCACATCCTCAGCGTCCGCGATAGGCCGCCCCAAGCCGTCCGAAAGCCGAACCGTCAGCGTGTTCGCGCCCACCCGCGCGGGCGCTATCGCAAGCGCGATTTCTGTTCCCTCTACAATGTCCGAAAACTCCGCCGCCTCCGCTTGCCCTATCCCTAGCCTTGACGCCACCTGCCGCGCCGGCTCCATGCTCGTCAGAAACCCGACCGCCAGTATCACCAGCGCCGCCAGCGCCGCCTCGCCTATCACGATGCGCCGCAGCCACACCGCCGCCGCGCCGCCCCGCGCAAGCCGGGGCCTAACCCAAACCAAGTTCACCGCCCCAAGCAGCAGCAGCGGCGCGATAAGCCCGACCTTAGCCGCCAGCGCGTAGCCGTATGGCGTGGCGAGCGCCGCGGGCAGCGTTACCTGCGCCCAAGCGCTGTACGCGCCCGTTACAATCAGCGTGATGACGCTCAGCGCCGCCAGCGCGCTGAACCGCCGCACGATGCTCGCCTGCTGCGTTATCGCCCGCCGCCAAGCCTCGCGCCCGCCGCCCAAGAACAGCGGCGTTCCCGCTATCAGATGAAACAAGCCGCCAACCCAAACCGCCGCCGCCGCGAGATGCGCCACGTCGTTCACAAGCGCCAGCCGCGCTATCCCAGGCGTCGCCGCCGCGTGGCTGCTCATGCTTATCGTCAGCAGCGCTCCCAAAGACGCCGCCAGCGCCAACCAACGCAAGCCCGCCGCAACCCGCTGACGCCTTGCCTGCCGCATCCTAGACGGCAATGGCAACGCAAGCGCAGCGCCCGCCGCCGTCAGCAGCCCGACGCGCCACAGCCACAGCCCGCCCCATTCGGTTGACAGCAGCGCCGGCGCCGGCGCCCCTATCGCCCCCGCGAGCGTGGTCTCAAACAGCAGCG
Organism: Dehalococcoidia bacterium; assembly: GCA_965242555.1. Classification (GTDB taxonomy): domain Bacteria; phylum Chloroflexota; class Dehalococcoidia; order Lucifugimonadales; family JADFKI01; genus Bin90. The sequence goes on from CBDESO010000002.1 coordinate 45,838, forward strand.
CCGCCTGCGTCAGCAGCTGAGCGACCGACGCCGCCAGCGCAACCACAACGCTCGCCCACAGCAGCCACCGCGAGCGCGCCTCCAGCCGCCGCCGCATCCTGCCCAACGGCGAGCGCCGACCGGCCGACTCTATCACCCCGTCCGATACCAGCAGCCGGAACGCCAGCCCGCCCGTCAGCGACAGCGCCCCCAGCAGCAGCCCCCAGCGCAACGCCGGCTCATACGGCGTCTGCCACAGCGCCGCGCCATCCCCCGCCGCCGACGCGCTCGCCGCCGCCGAGATTGGCTCGCCCACCGAAAACACAAACGCGCCGCGCAAACGATGCCCGTCAACCGTGGACAGGTTGCGCCATGCGACCGTATATGTGCCGTCCGGCAGCGGCGGCAGCCCCACGCTCATCAGCGTAATATCGTTGGGATCAACGGCGCTATCGCCGGCGTCAACCCGCGCGCCCGCGCCGTCAAGCACGCGGATCTCGCTGAACCGCGCCTCCAGCGGCTCAGTGAACCAGATGGACACCCGCCTCGGCGATTCGTCCAAAACCGCGTTGGCGGACGGCATAGACCGCACATAGTTCGCGTGCGCCCACGCCGGCGCCGCTATCAACGCCGCAACCAATCCCGCCGCGACCAGCGCCGCCGCAACCAATCCCGCTCTAAGCGCAACCGCACGCCGCCTAACCAATGCCGCCCTCACGCGCCCGCGCCCGCCATGCTACTGCCGCCGCCGCAATGCCATCAGACACGCCGCGCCGCCCACCAAGACGCCCGCAACGCCCACCGCAATGGCCCCTATCGCCAGCCCCCGCGCGCCATCCGCAACGCCGCCCGCGCTCGCCGACAAACTCAGCGCCTGCTGCGCCGCGTCCATCGCCCCCCTTGACGCCGCCTCGACCTCGCGCGCCGACGCCGCCCGCTCAGGAAACTGTATCGCCGTCGCCGGCTCCACATTGGCGAATGTATCAGCGCCCGACTCAAACGTCTCGTCCACCGCTACGCCCTCTATGCTGCCCGTGATACGAAACGCATACTGACCCGACGCCGTTGGGATGAAGTCCGCCAAGTAATGCCCGGCATCCCCCCTAACCGCATGCAGCGCCATCACCCGCGCCGCGCCCGTAGGAATGTGCGTAACCTCCACCTGCAAGGTTGCCGCCAACCCCTCTACCGCTACCATATCGGCGTCGTCGGCCATTGCCATTGCCATATCCCCCATAGGCGGCATGCCCGCCATAGCCGCGCCCGCTTGCGCCGCCTCGCCGCCGTCCTCCGCAATGTGAACCACAACCGACGCCTCCACTGGCGCGCCCTGCCACTCATACGGCGCGTCCGCGTTGTTCACCAGCGCCACGCCTATCGTATGCTCCCCGGCGTCTAGCTTGGGCAGCTTATGCCACGCGCCGTACATCCGCGCATGCGCCTCCCCGTCTATGCTCACCAGCCCATAGCCATCCCCGCCGCCGCCGTTGCCATCCCCAAACGCGAACCCGCTTGTGTTCACCTGCAGGTTATACTCCCCCGGCGCGTCCGGATGCGCCCTAGCGTCTATGGACATTGCGCCGTCAGCCTCCGCCGCCGCTTGCGTATGCGTATGCGCCGCCGCGTGGGTATGCGAGTCGTCCGGCAAGGTTACCCTCAGCGACGCCTCCAGCGGTTCGCCGTTCACCCTCAGTTCGTTGTGCGGATTCGCGTTCAGCGTCACCCGTATCTCGCGCTCCCCCGCCTCCAGCCCGGCGATATGATAGCGCGGCCCATACACGCGATTAAGCTTGACGCCGTCCGCGTAAATATGCGCGTGTCCCTCCCCCGCGATATGCGCCCCGTTCACATTCTCAGGCGACCAGCGCCAATTCTCAGTGATGATGCGTACATTCACCCCGCCGTCATCGTCAACATCCGCCTCCAGCGCCACGCTCACATCGCCATCAAGCGCTATCGGCTCGTCATGACTCATCGCCGCCATATTGCCGTGCGAACCGCCCCCGTGCGCGTTGCCCCCGCCGTGCGCGTGTCCCCCGCCATCCCCGCTATGAGCATGCGCCTCCGCCGGCTTAGTAACCCGCAGCGATACCCCGTTCAGCAACCCCTCAAACGCCGGCTCCTGCGCGAACCCCACCACAAGCCGGTAATCCGCAACCCCGCGCGGCTCATGCGCCGCCGCCGTCCCCGCCGCCGCTATCGCCAGCAGACACGCCGCAACGCCGATAACCCCTATCTTTGCAACCAAGCCCCTTTTAGCCAGGTTAGCCAGGCGCTTTGCAGTCAATATCTTTGCAATCAAGAGCGTCCCTCCATTCGGGCAAGTTCATTCGGTTGATAGAATCACTTCGCCTTTGATCCGCTCCTGCGTCTTTCCCTCAGATACATTCGTATCGCCAGCGCCACCACCGCCGCGAAAGCCGCCAGCGCCAGCAGCGTTACGATGCCCGTAATCGGATTCGGCTCGGTAGCCTCCAGCGAAAACTCCGCCCGCGCCTTGCCGCCCGCCGCGCTATCCACATCCACCGCGAACAGCCACAAGCCCGCCCTGTCAAGCGTAATCGGCTCGGTGGTGTCGTAGTAGCCCGGATAGTTCGCCGCGTCCGGATCCGGCGCCACCAATACCGGCCCCACCTCCACATCCGCCGCGCCAGGCCCTCGCCCGCTCACCCGCACATCCGCGCCCACAACCGGCATAGCCGACGCCATATCGGTAACGATGATGCTCAGAAACAGCGCCCCCACGCGCGGCGAGCCCGGTATCTTGCCGAAAGCAATCTCATACGGCCCCGCCACCTGCCTATCAAACTCCACCACGCGCCCATTCGCAAACGCCGCCCCAGGCGCAACCTGAGCCCATGCCGCTACCAAGACCGCCAGTGCCGCTATCAAGACGACCAGCGCCGCCGCTATCGCCGTCAACGCGCCCGCCCGCGCAATCCGATGCCCGCTCATACATCCCTTTCTGTTGGGAAAGTTAGGGAAAAGACGACAGGATGTCAGAGCGGGACATTAGGCGGCTTATCCGGCGGACGCGGCGCATGCGGAATCAGCCGTTTCACATTCGCAGCCGGCAGCGCCACAACCGAAGTCGGCTCGTATCGGATGCGCTCCCCAGCCGCCGCGCTCGCCGCCGCCGCGGATTGCGCCGCCGCAACGCTCCCGTCGCTCTTATACAGCGCAATCGGCATATCCCCATCCGCGCCCGCGTATCGCTTGCCGCCAACCGCGTGATGCAGATGCGCCGCCCGCTCAAACGCATGCAAGTGGCTATGCGAATGAGCCGCGCCGATATGCAAATGCCCCGGCTGCCGCTCCGCGAAATGATGGTCAAGCGCCCCTCCCGCCAGCGGCGCAAGCAGCGCAACCACCCCCACAATCGCCAGCAGCGTGGCAAAACCAGTTCTAGCCCGTTTCGTAATCATCTTATCCCAATTATACCACTCATCAGCCCATTGCCGTTAGCATAGATTATTCATACACGCTAACGCGCTATCCCACACTCCCCCAAAAAGTTTTGCCTACTTTTTCAAAAGTAGCGTCCCCCCGTCAGCCCTCGCATCCCAAAAATTCCCCAAAAATAACCCCAAAACATTAGTGCGCCGCCCCAAAATCTCTGATACCATATACAAGATTGGACTTTTATTAAACTTAGTTCAAGCGTTAAACTTATTGCAACCACCCCAAAAAACCCTCTGGAGCGCAGCCCTTGTTCCCCAACCACGCCCCCTATCCGCCGCTCGCCGACAACATCTGGGTATCCTTTGACCTGGAAACCACCGGCCTTGACGACAACGACGCCATCATAGAGATAGGCGCCGTCAAGTTCCGCGAAAACAAGACGCTTGACACATTCCAAACGCTCGTCAACCCGCGCCGGCGCATATCCCCGTTCATTCACGAACTCACCGGCATAACCCAGCGCGAGCTCGATCGCGCCCCCGCCGCCAACGCCGCGCTCGCCAAATTCGCCGCGTTCATCGGCGCATCCCCCCTAATCGCCCAGAACGCGCCCTTTGACCTAGGCTTTCTTGAGCGCGCCGGCGTCAATCTAGCCAACCCCGTCGTGGACACCTTCGACCTCGCCTACGTCGTGCGCCCCGACCTGTCTAGCTACGCATTGGAAGAGATGGCGGCGCTGCTCAACGTCCGCCTTGACAACGCCCACCGCGCCCTGCCCGACGCCCGCGCCACGATGTCGGTGTTCCTGGCGCTGCTTGAAGACGCCAACCGGCTTGACGCCTACACGCTCGCCGCGATGCAGCAGCTCGCCCAGCGCTCCGGCTGGCGCATGCGCTACCTGCTTGACGCGCTCGCCGCCAACCCGCGCACTCAGCCCGCAAGCGGCGGCGGCGTGGGCATCAACGGGCTTGACATACGCGAAATCGGCGGCCGGCTGCAATCCGGCGGCGCACTCCGCCCCCGCGAAGACACTGCCGCGCTCGATCCCAACCGCGTCGCCGCGCTGCTATCCAACAACGGCGCGCTCGCCAACGCGCTACCCGGCTTTGAAGAGCGCTCCGAGCAGATCCAAATGGCAAGCGCCGTCGCCAACGCCATCAATCGCGGCAACCGCATCATCATCGAGGCAGGCACAGGCGTGGGCAAATCCCTCGCCTACCTGCTGCCCGCCGCCCTCTACGCGCTCGCCAACGACAAGCGCGTAGTCATATCCACCAACACAATCGGCTTGCAAGAACAACTTATGCACAAAGACGTCCCCATAGTGGCAAAGGCGCTGAAACGCCTGGCGGCAAGCGAAAACAGAGGGCCCAGCAAGAACGGCGCGAGCGGCCATGACAACAAGAACGGCAAGGACAACCCTGACGCCGCGCCCGCCGAACTGCGCTTTACCCAGCTCAAGGGGCGGTCCAACTACCTCTGCCTGCGCCTGTGGAATCGCATGCGCGCCGCCGAATCGCCCTCGCCCGAAGAGGCGCGCCTGCTCGCCAAAACCCTTGTATGGCTGCAAACCACCGCCACCGGCGACCGCGCCGAAATCAACCTCGGCAACCGCGGCGCCGGCGCCCCTTGGGACAGGCTGTCCTCCGCCGCGCAAGCCGCCGCCGGCTGCATGCGCCAAGAAAGCGTCTGCTTTCTGCGCGCCGCCCGCGAACAAGCCGCGGCGTCCCACCTTGTCATAGTCAACCACGCCTTGCTGCTGTCCGACATCACCACAGACGGCAGCATCATCCCCGACTACGACGTCCTCATCATAGACGAGGCGCATCACTTGGAAGACGTCGCAACGCGGCAGCTCGGCTACGACCTCACCCGCGTCCGCGCCGAAGAGCATCTGCAAGCCCTCAGCGGCGAGGGCGGCTTGCCCAACCAGACCAGCGTCGCATTCCGAACCGCAAGCGTCGCCGACGCCCGCCGCGAAGAAGTGGCGGTTATCGCCAACGAAATCGGCGACCTTGTGCCGCGCGCCCGCCCCGCCGTCAGCGCCCTATTCGCCCGCCTGCAAGCCGTCGCCGAAAACAGCGAAAAAGAGAGCAACCGAGGCCGCCAAAACCCATACGGCCACACCCTGCGCGTCACCCCCGCCGTCCGCTCGCATCCCGCCTGGTCCGACATAGAGATAGACTGGGAAAACGCCGACCTCGCGCTTTCTGAGCTTGGGCGCTTGACGGCGCGGCTTGAAACGGCGCTTGGCGGCTTGGAAGACGCCGGCCTGCTCAACTACGAGGCGCTGCTCGCCGACGTAGCCGCCGCCGCGCAATCCAACGCCGACCTGCGCGGCAAGCTCAAAGACTTCGTCGCAAGCCCCGACGACGAGACGATATACTGGCTATCCCTATCCGCCCGCCGCCGCGAGCTCTCGCTCAACACCGCCCCGCTGCACGTCGCCGACAAGCTGGACGAGCTGCTCTTTTCGCGCAAGCAAAGCGTCGTAATGACCAGCGCCACCCTTGCCGCGGACGGCGATTTCGCCCACATCACCGAGCGCAGCGGCTTTCGGGACGCCGACGAGCTGCAGTTGGGATCGCCCTTTGACTACCCCAACGCCGCCGTCCTGTGCTTGCCCACCGACATGCCGCCGCCCAATACGCGGCAATACGATGACGCCGTTCACCGCGCGATCCGCGACAGCGCGATAGCCGCCGGCGGCCGCTCCATGGCGCTCTTCACCTCATACGGCGCGCTCCGCAAAGCCGCCGCCGCCATCAAAGACGACCTGCAATCGCGCGGCATCAGTGTGTTGACGCAAGGCAATGGCAGATCACCCGACCAGATCAAACGCCGCTTTATGGACGACCCCAAGGCGGTCTTGCTAGGCACCGCCAGCTTCTGGGAAGGCGTTGACATGCCCGGAGACGCGCTCAGCGTCCTGATAGTGGCAAAGCTGCCCTTCGTAGTGCCAACCGACCCCGTATTCCTATCCCGCTCCGAGCTCTACGACAACGGCTTCATGGAATACGCCTTGCCCCAGGCGATACTGCGCTTGCGGCAGGGCTTTGGCCGCCTCATACGCGCCTCCGACGACCGCGGCGCCGTAGTCATCCTAGACAACCGCCTCGCCACCAAGCGCTACGGCGCCTCATTCCTACGCTCCCTCCCCCCCGCCCGCCAAACCAAATGCCGCCTCGCCGACATCCCCCGCGTCATAGGCGGCCACCTGCGTAAATAGCGCCGCGCCCTTGATAGCGCAAAAAAGGACAACCGAGAGCGTCTAACAAAGACGCTACGGGTCAGCGATGAAAAAGGCCAACCCTCTCAGTTGTCGGTAAAGCCATTGTAGCGTGATGCTTATCAGAGCGTCAGCGATATATGCAAGCGCGGCAATCGCACGAGCGCAAGGTGATATGCCTCAAGCCGTCTATGCGCGGCGAGCCTCTCGTCCGCCTGTCAAATCGGGACAGGATTTTGTTCAGGTATCGGTGATCCTCGCGCTCGTAGCTGCGAAATACGGCATACGCGCAGAAGTCGGCAAATTGCAACAAGCGTGTATCGTCTGATTGGCTGAAGTAAGGAATATCTACGATATTTCCTAGAAAGCCGTGTTGCGCGCCTGATCCCCTGAACTCGCTGATAAGCGTGCGATACTTATCCTCAGTGCTGGTAGCCCTGTCTATTATCAAAAGCCCCTTTTGCGGATTTCCCTCCCTGTTCAGACGCACAAGAAAAGTATTGATGCGCTGAACGACATCCTCAAAAGTATCGCGCAGCGCCTGCTCGGAATCCCTAACCGCCGTAATGTGCATCGCTGTCGCAAACAATACCGCATGCGGATATTCTATGCTTGCGATAGCATCGTACACCGCATCCAGCATATCTTGACGATCAGTTCTGGACAACCCGTGAAAGCGTGACTTGCCGCTCCGAATATCAGTGGCATGAAACTCAATCGGGATGGATATGTCCGAGAAGAACCTGGACTGGATTCGGTCAAGCAGATTGCTAACGCGCTGTATTTGACTTTCATGAACGGCTATGCCGCCAATGACGAAATGGTCTTGGTTATTGTTCCAGCCATTGTGATTGCCGGATTCGTCCAAGTATATGAGATACATGAGAGCAACGCCCAATAGCCCAAAATGAGGACAACCGAGAGCGTCGGTTAAGACGCTACGGGTCAGCGATAAAAAGGCCGACCCTCTCGATTGTCAGTGAGACTAATATAGCATGAAACATTGTGAGGGGGCAACCCCAAACTTTGCCCGGTATTCTCAGTGTGCAGCGCCAATAGATTTGATGGACTGATTTAGGCGCTCAGCGAACACTATCGCCATCAGATGTTTCAGCATTTCCACGCTCTTTGTGTAGCACTTTGTCCGCCTCACTAGCCTGTTCAGCTTGCTCCGCAGCTTGGAGTGCAGCCCCTCGTTCCAGTTCACCGCTCCGCCCTTGCCTATCACATGCCTGTCCCGAGGCAGCCACTCATACACCCCATAAGCGTCGGTTTCGTACCTGTCAGATCCCGGCAGCCTATCCAGCAAGCGCGAGAACGCAGACACGTCCCTGCCGCCTACTTCATACATCCGCCAGCGGACGCCGTCCCGCTCTTCCACCACCGCAGTCCATATCCACAGGTCTTGACGACGCTCGCCGCGCCTTATCCCCAAGTATGTCCACATCTCATCAAACGCCACAATAGACGCGCGGACGCTATCCCGCCGCCCGCTTGTCCGCCACGCTAGAAAGCGTGTCAGACGCTCTTGCGCCAATGCCCCCTTTTTTGCCCCACTCGCTTACCGTGGGCGCACTCGCGCCCATTACGCGCGCCGTCGCCGATAGACTCATCCCCTCCGCGCACATCTTCACCGCTTGATCTTTCTGTTCGTCAGTGAACCGATGCTTTGCGCCCTCCTGATGCTTTTTGCTGCACTGGTTGCATTTGTACTGCTGTTTGCCGCGCGAGTGTCCGTCTTTCTTGACCCAGTTCGAGCCGCATTTCGGGCATGGATTATCGTGTCTGTACACTCTTTGTTTTGCCATAAATTCACCTGGCTTTCGGTGGTTTAGGGCAAGTATATCATATTAGCACTGCATACTAAGAATACCAACCCCCGCCCCCGCTGACAACGCCGCCTTCGAACTGATAACATAGCGCATCATACGCCCCGCCCAACAACCCGCCCTACATAAGCGAGCACACCCCTATGCCAGCAACAACACCCGCCACCACATCCCAAGCGGACGCCGTTATTCACGCCCTCGCCGCCCTCCGCCACGCCCCCCTGCCCCACGCCGCCACCGCCCTCCTCGCCACGCTCGGCTACACCAGCGCCCGCATCCCCACAATGCCCGACGACTCCCCGGACACATTCGCCAGCGTATTCAAGACGGGCAAACCCGCCACAAAATCCGAGCGCGAATTCAAGGCATCCGCCCAAGCCGTCCACATCCTATTCCAGATTTCCGATACCGAAATACCCGAAATGCCCGCGCAGAGGCAGGCGCAATTCCAAACGGATGAAGATGAACGGCCGCGCTTTGCCTGGAGCCGAGAGGGCCGCGAGCGCAGTTTCATTTTCGCCGCCGTCCAACTCAAGCCCAGGCAAAACGACTTGCCCTACTCCCGCGGCCACTACGCGCGGTTCGCACGCGAAATCAACAAGCGCATCGTCGCCCCCGTCGTAGCGCTGTTCCACACCCAAGACGCCGACGAAATCAGCATCGCCTTTATCGGCCGCCGCCCAAGCAAGACCCAGCCCGACCGCGATGTGCTTGAACGGGTATCGGTCATTCGCGGCGTCAGCCTAGACAACCCGCATACCGCGCACATCCGAATCCTCGCCGAACTATCCCTAGCCGAGCGGCGGCGCTGGATGGACGCCCATGCCAAGCCCCAAAACTTCGACGGCCTGCTAGACGCCTGGCTGGACGCGCTGGACACGGACGCGCTCAACAAGAAGTTCTACCAAGAACTCTTCAACTGGTTCACGCGCGCCCTGGACGCCGCCCAATTCCCGCCCAACGGCGGCGCAGCGCCCAAAGACCACATCATCCGCATGCTCACCCGCCTCATATTCATCTGGTTCATCAAGGAAAAGAAACTCGTCCACCCCAACCTGTTCGTTGAAGAGCAAGTCAAGGAACTGCTGACAGACTACGACCGCGACGGCGGCGATTCCTACTACCGCGCCGTGCTGCAAAACCTGTTCTTCGCCACGCTCAACACCGAGATAGACAAGCGCCGCTTCAGCCGCGACAACCGCGCCGACCACCGCAACCCCGGCCTCTACCGCTACAAAGACCTGATGGCGCAGCCCGACCACATGCTGGCTATGTTCAAAGACACGCCCTTCGTCAACGGCGGCCTGTTCGACTGCCTTGACGACTTCGCCGGCGCAACAGCCGGCGGCCGCCGCGTGGACTGCTTTACCAACAACCTATCTCAGCGCAAAGAACTCTCCGTCCCCAACCGCCTCTTCTTCGGCGAACACGGCCTAATCGCCCTGTTCCACCGCTACAAGTTCACCGTGGAAGAAAACACGCCCCTAGAGCAAGAAGTCGCGCTAGACCCCGAACTGCTCGGCAATGTGTTCGAAAACCTGCTCGCCGCCACCACCCGCGAAACCCAAGAAACCGCCCGCAAGCAAACCGGCTCATACTACACACCCCGCGCGGTCGTGGACTACATGGTGGACGAATCCCTCATCGCCGCCCTCTCCGAAAAAATCGCCCCCGACGACGGGAACAAGCCCTGTCTAGCAAAGCGCCTGCGCCAACTGCTCAGCTACGGCGAAGACGACGAGAGCGCCGCCAAGCCATTCAAATCGGTCGACGAGCGCAAGGCTATCGTCAAAGCGGTCGCCGATCTGAAAATCATTGACCCCGCCGTAGGCAGCGGCGCCTTCCCGATGGGCATCCTGCACAAACTCACCCTCGCCCTGCGCCGCATCGACCCGGACAACCACCTGTGGGCGGCGGCCCAAGTCGAAATCGCCGTGGATCGCACGCGCCAAGTCTATGCCGCCGAAAACGACGCCCAGCGCCGCGAACACATCCAGCGCCGCATCAACGCCGACTTCGAGCGCCACAAAGACTCCGACTTCGGACGCAAACTCTACCTCATCCAAAACGCCATCTACGGCGTGGACATCCAGCCCATCGCCGCCCAAATCGCCAAACTGCGCTTTTTCATATCCCTCGCCATAGAGCAATCCCGCTCCAAAGACATCGCCGACAACTACGGCATCCGCGCGCTCCCCAACCTGGAAACCCGCTTTGTAGCCGCCAACGCGCTCATCGCCCTAACCCCCGGCGGCGATTTCAACCGGCTTATGGACGACAACAAAGGCGCGACCCGCCAAATCGCCGCCCTCAACGACCTGCGCGCAAGGCACATAGCCGCCGCCGACCGCCAAGACAAACTGGCCATCATCAGCCAAGAACGGCAAGCCCAAGCGCGCCTCGCCGCCGAGCTTGACCAAATGCGCGCCGACTGGGAAACAGGGCAGCTTGACGCGATAGAACTCAAAATAGCCGCGCTAAACAAACAACAGCAGGCCATAGTTCGCAAAGAAGAAACCGCCAAATACGAAAACCGCAAAGCCAAATTCGAAAGCGAATTCGCCGACGCCCAAAAAATAGCCGCCTGGAAACCCCTAGACCAAAACGCGCCCGCCGCCGACTGGTTCGACGCCAAGTATATGTTCGACGTCAAAGACGGGTTCGACGTGGTCATAGGCAACCCGCCCTATGTGCGCTCCGAGGCTGGCGACGCCAACCGCAAATTGCGAAATCAGATTATCGCAAGCGGGCAATACCAAACGCTGTACGAAAAGTGGGACTTGTTCATCCCGTTCATAGAGCGCAGTCACCAGCTGGCTAAACAAGGCGGGTTCACAACCCTTATAGTTTCGGACGCATACTGCCACGCGCGATACGCCCGAAAATCGCAAGACTACTTCCTTGCGAACAGCCGCATCGTAAGGCTTGACTTCTTTGGGAAACTCCGGCTGTTCCAAGCGGGCGTTCACAACATCGTATATCTATTCCAGAAAGCGGACGGCAAAGACAACAAGCCTGAACGCCGCGTCCACTATCCCGAATTCGGCGCGGTCAACCTGTTGCCCACCGATGAGCAGCGCAACCTAACTCACCGCGTCTTCTTTCCCGAAGACATTGAGGCGCAGGCGTTCTCAGCGCCTACCCTGCCATTGTCCGAAATATGCTATATCAGTTACGGACTTCGCCCCAGCAGCAAGCCGAGCGCTCCCAGCAAATTCGTAACCGCCGACGTCACTTCGGATACCCAAGACGCAGTTCATAGCAAGCCATACGTAGATGGCAAGCACCTAGACTACTGGCTGCCCGCCACTAACTTGTGGCTAGAATGGGGAACTAAACGCAGCCCCGCGCAATTCTACGCGCCAACTTTTCCCGAATTCTATGAAGTAGAGGACAAACTGCTACTTCAGAAAAACACGGGCGCTAATCCGAAAGCCTGCTACGACGACCGCCGGATAGTTTTCAGCGCAAGCGTGATTGGCGCTGTCCCTTGGCATAGGCTATCGGGCATCCGCAACGCCTCAATCAGAAAGCAAGCGCGCTACGAAAACGAGAAACAAACGCCCAACTTGCCGCAAAGAGAGCCGCTCGAATCAACCGGCAAGCGATACGATACAAAATTCCTGCTGGGGGTCATAAACTCATCCGCGGCGCGGCAATTCCTATTGGCGCATCGTCGCCATAACATAAGCATCTACCCCGATGATTGGAAGAGATTGCCAATCCCTGCCGTCTCGCCTGAAGAGCAAGCCCCCCTTGCCACCCTAGTGAACGCCGTCATATCCGCCAAAGCCACCGGCAAGGACACTGCCGCCCTGGAGGCGCAGGCGGACGCCCTAGTGAACGCGCTCTACGGCCTAACCCCGCCGGAGTCCGCCGCGGCATCGCGCGCCGCCATATGATAAGCAAGCGCGGGGCTGGGGATGCGGGGCTAATCGGCAGCCGCATAGCGCCACACCCCCCAACTATATGATAGAATATGCTGGCAACGCTTTGCCGCCATACTCGCCACCATAGAGGGAACGCCTTGAACGAACCCGACTTCGACGCCTCGCAATGGCCCTCCGTGGACTTGGCATACGAATTCGTCGCCCCCTCATACGACTGGGCGCAACGCCGATTCGAATCCATAGAGCGCAGAATTCACACATTACTCGCATTCACCGCCACCCTCACACTAGGCGTTCCTGTGTTAGTAACCACCGCCGTAGGCCATGCCAACTTTGTGTCAATCTGGTTCATTGCGGCGGTAGTGTGCGCCATTGCGACCCTGGCGCTAGGAATGGCGGCAAAGATATTGAGCAGCGTATCGGGGATGTGGCATTTGAACTTGGACAGCCTTTACAAAGAATGGCTGCATCTTCCCAAAAGAGAGTTCAAGATGAACGCAATCTACTGGGCGGGTCAGCATTTCGACGCAAATGTGTCATTAATCAACAAGATGGGCTGGTTGCTGATCAGCATGCTATTCTTGTTTTCTGTAGAAGTAGCGTTGCTACTAGGGTGGGTAGTTGCCATCCTAGCCTGATTTCTACGCTTTGCGAATGAGGTCCCTACCGTCCTTGGTTTTAATACCAGGGTTAGGCACTGTGGGTGGTGGAGGTGGGGGAGGCTTAGGATTTTGGACGGGGCGGTTCGTTTTGTTGCTTGCGTTAGGCATAATCACTGCTCCTGCTGATATGGGTTGCTACCGCCGTAGTATAACCTCTACTTCTTGATCCTAAGCCACTTCAGTAGCAGTCTAAGATCGCCGTCTTTTACTTCGACCCCAGGGTCAGGCAGCGTAGGCAACGCCGGCCGACACCTTTTGACAGTCCGAGGTTTCGTATCTTTCGCATCATCCACAATCTCTACTCCTTGCTGAAAGGCAGACAACCCTCACAGGCATTGTAGCACAATTCCGGCGAGCGGCTATAAGCGGGATTATCCCCCTCACACCACCAGCCGCACCCACCGCCGCCGCCCCGCCCGCAGCGCCCCGCCCGCCGACACCGCCGCCGCCGCGTCCGCCGTCACCCGCTCGCCGTCCAGCTGCACCGCGCCCTGGTTGATTAGCCGCCGCGCCTCAGCCGCGCTCTCGGCGACGCCGGCGTCCACCATCAGGCGGCTTAGCCGCATTGACGCCAGCGCGTCCGGCGACGGCAGCGCATACTCCGGGATGTCGTCCGGCAACGCGCCGCGCTGGATTGTGCGCTCAAACGCGCGCTCCGCCCCAAGCGCCGCCGCCGCGTCGTGGAACTGCGCCGTCAGCTCGCGCGCCAGACGCTTTTTGAGCTCCATCGGATTCACCGATCCCGCCGCAAGCGCCTGCCGCATCTCGTCTATCTCATCGTCGGGAATGTCCGTGAGATATTCGCAGTACGGGATTATCATATCGTCAGGCAGCGACATCGTCTTGCCGTAGATTTCGGCGGGCGGCTCGTCTATGCCGATATAGTTGCCGAGGCTCTTGCTCATCTTTTCCACGCCGTCAGTCCCCGCGATTAGCGGCACGAGAAAGCACTGCTGCGGCGTCTGCCCTATCATCCGCTGCAAATCGCGCCCCACCAGCAAATTGAACATCTGGTCGGTGCCGCCGAACTCCACATCCGACTCTATGGCGACCGAATCGTATGCCTGCAGCAGCGGGTAGAGCAGCTCGGTTATGGCGATGGGCTGGCTGTCCGCGAACCGCTTGGCGAAGTCGTCGCGCGCCAGAAACTGCGCCACCGTGAACCGGCTTGTCAGCCGCAGCACATCCGCCAGGTCGAACTCGCCGAACCACTCGGTCTGCCAGCGCGTCTCCGTCCGCTCGCGATCCACTATCTTGAAGAACTGCGCCATATACGTCTCCGCGTTGGCGCGAACCTGCTCCGCCGTCAGCATCGGCCGCGTTGCCGACTTGCCGCTCGGATCCCCTATCTGCGCCGTCCAATCCCCCACGATAAGCACGACCCTATGCCCAATGTCCTGTAGCTGCCGCAACTTTCGCAAGCCGACCGCATGCCCCATATGGATGTCGGTGGCGCTGGGATCAAACCCCATCTTCAGGCGCAGCGGCTTGCCCGCTCGCAGCCGCTCCACAAACTCGTCTTCCACGATAATATCGGCCACGCCGCGCTTGACGATGCGGCGCAGCGATTGTTCGTCCTGCGGAACGATAGCGTTGGCGTTCAAAGCGATTGCCTCATTTCAGGCTTAAAGCCGGGGTTTGGCTAGGGTTGGAATGATAGACGGGATTAGGCGGGGGGTAGCCCAGATTAGCCCATGCTAGATAGGTTAGATAGGAAATTTCGCGCGGCGAATATGCCGTGATAGCCGCGTTGCGTTAGCCGTGATAGCCGCGTCAATGCCGCATTAGCGCCGCGTTGTGCCAGTCGTGATAGCCACGTTAGTCGTATATCAGCAAAAGAAATTATACCGCAAAAGAGAGAGGCGCTCGCAACCTCTGCTGCGCTCGCCTCCCTCAAAATCGCCTTTCGTCCCGCACTCCCGGCTTGCCCGCCGGAGGCTGCGCCCTGCGCCGCTTGTATATGCTTGCGCGCTTATCGCTTATAGGGACTTTTAACAGCCGTGTTATGCGCGATACGCGGGACTGCCGGTTTCGGCATCCCCCGCCGGTCCATCCTGCCCGCCGTCGTCCGCGTCCGCCCGGAGACCGGCAGGGGTTTTACAAGGGATCTTCCAGTTATGGTTCAGAACCACTAGGTTCGCCATAAGTAACCACCTCCCGGCACGCCCGGCGCATCGCCGGCGGCTTTATGATCTTTGGGGGTTGGCCGCCTATAATTGCCCGATAATTATAGACGGCTCCCCCGTGCATCCAAATTAGCAAGTTTTCGGCGCGATGTCAACGCCCATCCGGGCTTTTATGCGCCCAAATTCGCCCGATTCGCCCGAAACCAAGCGCCAGCCGCAAACGCGCCCGCGCAACAAGTGCCCCCGGCAATCGCCCCGAAACGCCCTAGTCCGGCAGCAGCGCCACATTCGTCCAGTAGTTCAGCAGATCCCGCACTTTCGTGTTGAACTGGTGAACATCCACCGGCTTGGTTATGTAGCTGCTTATGCACTTGCTATAAGCGTATTCCAGGTCGTCCGGCGACTGCGACGTGGTCAGCACCACGACCGGAATTCGCGCGAGCCTGGCGTCCTGCTCCCGCGCCGCCAGAACCTCCCTGCCGTCCATTACCGGCATATTCAGGTCAAGCAGTATCATATCCGGCCGCAGCGCATCCCCCAAATCGCCGCCCCCGTCCAGTATCGCCATCGCCTCTTGCCCGTTGGACGCCACCGTGAAGTTCACATGAAACTCCGCATCCTCCAGCACAAGCTGTATCAGCCGCACGTCGGCAGGGTTGTCCTCCACCAGCAGTATCTCCAACGGCCTGCTGGCAGACCTTCTTATCATAGTCACTGCCGTTCCCTCCCTAGATATTTAGCGATGTCTAGCGATGTTTAGCGATGGCGGCGGCCGTGTTCGGCTAAGCCGCTAAGCGGTTGCCGCGCCTTACCCGAAGGGCCACCACCACCTCTTCTTGCCGCCGCCCGCCGCCTCAGCCGCCGATTCGGCCTGCGACTGCGCCGACGGGATGTTTATCGGCTGGCGGCTGAACATCCCCAGCTGGTTGACCGCGTTGTTGAACCGCTGCAGCTCCATCGGCTTGCGGCAGAACCGGCTGGGCGGTATGTTGTAGGCGTTCAGCAAGCTCTGCTCAGCCTCAGTCCCCGTCAGTATCACTACGGGGATGCTCACCAGCGACTCGTCCGCGTTGATGTCCGCCAGCACCTCAGTGCCATCCTTGCGCGGCAGCCTCAAGTCCAGCAGAACGAGATCCGGCCGCGCCGCGCCGCTGTGGTCGCCCTCGCCCTTCAGGATGGCCATCGCCACCTCGCCGTCCTCGGCAACCGTGATGTTCGTCCGGTGCTCCGACTGCCCGATGATCTCCTGCGTCAAGCGCGCGTCCGCCGGGTTGTCCTCCACCAGCAGTATCTCTATTGCCCTGTCGGTTGCGGTAGTCATAAAGTCCCTCCCTACTAGGTTAGCCCCTGTTAGCCAAATAGCCGGATAGCCGAATACGCCGATAGCCGGCCGCCCCGAATTCGCCCCGCCCGCGTTTGCGCGCTCCTGGGCTTAATCCTCCGCGATAGGCAGCGTGAAACTGAACGTAGCCCCCTTGCCCGGCTCCGATTCCACCCAAATCTTGCCCGCGTGCCGCTCCACTATCTTGCTGCATATCGCCAAGCCGATGCCCGTGCCGGGATACTCCCCGCGCCCATGCAGCCGCTTGAACATCCCGAAGATGCGGTCGGCGTGGCGCGGATCTATCCCTATCCCGTTGTCCGTTACCGACATCACGCACGACCCGCCCATCATAACGCTTGTGATGTGTATCGCGGGCGCGTCCTCGCTCCGAAACTTAATCGCGTTGCTGATAAGATTCTGGAACACCTGCGACAGCTGGTTGAAATCGCCGTTCACGCGCGGCAGGCTGTCATGCGTTACGCGCGCCCCGCTCTCGTCTATCGCCACGCGCAGATTGGACATCGCCTGCTCCAGCGCCCCCGCGCACTCCAGCGGCTCCAGCTCCTTGCCCTGCGTCCCCACACGCGAGTAGTCCAGCAAGTCGTTGATTAGCACTTTCATCCGCTCCGACCCGTCCACCACATAGCCGATGAATTCCTGCCCCGTCTCGTCCAACTGCTGCGTGTACCTATCCGACAGCAGCTGCACAAAGCCCGAAATCACCCGCAGCGGCTCTTGCAAGTCGTGAGACGCCACATACGCGAACTCTTGCAGCTCGGCGTTGGAGCGCGCCAGCTCGTCCGCCTGCTGCGCCAGCTTTTCCTGCGCCCGCTTGCGCGGCGTGATGTCGTTGGAATATATCCGCATCTGGTTCATTGACGGGATATACACGATGCGCTGCTGATAGGTCTCTTCCCCCACATCCGTCTCGCGCGAATGAAACGGCGCGCCCCCCGCGTACAGCTCGTCTATGATTTCCGCCAACCCCGCCAATATCGGATGCCGCCTGCCTATGTCCTGCAAGCTGGGGAACCGCTGCGCCGCTATCGGGTTGCAGTAGGTAACATTGCCCTGCAGATCCGTCTCTATCACCGGATTCGGATTGTGCATCGGGAAAGTGGCGAGGCGGCTCTGCTCGGCGAACAGCCGCGAGTTCACCACCGCCGGCGCTATCTGCGCCGCCACCTGCGTCAGCAGATCCACGTCCCGCTGCGTGTAGGCATTCTCTTGCAGCGAGCGCGCCACAAGCAAGCCCACCACGTCGTTCTTGAACATCAGCGGCGCGATTAGGATGGACGGCATATTGAACACGATGGACGGAAAGCGCGCCCTCAGCGTATCCGCGCTGCCCTGCACAAGCGTCGTCCGGCGGCTCACCACCGCCGCCTCAGCCGGCGACCCCGCTATGGCGAACCGCGCCCCAACCTCGCGCCCGGGCGCCTCCACCCCCAGCACATAGGCGTTTGTCAGCGTCTCTTTCGCGTCGTCCAACTGGCTCAGCGATATGCGGTCAAACGTAATCAGTTTCTGAACCTGCGCCGCGAAGTCCTCATACACCTCGCCTATGTCCAGCGACGCAGAGATAACCCTGCCTATCTCGGCGAACAGCGCGTTTTCCAAGGCAAGCCGATGCTCCGCCCGCGCGCTCTCCTCCAGCGCCGCCTGCGTCTCGCGCTGCTTGGCGTACAAGATAGAGTTCGCAACCGCGCCCGCTATCTGCGCCGCCACCCGCTCCGCCAAGTCAAGGCTGTTCGCGTTGTATATCCCCGGCTCGCTCACCCGGAAGTGCATAGAGCCGATGACTTCGTTGCGCGAAACCAGCGGCGCTGCCACCAGCCAGCGCAGACTCGCCGCCATTCCCGGGTCCTGGTTGGGAAAGCGCTCCAGCGTAGCCTGCTCCGCCTCATTGCCCAGCAGCAGCCCGCGCCGGTTCCGCACAACCCACTCCGTCGGCGAACCCGCAAGCGGCCTAACCCTGCCCGGCGCCCACGCCGGCACATTCGCCCCCGACAAGTACAGCGTGGTGATTGTGCCGGCCTCGGCGTCCACGCTGTTTATCACCAGCCGCTCAAAGGGAATCAGGTTGCGCGCTTGCGCCGCGAAACCCTCATAGATCTCTTGGATGTCCGGCGATGAGCTTATCACCCGCCCGATTTCGGCGAATATGGCGTACTCCGCCGCTATTCGCTGCGCCTCGGCTATCGCGCCGCGAACCTCTTCGGACTCGTCGCGCGGGGATGCGCCGCCGCTCTGGCCGCCCGGTCGCTCTTGCATGGAGTAACCCCCTGTATGCGCGCCGCCCTGCTGCGTATCAGCGGGCAAGCGCCCCGGCGCGTCTATCGCGCCGCCTGTAGTATCGCGCGGGTTTCCTCTACATCCAACTCCATCTGTTTCAGCAGCGCGTCAACGCTATCAAACTTGAGCTCATCGCGCAACCGGCTGACAAACTCCAAGCGTAGTTCCTTATTATACAGGATGTTGTCAAATCCTAGCAGAAACGCCTCAATCGTGCGCCCCTTGCCGTCAAAAGTCGGGCGCGTGCCGATGCTCGTCGCCGCCATATGACATTCCCCGTCCACGAAAGCCCGCGTAGCGTAGATGCCGTTTGCGGGAATGGCCATATCCCCCCCCACTTCCAGGTTGGCGGTGGGAAAGCCCAGCGTGCGCCCGCGCTTTTCGCCGCTCACGACCACGCCGCTCATAGCGTAATTGCGCCCAAGCTGCTTAGCCACGCCGGATACATCCCCCGCCGCCAGCGCCTGCCGTATGTTCGTGCTGCGAACCGCCGCCTCCCCCTCCGATACCAGATCCACCACGCTCACCGAAAAGCCCATCTCGGCGCCTATCTTGGCGAGCGTCGCCACATCCCCCTCGCGCTTGTAGCCCATAGCGAAATCCGGCCCCGCCACCAGCGCCCGCATCCCCAGCCGCCGCGTCAGCATCCCCGCGAAATCCCGCGCCCGTATCCCAGCCACCGCCCTGTCAAACGTCACCGGCACGACGAAATCCACGCCAAGCGCCTCTATCAGCCGCGCGCGCTCAGCCAGCGCCGTGATATAGCGCGGCTTGAAATCGGGATTGAACACCGAATCCGGATGATTGCGAAAAGTAACCACGCCCGCCGCGCAGCCCTTGGCCGCCGCCTCTTGCCTAACCTTGGCAATCAGCCGCTGATGCCCGCGATGAACGCCGTCAAAGACGCCGATAGCGAGCGCCGATCCGCGCCCAAAATCGCGCCCGGCGGATGCCTGCGCCAGTTCCTCGTCAATTCCCATAGCCATTGCCCGCCTGCATGCCCTTGCGCCGCCTTGCCGATTGCCCAAATTGCCGCGCGGCTAACTATAACGGGTTTATGAAACAAAGTATATCAGACGCGCCGCCCACTTGTAACAAGTAGTTGCAACAAGAATTGCCACAAACCCCCCGCCCCCGCATTCCGCCGCGCGCCGCCACCGGATTTGACCGCCTGACTTAGCCGCGCCTCAAGCCCCATCGCCTGCGGATGCCCCAGCATTGCCGCCCCCTTTGCGTAACCCCTTGCGTAACCCCTTTATAACGCATGCGCCTTGCCGCGCTACTCGCCCAGCTCTATCTCAGCGCGCCAGAGCTGGGTGCCCTTGAATTGGCCGGTGTGTATGCTTTGTATCGGGTAGGGCGGCAGTTGGACTATGGCGATGCACCAGTCATCTGATGTTTTGCCGGCGGCGGGGAACCAGAAGTTTTGGCTGTTGTCAAAGCCGCGTTTCTGTCTGGCGGCGGGAAGGACGCTCGCGTCTGTGGGGTAGATGTGCAGGTAGAATCGCGCCTGCGCGTCTTCGTGGGCGCAGGGGCGCTTGTAGTAGATTAGGGCGTTTTCGTCAAGATAGACGTCGTAGCGGGAACGGGAGCGCGGCTTGCCGAAATCGCCCGCTGTGAGGGATTCGCGCGCCCAGTCAAACAGATCCGTGTTGTTTTCTATGTATGGGCCGGGCGTCAGATCCAGTGCCTGCAGTCCCGGATGGTCGGGCGGATACAGGTATGCGCGATATATGTCGTTTTTGATGGCGTCCGCCGGGTTGTCGGGCGTTCCGTATGTGAGCCACGGCGGCGTTTCCACGTTTTGCCACAGCGAGATGTGGTAGTGCCAGGGGACTATGTATTTCCATACCACTTTGCCGTCGTGGGTTGCTTGGAATATGGTTCCCGCGACGCCGTCGGCGATGAGGGTGTTGCCGTTGAGCAGGCGATGCGCTCCCGATCTGTAAGGCGCGTAAAAGTCGACGTCGGCGTATGACCACGCGGGTTTGTCGGGGTGATAAGCCTCGCCCTCGGCGCGGCGGTAGCGGTAGCCGTCCACCGGGGGCGTGATTTCGTCCACCGATGAGTAGCCGCGCAGGTGGTCGGGGAACTCTTTGCCGTTGCTGAACGCGAGTATGTTGCCGGCGCCGGGCAAGCCGTCTGGTATCCAATGGGTGTGATGCTGCCAGAATAAGCGCTGGTCGTCGGCGTCGCCGTGTTGGTATGCGCGGGGGTTGCCCCAGCGGTATAGCAGGTCGCCGCCCATGCCGGAGTTGCCGCCGCTGTGTCCTCGCGCCTCCGCCGTAGTAGCGCTGTGGTCAATGATCCATAGTTCGCTGTAATGGCGGGGGGACATCATAACTTGATCTAGCGCGGGGTTGTAGTCGATGGCGTTGGAGTGCATCCAGTCGCTTGGCTCGTGTTGGCGATGCAGGCTTAGGGTTTCCAGCAGGAAGTTTAGGTCTATGAGTTCGGGATGTTCTGCGATTGCGCCGTAGTTTGGCTTGGTTGGGTCGAAGTCTTGGATTAGGTGATCCCAGGGCGACCATTCCCAAACGATTTCGCCGCCGCTCGCTGATGGGCGAACTTCTACCAGGTAGTCGTAGTGTAGGCCGGTTTCGTGTACGAATTCGGGATTGGCGCCGGCGGCGATGGCCTCCTCGCGGGATTTGCGGGCTACCGACAGCAGCAGCAGGTTGCCGTTGGGCATTTTGAGGAAGTCGTGGTGAACGCGGACGTCGCCGTATTGCCAAACTATATTGCCGAGCGGGTCGATTTCCAGTATCGCGCCCGCCATTATGAGCAGGTTGCCGTTGTCAAGCAGCCTTGCGTGCAGGATGCCTCTGCCGGGCAGGGTTTCGTCAAGACGCCACTTGTGCGCCAGTCTGCCGAGCGGGTCAATGAGATAGACTTTGTGGTTGCCGTCGCCGACCAGAGTGAACAGGGTGTAGCCTACGGCGGCGGCAGGTTCGTTGATAAGCAAGCCGCCTTGCTCGTCGCCGCTCGGCGGGTATGCGGCGGGGTTGACGCCGAGCAGGCCGTCTAGGCGGGCGCATATGTTGGCGGCGGCGCTTGCGAGGGCGGCGTTTAGGGCAGCGTCAGCGGCGAGAGCGGTGGGGGACGCTGTGGGGGCGGCGTTGCAGTCGGCGCGGGCTTGCCAGTAGCGGACCCAGTTGTTGGCGCTATCGTCGGATAGGAGGCGGAGCATTTGGAGGGCGTAGGCGCGTATGGATTCGTCGGACGCGGCGGCGGTTTGGCTACGGGTTGATGTGCCGCCGTCGGCGTGGGCGTGTGAGGGATGCCAGGCGGCGGCTATTATGAGGAGGGCAATCGCCGCCAAAGCCGCGCAGAGGGCGGCGATTCTTGGGAGATATTCGTTCTGCCCCCCCCGAACAGGTGTGCGGCGGGTGTGGGTTATGGCGGATGGGTTAGGCAATGTCGCTCTTTGTGTCCTTAATCTACGTTTATGCCGCATAAATTATACTCAAGCGCGTATGCTGCGCTCAACTTTCGCGCGCGCGCGCGGTGTTTTTGTAAAAAAGTAACCAAAACTTTTGATTGTGGGTAATTAGCGGATGCCCCGGCATTGCCGCGCCCTTTGCCTAACCCTTTATAACGCATGCGCCCTGCCGCGCTACTCGCCCAAATATATCTCAGCCCGCCACGCCTCGACGACCCCGCCCAAGAGTTCCCCCGTGCGTATGCGCTCTATCCGATAGGACGGCAGCTGCGCCGTCGCAACGCACAAGTCGTCCAACTCTTTAACTACGCCGCCCTTATAGTCAAAATTAAGACCGATAAAGTCCTGTCCCTGTCCCTGCTTGCCGTCGGTGAGGATGCGCGCGCCCGATGGGATGATATGTAGAAAAAACCGCACCCTATCGCCTTCGTCCGCGCAGGGCTGCTTGATGTAGATCAGCCTGCGCTTGTCTTCGCCCGCGCCTTCATCCAGATAGATGTTAAAGCCGTCCGATTCGTCCGATTGGACTAACGGATCGCCGAAATCGCCGGCAACGGCGGCGGCAAGCGTTGCGCGCGCCTCGTGGCGTATATCGGGAATGTCTTCGATGTACGCGCCCGGCGTCAGATCCAGCGCCTGCAGTCCGGGATGGTCGGGCGGATACCAGTATGCGCGATACATCCTATTGTAATGCAAGTGGACGGCATCGCCGTCTTGGGCGGGAAATGATCTCTCTGACTCCACCGCGCGCTCGCCTTGCAGCAAGTGAACGCGCCTGTGGAGCGGCGCGATGTACTTCCACGCGATTCGGCCGTCGGGCGTTGCCTGGAATATGGTTCCCGCGGGCCCATCTACAACCAGCGTGTTGCCGTTGGGAAGACGCTGAGCCCCCGACAAAACCGGCGCATAAAAGTCAACGGGCGTTTCGGCGGCGTATGTCCACACCGGATTGGCGGGAGGATAAGCCGCGTTCTCAGCGCGCCGGTAGCCGTCCGCCGGGGGAGCGAATTCGTCTATGGACGAGTAGAACCGCGCATTGCCGGGGAATTCCCAGCCATTGTTGAACACAAGGATGTTGCCCGCGCCCGGCAGTCCGGGCGGTATCCAATGCGTTTGATGCTGCCAAAACAGCCGCTGGTCATCGGCGTCCCCATGCCCATAAGCGCGCGGATTGCCCCATCTATACAGCAGATCCCCGCCCACGCCGCCGGTGCCGCCGCTATGCCCTCGCGCCTCTTCCGTGGTCGTACTGCGGTCTATAATCCACAATTCGCTGAAATGGCGCGCCGACAGCATAATTTGGTCAAGTTCGGGGTGGTAGTCAACCGCGTTGGTATGCAGCCAGTCATAGCGCGCGTCCGGGCGATGCTCGCTTATGGATTCCAGCAAGAAGTTTATGTCTATCAGTTCGGGATGCTCGGCGACCTCGCCGTAGTTGGGCTTGCTTGGATCCAAGTCTTGAACTAGATGATCCCAAACCGACCATTCCCATACAACCTCGCCCTCGCTCGCGCCTGTGGGCCCCACCTCCACCAGATAGTCGTAGTTAAGCCCTACTTTATGGACGAATTCGGGATTTGCGCCCGCCGCGATTGCCTCCTCTCGGCTTTTGAGTTCATGAATTAGCAGCAAAACATTGCCATTGGGCATTTTGAGGAAATCGTGATGAAGGCCGTCTATCTTGTACTGCCAGATTTTGTTGCCGCGCGGGCCAAATTCCGCTACGCCGGGAGATATGGCGACCAGCAGGTTGCCGTTATCAACCAATTTCGCATGACTGACGGGTTCTGCCATGCGCCATGAATGGGCTACCCTGCCCAGCGGATCTAGCAGAAAAACAACGTCGCTATACGAGCCGGTGAACAGAGTATATCCCACAGCCGCGTCCGGTTCATTAAGCAGCAAGCCCACCGTCCGCTCTTCTCCGCGCGGCGAGTATTCGGCCGGGTTGACGCCAAGCCGGGCGTCAAGTTGGGCGCACAAGACGGCGGTTAGCGCCATCAGGACGCGGTCGACGGGCGCGACGTCCGAGGTGTCATGGGCAACGGCCGCATCGCAAACCGCGCGCGCTTGCCAATACCGAACCCACTTGTTTGCGCTATCGTCGGCCAGGACGCGGAGTATTCGCTGCGCGCGGCCTTGCGGCGTTGCGCCGCTATCGTCGGGCGCGGATGTCGCCGTTTGGTTGTGCGCTGACGCGCCCCCATCGGCATAGGCGATGGGATGCGACGCGGTGGCTATGAGGACGGCTATCGCTGCGATAGCCGCGCACAGGCCGGCGGCTCTCCGGGAACATCCATTTTGCCCCCCCCCAGAACAAATATACGCCAGGCGCGATGATACGCTGTGAACTCAATCAATTCCACTCTTTGCGCGCTTATTAGATGGGTTTATGTTTATGGGATTATATCTGAGTTTGTTGGGGGCGCTCAACTTTCGCGCGCGCTATCGCCGCCGCGAACTCCCCCTACCCAAACCGCCTCGTCAGCAGCAGCAAGCTCACAGGCAGTATCAGCGCCGTCACGCAGCCCATAATCAGCATCGTGGCGTTCAGGCTCAGCGCGTCCGCGATAACCCCGTATGCGATAGGCGCCGCCACCGTGCCAATCTCGTTGGTAGTGTAAAAGAACCCGTAAAACCGCCCGCGCCTATTCGCGGGAACGAACTCCGCAACCGTGGCGTAGAGTATGGACGATGTGCCGTTCAAGCCCACGCCAAGCGCGATTAGCAGCGGCAGCATCGCCCAAGGCGGCGCGTATATCGCCAAAACTATCAGCGCCGCCGTCAAGCCCTTTGTCCCCCAAATCAGGCTCACCACCCCAAACCTATCCCCAAGCCAGCCCACCGCGAACTTGCCCGCGGCGCCGCCCACGAACACGAAGAACAGCATGCTTATCGCCTGCGCCGCGTCTATATCCTTGGATATAAGCACGAAAGGCATAAACGTCAGCGCCGCCGTCCGCACCGTGGAATCCAGCATCCCGATGCCGCTCAGCGTGATAAACCCGCTCAGCCGCGTATCGCCGTCCTCTGCGTCATCGCCGTCCGCCGCCGCGCGCGCCGGCTTGCCGATGTCCACGCTGCGCCGCGCAAGCGTCGACAGCAGCATAAACACAAGGCTCGCCAGCCCGACCACGCCCAATATCTGCCGCCAGCCCAGATTAAGCGCGATAGCCCCCGCCACAATCGGCGGCGCTGCCATCTTGCCCAGATCCCCCGCGAAATTCACCGTCCCCACCGCGGTGGATCGCCCCCCCGCGTCATACGCGCGCGACACCATGCTTGACGCCAGCGGATGCTGAAAGCCGCCGCCCAGTCCGCCTATGAAACTCAGCGCTATCAGCAGCCCGAACCCGGACGCCAGCGCCATCCCCACCAGCCCGACCGACACCCAGACATTGCCCGCCAGCAGCAGCCAAAACTCGCCCGTCTGCTCCGCGATAAAGCCCGCCGGTATCTGCAAAATCGCCGACGCGCCGCTGAAAGTCGCCCGCAGCAGCCCCACCTCCGTGAACGACAGCCCCAAATCGCCCTCAATCAGCGGCAGCAGCGGAAACAGCAGCGCGAAATGCAAATCGCTCCATATGTGCATCACCGACCCGAAATACAGCGTCCGGCGAGCCATAGGCGCGCGCGTAATAAAACTCATCATAACGCCGCGCATTATACACCATCCCAAAAGCAAAATTCCCCCACCGCCCCGCGCGCCCCGCCCATCTATGCGCTATAATGGCACGCAAGGATCTGCCCGAAACCAACGCAGCCCTCATGAAATCCCCCGCCGCGCTTGCGAAAGAAACGCGAGAGCGCGCAACAGAAATGAACGACAGGCAAGAAAACTATGGCACCCATTAACACCCTACAAGACATAAGCAGAGCGTTGCGCGAGAACCCTGAGTGGCGCGAAGAAATCCGCCGCGCGCTGCTATCCGCCGAGCTGCTCGCGCTCCCCGAAACCCACGCCGCGCTCGTAGAATCTCACGCCGCGCTCACGGCAGAAGTGCGCGAGATCGCGGTCGGAATGAACGCGCTCACCGCCAGAGTTGATACGCTCACAGCCAGAGTCGACGCGCTCACAATCAGAGTAGATACGCTCACGGCCAGGGTCGACGATCTCACAATCAGATTGGACACGCTTACGGCCAGAGTTGACGCGCTCACAACCGAAGTGCGCGCGCTCACAGCCAGGGTCGACGCGCTCACAATCAGAGTTGACGCGCTCACAACCGAAGTGCGCGCGCTCACAGCCAAAGTCGACGCTTTCGTCGAGGCTACGAACCTCCGCTTGGATTCCCTGGAAGAAGGGCAAAGGCGACTAGAAAAGCGCATGGACGGGATGCAGTATCGGCTAGACCGGCTCTGGGGAGACAGGGTTGAGGCTAAGCTGCCCAATAAGCTGCCAACGCTGTTGATGCGCGAATTTGATGTCATACGCTTCAACTCCGTCTGGGCGAGTAATCACGTGGTAACTGGGGCCAGAAACCCGCAGTTTATAGACGACATAGACGCCGCCGCGGACGCCGGCAAAATTACCGAAGAGGAAAATGTCCGCCTGAGGGTAACCGACCTGGTTATCCGCGCGCGGCGGACCTCCGACGGCGCGACAATCTGGTTCGCGGTGGAGGCGTCGGGCGTCATCAACACCGACGACATTGACCGCGCCCGCCAATCCGCCGACGCCATCACAAAGATGTACGACCAAGACGCCATCCCCCTAGTGTACGGCTACCGCATATCCGACCATCAGCGGCGGCAGGCGAGCGAACACGACGTTCATGTGTTCATAGACCCCGACGGCGACTAGCCGCCTACCCGGCGCGGGTGGCGTCAGCCATCCCCCACGCCGCGCTTGCGAAAGAAAGCGCCGCGAAACCGCAACCGAAGTGAACGATTTCCATCGCGGCGGCCCAACCGCCGCATTACCGATCCGAAAGAAAAGCAAAACGATTGGAGGAGCGCATGGACAATAATGACCCTTGGATAGACAAGTTCAAGGGATACAGGCTTGAGAAGAAGCTGTTCAAGAAAATATCGCTGCCGTTAATCCGCGAATTTGATGTCAGACGCGTCCGCCCCATCTGGGCGAGTAGCTTTGAGGGAATAGTTGGCGCAAACCTGCAGTTCGAAGACGACATAGACGACGCCGCGGACGCCGGCAAAATCACCGAAGATGAATGGGTCCGCATTAGGGATACGGATCTGATTATCCGCGCGCTCCGAAACTCCGACGGCGCTACAATCTGGTTTGCAATAGAGGCGTCAGCCGCCATCGCCACATCCGACATTGACCACGCCCGCCAATCCGCCCACGCCATCACAAAGATGTACAACCAGGACGCCATCCCTCTAGCATGCGGCTACCGCATATCCGACCCGCAACGGCAACAAGCGCGCGAACAAGGCGTCCATATATTCATAGTCCCCGACAACGACTATCCCGCCTAACCCGCCTGCCCGTCAGCCGCCCTCCCAATCCCCGCTTGCGAGGATTGTCAACGCCCCGCAAAGCGTCCATGCGCTCACCCACCTAGCGCCGCCTAACCCCCCACCTCATCCCCCGTCCCCCGCTTGCGAAGATCAGCCGCCCCCCGCAAATACACATTCACCAGCTCCTCCGCCGCCTTCTCAGTGTTAATCAAAACCAAAACCCGCACGCACAGCCGCGGCGCGTCCGGCACATCTATCTCGCTCGCCCCCATCAGCGCCACATGCGTCCACCCCATCAGCCGCGCCGCCGCCGCCGGAAACTCCGCGTTCAAATCCGGCGTAGTAGTGAAAAACGCCGCCGCCACATCATCCGCATCGATGGAATTCGCCTCAATCAGCCGCTCCATCAGCTCCCCCGTAGCCGCCAACACAGCCTCGCGCGTATTCGCGGCAACCGTCGTAGCCCCTCTTATCCCGCGCACCTTATACATCCAATAGCGCCCTCACCCTGCTAATATGCCGCCTAGCCGTCCTATCCCTCAGCCGCCTTGCCCCTCAGCCGCCGTATGAACTCCCGCGCCGCAACCGTCTCTTCCCCCGCCGGCGCACGATCCACGGCATCCAGCAGCGCGCTGCCCACCGCCGCGCCGTCCGCGAACTCGGCTATCCGCCGCATATGCTCATTCCGCGACACGCCGAACCCCACTATCACCGGCAAATCCGTTTCGCCGCGTATCCGCGCCGCCAAGCCCTCCACGCTCGCCGACATCGCCATCCGCTCGCCCGTTACCCCCGTAACGCTAACGCAGTATATGAAACCCCGCGCCTGTTTGCAAGCCTGCGCGATGCGCGCCCCCGTGCTTGTGGGCGCGAGCAGCGGTATCAGATATATCCCCCGCGCCTCCAAAATCGCCTGATACGGCGGCGACTCCTCCGGCGGCAAATCGGGAATGATCATCCCATCCAGGCCGGCATCCGCCGCCTCCGCCGCGAACCGCTCCATCCCGTACCGCAGATACGGATTCAGATACCCCATAAATATCAGCGGCGCGTCCACCCCCCTGCCGCGCAGCGATCTCAGCGCCGCCAAAGACGACTCCAGCGTAGCCCCGCCCTCCAGCGCCCGAAAGCTCGTCATCTGAATAACCGGCCCATCCGCCAGCGGATCGCTGAACGGAATCCCCAGCTCCAGCATATCCGCCCCCGCCTCCAGAACAGCCTCCACCAGCGCCTCCGACGTCGCCCCGTCCGGAAACCCCAGCGTAATAAATGGCGCCAGCGCGGGCTTGCCCGCCGCCCTCAGCGCCGCCAGCGTAGTGTCAATGCGATTAGCCATATGCCGCCTTATCTATCTTTCTATCTTGCCGCCTATGCGTCTATATCTATGTGCAGGTATGTTATGCGGGTATGCGAGGTATGTACAGAGACGGGCATCCCGTTAGACTTAGCTTATCGCCCCCGCTACCGGCTGATTAGCCACCGTCATCGCCAAAACATTCTGCGCCCCATGCGCCAGCGCGGGCGGCCATATGGACGCTGTCCGCAGATACAGCCACCCCAAAAGCGCGCCCGCCGCGAATATCGGCAGCAGCGCCCCGAAGTCCAAATGAACCGCCGCGAACACCCCCGCGCTCACCAACAAGGCGGATGCGGCGGGCATCACCCGCAGCAGCGCCGCCAGCAGAAAGCCCCGAAAGAACAGCTCCTCAGCAACCGGCGTAGCCACGCCAACCAGCGCGAAATTCACCCACCTCCACGCGCCGCCGCCCAGCAGATCGTCCACATCCTGATCCGGCAGCAGCCAATCCAACCCCAACGCGCCCGCGACCGCCGCGTATATCGCCGTAGCCGCCACGCTCGCCCCCAGCGCCGCCAGCGCCAGCCCCAACGCATGCGGCAAACCCACCCGCGCCCGCCGCATCCCCAGCATCCCCCAAGTCCCGCCGCGCAACCTCACCGCGAACAGCCACGCGCCCAAGACAAACGCGCCGATAGTCGCCGAGATAAGCAGCGTCCGCAGCGCATCGCTATCCTCCCCCAGCAGCCCTGCCACTACCACGCCCGGCGTAACGCCCATCACAAGCGCCACCGCGCCCGCCAGCGCCACATCCCTCACGCGCCACGGCGGCCGCCCAACCCCGTCCGGCGCCGGCGCAAAGCCACCCCGGCCGCCATCGCATGCTTGGGGAGCGTCAGACTGCATCTAGCCCCTGCCCTGCCTTGCGCTCGCGCCGCGAACCGGCATCCGCGCCATCTCTATGTCCACGACACATCCCCGAACAGATCCGCCGGGTGATCCTTGGACGCGAACACCGCGTACTCTTCCTTCGCCACGCGCAGACTCGTATCGTTCCCGCCGTGTCCGGGATAGACATACAGGTCATCCGCCAGCGTGAACAGCTTAGTCGTGATGCTCTCGATAAGCTGCCGCAGCAGCTCCGGCGACCCCGACTTGCCAGGCCCTCCGGGAAACAGCGTATCCCCCGAAAACAGATGCTCCCCCGTATGCAGGCAGGTCGACCCCGGCGTATGCCCCGGCGTGAACACCGCCTTAAGCGTAACGCTGCCCGCCGACACCTCGTCCCCGTCGTTCAGCAGAAAATCCGGCGGCCTTGACAGCGCGTCCGCGTCCGCCGGCCCGATGCCCACCGGCGCGTCAATCGCCGCCGTCACATCCTCGAACCCCAGCAGGTGATCCGCGTGATTATGCGTAATCAGGATCGCCTTCACATCCGTAGTATTCGCCAGCTCGATCATCCTATCCGGCTCCGCCGGCGTATCGATCAGGATGCTCTCATTAGTCTGCGGGCAGACCACCAGATACATATTATTCTCATACGGCCCGCACTCCATCTTGTAAATCGTGATGCTCTCGTCCTGAAAATGAGGCGTAGTCACAGCGTCCCTCCTCCAATCCGAATACGGCGCGCCTCTCGGCATATCGCCCGCGCATGTACATCCGCGCAAAAAACTTCGCGCCCCCGAATTATATCAGCCCACGCCCCCGCGTCAAACCCCCGCCGCCCCGGAGCGGCGTTTCCACTCAATCAATTCAAGCCAAAACGCCCCGCAACCGCAACAGAATCAGCAAGTTGCGGCCTGCCCCCACGCCACCCATCCGCCCGCGCGCCAGCCCCCGTTCTTTAGTTGATATGCCCGGGTATCGCGCGCCTCTGGCAATTCGGATGTTTCTTGCCCTTGACAAGGTATAGTATAATAGAAACAAGGAGATTTAAGAATGGCTACTGAGACAAGCACAAGCACAACCACCGAGCGAGAAGACGCTGCGCCGGCCGGAGCTAATAACGTGGTGAGCGATGAGAGAGGGTTGGGCCGGCTTGAGGGGCAAGTCAGCATTTTGCTCCGAAACGTTGAGGAGCAAAGACGCCAGGCGCGGGAAGGCTATCACGCGCTCAGCGCGAGAATAGACAGGCATTTCTACTGGATGCTAGGCCTTTGCGTCGCGATTATCATCACGGTCGTCGGATCTGCGATTGGCTTGGCAATCAGGCTCGACGGATAACCCGCGATATGACAAGGCCAACCACTGAGCGAGAAGACGCGCCAACCGGGCCCGATGACGCGGCGAGCGATGCAAGGACTTTGATACGGCTTGAGGGGCAAGTAAGCATTTTGCTCCTGAACGTCGAGGATCTAAGGCGGCAGGCGCGGGAAGACTATCGCGCGCTTGACGCTAAGATAGACACCGTCAACGCCAAGATAGACACCGTGAACGCGGCGCTCAGCGCAAGAATAGACAGGCATTTCTACTGGATGCTAGGGCTTTGCGTCGCAATCATCATCACCGTCGTCGGCTCTGCGATTGGCTTGGCAATCAGGCTCGGCTGATAACCCGCGGGATGGTAAGGCAACCACTGTACTGAGAGGGAAGATCCGCCGCCCGGGGCTTACGACGGTGCCGATAGACGAGAGGCGTTTGGGCCGGCTTGAGGGGCAAGTCAGCATCCTGCTCCGAAACGTTGAGGAGCAAAGACGCCACGCGCGGGAAGACTATCGCGCGCTCAGCGCAAGAATACACAGCCATTTCTACCGGACGCTACGCCTTTGCGCCGCAATCATCACCACCGTCGTCGGCTCCGCCATTGGCTTAGCAATCAGGCTCGGCTAACAACCCCGCCGGATTAGGCAAAGCGGCGGCCGGCAAAACCCCGACCGCCGCTTTTCGTCTTTACGACAACATCATCCACGAAAATCTCACCACCCCCGCATAACGCCCCCACGCCTTTCTGCTGCGTCTATCCCGCCCCCTTTATATTGTGCGCCCCCACCCCCCAAGCGTACAATATACCCGCAACATGAAACTCCCCCAACCAACCATATCCAACCCCCGCGCCCACAAATGGTGGGTATTCCTGGCGCTCGCCATCGGCACATTCACATCGGTCGCCGACTTCGGCAGCCTCAACGTCGCCCTGCCCACCATCGCCGAGAACTTCGCCACCGACCTGCCCACGACCCAATGGGTGATGATTGGCTACGCGCTCGCCATCAGCGCCCTGCTGCTGCCTATGGGCAGGCTGTCCGATATGGTCGGCCGCAAGCGCGTCTATATCGGCGGCTTTGTCATATTCGCCATCGGCGGCTTGCTCGCCAGCATGTCCGAAAGCATCCTCATCCTCATCCTGTTCAAAGTAGTCCAGGGCGTCGGCGCCAGCATGACCCAAGGCACCGGCATGGCAATGGCGCTCTCCGCCTTCCCCGACGACGAGCGCGGCAAAGCCCTCGGCGCGTTCATCACCATCGTCGGAACGGGCAACGTCATCGGCCCCGCGCTAGGCGGGCCTCATCGTCGGAACGCTCGGCTGGCAATGGGTATTCTACTGCGGCGTCATCCTAGCCCTGCTCGCCATCGCCGCCGCCGCCCTCGTCCTCGACGGCAGCCGCTTTTCACGCAGCGACGACCGCGGCGCCTCCTTCGACTGGCCCGGCGCCGCCCTATCCACAACCGCCCTTATCACATTCCTGCTAGTCATGACCACCGCCCCCAGGCTAGGCTGGCTATACCCGCCCGTCCTAGCCGGCGTCCTGCTGCTAATCGCCCTAGTCGCCTGCTTTATCCGCTGGGAACTCCGCGCCGCAACCCCGATGATGGATCTGCGCCTATTCAGAATGCGTATCGTATCCCTCGGCGTAGCCGCGCAATTCCTATCGTTCATCGGCAACTCGTCTATGCGCTTTCTGCTGCCCTTCTACCTGCAAGC
>CBDESO010000003.1:0-544446 GCA_965242555.1 Dehalococcoidia bacterium
GACGACCTAAACCATCGGTTTCTGAGTTTGACCGGGGTTATTGTTAGCCTGCCGTATGTTGAGGAAAAGATGCACCCCGAAATGGAGGATATGAAAAGGCGATATTTCGGTTCGCATCCCGATGAGCCTGTGATATTGCATAGGAAAGAGTTGACGGGCCGGCGATTCCCGTTTCACGCGCTCCGTAATGTTTGTGTGGAATACGAGTTCAATCATGAATTACTCACACATCTCCGCGATTGGGAGTATCGCGTTATCACGGTTTGCCTAGATAAGAAAACTCATGTTGAAGCATATGGGGATTGGGCGCGTGATCCTTATTACTACTGCTTGTCCGTCTTGATGGAGAGGTTCAGTTTCTGGCTGAACGACAGAAATTCCAATGGCGATGTGATGATCGAAGCGAGAGGGAGCAAGGAAGACAAACGGCTGAAGAGTCAGTTCCATGCTTTGTGGGAAGAGGGAACTGATCGTATTGATCCAAACCAGTTTCAGCGGTTTCTAACCAGCAAGGAACTCAAAGTGAAACTTAAAGCCGCGAATATCACCGGGTTGCAACTTGCTGACCTGATAGTTCAGCCATCTCGTTCTGAGATTTTGTATGAGCAAGGTTTGCTTGGAAGGGAGCTAGCGCCTTTCACTCAGCAAATCGTGAAAATCCTGCTAGCTGATAAATATCACAGATGCGGGGAGCGAATATACGAATACGGAAAGAATTTCATCTAAATAAAAAGGGAGGCTTGAAAGCCTCCCTTTTTACGATGGACAAACCATCCCCCTTCACCTTAGTGAATTACAGGTAGTTTATCAGTATTTCTCCGCGGTTGCAATATGGAACCCGCTCAATTCTATATCCCTAATACCGTTTGCGGGATAACTAGGTTCCGCTGATAGCAATGGTTTCCGACTGGATCCTGATCCTGCCCGCATAGATAACCGGCGTCAACGAATACGGCAACGCGCGACATTTGTGAACTGAAAAAAAGGGGCCCGCAGGCCCCCACTAGCTAGTCCACGCTCCAACTCGACTACTTGGGAGCCGCTGGACATAGCGTCAGGAGTGAATCCTGCTAGGAATCCCGCCTGACTCTGTGTTTAGAGTAAGCGAATTTTATTAGTTTGTCAATTTTAGAATTCGGTGTTTCTCAATGATGGGGGTGGCGATCGCTATGCGGCGATGTCCGGCCGCCGCCGCCAGTCTCCGGTCGCCTCCTGGAAGGCGTAGGCCAGCTGGAGGATGGCATGCTCGGCGCGGTGGCGGCCTACGATTTGGATGCCTACGGGCAGGCCGTCATCGGTGAATCCGCAGGGGACGGATATGGCGGGGTGGCCGGTGGCGGTGATGTAGTAGCAGGAGCGCATCCAATCTATGTAGTTTTGCATGGGAGTGCCGTTTATTTCGGTCGGGTATGGCTGGCTGACGGCGAAGGGCGGGCGCTGGCTGACGGGGAAGATGATGAATTCGTAGGTTTCCATGAATTGGCGCATGCGGTCGTAGAGGGCGGCGCGCTTGGTTTCGGCAGCGCCTATCTCGGCGGCGGTTAGGCGCAAGCCCTGCTCTATGTTCCAGATGACGGTGTCTTTGAGCAGGTGCCGGTGGGTTTTGAGCATTCCCGCTCGGCTTGCCGCCATTCCCAGCGCGCGCATCGTCATGAAGGCGTCGTTTGCGCCCGCGAAGTCGGGGCAGGCGTCTTCCACTACGCAGCCGATGTCTTGGAACACAGAACGGCGGCTTTCTATGACTGATGTTATGCGCGGGTCAAAGGGCAAGCCGTTCATATCGCCGCCCCACGCCACGCGGACGCCCGCGAATGAGCGCTCAAGCGGGTTGTCTAGCGGGTTGAATGACGCGCCGGGCTGCTCGATGGCTATCGGCGAGCGCGGGTCGGGGCCGGCGATGGCGCTGAGCATTAGGGCGGCGTCCTGCACGGTTCGCGCCATTGGGCCTTGGACGCTGAGCTGCGACCAGGGCATAGGCGCGGGATAGACGGGGACGCGCCCTATGGCGGGGCGAAGGCCTACGACATTGCAGAAGTTGGCGGGGTTTCGCAACGAGCCGCCGAGGTCGCTGCCGTCGGCTATGGGCAGCATGCCGCAAGCCAATGCCACCGCCGCGCCGCCGCTGCTGCCGCCGCAGGTTTTCGTGAGATCATAAGGGTTGAGGGTTGCGCCGAATACTTCGTTGAATGTCTGCGAGCCGGCGCCGAATTCGGGGGTGTTGGTTTTGCCGACCGAGATTGCGCCTGCCTGTTTGAGGCGCTCTACGATGATGGCGTCGCGGTCGGGGATGTGGTCGGCGTAGATGGGCGAGCCGTAGGTTGTGCGGACGCCGGCGGTGTCGGCGAGGTCTTTGTGGGCGACAGGGATGCCGTGCAGGGGGCCGACATCATCGCCGCGCACGAGGGCGGCGTCGGCCTCGCGGGCTTGGGCTAGGGCGCGCTCAGGGTGATAGGTTACGATGGCGTTGACCTGCGGGTTGACGCGGTCTATCTGGGCGATGTGGGCTTGCATAACCTCTACGGCGGAGATTTGCTTGGCGCGGATGTTTTGGGATAGTTCGCATGCGGTTAGAAAGCATAGGTCGGTGGATGGCATTGGGGATCTCCGTAATGCGCGCTAGGCGTATGTGTAGCGTATGTGTAGCGTATGTAGAGGGGGCGCTACTTTTTTGGATAGAGTAGGCAAAATTTTTGGGGGAGTTTAGATTGGGATTATCGGATGTCGCTTGTTGGAAATCAAATGCCGGAAAGCAAGATGCGGTTGCGTTTAGATGGCTTGTTCCCAATCTCGGAGCAATGTGTGGGCGGCGTTGTGGCCGGGCGCGCCGGTGACTTCGCCGCCGGGGTGGGCGCCGGCGCCGCATAGGTAGAGGTTGGCGATAGGGGATCGGTAGCCCGCGAGCGCGCGGCTGGGGCGCTGGGCGAATAGTTGCTGGGATGATATGTCGATGTGGCGGATGTTGCCGTCTGTCAAGCCAACGCGCTCTTCTAGGTCGGCGGGCGTGAAGAGCTGCCAGTCTAGCAGGACATCGCGGAAGTTGGGCGCGTACTCGGCTATGGCGTCCACAAGCCGCTCGCCAACGGCTTGGCGGGCTTGCTCCCACGATCCCTCGCGCAAACGCACGGGCGCGTACATCACCCACACCGACATGACATGCTTGCCGGGCGGCGTCAGCGTGTCGTCGTACACGGTCGGGATTTGGATGAACATAACGGGGCAGGTTGACGGGATGCCGCCGCGCGCGTCCTGCCAGCTCTGCTCGAAGTATTCTATGGATGGGCAGATGCGGATATAGGCGAGCGCTTTGGGGTCGTAGTCGTCGGCTAGGTATGCCGAGAAGTCGGGCAGGTCGCTCATAGCGCAGTGAAACTTCAGGTAGGACACATCGGTTTTGATGCGGCGGGTTTCGGCGAGCAGCGCGGGCGGCGCGTCGTTGGGGTCAAGCAGGGATAGGTATGTGCGCTTGGGGTCGGCGTTGGACAGGACGGCGTCGGCGTAGATGCGCTCGCCGCTTTCAAGCAGGACGCCGTATGCGCTACCGTTGCGAACTAGGATGCGTTGCGCGGGCGCGTTGATTCGGATTTCCACGCCTTGCGCTTGGGCGGATTGCGCCATAGCTTGGGTGATAGCGCCCATGCCGCCTTTGGGTATGCCGAAGTTTTCGCGCGGCGTCAGGATGTCGCTGCGGATATAGGCGCACGCCAAAACGCTGCCCGGCGCGCGCGGGTCGCCTGCGTCTTGCGCGTCAATAAAGCAGCCGCGTATCAGCGGGGATTGGAAATGCTCTTCCACAAGATCGCGCATATTGCCCGTGAGCATGCGCTCAAAGACGGGTTCGTCGGGACTGCCGCGCAGGTCGGCGGCGATTTGCGCGAGCGTGGGCGGGTCGGACAAGAAGTAGCGTTGGATAATGCCGCCCGCGCGCCGCCAGAACGCCGTCCAATCGCGGTAGCGCGCGGCGTCGGGCGGCGATATGCGAGCGACGCTCTCGGCTGTGCGCTCATCGTCGTGCCACCGCAGCAAGCCGCGCTCGCCGGGCAGCGGCGTGAAACTGACGGGATCTATGGAGTAGATATGCAGCCCGTAATCGCGCAGCCGCAGGTCGTTGATGACCTTGTCCTGCAGCAAGTGGCAGATGTAGGCGCAGCTAGATACGCGAAAGCCGGGGAAGAGTTCCTCAGTGATGCAAGCGCCGCCCACAAAGTCGCGGCGCTCCAGCACAAGGACGCGGTTGCCCTCGCGGGCGAGGTAGTTGGCGGCGACGAGGCCGTTGTGGCCGCCGCCGATGATGATGGCGGAGTAGGGGGATGGCATTGGGGGGTGGTCCTTGGCGCGGGTTGGTAGCGGGGTTGGGTGTGTGTTGTTGTTGGCGCGTTGGTGGGGATTATAGCATTGTGGGATAGGGATTGTTAGCGGGGAATGGTGGATTGGCGCGAGGGCTGGGGCGTTGGCGGATGGCGTTGGTGAAAAGCCCGCTATTCGGTCGGATCCGGGTACAAGCGCAGTATCGCGCCTGTGCGCGGCAGCGCATATACGCTGCCGTCAGCGCCCACGCCAAAGGCGATTATGTTGCGCGCTGACTCCGATAGGTCGGCTATTTCGCGCATGCGCCAGGCTTGGGGGGCGTCTTGGGCGTTGGCGGGCGGACTATCCCGCTCCAGCAGCCATACGCGGCGGGAACATAGGTCGCTGAATATAAATCGGTTGTCCAGCCAGGGAACGGTTACGCCGCCGATGATGGCGCAGCCGACGTCTCTGTCGTATGTGACGACGGGCGAGGTAAGGTTGGCGACAGCGGCGGCGTCTAGCGATTCTTGGCAGGTGTTTGCCTCGCATAGCGGCCAGCCGAGGTTGGCGCCGGCGGTGGCTATGGACACTTCCTCGTGAGTGCTTTCGCCTACATCGGCTACGAACAGGCTGGCGGGATTTTCGGGGTCGAATGCCATGCGCCAGGGGTTTCGCAGACCGTATGCCCATATTTCGGGGCGCGCGCCGGGAGTGGCCGCAAAGGGGTTGTCGGGCGGGATGCGGTAGGGGCGCTCCGCGGTTGCGCCGCGCGCGTCTATGCGGATGATTTTGCCCGATAGCTTGTCAAGAGATTGAGAATTGGGGGGCGTTCCGTCGTCGCCTATGCCGAGGTAGAGCATGCCGTCCGCGCCGAAACGAATAGCGCCGCCCATATGGCTTTGCGTGGGCATATGCGCCTCTATGATGATTAGCTCGGAGTTCCTAATCGCGGCTCCGCGGTTGACGCGAAAGCGCGATAGTCGCCCCACGTAGTCGGGCATTCCCTCATTCGTGGCATTGTCCGCCACCGCGCTGTACCACACATAGAGAAAGGGAAATTCGTCAAAGCGCGGGTCCAACGCCGCGCTTAGGATGCCGTTTTGGCCTAGGCAGCAGACGACATCTTCGGTCAGGTCTAGTATGGTTTGAGGCGGCGGCGCGTTGGGCTCGTCGTGATGCGCGGCGATAATGCCCTCGCGGTCAACGATCGCTAAGCCGCCGCTTGGCCAAGGGAAAATGTCCACGGGCGCG
Organism: Dehalococcoidia bacterium; assembly: GCA_965242555.1. Taxonomy (GTDB): domain Bacteria; phylum Chloroflexota; class Dehalococcoidia; order Lucifugimonadales; family JADFKI01; genus Bin90. Next base: position 5,539 of record CBDESO010000003.1, read on the forward strand.
TTGAATTCAGCGCCGCCAAACGCCGGGGAGACGTTGTCGGATAGGTTGACGATTTCGGGGACAAGGATGGAGGGCAGATAGTCGGGCGTTCCCCAGCAGACGACGCGCCGGTTGGGGCGGAGGGCGCAGGAATCTCGCCATGCGCTGCTGATGGCTACGAATTCGCCGTCGGGTGCGGCGAGGCGCTCGCCCGGAGCGGCGGCGCGTCCGCTACCCCAACATTCTATCAGGCTTGCGCGGGTTATGCCGCAGCTATAACGCCAACCGGCGGCGAGTTGGGCGAACTTGGTGGGCGGAGGGGCTGCTTGGAAATGCTCATTGTCGCCTTGGCAAAAGGCGTTGCCGTCCTCGCGCAGCGCGCAGACGTGGTGCAAGCCCACGCCCAAACTGGTGAAAGGGCCGGGGGTGATTTCAGTCAAGCGGCTATCTATTGACAAGCAAGCTACATCGGCTTGCGGGGTCAGCCCGCAGACAGAACCTCCTCCGGCTTGAATATCGGAAATGGTGGCGTCCATCGGCAGCGTTTCAGCGCCGTTTGGGAATTGCGTTCCCCAGCATATAAGCGCGGGCGGCGCGTCTTGCGATGATATGGGGAGGGCGCAGGCGTATCCTCCGCTTGCCGCTATCTCGCTGAACGCGCCTTGCGGCGGCGAGGCTTGGCCGTCCGAATTCAGTCCCCAGCAGGCGATAGTTCCGTCTTGGCGCAGTCCGCAGGTGAAATGCAGCCCGGCGGATATTTGGCGGAAGGCGGTTCCGGCGGGGACGTCTCGGCTGCCATGTCCATGGTGGTCGCGTCCCCAGCAGAGGGCTGCGCCGTTTTCGCGCAGGCCGCAGGCGTGGGTTTTGCCGACGGTTATCTGCGTAAAGGCGACGTCGGCGGGGGCAAGGGTTGGTTGCAGGGATGGCGTGGGCGTGGGCGGCAAAGGGGCAGTGGGCGTGGGGATAGCGACGCTTGGAGGCGCGGGCGCGGCAGGCAGGCGCGTGGGTTGCGCGGGCGCGGGCTCAGGCGGCGGGGATGGCAAAGGCGCATGCGTGGGCGTGGCAGGCAAGGGCGTGGGTTGGGGCGGGGGCGGTTGGGCGCAGGCGACGGCTAGGGCGAGGCAGAGGGCGGCGCAGGCGGGCAGGGCGGTTGCGGGCAAGCGGGCTATGCGGCGCGCGAGCCGCGCAATCGGTGTCATATCGGCTTGGTGTGTCCGTTTCATGCGCCGGTGGAGTATGGTGAGATTTGTGAGCTTAGACTATACCAGAATTGACGCTTGGGGAATAATTTGGCGCGGGTGGATAGAGTGCGCGGGGGGCGCTATTTTTGTAAAAAAGTAGTCAAAACTTTCGGGAACGGCTTGCGCCACGGCTTGGGTTAGCATTATGGGGCCGAGGCTGCTGCGGTTGACGCGCGGATATGGCGGTGTTAGTGTTGGCGTGTTGGCGGATGCGGTTTTGGGGGGATAGTCGGCGCATCGGATAATGGGAAAGGCGGGCGTTATGCGGCTTGAGGGCAAGGTTGCGATTGTGAGCGGGGGCGCGCGCGGGATGGGCGCGGCGGAGGCCAGGCTGTTCGCAAGGGAAGGGGCGAAGGTGGTTGTGGGGGATCTGCTGGAGATGGCGGGCATTCGGGTGGTGGCTGAGATAACCGCGAGCGGCGGAGAGGCGGTGTTCGCAAGGCTGGATGTTACCGATGAGAAGAGCTGGCAGGATGCGGTGAGCGCGGCGGCGGCGCGGTTTGGGAAGGTGGATGTGCTGGTGAATAACGCGGCGATTTTGCGGACGGAGCGGCTGTTGGATACGACTGAGGCGATATGGAACGAGGTTATGGATGTGAACGCCACGGGGACGTTTCTAGGGGTGAAGAGCGTGGTCGGCGAGATGCGAAGGGCGGGCGGCGGCTCTATCATCAATATATCGTCGGGCGCGGGCATTACGGGCAGCGAGCGCAATACGGCGTATCACGCCTCCAAAGGCGCGGTTCGGATTTTCACGAAGGCGGCGGCGATTCAGTACGCTAAGGATAATATCCGCGTGAATTCGGTGCATCCGGGGCCGGTTGATACCGATATGCTGGCGTCATCGCTGGCGGTGGCGCGCAGCCGCAGGCCGCAGGATGTGCCGCTGGGCAGGGCGGGCAAGCCGGATGAGATAGCCTACGGGGTTCTGTATCTGGCGTCGGACGAGTCGGCGTTTGTTACGGGGAGCGAGCTGGTGATTGACGGGGGAAGGACGGCGGAGTAGGCGAGGGCGGGATTATCATAGACGCGGGCGAAAGTGGTAGGATGTAGGGGCGGCGCGGCGAGATAAGGCGCGCTCATATATGCAAGTCAAAGATATACAGGACGACAGGGGGACAGAGCAATGCAGGATGCGGTAATCGTTAGCGGGGCGCGGACGCCGGTGGGCAGGTTTGGGGGGGCTTTCAAGGATGTGTCGGCGCCGGATTTGGGTGCGGAGGCTATCAAGGCGGCGCTGGAGCGGGCGGGGATTTCGCCGGAGCAGGTGGAGGAGGTGGCGCTGGGGAACGCGCTGCAGGCGCAGGAGGCGGGCTACGCGGCGCGGCTGGCTGCGCTGAAGGCGGGGATTCCGCAAGAAACGCCGACTATCGCGGTGAACCGGCAGTGTTCGTCCGGGCTGGAGGCTATCAATATGGCGGCGCAGCTGGTTCGCACGGGCGAGGTGGACATCGCGGTCGCGGGCGGCATCGAGAATATGAGCCAAGCGCCGTATATGATGGACTATCGCGCGCGCTTTGACGGGCTGCGAATGGGCGACGCCACGATGCGGGACGGGTTGATAGAGGGGCTTGGCTGCCCTGTGAATCGGTATCATATGGGGGTTACCGCCGAGAATGTGGCGGAGCGGTTTGAGGTGAGCCGCGAGGATCAGGACGCTATGGCGCTGATGAGCCATCAGCGGGCGGTGGCGGCTATACAGAACGGGCGGTTCAGCGAGCAGATAACGCCGGTGAGCGTGGCGCAGCGGCGCGGGGATCCGGTTGTGGTGTCGCAGGACGAGGGGCCGCGCGCGGATACCACGCTGGACAGGCTTGCGACGCTGCGGCCGGTGTTCAAGCCGGACGGCAGCGTTACGGCGGGCAACGCCTCCAGCATCAACGACGGCGCGGCGGCTGTGGTGATAATGTCGGCGGCGAAAGCGGCTGAGCTGGGGCTGCGGCCGAGGCTGCGCTGGCATTCGCGCGGCGTGGCGGGCGTGGAGCCGGCGATAATGGGGACGGGGCCCGTTCCCGCTGTGCGAAAGGCGCTTGGGAAGGCGGGAATGGAAATCGGGGATGTGGATCTGATAGAGCTGAACGAGGCATTCGCGGCGCAGGCGCTCTACTGCATCCGCGAGCTGGATATGGACATGGACAGGACGAATGTGAACGGCAGCGGCATCAGCCTAGGGCATCCGGTAGGGGCTACGGGCGCGATAATGACGGTGAAACTGATGGAGGAGATAGCGCTGCGGGATGATGAGGTCGGGCTGGTGACGATGTGCGTGGGCGGCGGACAGGGGGTGGCGACGATATTTGAGCGGGTGGGGTAGGCGCTACGTTATGGGTTGCGCGGTCGCCTAATATCCGGAGGCGATGTAGGCGACCGCGGATGGTATGGCAAGGGGATTGGGAAGTTGCGTTGGGCTGGCGCGACGAATATATTGGATTGGCGGCAACGCGCGTATCTGCGGTTAAGGTGCGCGGCGCATAGGCAAGGCTCGCATAGATGCTTGATATGTATCCAATCATAGAGGTTAAGCAACAGCCGGCGCGTGATGAGGATTTGGGGACAAAGAGGAAGTTTTGGTATCGCTCGGACGAAACTCAAACTGACTGGTTGTTCAAATATCCGCGCGAAGGCAGCGGCGAGCATTGGTCTGAGAAAATCGCCGCGGAGGTGGCGGATTCGCTAGGCGTCATACATGCGAAGGTTGAACTTGCCGTTTATGAGGGTGAGAAAGGGGCTATAACTGAGTCGTTTGCGCGGCGCAATAGGGTTCTTGTTCTCGGCAATCAAATTTTGCAGAACGCTATACAGGATTACGAAGTGGCATTGAAGTATGGCCAAACTCGTCATACTTTGAGCAACATATGGAAGGCGCTGGAGCAAGAGTTTGGAAATCAGACCGCTTGCGAAATAGCGAAAAGACACTTCACAAGGTATCTGACGCTGGATGCGTTGATTGGAAACGTAGACCGCCATCACGAAAACTGGGGGCTATTAAGAGGCGGAGTTAGTCGGCGGCTGTTTCTAGCGCCCTCTTTCGATCACGCCTCATCGCTATGCAGGGAGCGCACAGATGAATGGCGCGCGTTGGCGCTGAAAGAAAACCGCGTGGGGCGATACGCTGAGCGCGGGCGCGGCGGCGTCTATTGGGATGAAAATCGGCGGCACGCTCCAAGCCCGCTGCAGTTGGTTCGCCTCGCCGCGGACGCTTACCCTGAGTATTTTCGGCCGGCTTTGCGGCGTTTGCACAATTTGGATGAAGGATTGTTGGATAGCGCGGTGAATCGCGTTCCCGATGATTGGATGTCCAATGCGGCGCGGGAATTCGCAATCGCGCTGATGCGGTATAATCTCAGTGAGCTGAGGAAGATTTGAGATGAGCGCAAAGACACTATATCTGGCATGGCAAGACAAGCGGGAAGGTTCGCGGGAATGGTTTCCCGTAGCCCAACTTGACGCCGACGCAGAACACCCTCTTTATCGGTTTCGCTACATCGGCGGAGCCGAGAAGGCAAAACGCAAAGCGAATTTCCCGCTGCTGCTTGAGTTTCCCGACCTGAAGGGGGATTATAGCTCGCCTTATCTCTTCCCGATTTTCAAGAATCGTGTTATGTCTGATAGGAGGCCGGACTTCGAGGAATATCTCCGTAGTCTGGACTTGGATAATCCGGCGACGCCCATCGAAATTCTGTCGGTCAGCGGCGGGCGGCGGGTAACGGATCCCTACGAGGTGTTTCCCAAAATCAGCGCGAGCCCTGACGGGGGGTTCACCTGTCGTTTCTTTTTGAACGGCTGGCGTCATGTGAGCGAGGCGGCGATTAAGCGAATTGAAAGCCTGCGCCCGAATGAAGAACTGCGCGCAACGCCGGATACGACTAATCCTGCAACCGGCGCCGCGGTGCGGATACAGACTGCGGACTGCCATACGATTGGGTGGACGCCGCGTTACATTGCGAGAGATTTGGTTGGCGCGACGGGCAAGTCGCCCAAGCCGAACTATTCCGCCAAGATTGTGCGGGTGAACCCGTTGCCCGTGCCGTGGAACCGGCGGGTTTTGGTTGAGATGCGGGGGCGCTGGGATGCGGGCTATGAGCCGATGTCGGGGCCGGATTTTGCGCCGCTGGTGGAGTGACGTCGGCTATATCAGGCTATATCAGCAGCTTGCCGTCGCGCTTGATTATGGCACCCTGGGATATGATGGCGCTGACGTCGTGCATAGCGGTTATGTCCCGGGACGGGTCGCCGTTGACTATGGCGATGTCGGCGGATTTGCCGATTTCAAGGGTGCCGGTTTCTTGCTCTATGCCAAGGCACTCGGCGGATGTCTGGGTGGAGCAGACGATTGCCTCCATCGGGGTGATGCCCATTTCTTCTACCATCACCTGCGGGATGTGGGCGAAGTCGTCAAAGCGCGCGTTGGTCATGCCGGAGTCCATGCCGGTTACGAATTTGACGCCCCTGTCCCACATATCGCGCAGGATTTCGAAGCGGCGCTGCGGGTCGGAGGCGGAGGAGCCGCCGGTGACGCGGCCGCGCAGCCGGTTGAGGCGATGCAGCGCGAGCGTGGGATCTACCCAGATGCCCTTGGCGGCGATTTCGTCGGCTACGCCGGGGTCGTAGTCGTACATTTGGGCGGGGTCGGCGTGCAGCCAAGAGCAGTGGATGAGGTTGTGGATGCCCGCCTCTACGCAGTTGCGGACGCCGGCGGCGGCGTGGCAGTGGGCGGCTACGCGCAAGCCAAGCCTCTCGGCGTCCCGCACGGCGGCGGCTAGGGTGGACGCCGGATATTGGGGGGCGCGGACATTTGTGCCGGGGGTGAATCCGCCGCCGGTGGACATTATCTTGATGTAGCCCGCGCCTAGCTTGAACTGCTGGCGCACGGCGCGCAGGACTTCGTCCTCGGTGTCCGCCTCAGTGCCGAATGAGTTGCAGTGGCCGCCTGTGGTGGTGATGGGCGTGCCGGTTACGATGAGGCGGGGGCCCGGGATGATGCCGTCTTCGATGGCTTGCTTGATGGGGAAGGCGACTTGGTTGCGGGCGCCAAGGTCGCGCATTGTGGTTACGCCGGACGATAGGGCGGCGCGCGCGGCGCCCACGGCGCGCATCAGGAAGACTTGGTCGGTTTCGGTGGTGATGTGGCGATAGGCGTCCACTTCGGCGCTGCAGTGGATGTGGGAGTGCATCTCGATAAAGCCGGGCATTATGCTGCCGCCGCCGACTGATATGCGGTCTATGCCGGCGAGTTCGGGGTCGGCTTGGAGCGCGTCTTGGGTAGTGACGGCGGCGATTTTGCCGTCTTCGACGACGAGGGCGGCGTTTGGCAGCGGGGGCGCGCCCGTGCCGTCGATGAGTCGGTCAGCTTGTAGGGCTAGTTTCATTTTGTGCAATCCTTTGTGGGGCGGCGTCTTGTAAGTGGCTGCTAGACGCCGACTTGGATAATTTTCATTGTTCGTTCTCTGAGTTCGGTCTTTTGGGAAATTATGGATTTGACCTCGTTTGCGACCCTCGCGATTTCCTTGTCGTTCGTGCTTATGGGAAGAACCACCTCGCCTAGCCTGTTACCGATAGTGGAGATGGTTGACTGCACGAAGGTTTTGGAGTCTATCTGTTTTCTGACAATCTTGCTGTTCAGCAGGTAAAACAGATAGTACGGGTTTATGAAGTCTTCGTCTAGTACCCGTATCTTTTTGAGGTGGCTTTGTATGATTATTCGCAGGTCTAGGCGGGTGACCATCGCGGTGCGGCCAATCAGGAAAGTGCCGTCGCTTACGAACAGGATGTCGCGCTCTCGGATGTCCTGTGTGTGCATGTACTGGCGGTACACATCTTCTGAGACCGACTTAATCGGGTCAAATTTGATTTCCCAGTTGACTATATCGCTGGTTCGCACAAACGGGATTTTGCCGGTGCCGTAATGGCGCGAGCCGATTTCGTTGCCGCGTTTGATTGATAGCGCATTTTTGTTGAGCAAGTTTTGCAGGGGAACTAGCTTGTAATTGCCGCTTGCTTGCAGGTTGTTTAGTTCTCTGCGTATTTCCGGGTTGTAGTACTCAGGAATGAAGATGTTCTCGCTCAGTTCGGAGCGGTTGATATGGAATCCAAGCCGTCCGGTCGTCTTGGCAGAGTTGTTTAGGAAGTTGGTGGTGATGGCGGGGACGTCGTCGTCTGGAACTTCTTTGCCGGTGGCTGTGTCAACTTTGTAGAGGGGCTTGCCGTTCTTGTTGTGGCCGACGCTCCGCGCGATAGCCATAAACAGGGGCGAATTCTTGTTGGCGCGCTTTTCCAAGAAAAGCACGCTAGTTTTCGTGTGGGTGCTGGGCTGGAATGTTTCTTGGGGCAGGCTGACTACGCCGGTGACCGAACACACTCCGGATACATAGTCCCATATGTATCTGTCCGACGGGTTGCCAAAGACGCCCTCAGGCAGAACTATGCCCATACGCCCGCCCTCTTTGAGCAGTTGGATGCAGCGCTCTATGAAGAGTATCTGCGGCGGCCGCTTGTCAAACTGGTGTGAAGTTGTGATCCAAGCGCCGTTCTTTTGCCTTTGCCACTTATGGCCAAGTCGGTATTGTCTTAGCAGTTGCTTGCCGACGACGGGGATTTTCGCTCCGAAAGGCGGGTTGGTGAGGACAATGTCAAACTCGCCGTTTCGGATAGATGCGCGGGTAGTGTCGCTCCATTTAGCGGGGTTGTCCAGGCTATTTTCGCAATAGACATCGTAGGAACCTGAACTTTCCCCAATCAGAGAGAGATAGACTTTAGCAATCTTGGCGAGGAAGGCGTCTTTGTCAATGCCTGCGATATAGAAATCTTGGTTGCGGCGGGCGAGGAAGTGTCTCAGGGCGTATGCGAGGAATCCGCCGCTGCCGCAGGCGGGATCTATGACGCTTTCACCCTCTTTCGGGTCAAGAATGTCTATCATCATTTGGACGACGTTGCGCGGGGTAAAAAATTGTCCCTCGCCCCCTCTGAACGAAGTGCCAATTAGTTCCTCAAAGGCGTCCCCTATCACATCCCTGTCGGCGTTTAGGATAGACGCGCCTTCGAACTTGGAGACTATGAATAGCAGGTCTGAGGGGCCTACTTCTATCTTTTCGTCAGGCTCGAAGAGTTCGTGGTAGGCTTTTTTGACATCATCAAACAGGGCGCAAAGGCGTTTATGGAGAGCGGCATCGCTTTCAAACGGGCGGATAGCGAACTCTAGCGCATCGCCGTTGGTTTTCTCGTCGTATATCTTGCAGAAAAGCAAGCGCATCATATTTTGGGCGATTTTCTCGTCGCGAGTTATGCCCGTAACATTGCCGGCGAAATAGTCTCGGATTTCCCGGAACACCAGCTTTAGGTTGTTTATCGGGCGCAAGTCGGCGTGGCGAGTTACGCGCCTGTCGTCTAGCGCTTGGTTGGGATGTATCAGGTAAGACAGCGCCATTTACGCGATCCTTTCGTTGGCGCGCACTATGTACTCCATGAAGTCTAGGGTTTCGTCAAGCGAATGGTCGGACATAGCCACATTGCACCATCTGTGGCCGTATCTCACATTGGCGGCGTTGTGTCTGATGGAACTTTCCACAAGAGGGTTGACATGCATTATCTGGATGCTTGAGTCATCGCCCTCCGATTTCTTGGAGGTTCGCCAGCCGGGTTGCCAAGTTGGCGCTCTTTCGGATTGCCTGAATTGTCCTAGCCCGCGCGAAATGTTTATGCGGCATAGCGGGCATTGCAGGAAATCGTCGCGCGAAGTTGGGAAATTGCCGGATGGTAGGGGCAGGTTTTCGTCTATTGTTTGCGCTTGTATCAACGCAGTAATTTCGCTGCGTAGCGCATCGAAGTCCGCGCCGTAAAATTCTGAGGCGATTGATGTCGCCAAAACGGCGTAGGTTTCAACTGAGTCGTGCCAGTTGCAGGATTCAAGCGCGGGGATGACGCAGGAGTTCTGCGTCCACAAGGTGTCCGACCAAAGTTTGAGCCTGTCTATGTGCGGATACCAGTGTTTTGGCAGAGCAACGAACCTGCCGGGCAGTTCAAACACCCTATCCGATGGATATTCGCGGGTGTTTCCGAATTCGTCTTTGATGACGAAATTTAGGGTCTGCGTATGCTCGCCCGCGTCCCCGTCTATTTCGATGCGCTCAATCTCATTCGCGTAGGGTGGCTTAGTCTCTGCGACGACTAGCGAATGCCACCGCAGGTTGCGATTGGAGTACGGGGCTTTGCCGCCGCGCCCTCTTGTGCAAAGCGCGTCTCTTTGGAGTTTGCCGCCGCCCAAACCTGCGCCTCCGTCGCGCGTCTTGCTGATTTTCCCATACACCCGCATAAAATCTTTCTTGCCGTCGGCGCCCGGTATGGCATCGGATGCCGCGCCGGATATTTCCGCGCACAGATCGACGACCTTGCCGTCTAACTCGGTCAGGAAGTTCGCGCTTATTGTTCTGCCGGATGCCATAGACGAGAAAGCCTCAGTGTAGTCGGTTTGGTTATTAGTAACCTAATGCCGCGAACATTAAATTGCAAGCGGCGTCCCTCTACATTCTAACGCAATCTCGCAAATTGTGGGCAAATGCGCCCTACACCCGCAAATCCTGCGCCGGCAGCGCCGCCACGCCGGCGGAGCCCAGCGCATCCGGGTCGGCGTCATCGGGGCCGGTGGGGCCGCCGCGGCGGGCTTTGGCGTTCCATTCTTGGATGCGGATTTCTACAAGCGCGGTTGCGCCCATGTCGGCGTCGGGGGGCGCGTTGTAGTCGGCGCCGATGGCGCGGCCGGGGAAGTAGCGGCGCACCATTGCGTCGAAGAGCGCGTATTTTTGGGCGGGGTCGGTTATCTCGCGGCCGCAGCCGAATAGGATGACGCTGCGGTAGTTTATGGAGTGGTTCATCGCTTTGCGGGAATAGACTAGCCCATCGGTCAGGGTTACGCAGACGCTTACGGGCGCGCCGGACGCGAGCGCCGCCATCGCGCGGCTGCGAATGGAGCCGTGCAGGTAGATTAGCTCAGGGCTGGCGGGGTCGTAGTGGTAGGACAAGGGGATGACATAAGGCTCGCCGTCCTGGGCGAAGGCGGCGTGGGCTACGCTGCCGCGCGATAGGATGTCCGCCGCCTCAGCGGGGACGGCGCGCTCAGGGTGGTTGCGGATGCGCGTCCGCTCGGTTGGTTGGATAGCCATTGCGATTATCTCCCACTAGCGTTGCCTATCCCGATTAGGCGGATACGATTGTACACAATCACGGCGCGGGGGGATAGCGGCAGGCGATATGAGAGGGCGATTGCGCGGGGATTTAGGGCGGGTTCGGCGGATAAAGGGCGGACGGCTGACCGACAGGATGTATTCTGCTATAATCACGCCAAATCAAGCGGGATAGTGGGTTTGCGACGCAGGCGCGAATCTAATATCTAAGTCAAGAGCCAAGCCAAACAAGTCAAAAACAAGCCAAAGAGGAGGACGAAAATGCCGGTGTATTCGGATCTGAATAAGGATGCGCTGCTGTGGATGTATGAGACGATGGTGACGATACGCCGCTTTGAGGAGCAGTCGCGGCGCGAGGCGGATGCGGGCAAGCTGCGCGGGATGCACTCGTCTATCGGGCAGGAGGCGGTTCCCACGGGGATATGCGCGCATCTGCGCGATGACGACTATGTGCTGGGGACGCATCGCAGCCATCACCACTGCATCGCCAAGGGGGTGGATCTGAATGAGATGATGGCGGAGCTGCTGGGCAAGGCGACGGGGACGAATAAGGGCAAGGGCGGCACGATGCACATCGCGGACATCAACAAGGGCATGCTGGGCGCAAACGGGGTTGTGGGATCCAACATTCCGGTGGCTACGGGCGTTGCGCTGAGCGCCAAGGTGCGCGGCAGCGATCAGGTGAGCGTGGTGTTTTTCGGGGATGGCGCGAGCAGCCAGGGCAGCCTGCATGAGGCGATGAATCTCGCCAGCATCTGGAAACTGCCGGTGCTGTTCGTGTGCGAGAACAACCGCTACGCGGAGTCCACGCCGTTTGAGTACGCGGTTGCGGGCGGGTCGGTCGCCAATCGCGCGGCGGGCTACGATATGCCGGGCGTGCTTGTGGACGGGCAGTCGGCGCTGGATATGTACGAGGTCGGCCGCGAGGCGGTTGCGCGAGCGCGAGCGGGCGAGGGACCGACGCTGATTGAGGCGCAGACCTATCGCTACCAGGGACATTTCGGGGCGGACGATCCGCTGGGGTATCGCACGCAAGAGGAGGAGGACTACTACGAGGCGCGCGACTGCATAGCGCGTATGCGAGCGCATCTGACGGACGGGGGCTACGCCACTGAGGCGGATCTGGCTGCGATCGATGCGGGCGCTCTGGCGGCGGTAACAGCTGCCACGCAGTTCGCGGACGGCAGCCCGTTCCCGGAGGCGGATGAGCTGACTACGGATGTGTATGTGTCGTATCGGTAGGGCAGGCATAGGGGGCAGGCAAGACGATGGCAGTCGGCGCGGCAAGGGCAAGCCCGAAGACAAGCCCGAAAGGGGAATACGGGACGTTCCGCGATAGTTTGCGGGCGCCGATACACCGCTGGTTCGCGTATCCGGCGGGGTATTCGCACAAGTTCGTAGAGGCTAAGGCGGCCGAATACGGCTTGGGCGAGGGCGCGACTATCGCGGACCCGTTTGTGGGAACGGGGACGACGTCGCTCGCCGCCAGAGCGCTGGGCGCGAACTCGGTGGGGGTCGAGGCGCACAGGTTCGTGCATTGGGTAGCGGCTACTAAGATGCGGCTTGACTATGACATCGCTGCGCTGGCGGACGCGGTTGATGGGACATTGCGGGCGGCGAGGGAATATCTCGCGTCTATGAAAGGCGGCGATTTGCCGCCGGAGTGGCCGGCGCTTGTGCATAAGTGCTTTTCGGATGCCAACCTGCGGGAGCTGGCGGCGCTGCGGCGGGCTATCGCGGAGTATGCGGGGGATGAGCGCGAGAGCGATTTTATGAAACTGGCGCTGACCGCCACGCTGAGAATAGTGACCACGGCGGGCGCGGGCTGGCCGTACATAGCGCCTAGCAAACATCATGAGCGCAAGACTAGCAAGCGGGCTTTGGACGAGTTCGGGGCGCGCTGCCGCCTGATGATGGCGGACGTGCAGCAGGTTCAAGCGCTGGGACATACGCGCTCTACGCATAGGCTTGTGTTGGGGGATGCGCGAAATCTGGGGGCGCATTTGGACGACGAGTCGGTTGACCTGATGATAACCTCGCCGCCGTATCTGAACAACTACGATTACGCCGACCGCACGCGGCTGGAGACCTACTTCTGGGGGATGCACTCGTCTTGGGCGGATATTACGCGGGATGTGCGCGACCGGCTGGTTATGGCGGCGACCACGCAGGTGCGGATGTCGGATATGAATGGCGTGCGGGAATGTCCGGGCATACGCGCGGCGGACGCGGAGATACACGCCGAGTTGCGCGGCATTATCGGCGAGCTGGAGCGGATGCGCGGCGTCAAGCGCGGCAAGAAGACTTACGATTATGTGGTGGCGGGATATTTTGAGGATATGCTGCGCGCGCTGCAAGGGGCGCATGCGGCGCTGAAGCCGGGCGGCGCTTTCGCGCTTGTGGTGGGCGATTCCGCGCCGTATGGCGTGCATATCCAGACCGAGCGCATCATAGGCGAGCTGGGCATCGCCGCGGGGTTTTCGCGCTACGACGTTGAGCAGATACGTGCGCGCGGCGGCAAGTGGGGGCATAACCCTCAGCGGCACAAGACGCCGTTGCGGGAGTGCATATTGACGATAACGAAGTAAGCGGCGCAAGGGCGCAGGCTAGGATTGCGAATATGGTTCAACCACCCGTGGCAAGGGCTACAAGCGCGCTGGGGCAGGAAATCGGCAAACTCTTTGAGGTCGCCGTGCTGGAGGCGGTGAGAGGGGAAGTAGAAAGCAGGGGATACGCGATTCGGCCGGCAAGACTAAGAAACGGCACGGGCAACGTCTATCAGATTGACGCAGTTGTGTTTGACGGCGCGGGCAATCCGATAATCATCATAGATCCTAAGTACATTCGCTATACCAAGCACAACAGGGACAAGGGCAGTTGGCTATGCGTGGCGCATTACAATTTGCGAAAGACGCATCGCACTATTCGCAAGTCGCTTGCGGTGTTGGCGGGCAGATGGTCTGCCACTTCAAGGGCGATGATAGGCAGTTTCGGAGTGGAAATACTGGAAGCGCCGTTTGATGATATGGCGGAGGCTTTTCGCAATCACGGGATTGAAATAGAATGGCCGGAGAGGGGCGGCGAGCCTATCGCGCGGGCGTCGCTCGCCGATTTCAACGAACTTGACGATGCCGCGAAACATCGGATTGGGCAAGATATGGTATCGGGGATAAGCGCAAGGCTGCGCGAAGAGGTTATACAAACGCTGGACACGGGGCCGGACACAATCGCGTCGCGGGTGGCGCAAGTGGAGGTTCTGCTGAAAACTAGCCAGGGCGAGATGGTTCTGTCATCGTTTGAAAGCGTTCCCGCGGCGATGCGCGCGCTGACGGATCTGGTTTCCGATAAGCCGGACATTACGGCGTTCATAGCGGATTCGGGGGGAAATGATGACAATGCAAACGGGTGATAAAAGAGGGGCGGGATGGTTGCCGATACGCTGACGAAACGGGCGGATAATACATGGGATTATCGCAATGCGAACACGAAAGAGTTCACGCATTGCTTTCATAATTATCCGGCAATGATGATACCGCAGGTGGCTAGGCGGCTGCTGGCGCGGCACGGGACGCCGGGGTTGCGGCTGCTGGATCCGTATTGCGGGACGGGGACTTCGCTGGTGGAGGCGTCGCTGTTCGGGATGGATGCGACGGGCTGCGATATAAATCCGCTGGCGCGGCTGATAGCGGAGGCTAAGACGACGCCTCTGTGTTTGGATGCGCTGGATGAAAGGATGGCGGCGCTGCGCGAAACGCTGTTTGGGTATGGCGCGAATGGCGGGCCTCCTAGCGCGGATGTGCCGCCGGTGCTGAATAGGAAGTATTGGTTCTCGGACGATGTTTCGCGGTGGCTGGCGGCGCTGCGGCAGGCGATTGCCGCGGAGCGGGATGGCGCGGTTCGGCGGTTCTTTTGGGTGGCGTTTTCGGAGACGGTTCGGGATTGCTCATATACCAAGAACGGGGAGTTTAAGCTTGTGCGTATGGCGGCGGATAGGATGGCGGGGTTTAAGCCGGACGCGGTGTCCATATTTCTGACTAAGCTCGCAAGGAATAGGGCGGGCTTGGCGGATTATATGGCGCGGCGGCGGGATGTTAGCGTAGCGGTTTCGGGCGCGAATACGGCGAATGGGGATCTGCCGCCGGGCGCGCCGTTTGACCTTGTGATAACATCGCCGCCATACGGGGATTCGTCCACCACGGTGGCGTATGGGCAGTTTTCGCGGCTGTCGGCGCAGTGGATAGGGTTGCCGGACGATAGGGTGGATAGGCTGTCTATGGGCGGCGCGGCGAAAGACGAGGGGGAATTCGAGGCGGGCCCGATAGCGGATGCGCTGGAGCGAATACGGGCGATTGACGATAGGCGGGCTAGGCAGGTCGCGGCGTTTTACATAGACTTGCAAAGCAGCATACGCGGCGTGGCAAGCGCGATGTCGGATAGGGCGAAGGTCTGCTATGTTGTGGGCAATCGGCGGGTGAAGGGGGTTCGGCTTGCCACCGACGAGTTTGTGGCGCGGGCGTTTGAGCGGGAAGGGTTCGCGCATACCGAGACGATTGTGCGTAATATACCGAATAAGCGGATGCCGGCGCGAAATAGCCCGTCTAATGTGGCGGGAAAGACGGGGGATACGATGCGGGAAGAGTGCGTGGTGGTGTGTCAGAGATAGGGGGCGATAGAATAAGAGGGGCGCTATTTTTTTCAAAGAGTAGGCAACCTTTGGGGGAAGGCTAACAGATACGGCAAGTTAAGGCATAAGCGAATTAAGCATAAGCGATAAGCGATAGGAGCAGAGGCAATGACAACTCAGGCTGGGATTAGGCGGCTTTCGTACATACAGGCGGTCAATGAGGCGTTGCGGCAGGAGCTGGAGCGGGATCCGTCGGTGATAATAATGGGGGAGGACATCGCGGGCGGCGGCGAGCGGGAGGACTTTCAGGACGCCTGGGGCGGGCCTATGCGGCTGACTAAGGGCCTCATCGGGGACTTTGGGCCTGCGCGCATCCGCGACACGCCCATCGCGGAGTCGGGCTTTGTGGGCGCGGGCGTTGGCGCGGCGGCGACGGGATTGCGGCCGGTGGTGGATCTGATGTATGTGGGCTTTCTGGGCGTGTGCGGTGATCAGATCCTGAACAACGCCGCCAAGATTCACTATATGTTCGGGGGCAAAGTCAAAGTGCCGCTGACGATTATGACGGGAACGGGCGCGGGAACGAACTCGGCGGCGCAGCACTCCGAAACCGTGTACTCGGTGTTCACGCACTATCCCGGGCTGAAAGTGGTCGCGCCGTCCAACCCGTACAACGCCAAAGGGCTGTTCGCCACCGCCATCCGCGACGACGACCCGGTGATTATCTGCAACAACCGGCAGCTTATGGGCATCCGCTTTGATGTTGATGTGCCGGAGGATTCGTACACGGTTCCGCTGGGCAAGGCGGATGTGGCTAGGGAAGGGACTGATGTTACGCTGCTGGGCATCAGCCTTATGACGCAGACCTGCCTGCGGGCGGCGGACGACCTGGCGGCGCAGGGGTATTCGGCGGAGGTGATAGACTTGCTGTCGCTGTCGCCGATGGACGATGAGGCGATACTGGAGTCGGTTCGCAAGACGCGGCGGATAGTGATAGTGGATGAGGACTACCCGCGCTGCAGCATGGCGGGTGACATAGCGGCGCTGGTTGCGGAGGAGGCGTTTGACTACTTGGACGCGCCGCCCAAGCGGGTAACGCCGCCGCACACATCGGTGCCGTACAGCCGCCCGCTGGAGGCGCTGTTCGTGCCTACGAAAGAGCAGGTGGTAGCGGCGGCGCTGGAGACGTTGGAGTAGGCGGCGATAGGATTTCGGCAAGCGGACGCCCCGCCGCCAAAGCGCTTGGCGGGGCGGGATATTCGCGCTTGGCTAGGCGCGCAAGAGCAGGGAGTTTGATTGAGATGGCGGTTCAAATCGTGATGCCGCGCTTGGGCGATTTCATGACCGAGGGCGTGGTCGCCAGGTGGCTAAAGGCAAAGGGCGATCAGGTGGCGCAGGGCGAGACGCTGGCCGAGATCGAGTCTGAGAAGCTTAACTATGAGCTGGAGGCGTCTTCGGCGGGCGTGTTTCATCCGGTAGCGGATGAGGGGGCGACGGTTGCGGTTGACGGCGTAATCGGCTATTTGCTGGCGGAGGGGGAATCGCCGCCTGAGCCGGTTGCGCCGGCGGCGCCGGCCGCAACGCCCATTGCGGCCAGGGCGGCGCAACGGCGTCGGCCGTCGCAACCGGCCGCGCGCGGCGGCGGCGATGTCGTGCCGTCCACGCCCGGCGCGCGGCGGCTTGCGGCAAGGCTGGGCGTTGACATATCGCAGGTAGCGCCCACGGGGCCGCGCGGGCGCGTGGTGGATGCGGATGTGCGGGCGCATCACGAGCGGCAGCAGGCGGCGCAGGTCCCGGCGATTCCTCCCGGATTGCCCGAACCCTCGCGGGTAGAGCCGCTGTCGGGTATGCGGCGCAGCATCGCCCAAAATATGCGAAACAGCCTCGCCAATACCGCGCAGCTGTCGTATTTCTTGGAAGTGGATGTCACCGAGGCGCAGCGGCTGCGGCGCGAGGCGGCGCGGGAAAGCGGCGCTGCCATCACGATGGCGAGCGTCCTAATCAAGGCGTGCGCTACGGCGCTGGAGCGCGTTCCCGCGCTGAACTCGGTCTTGGTTGACGGGAATGTGATGTACTTCGACGAAGTGAATATGGGCGTTGCGGTGGCGCTGGACGACGGGCTGATTGTGCCTGTGCTGCGCGGCGTTCAGGGCTTGAGCGTGGATGAGATAGCGGCGGGCGTGAGGGACTTGTCGGAGCGCGCGCGCGCGGGCAGGCTTGGCGGCGCGGACATAAGCGGGGGGACGTTCACGATAAGCGTTTTGGGCGTGGTTGATGGCTTTACGCCAATACTTAATCCGCCGCAGAACGCGCTGCTGGGCGTGGGGCGCGGCGTTCAAAAGCCGGTTGTTCGCGGCGGCGAAGTGGTCATCCGCGAGATGATGACGCTCAGCCTGACGGGGGATCATCAGGTCATAGACGGCGCTATCGCCGCGGCGTTCTTCCGGCGGCTGCAGCAGCTGGTAGAGCGGCCGGCGGCGCTGTTCAGATAGCCCGCCATCCGACCGCTGAACAGATAATTGGCAACTGACGACCTAATGCGAAACACCGGAGGGGGCGCTATGAAGTGGAGTTCAGCGGTATCGGAGCGGGCGGCGCTGGCGGACGCCTTTGGGGAGTGCGCGGACAAGGCGCTATCTGAGCTTGGCGGCTTGGCGGCGGATTTGGTAGCGGTGTTTGTATCGCCGCACTACGCGGGGGAGTACGCGGCGCTGCCCGCGCTCGTGGCGGAGCGTTTCGGCGCGGCGACGCTAATCGGATGCAGCGGCGGCGGCATCATAGGCGCGGCGCAAGAGGTGGAAAACCGGCAGGCGCTGGCGCTTACGGCGGCGCACTTGCCGGGGGTGAGCCTGACGCCGTTTCACATAGACGGCGCTGAGTTGCCGGACGGGGACGCGCCGCCCGACGAGTGGGGGGCGCTAATCGGCGCGCCCATCGGGGAGGAGGCGCACTTCTTGCTGCTGGCGGATCCGTTCAGCATGCAGGGCGAGCGGCTGCTGATGGGGCTTGACTACGCATATCCGCGCGGTGTGAAGATAGGCGGACTCGCCAGCGGCGCGCAGCAGCCGGGCGGCAACGCGCTGTACTTGGACGGCGAGACGCACACAAGCGGCACGGCGGGCTTGGCGATTTCGGGGGATGTGCGAATAGACACGGTTGTGGCGCAGGGCTGCCGCCCCATCGGGGACACGCTGCACATAACCGCCTGCAACCGCAACATCCTGCTGGAGCTAGACGGGCGCACGCCGTTTGAGGCGCTGAAAGAGATATTCATAGGCTTGGACGAGCGTGACCGCGAACTGGCGCAGCACTCGCTCTTTCTGGGCGTGGTGATGGACGAGCTGAACGATAGGCCGCAGCTGGGGGATTTCCTGATACGCAACATAATCGGCGTGGACGCACAGCGCGGCGCGATAGCGGTGGGCGAGCTGCTGAAAGAGGGCCAGACGGTCCAGTTCCACCTGCGAGACGCGCGCACATCCTCGCAGGACTTGCTTGAGCTGCTAGAGCGCTACGCCTCCGGCCTGCCAGAGCAGCTTGAGCGGACGCAGGGCGAGTCTGGAGCGCTGCTATTCCAATGCCTAGGGCGCGGCGAGTACCTCTACGGCCGTCCGAACCACGACAGCGAGATGTTCGGCGAGCTGGTGGGCCGCATGCCGCTGACGGGGTTCTTCTGCAACGGCGAGATAGGGCAGGTGGGGGATGCGACGTTTCTGCATGGGTACACGAGCTCGTTTGGGATATTTCGGCCGAGGGAGTAGGGGATGGGCGTGATGGTGGGGCGAGATGATGGCGGGATTGGCTTGGATGTCGCCTAAAGGCGCTTTGCGTGTGGGTGATATGCCTTGTAGAATGGGTGTAGGCGGTGTCCGCGGAGGGAGGGGGTAGCAAGGGGATTGGAGTAGGCGATTCAATTCCTTGTTGGTAAGCGGCAATCAGATTGGGAGGCAATGAATGGTTAGCTCAAACGACGACAATCGCTCTGCAAGCCTGCTGATAACTCATGACGATGCAAAGAGCGTTTTGCGTGAGCGGATTGGCAAGGGGGAAGAACTTATCGCGCGAGTGCCGGGAATCTCTAGTCAAGGTCAATTGGACGAAGTGCGTCGTGCTTATGACAAATGGTCAGACTATAACGAAGAATTTCTTAATCAGAATTTTAGCGATGACTCATACCGACGCGAGTATGCGGGGTATAGGCGCTCTGTTACTGTCTCTGTGCCATACTATTTCAGTGAAAAAGTTATGGACTTACAGCAAGATATTCGGAAAAAGGTTGGTAGGCTCGAGTCCTTGCTGGAGAGGCTAGACCTAATTCCGTCTTCTGCTGTAGCATCCTCCAACGAAAATGCCTCGCCGAGTAGCGCTCCGCCAGGCAACAGCGTATTCATCGTTCACGGTCATGATGATGGGGCGAAACAGACTGTTGCGCGGATGATTGACCGGCTGGGCCTAAGCCCCATTATCTTGGATGAGCAGCCTCAGGCAGGGCGGACAATCATTGAAAAGTTTGAAGAGCATGCAGGCGAAGTGGGCTTTGCCATTGTTTTGCTCACGCCTGACGACGTCGGGGCAAAGGCGGGCGACGCAGAAAACTTGATTCTGCGCGCTCGGCAGAATGTCATCTTCGAGCTAGGGTTCTTTGTTGGCAGGTTGGGCAGGGGAAGAGTTTGCGCGCTTTACAAGCATGGGGTGGAGATCCCGTCGGACTACTACGGAGTCGGCTATGTGGAGATGGATGGGTATGGTGGTTGGCGGCTTAAGGTTGCCGATGAGTTGCAAAGCGCTGGGTTCGCTGTGGACAAGAACAATCTGTGAGGGGAATGGGTTCGCGTTTCGGCGCTGTATCGCGGATGCGGCTTGTGTTGCCGTTGCGGGCAATCGCGGCATAGTCGGCGCAAGAGCGGGGTAGGTGCGCGGCGGCGTCACAGGTTGATGCTTTGTGATGTTTGTTGCAGGTGATGTGGTGGTATAACGCCCGCAAGTCGTAGTACAAATATATCCCGCGACGTCGGGTAGTTGGCGTGAAATGCTTGCGCGCTGTATGGGGCGCAGGTTGGGTTGCCGGGGAGTTGGTAGGATGGCAATGGCAACTGATACGAACATGGAACAGGTGGCACGATTGGAAGGGGCGGCTGATCGTCTGGTGACTAAGGCGGATTTGGTAGAGCTGGAGTTGAGTCTGACGCGGCAAATGGCACGGGTGGAATCGCGGCTGACTTGGCGCATTATAGGCGCTATGATGGGAATGTCGGGCGTTATCATAACGGCAGTGGCGCTTATCGTGCGGTTCTTGTAGCATAGTGCCTGAGTAGGCGTGTGTGCGAGGCGCGAACTTTGCGTTTAGGCTGATAGTCTTAGGGGGTAAGAAAATGGCAACTACCACTGATTCACTCACGGAGCGAGTAGCGCGGCTGGAAGGCGCGTATGAGCATTTGGCGACGAAGGCGGATTTGGCGCAGATGGAATCGCGCATGACTTGGCGCATCACAGTGGCTATGGTGGGAATGTCGGGCGCTACCATAACCGCGGTGGCGCTTATTGTGCGGTTCTTGCAGTAGCCGATAGGCCGGCAAATGAGTTCGCTCGCGCCTAATTATGGGCGCGTGACGCGAACTTTATGTCCAGCCTAATGATGTTAGATGGGATAAGAAAATGGCAACTATGACCGATCCAATCACGGAGCGAGTGGCGCGGCTGGAAGGCGCGTATGAGCATCTGGCGACGAAGGCGGACTTGGCGCAGCTTGAGACGCGCATGGCGCAGATGGAAACGCGCATGACTTGGCGCATCATAGGGGCTATGGTCGGGATGTCGGGCATTATCATAACCGCTGTGGCGCTTATCGTGCGGTTCCTGTGATTTGCGCGTCAGCGGGCTTATCTATGCCGAGCAGCCGCACAGCGTTGCCGCCTAGGATAGCGGCCTGGGCATCGGCTGGCAAACCGGATGCGCGCGCCTGCCGCAGCGGGCGGCGCGGGCGCAATAGGGCGTAGTCGCTGCCGAATAGGATTTTGTTTGAGCCGATGATGCCGGCTATGGTTTGGAAGATTGCAGGGTCGTATAGGAATGGCGAGGCGGCGGTGTCGAAGCATGTGTTTCGCAGGGCGGCGGCGATTTCGGGCATTAGCGCGTAGAAGGGCAAGCCGCCGCCCCAGTGGGCGCAGACGATTGTGGCGGCGGGGAAGGCGGTTATGAATCGCATTAGCGTTTGCGGGGTTACGCTGCCCTTGCCGGGGTAGAGGTGGCCGACTGGTTCGGATGCGTGGGTGGTTACGATGAGGCGGCGCTCTTGCGCTATTCTCATAAGCGGCGCCATCACGCGCCGGTCGGCGAGGTCGTAGCCCTGCGTGTCCGGGTGGAGTTCGCCGATGCCAAGCAAGCCGGCGTCGGCGCAGCGCTCAGCCTCGCGCGTAGCCCGCTTGCCCCACGCGGGGTTGACGCCGGCAAAGCCCACTATGCGCCCGCCCGATTGCCGCGCCGCGCCGATGATGTAGTCGTTTGCCTCTCGCGCAAGGCCGTAGTCAGTCCAGCCCAAGCCCATCGCCACCGCAATGTCCACGCCGTCGGCGTCCATCGCTGCGAGCAGGTCGGCGGCGGACGCCATTCGCGCTTTGGGATCTGCGTAGAGCGCGCCGAATGTGGCGTCGCGGCTGACGTAGCGGTCGCGGCTATCGCGCAGTTCGGGCGGGAATATGTGGGTGTGGAAGTCTATTACGGGCGTGGACATTAGGGGCATCGGAGCGGCGCGCGCGGCTATTGGATGCGGCGGAAGTGGGGGTAGGCTACGGCGAATATGAGGGTGAGCGCGGTCAGCACAACGCCGCTGATGCTGAGCGCCTGCGCGGTGCCTATCACCTCAGCCGCCTCGCCGAATGGGATCGCGCCCAGCGGCATAAGCCCG
Organism: Dehalococcoidia bacterium; assembly: GCA_965242555.1. Taxonomy (GTDB): domain Bacteria; phylum Chloroflexota; class Dehalococcoidia; order Lucifugimonadales; family JADFKI01; genus Bin90. Next base: position 27,463 of record CBDESO010000003.1, read on the forward strand.
AATGTCATCATAAACAGGCTCATCACGCGCCCGCGCTTTTCGGGCTCGGCGTATATCTGCGACAGCGTCATGTTCAGCGACATATACAGCGAGCTGAGCAGCCCGAAGGCGAGCAGGAAGAATACGGCGGTGAAGAACTCCAGCGAAAACGCCAGCCCGACCACGGTTAGCCCCCAAACGCTGCTGATTACGAGCAGTATCATCCCGCGCCGGTTCAGGTTTCGCATAGACGCCAGCCCAAGCGTACCGGCTAGCGCGCTGATGCCCATAACCGCCATTAGGTAGCCGAGTTCGAATGAGGTTACCAGCAGGGTTTCGCTCGCCCACGCGGGCATTAGCGCGAAGAGCGTGTAGCCGAATGTGGCGGGAATGAACGCCATTATGATGAGTCCGCGCAGCGTGGGATCGCCGAGCGCGTAGCGCATGCCGTCTTTGATGTCGCCAAGCACGCTCTTGCGCGGCGACGACGGGGCGATGGTTACGGCTTTGAGGCGCACTACCGATAGCGCAGAGAACACATACACCGCCGCCACCACATAGAACACGACCGCCGTGCTGAGATATGCGATTAGGATGCCCGCCACCGCGGGGCCGAAAGCGCGGGTTACATTCATAGAGGCGTTGTTGAGCGCCACTGCGTTCATCACGCGGTCGCGCGGCACGATTTCGGATATAATGGCTTGGCGACTGGGCATATTTATGGCGAACATAGAGCCGTTCAGCACGCCGAGCATAATCACGCCGCCCAGCCAGATTATGCCCGCCGCGTCCAACATTCCCAGCAAGAGCGTCAGCGCCGCGTTGCCCAGTTGACTGGCGATGATAAGGTATTTCTTAGGAACGCGGTCGGACAGCGCGCCGCCAAGCAGCGACACTATCGCCATCGGCGCGGCAAAGGACACCATCGCCCAGGTGAGCGCCGAGGGCGAGCCGGCCTCAAGGCGCAGTACAAGCCAGCTCTGCGTAATCATCTGCATATTCATCGCGGTGAAAGACGCGAAAGATCCCAGCCAAATCCAGCGAAAGTCTGTGAGCTGCAGTATCTCCGCAATGGGGGACTGCCGCAACCTAGCGCCAAGCGGCGCGCGCGTTTGGGCGGCGGCGGGCGCTTGCGCGGGGGATCTGAGAGTGGTCTGTGCCAAAGAAGGGGTTCCTTAGCGCTATTGGGGGCGAGTTCGTGCAGTGAACAATAGCATTGCGGGGGCGGGGGCGTCAATTGGGGCGGGGGGTATGGGGAGTTGCTTTTTTGTGAAAGGGTAGGCGGAATTTTAAGGGGAGTGTGGACAAGCGCGCGTGTGGGCGTGTGTAGCGCTTGCCTAGCGCTGGGGATATGTGTTACATTTATCTCTCAGCCGATAGGGTGGTGGAAAACGAGGAGGATACCCGTGGAACAGTCATGGCCTGAGTGCCGAACTTGCCCGGATGGCAACTTGCTCCCGCTGTCGGACTTCGGGAGCCAAGGGGCGCCTATTCACTATAAGGCTTGGGTGTGCAGCAATCCCGATTGCGGGTTTAATATCAAGATCCGCAACGGCGATGTGTACCTGAACGAGCCTATCGCCAATGGCGCAAGGCATGTGCCGCGCGCGCGTTAGCCGCATCATATAGGCGCAACCGGGCGTTCTAGTTATTCCTTCGCAAATTGGGCGCGACGGCGTCGCGTTGTCTCTTTGTGTTTTTTAAGGCGGCGGCGATTTAGGCGCGGCGGCCGGCGGGCAAGTGCGCTAGGGTGTTGCGTGTAACGCAAGAGGTGTTTTCGCATGAATGGCGATATGCAGCGCAACAAGGCGGCCGGCAAGCGCGGTTTGACCGCCGCGGCGGGCGTTGCGGCGCTGGCGCTGGGCGCGCTGATGCTGGTTGCGGTTGCCGCGTATTACGCTTATTCTGCCAACGCGCGGGCGTCGTTGGACGACCTTAATTTTGCGGTAGAGCAAGATGCGCGCGTTGTGGATAGGGTTGCGCCGGTTGTGCCGCCTGCTCCCGTTACCGCATTGGCGGCGCGTGGGGAATCGTCGCAGGCGGTTGGCGTTGTCAGCAGCGGCGCGTCTGATGGCGGGGCGCAAGCGAGGTCGGCGAGCGTTTATAGGGCGCAGGATGTTGCGGGGCAGATGCCGCCTAAGACTTTCCAAGCGGGCGCGGGTGATGTAGGCGCGAATGATGCGGGCGTCGGGGATTCGGGCGCATCCGATACGGGTAGCGTTCATAAGCCGAATGGGGACGTTGCGCTGCCTAGCCCTCAGCAGGGCGCGACGTCGGATGGCGCGCTGCTGCCGCTGCCGCCGGCGAGTTTCGCGGCGCTGTATCCGGCTACGCAGATCCACCCCAAGTTTTGGGCGCAGCCGCTGTGGGCAAGCCCGGAGCCGTATTTGTACGCGGCGGCGGATCCCGGGACTGGGTTGCCGCCGGGCTTTCGGGCGGCGTCGGCTAGGGGCGACGCGCTGGCGCGAGGGGAAGGCGCGCTTACCACGCGCATTGCCATCCCGCTCATCGGGGTGGATTCCGCCATATCTGAGCTTGCGATACTGGATGTGGGGAACAGCCGCGAATACGAAACGCCGAAGAACTTGGTGGGGCATATCCCGCAATCCCCCAATCCGGGCGAGCTGGGCAACGCCTGGTATTTTGGGCATTTGGAAAGCCCGATAAAGGGCGAGGGCAGCGTGTTCAAGCGGCTGCCTGAGATACCGGATCTGCTGCGCGATGGCGATGATGTGTTTGTGGAATTGGACGCCGAGGACGGCAGGACTTACCTGTACAAGGTATCGCGCACTGAGGTTATGCACCAGGACGAGCTGCGGCTGTACGACGCCGACAGCGCGCAGCTGACGCTGGTCGCCTGCGTGCCGCGCCTTGTGTATGACCATCGCATTGTGGTTACGGCGGAGCTTGTGGGCGTGGCGGACGGGAACCGCGCGAACTAGCGGCGGGAGCCGGCGGGCGCGAGGACGTCCTGCATCACCGAGATGAAGTTGCGCGTGGGAGTGGATACGGTCTTGCCCTTGAGCATCACGATGCCCGCCTGGTCAACCGGCAAGAAGTTCGCAAGGCTGATGATGCCCAGGTTCTGCGAGTCTTCCAGTTCCATTGACAAGCGGGGGCCGACCGATATGCCCATTCCCAGCTCCACATAGCGCTTTATCATATCCATGCTGTCCAGCTCCACCACGATGTCGTACTCCACGCCGCGCCGCTTGAACTCCGCCTCCAGGATTTCGCGGGTGTGCGTGCCGCGCCCCATCAGGATTAGCGGCCACTTGGCTATCTGATCCAGCGATTCCAGCGGCTCTTTCATAAGCGCGTGGTCAATCGGGGTAATCAGCACGCGCTCATATAGGAACAGCCCTAGGAATTCTAGGTCGTCGCGCCTTTCGGAGTGCTGGATGACGCCTAGGTCAACGTCGCCGCCCTCGACCATTTGCAGCACTTCGCTGCGCGTGCCTGAGCGGATACGCAGGTGGGCGCCGGGGTAGCGGTTTAGGAATACGCGGACTACGCGGATGAGCGTGTGCGGGATGATGTCGGGGGTGGACGCTATGCGGACTGGCCCGCGCTCTTCCGCCTCGGCGGTCAGCGTGGGGAGGGAATCTATGCCCTCAACCAGCGGCATTGCGATGTCGGAGAGCTGCTGCCCGGCGAGCGTGAGCTGGATGGGGCGTTTCATCCGATCGAACAGCACCATGCCCAGTTCGTCTTCCAATTTCTTGATGTGCGTGGTCACCGTGGGCTGGCCCAGCCCAAGTTCTTGGGCGGCGCGGGATATGCTACGCAGGCGCGCCGCCGTGCAGAAACTTCTGAGTTCTCTTATTTCCATATTCGTTACTCCATAATCATTGTGATAAGGGATATATTGTATCAGCCAATATGTATTTATGTAATGCTTTTCGCGTATTACTATGAATATGCGCGGCGAAGCCTGAGACGAGTATCAGACAGAGCGCAAGGCAAACAAGCAAGGAATTAGGCATACGCAGGAGGCGCAAGAATGCTTAGCAAGTTCGTAGGATCGCTGAGGGGCCACCGCACGGGGTTTGACCTGTATCTGACTAGCGTGCAGGGGCGCAAGGGCGCGGGCAGCCCCACTATGGACGAAGCCCGCCGGGACTTCAGCCAGCGGATCCGCAGCGAGTTTCAAGGCTATCTTAGGTAGCCGGATATAGCCGATAGCGAGGGGGCGGCCTTAGGGCCGCCCTCTTTACGTTTGTGGCGCGGCGGCTAACTAGGCTAGGGGCGATAGCAATAGGGTTGCAAGGCGGGAATATGGTTTTTACGCTTGTTACGCGCGTTGCATAGTGATAATGTTTAAGTAGGCGGTTTGGCAAGATAATCGGCAAGGGAGGCGCGATTATGGGCAAGCTAAGCGCGGACGCGGTTAGGCTGATGGGGGAGGGCAAGAATATGGCGACTATCGCCACGGTTATGGCGGACGGGTCGCCGCAGGCAACGGCGGTTTGGATAGATACCGACGGGGAAAATGTGATATTCAACACCGCCGAGGGGCGCGTGAAGACGGACAATTTGCGGCGCGATCCGCGCGTGGCGGTGTGCGTCCTGAACGCGGATAATCCGTATGAGCAGGTTACCGTGCGGGGGCGCGTGGTCGAGATTACGGCCGAGGGGGCGGACGCTCATATCGACGCGCTGGCTAAGCGGTATCTGGGCGTTGACGCCTATCCCGGCAGGCAAGCGGGGGAACGGCGGGTTATCGTGGTGATTGCGCCGGACTAAGATTTCCTAGAACCGCAAGCGAGCGGCGATACAAGTGGACGCCGCTTTTTCAAAAAGTAGGCAAACTTTGGGCGCTCGCGGCGGCGCGGCTGCCGTTGACAAGCCGGAAATAATTGACAGCGATAGGATTATTGCAAGATACAAGATGCTGAGATTTCTACGACGGGCTGACAAGCGGGATGAGGCTAAGACGGCGGAGGCCGCCGCAAAGACGCGCCGCACATTCTTTGGGCAGATGACGGGCTTGTTCCGGCGCTCGCGCATAGACGACGAGCTCTGGGATGAGTTGGAAGAGCTGCTCATATCGGCGGATGTGGGGGTGGAGACTACGTTTAAGCTAATGGACAGCTTGCGGGAAGGGGTCCGGCGAGAGCGCATATCGGATCCGCGGGATGCCCTGGCGCTTTTGAAAGAAGAGATGACGGCGCTTGTGGATTTCGAGGCGGTTGACAGGGCGCTGGAGGTTCGGGAAAAGCCGCTGGTTATCCTGATGGTGGGCGTGAACGGGGCGGGCAAGACTACGGGCAGCGCGAAACTGGCGCGAATGTACGCGGACGCCGGGCAGCGCGTACTGGTGGGCGCGGCGGACACTTTCAGGGCGGCGGCGATAGAGCAGCTGCAGGCGTGGGGCGGCAAGGTCGGCGTGGATGTGATAGCGCACAAGCAGGGCGCGGATCCGGGCTCGGTGGCGTATGACACGCTGCAGGCGGCGCGGTCGCGCAAGTCGGATGTGGTTATCATAGACACCGCGGGCAGGCTGCACACTAAGTCCAACTTGATGCAGGAACTGCAGAAGATTGAGCGCGTTCTATCGCGGCATGGGGCGAATTCGGTGCGGACGCTGCTGACGATTGACGCCACCACCGGGCAGAACGGCCTGCATCAGGCGCACGGATTCGCGGTGGCTGTGGAGTGCGAGGGCGTGTTTCTGGCTAAGATGGACAGCTCATCCAAGGGGGGGATAGTGTTCGCAATCGCGGATGAGCTGGATATACCCGTGCTGTTTATCGGGACGGGGGAGAGGGCGGATGACATTGCGCGGTTTCAGCCGCGGCGGTTTGTGGAGAGTTTGTTTGAGGGGGAATAAGGGCGCGCAGGTCAAGCATAAGAGTAGCGGGTTATAGGATGGGGGATATGGCGGGGTTACGGGGTTTCGCAAATTGGTTGGAACGATTAACATAGGGGTTGGCGATTGGCGCGATATGTGGAAATAAGAGCGCTGACGCCAAGCATCACACAGGGGGAATGGCTACTATGACTACCGCAACTATGATACGCGACCGCTATGGGCTGGCGCTGACCACGAACTCGGTCAAGGCGGCGGAGCATTATTCGGAGGGGGTTGACCTGTTGCTGGAGCAGGGCTATGGGCCCGAAGAGCGGTTTCAGCAGGCGATAGAGGCGGATGAGGGGTTCGCGCTGGCGCACTCAGGCTTGGCGCTGATGCAGATGTTTCGCTCGGCGGCGGCGGACGCCAAGGCGAGCGCGGCGCGAGGACAAGAGCTGGCCAAGGGCGCCACGCGGCGGGAGCGGCAGCACGCGGAGGCAATCGCGCTGTTCATCGGCGGGCAGGGGCCTAAGTCGCTTGGACTGATACTGGAGCATCTGGACGAATTCCCGCGCGACGCCTTGCTGCTGCGGGTGTCCAACCGGCTGTATATGCTGGGCTGCAGCGGCGCGGGCGTGAAGAACTTCCCGGATGAGCTGTACGGGATGCTGACCAAACTGGAGCCGGACTACGGCGACGACTGGGCGTTCTTGGGGCAGTACGCATTCGCGCATCACGAAATCGGGCGGCTTGACGATGCGCTGTCGCTGGCGGAACGATCGCTCGCGGCGCGGCCGACCAGCGCGCATGCCTCTCATTCGGTAGCCCATGTGTATTTCGAGCGCGGCGACCACACCGACGGCGGGGACTTTCTGGGCAACTGGCTGCGCGGGTATGACAACCGCGCGCCGTTTCATGTGCATCTGTCCTGGCACCAGGCGCTGTTTGAGCTGGCGCAGGGGCGGTATTCGGACGCGGTGGGGCTGTATGAAGACGCGATACGCCCGTCTGTGGTGAAGAAGAGCGCGGCGTCATTGGCGGACAGCGCCTCGCTGATGTGGCGCTTGCGGATGTACGGCGGCTGCAACCCGCCCTATCCGCTATCTGAGATAGGCGAGCAGGCGTCGGTTGCGGCGGACACGCCGGGGCCGGCGTTCCGGGACGCGCATGCGGCGCTGGCGTTTGCCGCGGGCGGCGACGAAGAGCGCCTTTCGCGCATCAAGCAACGACTGCGCGGGCTTGCGGCGGACGGGGATGCGCTCGCCGCGGAGGTCACGCTACCGCTGGTTAAGGGCATAGCCTCATTCGCGGCGGACGAATATGAGGACGCCGCGCGGCGCATAGAGCCGGTATTCCCGCAACTGGCGCGCATCGGCGGCAGCCACGCTCAGCGCGAAGTGTTCGAGGACACGCTGCTGGAGGCGTATCTGCGAGCGAGGCAGTACGACAAGGCGGAGGATATGCTGCGCGAGCGGCTGGGCCGGCGCACCTCTGTGCGGGACAGTTTCTGGCTTGGCAGGGCAAGGGCGCAAGAGGGCGACGAGGGCGCTCAGAACACGCTGCGGATGGTGGCGCAGGACTGGCGGGACGCCGACCCCGCCTCGCCCGAAATCGCGGCGCTGAACAGCCTGATGTCCAATGCCTAATGAACGCCAATGTCTGACGCCGTGCCGCGCAGGTTGCCGGCGGCGCATTGACGCAAACAACGCAAAGCCGCCTTTCCCGCGCGAACATCAAACGCGGGGATGGCGGCGGCGGGATGAGTTCCCGACCGTGTAACCCGACGGTTATTCTCTAATAATCGCATCTATCAATATCACCCAAATCACCCAAAGTTATCGCTAAATGACCGACTGCCAAACGAATGCTTGACGCCTTTCGGTGGCTGCTTGCCGTAGAGATAATCGGGCTGGCGGCATTTCCGCTAATCTACTACCTAACGCCGCGCCTTGCCGATAGGGGCTACGCTTTCAGCAAGCCCTTCGGCATATTGGCGGTCGCGTATCTTTTTTGGGCGCTGGGGCTGGCGAATGTTCCGAGCGGGCAGGTTACGGCGATTGCGCTCGTGGCGGCAATGGCGGGCGCGTCGGGGGTGTACGCCTATCGCAATTGGGGGGAGCTCAGGGCCTTCGTCGTGAAGGAGTGGCGGGCTATCGCGCTGGCGGAGGCGGTTTTCCTGGCGTTCTTCGTCGGGTGGGCGCTGTATAAGACGGCGGATCCGTTCATCAATCACACTGAGCAGCCGATGGATCTGGCGCTGCTGAACGCGGCGGTGAATTCGGTGGCGGGGCATCCGGAGGATCCGTGGCTGAGGGGCGAGCCTGTCAGCTACTACTACTTCGGGTATTGGATGATGGGGCTGCTGACGCAGCTGGCGGGCGTTCCCACGAACATATCGTACAACCTGGCAATGGCGGTGATACCGGCGCTGGCGGCGACGGGGATATTCGGGCTGGCGTTCAATATGGTTCGGGCGGACAAGGCGCGCTGGCGGCATGCGGCGATAGCGGGCGCGGCGGCGGCGGGATTGCTGGTCGTGGTGTCCAACTTGGAGGGCGCGCTGGAGTTTATGCGGCTCAACGGGATGGGTTCGCAGGGGTTCTGGGATTGGATACGCATAAACGGGCTTGACGGCGCCAACGCAGCGCCGCCGGAGGGATGGGCGCCCTCGGAGCATTGGTGGTGGTTCAGGGCGTCGCGCGTCATCAACACCTTTGACGGCGAGCATTTCATAGACAACACGATACAGGAATTCCCGTTCTTCAGCTTTATACTGGGGGATATGCACCCGCATGTGATGTCGCTGCCGTTCATCGCGCTGTTCGCGGGGATGGCACTGAATATGTATCGGCTGCCGGCGGGTTGGCAGTGGGAGTGGCGCGGCGCATATCCATACGCGGCGATAGGCGCGGCGGGCTTGGCGCTGGGCGGGCTGGCGTTCAACAATATGTGGGATTTGCCCACATTCGCGGCGCTGCTGCTGGGGGCGCTGGCGCTGAAGGCGTACAAGGACGGGGCGGATCTGGGCGGCGCGATTGGGCGCGCGTTCTATCCGGCGGGCATCGCGGTTATCGCGGTTGGGTTGCTGCTGATAGCGCCGTATCTGGCGAATATCAGCGCGGGGGTTGACGGCATAGGAGTTGTGCGGACGTCCACCCGGCCGGCGCATATGTTTATCGTGTGGGGGCTGTTCTTGACGGCGGTCGTTCCGTTCTTGCTGGCGGTGTTCTGGCGGACGACGCTGCAGCGGGATTGGCGCGAGCTGAGCTTGCTGGCGCTGGGGCTTGGGTTCGCGCCGTATCTGGTGTGGGCGGCGGCGCATCTCGCGGCGGGATCCGAGGGCGGCGGGAGCGAACTGGCATCGCGGCTGTTTGCGATACTGCCGCTGGGGGTTTATGCGGCGATAGCGGCGTACAACGCATTCAGCCTCGCGCGGCAGGGCGGCGCGGACGGCAGGCTGTTCGCAATGCTGCTGATACTGCTGGCGCTGGGTCTGATAATCAGCGCGGAGTTCCTGTTCGTGCGCGATTTCTTCAACAATCGCGGCAACACAGTGTTCAAGCTGTACTATCAGGCGTGGCTGCTGCTGGCGGCGGCGGCGGCGTTTGCCATATATTACTGGCTGTCCATAATCAGGGGGCTTTCGGGCTGGCGGACGCTGCTGGCGATAGCGTGGGCGGGCTGTTTCGCGGCGCTGCTGCTGGGATCGCTGTACTACACGCTCGCCGCGCCGCGCACAAAGCCCGAAAGCCCGCCGTATGGCCGGACGCTGGACGGGCTGTCGTATGTGCGCGTCCGGGCGCCGGCGGAGTACGCGGCGATAATGTATCTGAAAGACAACGCGCCCTCCGGAGCGGGCATCGTTGAGGCGGTGGGCGAGTGGCACGATTGGGCGATGATTTCGCGGGCGACGGGCTTGCCGACCATCGTCAACTGGCTTGGACACCAAAAGCAGTGGCGCGGCGGCTGGGACATCTTCGACGCGCCATCGCTGGAGGAGTCGCGGGGGCTGCGGGACGCCTATTTTGACGCGAGAGCGGACGAGGTGGCGCGGGTGTATTCCACGCCGGACGCGCTGGAGGCGCTGGCGATACTCCGCAAGTATGACGTTGAGTATGTGTATGTGGGGCAGCGGGAGCGCGATATGTACGGGCTTGAGGGGCTTGCCAAGTTCGGCGAGATAGCGGATGTGGTGTTTAGGGAGGGCGAGGGCGGCGGCGAGGCGGTGATATACCGGCTGCGCTGATGGCGCGGATGGCGGCAAGCGGCGCGACGGCAGGGATAGCCGCCAAGCAAAGCAATGCGCCAACGACGTCCAAGTCAAGGCGATCATCATAGGTCGGTTGCGCCGGCGGCGCGGTTGGCGGCGAGCCGCGCGATAATCAGAACGATAGCCAAGCCTAGCAGCGCGCCGAGTATGTCCAGGCCGAGGTCGGCTAGGGTGGCGCTGCGGCCGGGGACGAATGATTGGTGGAATTCGTCTAGCGCGCCGTATGCGGTTGCGAAGAGCAGGCGCGGTTAGCAGCGCGTATCGGCGGCGGACGCGGTAGGACGCGAGCAGCCTGTACGCGAGGATGGCTAGGACGCCGAACTCGAGCGGGTGGACGACGAGGTCGGATTTGGCGATTTCGGGGGCGATTTGCAGGGGGCCGTCCAGGACGGATTCCACGGTGTCCACGGCGGTGTGTGACAGGGCGAAGATGACGCCCATCCACGCGAGCAGTGGCAGCCAGTAGCGGATTATTCGCGCGGCGGGCGTCAGGGGATCTCCGCCGGATTCGGCGGCGTTGGCGGTTGCGCTTGGGGCGGCGTCGCGGGTTGTCATAGGTATCGCGCGGCGGATGCGCTAGGCGATGCGCGCGAACTTTTGGACGCGCGCGCCCTCAAGGGTTTCGCCGACGTAGAGGTCGCCCTTGGAGTCCATAGCGACGGCGTGGCCGGCGATGATGTCGCCGGGGGTATCGGAGCTCATTCCCCAGCCGCCTAGCCATTTGCCGGTGGGGGTGAGTATTTTGACGCCGGCGGGATGGGATAGCGCGTTGGCGGCGGGCGCGTCGGGGCCTAGTCCTTGGTGAAAGCCGAGTTCGGTAACGAACATATTGCCGTCGGGGCCTTGGACGATGTGGTCGGGCCGGTGGACGCCGCCCCATTCGCTCATATATTGCCCGTCGGGGGTGAAGATTTGGACGCGGTTGTTTTCGCGGTCGGCGATATAGACGCTGCCCGCGTTGTCAAGGCAGACGGCGTGGGGGATGCGAAATTGGCCGGGGCCTTCGCCGGGCTCGCCCCAGGATCGGATGAGTTCGCCGGTGGCGGTGAAGTGGTGAACGCGGGCGTTGCCGTAGCCGTCGGCGATATAGAGTGTGCCATCGGCGGCGACGGCGATGTCGGTGGGGCGGTTGAACGGCTCGCCGCTGAAGGGCTCAGGCGGGTTTTCGGGGTCGCCCATAGTCATGAGCAGTTCGCCGTCGGCCGTCCATTTGCGGACGGTGTGGTCGCCGATGTCGGTGGTGTAGAGGGAGCCGTCGGGGCCCGCCTCTATGTGGTGCGCCGAGCCGAACTTGCCCTCGCCCCAGTGGTTGACGACATTGCCGTCCGCGTCCAGCACGATGATGGGGTGGGCGCTGCGATTATAGACGAATATCCTGTCTTGCCCGTCCACCGCCACGCCGACGGCGTGATTCCATTCCCAGCCATCGGGGAGCTTGCCCCAGCCGGGGACGTGTTCGTAGATGTATTTGCCGTAGCTAACTCGGATGCCTTTGGTTGCCATTGGGGGGCCGCCTCCTTGTGTTTGTGTTTAGGATTTGTTAGAGGGCATTATATCTTAGTTGGCGTGATATTCAATATGCGGGGGGTGCCCGGCGGCGCTTTCCGTTTAGGCGCGCGAGTATGTTTGCCGCTGCCGAATGGCGCATGGGGGTGGAGGGCCGCCCTACTTTTTTAGAAAAAGTAGCAAAAAACTTTTGGGTGGGTGTCTAATAATTTGTTCTTGTAAGAACAACGGGGATAGTAGGGCGGTGTCAAGGGGAATTTTCAATTTAAGATGTGGCGGCTACCGCAGATAGATGACGCCTGACGCGCAACCTGCTAGAATAGCGGCATTGGGGCATTGGAAAGATTAGCGAGCGGAGAGCGGCGCGTTATGGCGATTACTTTTGAGCGGGGCAGTCAGGACGCTCCGAAAGGGCATGCGTTTGTGTATGTCAGAGGCGGCGGCGGCGCGGATGATGTGTGGGCGAGCTATATCGTGATGCTGCCGGTGAGCGTGGATTTGGCGAAGTATATGCCGCCGTTTCTGCTGAATCAGATGGGGGACGCGAGCATTCAGGATATGTCGGCTTTCGCGTTCCCGCCCGCGCCCGAAATGATGGACGGGATGGCGCAGCTGGACGCGCTCGCCGAGATGCGCGACGACGATGTGCTGTACGCGGGCGTGTGCAATACCGACGACGTGCCGTCTATGATGATGGCGGTGGGGGATGCCGTGCAGGCGTATTCGGACGCCTATAACGCGGCGCTGGAGCAGAGCGGCGGCGCGGCTATGGGCACCGGCGGCGGCGATTCGGACGCGCTTGAGGGCGGCGGGTTCGCGGTGAATGAGGTGATGTACGGGCTAATGAGCGATTCGGATAAGCTGAATGAGCTCAGTACGCTGGTCAGCAAGCTGCGGTTCGCGGTGGACAGCGGCGAAGACGCGCTCATCCGCGAGGCGGAGGCGGACATCGGGCTGCTTTCGCGGCACTTGGATTTTGACCACAAGACGGAGCGCATTGTCAGCGGCGTCAAGCGCGGCGACGACAACTCGCGCCGCCTGACGATGCTGTATGTGCAGCGCTGCTACTGCATCGTCCACGAAGACTACATCACGCTGGGGCAGGTGGAGGAGCAGATAGCGGCGATCGAGGCGCAAGCGCAGTAGTTGCCGCATGCGCCATAGCCATAGAGAGGCGAGGGCGCAAAGAGGGGCAACGGCGGCAAGGGGCGGCTATCTCTAATCCTATCCAAGCGAGTAGCCGATACAGGTAGCCTATCAAAGCAATCTAGGCAAGCAAATAGCCCACGCAAGCAGCCTACGCAAGCACCTGCATCTGATAGCGCGATCGTAGTAGCTCGCCGGTTTCAAAGCGCGCCATATTCAGCTGGGATATGTCCACGCATTGCGCCGCGCCGTCCACTATGAGCTCCGCCATTGCCTTGCCTATCATAGGCGATTCCTTGAACCCGTGTCCGCTGAATCCGACGGCGCAGTATAGGCCGTCTATGCCCGGCACGGCGTCTAGGATGGGATGCCAGTCGGGGGTTACGGTGAACAAGCCCGACCATCCGCCGCGAAATACGGCTTGGGACATTGCGGGGATGCGCGCGGCTATGCCCGCGAAAGCCGCCTCCACCATCGGCATATCAACGCCTTGGTTGTAAGAGTCGGCGTCCACGAAATCGTCCTCGCCCACGCCTATCATCGTTAGGCCGCCGATGTCTGGGCGGGCTGAGAAATCGCGGACGACGTCGCCTATGATGGGGTGGCCGTCCGCTACGCCGAGGGGGCGGCGCAGCAGGACGACTTGGTGGCGCAGCGGGCGCAGTGGCGCGTCCACGCCCACGCTTTGCAGCAGGGGGGCGCTCCATGGGCCTGCGGCGATTACGGCGGCGGCGGTCTCAATGCGCGCGCCGTCGGCGGTGATGACGGCGGATACCTTGCCGCCGCGCGTCTCGATGGCGGTCGCCGCCGCGCCGTCTTGGATGCGCGCCCCCATTTCGCGGGCGCGATTGGCGAATCCGAGCGTGACCGAGTATGGATCCGCGTAGCCGGATTCGGGCTCGTAGGCGATCGCCTCATCGCCCTCAATGGCGAGTATGGGGGCGATAATGCGCGCGTCTTCGGCGGACACTATGCGGGTGGCAATGCCGAGCCGTTGCTGCATAGCGACATTCGCCTCCATCGCGGGGCGGTCGCCGCTGCCCACAATCAGGAAATAGCCTGTGCGTGTGTAGCCGGAGGGCGCGCCGGTAATCTCCTCGAAGTTCTTGAACACATCCAGGCTTTCCCACGCCAGGCGCGCGGTGACCTCATTGGAATAGTGCATCCGCAGAATGGCTTGCGATCGGCTGGTAGAGCCGGACGCCAGCACATCGCGCTCCAGCAGCAGCGCGTTGGCGACGCCCAGTTCGGCGAGATGATACAGGATGCTGCATCCCATCACGCCGCCGCCTATGATGGTTATGTCGGGGTGGGTTGGCATTTGACAAGCCTCCGGCTTTAGAGTGGGGATCAGGGCGCTTGGGGGAAGCGCCGCTGATCAAGGTTGATTGTAGCAACAATGGGTTAGCGGCGCAAAGGCGGCAATGCGGGCGGGCATAGGGTTTGCGAATGGTGGTATGATAGGGCGGGATAGGGATAAGCGGCAGCAAGGGATTTATACGCGAAAGAAATAAGGAGGGCGCAATGCCTAGAGTATCTTTGGATTTGCAAAACGCGGATGATCTCGGCGCGGTGAACGGCGCGTGGCGCTATGCGGAGGGGCTTGTGCCGGGGGAGCCTAACCAGGGGCTTGAGGCGCTGAGCGCGGGCAGCCCGGCGCGCCTGCCGGAGTACGACGATTCGGGCTGGGCGGAGTGCGCGGATCTCGCCGAATGGCGCTCGCATGGGCTGTCGTTCATATGGTATCGCATCAGCATCACGCTGCCGCAAAGCGTGGGCGGCAGGGCAGTTGAGGGGACGCAGTGCCTGCTGGAGACCTGCATTGACGATTACGGCGAGGTGTGGATTGACGGCAAGTGCGACTTGGCGAAGGGCGCGGTGCAGGGTTTCAACGCGCCGCAGCGGGTTGTGGTGAGCGCGAATCCCAAGCCGGGCGATACGCACACAATCGCGCTGCTGGCGATCAACGGGCCTATCGGCGCGCCGGGCGGCGCGGTATTCGTGCGCTACGCCACGCTCGCATTCGAGTGGCGGGATGAGCGCTATTAGGCGCTCGCTAGGCAACGCGGGATGCGCGCAAATATCGGCGGCAGGCAAGTTAGGCGCGGGAGGCGATAAGGCTTATGGCGGGCAGGATAGCGCTGGTCGGGGGCGACGAGTTTAGGGCGAGCTGCGCGGGTATGGACGCCGAGATTTTGGCGGCGACTGGGGTTGCCACGCCGCGCGTGGTGATTGTTCCCACGGCGGCGGCTATGGAACGGCCGGAACTCGCGGCGGCTAACGGCGTCCAGCACTTCACCGCGCTTGGGGCGGACGCCGCGCCGCTTATGGCGCTGAACGCGAATGACGCCAACGACGATGCGCTAATAGCGGCGGCGGACGCGGCGGATGTGATATATCTGACGGGCGGCAATCCGGCGCATCTGCTTGGCGCGCTGACGAGTTCGCGGCTCGCGGCGGCGCTGCTGGCGGCGCTTGATAGGGGCGCGATTGTGGCGGGATCCAGCGCGGGCGCGATGGCGCTGGGCGAGCGGATGCGGTTCAAGGGCGAGTGGAGCGATGCGCTGGGCTTGGCGCGCGGCGTAGCGGTTCTGCCGCATCACGAGCGGAGCGATCCGGAGCGCGTGGCGGCGGAGCTGATAGGCGAATTGCCGGCGGGCATCACGGCGCTGGGGATAGACGGGGCGACGGGCTGCGTCAGCGAGGGAGCCGGCTGGCGCGCGCTGGGCGCGGGGGCGGTTGCGCGGTATCGCGCGGGCGTGTGGGATCGGTTCGGGGCGGGGGAGGTTTTTGGGCTGTAGCAAGGGGCGCGACAAGGGCAAGAGGGGCGCCGCTTTTGGGAAAAGTAGGCAAAGTTTGGGATGGGCATGGGGCAAGGCGGGTTCGCTGATGATATAATCCGTCTGACATGCAAAGAGCAATGGACGCAAGAGGGGTGAATATACGCAAGCGCCTCAGAGAGGTTGGCAATGACTATCAAGCCTATCGCCGTTACCAAGACCAAGACTAGGGCAACCGGGGAAGAACTAGCCAAGTTCCCCGAATTCCCGCCAAGAGACGATATGCAGAACACCAAGTACATATACAGCCAATCCATCATCACCGCGCTGATGAATCGTCTGGGCGAGTCGGATACCGTCTATGTGGGCAGCGAAATCCCGCTGGGGTGGGACGCGCGCGTCCGCAAGGGGACGCTTGTGCCGGATCTGATGGTGGCGCTGAACTGCGACGCCGCCCGCATGGACGCTCAGGACGGGTATGAGATGCGGTCGCAACCGAATCCGCCGGAGTTCGTGCTGGAGGTGGCGTCGGTTCACACGGCGGATCGGGATGATACCGAAAAGCGCATTGGCTACGCGAACTACGGCGTGAGCGAGTACTGGCGCTTTGACCCCACCGACGGCAGGCGCTACCTCGCGGGGCTTGCGGGCGATAAGCTTGTGGGCGGCGCGTATGCGCCGATTGAGCTGGAGTATTACGGCGTTAACAACAAGCGCGGCTACAGCGATGCGCTTAAGCTGTATGTGTGCTGGGAAGACGGGATGCTGCGGCTGTACGATCCGCAGAGCGAGAGTTATCTGCGGACGCATGGAGAGAGCGAGGCGCTGGTGGACGCTGAGGCTGCGCGGGCGGATTACGCGGACGCAAGGGCGAATTACGCCGACGCGCGGGCGGCGGATTCTGATGCAA
The DNA here is from genome assembly GCA_965242555.1 of Dehalococcoidia bacterium. Lineage (GTDB taxonomy): Bacteria > Chloroflexota > Dehalococcoidia > Lucifugimonadales > JADFKI01 > Bin90. The sequence continues at coordinate 43,848 of CBDESO010000003.1, forward strand.
GGGCGACTGAGGCTGATGCGCGAGCTGAGGCTGAGGCGGCGGCGCGGGCGGATGCCGAGGCGCGGGCGGCGGCGGCGGATGCCATGATACGGGAGCTGCAGGAGCAGTTGGCGCGAGAGCGCGGCGGCGGCTAGGCGGATGGATAGGACGCGGCGTCGCGGTTCTGCCGCATCACGAGCGTAGCGATCCGGAGCGGGTAGCGGCGGAGCTGGCGGGGGCGCTGACGGCAGGCATAACGGCGCTGGGGATAGATGGGGCTACGGGCTGCATCAGCGAGAGGGGCGGCTGGCGCGCGCTGGGCGTAGGGGCGGTTGCGCGGTATCGCGCGGGCGCATGGGAGCGGTTCGGGGCGAGGGATGTTTTTGGGGTGGAGTAGGGCGTAGCGGCGGTGGCAGGTAGGGGACGCTATTTTTTCCAAAAATATGCAAACTTTTAGGGAAGGGTGTGCAGGGCGGGATTGCGCTGATGCTGCGCGTTAGGAATTCAAATCGCTCGCTCCGATGCTTCTCGCCCGGCAAGCGCTATGACGCAAGCGCGTGGTATAGTTGGGGCAAATCGGCGGGCGATTGGGTTAGCGGGTTAGCATAAGGGGGATTGGCTATGCGACTAGACGGCAAAGTAGCCCTGATTACCGGCGCGGGGTCGGGAATCGGGCGGGCGACGGCGGCCCTGTTCGCGCGAGAAGGCGCGCGGGTGGCGGCGGCGGATGTGTCTGAGCTGGCGGCGGCGCAGGTAGTTGCGGCTATCAGAGAGGATGGCGGGGATGCGGTGGCGGCGCACGGGGATGTGGCGAGTTCGGCGGACGCGGAGCGGATGGTGCGGGAGGCGGTCGGCGCTTTCGGGCGGCTGGATGCGCTGGTGAATAGCGCGGGGATTACGGCGCGAAACGCGCTGCCGCAGGGCGCGTCGGCGGAGGATGTTTGGGATAAGGTGATTGAGGTTAATCTGAAAGGGACTTATCTGATGGCGTGGCACGCGGTTCCCGAAATGGAGCGCGCGGGCGGCGGCTCTATCGTCAACTTGGCGTCTATTATGGCGCTGGTGGGCTATCCGGCGGGCATGGGCGGCGGGTTCAATCCGTACAATCCGTCCAAGGGCGGCGTGCTGCAGTTCACGCGCACGCTGGCGATTGATTTGGCGCGGCGCAACATCCGCGTGAACTGCATCTGCCCCGGCTATGTGGAGACGAACATGACCAGCGCCCTGACATCGGACGCCGAGGCATACGCGGCGCTGCGCGAGCGCCATCCGATGGGCAGGCTTGGCCAGCCGGATGAGATAGCCAAGGCGGCGCTGTTCTTGGCGTCTGACGATTCGTCATTCGTAACGGGCGCGCCGCTGATTGTGGACGGGGGTTACACGGCGCAGTAAAGTGTGGTAAAGTTCGCTTGCGGATTGACCGCCTGCTTTGGCGCAGGCGCGTTAACGCATCGATCTGTTGCCCGCGACGAGAAGAAAAGAGGATAGGCGGCGTGAAGAATTCATTTTCTATCAGTCTCACCATTGAGCGCAACACCGTTGCGGCGGCGATGATGTTTGGACAAGCGTTGCTGTTTTCATTCTTGCCTGTCCTTGTGGCATACGCAGGCACTGACAGCCCTTTTATATTCGCCGCTATTTTTGGGATGTCGTCGATCTTCGCATCAGCGACGTTTCTTGCAGTCTGGCATCGCTCTCTGTTCTTCGACAGGCGCGTCTGGCAGTTGGCTTGGAAGCGTGCGCCCAGCTGGACTTTTCTGATTTGGGTTATCGGCCTCACGGACATAGCTCTGTTCGCATGGTCAGCTAACCTGATCGACATTTCAGTCGCTATGGTGTTGTATCAGCTCAGTCCCATTCTGACGGTTCTTCTTATCGAAAGGCTATTCGTGAACCAAGGGCGCTACCATAAGATTGGTCCGCTTAAGGTTTTCCTTTTCGCGCTTGCGGTTGGCGGCACCGCGATGGTAATAGTCAGCCAAGCCGGCGGCATCGGTGGGATCAGTCTTGGCGGCGCGTCTGCATACGCTTTGGCACTTGGAGTTGCGCTCGCCATTGGGGCGGCCATGTTAGACTCTACGATTGGGTTTGGATTCAGATGGGGCGTTGATTTGGCCGCCGAGCTGCCCGAAGTCCATAGGCGAACTAAATACGTGGAAGTGTTCTGCGTAGTTTTTGGATCTGTTGTCACTAACTTACTCATAGTGCCTTTCATAGCGGCGGCCGGATTCGCGCGAAATGAATCAGTGACTGCGAATGCGATTTTCATCGCTTTGGTAGGAGGCCCGCTGGTGGGAACTCTTCCCGCTATATTGTGGCGCACGGCGAATCTCATGACTGACAATCTTGGCGTCAACATAGCGAGGTATTTCACGCCTCTCTTGTCGTTGATATGGCTGTCCTTTCTATCGCTGATTGGCGACGTAGACACTAGCTTGCTTATTGCGGGTGCGAGCGTAATCGTTGTCGCGAATGTTGGGGTTTATTTAGAGGGGCGGGAACGATCTAGCCAAACTTCCACCGCGGATTCGCCTCAAGACGCCGACATACGCGCTCTCATAACCGGCGGCGAGTCCGAAACCGTGGAGTTCAAGTCGTCGCTGCGCGTGAATCTGCATACGCAACGGCGGGATGAGCGCATACAAGTAGCCGCGCTTAAAACCATAGCGGCTTTTCTTAATTCCAACGGGGGGACGCTGGTCGTAGGCGTAGCGGACGACGGCTCTGCGGTCGGCATTGGAGTGGACGAGTTTGCTAATGAAGACGCGATGGCGAGGCATTTGGGGGACATTGTGGGCAGCCGAATGGATACGCTGGCGGTGTCATATATCCGAATGACGTTTGAGGACTACGAAGGGGCGCGGGTGATGAGAGTGGGTTGCGAGCCGTCTAACCGCCCCGTCTATGTGAAGGAAGGGAACTCCGAAAAGTTCTACATCCGCACGGGGCCGGCAACCACTGACCTGTCAATTAGCGACGCCACCGCCTATATCAGCGACCGCTTTTCTTAGGACGAGTCTGGTACGCTTTGCAGCATATAAACCCTGCTCTTCCACACCTCATACGCGATATTGTCCAGCGCCTTGCGGTTAGGCCGATCTACCGCTAATCGCGCCGCCAGAACGCGGCCGGGCTGGCGGGACAATAGCGGGCAGCGCTTGGCGAATGCGGTTAGCGTGGCGCTCCCGCCGCCCAGCATTATGTAGTCCAAATCGGCTTGGAACGGCTCGAAGACGGCGCGGGCGGTTTGGCAGGTTTTGTCGTAGAGTTCGCGGATTAGGCGCTCGCGGCTGCGCTCAAAGCGGCGCTGCGATTGCCCGCCCGCGCGGTGGCGGTTCTTCACATAGCGCGATTCGGTTTTGGACGCCGCCAATCTATCGCCGCGCACGACGCCCACCGCGTAGCGCCCCAGCCGCAGCAGGATTACGCCAACCACGAATTGGCGGCGCATCAGGCGCGTCAGCGGGGCGATGTTCGCGCCGGCGAAATCGGCGTCGGATGCAAGCGGGAATGGCGGGCAGACGGCGATGGCTTTGTCAGCGCCCAAGAATAGCGCTATGCCCGTATCGGATGCGCCGGCGGCGCGCAGCGCTGCTTGGATTGCGGGCGCGTCAGGGTCGGGATGGCGAGCGGGCGAGGCTTGCGTTTCAGCGCAGCGTATCAGAGATTTGGGGGTTAGGTAGAGGGATCGCTCACACCAGCCCTCCGCGGCTATCTCGTCCAAAAGGCGCAATAGCCGCGGCTTGCCGATGCGGTGGTTTTCTACCAGTTCCAGCATAGTTTCGGATGCGGGCAGCCGCTTATGGGCCGCCCGCGTTTAGGGGCAATCGTCTAGCCGCCGCCGCAGTCTAGGCGCTGCCGTAATCTAGGCATTGCCGTTTAGCCGCCGCCTACCCGCTCCCGTTTGCGGCGAAGTATTCGTAGCGCGTGGCGGCGCGCGATAGGCATTCGGGGATGTCTTCGGCGAGCATGTAGCCCTCGCCTACCAGCGCTTGCGCGGCTTGGCGCGTTTGGCTAATGTAGTCGTCTTTGGATGCGTAGCGCTCGGCGATGGCGGGGCGCGGATCGCCCGCCGCCGCGCGCGCCTGCGATGTGGGCGCGAATGGCAGCACCCAGCCCGCCAAGCCGCCCGTGATGCCTATCACCAAGCCCGGCGCGCCGATTTCGGGATGCCGCAGGTTCCAGCCGGTATAGGTCGCCACCGGAACCGTCAGGTCGGGCAGCCGTATGCCGCCGATTTCGTTGCAGTCGGCGTCTATGTTGGACACCAGCGCGGGGAACTCCTCGCCCGCGACCGGCGGCAGCGTGGTCGTGCGCCCCAGATGCGCCTCAGCGCCGTAGTCCAGGCGCATCGCGCGGGTGGGCTTGTCGGGGAAGTCCACGCCGGGGATGCTGCGGAATTTGTCGGCGAGCGTGTAGGATTCCACCGCCGTGCCGTCCGAGATGCGCGGATGGCGGCTGGCAGGCGCCGGCTTTTCGCCGCGAACCCACTGGTCAAGGTTGTGCAGCGCCGCCCGCAGCAGCGGGTTGTACTCTATGATGTTGAACGGCAATTGCCCGCGCACTCCGTCCATCGGGCGCACTCGCAGCGGCGGGAATGTGCCGGAGCCGTGCGGCGAGCCGGCCAGGTGATAGCGGCGCACATGCTCGCTCTCTTCGGGCGCGTCGCTCATATCCGCGAAGTTGGTGTGGATGAGCGCCGCATCCCCGCGCCAGTACTCGGCGGATGTGTTCGTGAACATCATCTTGGGAACGCCCCCGCGCTCTTGCAGCCTGTCCAAAAGCGAGCCGCTGGCGCCGGTTACCGGGTCGGATTGCGGCGTGTCCGCGAATGGGAAGAGTTCGGGTATAATGTAGCAGACATCCTTGGACGGCTGCCCAAAGCGCAGGTTGAACTCGCCGCGCATGCCGCCCGCCACATGCGATATAATGCCGTCCATCGCGACATTGTCATCCTCGTCAATGTTCACGCCGGTGTGGATGTAGTGGCGCAAAAAGCGCCCGCTCTGAGACGCGCCGAATGCGTGGGCGCGTTGCAGATTCCCCGCGCACGGGTTGCCCTCTGACGCGGGCGCGTTCTTGAAATAAGACACCAGGTCGCGCATCGCCGCGAACCCAAGCCCGACCACTTTGCTGCCGCGCGTGGTATAGACGAGCTGGTATATCAAGCCCGGCTGAAAGCCGTCGTCCAAGAAGATGTGGCAGGGATCCGGCTCTATGGCGGCGTCCTCAAAGCGCATAAAGCGCCACTTGCGGCGCGGGATGGTCGCGGCGGCGCTGTTCGGGTGGTCGCGCACGGTGAGGACGGCGTCCGGCTCGTCGGGAATGGCGGCGGGATGCGGCGCGTGCTGCCGGTCGGCGAGCAGAAAGTAGTCGGTGAAGTGCGTAGTCTGGAACTGGCACATAATCTTGCCCATAAGCGGCTTGCCCTCGCCGTCAAGCGCGTCCGGCGCTTGCAAGCCGATTAGCCCCACGCCGCGCGGCACATCCGCCTGCCAGCCCCCGAACAGCACGGAGTAGCCGTGCCGCATCAGAAAGCCGTTGCCGGGGTCAAGCGGATCCTGCGGCATAGTGGGCTTGCCTGAGCTATTGAACCTGCCCATAACCGTCTTGCGCCCGCGATTGACCACATCGTACAGCAAACTGCCGTTGCCGCGCCCCCCGTCCTGCGGCGTCAGCAGCGTGAAGTCGGACGCGAACCACACTTTGCCGCCGGAGTCGCGCGGGGCAAGATCCAGGTCGGTAATCCCCGCGTTGGCGGGATGGCCGGGATCCACGGCGCAATGCGCGATGCCGTCGATCTGGTCGTAAGCGCCGACGTCGCCGAAAGGCTCGCCGCCGGCGTATGGGGCGCGGCGGGTGATTTGTAGTTGCATTACGGGCATTGGATTGCCTCCTGATTGCTAGGGTTGGTTGGGGTTCGGTTTGGATTGCTAGGGAGCGCCTCCCTCTAGCGCGGCTATGCGATTGGTTAGCGCTTGGAGTAGCGATTGTAGGTTTTGTAGCAGTTGCCGGAGCGCGCTATTTTGCTGCTCAAGCGCATCTAGCCTGTTCGCAATCTCGCCATTGACGGGCGTGGCAGTAGGCGTGTGGGTGGGCGTAGGCGTATGGGTGGGCGTGGCAGTGGGCGTATAAGTTGGCGTTGGCAAGGGCGTCCCCTGTCCGGCGGCGGATGCCCAGTTGGGATGAAAGTCCTGCCCTGGATGATTTGTTAGCCTTGTTGGGTTTGTCCCGTCCGCGTTCATCACATAGATCTCAAGATTCCCGTCCCGCTGCGCGCTGAACGCTATGTGGCGTCCGTCCGGCGACCAAGCAGGAAAGCGGTCATCCGCGCTGTGTACGGTTAGCCTAGTTTGTTGCGAACCGTCCGCGTTCATCACATATATTTCTCTATTCCGGTCACGCTCTGACACGAAGGCAATACGACTTCCATCGGGAGACCAGGCCGGATCCCAGTCAGCCTCTTGGTGATGTGTCAGTCTTGTTAGGTTTGAACCGTCTGAGTTCATCACATACACATCATCGTTGTCGTCTATGGAAGAGTAGAACGCGATGCGTTTGCCGTCCGGAGACCAGGAAGGAGCTACGCTGCTCTCAGTTCCATATGTAAGTCGGGAAATATCTGTACCGTCCGCGTTCATTACGTATATCTCAAAGATATGATCATCAAGTATGTATGAGGTGAACGCGAGGCGCTTGCCATCCGGAGACCAGGCGTGCAGGAGACTATCCCCGGTTCCATATGTAAGCCGGGAAACGCCTGTGCCGTCTGCGTTCATTACGTATATCTCATACTCGCCTATCTCATACTCGCCACTGTCTCTGTTCGATGTGAACGCGATTCGTTGTCCATCCGGAGACCAGACAGGCCCGTTATCAGTCCAAGGGTGATTTGTTAGCCGCATCAAGTTTGAGCCGTCCGCGTTCATCACATATATCTCATCATTCCCGTCTCTGTCGGATGTGAACACGATACGCCCCTCAGCGGCTATTGGCGTTGGCGTGGCGCTGGCGGTTTGCGGGGGCGTCTGAGCGCTGGCGCTCGGCCCGCCCGCCAGCAGCGCGATTGCCATCAGCCCCGCAAGCGCAACTAACGCCAGCGCCGCTGCGGGCTTGATGTTGCGATGCGCGCCGAGTTTCATGCCGCTCCAGCCTTAATGCCTTAATGAATTGATTTGAATTGACGGGTTCTGTTGGATTATATTCTAACCTAGCCCGTTCTGCAATTCTGCCCCCCGCTTTCGCCCAAAGACTAGGCGCGCGCATAAACCTATCCATTTTCTTGGAAAAAGTAGCAAAAAACTTTCAAGCAAACAGGCTTGAAATACCATTACCGAATTGGCAATCATTAGAGGGCAAGAGAGAACAACGCGGCGTTGCGCTAGGCGTTGCGCGGGTTTGGCGGGGGATTATCGGGGGATTATCGGGGGATTTGCGGCGCGTTATATGCCAGTTAATTTGACATATGCGCTAGTCAATCGTACAATCTATTTAGCCCGTTGGGGAGTGGCGGCGACGGCTGCGATTTTACGAGATGCGGTTGCCTAGAAAGCGCAAGGGAGTTGGTTATGACTGAAAGCAACGGCGCCGTCAATAACGGCGCGAATGGCAACGGCGCAAAGCATATCGAAGTGCGAAATCTGTGGAAAGTGTTCGGCAATAAGCCGGAGCGCGTGTTCGATCCGCAGTACGAAACCGCCACGCGCGCCGAGATCCAAGACGAGCTAGGCCTCGTTACCGGGTTGCGCGATGTGAGTTTCGATGTGGGCAAGGGGCAGATATTCGTGGTGATGGGGCTGTCCGGCAGCGGCAAGTCCACGCTGGTGCGCTGCCTCATCCGCCTGATAGAGTCCACGCGCGGCGAAGTGATGTTCGACGGCGAAGACATTATGCAGTACTCCCCGGAGCGCCTGACCGAGTTCCGGCGGCAAAAGATCGCGATGGTGTTCCAGCACTACGGCCTGCTGCCGCATCGCCGCGCGCTGGACAACGTCGCCTACGGCCTCGAGATACGCGGCATGGACAAGCCCTCGCGCTACCAGGCGGCTATGGAGGCGCTTGAGACCGTCGGGCTGAAAGGCTGGGAGGATTCGTACCCGCGCGAGATGAGCGGCGGCATGCAGCAGCGCGTCGGCCTTGCAAGAGCGCTCGCCGTGAACTCCGAAGTGCTGCTGATGGACGAGCCGTTCAGCGGCTTGGATCCGCTCATACGCCGCGAAATGCAGGACGAGCTCATTTCGCTGCAGCGCGAAATCCACAAGACCATCGTGTTCATCACGCACGACTTGAACGAGGCGCTCAAGCTGGGCGACCGCATCGCCATTATGCGCGACGGCGAAATTGTGCAGAACGGCGCGCCCGAAGAAATCGTCACCCTGCCGGCGGACGACTACGTAACCTCGTTTGTGCAGGACGTCTCGCGCGCGAAAGTGATACAGGCAAAGGCGATTATGCAAGACCCCGAAGTGCTGGTGAACGACTGGCAAGGGCCTAGGGCGGCGCTGCACATCCTGCGGACAAACGACGCCCACTCGGCGCTCGTGATTGACCGCGCCCGCTCGGTCAAGGGCATGATCACCGAGAATCACGCCGGCCGCCTGGCGCGCCAAAAAGCCGAAACGCTCAGGGGCATAGAGCTGGACGATGTGATGACGGCGGGCCCGGACGACTACATAGAGGATCTGATACCGATGGCGGCGCAAACAGAGCATCCGATAGCCATCGTCAACGAAGACGGCCGCTTGATTGGCGAAGTCCATCGCGGCGCGCTGTTGACGGGCATGTCGGAGGAATCCGCGGAGGATTAACAATGGCGCAAGCAGAAAATGTACAATCGGCGACAGAGGCGGAGGCGACTCCGGCGACCGGCTTGCCGCGAATGTACTACTGGGGCATAAGCGTCGGCGGGGTAATCATCGTGATGCTGATATGCCTGCTGGCGTGGGGGCCGAATATGGACTACCCCACCACGGTATCCAGCCGGGAAGTCGCGGCGGGCGCCGGCACGGTTACCCTCAACACTTCGCTGCGCGAGGTTGTGGGGGACACGATAGACACAGCCGTGGATTGGGTAGTGGATCGGGGGGACTGGCTTTTCAGCCCGATAAAGACGGCGATAGAGTACGCGCTGATATACATAGAGAACGCGCTGAAGTGGGTTCCTTGGCCCGCTATGGTGATGGGGATCTCGCTGATGGCGTTTGCGGTGGGACGCTGGGGGCTGACGGCGTTCACGGCGCTGGCGATGCTGTTTATGGGCTTTATGGGGCTGTGGGAAAACACGCTGGACACCCTGGCGCTGATGGTAGTGGCGGTGTGCATATCGGTAGCCGTCGGGCTGCCGCTGGGCGTAGTCGCCGCGCGCAACCAGCTCGCGGACGGCATAATGCGCCCCATACTGGACGCGATGCAAACAATGCCGAGCTTTGTGTACCTGCTGCCCGCGCTGCTGCTGTTCGGGCTTGGCAAGCCGGCGGGCATATTCGCCACGCTCATATACGCCGTGCCGCCCGTCATACGCCTGACCAACCTGGGCATACGCCAGGTTTCGCACGAGACCGTAGAGGCCGCCCGCTCATTCGGCGCCTCCCCCTGGCAAGTGCTGACGAAAGTGCAAGTGCCAATGGCGCTGCCCACAATAATGGCGGGCATAAACCAGACCACGATGATGGCGCTGGCTATGGTAACCATCGCCAGCATGGTCGCCGCGGGCGGCTTGGGCGACAACGTCCTGCGCGCCCTCCAGCTCAACCAGGCGGGCAACGGCTTGCTCTCCGGGCTTGCCATCGTGTTCCTCGCCATAATCATAGACCGGCTGACGCAGGCGGTTGCCGCCAGGCGTCAAGAGGCGCTGAGCGCGGGATAAAGCGCGGTTAAACGCAAGATGAGCGCGGTATAAGCAAGGGAGGTCAATATAGACTTTGACTTAGCGAAATGCGAGGAAGTTCACGCGGCAGCGGGCGCGAATTGCGCCTGTGTAACATCCGTGAAACACATCCGAAACACCCAACCGATATACTATGAGGCGAGCGTTTCATAGTTAAAGCCACCCCTAGCAAGGAGGAATAGGATTGTTCAAGAAGGGTAAGTTAGTTACGACGGCGCTGGTTATGGCGCTGGTCGCCATAGCCGCGCTGGCGTGTTCGCAGCCGGCGCCGGCTCCCGCGCCCACCATAGACACGGACGCCATAGCGCAGCAGGCGGCGGCGGCGGCGGCCGCGGCGGTCGCGGAGCAGCAGCAGTCTCAGATGTCCGCCGACGAGATAGCGGCGATGGTTCAGTCGGCGATGTCCGACTCAATGATGGGCATGAGCGATTCGGTGTCCGCCGAAGAGATACAGGAACTGGTAGAGGCCGCAGTGGCGTCCGCCGCCGATGAGGGCGCAAGCCCCGAAGAGCTGCAGGCGATGATAGAGGGCGCCGTTGACGCCGCCACCGCCGACGCGGTTACGGGCGACGACGTAGCCGACGCTATCGCTATGGCGGTCAGCGACGCGCAAGCGAATATGCTGACCAGCGAAGATGTGCAGGCGGCCGTGATGGAGGCGTCCGGCGACGCGCTGAGTGAAGAAGACATTCAGTCCATCGTGATGCAGGCGCTTGAAAACCGCGCGATGATGGAGGCGGCGCCGAAAGAGGAAATCATATTCGGCGACCTGAACTGGCCTAGCGCGCTGCTCCAGAACCGCATAGCGCAGTATCTGGTGGAAAAGGGCTACGGCTATCCCACCGATGTGAAGTTCGGCGCCACGCTGCCGCTGTTCCAGGGCATACGCCGCGGGGACACGCATGTGGCGATGGAAATCTGGCTGCCCAACCAGAACGACACTTGGAACGAGGCGCGCACCGCCGGCGAGGTGGTGTCGGTCGGGCTAAGCCTGGGCAAAGACTGGCAGTCGGCGTTTGTCATACCCGCGTATCTGCAAGAGCAGTATCCGGAGCTTGACAGCGTGGAAGACCTGAAAGAAGAGCAGTACAAGTCGCTGTTCGCCACCCCTGAGACGGGCGGCAAGGCGCGGCTGGTATCCTGCATAATCGGCTGGTCGTGCGAGCTCGTGAACGCGGCGCAAGTCAAGGGCTACGGGCTGGACGACCACATCCACATAGTCAACCCCGGCGACGGCGCGGCGCTAAACGCCGACCTCTACGGCGCGTATGAGCGCCAGGAGCCGTGGCTCGGCTACATGTGGGGGACGGCCGACCCGCCCCTCAAGCTCGACCTGGTTCGCCTGGAAGAGCCCGCCTACAGCGACGAGTGCTGGTTCACCACGCGCGCCTGCGCCTACCAGGACGCCACCATCCTGATAGCCGTCACCCCCGACCTGCTAGCGCGCGCCCCTGACGTAATCCAGGTATTGCGCGCCTGGGACTTCAACATCGACCTATTCAAAGAGGTCGTAGCCTGGCAGGACGCCAACGACACCTCTGATGTGAACGCCGCCGCTCTGTGGTGGCTTAACAGCAAGAAAGATGTGTGGGGCGAGTGGGTGACGTCCGAGGCAGCGGATAGCATCACAATAGCGCTAGCTGAGGGCGAGATCCCCGACGGCTGGCCGGAGGGGTAGCGGAGCGCGTGGCTTGCCGCCTAGCGGCGGTTAAGCGCAAAGAGTAAATAAGAGGGGATGCCTTTGCGAGGGCGTCCCCTCTTTTGGGTGGGGCGCGGTTGGTTGCGGGGGATGGGATGATAGATGCGTGTCCGGCGTCCCTACATTTTGCGATTAGTGATTAGTGTGTTGTGCGCCCGGACGTCTAGGACTAGATGTTGTAGTCGTCGTGGAAGAGGTATTGGATGCTGGATATGTTTGCGGTGTTGAGCAGGACGCCGCCGCCGAATTCGGTGAAGTCCAGCTCAATGGGAGAGGATTCGTCGCCATTGGGATATAGGATGTAATGACCAAGCTTGATGTCTTTCGATTCTTCTGAATCCGGCAAATTCAGCGGATACGAATCTAATGTCCCTTCATAAACATCGCCGTTCTTCATGCGAATGGACACAAGCACGTGAATTTCTTTATGAGCGCGTTCTTCCTCCTCTCTGCGATCCTGATACAACGCGCCGTACCATACAGGTTCTTCATGTAAAGGTTCATTCGTTAGGTTGGCTTTACTAAGTAGCCAACTTACTCCGTAAGTGAGTTTGGCGGGCAGGTTCACTACGCCCGAAACCACTGAGGCAATGACCATCCACAGGAAGTAGCCGCCGAACAGGGCAATAGCAGCGCCGGGGGATTCGCTTGCGAAAGCGTATGCGCCGTCGGTCAGAATGGCGTGGATGCGGAGCGTATCCAAGAAGTAGTCCGGCAACGCGAATATCAGCAGCGCTGACACTGCAATGCCTATGGCGTGGACTACGGCGGCGTGGTAGAAGAGCATGCCCCAAAGCATCACCCCCGTTCTATCAATCAGACGGGGGTGGTGGAGTTGCGCCGCGCTTATGGATAGCCATCCGGGCAAGACGATTATCGCCAAGATGATGATTGAGTTGACCATGCGGGCAATTACTCGGATGTCTGGTTTTCTTGGCGGGAGCGGGCGGCCTCTGCCGCTCTTTCGGCGGCCTGACGATCCCGCATTACTTTGAATAGATTCACGAATTTACCCTTTGGCTGAGGAATTCTGTCAGTCGTCCTCGTCAAATCCCTGTATCTGATGGGCTTGTATTTTTTGTCTTTGGGCATCGGATTCGTCTCCATGGGGGTGTGAATGTCGGTGTCTGCCGGTCGGCTACTTGGATGTTTGGGCTTGTTGCCGGGAGCGGGCGGCCTTCGCCGCTCTTCTTGCAACGGCGCGCTCCTGCATGACTTTGAATAGATCCACAAACTCGCCCTTGGGTTCGCGGAGTGTTTCGATGTATCCCGCATATCTATATGGAATAGGCTTGAGTTTCTTCTTTTCTTTGGGCATCGGAGTCGCCTCCGTGTAGGTGTGAGTAACGGTGTCCGCCGGTTGGTTACTAGGGGTTTGGTCTTGTTCCTGGGAGCGGGCCGCCTCCGCCGCTCTTTCAGCGGCCTGGCGATCCCGCATTATTTTGAATGGGTTCACGAACTTGCCCTTGGGCTGAGGGATCCTGTCAGTCGAGCTCGGAAAGTCCCTGTACGGGATAGGCTTGAACTTCTTGTTCTTGGCCATTGCCTCGCTCTCCCCGCGCTCAGCCGCAATACCCGCATGGTGGAGACGGGGGAGGGTCGAACTCCCCGTCCAGAAGATCCTCCGGCTAGGATGTGCTACAGGCTTAGTCGGCTATTGGGTCTCGCTCTGCCAAGCGCTTGCCGACGGGCAACTTGGCAAAGCCAGCCGATGGGTTAGGCCCTCCCGTATCGGCGTCCGTCAAGGCCTTCCTCCGATGATTTGGCACCCGACTCGCCCCCCTCGAAGGGAAGAGGCGGCGGATGTAGCCGCGGTTAGGCGGCTAGGGCGTACTCTTCAGAGTTGCCTGTTATTTTTTTGCCACTTTTTACGAGGTGCGTGGCGCCTCGGCCTGCAATCCTGCAGAGATAACCCCCTGTCGAACCCGCGCGTCCCCACTCTGCAACACCTATCATAGCACATTAAACGCAGTTGCGCGCGGCAATTTCAAAACTGCCGCGCACAATTGGCTATTTCTGGGCTATGTTTTGGGCTTTGAGATGCCCCCGCCGCGCTATCTCAGCGCCGCCACCATCTCGGTCTGCCGACCAACGCGCGCGTCGTGGTCTTTGGCAAACCGCTTGATGCCCGCGTAAATCGAGTCGGCGTCAAGACGCGCCTCCGCTATCACATCCGCCTCAGTGCCGCCCGTCAGCCACTGGTTGTCCCAGTCGGACACGAGCGAGTACTCGTCGGTGAGCGGCCCCGCGTTCTGCACGGGCCACATCCGGCGCGTCCCTGTGGTCACCACCATCATATCGTACAGCGCGCCCGGCGGCAGCACCGACGCCTGGTAATCCTCAGGCTGGCGGCGGAAGAGCTCCTCGCTGATGGCGGCGATGACCTTGACATTCACGCCCTCGCTCTCAAGGCGCGGCAGCGCGTTCACCAGGTTGACCGTGGACGACGATCCCTGCACAACCACATACCCGTGCTTGGGCTTGCCGGGCGCGAAGTCTTTGATGACATAGAACCCCTTAGCGGCGGCGCAAAGGTCGGTATCCGCGAACTCGCTGCGATCCGCCACCGGGAAGTCCGGCCGCGCCACCTCCAGCACTATCACGCCCACCTTAGGATCGCGCGCCGCTATCTCGGCGGCGGCGAAGTAGCCGGGCGCTACGTCGTTGTAGTCCCAGAAACTCAGCGTAATCACCTGCCCGCGCGGGAAGAGTTTCCACACCTGCGGCGCGAAGATGCCGAAGTGCGTGCGCGCGTCCGCGGCGGTCTCAGGCCCGGAGTGTCCGGCGAGAACATTCAGCACGCCAACCCGAAACGGGCTGTCCTGGTTCTGCTGGCTCCACACGCGCGCGGGCAGATACATCAGCGGCGTGAACGCGCCGTATGTGCCGCTGATTGCCCACACGCCCACATGCCGATCCGGATCCAGCGACACCGACTGCCCCACGAATCCCACCGCCGTGGACACATTGCCCGCCTCCTGTATGGCGGCTTTCAAGCGCGTGCCGCTGGGGTTGTGGACGGGATCGTAGTGGCCCCAAAGCCCGCCGTGTTCCACATTGATGGACTCGGCGAGGTCGGCCGCCACTATCACCAGCCGGTTTTCGGTGACGTAGTTCATATACTTGGCGATTTCGGATATGGCGCGCCGCGTCCCCCGCACATTGCCCGGCTCCTCAAAGAGCTTTATGGACACATCCTTGCTCTCGCCCGTAACCGCGTTGGCTACGCTGACCGATTGCGCCTCCACCGGCAAGTTTTGGACTTGCAGCCGCTCGTCCAGGAAAGGATCGGCGTGGCGATCGATTCGCAGCGGCAGGTCGTCCTGCACACTGTCGCCGATTTGCACCAGCCTATCGGCGAGCCAATCGCCAAGCCCGTCCCTGTCCAGCACGGACAGCGCCGCGTCTATGTTGCGCTTGAACTGGATGAGCCGCTCGCGCACGTCGCCCACCGCGCCGTCGCGGATGCCCTCGAACTCTATGCCAAAGCGCTGCTCAAAGGTTGACGCCAGCGCCGTGAAGTAGTCGCCGTTTAGCGGAAAGCCGTAGGGGTGGCTGGCGTAGCTTATTATCTGGTCGCCGTAGCCGGGGATGCTGCCGTTCACCGCGCCGGGCCACCAGCCCTTGACCGTGCGCCCCACCACTATCATCGGCCTATCATCGGCGGGATCCCAGTCCTCCATCGCCTTGAGAACGCCCATCACCTGGTCGAAATCGTTGCCGTCGTCTATGGCGAACACATTCCAGCCGTATGCCGCCCACTGGTCTTCGATGCGGTAGCCGTCGTATTTCGGCTGTATCACGCCGCCGATGAGCTCGTCGTCTATCCCCGCGTTGTTGTACGAAAGCAGGATGCGTAGCCGCTTGCCGACCTGCTGCGCCACCGCTTGCGTTTTCATCTCTTGCGAGTGGCCCGACGTCATGGCGAACTCGCCCTCTATCGCCATAATCTTCAGGCTGTCCGGCGCGCCCACCATATCCCAGAACGCCGCCTTGCCCGCGGCGGTGGCGATGCCTATGCCCGAAGGCCCCCCATTGACGTCGTTTGTCAGGTCGGTCGTCTCTGAATGGCCCGCCAGCGAGCGTATCCCGCGGATTTTCGCCTGCGCCATAGCCGGATGGTCGGCGAGGTCGTAGTCTTGCAGCAGCGTGTCTAGCGCCCCCCGGCCGCGCCGAAAGCCCAGCGCGTCTATGGACAGCATGCCCTGCTCGTGATCCACCGCGTAGCGCGGATCGCCCGTCTTGGCGTGCTTGCGCGCCAGCGCCTCGCCCATAATCATCCACAGCGCGTAGGTAACCGGCGCGTTGTGGCCGCCCGCCAGCATAAACCTGTCCGCGTAAGGGTGCTTGGGCCGGCGGTAGTCGTAGCGCAGCCCGCCCAGCTCGCCGCCCGCCAAGTGCGTCGCGACCGTGTACGGCGTGTACGCCAGAGGCCCCCCGAAGTGGCCGGTCTGCGAATAGTTGCCCAGCAACACCAGCGTCATCGCGGTGAGAAAGCCGACGTCCTCAAACCGCGCCTTGTCGTATTCGGGCAGTTGGATTTGGGTGGGCGCGCGGTCGGTTGACAGCGCGATGCGGTCGATGGTGGCGACTGATGAGCCGTTCCTGTTTGTCATTCGGATGTGCTCCCGTTTGGTGATTTGCGGCGGCGCGCGGGCAATCATCGCATCATCGCAATGACCGCCGGCGGCGCGTTGCCTTATGCTTGAGGCCGCGAGGGCGGCGTCAAGCCCGCTTAATCATATCAAAAATGGCGCGCGCGTGGCTACCTTGCGCCTGCCGCCCTTGCTATCACGCGGCTATTGCGCTATTGCGCGAGCGCTGCCCAACGCGGCGAATGGCTTGGGCTTGCGGCGCAGGATAGCCGGATAAGCGGCGCTTGCTACGCCGGTTCAAACATCGGCAGCGACACTTCCCCCTCGCCCTGATCCTCCCACCGCACCTTGACGCGCATCCCGCAACGGATGTCCTCCACCGGATTGTCCACCCCCACGATGTTCGTCATGATGCGAAAGCCCTCGTCCAGGTCGACATACGCCACCGCGTATGGCCCCAGGTCGGCGAATGCCGGATGGCGGCTCTGCATCACCACGCTGAAAGTATAGACCTCGCCCTCGCCTTTGGACACGCGCCAATCGGTGATTTCCTTGCCCCCCTGCACGCAGTAGCGGCGCGGGTAGAATATCACCTTGTCGCATCCGCCGCAGACCTGATAGACGAGTTCGTGGCGCTTGGTTGCCTCCCAAAAGGGCTCGGTGTCCGGCTCCGGGAATCTGGGTAGTGGGCGCTGACCTGCCATTGCGTTCTCCTATGCGTATGCGTTCTCTTGACGCCTGTATCGCCGCGCGGCGCATTGCCGTTGCGCGCGGCGCTTATCGCTCATTCGCTTGCATCATTCGCGTATCGTTTATCGCCTATCCGCTTATCCGCCGCTCATCCCTTTATCAAGATAGCGGGCGCGGCGATTTTGGATGAATTGCCGTTGACTGCCGCCGCCGCCCTAATCCGCCGCGAGTATCGTCACGCCGGTAGCGTGGCGCGAACCCAGCATCCCCCCGTTGCCCACCGCCACCGCCAGCTTGGGATCCTGCACCTGCGCCGTAGATTCCCCGCGCAGCTGCCGCACCGATTCCAGCAGCAGGAATATCCCGCGCTCGCCCGGATGGTTGGACGACAGCCCGCCCCCGTCCGTGTTCATAGCCGGCTTGCGCGGGTCATCGAATCCCAAGTGGCGCTGGCTGACATAATCGCCGCCCTCGCCTTTCGCGCAGAATCCGAGATCCTCTATCATGCACATAACCGTTATGCTGAACGAATCGTATGCCATAAGCACATCGATCTCGTCCGGCGAAACGCCCGCGTCCGCGAATGCGCGCGGCCCCGACTGCGCCCCCGCGCTCACCGTGATGTCCCCGCCGTTCTCGCGGTATTTCGTAGCCTCGCCCGCGCCGATTATCCACGCCGGCTTTTTGCGGCAATTCGCCGCCACCTCCGGCGATGCGATTATCACCGCGCCGCCGCCGTCCGAAATCATGCAGCACTCCAGCAGATGCAGCGGATGCGCTATCACCCGCGAATCCAGCACATCCTGAACCGTGATTTCGTTCACCCCCACGAATGCGAGATCCGTCATCGCCTTGACCGCCTCAGGGTTTCGCATCGCATGGCGGCGCGTCACCACCGATATTTCGGCGAACTGCTCGTCGGTCGTGCCATACTGATGCTTATGCCGGTTCTTCACCATCCCATAGTTGGCGATGAGCGTCTGCCCCCACGAATCCTCCATATTGCCCGACGGCAGCGCCGGCCCTTGGCTTGTGCCGCCCGCCGTGCCGATGTTGCGCCTGTCCGAATGCGCCGTTGACCCGTATGTCAGCAGCGCCACGCTGCACTTGCCCGCCGCTATCATCGCGGCGGCGTGGTTCGCGTGAAATTCGTATGATGTGCCGCCCACCGCCGTGTTGTCTATCACCTTAGGCTTAAGGCCCAGATACTCGGATATGCCCAGCCCGCCAATGCCCTGATGCGATCCGGTGTCATACACCGCGTCAATATCCGACCCCGACAGCCCCGCATCCTCCAGCGCCTTAATCGCGGACGCGGCTTTGATTTGCAGGGCGCTTGTGCCTGGCCCCACCACTCTAAGCGGGTATTCGTGAATGCCGACTATCGCGGCCTCTCTGCGCTGGGGCATTTGCGGACTCCTCTCGGTATATCGCTACTTGGGTTCGGATTGGCTTGGATAAGGCTAGTTTATTCGGATGGCTAGGCTAATTCATAAGGGCGGCGGGCTTTGCCTTGATGCGCGCGCCCCAAATCTGATAGCGTAAGCGGGACATTCGCGCGGCGCTCCGATGCGCTGCCATTATGTTGCCGTGAATTCTTAGTATGGCTTTGCCGTTTGCGTAAGCGTATCATTCACGGCGCAAAGGTAGCATATTCACGCGCAACAAGTCAATGCGAACAAACGATAGCGGGCGGATGGCGGACAGGCGGATAGCGCACATAGGCTTTCAGAAAACATCAGCAAGGCGGCTTAATGAAAATAGGACTGCTCACCGACACGCATCTGCCCAATATGATACGCGATTTGGACGAACTAGGCCCCGAACCCGCCGAGTTCTTCCAATCGGTTGACCTGATACTGCACGGCGGCGATCTAATCTACACGCGCGTGCTGGACTGGCTGGAGCAATTCGCCCCCGTAATATGCGCCACCGGCAACAACGACCCGTATTCCGACGACAAGCGCACCAAAGAGATCCAAATGCTAACGATAGAGGGCTGGCGCATCGGCATGACGCACAGCCTAGAGGGCGAGCATCGCCCAATGTCTGAGCTGCGCCGCATATTCCCCGCGCCCGTGGACATTATGGTAGCCGGCCACACCCACCAAGAGGCGCTGGAATTGCGGGACGGCGCGATCCTGCTCAACACCGGCAGCGTCACATTCCCCCGCCACAAAGAGCTCCGGCTAGGCGGCGTAGGCTTGTTGGAGCTCACGCCCGCCAGCCTCCGCGCCCAAATCATCCCCATAGGCGAAACGCCCGGCCGCCCCAACCCCTGCGACGCGCTCGCCCTGGACGTGGTTAGGGATGATACGGGCGCGATAACGGCGCAAGAGTGAGCGGGGGGCATACCTATCTATCATACCCATCTATAAGGGGAACGGGGTCAGGCAATCCCATTTCGCGGCTGGGCGTCAGGCTTAGCGGTCGGGGGATAGCGGGGGATAATTAGGGCGCAAACAACCGCCGCAAGACCCGGCGCATCACGGCGCTAATCTTGCGGCGATATTGTTGCCTGGTAAAGGCGTCGGGGGTTAGGCGGGCTTTTAGCTCGCCGCCGCTTTCGCCGCGTCAAGCGCCGCGTCGAAATCCGGCAGCTGCGCTATCTGCGGCACATACTCCACATGCCGCACGACATTGTCCTTATCCAGCACAAACACCGCGCGCGCCAGCAGCCCGCTCTCTTTCACCAGCACGCCGTAGTTATGCCCGAAATCGCGGTTCTTGAAATCGGACGCCGTCTCCACCTTATCCACCTCATTCGCGCCGCACCACCGCGCCTGCGCGAAAGGCAAGTCCATGCTCACCGTCAGCACCACGATGTCGTCCGACAGCGCCCCCGCGAACTCATTGAACTTCTGCGTCTCGTCGCTGCACACCCCCGTATCCAGCGAGGGAACCGACGCGATAATCTTCACCTTGCCCGCGTAATCGTCCAGCGACACCGCCCTCAGCCCCGCGCCCGACAGATTAAACCCGGGCGCCGCGTCCCCCACGCTAACCTCGTGCCCCACCAAAGTAAGTTGGTTATCGCCCGCCGCGAATACGCCTGTGCGCTCTGGCATAATTCATTCTCCTTAGTGACTAGTCGCGCTTGCGCGCTTGCCTATTGGTTGCCCTATCAGTCGCAATGGGATGTTGCGCCTAAAGTCTAATTCATTGGGGGCTGGATTGGCAACTTTGGACGCGGATAGCGTGGGCGCAATGTGGGGAAATGAAAACGACAGGCGACCCTGATAAAGCGCCAACGGCAAATAGCATATCAAGCGCTAACGGCAAATAGCATATCAAGGTAGGTCGTCAATTAACTTGACGAAAGCCAATAATTCGGCTACATTTATTGCATAGGGCATCGGTATGTTGTCTAATTCGCAACATCGCGTATCGGCGGAGCGCTTGCATTGCGCTAGGTCTCTGCCATAGCCGATACCCTGCCTTTTGAACCCGGACTATTCGTTATAGTTCGGGTTTATGTTTAGATCCTCAAAGCGAAATCCCCTGCGCGGCGAGGCGTCATCCCACTTGCGCCGCCACTCCAACTCGCGGAATCTATCCCCTATCGCCTTGATGTCGGTTCGTCCAAGGTTCTGCTGCGACAGCGCGTAAGCCAACAAGTCGGCAATCTGTATGCCAACGGTCGCCTTTGAACTCACAAAGAACGGGGTTTCAACGATGTGAGTTAGCGATCGTCCCACCTCGTTCCCATATAGGAAGTTCCCAAACGCCCTTGCCCTGCGAGTGTCCGTTTTCTCATCCTGATAGTCCAGCGCGACAATCGCCATATCATCGCTTTCACGCTCCGCCATCATAGCGTTCACGCGCTCAAGGATGCGTGAGTACGCGCGATAGATAATCGGCTCAGTGCGGTCGTCCTGCGCCAATGCGTCCGCGTTCTTCCCTAACCTGCATGTTAGCCGCTCGCCTTTTCCTGACACGACTATTTTACCCTGCTTGCGCGGACATTGTCACACAAGTTCAAGGCAATCTCGTCGGGACTGAAAATGCCGCGCGGATAGACGGGCGCACATCGCCCACAATCATCGCGCGGCAAAAAACGACAAAAGAAACCCCGACCGGATGGCGCAAGCGCCGCGCCGCCAAGGATGTAGCCTTCCCGATGATATGCAGAAAGGTCGGCTCCACCACTGCCCTTCTTCCCACCAAAAGGGGCTGACGGCTCCGATCGGTTACATTATTTATAACATAGCCTTTAATCCGCTGTAAAGGGGTTTTGCAAGCAATTTTCGCAAATTTCGGGAAATTGCCCAAATTTGCCCAAATTTGCCCAAAATTGGGCGTATCCGGGCGTATCAAGCGCGCTTTGAACGCGCAATCAACCCAATTTCCCCCTTGCCCAAACCGCAATCTTAGGGTAAAGTGGGCGCATCAGCCGTTTCGCGGCGCATCTTGATAATGATTATTGGGGGCAGTGATGAATATGTGCAAGTGTAGCAAGGCTGAGTTCGCGCAAGAAAACGAGGTTCCCTTGCGCGCTCAGCCCACAGACGCCGGGCTCGTGACCATCGAGCGCGAGCCCATAATCGGCGAAACCCCGCAAGCCACCCTCCAAAGCTGGCTCACCCCAAACCCGCTTTTCTACATCCGCAACCACTACGCCATTCCCGCCGCGGAGTCCGCCGCGAACTGGCAGCTCGCCCTAGACGGCCACCTGGACAACCCCATCTCTTTCACGGCGGACGACTTCCGCCACTTCCCCAAACAAACCCTGCCGATTACCCTGGAATGCGCCGGCAACAACCGCAGCGACCTGCAGCCCGGCGTCCCCGGCAACCCATTCCAAAACGGCGCCATCAGCAACGCGATATGGGCGGGCGTCCCCCTCCACCTGCTGCTAGAGCGCGCCGGCGTCAAGGACGGCGCGGTCGAGCTCCTCTTCGAGGGCATGGACGCCGGCGAACCCGCCCCTGACCAGCCCAACCAGCCCTACCTCCGCAGCCTGCCCATAGACGTGGCGATGCACCCGCACACCTTGCTCGCCTACGAAATGAACGGCGAGCCGCTCTCGCGCGAACACGGCAGCCCGCTGCGCCTCATCGTGCCGGGCTGGTACGGCATGGCGTCCGTCAAATGGCTGCGCCGCGTAACCGCCCTCAAAGAGCCGTTCACCGGATTCTTCCAGCGCGACCGATACATCGTAGAAGACGACGCGGGCGGCGTCAGCCCCGTCGCCGCCATGCAAGTCAAATCCCTCATAAGCTGGCCCCAGCCGGGCGCGACCCTGCGCCAAGGCCGGCACAACGTCAACGGGATGGCCTGGTCCGGCGCCGCCCACATCAGCCGCGTCGAGATAAGCGACGACGGCGGCAAAACCTGGAACGCCGCCGACCTCACAGGCCCCCGCTACCGCTACGCCTGGCAGCAATGGAACTTCATGTGGACGCCGCCCGCGCCTGGGCAATACACCCTAGCCGCCCGCGCCACCGACGAGGCGGGCAACATCCAGCCCCTCCAAACCCGCTGGAACAGCCTCGGCTACATCATCAACGGCGTCAAACCCGTCCGCGTAGATGTGGCGTGAGATGGCATATGAGGTAGCGTAGAGATAGGCTAACCTCGCCAAACCCGCCAGCGCCGATTGGCGCTGATTGACTTGGGAACGCGCGGCTTTGCCAACCGGCTTAGCCGCGCCCCCGGCGGTTAGCCAGCGCTTAGCCGAAATGCGGTAGCGCGTCTTGCCGCCAACCGATTCGCGCCCGCCCAAAATCGGACGCCTAAATCCGCTAAGGTTTATGTATGATAGGATGCGTATTGACAATCACAAACCTTATCCAACAAGAGGTTAAACGCAATGGATATGGACAGGATGATCGCCCTCACCCACGCTTTGCGCGAGCGCGTCCAATCCTACGGCGACGAACTGCGCCGCAGCGAGGCGCTCACCCGCTACGCGCTCATTGACCCGCTGCTGCGCGAACTGGGCTGGGACACCGAAGACCCCGGCATAGTCACCCCCGAATACTCTGTGGACATCTACAACGGCGGCATAGCCCGCGCCGACTACGCGCTCACCCACGCGGGCAAGCCGCTAATGCTCATAGAGGCAAAGAAACTCGGCGAACCCCTGCTATCCGGCAACGCCGTTGAGCAGGGCATCCGCGGCTGCATCAACACCGCCGCCGACATTTTCGTAGTCACCGACGGCCAAAAATGGGAAATATACGACACCCGCAAGCGCGTTCCCCCGCCCGAAATGAAAGTGGTCGAGTTCGACTTCATAGCCGACCTGCCGTCTCAGTTCTGCGCCAAAGCCGTGGCTCTCTGGCGCAACGGAGTCCTCGATGGCAACATCCTAGCCGCTCCAACACTGGAGCCTACCAGCGGCGCAACGCCGGTATTGAGAGAACAAGGTAGCCTTATCACAACGCCGGCTACTCCCGCAACGCCGCCCTCATACACGCCCGCTCCCACCCCCGGCGAGATATGGCATCCGCTGTCAGAGTTTGAATACCAAGAAGATGTTTCGCTCGCAGAGATTATATTCCCCGACAACTCGCGGGTAGCCTTCAAGAACTGGACTCAAACTAAGAGAGATATAGTCCAATGGCTCACAAGCGACGGGCGTCATCTGCCATTGCCCATTAGCAAGGGCAATCGCAACCTAGTGGCGGATAGCCCCGCGCATCCGGATGGCAAGCCGTTTCACAGGACTAATTCACAAGTCAACGGAGTCTATGTTGACACGAATTTCACGAGGAAAGATATGATCCACAACATCAGGATCATCATCCGCCACGCCGGCCAAGACGCCGCCAATTTCAAATTGCGCCTGCAGTAAGCGCGCCTGCGGTAAGCGCGCCCACGATAGCGCCGTTTTAACACAAAGGGAGGCAAATGCCAAACCAACCCACCCGCGGCAGACGAGTGGCGGGAACGCGATTCCTTGCCGCGCTTGCCTACGGCGACTACCAAACGCTCTGGACGGCGAACTTCTTCGCGGGCGCGGCGGCGTGGGCGCTCATAGTCGCGCGCGGCTGGATCGTGTACGAAATCTCCGACTCATCCCTGTCTTTGGTAGGCTGGGTCACATTCGCCGCGATGATACCCCGCGTTCTGGTATCCCCGTTCACCGGCTACCTATCCGACCGCTTTGATAGGCGGCGCGTGCTTACCGCGATGTTCGCCGTGAATATGGCGCACAACGTCGTCCTCGGCTTTCTGATGCTCAGCGGCGCCGCCGAGATATGGCACCTGGTAGCCCTGTCCTTTATCAACGGCTCCGCCCGCGCAGCCCAAATGCCCGCCGGCCAATCCCTAATCCCCAACCTAGTCCCCCGCGCGCTGCTGCTCAACGCCATTGCCCTCAACCAAGCCACGATGCACGGCTCCCGCCTGCTAGGCCCCCTCGCCATAGCCCCCCTGCTCAGCCTCGCCTCCATACTCGCCTTCGTGGGAATTGACGCCGCCAACCCCAACCTAGGCGCGGCGAGCGCCGTGTTCCTATGCTCAGGCTTTTACGCCATCAGCCTAATTCAAACCCTGCGTATCCGCACCGTCGCCACCGGCGTCATAGACAGGCGGCGCAACTTCCGGCAGAACTTCGCGGCGGGCGCGGAGTATGTCTATAAAACGCCCGCCCTGCGCGCCATAGTCGGCATGGCGTTCTTCCACTGCGGCTTGACGATGTCCTTTGAATCCCTGCTGCCCGGCCTGTCCGACGACCGCCTAAACGCGCAAGGAGCCGGTTTCGCAACCCTGATGATGCTCGTCGGACTGGGCGCGCTCATATCGGCGATGACCCTCGCGGGCATCAGCGGCGAGGTCACCAAAGGGCGGCTGTTCCTATATGTGGGAATACTCAGCGGCCTAGCCCCCTGCGTCCTAGCAATCGCCCCCTCAGTGCCGGTAGCCTGGCTTGGCGCAGGCCTTATGGGCTTAGGCCAAGCCGCCTTCATGACCCTCACCCACACCATGATCCAATCGGTAGTCCCCGACGGAGTTCGCGGCAGAGTATCCGGCATATACTCGGTTCACATAGGCGGCATAATGGCGACCGCGAATTTGTCAAACGGGTGGCTTGCGGATGCGCTAAAGCCGGAAAACCTTAGAGATCTAGGATTCGCCAACGACGCCATCCTGCGCCTGATTGAGGCGCTAGCGAATATGGTGGAATACTTCGGCAGCGCCGCCTCGCCGCTGCTCATAATCGGCGGCTTGCTGTTCGTGGCGATAGTCATCGGCAGCTGGTGGCACTCCGCCACGCGGCAGATATATCGCGGGCAGGTTTCGCGGCTCGCGCACGCGGCGGCGGCGGACTAGCGGGGGCGATTTTGCTGACACAATCGTTCATCCACCTGCCCCGCGTGGGCAAAATCACCGAGCGCGAGATATGGGCGCAGGGCATACGCGATTGGAACGACTTCATCGCCGCGCCCGACCTGCCCCGCCGACTGCGCGCCCGCGCCCCTGAGCTGCAAGCCCTAATCCGCGCCGACCGCGATCGCTACGCCCGCCGAGACGCGCGCCACTTCAACAAGCGCCTGCCCCAACGCGAGCGCTGGCGCATGTACCCCGACTTTCGCAGCCGCGCCGCCTTCCTAGACATAGAAACCACCGGCCTATCCGCCGAATACGGCCTCATCACCCTAATAGGCGTGCTAGACGCCAACGGCTACACCGCCTACATCCAGGGCGACAACCTATCCGACTTCCGCCAGGCGATAGAGCGCTACGACCTGGTAGTCACCTACAACGGCGCGGGCTTTGACCTGCCCTTCATAGAGCATCACTTCGGCAGGATATTCGACGGCATAGCCCATTTGGATCTGAGATTCCCCCTCAAGCGCGCCGGCTTTTACGGCGGCTTAAAAGCGATTGAAACGCAGGCAAAAGTCGCCCGCCCGTCCGCCCTCAGCGCCCTAAACGGCCACGACGCCGTAACCCTATGGCGCGAATGGACACGCGGCGATCCGCGCGCCCTAGACACCCTTGTGCGCTACAACGCCGAAGACGTAGCCTCCCTCCCCGCGCTCGCCGAAACCGCCTACAACCGCCTAGCCGCCCGCCTGCCAACCCCAACAAGCGCTCCATCGCTAACCCCCACGCACAGACACACCATAGACCTGCCCTACGACACAGCCGTCATTGAACGCATCAAGCGGCGCAACACAACAGGACGATGGCAATGGCGACGATAACGAACCGGATAGCGATAGTAGGCAGAGACGCCCGCATACACGTCGGCGATGTCAACCCCGACGCCCCCGGCGCTCCGGCGGATCTGCGCCCCCTTACGCCCGCGGGCATGCGCTGCGCCTGGCCCGTCTGGTCGCCCGATGGCGCATCCATCGCGTACTCCGCCTACCCCGCCGCCGGCGGCAACGGGCATGGCGCTTTCAGGGTAATAGCGCAGCCGGTAAGCGGGCAGGCGTATACGTTTTTAGGCGATGAGGGTCGCGTCCTTGGCTTTCGCGCTCACGTCGACGAGCAAGCGCGAACCATCTACGTGAACGAACCCGGCACCGACGCCATAGCCCCGCACACTCCGCACTACCTCATCTGGTCGCCCGATGGCAGCAAGATAGCCCTCATAGCCCAGCGCCTTGGAACCGGACTATCCCTGCTAGTCGCCGACGCCCACGTCGCCGCCGCGCCCGTCCGGCTGCTTGACGGCGGCCCCCTCTACTTCTGCTGGGCGCGCGACTCGCGCCGCATCCTGGCGCACTCGCGCGAACTGCACTACTTGCTGGAACTCGGCAGCCCGCTCGCCGCGCAAGTCCCCGTTGTCTCGCTCGGATACATGGCGCCCTCCGCCAGCCCTGCCGGCGAGTTCGTAGCCCTCTGCGCCGAAATATCCGCGGACAGCCAGGCGCTCCTCGCCGCGCGGCTCGACGGCGGCAGCAGCGAAATGATCGCCGAAATAGAGGGCGCCACCGGCTTTGCCTGGAGCCCCGACGGCGCCACCCTCGCCGTCGCCAGAGACCTAGATCGCGCCACCGGCTACTACGGCCGCCTATTCCTAATTGACATCGCCACCGGCGACGAGCGCCTGCTGCTAACCGAGAACGCGCTCAGTTTCTTCTGGTCGCCCGACGGCGGCATGATAGCCTACATAGCCCCCTCGCAGCGCGCCGAGGGCTCCGTGCGCTGGGCAGTCGTGGACATAACCTCCGGCGCGCGCCGCTACCTGCCTGACTTCACCCCCAGCCAAGAGCAGCTCATTATGTTTATGTTCTTTGACCAGTACGCCCAATCCCACCGCGTCTGGTCGCCCGACGGCCGCATGCTCGCATTCGCCGGCCTGCTCGGCCGCCGCCAAGCGCGCGACGATCTGCCCGACGGGGCGTCCTCGTCAGTGTTCGCAACGGCCGTAGCGGACGGGCGCGTATGGGCGCTGGGCGACGGATCGCTAGGCGTATGGTCGGCGTAACTGCGCGCGTTTGACGCTGCGGGAATGGGCTGGTTAGTATAGGGCGCAACAGGTTGGCGCAATCCGGCGATAGAGGTTAAAATGGCAAACACGGACAGGCGCAAGCGCGACGAAGAGCGAGATCGCCTATACTACGAGCTGGGGCGGCGAGCCTACGAGCGCGAGCGCGGCGGCGACGAGCAGGTCGATCTGCTAGGCATATCGCGCCGCGACAAGCTGCTGCACGGCAGCGTGTACGCCATAATAACCCTAATCTGGGTCGGAATTGTGATATGGGATGTCATCGCCAGCGGCTGCTGGAACTCGCCGCAGCCGCGAACAAGCTGTATAATCAACGCAGCCAAGTCAATAGACGCGGCCGTGTTCCCCATCCTAATGCTAACGATAACGCTGATAGTAACCGGACGCTCAACCAGAGCGGCTTTCAGGAGGATGCTAATGGTACTGCCGGTGCTGAGAGACAAGTACGCGGAAAACCTGCAGGCGGCTAGAGCTGAGGGGGCGGAAAAAGAGAGAACTATGGCTAAGCAGTGGTACGAGCGCAAACAGCGCGCCGAACAGAACGACGAGCCCTTTAACGAACCGCCGCCTTGGGATAGGTAAGCGCCGCGCAAGACGCAACGAGCAAGTGCGCGGCCAGCGAACCCGCCTACTCGCCATAAACGCCGCGCAACCGCGCGCGAAAGGCCTAATATGAGCGGATAGGGATCCGCTCCCCGTCGCAGTATGCAGAGCCGTATGCGGGAGCACTGGCGGCGTGTTGCCGGACAATACGCCGGTTGCGATTGGGCGTTCAACCGGAGCGACTTTCAGGAGGGATGCTAATGGCGTGGCTGCCTGTGCTAAGGGATAAGTATGAAGAGAATATGCGGGCGGCTAAGGCAAGAGGGATGGCGATAGGCATAGCAAGAGGCAAGGCAAAATTTAATGCAAGCGCTAAAGAATGGTATGAGCGCAAACAGCGCGCCGAACAAAACGGCAAACCCTTCAACGAACCACCCCCGTGGGAAAAATAACAATCCCACCCAAGACGCGCCGCCCACACCCACCGCCGCCGCTTGCGCGCCCACCCACCTTATCGCTTTGACAACACCCACCAAACCCGCTAAACACAAACCCCACCAACACACCAATTAAATCACAAGAGGCTAAATCTATGCTTGCCAGGGCCGTAGCGTGCGCGGTAGTCGGGCTTGAGGGGCATATAGTCCAGGTAGAAGTTGACATATCCCCCGGCCTGCCCCGCTTCAGCATAGTCGGCTTGCCCGACAGAGCGGTTCAAGAGGCCGGCGAGCGCGTCCGCGCCGCTATTCGCAACTCCGGCTGCGAATTCCCAATGCGCCGCATCACCGTCAACATGACCCCAGCCGACCTCCCCAAAGCCGGCTCCGCCTACGACCTGCCCATCGCCGTCGCCCTGCTCATAGCGTCAGGGCATCTGCCGAAAATGCCCGATGATGTGGTATTCCTAGGCGAACTATCCCTAGACGGAACGCTCCGCCACACAAACGGCGTCCTCCCAATGGCGGCGGTCGCCCGCGATGAGGGCGTCAAGCGCGTATTCGCCCCCGCCGTCAACGCCGGCGAGGCGGCGCTCGTGCGCGACGTGGAAGTCCTGCCCGTACAGGCGCTCGGCCAGCTCGTCCTCCACCTGCAAGGCAAGAAAGCCATAGCCCCCCTTGCCCACGACGCCGCCGCGCTAAACGGCGCATCCGGCAACGCCGCCACCCAAGCCGGACGCCACACCGACCTCGCCGACGTGCGCGGCCAAGAACACGCCAAGCGCGCCCTCGAAGTCGCCGCCGCCGGCGGCCACAACATGCTCATGACAGGCCCCCCCGGCAGCGGCAAAACCCTCCTCGCCCGCGCGCTCCCCTCCATCCTCCCGCCCATGACCTACGACGAGGCTATGGACGTCACCAAGATATACAGCGTCAGCGGCTTGCTCCCAGCCTCCGAGCCGTTCATAACCGAGCGCCCCTTTCGCGCCCCCCACTACACCATATCCAACGCCGGCCTAGTCGGCGGCGGCAGCGTCCCCCGCCCCGGCGAAATCACCCTCAGCCACCGAGGCGTCCTATTCCTAGACGAACTGCCTGAGTTCGGCCGCAACGTCCTGGAAGTCCTGCGCCAGCCCATAGAAGACAGCGTCATCAGCATCAGCCGCGCCCAGGGAACCATAACCTACCCCGCCAACTTCATGCTCGTCGCCGCCCGAAACCCATGCCCCTGCGGATACTACGGCAGCTACAACGACGCCTCCAAGCAATGCGTATGCTCCCCCCACGACATCGCCCGCTACGCCCGCCGCATAAGCGGCCCCCTGCTAGACCGCATAGACATATTCGTCGACGTCCCCCGCGTTGAATACGAAAAACTCACGAGCGCAAGCGCCGGCGAAAGTTCGGCCCAAGCCCGACAGCGCGTAGAGCAAGCCGCCCTCACCCAACGAAACCGCCTCGCCCACGCCGGCATGCTGCACAACGCCGATATGGGCCCCAACGAAGTGTTGGAATTTTGCGATATGGACGACGACGCCAACGGGCTGATGCGAAATGCTATGAACAGCATGGGCTTGTCGGCGAGAGGGTTTCACCGCATATTAAAGGTATCTCGCACAATAGCGGACTTGGCGAAGAGCGATAGGGTGGAGTTGCGGCATTTGGCGGAGGCGCTACAATACAGACAAGCGGGGGAATTATAGCGGATTGCGGCGATTGGCAATCGCATCTCATGGCGCACTGCAACCGCATATCGCGGCTCGCGGCAATCGCATTTCACGGCGCACTGCAACCACATTTCACAGCGCATGGCAACCGCATTTCACGGCGCAATAAAGACAAGAAAACGGATGTGCCACTTTCCCCCAAATAGCCCAAACCTTTTATGCGGGTATAAGATTTTAGCGCGGCATAATCCCGATTGCCAATCATCCCCACCCGCTAATCATCCGAAACCACCACGCGGCTAGGCTGCCCTTGCGCCCGCCGCCGCCGCAACCGCGCCACCAGCAGCCACGCGACAAACGCCGCGACCACCGCCAACCCGAACACGCCCCCAAGCAGCGCCCCCTGCGTCTCCACCAGCGCCACCAGATCCTCCCCGAACACTATCGCCAGCGCCGCCCACAAAAACATCCGCGCCCCCCTGCCTATCACCGACGCCACGATGAACGGCCTCAAGCTCATATCCATCGCCCCCGCCGTCACCGCGAACACCTTGTACGGCACAGGCGTAACCGCCGCGAACACTATCGCCCACACGCCGTACTTCTGAAACAGCGCCTCCACCCGCGCCACCTTTGATGGCGAGAAGAACCTGTTCAAAACAGGCCGCCCAAACCGCTTGCCCAGCCAATGCCCCACCAGCGCCCCCAGCACCGACGTCGCCGTAACCACCGCCGCGAACACCAGCGCCATAGCCGGATTGAACACCGCCGCCGCTATCAGTATCGGATCCGGCGGAAACGGCGACACGATTGACTCGCTAAACGACACCGCCGCCAACACGACTATCACCCAATCGCTATGGGCAAAACCCTCAATCCAATGGGATAGCTGCGACAGAATATCGGTTACTTGACTAATCATTTATCGGACTTCGGCGCCTGCGTATTGATGCGTATCAGCGTTGCGTTGGAATGGCATTATGTTGACTAGCATTGCGTTGGATGGCATTGTGTTGAATAGCGTTGCGTTTGGATTGAATTGGCGTTGCGTTGGACTAGCGTTGCGTGAGATTGTGATGGCGTTGCTTTGAATTGGCGTTGCGTTGGGATAGCGTTGGCATTGGTTTAGATGGCGTTGGTTTGGATGGCATTGCGTTGAATAGCGTTGCGTTGTGATTGGGATGGCGTTCTGTTGGTTGGGATAGCGTTGCTTTGAATTGGCTTTGCGTTGGGATAGCATTGGCGTTGGTTTGGCTGGCGTTGCGTTGGATTAGTGTTGCGTTTGGATTGTGATAGCGATGGCGTTGCGCCTGCATCAGCCTTGCGCCCGTATCAGCCTTGCCTTGAAACAGCCTCGCCCCCAGCATAAACGCCTACCCCCCTACATCCCCGCGATCCCCAAAACCCGCTCCACATTATCCGCCCCCGGCGCTATCTCACCCGCATCGATCCCCTGCACCACCTCCACTATCGCCGCGTTCACCGGCGTATCCACGCCCGCCTCGCGCCCCCGCGCCACGATATACCCGTTCATAAACCCAATCTCCGTGCGCCGCCCCTTCGCCACATCCTGCGCCATAGACGACTTCCAGTCCGCCGCCCCCGCCTTGGGCATCAGCCGCCCGTCCAGCTCCTCATACACATCACCCTCATCAGCCCGCGCCCAAGTCGCCGCCGCGACCCCGCTTATCGGCTCAATATCATAGTTAAGCGCCAGCCCAACCTGCGCCGACTCCTTAGCGATCTGTATCTGTATCAGCCGCGCGCGCGGATTCTCCGCATACGACTGCGACCCCAACCCCGTCATAGCCCCCACCGGATTCCCGATAGAGTTCGTCGTAAGCTTAGACCACCGCTCCCCCCAAATGTTGCTTGTAGCCCGCGACCCGTCTATGCAGCCCAGCATCTCAGCGATCCCCTCGGCTCGCCGCGTTATCTTCCCATGCAGCTCCCCCACCCGGAAAACATCATGCCCGCGATCCCTGCCCGGCGCTCCCCCCCGCGTAACATGCCCCGGCTCCCACAGCGCCACCGTTATCCCCGACATTATGCACCCTATCTGCCGCTCAAACCCCACGATAGACGCCGTCAGCAGATCGTTCATGCAGTTCTGGCTATTCACCACCACGCCGTCAGCCGCCAGCATCCGCTTGACGAAATGCGACGACCACTCCGTATCATACGACTTCATCGCCAAAAAGATGATGTCAAACGGCTGCCCTATCTGCCAAGCGTCCGCCAGATGAACCGCGTTCACCGGCGTCGTGAAATCCCCCTGACTCCCAGACGCGCGCAGCCCGTCGGCATTCATCGCATCCACATGCGCCCCCCACATATCAATCAGCGTAATGTCATACCCCTCCCGCGTCAAAAACGCGCCGATATAACTCCCCGCCGCGCCCGCGCCAAAAACCGCTATCCGCTTATCCTTAATATCGCTCATCTATCGCTCCTGTTTAGTGGGGGGATTGTTTCGTTTGCGCGGTTAGTTAGCCTGGCTAGTTTGCGCGGCTTAGTTGGCTTGATTAGTTAGCCCAGTTCAATCTGCGTAGTTAGTTTGCCCTGCTCAGTTGGCGTGATTAACTTGCCCTGTTCATTCGGCGTCGCGGTTCGCGCGATTTATTCGGCTTGATTAGTTAGCCCAGTTCATTCGCCCTCGCCGTTCACGCGCCGTATCGTAATATCCAGGTCGAAAATTTCCCCGCCAACGCGCGCCCGCCCTCTGCCCCGCCGCATAATCGGCGCTATCGGGGCGGCGCTCGTAAGGGCTATCGGAACGCCGCCCTCATCCAGTATATCAGAAACCGCCCCATCCGACACCACCGCCAGCCGAGCCGGCGCCGCAATCCCATCCAAGACCGCCTCCCGCTCCCTAAGCGCAGCCCTAGCCTCCTCCAACGTCACCGCCCGAAACCTCACCGCTCCCCCCGGCATCGCCTGCGCCACCCTATCCAAATCCGCCGTAATCACCGCCGCTATCTTAGTATACCCCCCCGTAGTCCCCCGATCCGCCATCAAAATTATCGGCTTGCCATCCCCCGGAACCTGCACCGCCCCCATAGGCGCCCCATCCGATATAATATCCGCCCCATCCCTATGCTCAATCGCCGCCCCCTCCAGCCGATACCCCATCCTATCCGACTGAATAGACACCGCGTATTCGGCAGTCAAAAATGTCCGAACCCCCTGCCGCGTAAAAGCCCCATTCTGAGGCCCCAACACAACCCGCAGCTCAGCCTTGCCCCCATACACGGGAATCCCCCCCTCAGGCATTCGCCGATGCGCCCGCAACGCCGCCCCCGTCTCATACGCGCTAATCACATCCCTCGCCCGCAGCGCCCTGCCATCCAACCCCCCAATGCCCGCCTTGACATACGTCGACCTGCTGCCCATCACCTCCGGAACGGCGATCCCGCCAGCCACCGCCAGATACGCCCGCAACCCATCCCTAGGCGCTTGAAACGCCAGCAAACTCCCCCTTGGCGCGAGTATCGGCTGCCACATCGGAACAGCCTCCCCATCCAACAGCGGCGCGACATCCGCCCCCGCGACCGCAACGCAAACGTCGTCCAACAGCCGCACCTGAGGCCCCAGCGCCGTCATCTCCAATCCCGCCGCCCTATCGGAATTCCCCACCAGCCGGTTCGCCGCCCGCAGCGCGAACCCATCCATAGCCCCAGCCACAGGCATCCCAAACCGCTGATACCCATACCGCCCCGTATCCTGCACCGTCGTCAGCATGCCCGGCTGCAAAATCTCCAGCGCCGGCCTCGCCGCCATCATTCTGCCACCGCCTCCCTCACAACGCGATACTCCCCCGCCTCAACCTGCCGCCGAATTTCCCGAAACTCCGCCTCCCCCTCAAGCGCCACAAACCGGACATAATCCCCCGCCGACAGCAGCGCCGGCGGCTCGCGCCCCGCATCGAACAGATCCACCGGCGTCCTCCCAATCAGCTGCCACCCGCCCGGACTAGCCACCGGATACACCCCCGTCTGCGCCTCAGCAATGCCCACAGCCCCCGCCGGAATCTCAGGCCGCGGCGACTGCAACCGCGGCGTCGCCAACCGCGGATCTAACCCGCCCAGATACGCGAACCCCGGACTAAACCCCATCATATACACCAGATAGTCAACCCCTGAGTGCATCCCCACGACTTCCCTCTCAGACACCCCCGCGTTATCCGCCACAAACCCAATATCCGGCCCCATATCCCCCCCATACAGCACGGGAATATGAACCACCTGCGGCGCTACGTCGTCCCCATCGTCCAACGACTCCAGCAACCCCGTCAGCGCATCCTGCAACTCCGCGGCGGTCACCGCCAGCGGATCATAAAACACCAGCGCCGACCGATACGTCGGCAAAAAGTCAAACACGCCCGCAACGCCCCCACGCTCCAGCGCCAGGCTAAGCGACCTCACCCTGCGGTTTATCTCAGGACTAATCTCGTCCCCCAGCTCCACCACCAGCGCCGCGTCCCCCGCCGGCAGAAATTTCGGTTCGGGATAAATCAAAGCAGCTCGCCCACCGGCACAATTTCCACCCCCGCCGCCTGCAGCTCGGCTTTAAGCGCCCGCGCCATATCCACCGCCCCCGGCGTATCCCCGTGCAGACACAAGCTATCCGCCCGCACATCGATGCGCTCGCCCGTAATCGCCGTCGCCTTGCCCTCCGTAACCATCCGCAAACTGCGCTCCACCACCTCCGCCGTATCGTGAATCACCGCGCCTGGTTGCGATCGCGGCGCGAGCGCCCCTTCGGCGGTCAGCGCCCGATCCGCGAATATCTCTCTTGCCACGCGCAGCCCCATATCCTCCGCGACGTCCACCCACCGCGAGCCCGCCAGCGCCAGCAGAATGATACTCTCATCCAGCTCCAATATCGCCTCGCAGATAGCCCGCGCCAGCGCCTCATCCTGAACCGCCATATTATACATCGCCCCGTGCGGCTTGATATGCTGCAGCCGCTTGCCCGCCGTAAAAGCCTGCAGCGCCCCCGCCTGATAGGTGATGTCATTCTTCACCTCGGCCGCCGTCGCCCCCATATCCCGCCTCCCGAACCCGGCCAAATCCGGAAAACTCGGATGCGCCCCCACAGCCACCCCATGCGCCTGCGCCAAATCCACCGTCCGCCGCATCCACATCGGATCCCCCGCATGAAACCCGCAAGCCACATTCGCCGATGTGATATGCTTAATCACCTCCTCATCCAACCCCATCTTATACATCCCAAAACTCTCCCCCATATCGCAATTAAAATCAATCCGCGCCGCCATAATTCCCCTCCTTGATACCACGGGCGTTGCCGCCGCCTATGGACATTGCTATGCGCGGTCTTGCCGCGCCGCCTAATTATAAGCGCTTTGCAAACTATTGCCAACATCGGCTTAGGCGCGGCAGCGTTTCCATCAGACACTCCCGCCCCTACGGCCTAGTCACAATAAACGACTCATCCGTGAACCAAAGCCCCCCATACTTATGCAAAACCTGCGCCGTCACATCCAAATACGCCCCATCACGCATAGCGTCCGCCAGCCGCTCATCCTCCACCTGCGCCACATACACCGCCGCGTTCCACGCCGCCAGTATCGCCGATGTGCCGATTGCCCCCGCGCTCGCCGCCTCCGACAGCTGCAGGAAATATCGGAACTCCGCCCGCGAATCCACATAACTCACATACTTCAAATCCGGCGCGCGCTCCCCCACCTGCGCCTGCAGCTCCCGCAGCAAATCCAAGCGCGGCGTCCGGAACGGCCGCTCGCCCGCCCATATCCGCCGGATGATCTCCATCCCCGGATCCTTGCCCGTGGACTGGATAACCACCATAATCCCGCCCGACGCCAGCGCCAGCGCCAGCGGCGCAAGCACATTGCGAACCTTCGCCTCCTTCGCCAGCCGCGCCCGAAACGGCTGCGCCGCGATAATCAGGTCATACTCGCGGCGAATGTCCTCGCCCCGGCGCGGTATGACCGGCGCCAGCGGCCACTGATGATCCTTGCGATAGATAACCAAGACGGATGGTTCGTCATAAACGGGATTGCCGCTCCGAGCGCTGACGCGGGTCTGCCACCAATCGCGCACCCGCCACTCCAGCGCCCGTATCTGCTCATGAAAGTCATACGCCGTATCGCCCTCCAGCGCCACCTCCAGCCAGTTCAAGCGCTCCCTATTGCGCCGCGAGTTAGGCCGCAGGCTAGGCGCCTCCGAGTAAAACATATTGGTAACCACAAGCGCCGTAAGCGGATGCTCCACCAGACGATCCGGCATCTTTTCCAAGCTGATGCGAACATCCTCGTAGCTAATCTCCTTGCCCACCACCAGCATCGGCACGGTGGGAAAGCGGTGATGCAAGTTCATCAGCACGCGCGTGAGGACGCTGCCATCGCCCATCCCCGCGTCAAACACCCGCAGCGCCGGCTGAACCGGTTGCAGATACATCGTATCCATCGCCACGCGCTCGGCTATCACCTGCTTTTCGTTGCAAGTCGTAACGAACAGCAGATACTTTTCGCGGTTGTCAAAGAACCGGAACTGGTTGTCCCAATTGGCGTTCATAGGCGCTTGCCCGATTGCGCTGATGGCGGCTTTGCTGTCTTGCTATTTGGCTTGCTATCACGGCTTTGCTATGAGATTGACAGGCGCTATTCGCGCAAGGCGTCTGCTATCGCGCGGATATGGCTCGGCCCCGTCCCGCAGCATCCGCCCACGATATTCACGCCGAGTTCGTCCGCCAGCGCGCGAAAGCGGCCCGCCATATATTCGGGCGATTCGGGATACACGATCTCGCCGCGCCGCACCGCCGGTATGCCCGCGTTGCAGTGGACGAGCAGCGCCCCGTCCGTCGCTGCCCGCAGTTCGCGCGCCAGCTCCAGCATAACATCAATGCCGTTCCCGCAGTTCGCCCCTACGATATGCGTCCCGGCGTCCTGCAACTCAGACACGGCTTGTTGCGGCGTCACGCCCATCATCGTGAAAAAGCCGCGCGGCCCCTTGTCAAAAGTCATCGTAGCCATAACCGTCAGCCCCGAATGGCGGCGCGCCGCTTGCACGGCGAGCCTCGCCTCTTCCAAAGCAGTCATCGTCTCTACCACGATAGCGTCCACGCCGCCGTCCACCAGCGCGTCAACCTGCTCTTGGAAAGCGTCCAGCATCTCAGCGGGGGACAACTCGCCCAGCGGCGCCAAGAACTCGCCGGTTGGCCCAACCGATCCGACCACATGGCAGCCCGGTGGCGCTTGGCTGCGGGCGTGTTGCGCGGCGAGCCGGTTGAGTTCGGACGCGCGCTCGCCGACGCCATACTTGCCCAGCATAAAGCGGCTGCCCCCGAAAGAGTTCGTGAGCGCCATATCCGCGCCCGCCGCGAAATACTCCCGCGCCATCCGCCGCACGACGTCGGGATTGGCGGCATTCAGCGCCTCCGGACAGCCGCCCGGCTCCAGCCCATGCCGCTGCAAATACGTGCCGGCGCCGCCGTCGGATATAAGCGTTTCCCCCCGCGTGATGCGGTCAAGTATGGTTGGCGTTGTCATAGGCGTTTGGATAGGCTTGTTGGGATGGGATGCGCGTGGGCAAGCGCGGTTCGGAGTTATGCCGCTCGCGCGATTGCGGCGGTTCGGGATTGTGCAGGCTACCATACCTGTTTGACGGGCGCAGGGCAAGGGCGGGGGTTTCGGATGGCTATAAATAAGGAAAGGCGCGTGCGCGAATACAGGCAAGTCAGCCTAGATGCGGTTGCCCTGCGCCGCCGCCTATATTATGATTGGGCGCGGATTGATGATGACGAAACGCGGCGAGGGAATATCCAAGACAATAGCAAGGCAGTATCGGGCGGGAGGCTTGCGAATGGCTGACAAGAAACGGGTTATCGTGACAGGCTTTGGCGGCAGGATAGGCAAAGTGCTGCGGGATTACCTTGGCGACAAGTACGAATTCAGCGGCATAGACCGCGTGGCGCTGGAGGGGCTGGATTCGGTTAAGGCGGACTTGACCGACCTTGACGCCATCGCGCCCGCCTTTGAGGGCAAGGATGTGGTGATTCACCTCGCCGCCGAGCCGCGCCACACGCCCGACATCGGCTGGGATCTGCTTATGCCCGACAATGTGATAGCCACCGCGAATGTCTTCGATGCGGCGCGCAGGGCTGGCGTCTCGCGCATAATCTTCTTCAGCTCAATGCACGTCAGCGGCATGTACGAGCGCGACGAACCCTACGCCTCCATCGCCGCCGGCGAATACGACGGCATAGACCCTGACGCCGTCCCGCTAATCACCGCCGATATGCCCGACCGTCCCGACGGCCCCTACGCCGTCAGCAAGATATTCGGCGAGGCGCTAGGCCGCTACTTCCACGAAGACTTCGGCATATCGGTAATCTGCATCCGCTTCGGAACCACCAGCCCCCAAGACAAGCCCGGCGAAGACGCGCGCAGCTACGTCAGCTGGTTCAGCCACCGCGACATAGCCGCCCTAGTAGAGCGCTGCATAGACGCCGACGCCATAGGCTTCGACATCTTCTACGGCGCCTCCGCCAACAAATGGAAAATCTACGACACCCCCCGCGCGTGGGATGTCCTGGGCTACAGGCCCGCGGACGACGCGGAGGCGTGGAGGTAGGGAATGGGGAGTTGGGGGGAATTGCTAGGCGCGGCAGCCCATTGGCAAGCGGCTAAGCTATGGAACGAAGTTCAGTCTGGGATTCAGACTACTACAAAGGGGGCAACTTGAAAGCGGTCGACCTCTTCTGCGGCGGCGGCGGGATTTCTGCGGGCTTGAGGAGCGCCGGTTTCAGCGTGATAGCCGGCGCCGACAACGATCCCAAGTATCTGGC
Source organism: Dehalococcoidia bacterium (assembly GCA_965242555.1). GTDB lineage: Bacteria > Chloroflexota > Dehalococcoidia > Lucifugimonadales > JADFKI01 > Bin90. The sequence continues at coordinate 82,584 of CBDESO010000003.1, forward strand.
TACATTCCGCCACAACTTCCCGGATGCTATCGGGATGAACGTCGACTTGGTTCACTGCGCCCCCTCGCAACTTATGAACTCACTCAACCTTGAACCCGGCGAGCTGGACATTCTAGCCGGCGGCCCCCCCTGTCAGGGCTTCTCAAAGAATGTGCCGCGCAAACTGCGCTCTGCCGATGACCCAAACAATCTGCTCGTCAAAAGGTTTCTTGACTACTGCGAACAGATAAAGCCAAAGGCAGTGTTGATGGAAAACGTCGCCGAATTCAGAAACGGCTTTGCGCGCCAATTCAGCGACGAAATCCGCGAGAGGCTTGACAAAGCGGGCTACAAAGTGGAATCGGCAGTCCTCAACGCCGCCGAATACGGCGTCCCGCAAAAACGGCGCAGGGCGTTCTATATCGCCGTTCAAAACGCATTGCCCCCAACAATTCCCGCGCCCACGCACTCAGAGCCGCCCAAACAACAGCTGGGCTTTGAAACCAACGGCTTTGTTAGCGTCTGGGACGCAATCGGGGACTTGCCGAGCGTGCAGCACGGGCAAGGCGACGACCCCTGCGGCTACGCCTGCGCCCCATTATCCGAATACCAGCGGGCGCGCCGCAACGGCAGCGGCAAAGTCCGCAACCACATCGCGCGCGAGCTGCGCCCCTTGCAGCGCTCCCGTCTAGCCGCGCTGCAGCCCGGCCAAGGCATCAAAGATCTGCCATCTCATCTCAGGGTGAAAGGCGGCTACAGCGGCGCATACGGGCGGCTAACCAAGCAAGGCGTTGCGCCAACCATCACGCGCTGGCTGTTTCACCCCGGCTCCGGCCGCTGGGGCCATCCCGTAGATACAAGAACGCTAACCATCCGCGAGGCCGCCCGAATACAAGGCTTTTCCGACGACTATGAGTTTGTTGGCAGTTTCGTCCAGCAGGCGGGCCAGCTTGGGAACGCCGCGCCGCCATTGCTGATAGAGCGTATCGCCGCCGCCATTAGGGAACGGCTAAATTGCGGAGGACTGGATGTAGCAAAACTGGCGCTGCGCCAATCGGAAAACTGGAGCGCCGTTATCGCGGGATAAGGTGGGAAGCCCTTTCGCCTTCGTATATTGATGTCCCAAGCGTATAGTATTTAGTCCACAGCCGCCATATCATCTGCCACTGCTCGCTGCGTGGATCTACGTCTTTTACGGGCAAGCCTGCGTTTATGGCGTCTTGCGCGCTGAAAAGGGCTGAATGACTTCTGGGGCGGTCAATCAAAAGTTCTATGAGCGTATCTTTCAACTTGCGAACTTCATCATCGGAGCGGTCGGGGTTGCTTTTAAGGGCTTCTTCCAACTGGTCTTGATTTCGCGCAAGCGATGAACGCGCTTGCTGCACCATTAAGGCGTTCACATCTGCCAAAAGCGAGGCGTAAATCGGAAATGTATTCGGGGCGTCTTGAACCTTCTGAGCGGCGTCATCTACGGCTGCGATAATGTCCTTAGCCGAGACCAGTTCATTACCGCGCGGGAATTGGGAGTCTATGGGGCCTAGATCGCTTGTCGCGCTCATTAGGATGCGATGCGCTCCGAGCGCCATAAGAGTGGCGGCGCTCTTTGCCTGGTCGGGAACGATGATTGTCAGTTCTTTGCAACGCGCTTGCGCCGCCCTCACTAACCTTACCGCGGTTTCGCCATCGCCGCCCGGGGATGCGAGTATGACATGCAGGTCGATTTCAGGCGAGGCGTCGTATATCAGATCTTCAAATCGAACAACGCTGTGATCGAATATCACATCTTTCATTACAACAAGCTTGCAAGCGAACTTATTCTGGTATTCGCTGATAGCTTGTTGCCTGTCGTATCTGCCTGAATGTAGTGCGTGGTAGAGCGGGGTTTGCGAAGGGATTTGCCGCTCGCTTTCATAAGCGTCAGGCACGGCTATATCACCTTGTTCCGGAATATTATGGGCTTGCCCTTGCGAAGCTCCTTGCCGAATTCTCGCGCGGCGTTAGCCTTGTCGATGCGCTCTTTCCAGTCCCAGTCGGTATTCTTGAATTTGCGAGGCTCCGCCAAAGGCGCACTTTGGATCAAGTCGGCAGACGCCTCTTTCGCATCTTCGTTATGGTGATTGGGCATATGGTTTTCCTGTCTCTTTTGCATAGTTACTACCTCGCTTTCATTTATGAGATAGCAAGTAACTGACCTTGCGAACAAAGTTGTCAATGCTCTTTGTGATTATAAGATAACAGATATTCTTCCAAAGCACAAATTTTGACGCCATCTGCCTCAAGGACACAAGCGATTTTTGTATCTTGCGCTCGCTTTTCAAACACAAAAGTTGCCCCTATCCTCAGAGGGCAGGGGCAACTAGGTTGCGGACGTAGGCGGCTTGTCAGCCTAGGGCGTTGCGCCCGCCGCCATCCCCCGCCTCGCCTCCGCGTACTCCGCCAGCGCCGCTACCATGTGGCCCATCTTGGGGTGGGCGGGGGCGCTGTCCACGGCGACGCCGCGCTCGGCTAGGGCGGCGGCGCAGGTGGGGCCGACGGCGGCGACTATGGCGCGGGCGTTTAGGGCGGCGGATAGCGTCTGAGATGGGATGCCGCGGGCGGCGGCGATAAGGTAGAGGTGGCGTATCTGCACTTGGCTGGTGAAGGCTATGGCGTCTAGGTTGTCGTTTAGCAGATCGTCAACCAGGGAGCGCAGGGGGGCGGTGTCGTCGGGGAGTTGCCATTCGTAGAGGCAGAGGTCGTTGACGCTGGCGGCTTGGCGGCGCAGGGCGTCTATGAGGGCGGCGTTGCGCTCGCCGTATTGCAGCGCCATTACGCGCTTGCCGCATACGGGGATGGCCGCCAAGGCGTCCAGCAGCTCGCGGGTGGTGTAGGGGGCGGCGACGCTCGCGGATATTTGGACGCCCGCCTGCCGGAGCGCGGCGGTGGGCTTGGGGCCTCGGCATACGGTTGTTACGCCTTGCAGCGCCGACAGCAGCGCGTCCAGTCTGCCGAGCTTGTCCGCCTCGCGGAATAGCGCGCGCGCGCCTACGCCGGTTTGGAATATGACGACGTCCAGCGCGGCGGTTTCAAGCGCGTCTATGAGATTGCCGACGTCGGCGGCGCAATCAATGTCCGCCTCGCGCACGGCGGGGGCGCATACGGGGACGCCGCCGCGCTTGGCTATCAGGCCGGCGAGCGCGCCGCTCATCCGCGCCTCAAGTATGGCTATTCGCATTCCGTCTAGGGCTGGCATAGGCGTTTGTTCCTGGTGCTGTCCTGGTGCTGTATGTGGCGTGTTGGTGGGTATTTTATCATATTGGCAACTATCAGTTTTGGTAACGAATACCAAAGCGCGGGGGGATGCCGATTATGTCTATGACACGACGCGGCTATACAATAACCCCCTCCCGCCGCAGCTCCGGCAGTTCGCTTGCGGGGATGTTTAGCACGCGGGTTAGGATTTCGTCGGTGTGTTCGCCGTACAAGGGGGCGGGTTGGATTTGGACGGGGGATTTTTCGAGCTTTACGGGGCAGCCTATCATTTGGTAAGCGCCGCGCGCGGGGTCGTCCACTTGCACTATCATTTCGCGGGCGATGAGGTGGTCGTTGGCGAGCAGCTCTTCGGGGCTGATGACCGCGCCGCACCAGACGCCCGCCTCGGCGAGCGCCTCCATCGCGGCGTATTTGTCGCGCGCCAGCGTCCATTCGCTTATGATGGCGACCACTTCGTCGGGGCGCTCGCAGCGGGCTTGGTGGGTGGAGTAGCGCTCGTCGCCGATTAGGTCGGCGCGCCCGATTATGGCAAGCACGGTTTCCCACAGCGCGCCGGTCATGTGGATCATCACATAGTCGTCGGAGCCGCCGGGGTGGCAGGGGAATACGGTCGGGATGCCCTCGCCGGGCCGGTCGCCGGGGCGCACATTCGGGGTTGCGAGCGATAGGCTGCGTATGAGGCGATAGCGCATCAGGTTGACGATGCCGTCCTGCATTGAGACCTCTATGCGCTGCCCCTCGCCGGTGAGGTCGCGCTGGCGGAGGGCGGCCAGGATGCCGATGGCGGTGTGCAAGCCGGTGCCGGAGTCGCCCGCGCCTATGGGGGACGATATGGGCGGCAGGTCGGGGTAGCCGTTGGCGGCGGTGGCGCCGCCGGTGGCTTGGGCGGCGAGCTCAAAGCTGCGGTAGTCGCTCCAAGGGCCGTACTCGCCAAAGCCCTTGATGCTGGCGTGTATGAGGCGCGGGTTGAGTTCGCGCAGCCGGTCGTAGCCGATGCCCAGCCGCTCCATTACGCCTTTGGAGAAGTTTTCAAGCACAACATCCGCCCATAGCGCCAAGCCCTCGAAGAGCTGCTTGCCGCGCTCGGTTTTGAGATTGAGCGTCAGGGCGCGCTTGTTGTTGTTGAAAATCGTGTAATACACGCTGTCCACGCCGTCAATGTGCGCCTGCTCCCAGCGGGTATTGTCGCCGCCCATAGTGTCTTCCAGCTTGATGACATCCGCGCCGAGAAAGCCGAGCAGCTGGGCGCAGGAAGGCCCCGCCTGCACGCGGCTCATATCAAGTATTTTCACGCCCGCCAGCGCCTTGTCCATTTCGCGCCTCCTGTTGGATTAGTGCGTTAGCCTGTCAGCGGGATAAGCTGGGCAACTCGCCCGCCGCTCTCTTTTAATCTCTTTCGCGCCGTTTGCGTCTGATAGTTCGCGTCTGATGTGGGGAATTATCAAGGGGATTATATCAGCCCGCGCCCAAAATCGCGCCTATGAAGTTGGGGTAGCCGCGCGTGAATTCGGCGGCGCTGACGGCGCGGCGTCCCTCTAGCTGCAAGCGTAGGGGCAGCAGCGCGCCTTCGCCGGCGGCGATTGCGACGCCTTGCGGCAGGGCAATCACGCCGCCTGGGGCAATATCGGGGGCAATGCCGGGCGCGTCCACGGCGCGCGCCTCTGTGATTTTGAGCAGTTTGCCGTTCCAATGGGTGAACGCGCTGGGCCATGTGTGGTATGCGCGAACCTGCCGCGCGATTTGAGCGGCGGGCGTATGCCAGTCAATCGCGCCGTCTTCGCGGGATAGCAGGCGGGTTATGGTGGCGCGGGATTCGTCTTGCGGCGCGGGGGATATGCGGCGGGCGCGCCAGGCGGGCAGGGTGTCCGCCAGCAGCGTTGCGCCCATATCAAACAGGCGGGCTGTGAGAGCGATAGCGGTTTCGTCCGGGCGTATGGGCATTTCGCGCTGCGCTAGGATGGGGCCGGAGTCCATGCCCTCGTCAAGCAGGATTATGGTGACGCCGGTGATGGCGTCGCCGGCGAGCATTGCGCTTGCTACCGGAGAGGGGCCTCTGTATAGCGGCAGCAGCGATGGGTGGATGTTGAGCGCGCCGAGTGGGGGGAGCGCGAGGGTTTCGGGGGGCAGGAATAGCCCGTATGCCGCCACGACTATGAGATCCGGCGCTAGTTCGGCGAGCTGGCGGCGGGCGTCGGGATCGCGGCGGAGGGATGCGGGTTGATAGACGGGCAAGCCGCGCTCTTGCGCCGCGCGCTTTACGGGCGAGGGGGTTGTTCGCTTGCCGCGGCCGGCGCGGCGGTCGGGCTGCGTATAGACGGCGACGATGTCGCAGCCGGCGTCCGCGAGCGCGTCTAGCGCGGGCAGGGCGAAGTCGGGCGTTCCCATAAACACGGCGCGGATTCTATCGCTATCGGTGTGGCCGGTCATTCGCAGTCCTCCGTTTCGCGGCAGTCGCAGGGATAGGCGGTGGCGGGGCTGTTGGCGGCGTCCGGGCGGATGTTGCGAAAGCGCGCGGGATCGCCTATTTCAATGCCGAACCGCTCTATTTCGCCGGCGTTAATCTCAAAGACATACGCGGCGGGCGCGGCGGGATTGATGAGGGGCAGCGTTGCGTCCGGCGCGCCCGGTTCGGGATGGGGAACGCGCTCGGTGATGTCCGCCACGCGGCAATCCGCGCCTATCCACACGAAGTCGAGGGGAAAGCGCATGCCGCGCATCCAAAACGACGACGCCTGCCCGCTTGGGAATATGAAGAGCATGCCGCTGTTGGGGGCTAGGCGGTCGCGGGAGCCTAATCCTTTGGTTCGCAGATCTGGGGTGTCGGCGATTTCGGCGGCGAATGGGATGGCGCGGATGATGACAGCGGGGGATGGGATGGGGGTGGGTGAGGGCGATGATGCGGGCGTGGGTATGGCGGTTGGGGTGGGTGATGGCGTGGTAATACCGACTGATGTAGGTGTAGGTGATGATACGGGCGCGGGCGTGGGTGATGGCGTGGCGATCGGGTTTATCAGGTTTGCCGTGGGCGTTGCGGTTGGCGCGTCTAGCGGCTCCAGCGCGGCGACGGTAGTGATGGCTACACGCGCGTCGGCTATATCGCCATTCGCGCCATATGCCTGCAGACGGTAGATGTATTTGGTCTCAGGCTGGATATTGCGCCTGTCCTGATAAGGGGCGTCCTCATAGGTTAATGAGTCTATCGGAAAATTAGCCAACTCGATAAAGTTAGCGTCTGACTGCTTGCGGCGCAGGATGCGGTAGCCCTCTATCCCGCTATCGGGATTTCCCAAGTTTTCCCAAACTAGCGTAATCCAGTTGTCCGCGCCCCATGTATCGGAAATAGCGGCGAAATAGTTTATGTCCATCTCCTCAGGCGCTGATTCATTCACCGCCATATAGCCCATCAAGCTCCGAGTGCGCTTTTCCAATGCCTCATCGCTCAGGGCGGACAACCGCCGGAGTATATTCAGCGATATTGCGCTTTCCATTATGCTTTCGTCGGATTGCCCGGCAGCGTCAAAGATACTATATGGGTTGAACCATGTGCGCCATATAAAGCTTTGCCCTTCGCTGGAGTCGTCGACTTCGCTCGACGACTCCATAGGCAGCCACCGCGCCCAAGGACTCCCCGCATTGCCAAAGCAAAGACAGCCGATAGAATAGGTATTGTCTTCGCCAAGCGGGACATCCTGAAACATAAGGATAGATTCCTTGTCGTCAAATTGCGCGTCGCGATTGTCAAAGAAGTACGCCGCCTTCCAGCGAGCCTCTTCTAGCGTATCGCCGTGGGCGTCCAGCCCTACGCCGCCCAGAATGGTCTCTTCGCCACTTCCGCCTTTCAGCCATTCAAGCACTCTGAATTTGAATACCATTTGTATTGAATAGGCATTGCCGTTCAAGCCGGGATGCAGCGCCAGTTCTTCCACATCAAGCATTCGCACTCTTGCGATAGCGCCTGACAGCAGCGTCATTTCTTCCGGCGAGCGGCTATCGGGAGGTTGATGAGCGTCAACCAAAGGAATCGGCGGCTCCCACGGCTCGCTCATATCAAGCGCGGCATCGTCCGAACTTGCCGAAGTCTCATCGGGAACGGGCGATGCGGCGGAGCCTGCGCTTGCCGCATCCGCGCTTGCATCAGCCGGCGGCGGTTCGCGGTTCGGAGCGCCGCCTAGGACGCAAGCCGTTAGAAAGCAGATTAGGGTGGCGAGGAGGGTTGTTGCTAGTATCGGTTTTGTCATTTGGGGGGAGCGTCCTTGTGGTTTGGGCGGGTTGCTGGACTATTTGGGCGAGGGCGTTGCGGCATTATAGATAGGCGTTGCGGTTGCGTCATCCAGCGGATCCAACGCGGCGACGGTAGTGATGGCTACGCGCGCGTCGGCTATATCGCCATCTTTGCCATATGCTCGGAAGCGGTAGATGTACTTAGTCTCAGGCTGAATATCGCGCCTATCTTCATAAAAGCTGGTTACGGCGTCTGCCGGCACGTCAGCCACCTCGATAAATTCGGCGTCGGATTGCTTGCGGCGCAGAACGCGGTATCCCTCCACGCCGCTGTCGGCGGTTCCCAGGTTAGCCCAGGCTAAATCAATCCAATTGTCCGATCCGCGCGTTCTGGAAATAGCGGCGAAATGATCCAAATCCATCTCCGCGGGCGGCGATTCGTTCACCACGGCATAGCCCGACACGCTCCGACTGCGCTCATCCAAATCCTTTTTACTTAGCCCCGCCAAACGCCTAAGCGCATTGAGCGATATTGTGTTCTCGTCAGATTGCCCCGCCGCTCCGACGGTTCTGTATGGGTTGACATAAGTGCGCCACAAAAACCTCTGCTCTCCACTTGCCCCGGATACTTCGCTTGACGACGCCAGCGGCAGCCACCGCGCCCAAGGGCTAAAACTATCATTAGGGCACAGGCAGCCGATTGAATAGACATTGTCTTTGTCAGGCGGAACGTCTTGGAACATAAGGATCGCGTCTCTATTGTCAAATTGCGCGTCGCGACCATCAAAGTAGTACTTCGCTTTCCAGCGAGCCTCTTCCTCAGTATCGCCGTCAGCAAGTTCAATTCCTACCTCGCCTCTGGCGATTGCCTCATCATTCCCGCCCTTGAGCCATTCCAACACCCTAAATTTGAACACCATCCCGACTGAATAAGATTTATCAGTTAGGTCAGTGCTAGGGTGATGCACCTTTTCTTCCACCTCAAGCAAGCGCACTCGCGCAATAGCGCTTGACCATTGCATCATTATCTCAGGCGTTCGATCATCAATGTTTCTCGTAGAATATGGCAAAGCGTAGCCCTCCGCATCAACCGGGGGCGACCACGGCTCGCTCATATCAAGCGCGGCATCGTCCAGGCTTGCCGAAATGTCTTCGGGAACGGGCACTACGGCGGAGCCTGCGCTTGCCGCATCCGCGTTTGTATCAGTTGGCGTCGGTTCGCGGTTCGGAGCGCCGCCTAGGACGCAGCCCGTTAGAAAGCAGATTAGGGCGGCGAGCAGGGCTAGATCCAATCGGTTGTGCATTGCGCGTTCACCTCAACTTCGCGGCGACATCGCGGCGTAGGGAGCAGTAGGCATATACGCCCCCCTACTCCAGCCGCACCAGCGTCGCCCCGTCGCCGCCGCGCTCGCGGGCCTCGGGCTCGTATGAGCGGGCGAGCGGGTGGCGGGATAGATGCTCGCGGACGACGTTTCGCAGGATGCCCTTGCCGCGGCCGTGTATGACGCGGACGGATCTGAAGCCGTCGCGGGCGGCTTTGTCTAGGAATTGCTCTAGTTGGGCGAGGGATTCGTCGGCGCGCATGCCGCGGATGTCTAGCTCGCCGGTGTCTAGCATGGGGCCTATGTCTATGCTGACGGCGGGTTGATGAGGGCGGTCAGGCTGTTGCGCGGCGGGCCGGTCGGCTAGGGCTAGGCGGGAGGGCTGGACTTGGATGCGGACGTTGCCGATGCCGACTTCGGCGTCGCCGCCGTCTTGGGGCAGCGATACCAATGTGCCGCTGAGGTTCATGCCGCGCACGAATACGGCGTCGCCGGGCGATAGGGTTCGGCTGCGCTCTTGGATTGGCGCACTTGCGGGCGCGCTTGCGGCGGCGGTTTGGGCGCGCTGCCGGGCGAGTTCGCGGCGCAGGCGGGCGATGTCTTCGCGGGATGTGGGGGCTTGCGCGGATGCGGCCGAGGGCGCGCCGGCGTTCCAAGACAGGGCGGCCTCGGCGCGCTTGAGCCGCCGCTGCGCCTCGTCGTACTGCGAGAGCGCCGACCGCCGCGCGGCGTCCAGGATGTCTTGCCGATGCGCTACCAGATAGTCTATCTGCTCGCCAAGCCGCGTTCTGAGCGCGTCTGCGTCTGACCGCGCTTGCTCGGCGTCCCGCTGGGCGGCTTGCAATTGGGCGCGCTCGCGCTGCAGCTCGGATAGCCAGTCCTCAAAGCGCAGGTATTGCGGCTCCAGCAGGGCTTGCGCGCTGTCCATAATCGGCGCGGGCAAGCCTAGGCTGGCGGCTATCGCCATTGCGTAGCTGCGGCCGGGTATGCCGAGCGTCAGGTGGTAGGTGGGCTGGAGGGAATCGGGGTCAAGCTGCACGCTGGCGTTCATCATATTGGGCGCGGTTTCGGCGAATGCCGCCACGCCGCGGTGGTGAGTTGTGGCTATCGCGGACACGCGGTTGTTTGCGAGATGCTCTAGGATTGCCTTGGCGAGCGCCGAGCCCTCTTCGGCGTCCGTGCTTGTGCCGAGTTCGTCCAGCAGCGCGAGGGATTTGGGCGTGGCGGCGTCCAAGATTTGGATGACGTTGCGGATGTGCGAGCTGAATGTGGATACCGACTGCTCTATGCTCTGCCGGTCGCCCACGTCGGCATAGACGCCGTCGAACACGGGCAGGGCGCTGCCCTCGTCGGCGGGGATGTGCAAGCCCGCCTGGTTCATAAGCGCGAGCAAGCCCACGGTTTTCATAGCCACGGTCTTGCCGCCGGTGTTGGGGCCGGTTACGACCAGCACAGACCAGCCCGGCCCTATGGTTACGTTGATGGGGATGGCGGAGTTGCCGAGCAAGGGATGGCGGGCGTTGATTAGGCGGGCTGACATATCGCCATCGCCGTTGGGCGGGGATGCCGCGCCTATGCCGCGCAATGCGTAGCTAAACCGGGCGCGCGCCATAATGAAGTCGATGCGCGCGGTGAGGTCGTTGGCGCGGCGTATGTCGGGCGCATGCTCGCCTACCATATCGGATAGATCGCGCAGCACTTGGCGGATTTCGCGCTCTTCGGCAAGCGCCAGCTCGCGCCATTCGTTGCCCATCTCTATCGTGGCTACCGGCTCTACGAACAGGGTAGCGCCGGTGTTGGAGGCGTCGTGAACGATGCCGGGGATGCGGCTACGCATTTCGGCTTTGACCTGCACTACAAGCCGGTCGTTGCGGATGGAAATCACCTTGTCTTGCAGCGCGTTTTCGGCTTGGGAGGACTGCATCAGGGCGTTGAGCGCGCCGGTTACACGGCCGTAGGCGCGGCGGATTTGGGAGCGCAGCGCGCGCAAGGTGTGGGTGGCGTCGTCAAGCACTTCGCCGCGGGGGCCGATGCGGGCGCGGATGCGGCGGGACAGGTCGCGCAGGTCGGGGATGCCGGCGGCGATGTCCGCCATAAGCGGCGCGTGTTGGCGGACGCTGAGGATGCCCGCCTTGGCGCGGCGGTGGACGTCGATGGCGGCGGCGACTTGCAGCAGGTCGCCGCCCGCTAGGATGCCGCCAAGCGCGGCGCGGGTTACGGCGTCGGATATGTCGGCGGCGCTTTGCGTATCCACTTCGCCGCCCTCGTCCATCACGGCGCGCGCCTCGGCGGTTTCGCGCTGCAGCTCCGCCACCTCGCGCGCGTCGTATGAGGGCGCTAGGCTCAGCGCCAATTGCCGCGCGGGATAGAACAGCGCGCGCTCCGCCACCCGCTCGCGGATTAGGTGGAACTCTAGCGTTTCCTGCGCTTGCTCGCGCAATCTATCGCGCCCGCTCTCGTCGTCCTGATACGGGGATTGTTGCGGTGGCTGCTGCGATTGGGCATTGGGCGGCGCGTCTTCCTGATATTGCATAGCGCCATTTTATCAGGAATGGGGGGATTGTAGAAATGATATTTCGTATTCTTAATAGACAATGAACGGGTATGTGCAATGAGCAAGCGCGAATAATTAGCGGGTATGTGCAATGAACAAGCGTAGATGATTAACGGGCATTAACAACGAACAAGCGCGAATGACGAATAGGCGGGAATGGGCGGGCGCGAACAATGCCGAACAGCGCGGGATTGGCGGGGGAATGAGGACGTACGCTTGACGGCAGCCGTATGCCGCAGCCTATCCGGATGCTTATATCTTGCACATCACAAGTCTTTTGCAACGATTTTCGCTAAAATACAAGCGGCAACTCGCGTTTGACATAGCCGCGCGGTGATGGCATACTCATAAAGTCGCAACGGGCGCGGCCGGGGAATCGGATACGGCGGCTAATGCGAACCGCGCTGGGCGCAAGCCAAAAGGGGGAGCGATATGGCAACACGAACCGACAAGCCCGCGATATTCGGCAAGTATCTGGAGCGCTATAAGGATGGGTTCTGGGCGCTGTTTCGCGTGATGTTCGCGCTGCTGGTGTTCCTGCATGGGATACAGAAAGCGTTTCTGCTGTGGGGATTTCCGGCGGGCGCGAACCCCGGCGGATGGGGCGCTATGGTGGACATTGCGGGCTGGGTGGAGGTGATAGCCTCGCTGCTAATCGGGTTCGGGTTTCTGACGCGGCTGGGCGCGGGCGCAATCGTGTTCACGATGCTGGGCGCGTATTTCGGGATTCACGCGCGGCTAAGCCCGGTTTGGCCCTGGCCGCATCTGTATCCCAACCCGCCGGACGGGGGCAACGCATTCGTGGCGCATGGCGGCGAGGTTCCGATACTCTGGTTCCTCATAGCGGGCATCATCGGCGTAATCGGCGGCGGCAAGTACGCGCTCGACCGCGTTGTGTTCAAGCGCGAGCCGCTGTAAGGGCAAGGCAGGGCGCGGCGCTATCGGCGCGGCTTGGCGCAATGGCGGAGGACGGGGCGGCGCATATCTGAGTGTATATCTTTGGGGGCGCGCATCTAGCCCGCGCACTCAGGGCGCATACGGCGGCGCATAGCGGCGCTTGCCGGGGAAAGCGAGGCATAATGGTCGAGAACGCGCGGCAGCGGCTTATAGTGGTGTCCAATCGCGTGCCGCCGGCGTCGGACTTTCACAGCGAGGTCAGAGGCGAGGCGGCGGCGGGCGGCCTGGTGACCGCCGTGCGGGCGGCTATGGACGAGCGCGGCGGGATGTGGTTCGGCTGGAGCGGCCGCAGCACGCGGCGGCGCGGCAGGTCAACCCCCACCATAACCGATTTCGGAGACACTAAGCTCGCCACGATTGACCTGTCCGACGACGAAGTCAGCCTCTACTACTCAGGCTACGCCAACCGCACGCTTTGGCCGCTGCTGCACAGCTTTCCGGCGCGCGTGGTGGTTCGGCGGGACACCTATCGCGCATATCGCCGCATCAATCGCCGCTTTGCCCAAGCGCTGCTGCCGCTGCTGGAAGAGGGCGATCTCGTGTGGGTTCAGGACTTTCACCTGTTCCATGTGGGCTTTGAACTGCGGCGGCTTGGCTGGCGCGGCAAGCTTGGGTTCTTTCTGCATGTGCCGTTTCCCTCCGCGGACATATTCGGCATACTGCCGTGGTCGCGCGATACGCTGGAGGCGCTGCTGCACTACGACCTGGTGGGGCTGCACGACGACCGCTATCTCCGCAATATGGTGGACTCTATGGACACTGAGCTTGGCGGGCATGCGTCGGGGGATGGGTATGCCTACGGGGATGAGCCGCCGCGCGCGGACGACTTTCGCGCCACGCCGGACAAGGGGGACAACTGCTACACGCACGGCGAGCAGACGGCGAAACTGGGCGTGTATCCCATCGGCATAGACCCCGATATGTTCAAGCCCGCGCCCAGCCGCACGGCAAGCCTGGCGGATGAGCTCTCGCTCGCCAGCGCGCCCGACCAGCGGCTTGTGCTGGGCATCGACCGGCTTGATTACACTAAGGGCATACCGCACAGGTTGCGGATATTCGGGCGGATGCTGGAGCGCCATCCCAACTTGGGCGGCAAGATAACCTATGTGCAGATTTCGTCTCCCTCGCGCACTCGCGTTCCCGAATACATACAGGAGCGCGAGCATGTGGAGCGGCTTGTGGGGCAGATAAACGGGCAGTTTTCGCAGGCGGGCTGGGTTCCCATACGCTACCTGTACAGGTCGTATCCGCAGAGCGAACTGGCGGAGTTCTACCGCGACGCCGACGTCTGCTTGGTTACGCCGCTGCGGGACGGGATGAATTTGGTGGCGAAAGAGTTCGTTGCGGCGCAGGACGAAAAGTCGCCCGGCGTGCTTGTGCTGTCGCGGTTCACGGGCGCGGCGCGAACAATGCGGGATGCGGTTATCGTCAACCCGTATGACATAGACGGCACGGCGGACGCCACCTATTCGGCGCTGCGTATGCCCGCCACCGAGCGGCGGCGGCGCAACAGCGGCCTTATGGCGGTCGTCCGAAAGCACTCGTCCAAGAACTGGAGCGATTCGTTCTGCGCTGAGTTGGCGGCGGTTTAGGGGGCTTAGCGGCTATCGCCGCGTTGCGCTATCGCGTTGGATGCTGCAACGGGTTTAGGCGCGCTTAGCGGCTTTCCAAATAGATGGGCAGCAGCAGGTTGTCCACGGGAACGAAATCGTCGGTGAGCAAGACGGCGGGGCGGGCGTCTTGCCATGCGCGAAATTCGCGGGCGGGCATAAAGATTGCCTCAGGATCGCCGCGGCCGGCGGCGTGGCTTGCGAAGTGGATGTCGGCTGAAGTCAACGGCCGCTCAGACGCCGCCAACACGAATGTGTACCTATCATCGTCATCCCACACATAACTATCGCGCAGCAGATACACATTCGGGAATGTGGCTTGCAATGTGCGGGCGAATGCCCTCAGAAACGCGCCCGTTCTGAGCTTATCCACCACATTGACCATATAGACGCCGTCCTCTGTTAGCAGCGCCTTGACTTGCTCGTTGAACTCCAAGGTAGTCAGGTGATACGGGACTGACACATCGTTGAACGCATCCCCAACTACGATGTCGTATGCGCCGCGCGGCAGTTGCGGCGTGACCATCCGCGCGTCCGCGTTGCGCGTGATGATGCGGGTATCCGGCGGCAGGTTTAGGTATTCGCGCGCGACTTGGGTAACCGCCGGATCTATCTCAATCACCTCAACGCGGCTTTGCGGGTAGGAATGTTCCAGAAAGCGCGGCATCGTGTATCCGCCGCCGCCAATGAACAGCGCGCTTAGGCGAGGGTTGCGCTCCGCCGCGAATACCGCTATGTCCGCGAATATCTTTTCGTAGGAATAGACCAGAAAGGTGGGATCGTCCAGATCGACGTAACTATGCACAAGCTGATCTAGGGTAAGCGTACGTACGGCTCTGCCCTGTATCTCGCGCTCCCGGACTTTGATGCAGAAGTAGTTGCTTTCGCGCTGGCATTCGGTAGCGAGCGCGCCGCGCGATACGCCGAGCGCGGCTATGCCTATGAACGCAATCAGCAGCGCGGCGCTGGCGATACGCAGCCGCCACAAGCCGCCGAAAGCCAGCGCCATAAGCATAAGAAATATCGCCACGCCAAGCAGCACGGGGCGCGTGCCTATCCATTGGATTAGCACAAAGCCGGTGATGAACACGCCGAATATGCTGCCCGCCGTGGACACCGCGTATATCTTGCCAACCACATTGCCGGTCTGCGAAAGATCGCTCAGCCGCAGCTTTATCACAACGGGCGTAACCATCCCAAGTATCACGCTGGGCAGCAGGAATAGCGTGGATGTGATTAGCAGGATGCGCGGGACTATGCTGAGCGCGTCATACAGGCTTGCCACGAAATCAACCATAGGCAGGACGGCGATGCTTGCCACTCCCGCCGCCATAAGAATGACGCCTAGCGTGGATCGCGCGGGGCGCTTGTCTGCGACGATGCCGCCCACATAGTTGCCGATGCTGATGCCCGCAAGCACTACGCCGATGATGCTCGTCCAGGTGAACAGGGATACGCCGATTGTGGGCGCCAGGATGCGGGATGCCACTATCTCGATAATCAGCCCGCAGGCGCTGGCGCAGAAGACTACGAAATATGGGGAAAGCGTAGCGGCTATGCGACGCAGATTGCCGTCGGTATGTGGGGAAATGGGCGCGTGTGCGGGCGCGTCAGACAAGGCGTCGGTATGCGCGGGCGCAGGTTCGGGCGCGGCGTTGGCGGCATTATCGCTTTGCATAGTGCGCCTATCGGGTTCGGGGGTTGAGGACATCGTTTAGCGCGTCTCCGAGCAGGTTCCATGCCAGCACAAGCGTCCACGCCACGGCGCCGGGCGCGAACAGCATCCATGGCACTTCGCGCAGCGCGCTCAGGCTGCCCGCCTGCAGCAGCATTGTGCCAAGGCTGGGGCGCGGCGGCTGTATGCCCAAGCCCAGCCAGCTCAGGATTATCTCAGTGCCGATGAGCGCGCCCATTCCCATAGACACGCTGACCACGATGGGGCTGATGGCGTTGGGCAGCAGATGCAGAAACAGGATGCGCTGCGTGGACGCGCCCGCCGCGCGCGCCGCCTCTATGTACGGCGTCTGCTTGAGCGAAAGCACTTGCCCTCTGACAAGGCGCGCCATTCCCACCCATCCGAATGCGACCAGGGCGAGGGATACCACAAGGTAATCCACCACGCCTGAGCGCACTATGCCGTCCAGGGCGGTGTTGTCTTCCACATAGCGCGCCCAGCCGATGACGCGGGGCCTGAGCGCGGTGGCTAAGATGATGACAAGCAGGATGTCGGGGAACGACGCGAAGAGTTCGCCGGTTCGCATTATGAGCGAGTCCATCCTGCTGCTGAAGTAGCCCGCGATAAGCCCCATAGTTACGCCGATGAACAGCCCGCCGGTAGCCATAGCCACCACGGTTATGATGACGGTGTTCTGTATGCCCCACAGAACGCGGGTGAACACATCTCGGCCGGCGTGGTCGGTTCCCGCCCAGTGGTCCAGGCTTGGCGGCTTGCGTATGGCGGTGTAGTGCGGCTGGGTGTAGTCATAGGGCGCCACCACCGGCGCGAATATGCCGCCGGCATAGATAACCACCAGGGTTATCATGCACACAACCGCCAGTTTCTTGCGAACCAGCCGTTCCATAGCGCGGCGCAGGTGTCCCTTGCTCTTATCGCGCTCTAGGGCGATTTCCTCGATTTCGGTCAGCGCCATTTGCGGGTTTCCTTGCGGGGATCGTGAAGTTTTATCGCTATCTCTTATCTGTCGCTGTCTATCTATGCCGTCTGCGTCTAATGGCGGCGGCATTTGCCGATAGCGTCTAATGGTAGCGTATGCGCGGATCTATGTAGGCGTAGGCAATATCGGCGGCTAGGTTGGCTATCACGAAAGCGCTGCTGCCGATTATGCCCATCGCCATAATGATTGGGTAGTCGCGGTTGAACACGGAGTCTATGGTGAACTGCCCCACGCCGGGGATGCCGAGAATGAACTCTACGATAAAGCTTGTGACGAACATTCCCGCGAGCGCGAAAGAGAGCAGGGTTACGATGGGGATCATCGCGTTTTTGAGGACGTGGCGGTAATCCACGGCGACGTTGGACAGCCCTTTGGCGTGCGCCGTCCGCACATAGTCTTGGCCCAGGGCGTCCAGCGTGCTTGCGCGCATAAAGCGCGCCAGGCCGGCGACGCCCGGTATGCCCAGCGTGAGCGCGGGTACGATGATACGCAGATCCCAAAAGCCGCCCCAGCCTGAGCAGGGGACAATCTGCAGCTTGAGGCACAGCCCCCAAAGCGCGAATGGGATGCTTATCATCACGGGGATGGACATCAGCACAAGCGCTATGGCGACCACCGTGGGGTCTTGCCAGCTGCCCTGCTTGTGGGCGATGTAGAACCCTAAGGGCAAGCCTATGGCGAGGCTGACTATCATCGCCGCGGCGTTGACCTGGAACGAAACCCACATCTTGGGGAAGAGCAGCTCGGACACAGGGCGGCCGCGATAGCGGTAGCTTTCGCCGAAATCGCCGCGCAATACGCCCCACATATATGTGGCGTACTGGACGCCGAAGGGCCTATCCAGTCCGAGCTGCGCGCGGATGTTTGCCGCCGCCTGCTCGTCGTAGCGCGCGCCCAGAATTATCTCGGCGGGATCGCCCGGCCCAAAGCGCAGCAGCGTGAAGGTGACCACGCTGGTCGCAATCAGCAGCACGGGCAGCCAGAGCAGGCGGCGGGCGATGTATATCCACATAGCGGTCTCTTATGTTGGCGGGTTGGCGATTGGATTGGCAGGGCGGCGTTGGCAGGGAAACGCGCTGGCGGCTATCGGGTAGCGTTGGCGACGGGCGGCTTGCGGCGGCTACCGCCAAGCGCGGCGCAGCAGGATGCGGGAGCGGTCGTTTTCGGTCAGATGCGGCTCTATCTTTTGCTGGAACTCGCGCATTGTATCGGCGAGCGCGGCGTCGGTGGTGTCAAGCGCGATCTTGTGGCGCAGGGTGGATTCGGCGCAGGCGGCGTCGTAGCGGCTCAGCATATCGGGGATGTCTTCTTCGCGCAGGGCGCTGTGCGGGTGCGGGTTTTCGCGCATGCGGCGGGCGATGGTTTCGGCGGACGCTTTCACATGCACAAGGGTTATGTCGGGGGCAAACCGCAGTATGCTCGCCTCCACTTGGCGCGAAACCACTTTGCGGTCGTGATCCATGCCCTCGCCGCCGTAGCCGAAATACGCAGGGCTATAGATGGCGTCGTCAATGTGCAAGCCGATGGCGAGCCAGTCGGGGCCGAGCCACGAATTGGGCTGAATGTGGTAGTAGAGGCTGTGGCGCTGCGTCATCTCTTTGAGTTCGGGGCTGAGCGCCAGCACCTGTTGGCGCTCGTCCTCGGACATATCCGGCTGGGGATGGCCGGATGTGTGCGGTATCTTCCAGTGGTCGTGAATGAGCGGAAATCGCGCGCCGACGGCGTCCTGCATCCAATCGTCTATGGCGAAAGCGAGGGTAGATGTGCCGCTGTATTCGCAGCCCGCTAGGATAAGTCGCATTGTTCTTGCCTTTCTGCTTTTGATTTGGTTTGCCGGTGTTGGGTTATGTTGGGTTATTAGGGTGGGCTATTCAGAGGGGGTAGCGTTGCAGTTGGGGAGCGCGGGATGCGCCGGATGAGTGCGGAGGCGGGCGCTAGTTGGCGTCGCGGCGCTGTTGGGCGAGTTGCTCTTGCAGCTGGCGTATCAGGGCGTCGGATTGGCGGCGGGCGGCGGCCTCGGCGTCGGCTCTTGCAGCCGCCTCCGAGGCTCGCGCCTCAGCTTCAGCCCTCGCCTCAGCCTCTATGCGCCTAGCCGCCGCCTCAGCATCCGCCCGCGCCTCTGCCTCGGCTGCCCTCGCCGCCTCAGCCCCCACCCGCGCATCCGCATAGCTCGCCCTTGCGTCGGCGTAATCCGCCCGCGCCTCAGCATCCGCCCGCGCCGCCGCCTCATCCGCCGCTCGCGCCTCGCTCTCCTCGTGCGACCGCAGATAGTTCTCGCTCATCGGATCATACAGCCGCAGCATCCCGTCCTCCCAACACACATACAGCTTTAGCGCATCGCTGTAACCGCGCTTATTGTTCGCGCCGTAATACTCCAATGCTATCGGCGCGTACTCGCCCCCGACCAGCCTATCGCCCGCAAGCCCGGCGGGGTAGCGCCTGCCGTCGGTAGGGTCAAACCGCCAGTACTCGCTCACGCCGTAGCCCGCATACCCATCGCGCTTTTCGGTATAGTCGCGCTCCGCCGTGTGAACCGACGCCACCTCCAGCACGAACTCCGGCGGATTCGGCTGCGACCGCATCTCATACCCGTCCTGAGCGTCCATGCGATTGGCGTCGCAGTTCAGCGCCGCCATCAGATCCGGCACAAGCGTCCCCTTGCGGACGCTTGCATCCCACCCCAGCGGGATTTCGCTGCCCACATAGACGCTATCCGACTCGCCCAGAAAGTTCATAAGGGCGGTGATGATGGATTGGCTGTATATGTATTTAGTATTCTGCATATCGTCTCTTGGCGGGAATTCGGGGAACTTGGCTAGTCCCTCATATGCGCCCCTAGTCTTGGTGATACCGATAGGCTTGGTTGTCATTGCTGACCTCTCTGAGGCTGCGGTATTGTGTGTGTGCTCCTGCGTCCATTGACATATTTTGTATGTCAGACGGATTATATCGGCAACGTATTTATTCATATGCTCATCAACCACCGCGTCTATCCGTCGCGGCGCTGTTGCGCGAGTTGCTCTTGCAGCTGGCGTATCAGGGCGTCGGATTGGCGGCGAGCGGCGGCCTCGGCGTCGGCGCGCGCCGCCTCAGCTTCAGCCCTTGCCTCAGCCTCATCCGCCCGCGCCGCCTCTGCGCGCCGGGCATTCACCTCAACATCCACCCGCGCATCCGCATAACTCGCCCTTGCGTCCGCGTAATCCGCCCGCGCCTCGGCATCCGCCCGCGCCGCCGCCTCATCCGCCGCTCGCGCCTCGCTCTCCTCGTGCGTCCGCAGATAGTTCTCGCTCATCGGGTCGTACAGCCGCAGCATCCCGTCCTCCCAGCACACATACAGCTTCAGCGCCTCGCTGTAACCGCGCTTGTTGTTCGCGCCGTAATACTCCAAGGCTATCGGCGCATACACGCCCCCGACCAGCCTATCGCCCGCGAGCCCCGCGGGATAGTGCCTGCCGTCGGTGGGATCAAACCGCCAATACTCGCTCACGCCGTAGCCGGCGTAGCCATCGCGCTTTTCGGTATAATCCCGCTCCGCCGTGTGAACCGACGCCACCTCCAGCACGAACTCTGGCGGATTCGGCTGACTCCGCATCTCATACCCATCCTGAGCGTCCATGCGATTGGCGTCGCAATGCAGCGCCACCATCAGATCCGGCACAAGCGTCCCTTTGCGGACGCTTGCGTCCCACCCCAGCGGGATTTCGCTGCCCACGTAGATCGTATCCGACTCGCCCAGAAAGTTCATCAGGGCGGTGATGATTGATTGGCTGTATATGTACTTAGTGTTCTGCATATCGTCTCTTGGCGGGAATTCGGGAAACTTGGCTAGTCCCTCATATGCGCCCCTAGTCTTGGTGATACCGATAGGCTTGGTTGTCATTGCTGACCTCTCTGAGGCTGCGGTTGCGTTGCGCGTATGCTCCTGCGTGGATTGCGTTAAGGCGCATAGGTTTGCGATAGGCAGATTATATCTGCTAAGGGTTGGCGTGGCTACCCGTCAGGATGCGTTGATATTGGGGATAGGGATAGATAGCGGCGATTGTTGGGGATGCACGGCGGCAGGGATAGCGCATAAACAAGGATGGCGGCAATGCGCGGCAGGGAGTTGCGGGATAGGGATTATGGCAGCGAGCGAACTGAGGACGTGGCGGGCGGCGGGCGGCGTATCAAGCATTAGCGATCGCATCGCCGCTCAGATTAGCCCTCCCCCAAGTTAGCGGAGGAGGGCTTGCAAGCCGGACTTAGCGGCTGTCTTCGTCGATATAGACATACCGCATCTTGGGTATCGTCATCGGGGATAGCACATAGCCCTTGATGTGGGGCTTGAGCAGCAGGTTGCGCTCGCCGGTGTACCACAGCGGCAGCCACGCGGCGTCGTCTATGATGCGCTGCTCCGCCTGGTTGTAGAGCGCCACGCGCGCCTGCGGGTCGGATTCCACGCGCGCCTGCTCAAGCAGGGCGTTGACCTCAGGGCTGTCGTAGGCGGTGTGGTTGTTTTCGCTTTCGCCGTAGAACAGGATGTCCAAGAAGTCCTGCGGATCCGGGTAGTCGGCGTTCCAGCCCAGCACGAACACTTGGAACTTGCGGCGGTTTAGGTCTTGCAGATAGGTAGCCCACTCAACCTGCTGGATTTCAACCTCTACGCCCAGCGTGTTCTTCCACATTTCCAGCACGACTTGCAGGTCTATGGATATGTCGCCGCCCGTGCCGGATACGCTTACCACGATGCGCGGGCGCGTGGCGGGATCGGCGTACTTGGACTTGGCGAGATACTCTTTCGCCAAATCTTCGTTGAACTCCAATCCCTGTATGTCGTCGGCGTAGCCGGGAAAGCCGGGCGGCAGGATGCCATACGCGGGGACGCGCAAGCCGGACAGCACTTCGCTTGCGATGAGTTCCTTGTCAACCGCGTGGTTGAGCGCGCGCCGAAAGTCGGGGTCGTCAAAGGGCGGCATCGTCACATTAAAGCCCACATAGGACACGCTGAATCCGGGCGGCGCGACATGCAGTTCGGTTGACAGCGGCTCGTCCGGATCCCTCAGCCGCTCCAGGTCGAACAGGCTCACGCCCGTGATGTCTATCTCGTCGTTTTCATACATCGCCATTGCCTGGCCGCCGGCGAGGTTCATCACTATTTCGTCAATGCGCGCGGGTTCGCGGTAGAAATGCCGGTTGCGCTCCAAGATGAGGCGCTCGCCTATCCTGTACTCTTTGAGGGCGAACGGGCCCGTGCCGTTGGGGCTGTCCGTCCACGTGTCGCCGCCCGCCTCTACATTGTCGCGGTCGACCACGAAAGCGGTGGGGTATGTGAGCTTGGCGAGGAAGTACGCCTTGGGCGCGTCTATCGTGATTTGCAGCGTGCGCTCGTCTATCGCGGTGACGCCGCTGATGCTGGTCGCCGTGCCGTCAAGAACTTCTTTCGCGCCCACGATGTCGTCAAGGTATGTGCTTGCGACGGGGGACGCCAGGTCGGGATCTACCGCGCGGTTCAGCGAATAGACAAAGTCCTCCGCCGTCACATACGACCCGTCGTGAAAGCGCGCGTCTTCCAAGATGCGGAATGTATAGACTGTGCCATCCTCGCTGATATCCCAGCTTTCGGCTATGTCCGGCACGATTTGGAGTTCGGGACTGAGGGTAACCAGCCCGCTGAACACCTCTTGCACAATGAACGCGGATGTGGTGTCGGATGTGATGTGCGGGTCAAGCGTTGGCGGATCTGACCAGAGCCGGTTAAAGACGCCGCCGGTGTAGTCAGCATCCGCGTCCGCGTCGGACATCGCCGGCGCGGGCGCTGATGCGGCCGGCGCCGGGGCCGATGGCGCGGGGGCTGACGACGCCCTTGCCGACGACTGCGACGACGTGGATGGCGCTGACGACGACTGAGCCGATGCGGGCGCTTGCGTCGCGGGTTCGGGCGTGTCCGCCGCCTGGGTGGGCGCGGATGTGGGCGCCGCCGCGGCGGGCGGTTCGGCGACGGGATCGGCTGCCCCGCTACCGCCGCACGCCGCCGCGATGAGGGCTATCAGTAGAATTGGAATAAAGAACATCTTTCGCATCATTCCACCTGCGTTTCAGATTTCGGGCTTTCGCAATTGCTGAGATGCCCGCGTTCATTATGATGAACTAATCGTTGGAACCGATTTTGTGAGTGAGCCACGATTTGATGAAATCGTCTATATCGCCGTCAAGCACGGCGTCGGCGTTTGATGTGTCGTAGCCTGTCCGGTGGTCTTTGACCATCTTGTAGGGATGCAGCACATAGCTGCGGATTTGGTTGCCCCATTCGGGGGATATATGCTCGCCCTTGAGTTTGGCGAGCTCTTCGGCTTTTTGCGCCATTTCGCGCTCTATAAGCCGCGAGCGCAGGATACGCATCGCAATTTCGCGGTTCTGATGCTGCGAGCGCTCGTTCTGGCAGCTGACGCGGATGCCGGTGGGCAAATGCGTGATGCGGACGGCGGTGGAGTTTTTCTGCACATTCTGGCCGCCGTGTCCGCCCGCGCGAAAGACGTCGATCCTGATGTCGTCGGGATTGATGACCACATCCACGCCCTCTTCCACTTCGGGCATCACTTCCATAAGCGCGAAAGATGTGTGGCGCGCGTGGTCGGAGTCAAAGGGCGAAAGGCGCACAAGCCGGTGGACGCCGCGCTCGGCTTGCAGGTAGCCGTATGCGAACTGCCCTGAGATTTGCATCACGGCGCTCTTGACGCCGCCCTCGTCGCTTTCGGACACATCCAGAACTTCGCGCTTGAAATTGCGCTGCTCCGCCCAGCGCAGATACATCCGCATCAGCATGCCCGCCCAGTCCTGCGACTCCGCGCCGCCCGCGCCGGCGTGCAGCGCCACGATAGCGTTGCGGTCGTCGTAGTCGCCCGACAGGGTGAGATTGAACTCCAGCTCGGCGAGCGCGCTCTGCGCCTGGGCGAGTTCCTGCGCGAGAGCGCCCGTCAGCGAATCGTCGTCCTCTTGAATGGCGAGCGCCAGGATCTCGTCCAGCGACGCCGTCTTTTCATCAAGACTGCGCCAGTCGCTCACTTTGGTTTTGAGATAGGATAGGCGTTGCATTTTGCGCTGCGCTGCGGCGGGCGAGTCCCAGAATGTTGGGGTAGCCGCCTCTTCTTCGAGAGCGGTTATCTCTCTTTCATCTGCGGGCAGGTCAAAGACGCACCAGAATCTCGGCGATGCGATTCCTGACTGAGGCTACCTGTCCCTTAATATCCTGCATTGTGCTGCGACCTCTATGTGTTGCGTCATACAAACCTTGAAACGAACCCGCGCCGAATGGGTTAGCGGCGGGCTTGCGGCGGTTGGCGCATAGCATCCCGCTGCGCGGCCGCCGCTTGCCGTAGCGTTGCCGCGCGGTCAACGCATTTCGCAGGGAGACGCGCCTCGCCGCGCCTGATTATACCAGCATAACCCTGTGGTTATAAAGTTTTAGGCGCGCGGTGGGATGTGGGTAGATCAATGGCGCGGGGTATAAGATGCGGTTGCGCCGCCGCCGTCAAGGGCTTTCATTTCGCGTTTTAGCGGCTATAATAGATGGAGCGAGGAGGAAACGGGATATGGCTACTATGATAAACACAAGCGCTGACTTGATTGCGCTACTGAGGGACAACAAAGAGTTCCGCGAAGATGTGCGGCGGTTCGTTCTGACCGACGAGATACTTTCCATGCCGGATGTTATCCGGTCAATAGACGCCCGGCTTGGGGCATTAGAGACGTCATACGCCAAGATGCAGGAGACGCAGCAACAGATGGCCGCGTTGCTGGAGCAGGTTGTGGCTAGGCAAGCCCAAATGGCCGAGCGGCAAGCCCAAATGGCCGAGCGGCAAGACCAGATGGCCACGCAGCAAACCCAAATGGCCGAGCGGCAAGACCGGACTGACGAGCGGCTAGACCGCATGGACAAGCGCATGGACGGCTTTGACGCCAGGTTCGACGAAGTTGACGCTAGGTTCGACGCCGTTGACGCCAAGTTCGCGGAAGTCGACGCCAGGTTCGACGCCGTTGACGCCAAGTTCGCGGAAGTCGACGCCAGGTTCGACGCCGTTGACGCCAGGTTCGACGCCTCTGACGCTAAATTCGATGCTCTCACGCGGCGCGTCACCAACATCGAGGCGATTGTGCGGGGCGAGGCGTTTGAGCGCAGGATGTACAGCAGGCTGCTCCCGCGGCTGCCGATGGAGTATGACATCACCCGCGTCCACGCGGTAAGCGTGGATCCTCAGGCGTCCATACGGGTGCCGGATTTCAGGGCGCGGGATTTTGAGAACGAAATTGAGGAGCTGCGATCGCGCGGCGCTATATCCGATGACGATGTGGACAACATCAACAACACGGATATGGTTGTGCAATCGCTGCGAAGGGCGGACAGGTCAAGGCTCTGGTTCGCGGTGCAGGCGACGGTTACGATACGCGACGACGCCATCACCCGCGCGCATGCGGGCGCGGAGTCGCTCCGCAAGGCGTTTGGGCAAGAGGTGATAGCCGTGGCATACGGGCGGCGCATCACGCCGCATCAGCGGCGGCTCGCGGATGAACTGGGCGTCGCCACGCTCATAGACACTTGGGAACGGGAAGAAGACGCCGCTGAGGAATCAGCGCAATGACGCAATCCGGCGCTTTGGCAGGAAGTCCCTAAATGCTGAAACGGCGGTTTAGGGGCTTTCTTGGCGTATTGGGCTTGCGTCTCAGCGCTTAATCCCACATTGGCGGCGGCTGATCCCGCCAGCCATCCCTATCCCATTACGATGTACTAGGATGTGCGCCTCGGCTTAACCCCGCATTGGCGGCGTCCAATCTGAGTGCGGGCTTGCGCCGCCGCCGATGCGGATGTATTGTCAACACAAGCGAACACAGGCAGAAGACGCGCGGTCGCCACCGCGCGCAAACACACGCTCGGAGGCGACGCGATGCTGGACTTGCTAATCACAAACGGGCTTATCATTGACGGGACGGGCAATCCGGGCTACTACGGCGCGGTGGGCGTAGAGGGCGATGCGGTTCGGATATTTCGCGGCGACCTCAGCGGCGTCGAGGCGGCGCGCTCTATTGACGCCGCCGAGCATGTCGTCTGCCCCGGCTTTATCGATATGCACTCACACGCCGGGCTGGTCATCCTGTCGGAGCCTGAGCATCATCCTAAGGTTCGGCAAGGCATTACCACTGAGCTAATCGGCGTTGACGGCAACTCATACGCGCCGTTTCGCAGCCATGACGATTTTCTTGACTTCGTGGCGCTCAACTCAGGGCTGGACGGCAACCCGCCGCTGCCGGGCAGATGGTCGACCGTGGAGCAGTATCTCGCTATGTTCGACCGCAAAACGGCGGTGAACATCGCCTACATCCTGGGCAACTCGCCGGTTCGCGTCAACGCGGTCGGGTGGGACGACCGGCCCGCCACGCCCGCCGAGATGGCGGATATGCGCGCAATTATCCGCGAGGCGATGGAAGAGGGCGCGGTGGGCTTGTCCACCGGCTTGGACTATCCGCCCGGCGGCTACGCCAGCACAGACGAACTCGTTGACTTGTGCGAGCATGTCGCCAATATGGGCGGGTTCTACCATACGCATGCGCGCTACCGGCTGGGCGACCGCTATATGGATCCCTTCCGCGAGGCGCTGGAAATCGGCGACCGCAGCGGCATCCCCGTGCATATCACGCACTTCTACCAGCGCCAGCCCAGCACGGGCGGCGGGCAAGGGCTGATTAGCATGGTAGAGGACGCGGCGGGCGCCGGACAGGACGTCACTTTTGACAGTTACCCGTATGTGTTCGGCAGCACGCGGCTGCTGATTATGGTGCCGGATTGGACGCACAACGGCGGCGTTGCGCGGCTGAAAGAGGCGCTGGCGTCGGAGGATGCGCGCGTCCGCCTGCGCCAAGAGATGCAGCCGCGCGGGCCTTCGTGGGACAATGTGTGGCTCACCTACTTCAAGCGCCCGCGTAACCACCAGTACGAGGGGCTGTCCATACAGGCGATAGCCGCGCTGCGCGACCAGCATCCGGTTGACGCCATCTGCGACCTGCTGCTGGAAGAAGATCTGCAAACCTGCTATGTCTCCGACGGCGCGAATGGCAACACGCTGCCCGCGTTTGTATCGCATCCGCTGTCTATGGTCGGCAGCGACGCCGTGCTGCTGGGCGACTTCCCAAGCCCGCGCACATACGGCTGCTTTCCCGTCATCCTCGCCGAGTATGTGCGGGAAGAAAACCAGATGTCGCTGCCGGAGGCGATACGCAAGATGACCTCATTCCCCGCCCAGCGCATCGGGCTTGCTGACAGGGGCATATTGCGGGACGGGATGAAAGCGGACATAACGGTATTCCACCCGCGCAATGTGAGCGCGCCCGCCACGCGCGCGCAGCCCAAGCGGTTCCCCGTGGGGATTGAGTATGTCATAGTGAACGGCAGCGTCGTAGTGGACGGCGGCGAGCATACCGGCGCGCTGCCAGGCAGGGCGCTTGGGCGATAGCCGCGCATATAGCCGCAAAGCCGCTATGCAACCCGCGCGCCTAGCCTGATACGCTATACTTAACTTGCCGATTGCAACACAAAGCCCGCCGCTCCCTAGCGAAAGAGGTTCGTTATGGTCAACCAAGCCACTGCGCTGATTGAAACGATAACAACGCCGGACAAGCCCGCCGCGTTCCCGGATTATCCGCCGAGGGATGATATGCAAAACCACACCTACCTTACCAGGCCCTCGCTGTTCACCGCGCTGGAAATACACTTCGGCAACCCCGAAACCACGCTGGTGTACGGCGAATGCCCGCTCGCGCCAAGCCTGAGCAACCTAGACGACAAGCGCATCCCGGATATGGTGGTGGCGTTTGACTGCGACGTAAAACGGGTACGCGATGAGAATGGGTATTCCATTGAAAACCACGGCAAGCCGCCCGACTTCGCGCTTGAAGTGGCGTCTAAGACCACCGGCAAGTTGGACTACACTATAAAGCGCGAGGCGTATGCCCGCTACGGCGTGCGCGAGTACTGGCGGTTTGACTCAAGCGGCGGACGGTATCACGACGCTCCGCTTGCGGGGGACAGGCTTGTGGGGCGGCGGTATCAGCCTATCCTCGTGAATTGGCTAGACGACGAGCGCGCGCGGGGATACAGCGAAGTTCTGGGCTTGTATCTCTGCTGGGAGTATGAGGAACTGAGTTTCTACGACCCTGTTGCGGGGATATACCTGGCTGGACACTTAGAGGATGCGGCAGGCCGTCGCGAAGCTCAGGCGCGGGCGGATAGGGCAGAGGCGCGCGCTGAGATGGAGGCTGTAGCGCGGCGGCAGGCTGAGGCGCGGGCTGAGGCTGAGGCTACTCGCGCGGCAGATGAGGCTGAAGCTCGTCGGCAATCCGATGCGCGGGCTGAGGCTGAGGCCGCCGAGCGGCGGCGGATGGCAGACGAACTGCGCCGTTTCAGAGAGCGCTTTGGCGACCTGGGCGGCGATGCCGAATAAACCGGATGCCACCCGCTAACCGAATATCTAGCAATAAGAGGTTTCGCTATGGACAAGCAGCCGATAATGCCCGTGCAGCCGGGAGCCAAGCTCACCAGGTTCCCGGACTATCCGCCAAGGGATGATATGCAGCTCCCAATTTATCTGTATAAGCCGACGCTGCTGTCAGCGTTGGAAATACATCTCGGCAACCGCGAAACCACGGTGGTGGGCTGTCAATACCCGCTCGCGCCCAGTCTCAGCAACATAGACGACTCGCGCATCCCGGATATGGTGGTAGCGTTTGACTGCGACGAAAATCGGGTACTCGCTGAGATGGGCTATGTGATTGAAAATCATGGCAAGCCGCCCGAATTCGTATTGGATATAGCGCCCTCTGAAAAGGGATGGGGGGACTTTGATTTCAAGCGCGCCGATTATGGCGCAAGGCGCAGCGACTATGAGCGCTATGGGGTGGGGGAATACTGGCGGCTTGACCCTAGCGGCGGGCGGCACTACGATGCGGCGCTTGCGGGCGATAGGCTTGTTGAGGGCGCGTATCAGCCTATCAATATAGAGTGGCAGGACGATGATCACGTGCGGGGGTATAGCAGGGCAATAGGCTTGTATCTTTGCTGGGAATATGGGGAGTTGCGTCTTTGCGTCCCGGGACAAGAGAACTATCTGCTCAGTTACTATGAAGTGGCTGCGCTGGCGGATGCGGTTAAGGCTCATGCGGATGCGGCAACCACAGCGCGGATGCTGGCCGAGGCTCGCGCACTTGCGTCTTCGTCGCCGAGGATGGTGGCCAAGGCTCGCGCGGCATCTCCCAAATAAATCTGAGACCCAAGCCACAATGCAACCCCAACCCATCCCGCTACAAGACACGCTCCAAAACCTCCCGCCCGAATGGGTGGGCGACCCGTTGCCCGCCAATCTCGCGCGGCTGGCGCGGGCGAGCAGGAAGATCGTCGTGCTTGACGACGATGTTATGGGGACGCAGAGCGTTCACGACATCGCCGTGCTTACCGACTGGTCGGTTGACGCCATCCGCGCGGAGCTGGCGCGGCCTGAGCGCGGGTTCTTCATACTGACGAACTCGCGGGGAATGCCCGCGTCGCAGGCGCAGGCGGTCAACGCCTTTATCGCCCGCAACCTGTCGCTGGCGGCAGAGCGGGCGGGCGCCGACGTCAGCATCGTCAGCCGCCTGGATTCCACGCTGCGCGGCCATTTCCCCGCGGAAATGCAGGCGATACAGGACGCATTGCCCCGCAAGCCGCGCGGGTGGATTATCGCGCCGCTGTTCATTGAGGGCAGGCGCTACGCGATAGCCGATACCCAGTACGCGGCGGACGGGGATGCGCTTGTTCCCGTGGGCGATACCGAGTTCGCGCGGGATCCCGCCTTTCCATTCCAATCATCCAACCTGCGCGAGTGGGTTGCGGAGAAGACGGCGGGCGGCATAGCGGCGGCGGATGTGGCGAGCGTGTCCATTGACGATTTGCGGCTCGGCGGCCCCCCGCAAGTCGCAGCGCGGCTGACGGCAATGCCTGAGGGCGGCGTGTGCGTGGTGAACGGCGCGAGCAACCGCGATATGGAAGTGTTCGTCCAAGGGCTGCTAATGGCGGAAGAGATTGCGGGCGGGCGGTTCTTGTTCCGTGCGGCGGCATCGCTGATACGGGCGCTGCTTGGGCAATCCGATCGCGCGCTGCTGACGCCAGCCGAGCTGGGCATAGACCGCGCGGCAAACGCCAATGGCGCGCTCATCGTGGTCGGGTCATATGTGCCGCGAACCACGCGCCAACTCAACCACTTATTCGCCAATACTGACGCCGTGGGCATCCAAGCCGACGCGCCCGCCCTGCTATCCAACTCGCTCAGGGATGCCGAAATCGGTCGCGTGGCGCGTCAAGCCGACGACGCCCTGCGAGCGGGCAGAAACGCGGTGATATTCACAAGCCGCGCGCTTGTGGAGGGGCGCAGCGCCGACCACAGCCTTGCGATTGGGCATCAGATAGGGCGGGCGCTGTGCGAGATAGTGTCCGCAATCGCCGCCAAGCCGCGCTATATCGTGGTCAAGGGCGGCGCCACTTCGGGCAGCATAGCCGCCAACGCGCTCAACGTGCGCCGCGCGTGGTCGCCCGGACAAGCGGCGCCGGGCGTCCCCGTCTGGCTGCTGGGCGATGAGACGCCGCATCCGGGAACGGCGTGCGTCATATTCCCCGGCAATGTGGGCGCAGAAAACGCGCTAACCGAACTCACGCGCCGATTGGATGGCGAATAATGCCATCGCCGCGCCGCCGCGCTCGCCGCAATCCCGCGCCCAAACCCAAGCGCGCCGCGCCCGCCGCGCCGCAGATCCATGCGTCGCAGCATCAGCCCGCGCAATGCTATGAGGTGGAAACGCTGCCCGGATTAGAGGTAATTACGCAGCGCGAAATTCGCCAGCGGCTGGGCAAGAACGCTCGCTTTGACGGCGAGGCAAGCGCCGGCCGAATCCCCCTGCGCTACGCGGGCGGCATCCGCGACTTTGATTCACTCGCCACCGCGGTAGCCGTTCATCAGGTCTTGGACTTCGCCATTCCGCGCCCGAAAGCGCTATTGGGGCAGCAGCATCTAGCGCGCCTGCTCGCCGCCTGCCGCGCCGTGATAGACGCGCACCCGCCCGGCAGTTTTGGCGCATTTCGCATCGGCGCGGCGGGATCGCGCTCGGCGGTATATCAGCGGCTCAGGCGGGAAATCGGCGCGGCTACCGGGCTTGACGCCAGCGAGGATGCGGCGCACCTGCAAATCGCGGTTCGGCGCGCGCCGGAGGGCTGGCATGCGCTGATACGCACGACGCCGATGCCGCTATCCGCCCGCGCGTGGCGGGTATGCGACATGCCGGGCGCGCTCAACGCCGCCATAGCCGCCGCCATGGTATCGCTCTTGCCCGCGCGCCCCACCGACCGCATCCTAAACCTATTCTGCGGCTCAGTCACCCTGCTCATAGAGCGCCTGCTATTCGCGCCCGCCGCGTCCGCAACAGGCGTGGACATCAGCGAGGACGCCCTTGGATGTGCCCAAGCCAACCTGCGCGCCTCGCGCCGCCGCGCCGCCCTCATCCGCGCCGACTGCGCCGCATTGCCGCTGCCCGACGCATCCGCCGACGCGATAATGGCGGACTTGCCCTACGGCATGCTGCAACGCGGCGGCGACCTCCCCGCCCTCTACCGCGCCGCGCTCGCCGAGGCCGGCCGAGTAGCCGCGCCCGGCGCGTCCCTCGCCCTAATCACCACGCGGGAGCGCACGCTCCTGGCGGCGCTGGCGGACGCGCGTATGTGGACGCCGCGCCGCAGCTTGGCGGTGAGCGTGCCGTATCGCAGCGGGTATATTGCGCCGCGGATCTATGTGGCGCGGCGGAGGGGGTGAGGGGTGATGGGGGTGACGTTCTA
Organism: Dehalococcoidia bacterium; assembly: GCA_965242555.1. Lineage (GTDB taxonomy): Bacteria > Chloroflexota > Dehalococcoidia > Lucifugimonadales > JADFKI01 > Bin90. The sequence continues at coordinate 114,035 of CBDESO010000003.1, forward strand.
TGTTGTCAGTTAGAAGTTTAGGCGTTAGGTGTTGGCGATGCAGGATGCGGGTGTTGCAGTTGCAATAGCGATAGAATATCTGATAATATGGCATGGATGCGGGGTGCTATATGCCACATGGAGATGCGAGTTATGGTTAGCGTAAATAGCATCAATCAGAATACCGACGAGGAAGATCGGTATGATGATGACGAGGAGGATGTGGACGAATTTATAGAGTACGACATAACGGCTACTCCGAATGACTTCAATTTGTCCACGATTGTCAGTTACCTTGACGCTGGCATCTTTACGATTCCAGGCTTTCAGCGGAACTATGTGTGGGACGTCAAGCGCGCTTCCAAGCTGATTGAATCTCTTATCCGCGGATTGCCAGTTCCGCAGCTGTTCCTCTATGAGGGAGATCGGAATAAGTTCTTAGTGATAGATGGACAGCAACGTCTTATGTCCATCTACTACTTCTTCAAGCAGCGGTTTCCGCGCCAAGAGGCGCGTCCGCATCTTCGCGCCATATTCCAAGAGCATGGGCGCATCCCTGATGAAGTGTTGAATAACAACAAGTACTTCAACAACTTTCGGTTGGCTTTGCCCGTTAATGAGCCGGGCAAATCTAACAGGTTTCACGGGGTTGACTACGATTCGCTTGGCGAAGACAGGATGCAGCTTGAGTTGAGGCCGCTACGCAACGTAGTAATAAAACAGAATTCCTCGAATGACGAATACTCCGCAATGTACGAAATCTTCAACCGCCTTAACTCCGGCGGTGTGAACTTGCGCCCGCAAGAGATAAGGCTATGCCTGTATCACTCCGATTTCTATGACATGCTGGAGCGCATCAACACCCAATCCGTATGGCGGCGGTTTCTTCGGATCGATAATCCCGACATTCATATGAGGGATATCGAAATGTTGCTGCGCGCTTTTGCGATACTTTCGGATGCCGAGGCTTACCGCCCCTCGATGGTTAAGTTCCTCAACCAGTTCTCTAACAAAGCGAAAAGCCACACGACCGAACATAACCAGTACATGGAAGATCTGTTCAAATCATTCCTTGACGCCGCGAAACATCTCAGCGAAGACACATTCATCAACAAAGGGAACGGGCGCATTAACATCGCTCTTATTGAGGCGACATTTTACGCCACTTGCAGAGATAGTTTTGCAAAGGGCGAGCTTGTGACGCAAGAACTAGACGCCGATCGCCTACGGGAGTTGGAAAACGACAATGAGTTCGTGGAAGCTTCCACGAGTAGCACGACCTCCACAATTAATGTCAACAAACGCCTACGACGTGGCGTGTCCATTTTGGGCGCACCCTAGGGAGGCGGCTCTGTGACAACGCCACAATCGCAGCCCGACTCTGTAGTTGATAGGCTCTACAAAGACTTCCAAGCAACAATTGAGCAGATAGACGTTTCTGAAGTGTCTCTTCGCACCTCTGTTGAGGATGTATTTCAGAAAAGTCTCGCAGTAGCAATCGGCAGCTACTTTGAACGCCGCGTCACGGGCATAGTGCTTGAGTTCATTGAAAAATCTTCAGGCAACAATGACCTCGTGTCGGAGTTCGTAAGAAACAAAGCTATACATCGGCAATACCACACTTATTTCCAGTGGGGCCGTGCTAATGCGAATCAATTCTTTGGACTATTCGGGAAAGATTTTAGAGATCACATGACTGAATACATTGCAAACAACTCCGAGTATGGGGATTATGTGAGAGCTTTCATGCAGATTGGCGATCTTCGCAATAAGGTTGCTCACGACTATGAGTATGTGGTCATAAATCAAAATACGCAAGAACTACACAAACTCTACCAGAACGCGCGTGTATTCGTGGACGAACTCCCGTTGCGGTTTGAAGAGTTCGAGCGTAGTAGGACGTCAGAACAGGCATAGCGTTCATCGCCCGCTGGAATCTTGCGCCGCTGCCTAATTCGATTTGGATTATAAGACAGCGACCGTTCGCTAGGTAGCCCTTGCTCATTTGATACAGCGTTCCCATAGCAGCGCACGTTGGCGTCCATTGTAAGGCAATCACACTTTGGATTTGGTGTGTGCGGGGGCACCACTTTTTGTACAAAAGTAGCCAAAAACCTTTGAGTTGGGCTGTTTAGGCGCATAACTACCCACGCCCGATAACCCAATCCTCCCCTATGGTATAGTTGCTATACTATACCCAACGCCGGCCCACCTTGCCGCCCAAACCTTGTCAACCACGAAAGCGACTTTGCCCTATGAAACAGCTCACGCTCCAACCTATACGCCGCGTGGACGGCGAGATAAATCTGCCCGGCTCCAAGAGCATGTCCAATCGCGCGCTGCTGCTGGCGGCGCTGGCGCGGGGGACTACGGAGGTTCGCAATCTGCTGCGGAGCGACGATACCAGCCATATGCTCAACGCGCTGCGGACGCTGGGCGCGGGCATCGCGCCATCCGAGGACGGGACGCGCTGCGAAGTAACCGGCTTGGGCGGCGCGTTCCCGCCGGGCGAGGCTACGCTGTTTCTGGGCAATTCCGGCACTACGATGCGCTCGCTGTGCGCCGCGATTTGCGCGGGCAGCGGCGAATACACCCTCACCGGCGAGCCGCGAATGCTGGAGCGCCCAATCGGCGACCTCGTGGACGCGCTGCGGCAGGTCGGCGCGCGCATAGAGTACGCGGGCGAGCAGGGCTGCCCGCCGCTGAACATATCCGCGCGCGGGCTGACGGGCGGCAATGTGCGGATTCGCGGCAATGTGTCCAGCCAATACCTCACGGGGATGCTGATGGCGGCGCCGATGTCGCTCGCGCCGCTCACGATAGAGGTCGCGGGCGAGCTGGTGTCCAAGCCGTACATAGATATGACGCTGGATGTGATGCGGCGGTTCGGCGTAGAGGTTGAGCGCGGCGGCTACGAATGGTTCAGGCTGCCGGGCGGCCAGCGCTACGAATCGCCGGGCAGCATCCTTGTAGAGGGCGACGCGTCCTCGGCGACCTACTTTCTGTCGGCGGCGGCGATTGGCGGCGGCAGCGTGCGCGTGAACGGCGTGGGCGGCGACAGCATCCAGGGCGACATAGCGCACGCGGACGCGCTGCGGCAAATGGGCGCGGCGGTGTCGCGCGGCCCCGACTGGATACAGGTATCGCGCGGCGATCTGACAGGCATAGACGCCGACCTCAACCATATGCCCGACGCCGCCATGACCGTGGCGGTAACCGCGCTGTTCGCCAAAGGCGCCACCACCATCCGCAACATCCGCAGCTGGCGCGTGAAAGAAACCGACCGTCTATCCGCGATGGCGACCGAGCTGCGAAAAGTGGGCGCCGATGTGATTGAGGGCGAGGACTACATCCGCATAACGCCCCCCTCGCGCATCCGCCAAGCGGAGATAGACACCTACGACGACCACCGCATAGCCATGTGCTTTTCGCTCGCGGCGCTAGGCGGCGCGCCCATCACCATCAACGACCCCGACACCGTGTCCAAGACATTCCCCGACTACTTCGAGCGGTTGCGGGGGATATGCGAGTGGTAGGGGGAGTGGCGCGTTCCAATCAACGCTTTGCATACTGCGGTAGCGTTTCCATTCAGGTGGCTGAGTATATCTACCCGTTGCAAATAGTCGGACGGATTTGCCGTAGCCACTTGCTTTATCAGATGGGGAACAAGTTGCCAAGCCCTCAAAACCGGCTAAAAAGAAACGCTATCCGCGCAGCCACGCCCTCCCTAATATATCACCGCCTCATCCCCAATCGCCTCCAGCCGCCGCTTGACGGCGGTGGCGAAGGCGGACGCCTCCGCGCCGTCCATTATGCGGTGGTCAAAGGTTAGGCAGATGTTCATCATTGAGCGGATGGCTATGGCGTCGCCGGTTACGACGGGGCGCTTGACGATTGCCTCAGTGGTTAGGATGGCGGCTTGCGGGTGGTTGATGATGGGCTGGGATGCGACCGAGCCTAGCGCGCCGGTGTTGTTTAGGGTGAATGTGCCGCCATGAACTTCGTTCACGCTGAGGTTGCCCTGCCGAGCGCGCTGCGTTAGGGCGGCGGCACAACGGGCTATGCCGGATACGCTCAGGGCGTCGGCGTCGTGTATCACCGGCACTACCAGGCCGTCCGGAGCGGCGACGGCTATGCCGATGTTTATGCGCTTTTTGAGCAGGATGGCGTCGCCGTCCCACGACGAGTTTAGCAGCGGGTTTTCTTTCAGGGACGCGGCTACCGCCTTGACGATGAAGTGCAGGTAGGTTATGGGGTAGCCCTCGCGTTGCAGAAATTCGTCTTTGACGGCATCGCGGCGGCGTACAAGGCCGCTCACATCAACCTCAGTTATGCTCCAAGCGGCGGGGATTTCGGTTGCGCTGCGGGTCATGTTGGCGGCTATCATTCGGCGCACGGGCGTTAGGGGAACGCGCTCTTCATCGGCGGCAGCGGCGGCGGGTTGTGGCGCGGCGGTATCAGGCGTAGGTTGCGGTTGCGCGGCAATCTCAGGCGTGGATTGCGGCGCTTGCGACTGCTGATGCTCAGCGGCGTCTATGTAGGCAAGCACATCTTTGCGCGTGATGCGCCCGCCCATTCCCGTGCCGCTTACCTGCGCTAGGTCAACGCCGTGCTGCTCGGCAAGGCGCATCACGGCGGGGGAGTAGCGGCGGCGTCTGTCAGCGGGCGGAGTGGATTGCGCGGGCGCGGGTTCGGGCGTAGCGGCTTGAGCGCCGGCTTGCGCGGGCGCGGTATTCGGCGCGGCGCGGCTTTCGGTTGCGCCGGATCCTGTGGGGCCTACGGGCGCGACGTCTTTGAGCAGGACGCCGGTGCGGCCTATGGCGTCTGAGGGCGCGGTTTCGGGCGCGTCTGAGGGCGCGGTTTCGGGCGCGTCTGAGGGCGCGGTTTCGGGCGCGTCTGGGGCGTCTTGCGTGGCGGGCTTATCTTGCGCGGGCTGAGCAGGCAACGGGGATGGCGCATCTACGACGTCGCTAGTCTGAATTGCGGCGATTGGCGCGCCCATTGGGAGCGTCTGACCCTCTTCGGCGAGTAGCTCGGTGATGACGCCGGCGACGGGCGAGGGCACTTCCATGCTGACCTTGTCCGTCAGCACTTCCACCAGCGCGTCGTACTTTTCCACGCGGTCGCCCACCCGTTTTAGCCACTGCGTAATCGTGCCTTCGGTTACGGATTCTCCGACCTGCGGGAGTTCAATTATCATCCTATTGCCTTGCGAATTGGTTGCAAACTGATTGCGAATTGGTTGCGCCCGGCGCGTGTGTTCGTGTGTTGCGATTAGGCGCTTGCCGCGCTAGTATGCCGCCAGGCTACGTATGGCGGCGGCGATTTTCGCGGAGTCCAGCATGTATAGCGCCTCCAGCGGCGGGCTGTAGGGCATAGCGGGGACTTCGGGGCCGGCGAGCCGTCTCACGGGCGCGTCTAGGTATTCAAACGCATCCTCGGCTATCACCGCCGCCACTTCGCCGCCTATGCCGCCGACTTTGTTGTCTTCATGCACTACCAGCGCCTTGCCCGTTTTCATCACCGATTGCAGCGCCGCGTCAGTGTCAAGCGGGCGCAGCGTCCGCAAGTCTATCACTTCCACGCTCACGCCCTCGCCCTCAAGCTCTTGCGCCGCCTCAAGGCAGTGGTGAACCATCAGGCCGTAGGTGATGACGGATATGTCGTCGCCCGCGCGCTTTATGTCCGCCTTGCCGATGGGCAGGGTGTATTCTGCGTCCGGCACTTCGCCGCGCACAAGCCGGTATGTGCGCTTGTGTTCCAGGAATATGACGGGGTCGTTGTCGCGGATGGCGCTTTTGAGCAAGCCTTTGGCGTCGTATGGCGTGGCGGGCGCGATGACTTTCAAGCCCGGCGTGTGGCAGAAGTACGCCTCGGCGCTTTGGGAGTGGTAGAGCGCGCCGCGCACGCCGCCGCCCTCAGGGGTTCGCAGCACCAGCGGCACGCTCAGCCTGCCGTTTGTGCCGTAGCGCACTCGCGCCGCCTCGCCTACTATCTGGTTGAACACGGGCCATATGAAGTCGGCGAACTGGATTTCGGCGATGGGGCGCATCCCGCGCAGCGCCGCGCCCACCGCTATGCCCGCGATGGACGATTCGGCGAGCGGCGTGTCTATGACGCGGCTATCGCCGAATTCGTCTATGAACCCGTCGGTGGCTAGGAAGACGCCGCCGCGCGCGCCCACGTCTTCGCCCAGCACGAACACGCGCTCATCGCGCCGCATCTCTTCGCGCATAGCGTCTCGCACAGCCTCAAGCACATTCTTTACCGCCATAGCAGCCCTCCGCTAGTTCGCGCCGCGCGTTTCATTCGCGCCGCCGTCCGGCTCGGCATAGACATATCTGTCAAAGTCATGCGTTGCGGGATAGGCGGCGGATTCCACGAAATCGGTTACCGCGTTGACTTCGGCGCGCGCCTCCGCCCGCAGGCGCTCGTCGGTGGCGTCGTCTAGGATGCCCAGCTCGCGCAGCCTTGCGCCGAACAGCAGCAGCGGATCCCGCTTGCGCGCCTCTTCTATTTCGGCGCGCGGGCGATAGCGCGTGTCGTCGTCGTCGCTGGTGTGGGGCAGGTAGCGCTCTACCTGCGCCTCAATGAGCGTTGGCCCTTGCCCGCCGCGCGCGCGCCTTGCAGCCTCTGATACCGCCTCGTACACCGCTATCACATCGCAGCCGTCTATGGACAAGCCGGGCATGCCGTAGCCCTCGGCGCGGCTTGCCAGGCTTTCAACCGCCATTTGGCGGCGCAGCGGCACTGATGTGGCGTACTTGTTGTTTTCGCACAGGAATATCACCGGCAAATTGTGTATCGCGGCGAAGTTCATAGATTCGTGGGTATCGCCCACGCTGGAGGCGCCGTCGCCGAAATACACGATTGCGATGCTGTCTTCCCCGCGCATCCGCGAGGCGAGCGCCGCGCCCACGGCTTGCGGCAATTGCGTTGCCACCACATTGGACAGGTTGACCAGCCCAAGTTCGGGATACGCGCCGTGCGTGGGGAACTGGCGCGCGCCGCTGAGCGGCTCGCCGTCTTTGGCGGTGAAACCGAGCAGGATTTCGCGGGGCGTCATGCCAAGCGAGAGCATCACGGCGAGGTCGCGGTAGTAGATGTAGAACTGGTCGACGCCGCGCCGCAAGGCGTATGCGCTGCCAATCTGCGCCGCCTCATGCCCCTGCGAGGACGCCACGATAGCCGCCTTGCCCTGCCGGTTTAGCATCCATATGCGCTCGTCCAGCGTCCGGGACAGCGTCATCTTGGCGTACATATCCATCAGGATAGCGTCGTCGGGCGATCCCGTAGATGCGCCTTGCGCGGGCAATTTCGCGTCAACCATACATTCACCGCTGAGCGCCGCGTTTGGCGCGCTGACTAATCGCCTAATGCCTAAGATAGGCGGCATAAGCCTGCCGCATCCCTATTATATGAGGGCGGCGCGTTTGCGTCAAAGCAAGGGCGGCAAAGCGTAGGCGGCGGGCATATCGCTTGCGCGAACGTCCGCCGCCGATTAGCCGCTTATTAGCGCCGCCGGTTAGTCTGCGATTAACGCCATCAACGCGGCGGGCTACTGCGTACTGACGTCCACGCTTATTTGCACTGACAGCGTGAATTCGCCCGCTTGCTCAGCGTTGTAGGTGGTTGCGACGATTGTGTAGTTGCCGGCGGGCAGGCTTTCGGATATGCGCGAGCCGTAGTTCTGCCCGGCGGTGTCTATGTCGTCGTTTTCGTACAGGGCTACGCCGTCTCTGCCCACGCCGTCAAGCAGATACAGGTAGGTGTCCGGCACTGCCTCGGATGTGAGGGTGATGGTAGCGGTTGACGCTTGCGGCAGCGTGAATGTGTACAGCCGCGCATAGCGAGTCCCCGGCGTAGCGCCAATCGGCAGCCTATCAGTCGCGCAGTCGCTGCTCCATGTGGGATATATGGTATTGCTGACCTCCAGCGTTTCAACGCAGGCGTCGGCGCCGCTCACCGGCGTGGCGCTTGCCACCGGCGACGGGCTTGCCTCGGGCGTGGCGCTGGGCGTGGGCATAGGCTGCTCGCCGTTGCCATTGGCGGATCCGGTCAGATACATACTCAGCAGATCTTGGAACGCTTGCAGCGCCTCCATAGCGGCGTCAAGGCCGGCTATGACTTGCTCTCTGGTTATGGGCGTGGGTTCGGGCGTGGGAATGGGCGTAGGGCCGGGCAGCGGATCGGGCGTCCTGTTTTGGTCGCCGAACTCTTGCCAAGTGGCTACGCCGTCCCCGTTGAAATCCGCCTTGAGCGCGGGGTATTCGTCGGATGAGCCGAAGTCCCAGAAGTCGTCTATGCCGGTATCGAGGTCGTCATCGCCGTCCGCGTTGTCAAGGTCTGCGCGCCAGTCGGCGTATATGCCGGTGTAGCCGGTGGGCGCTTGCAGTTCGGCGGTGGTTTTGCCCTCGGGAAGGGTTTGTCTGGGAATAGTCACTTCCGGACTGCCCAAGCCGTGGTCTTGCGCGGATCTTTCGGTATCCCAGTAGGTGGAGTAATAGTTCGCGCTCGCTATCACGCCGGCCGGGGTTTCGGTGGCGTCGTTTCCGCCTATGCCGCCGACGGCCGGATGGGAATTATCGGAGGGAGTGGCGGTTACGCGCCCGATGGAGTAAGAAGAGTCGATTGAGCTTATCACATTCAAGCCCACCATTCCGCCGACTATATTGAACCCCTCAATGTTGCCGGTGGAGTACGAGGCTATGATGTCGTTTCTTATGTTAGCGCCGACCAGCCCGCCCGCGTAGGCTAGGGATTCGGGGATGTCGCTGGTGGAGTAGCTGGCGATGATGTGCGAGCTCTGCGCCCTGCCGACTAGGCCGCCGACGAACTGTATCAAGCCGGTTGACTGCACGGTGCCGGTGGCGTAGCTAAAGCTGATTTCGGCGGTTTGACGGCGGCCATGAATAAAGCCGCCTTGCATATAGCCGACTAGGCCGCCCATATAGCCGCCTGATCCCACCACATTGCCGGTGGCGTAGCTGAGGGTGACGGTGGAGCGGTCGTTTCTGCCGACCAGCCCGCCGACCTGCTCAAAGCCCCAGACTTGCCCTGTGGCGTAGCAGTTGGAGATTATGCCTCTGTGGGTTTCGCCCACAAGCCCGCCGATTTCGTTTTCCCCGGACACTATGCCCGTGGCGTGGCTATGGGTGATGTCGCCGCCGTTTGAGCCGACCAGCCCGCCAACATCGGTGGGGCCGCGCACGACCGCCGAGCTCCAGCTGCGCGTGATGACGGCGTCTTCGTCGTTCTCGCCGACCAAACCGCCGACGTTATGCTCGCCGACCGACGCGCCCGTGCTGTAGCTGTCCTCTATTACGCCGTGATTGTAGCCCGCGAGAATGCCTACGTCGTAGTGGCCGGTGATGTCGGCGTCCGTTACGCCGATGCGCCGTATGGTTCCCTCGTTTCTGCCGAACAGCGCGGCGATTTCGGCGATGAACTCGGGTTCGTGATTCGCGTCGTCTATGAACAGGTTGGCTATGGTGTTGTTGTTGCCGTCGAAGGTCGTGGCGAATGAGTGGTCAAAATCGCGCACGCCAATGGGAAACCAGCCGCCGCCGCTAGTCCAGTCGGTTCTGACCGCGTTTGACATGTAGCTGGCGGGGTCGTCGAAGTCTAGGCTGCGGTCTAGTTCGTAGCCTGTGCAGCCGGTGTCGGGGCAGCCCATTCCCGCTATCGCGCCGGGGAAAGCCGAGGCGTATGCGGATGCGGCCGCGGCATACGCCGCCGCATCCCCGTCGGGATCGGCCGCGCCGTCGCCGTTGAGGTCGTAGTGGACGGCGTCCAGCTGCTCCAAGTAGTTGATGTTTATCAGCCCGTCGTTGTCCGGGTCGTAGTCGCCGCTTTGCGCTTGCGCGGCGCCGGGCGCCTCCAGCGCTATCATCAGACACGCGGCGACGATGACCGCCGCGAGCATGTAGAGGGCGAACTTAGGCTTTGTTCGCGTATGCGAAAGCGAGTTCATTCTGCCCCCCCCCGAATGGTTGTGCTAAAATTTGCGTTCATATGGGAAAATCTCCTAAGGCATTGCAGTCATTGGCATTGTTGACGAACATAGGGCTATATTGTATCCCTTAATATAAATATGTGCAATATCGGCATTAGGAAAAGTATATGGCGAGAGATTTGGCGGCGCGGCGGCGGCATCGGCAGCCTTGCCGCCGCCGCGCATACGGCATACGCAAGAGAGCGGCGGGCCGATCGCTCGCGCGAAGGGCCGCCGCCGATTAGCCGCTTGTTAGCGCCCCCGGTTAGCGCAGAGAACGCGGCGGGCTACTGCGTTGACGCGCCCACTGACGCGAGCGCCTCTAGGGTGAAATCGCCCTCTTGCTCAGTGTAGAAAGTGGTTGCCACGATGGTGTAGCTGCCGACGGGCAGGCGCTCGGATATGCGCGATCCGTAGTTCTGCGCGGCGGTGTTTATGTCGTCGTTTTCGCTGCGAACCGCGCCGTCCCTGCCCGCGCCGTCAAGCAGGTATAGGTGGGTATCGGATTCGTTTCTGGTTGTGTCGGGATTGTCTTCGGCTGTGAGCGTTATGGTCACCGCTGCCGCTTGCGTCAGCGTGAATGTGTAGAACCGCGCATAGCGCATCCCGGCCGTTGCGCTGCCAGGCACCCTGTCGGTCGAGCATTCGCTGCTCCATGCGCCAAAGACGGTGTCGCTGAGCGTCAGCGTTTCAACGCAGGCGTCGGCGCTTGTTACGGGCGTTGCGACGGGCGAGGGGCTGGTTACGGGCGTGGCGCTTGGCGTGGGCGAGGGCTGCGCGCCGCCGCCGTTGTCGGAGCCTAGCCGCAGGTTCAGCAGCTCGCGGAACGCCTCCAGCGCCTCCATCACGCCGTCCAGGCCGCTTAGCACTTGCTCGTTGGTTACGGGCGTGGGCTGGGGAACGGGGGTAGGCGTGGGCGTGGGAATCGGCGCGGGCATCCTGTCCTGGTCGCCGAACTCTTGCCAAGTGGCAACGCCGTCCCCGTTCAGATCCGCTTTGAGCGCGGGGTATTGGCTGGGCGCGCCGAAATCCCAGACGTCGTCTATGCCGGTTGCGCGGTCGTCATCGCGGTCGGCGTTGTCAACGTCCGCGCGCCAGGCGGCGTATATGCCGGTGTAGCCGGTGGGCGCTTGCAGTTCGGCGGTGGTTTTGCCCTCGGGTTCGGTTTGCCTAGGCAAATCAAAGCCCGCGCCCCAGTCGACCATGCCCCTATCGGTGTCCCAGTAGGTCGCCACATAATCCCTGTTCGCGGGGGATCCGATGAGGTCGCTGCCGACAATTCCGCCCCGTATTGGAGCGGGGTTCGGCGCGAGCGGGCTGGACGCTATGGTTATGCTGCCGGTGAAGAAAGAAGAGTGGATTGAGCTTATCGTGTTAATGCCCACCAGTCCGCCGATAATATCGTTGCCCACGATGTCGCCGGTGGCGTAAGAGGCGGTGATAGGGGTTCTTACGATAGCGCCGGCAAGCCCGCCCAAGCCGTTCAAGCCCAGGGGGATGTCGCCGGTGGCGTAGCTGGCTATGATGCGCGAGTTGTTCGCCCTGCCGACAAGGCCGCCCATTATCGCCGCCGACGCCAGCCCCGACACATCCCCGGTCGCGTAGCTAAAGCTGATTTCGCCGGTCTGGTCGGCGTTGACAATGCCGCCCTGGTTATGCCCGACGAGGCCGCCCGCCAAGCCGCCGTTGCTATGCACATCGCCGGTAGCGTAGCTGAGCGTGACGTTGGCGCGGTCGTTTCTGCCTATCAGCCCGCCGACCTGCTCATAGCCCAGAACGCTGCCTGTGGCGTAGCAGTTGTTGATTAGACTTCTGTGGCTTTCGCCCACAAGCCCGCCGACTTCGTACTGCCCGTTCACGTCGCCTGTTGCGTAGCTAAAGCTGATGCTGCCGCCGTTTGAGCCGACCAGCCCGCCAACGTCGGTAGGCCCGTCCACCATCGCCGAGCTCCAGCTGCGGGTGATGACCGCGTCCTCCGCGTTCTCGCCGACCAAGCCGCCGACGTTATGCTCGCCATGCGAGGCGCCCGCGCTCCATGTGTTTTCAATTAGGCCATGGTTGTAGCCCGCGAGAATGCCTACGTCGTAGTGTCCCGTTACGCCGCCGGCGGCGGTCGTTACGCCGATGTTTCGGATGGTGCCCTCGTTTCGGCCGAACAGCGCGGCGATTTCGGCGACCATATCGGGTTCGTGATGGTCGTCGTCTATGAACAGGTTGGATATTGTGTTGTTGTTGCCGTCAAAGGTCGTGGTGAATGAGTGTTCAAAATCGCGCACGCCTATGGGAAACCAGCCGCCGCCGCCAGTCCAGTCGGCTCTGATGGCGTTGGCGGCGTAGCTTGCGGGATTGTTGAAGTCCAGGCTGCGATCCAGTTCGTAGCCCACGCAGCCGCCGTCGGGGCAGCCCATTCCCGCCGCCGCGTTGGGGAACGCCGATGCGTATGCCGCCGCCGCCGCGTCCGGGTCGAGCGCGTTGGGGTCGACCGCGCCATCGCCGTTGAGGTCGTAGTGAACGGCGTCCAGCTGCTCCAGGTAGTTGATGCTTATCAGCCCGTCGTTGTCCGTGTCGTAGTCTATGCCCTGGGCTTGGGCGCGCGCGGCGCCGGGCGCCTCCAGCGCCAGCATCAGACACGCCGCCGCAATCACCGCCGCGAGCGTATAGAGGGCGAATTTAGGCTTTGTTTGCATATGCGAAAAATCTCCTAATGGCGTTGTTGCGAGTTATTGTGAATTACGGGCATATCGTAGCGCTTGATAAAACAATACGCAATATCGGCGCTGCTAGATGAGGGCTATGTGAGGGCATTGCGCTTGCGTCAAAGCGCGGATATGGCAAGAAAAGGCGGCGGACGTTCGCGCGAACGTCCGCCGCCGGGTAGCGCCGTTGGGCGCGGCGGGTTATCTGCGGCGCGGCGCTATTAGCGCAGGCTTAGCTCAAGCGTGAAGTCGCCGGTGGCGTTGGCGTTCCATGTGGTGACTTCAAGCGTGTAGCCGCCCGGCGTCAGCGAAAATCGCGCCGTTTCCCCTGAGTCGGCGTCGCTGCGCCGCAAGACTTCCCCGTCCTTTCCCTCGCCCGTCAGCAGATAGACGTATGGACGCTGGTCGGAGGTTATTTGTACTTCCAACTCATCCTGGCTATCTAGGGTGAATGTGTAGAATTTGGCGTAGTAGGTATCGCTGTCGTTGTTCTGCGAGTTGACGCTGAGGCAACCGGAGTCTGCCGCCCAAGTCCCTGCGATAGAGGTTCCCGCCGCCAGCGCCGCCTGTTCAACCGGCGTGACGCAAGCGGCGGCGGTTACGGGCGTTGCCACCGGCGAGGGGCTGGTTACCGGCGTGGCGCTGGGCGTGGGAGCGGGCATAGCGCCGCCGCCGTTGTCGGAGCCGGTCAGCCGCATATTCAGCAGCTCGCGGAACGCCTGCAGCGCCTGCAGCAAGCCGTCCAGGCTGCCTAGCACTTGCTCATTGGTCACCGGCGTGGGTTCGGGCGTGGGAAGGGGCGGCGGCGGCGCGGGCGTCCTGTCCTGATTGCCGAACTCTTGCCAAGTGGCTACGCCGTCCCCGTTGAAATCCACTTTGAGCGCGGGGTATTGGCTTGATGTGCCGAAGTCCCAGAAGTCGTCTATGCCGGTTGCGCGGTCGTTATCGCCGTCCGCGTTGTCAAGATCCGTGAGCCAGCCGGCGTATATGCCCGTGTAGCCCGTGGGCGCTTGCAGTTCGGCGGTGGTCTTGCCCTCAGGCGAGTTTGTCCTGGGCAGAACCCTGCCTACGCCGACGTCGCGCGTGGATCTTTCGGTGTCCCAGTAAGTGGCGATATAGACTCCGACCGGAATAGCCCCGGCCGGGGTTCCCGCGGCGTCGGTTCCAACCAGTCCGCCGGCGTATGGATCATCATCGCCGCTGAGCGGATCTACGGTTACGCGCCCGATGGAGTAGGAGGCTTCGACTCTGCTTTCCCCCTGTATGTTGACGTTAAGTCCCGCCATGCCGCCTATCAGGTCGGAGCCTTGGACGTTGCCGGTAGCGTAAGAGGCAATAATATCGGTTCTTGCGCTTACCCCGACAAGCCCGCCGCCGAAAGCCAGCACTGAGGGGATGTCGCCGGTGGCGTAGCTGGCTATGATATGCGCGCTCTGCGCCCTGCCGACAAGCCCGCCTAGGTACTGCACTGGGCCTCTTGTGGTCAGATTGCCGGTAGCGTAGCTAAAGCTGATTGTGCCGGATTGGCGTCCATGGACAATGCCGCCTTGCATCGCGCCCACTAGGCCGCCCATAAAGCCGCCGTTGCCCAGCACTTCGCCGGTGGCGTAGCTGAGCGTGATGTCGGCGCGGTCGCTCCTGCCGACCAGCCCGCCCGTCTGCTCAAAGCCGAAAACTCTGCCGGTGGCGTAGCAGTTGGAGATTACGCTCCTGTGGCTTTCGCCCACAAGCCCGCCGACTTCGTTTTCCCCGAACACTTCGCCGGTGGCGTAGCTAAAAGAGATGCCGCCGCCGTTTGAGCCGACCAGCCCGCCAATATCGGTGGGACCGCGCACGACCGCCGAGCTGTTGCTGCGCGTGATAACCGCGTCCTCGTCGTTCTCGCCGACCAAGCCGCCGACGTTGTGCGCGCCGGTAACCGCGCCTGAGCTCCAGCTGTCTTCGATCGTGCCGTGATTATAGCCCGCGAGAATGCCCACGTCGTAGTGGCCGGTCACGTCGGCGTTGGTTACGCCGACGCGCCGGATGGTTCCCTCGTTTCTGCCTATCAGGGCGGCGATCTCCACTATCATATCGGGCGCGTGATGCGAGTCGTCTATGAACAGGTTGTCTATCGTGTTGTTGTTGCCTTCGAAGGTCGTGGCGAATGAGTGGTCGAAGTCGCGCGCGCCTATGGGAAACCAGCCGCCGCCGCTAGTCCAATCGGCTCGGACGGCGTTGGCGGCGTAGCTGCCGGGGTTGTTGAAGTCCAGGCTGCGGGTGAGTTCGTAGCCAACGCAGCCGCTGTCGGGGCAGCCCATATTCGCTACCGCGCCGGGGAAAGCGGCGGCATACGCCGCGGCGTCCGCGTCGGGGTCGGCCGCGCCGTCGCCGTTGAGGTCGTAGTGGACTGCGTCCAGTTGTTCCAGGTAGTTGATGTTTATCAGCCCGTCGTTGTCCTGGTCGTAGTCGCCGGTTTGCGCTTGGGCGGCGCCGGGCGCCTCCAGCGCCAGCATCAGACACGCCGCGCCTATCACCGCCGCGAGCAGATAGAGGGCGAATTTAGGCTTTGTTTGCATTATGCGAAAACCTCCCATTGGGTTGTTGACGATAGGGCTATATCGTAGCGCATAGCGAAATAGTATGCAATATCCGCATTTGGCAAGCGCGGGCGGCGCGTTGGCAATCACAATAGCCCAAACGCCGCCGCGAAAGCGCGCGAATAGGCGCGATTAGCCTTAGGCGCGAAACTCGAAAACAAGCCGGGCGCATTTGATATACGCTTGGCGTATCTGTATTCTTAATGCGCGGCGCGGCATATCTACATAGCGCTTGATAGATAGCGATTGATAGCGCCGCCCCAGAGTACACAAGACTGACGCAAGACGGCGCAAGACTAACGCAGCGCGGCGGCAATACGCGGGAGGCAGCGATATGGCGAAAGTGATTGATATGTGGCAAGCGCCCTGCGAGACGCCCAACGGCTTGCAGGCGTCCGAAGAGGGGCTTTGGGCGATAGACGCGGCGAGCGGCGATCTGCTGCTTATGGACTGGCGGGACGGCGCTACCCTGTTTCGCGCGCCAACCGAAACCTACAAGGCAAGCGGCTTGACGCTCAGCCCCCAACACATCTGGGTGGCGTCCACGCACAACTCGCGGCTGTATCGGCTAAACCGCGACGGCTCAACCGCCGCCTACTACGATTCGCCCGGCATAGGCGTCCGCGACCCGCGCGACGTGGGCGCCGACTACGCCCGCCCGCATGGGATGGAGTGGGTGGAGGGCGCGCTGTGGGTATGCGTCAAGCCCGCCCTTCGCATCTACCGCATTGACCCGGACACTATGGCAGTGCAGCACTCAGTTCGGACGCCCGGCCCCGGCCCTCACGGCATCGCTTGGGATAACGGCGCGATATGGTGCGCCGAAAAGCTGGAGCGCAAACTGCACAAGCTTGACGCCGCAACCGGCGAGGTTCTAGCCGAAATAGAGATAGCCGAACCCGAACTGGACGGCCTCACAATGCACAACGGCGCGCTCATATTTTGCGGCGACACCAGCAGGCGCGTATGCCGGATTGAGCCGCAAGACCTGTAAGCCCTAATGCGCCTATGTCGCGCAATCCCGCGTTTCGGGCGCGCTGCCGAAATAGGCGGCGGCGGGCAAGCCGCTTGTAAGGCAAAGCCATTCGCAAGCCATTCGCAAAGCGCAGCCATTCACAACGCATAGCCATTCACCCATTCACAGCCACTCATAAAGGGAGACCGATATGACCGCAAGCATCAGCGAAATCGCGCCGGGCATTCATCAGATTGTTGTGGGCGAGAGCGCGCATCAAGGCGTGTATCCCCCGAATGTGTATCTGGTAGTGGGCGAAGAGAGCGCCGCGTTCATTGATACCGCATACGGCAAGGATGACGAGATAGCCGCCCACCTGGCGCATTGGCGCGCGCTGGGCGAGCCGCGCGTGGACGCCATTATCCTGACGCACCGCCACGGCGACCACATCGGCGGCGCGCTCAGGCTGCGCGAGGCGACGGGCGGCAACCTGCTCTGCGCCGCGTCTGAGCGCGAGGCGATAGAGGCGGATCTGGACGGCGCGAGCGTGAACTACGTGGTTGGCGACGGCTACAGGCTGGAGCTGGGCGATTCCACGCTGGAGTTCATTGACGCGCCGGGGCATACGCTCGGCAGCCTGTGCGCCCTGCATCGCCAAACGGGAACGCTGTTCACCGGCGATATGGTTTTGGGAACGGGAACCACGGTCATAAGCCCGGATCACGGCGATATGGATGCGTATATGGACTCTATGGCGAAGTTGCTGGATTGCGACTCCGACCGCATAGCGCCGGGGCATGGGCCCGTGATAGACGCGCCGGAGGACAAGCTGCGCGAACTGCTCGCCCACCGCATCGCGCGAGAAAACGAGATAGCCCAGCTGATCGCCGAGGGCAATCGCGGCATTGACGACCTGCTGCAAGCCATCTACGCGGGCAACATTCACCCCAAGCTTATGGACACCGCCCGCAGCCAGATACGCGCCCATCTCATCAAGCTGGAGCGCGAGGGCAGAGTGAAAGCGGCGGATGACGGCGGCTACGACGTAATCACATAAGATTAGTTTGGGCAGTAGCCGACGGCTTTCAAGCGCGGCAAGCCCGATAGCGCCCGCAAGTTATCGTAGGCAATAAACCGATGCGAAACCAACGCGAAACCGATATGCGATAACGATAATAACGATAATAAGGAAAGGCGATATGCTGGATTTTGACCAATACGAAGTTCTGACATTTGACTGCTACGGCACGCTGGTTGACTGGGAGGGCGGCATAGGCGAGGCGCTCTCGCGGCTGACGGCGGCGCATGGGCTGAGCGTCAGCCGCGCCGAGCTGCTGAGCCTGTACGCGGAGTGCGAGGCGGCATCCAAGGCGGGCGACTACCGCGCTTACCGCGACATCCAGCGCTCCACGGTTCAGGCTATCTGCGCGCGGCTTGGCTTTGAGCCGGCGGGCGCCGAGGCGGACTGCCTAGCCGATTCCATAGGCGATTGGCGGCCGTTCCCCGACACCATAGCGTCGCTGCGGCGGCTGCAAACCCGCTACAAGCTCTGCATCGTTTCCAATGTGGACGACGACCTGTTCGCGGGAACCGCGCGGCGGCTTGAGGTGGAGTTTGACGGCATCGTAACCGCGCAGCAGGCGCAATCGTACAAGCCCTCCCACAACAACTTCCGCCTGGCTATGCAACGAATGGGCGTGGCAAGCGATAGGCTGCTGCACATAGCCGAAAGCGTCAAGCTAGACATAGCGCCCGCCAAAGAAATGGGGCTTGCCGCCATATGGGTGAACCGCAGCGGCAACGCGCAGGGCGGCGGCGCGGCGGGCAACCCGGCGGACGGCGTATCCGGCGCGGATCTGGATGTGCCGGATCTGCAAACGCTGGCGGAGCTGATGGGGCTGTGAGCGGCGCGCGCGTCCGGGCGGTCATCTTCGACTTTGACTACACGCTGGCGGACTCGTCGGTCGGCGTGATTGCCTGCGCCAACTACGCGCTCGCCGCAATGGGCTTGCCCGCCGCCGCCGATGACGCCATCCGCCGCACAATCGGCATGTCCCTGCCGCGCACTCTGACGGCGCTGGCGGGCGACGAACACGCGCCGCGCGGCGATGAGTTTATGCGCTTGTTCTTAGAGTGCGCCGACGAGGTTATGGCGGATTCCACGCGCGTGTACGATTTCGTTCCCGGTATGGCGGACGCTATGGACGCGCTTGGCGTTGAGATGGGCATCGTGTCATCCAAGTATCGCCACCGCATCGAAGAAGTTCTGCGCCGCGAGGGCTTGGCGGGCAGGTTCGCGGTGATAGTGGGCGCTGAGGATGTGGCGGAGCTCAAGCCCGACCCTGCCGGGCTGCTGAGCGCCGTCACCCAACTGAGCGGCTGCCGCGCGCGCTGCCTGTACGCGGGGGACAGCGCCACCGACGCCGAAACCGCAAGGCGGGCGGGCGTCGCATTCGTCGCCACGCTATCCGGCGTAACCCCGCGCGATGCGTTTGCCCAATACGCGCCGCGCCTGCACATAGACAGCGCCGCCGAACTGCCGCCCCTGCTTGCGAGTGGTGTATTATGATGCGAGAGTGGCGGCGATTGCATCCGCATCCCCCTCTATAATAGCCTCTTTTATAAAGGTAGCGCGGGCGTATAGGCGGCAGTGATACGCATATGCCCCGCGAACATAATCGGACAATCGGATAGCCAAGCATCCAACAAGAAATCGGAGCAATCAAAATGAGTTTTGACAACATAAGCCTATTCCCGGCTACGGCGGCGGTGAACGCGGACGACCACCTGACGCTGGGCGGCTGCGATGTGGCGGATTTGGCGGCGGAGTACGGCACGCCGCTGTATGTGTTTGACGAAGACACGCTGCGCGGGATGTGCCGCGAGTTCGCGCGCGAGTTCGGCAGCCGCTACCCGGACGCCCGCGTCGCCTACGCATCCAAGGCATTCGTCAACCCCGCGATAGCGCGCCTGGTAGCCGAAGAGGGCTTGGGGCTGGACGTGGTATCCGCCGGCGAACTAGCCGTCGCCAAGGCGGTGGACTTCCCCGCGGAGCGCATTTACTTTCACGGCAACAACAAGACGCCCGACGAGCTGGACTTCGCGCTGGAGTACGGCATAGGGCAAATCGTAGCGGATAGTTTCCACGAACTAACGCTGCTGGACGAAATGGCGGGACGGCGCGGCGTCCGCCAAGACATTATGCTGCGGCTGTCGCCCGGCGTGGATCCGCACACGCACGCCGCCACCACGACCGGCATCCTTGACAGCAAGTTCGGCTTTTCCATAGAGACGGGCGACGCCGCCAAAGCCATACGCCAAGCGCTCGCCGCCGCCAACCTCGACCTGGTCGGCATACACTTTCACCTCGGCTCGCCAATCTTTGAGCTTGAGCCGTATGCCTTGGGCGTGGAAGTCGTCCTCAATTTCCTAGCGCAGTTCAAAGAAGAGGGCTTGCGCCTTGAGCAGTTCAGTCCCGGCGGCGGGTTCGCCATCGGCTATGTGCGCGATGAGCCGCCGCCGCCAATCGCCGCTTACGCCGAGGTCATCGCCGCCAATACGCTGCGTCAGTGCGCTGAGCTGGGCTTTGGAACGCCGCGTCTGGTGGTGGAGCCGGGGCGCTCAATCGTAGGGCGCGCCGGCGTGGCGCTCTACACCGTGGGCGGCATCAAGGAAATCCCCACGGTTCGCAAGTATGTATCGCTTGACGGCGGCATGGGCGACAACATCCGCCCCGCCATATACGGCTCGGAATACGAGGCGGTATTGGCGAACCGAATGTCCGCGCCCGCGCAAGAAGTGGTAACCTTGGCGGGCAAATACTGCGAATCGGGCGATGTGCTGGTGCGGGACATAACAATGCCGCGCATCCAATCGGGGGACATAATCGCCATCCCGTCATCCGGCGCGTATGCCCCCTCTATGGCGAGCAACTACAACCTGAACGGCAGGCCCGCGATGGTTATGGCGAAAGACGGCGAGGCGCGGCTAATCCGCCGCCGCGAAACATTCGCCGATATGATGCAAATGGATGTGTTCTAGCGCAAAGGCGCGGCGGAATGCGGCGAGTTCGCGCGGGAAATAAACGCAAGCGCGGGCAATCGCAATCCGCCTGCGCTATGGCTATGCTATCGCCATACGGCTAACGCGGCAGGATATACGGGATGCGCGCCCAATAATGCACACGCGGGATACACGGCATACACGCCCAATACATTAACAGGGAGGGCAACAATGGACGAGATTATCTACGCATCGGCGAAATCCATAGCGCAGGCGATCCGCGATAAGCGGGTATCAGCGGCGGAGGCGGTAGAGGCGCACTTGGCGCGCATAGAGCGGGTGAACCCGGCGCTGAACGCGGTTGTGCGGCTGGCGGCTGAGCGCGCCCGCGCTGAGGCCGCCGCGGCGGACGCGGCTATCGCGCGCGGGGACGACGTGGGCGCGCTGCATGGCGTCCCGTTCACGCTCAAAGACTCCATTGACACCGAGGGCGTGGTCACCACGGGCGGCACCGTTGGGCGGCGGGATTTCGTGCCGGCGCAAGACGCCACGGTCGCGGCGCGGCTGCGCGCGGCGGGCGCTATCCTGCTGGGCAAGACGAACACGCCTGAGCTGACGCTGGCGGGCGAAACGAACAACCTCGTGTATGGGCAGAGCAACAACCCGTTTGACCAGAGCCGCACGACGGGCGGCAGCAGCGGCGGCGCGGGCGCGATTGTGAGCGCGGGCGGCTCGGCGTTTGACATCGGCAGCGACACCGGCGGCAGCGTGCGCTATCCCGCCCACTTCTGCGGCATCGCCGGCCTAAAGCCCAACTCCGGGCGCGTCCCCCGAACCGGCCACATAGTCCCGCACGGCTTGGGCGCGGTGGACTCGCTAACCCAAAACGGCCCTATGGCGCGCTATGTGGAAGACCTCGCGCTCATAATGCCCATCATATCCGGCCCCGACTGGAGCGATCCGTTCATAGCGCCCGTGCCGTTGGGCGACCCCGCGGATGTGGACTTGTCCGAATTGCGCGTATGCTTTTACGCCGACAACGGCAGCCGCCCCGCCAGCGCCGAGACCGCCTCGGCGGTTCGCGCCGCCGCCGCCGCGCTGCGAGAGCGCGGCGCGAGCGTCAGCGAGGACTTGCCCGCCGCATTCGCCGAATACCCGAACCTAAACAACGCGCTATCCGGCGGCGACGGCAGGGCTTGGACGCGGCGGCTGCTCGCCAAATACGGCACGGCCGAAACGCATCACTGGCTCACGCGGCGCATGGAGCGCTCCGCCGAAGAGCGGGTCGAGGTAGAGGCATTCACCGAGATGCTAGAGCGCGTTGACGCATTCCGCAGCGCCATGCTCGGCTTTATGGAGCGCTACGACGCGATAGTATGCCCTGTAGCCGCCTTCGCCGCCCTCCCGCACGGCGAGTCCTTGGAGCGCGAAAACCAGTCCGGCATGAGCTACACCGGCGTCTATAACATAACCGGCTGGCCCTCCGCCGTAGTCCGCTGCGGCGCCTCCCCCGAGGGCTTGCCCATAGGCGTCCAGTCCGTAGCCCGCCCCTGGCGCGAGGATGTGTCGCTTGCAATCGCGTCGGCGCTGGAGGCGGCGCTGGGCGGGTGGAGGCGGCCGCCGGTGTAGGGGGAGTGAGCGGCGCGGCAATGCGATAGCCCCGTGCGCGGAATTTTGGTCAGAAGTGACGCATAAATCGCGCATGGGGCTATCTGCTAGTGTGATACAATGATCAAGCGAGTATCCAAGTTACCTACATAGGTGGGTAGCGTTTCCATTCAAATGGCCAGGTCAGAACGCCCCACAACCGCAGCGCCCCTCATAGGTTGCGCCCTGCCCACACACTACTCATCCATGCGCCAGTATCCCCTTGAGTAGCGCATAAATCAGCCCATCAAACTCACTAGCGCCGCATAGCGCGAATATCTTTCTGCCCACCCACACTTGACACATCCCCCATCTATGCCATACATTCCCGCCCATGACACCCCTGCGCCGCAATACAACCGCGCGCCCGCGCCGCATCACGCGCGCGAATTCGCTCGCCGCGCTCGCGCTCGCGGCGGCGCTGACGCTGCTGGCGACGGCGGCATTTCGCCAAGACGTTACCCCCCCCCGAATTTTCGTTCCCCTAGCCGCAAGCCCCGCGTCCTGCGTCGCCACATGGACTAACCTCGCATCAGGACACGCGGCGCACAGCAATTGGAATGTCGCCGACGGTTCGCTCGCCCGTCCCCATTGTCTTTCCCATCAGGGTAGTGTATAGTGGGACGAAAGGTTGCGAGGGTGGCCTTAGATAAAGAACGCGGCAGATAGCGCGTTGGTGGCAAACTGCTAACGAAAAATGTAAGGCGGTTTCTATGTCTAGTAGGCTGATAGGACAGAACGACGCGGAGCGTTCAACCGAAAGCGCCGCGCGGGGAACTTCTCACCTAATCCAGGGCGATTACCACGCGGCAATTACTGCCCTTACCCACGCTATCAGCGTCAACCCCAACGATGCTAGATACTATGTCAATCGGGGGCTTGCCTACTCCGATATAGGCGAACATGACAATGCGATAGCCGACTATGACTGCGCTATCGCCATAGCCCCGCGTTTCGCTCGCGCCTACTATGAGCGGGGGCTTGCCTATGCTCATAAAGATGAACTTGGGAACGCAATCGCGGACTTTAGCCGCGCCATAGATATCGAGCCGGATTATGCCGACGCCTACAGAGGGCGAGGGATTACCTATTCTCGCGCCGGCGGCCACGCCAATGGATTCGCGGACCTTAACCGCGCCATCAGCCTTGACCCGAACGACGCTGTGGCTTTCTACAATAGAGGGGTTATCCATACCGACCTTGGCGAATACGACAGGGCAGTCGCGGACTATGACCGCGCTATCGGCATTAACCCGGAATTTGCCGCCGCGTACACCAATTGGCTAAACGCCCACGCCCGCAAACACAGAGATGAACGGGACAAGATTATCGCGGCAAGCGAACAGGCAGTCAGAGAAAATCCCCAAGACGCCACAGCATACTACAATCGCGGAGTCGCTTATGCAAGCATAAATGGGGAATACGACAAGTCTATCGCAGATCTTGACCGCGCCATCGCCCTCAACCCGGACTACCCTCACGCCTACAGCGATAGAGGGCTTGCCTACTCGCAACTAGGCGAGAGCGATAAGGCTATAGCCGACTACAACCGCGCTATCGCCATTGATCCAAACTTCGCTGTTCCATACTCCAACCTTGGGAGCGTGTACAGCGACATCGGCGATTATGACAAAGCAATTGAGTGTCTCAACCAAGCTATCGGCGTCAACCCCAGCTACGCAGACGCATATTCCAATCGGGGACTTGCGCATGGTCGCAAAGGCGAATATGATAGGGCAATCTCAGACTACAATCGCGCGATAAGCATCGATCCGGACAATGCCAACGCCTACAGAAATCGGGGCGTTGCCTATGCCAATATGGGCGAATATGGCAAGGCGATAGCCGATTACGACCGCGCCCTCATCCTCAAACCCGGCGATGTTAGCGGATACGACAAACGGGGAACCGCCTACGCCCTCATAGGCGAACATGACAAGGCGATTGCGGACTTCAGCCGCGCCATTGTCATTAGCCCTAACAACGCTAAATCTTACTCTAACCGAGGCGCCGCATACGAGCTCAAAGGCGAATATGACAAGGCGGTCGCGGACTACAACCGCGCTATCGGCATAGATCCTAGCCTCGCCGGCATCTACTATAATCGGGGGCTTGCCTATGTGCGCCTAAATGAGTATGGCAACGCAATCGCGGATTTTACCCGCGCGATAGACATCAATCCGAACTTCGTCGATGCGTACATAAATCGGGGGAGGATTGTCTATGCTGAAATGGGCGAGCGCCACAAGGCGATTGAGGACTTCAGCCGCGCTATTGCCATTGACCCAAACAATGACGATGTGTACGTCAATCGGGGGACTTCCTACATGGACATCGGCAAGTATGACGAGGCAATCGCGGATTTTACCCGCGCGATAGATATCGATCCGAATCATGCCGATGTGTACAGAAACCGCACCCGCGCGTACACTGCAACGGGCGATTACCCCAACGCGATAGCCGACGCCTCCCGCGCCATCAGCATCGAGCCGCATCACCCTTCGGCATACGACTATCGTGGCATTGCCTACGCACGAATGGGAGAATATACCAAAGCAATAGCGGATTATGACCGCGTTATCAGCATTGACCCGAACTATGCCGCCGCATACCGCAACCGCTCCATATTGCGCGAATATCTCGGCAACGCCTCCCAAGCCCAAGCCGATATGCGGAAGTACCGCGAGCTTGGCGGTCAGTAAGCCGCCCGCCGCGTTCATATCCCTGATGGGATGCGCGCTGATGACAACCACTGATGGCGGATCTCAGCTCCCGCAACAGTCCGCCAGCCGACTCGGCTCACACACGGAGCAAGCCCATGTACGCGGCAATTCACGGCTACTGGTGCAACACAAAGACATTCCCTCTTACTTGCAAGTACTGCGGCAGCGGGATTTACTTCTTTCAGTGCGACTGCGGCAGCCGCGCGCTATTCGATGAGCTCGGCCCGCCCTGGCCGCAACACCGCTGCGGCGATGATCTGCCCGCGCCCGAATACGACCCTACGCCCGCGGAGAGATTCCGCAATCTGCAAGGCGTAACCGAAAGCGTCCGCCCCAAGGACTACGACCTGCTGCCGGGGATGAGGCGATTCAACGGCGGCATTGATCCCGCGATTGTCGGCAGGCTGAACGGCCAAGCGTCCAACGCGCGGGATACGATGCGTATAGACCCTATGGGCGGCGCGGAGACGCACATCGGCGTCATTACCCACGCAAGCGAGGTGGATATAGTTGAGCGGTTCTCGCTACCCCCCGATAGCGTCGCGGCGCGGGCAATCTAGGACATATTCGCAGGCGCGAATGTCGCGCAGATAACCCTGCTTGTGGACGAATTCGCAACCGATCCCGACGCCGAAGACCTTCTCAGCTACACATTTTGGATCAACCCAAAGATTTTGCCCGCCGCGATGTCTGTGGGCGATGTGGTCGGCGTGTCAATCCGGCCGCGCGATATTATGGGCGTGGGAATGAGATGGGTTGCGAGTTCATTGGAACTGCTTGCTTAGCCCCTAGCGCCTTACCTAGCACTATTCCCACGCATTGCGCTTTGCCTACCCCCGTTAGCCTGTTAGCCCATTCGCCCCATTACCGCGGCGAAATCGGCGCGTCTGGCGGCGTCAGGCCGCGCCCGCCGGAATATATCACGCGCGGGCGAAACAGCCGGTTGTCGTCGTGCTGCTCCAGCACATGCGCCACATTGCCCGCGGTGCGCGCCGCCAAGAATATGGGCGTGTAGAGCGGCACGGGGATGCCGAGCAGGTAGTAGAGCAGCCCTATCGGGTAGTCGGTGTTGGGATACAAGCCCTTTTCGCGGTGCATCACGCGCTCCACGGTGGCGTAGATGGACGCCAGATCCCGCCCCTCCGGGATGCGCTCGGCGAGGCGCGGGATGTAGTCCATCAGAAAGCGCGCGCGGGGGTCGTATTTTCGCATATAGACGCGGTGGCCAAAGCCCATAATGCGGGCGCGCCGGTCAAGCTTTTCCATCGTGTACGGCTCGGCGCGCTCAGGGCCGCCGTCCGCGTTGACGCTCATCAGGAACTCTATCGCCGCCTCATTCGCGCCGCCGTGCAACGGGCCCTTGAGCGACGCCACCGCGCCCACCATCGCGCCGTACATATCCGACAGCGTGGACGCTATCACGCGCGCCGCGAATGTGGAGTTGGGCATTTCGTGCTCTATGTAGCAGATGTGGATGCGGTCAAAGGCGTCCAGCGACTCGGCGTCCGGGCGCTCGCCGCGCAGCATATAGAGGAAGTTTTCCATATACGGCAGGTCGGGGTTCGGGCGCACTACGGGCTGCCCGTTGAGCGCGCGATACGAATTGACCGCGATTGTGGGCGTCTTCGCAAGCAGGCGAATGCCCTTTTCCAGGTTCGCCTCGTGCGAATTGTCGTGCAGCAGCGCGGGATCTTCGTAGCCCGCGAGGAACGACAGCCCCGTCCGCAGCGCGTCCATAGCGACCGTGCTTTTGGGCATTAGCTCGAACAGGCGATAGAGCTCATCCGGCACATCCGCCTCCGCCGCCAGCCGCTCGCAGAACGCCGCCGCCTGCGCGGGCGTGGGCAGCTCGCCGTATATCACGAGATACGCCACATCGGTATAGCAGAGATTGCGCGCCAGCTCAATCAGGTCGTAGCCGCGCACAAGAATCTGCTCAATATCCACATCCAGATACGACACCGCCGTATCGGTGGCAATCACGCCCTCAAGTCCGGGGCTGTAAGCGGGTGAAGTCATGGTAATTCGCTCCTGTAGTGCGTTGACGCCGCGGGTTGCTGTGCAGATGATACGCGATTTTGGGCGTGGGCGCTATACCTGACGAAAGGGGGCGGCATTCTCAGTATGCGGCGCTATTTGAATTTTCGCCAACGCTAACCGGGGATTCAATCCCTAGATTATCGCGTTCAGCGGACATCCAAATCTGATGTGATTCGAAATAGCGCTGCGGGATGGGAATACCAAACCGGCGCCGGCGCAAACCTGCGATTACCTTTGATGTGCTGCCCCCTACTCCAGCGGCGGTATCACCCCGGCCGCCCGCAGCGCGTCAAGCTCGGCCACGTCGTAGCCCAGCTCTAGCAGCACCGCCTCCGTCTCCTCGCCAAAGCGCGGCGTCTTGCCAAGGCGCGGAGGCGTCTTGCTGAAATGGGGCGTGAATCCGCCGTGCGTTACTCTGCCGTCGGGGGCGTCCTCTTCCACCACAAGCCCTTGGGCGCGGGTGTAGGCGGCGTCCATTAGCTCAGGGACGGCGGCGTTTTTGACGGCGGGGACGCCGGCGGCGCGCAGGGTGGGCAGCCAGTCGGCGATGGGCTTGCGGGCAAACGCGGCGCTGAGTGCGCGCGCGAGCGCGGCGTCGTTGCGGGAGCGCAGTTTGGGCGTGGCGAATTCGGGCATGCGGGCGAGATGCGCGAAAGCGGGTATGCTTGCGAGCGCGTCCCAGGCCGACTCCGCCGCGATTGCGAGCCAGCCGTCCGCCGCCTGGTATAGGCCGGTGAGCGCGTTTAGGCGGCGGGCGTCTATGCCCTCAATTTCGTGGCGCTCAAAGCCGGGGTAGTCTATGAGGAAGGGCGATGAGAAGGTGGATCCCGTCTGCGCCAGGGATATGTGGGCGAACTGCCCTTTGCCGGTTCGCCGCCGGTGCAGCAGCGCGAGCATCACCGCGTAGGCGCCCGTCAGCCCGGTGCCGTAGTCGTTGAATGTGAACGGCGAGTGGATGGGTTTCGCGCCGCGCCCGCCATTGCGAACCTGAACGCCCGTAGCCGCCTGCGCGTTCTGCTCGTAGCCGGGCCGGTTCGCCCAATCGCCCGCCTGCCCGAATGCGTTGATTGCCAGATAGATGATGTCCGGCTTGCGCCGCCGCAGCTGCTCGTAGCCGATGCCCAGCCGCTCGGCGACGCCCTTGCGAAAGCCGCCAAGCACGACGTCCGCCGTGTCAACAAGCCGGTAGAACGCATCCAGTCCGGCGGGCTTAGTCAGCTCAAGGCAGACGCTGCGCTTGCCCCTGCCGACGTCGTGCAGCTGCCTATCCGAGGGCGGCCTATGCCAGCTGTCAACCTTGATGACCTCAGCGCCGTACTCCGCAAGCGTCCTGCCGCAGGTTGGGCCCGCTAGGATGATGCACAGGTCAATCACCCGCACTCCGCTAAGTGGCAGATCGCCCGCCGTGTCCTGTATCGCTGTCGCGCTTTCTTGTTGCATATCACCGCCTCTAGCCTAGCCGTATGCCGCGCCGCCAATCGCCGCGCTTTCCCCAATCATACAGCAGGCGTCAATACCCTTGCCGCCCGCAAGCGCCGCCGCAAGCGCGCATCTGCCCTACTGCCGCGCGGTCAGCGTGAGCGTGAAATCGCCGAGCGTCTTGGGCTGCCAAGTGGATGCCTCTATGGTGTAGCTGCCCGCTTGCAGGGTATCGGTTATGGCGACTGATGTTTGGTTGTTGCCGCCGGCTTGGCGCAGAACATCCCCCGCCGTTCCCGCGCCCGCAAGCAGATAGATGTATGGCGGCTTGTCGGATGTCAGCGCGATGGTCACATCGGCGGCGGCGTCAAGCGTGAATGTGTAGAACCGCGCGTAGTATGTGTTGCCGTGCGTGGGGTTGGCGGTGAGGCAGGTGCTTGTCCAACTGCCGCTGACGCTGCCGGCGCCTATCGCTTGGACACAGGCGCTGGCGGCGGCCGCCGTGGGTTCGGGCGTGGCGGTGGGCGTCGGGGATGGCGTGGCGGTTGGCGGCGGCGTGGGCGTGATAGTGGCGGCGGCGGCGATCTGAGATTCTAGCGCGGCAATCCGGCCGTCTTGCGCCGCAATCTTGTCGTCCTGCGCCGCAATCCGGCTGTCCTGCGCGGCGATTACGCCTTGCAGTGATTGGATGAGCGTTTGCAGCGTTGCCAAGAGTTGCTCCAGCGCGCCGACCCTTTGCAGCACATCTTGGTTGCCGCGCGCGGGCGTGGTGGTGGGCGTGGGAGTGGCGGCGGCGCGGGGAACGCGCGTAGGCGTGGCGGTAGCGGCAGCGCGCGTGGGGGTTGGAGTTACGGGTTCGGCTATGTCGTTTAGGCGAATGCGCTGAGTTACTCGATCTACGAATTCAGAGTCCCAGACTTCTACCTCAATCGTGTAGGCGGATTTTAGTTCGTAGTCTAGGGATCTGTCCACGCTGAGCTGCCCCGTGCGGCTGTGTATGTCAAAATAGGCGGAGTCGGATGAAGTGCGGAATGCAAAGCTGACATCGTCGCCGAAATCCGGGTCGCAGGCGTCGTAGTCGGCGATTGCGCTGCCAATCGCAGCGTTTTCGTTTATTCTGATAATCGGCGGATTTGTCAGCCTAATCTCGGACATGCCTCGATAGCAATAGTCTGCCCTATTTTCGGCGGACATCCTGTCAATGTCATGACGCACAAAGAACGGGGGTTCATTGACATCGTTCACGGTCACCACAACAATCCTGATGGGCCTATCCATGTTGGCGGGGTCAATTAATTCGCCAGCTATCACGGTCAGAACGTGAGTGTCCTTCTTTTCGTGGTCTAATGCTCCTGCTATCGGTACGCGCAATTCGCCAGGATTTTCGCCTTCAACCGTGTCGTCAGCGGTTATCTCAAAGGTTGGCACTGACACCGCGCCCGTAGTTCCCCGCTCGACTATCTCAGTCGACGCAATGTCATCGCGGTCTATGCTATCCCACTCTCCAGTAATGAGATCCCCGTCCGCGTCCTTGAGCAAGACATAGAGTTCCGGGTTCTCGCTGTTCAGGCCTATAGTGTACCCTACCGATGTGGGCGCGCCGTTCTGATCGATCACAACGCGGCCAACCAGCAGATTCGCCGCGTTGTTCTCGTTCACGTCGAACTTTTGATCAGTATCATTAAACTGATTAGATTCGCTCAAAGAGACGCGCCGCTCTTCCACCTGCGCGCTTGCGCTGCCCGCATCCGCCAGCAGCGAAACCGCTATGAGCGACGCGACTGCGATTAGCGCAAGGGCGGCTATGGCTTTGGAAACGCTAATCCTCATATCGCTCTCTCGCTCTCTTAGTTTCGCGGCGGCGGCCAATATCCCCGCCCGCTACCGCCCGCGCCGCCACTGCACTGCCGCCACGATGGAGGTGGACGTTATCAGGCTCAGCAGCCCGCCGATGATGATGTCTATCGGCACTAGGACGCCGGGCCATTTGGCTATGCTCATGTAGATTGGCACGATGTAGGTGGCGTAGGCGGCGCAGCCGAGCAGGGCGCTGTTTTGCATTGCGAGGACGATGCGGTTTTCTTTGAGCGCCGGCTCTATGGCGAATCGGAGGTTCGCCAGCGCGAGCAGCGCGAAGAATATCAGCACCGATATTACCTCAGGCGCGCCCCAGTCCAGCGGCGTCTTGGCTATCGCCTCGCGCGGGCTGCCCGTCGCCGCGTGCAGCCGCTCATACATCCCCAGCGCGATTGGGGACAAGTTCCATACCACATCAATGACCGCGTACACCACAAACGCCGCTATGAACCTGACGAACTGCGTCATCGCCGCATCGCTCCTCTTGCTAATCCCGCGCTAATCCCGCGCTAATCCGCGCCGAACCCTCGCCGCCGCCGCCAACCCGCCGAATAGCCTATACTATTGCCCGCGCAATGTAAATCGCCGCCACCGCTTATTCGGGGCGACTCCCGCGTTTCCCCCGGACGATTGCGGCATACGGCCGCGTTTTGTGGGATAATGTATGCTAACAAGACAACGCAAGGCGATGCGCGGACGGGCTAATTGCGCGCGCGGCGCATCCCTAATCTAAGCATCTACACATCATAGAGTACACAGCATAAGAGGCGAGCGAATGAAATTCGGGCTGATAACGCATTTGCCCTGGCCGGAGGGAACCGAGGCGCGCGGCGTGGCGGAGCAGACGATAGCCGAGGTGCGGCATGGCGAGGCGCTGGGGTTTCACGGCGCTTGGTTCGCCGAGCATCACTTTACGCGCTACGGCATCGGCTCGTCGGCGCTCGTGTTCGCAAGCGCGATAGCGGCGCGCACGAGCAGGATACGGCTCGGCACGGCGGTGCTTGTGCCGCCGCTGCACAACCCGATACGCCTCGCCGAGGACGCCGCCACGCTCGACCTGATGAGCGGCGGCCGGCTTGACGCCGGCTTTGGGCGCGGCGCGGCGCCCTACGAATTCGCGCCCTACGGCATCGACCACGCCGACACGCAAGAGCGGTTTCAGGAATCGGTGAATATGATAAAGGGGCTGTGGACAACGCCCGACTACACATACGAGGGCAAGCACTACAGCGCGCGGCAGGCGAACATTGTGCCGCCGGTAGTTCAGCGCCCGCATCCGCCGATATACATCGCCGCCACGCGGACGCAAGCCACGCTTGACTACGCGGTGGCGCAGGGCTTTCCCACGATGATAGGCTTGACCGTGGACACGCAGCCCGCGCTTGAGCTCTGCCGCCGCTACGAGGCGCTGTCCGCGCAGACGCCGCATCGCGTAACTATGGCGCAAATCCCGTTCTTTCGCTACTGCTATGTGGCGCAGTCAGAAGAGCGGGCGTTGCGCGATACGCGGAAATCGCTGCGCTGGGTGATAGATATGCTGCAGTGGCGCGGCGAATTCCGCGAGGGCAGCGAGCTCAACCACAGCCTAGCCGAGTGGCGCAAGCGGCGCGGCGAACCCGCCCTAAAACTCGCCGACGTCCGCGAAAACCGCTCGGTAATCGGCGATCCCCAACAATGCGTCGCCAAGATAAAGGCGCTGCGGGCGCAGGGCATAGAATACTTCGGCTGCAACTTCGCCTTTGGGGGCATGCCGCACGCCAAGGTGTTGGACGCGATGACGCTGTTCGCGGAGGAGGTGATGCCGCATTTTGCGTAGATATTGCGGTTTCTAGCGCAAGCCCAAACGCGCCCGTCACAAGGCTAAACCCTTGTTATGCGCGGCCAATTCTGCTTTAATCTAGCGCGAAATTGTTAAATACTAATAAGCGCTACCCGGTGCAACGGCTTGCACATACGCGGGTGTATTCAAATCTGTAAGGTATCAAGATGGCTACTCTTACCCATCCAAGAATAGCAGACGCCACCGATGAAATGGTGAATCTGCTTACCGAGTCCGGCTCGCTGCTGTACGGCAACTTCACCCTAGCGTCCGGCAAGACTAGCTCCTACTACTTCGACAGCAAACTGCTGACGCTAGACCCCGAGGGCGCAAAGGTCGTTGGGGAGTATTTCTTCGACAAGCTCGCGGATACAGGAATCGCCGCGGTTGGCGGCATGGCGTTGGGCGCTATACCGATAGTGAACGCGGTTGCCCTGATAAGCCACCTGCAAGGGCATAACCTGCCGGGGTTCTATGTCCGCAAAGAGGCCAAGTCGCACGGGACGCAGAACCTCATTGAGGGCAAAATTCCGCCTAATCGCAATGCGCCGGTGGCTATCCTGGACGACGTGGTTACGGGCGGCGGATCTATTCTGCAAGCCATAGACGCCGTTGAACAGCGCGGCAATCCCATCACCGAAGTAATGTGCATCCTCGACCGCAACGAGGGTGGCAGAGATCTGCTACGCACACACGGCTACGAACTGAAGTCTATGTTCTCAGTAGAGGGCGGCAAGATAAAGTTCAACGACTAGCCGCGTTCCGATACAGCAAACCGACCTAACTTCCAAGCCCCGAACATCCGCTATTCGGGGCTTACTATTTGTTATAGTTGCGACTACGCAATGGGATTACGCGGCTAGGATTACGCAGAAACAAAGGCTATTCGCATGGCGCTGAATCTTGACGGGATACGCTGGCTGTTCTTTGATTTGGGCTACACGCTCATCAATGAGGATGCGGCGGCGGATGGGCGGCTGTCTCAGATTTCGGAGGCGCTCGGCAGTCGCGGCATAGACGCGCCGGCGGCGGCGCTGCGCTCTGCCCTGGAGGATGCCGCCGCGCGCTTTGACCCGAACCCGTTTCGCAGCGTGGTAGGCGCGTTCACGACCGACGAGAGCGTCATCCGGTTCGCGCGGGAGTCGGGGCGCTATCCCAAAGAGCTGGAGTCGCCCTATCCGCAGGCGCGCGCGCTGGTGGAGCGGCTGGCGGCGCGCTACCGGCTGGGCGTCATCGCCAACCAGCCGCCCGGCACGGCGCAGCGGCTCGCGGGCTACGGCTTGGCGGACTACTTCGCGGTGTGCGTATCATCCGGCGACGCCGGCGTCAGCAAGCCCGACGCCGCGATATTCCGGCTGGCGCTGTCGCAGGCGGGTTGCGCGGCGTCTGATGCGGTGATGATTGGCGACCGTCTGGACAACGACGTTCGCCCCGCCAAGGCGCTCGGCTTTCGGACGCTGCGCGTGCTGCAGGGGCCTGGCCGCTTGCAGACGCCGCGCGACGACGCTGAGACGCCGGACGCTACGGCGGCGGATTTGGATGGCGTGGGGGATATTCTTGGCGTCTAAATCCCTTTGCCTTTGCCCAGCCTAACCGACGCCGCGCCCGCCGCAAATCTTCTTATGTTCCAACACCCTTATAAGAGTATAGAGGCGCATCGCGGCGTTATTACTCATAGCACCTGTGATATACTTGCGGCGCAACACGACTGAACGGGGGCCGAAACTTTCGCTATGGCGCAACAAAATTCGCGGGAAACCCCTTAGTCGGCAAGGCGGCATTGAAATGGCAACCCAAACTCAGCATCATTCCCCAACCCGCCACGAACTCATCAGGCGCGCCCCTGCCCACCACGCCGTTGCCACCCGGCGCGGCTTGCGCGAAACCAAGCGCCGCCTCGCCGCGAAACTTGACCGGCTTATGTGGGTAACCATAGGCGGCCTGGGCGCGGTCGCGCTTGCGCTTATCGGGATGATAGCGGCGCTAGTGGCGCTTATGGTTCGGATATAGCCCTTATAGCATAGCGCCGCCCTAAAATATGCCAATTCCCGCCCAACCTGCTATACTAATCCCCGCATCTCGCTGACATTCTGACAATCGGAGATTTCCACTTGGCTCGAACTCGGTCTGTTCCCATATCCGCCGATGTGCGGCGCGGCAGGAACAGGCTCGCCGCAACCGTCGTGCTTGGACACGCAATCAAGCACATCTACAACTCCGGCTTGCAGAGCATCCTGCTTGCGGTTATCAAGGACGACCTCGCGCTGAGCGGCGCTCAGTTCGGCTTGCTGTCCACCTCAGGGCGCGTTACCAGCGGCGCTACCACTATGGTGGCGGGCTATCTCGGCGACAGGTTCGCCAACCGCTCCGGCATTATGCTGATGAGCTCGCTGGGGATGATGGGCATATCCTATTTCCTGCTGGGCAGCGCGCCGAATTACTACCTGCTGCTCGCCGCGATGCTGCTGGTGGGCGTGGGGCCATCGCTCTACCACTCGCCCGCCATAGCGTCGCTCTCGCGCAAGTTCCCGGACAAGCGCAGTTTCGCCATATCGCTGCACGGCACGGGCGGCAGCATCGGCGAGGTCGTGGGACCCGTGCTGACGGGCGGGCTTATCACCGGCACATATCTCGTCGCCTTTGAGTGGCGGGATGTGCTGCAGATAAGCGTATTGCCCGCGCTGCTGTGCGGCTTGCTCATCTACCTGATGATGCGAAACATCCCGACCGTCAGCACTGAGACTGCGTCGCTGGGCGACTACTTTTCGTCGCTGTTCGCGCTGATGAGCCGCCGCGCGATGATAGCGCTTGTGGCGATAACCGCGCTCCGCAGCATGGGGCAGGGCGCGATAATGGCGTTTCTGCCCGTCTATCTGCTGGAAGACCAGGGCATAACCGCCGTGGTTATCGGGCTGTTTATGGCGAGCATCCAGTTCGTAGGCATACTCGCGCAGCCGGCGATGGGCTTTTTGGCGGACAGATTTGGCCACAAGGCGGTGCTGGTTCCCGCCACCGCCGCGCTGGGCGTCCTGATGATAGCGCTGCGGTTCGCGGAGGCGGACGATGTCATCACCTTTACGCTCTGGCGGCTGCAAATCGCCGCGCCCGGCCTCCAGTTCGGCCTCATAGGCTTGGCTATGGGCGCGTTCCTGTACGCGCTGCACGCCATATACATAGCCGCCGCAATGGACGTGGCGGAGGGCGAGGCGCAGTCCACGGTGGTATCGCTGATATACGGCGCGTCATTCCTGGGCGCGCTCTCGCCGTTCATAGCGGGCGTAATCGTGGACTTCACCGACACCGCCAGCGCATTCGTGTACGGCGGCGTGATGGTATTGGCGGCGACGCTGATCCTAGTGTTCACGCGGTTGCCTAAGACATTTAGCCAGCTTACGCACGAATAGCGCCTGTTGTTGTGCAATTGCGGCGCGTTGTTGTGCAATTGCGGCGCGTTGTCGTGCAATTGCGTTGCGTTTGCTATTATGGATATGCTACTATTTCATTTATATAGATAATCCCTGACGCAAAGGCGGCAATCCTATGGGAACATTCAGCATAAAAATCGAAGTCGGCGACCTCGCCGAGCAAAGATTTGAAGAGATGGACGCGCTGGTGGACACTGGGGCGACTGCGACCGTGGTTCCGGCGTCAGTGCTAAGGCGGATTGGCATACAGCCCACTAAGAGCTCGACATTTGAGTATGCCAATGGCGAGCAAGTGCAGCTTGGCATGTCTCCCGCAACTGTGCGAATTCAGGGCGACGCAACCCCAACCTGGGTTATATTCGGCGATGAACGGGGCGGCGTAATACTGGGAGCGCATGCCCTAGAGGGACTGATGCTCGGCGTTGATCCATTCGCCCAGCGGCTCATACCCGTTCACGGCTTGATTAAGTAGCAAGCCCGCGCTACCCCCGGCTATGCGTCAATCAGCACGATGTCGCGTTGCATCTGCGTGGTTACGCGGGGGCCGTCCTCGCCCATAAACATATCTATCTCTGAGCGGACGCCGAACTCGCCGGGCAGATATATCCCCGGCTCTATCGTAACCGCTATGCCCGGTATCAGCCGCCGCGTGTCATGCGTTTCCCAGCCGTCCAGGTTGACCGCGTTGCTGTGGACTTCGCGGCCTAGGCTATGCCCAAGCCGGTGGTTGAAATAGTCGCCGAACCCCGCCGCCGCGATGTACTCGCGCGCAACCGTGTCTAGCTGCCACCCCTCAAGCGTGTCGCCGCGCCGGTGCGCTTGCTCCGCCAAATCAACCGCCGCGTCGCGCCCGCCTATCACCGCGTCGAACACCTGCCGGTGCCGCGCCGTCGGCTTATCGCCCACATACGCCGTCCAGGTGATGTCCGCGAACATCGCGTCGGGATGCGGCTGGCGCGTCCACAGGTCTATCAGCACCCAATCGCCGCGCCGTATCGCCGCGCAGTTCGCCTCGGTCGGCTCAAAGTGCGGGTCGGCGGCGTGCGCGTTGGCGGCGACCACGGGGCCGTCGGTTACGACCATCCCCTCTTCCACGAAACGGGCGCGTATGAACTCGGCTATCTCAAACTCGGTCGGGCTATCGTCAATCGCATCGGCGATGCGTCGGAACGCCTGCTGCACGATGACGCCCAGCGCGTCCGCCGCGGCGATGTGCGAGCGCAGCTGCTCGTCATCCCAGCGCTGCGTGGCGTACTGCAGCAGATCCGCCGATGACGCCACCTCCACGCCCATGCCGCGCACGAGCTCCAGCGTGCCGCCGTCCACGCGGGACACGCGCGGCAGCGCGCCCTGCGGCGAATACTCCATCGCCACGCGGCGCGCGCCTCGCAGCAGCGCTCTTAGTTGCGCCGTCATATCCTCGCGGTTCACGAACAGCGCCGTCTCTATGCCCAGATGCGCGAACCGCCCCTGGTCAACGAAACTGACCAGCAGACGCGGCGCGCCCTCCGCCCCAATCCAAAGCCAGCACGGCCGCGTTACATGCTCAACCGCCCCCACGGTATCCCAAAAGATGGGGTTCATATTGCGATAATCGTACAGCAGCCAGCCGCACAAACCCTGCGCTTGCAGATACTCCTGCGCCTGCTCTATAACGCCTTGTATGGACATATTTCTGTCCTCCCGTCTTTGTCTTGTTTCGCTTGCGTTGCTCTTTCGGATAAGCCCGCTTTAACCCACCCGAAAGTTTCTTTGCTACTTTTATGGAAAGTAGGGATCCCCCATTTAGGTTGCAACCGCATACAATATAACATATACATAATGCCCAAGAACCCAAACCCCTAAGCGAATGGAAATCACAATGAACTTCGCGCTATTCACGCATGTGCCTTGGCCGGAGGGCGGATCGCCCGCCCGCCTGTTCGCCGAAACGATAGAGCAAGCCGCGCTCGCCGAGGACATCGGCTTTCGCAGCGTTTGGATCGCCGAACACCACTTCTCGCGCTACAGCCTCGGATCGTCGTCGCTAGTGCTGGCGGGCGCAATCGCGGCGCGGACGCGGCGCATCCGGCTCGGCACGGGCGTCCTCATACCCACGCTGCATAACCCGATACGGCTCGCCGAGGACACCGCGACGCTGGACTGCGTCAGCGGCGGCCGGCTGGATGTGGGCTTTGGGCGCGGCACATTCGGCTACGAATACGGCGGATTCGGCATAGACGAGGCCGAGAGCCAAGCGCGCTTTCAGGAAAGCATAGCAATCATACAGGGGCTATGGACGACGCCGGAGTTCTCGCACAGCGGCGAGTTCTACCAACTACGCAAACTCAACCTCGCGCCGCCGCCGCATCAGGCGCCGCATCCGCCCATATACATCGCCGCCTCATACACGCAGGAAACGCTGGACTTCCTGATACGCGGCGGCCACAAGCTCTGCATAGCCGTCGTGCAGGACACGCAGAAATCGCTTGAACTCTGCCAACGCTACCTATCGCGCACGGCGGACGCGGGCGTCAGCGCAACCCTCTCCGACGTCCCGTTCTTTCGCTACTTCTACGTCGCCGAAACCGAAGAGCAAGCATTGCAGGACACCCAAGCGCACATCAATTGGATCCTGGACATAATGCAGTGGCGGCGCGCATTCAAAGAGAGCAGCGAAATCCCCTACCGCATAGCCGACTGGCGGCGCGAGCGCTCCGAGCCGCCCCTGCCCTACGACTACATCCGCGACCACCGCGCGTTCATCGGCGCTCCCGACCAGGTCGCCGCCCAAATCGCCGCCCTGCGCGCGCAGGGCATAGAGTACTTCGGCTGCAACTTCGCCATGGGCGGCATCTCCCACGAAAAGGTGATGCGGTCGATGCGGCTGTTTGGGGAGGAGGTGATGCCGCGGTTTGGGTGAGCAAGCAAGCGTGTAGGGATGGCAGAGTGACTATATCCGCTGATACGGCAGATATTTGGCTACGCCGTCGCCTGTGCATCCGATCCCGCCATCACAGGCGGGCTGTTCACTGGAGGGGCGTAGCGAGGGGTAAGCCCGCATTGCGAACCCGTAGCCTTTGCGATATAATGGGTGCGCTACAAGATTGAGTTCGGAGGAAACCGGCATGCGCCAGACACTCAGATTTACCGCCAATGTTTCAATAGAGGACAGAGGGGATTACTGGGCGGCTTACATAGAGCCTCTCGGTATGACCGTGTACGGCGATACTAAATCCGCCGCAATGGGCAGGGTTGTCCAGGCAATGGACTTCTTCAAGAATGAGTTTGCCACAGGAAACGATGGCGTTCAAAAGTTCAGGGCATACTTAGACACTCACGGCGTTCCAAGCCTAGTCACTACCGATGCGGTTCAAGATAACTTGGCAACGCGCATAGAGTATCCCGTGGACTTTCGGATGGAGGTTGCGGCAGGCGCCTGATGTGGCGAACTGCGCCGCGCCCGCCGCCTGCCCATCTAATCCCCACCTAATCAAGGAGCACCCCCAATTGACCACCTCCCCCATCGGCATCGCCCTCATCGGCTCCACCGGCGTTATCGGCAAGGCGCATATCGCGGCGATTGAGGCGCTGGCGATCTGTCGGCTGGCGGGCGTGAGCGCTCGGCGGCAAGAACCGCTGCGGCGGCAGGCAAGCGAGCTGGGCGTTAAGCCGTATCCGGCGCTGGAGGATGCGCTCGCGGATGATGATGTGGACGCGGTGGTTGTCGCTACGCCGCATCCGGCGCATCTTGATATTGCGCTACAAGCGGCGGCGGCGGGCAAGCATGTGCTTGCGGAAAAGCCGCTGGGGGTTACGCCGTCGGAGGCGGATGAGATGATTGCCGCATGCCGTCAAGCGGGCGTCAAGCTCGGCGTCCTGTTCAACAACCGCTTTCGGCCTGAGGCGGCGAAGATGCGGCGGCTGATTGACGAGGGCGCTGTCGGCGACATCTATCGCGCGGCGATGTCCTCGGCGATGCTGCGGACGCAGGACTACTACGACCGGCTTGACTGGCGCGGCGGCTGGCAGTCGGAGGGCGGCGGCGCGCTGCTCAATCAGGGCATCCACGCCATTGATATGTTCCAGTGGCTGGCGGGAATGCCCAACGCCGTGTTCGGCATGCTCGCCGCGCTCAAGCATCGCGTTGAGGTGGAGGACTACGCCACCGCGCTGCTGCGCTACGATAGCGGGATGCAGGCAACGCTGCACTGCAACACCGCGCAAGCGCCCAATCAACAGCGCCTAGAGCTCTACGGCGAGCGCGGCGCAATCATAATGGAGGACTGGCGCGTAACCCTGCAAACGCTTGAAACGCCCGTGCAGCCGTTCATAGACACGGACAAGAGCGCGGCTTTCGTCAGCCCGTCGCACACGGAGGCAGCGCTGGAGTTCGATCCGCTGTCGGTTAGTACGCACGCGCTTGCCATAGACGATTTCGCGCGGGCAATACTGGACGACCGCGATCCCGCCATAACCGGCGAGGACGCCTTGCGCTCGCAGGAGCTTGTGGCGGCGATAACGCTGTCCGGCTGCCGCGCCAAGCAGGTGAGCCTGCCCGTGGATCGCGCGGAGTATGACGCGCTGCATGCTGAGCTGCGGCGGGCGGGACGGTTGCCGGCGTAGCCCATAGCCCCGATAGGCTTGCGCTTGACGAACCGCGCGGGCTTGGCGCTCTTGGCGAACCGCGCGAGATTGCGAACCGCCGCTAATCCCCAACCTGATCCGGCGTCAGCAATTCCCAGAACTCGATGCTGGGCGGGCTTGCCAGATACGGCCTGAACTCCGCGCCCGCAGCCTCTGCGGTGGACGGCAGGTCGTTGCCCGCGCGCCACGGCGATTGGAACGCCGCGGTTTCCCACTCCAGCACAACGATGTCGGGGGCGCCCGGCACAGTGCCGCCGTTGTACGCCACGCGAAACTCTTCGCGCTGGCCGGCGTCGTGGTATATCCGCGCCAGCTTGTACACCAACTCCGCCACGCGGCGCGCCTCGCCCGGCTTTGTCCTGAATGTCCTGCGAACTAGATACATCCCGTTTCCCCCATCTGCGCCTAGATAGCGTTGGCGCGTATTCGTTATGTTTGGCAAACACGCGGGCAATCGCATTTGGATTTCGGATGAGCGGCAATCGGCTAATCCCGCTTTGACTTCCCCGACCAAAACTTTTTGGCTACTTTGTTGCGAAAAGGCAGAATCCCCGCGTTGCCCTCAGTTCGCGCCAGCGCAATATCATCCGCGCCGCCTGCCACCGGCTTGTCGCTGTGGGCAGGCGGCGCTTGCGAACCGCGTGGCTATGCGAACCCTATGGCTTGCGAAAGCCGCTAGTCTTGAATCTGATCCGGCGTCAGCAGCTCCCAGAACTCGATGATGGGCGCGCCTTCCAGGTAGGGCCTGTACGCGGCGCCCGCCTCGCGCGCGGCGGGCGGGATGTTGTTGCCCTCGCGCGAGGGCGACTGAAACGCCGCCGTCTCCCACTCCAGCACAACGACATTCGCCTCGCCCGGCGTGGTGCCGCCATTGTACGCCACCCGAAACGCCTCGCGGTGGCCGGCGTCGTGGTAGATCTGAACCTGCTTGTGAACCAGCTCCGCAACGCGGCGCGCCTCGCCCGGCTTGGTCTTGTATGTCCTGCGAACCAGATACATATTCGTCTCCCTTGTCTGCGTTTTGACTATGAACGGCGCTTGCCGTTAGCGTGTGTTCGTTAGGTAGTTGAGAGCGGCTGAGGCGCCAACGCCTTGCCATCCGCCGCCAGCGCCAGAAAGCGCGCCTGCACATCGGCGGCGTCCAGGTCGGCTTGCAGTTCGCCGTCCTTGCTTATGGCGAGGTTGACGCTCGCGCATAGCGCGTCCGCCAGCGCCGCCGCAATCTCGCGCATCGCATCGCCGCTCAGCGCCGCCGCTTGAGCGCACGCGTCTGCGTCCGGGCCTTCAGTCAGCAGCGCGGGCAGCGCCTGTATCAGCAACTCGCGCCGCTGTATTTCCGCCAGCGCGCTCGTATGCCGTCCAAGATAGCAACCGCCGAATGTCATAACATCAAAGGTCTCGCCATTCAACACGGTTTCGTATTGGCGGCGCGGCGCAAGCCGGTTGTCCTCAAGATAGCGGCGTATCGCGGCGTCCTCGGTCTCCGGCTCTTCCCGATTGAAGAACATCGTGACCGAGTGCATATTCCAGTCTTTTGGCTCTATATTGACAATCATTCGCGCCGCCTCCCGCGCAGTGAGCGCCGATGCAATCTCGCAATCCCGCGTCGATAAGGGTAGCGCCTGCGCCGCCTTGCGTCCATAGCGCCGCGCTGATGCAGGCGTTATAGCATTGCCTTGCGATACCCCGCGTTGCCCTAGCGCGGCAGGTTTTCGTCAAGCCAGCGATTGAGCTCGGCCTTAGCCCGCCCCTCATAGCCCTTTGCCAGCATTGGGAACGGCATATCCAGGGCGAATTCGGTTTCGGTGACCTGCAATGTCCCGCCGAACTCCATCATTCCCATCGCGGTAAAGCCGAACTCCAGCGTGTCGTCTTGCCAGCGATGCGATATGTCCCCCACGGCGTCGCCGAACCGCGCCAGCATCTCGTCGCGCTTGGCGTCCGCCCATGCGCGCGCCTGCTCTTTGGTCATATTGTGCCGCCGCGTGATACGCATAGCGCCATTCCCCCGGCTTGCGCCGCGCCCGTAGATCTACTCTGCCCGCGCCGCGCCCTGAGCGCCGCCCGCCGCGCCTTGCTCAGATCCCGCCGCGTAATCGCCCGCCGCATAGTCCCCGGTGGCGTAATTCAGATCCGGCTGCTCGCCGCCCTCTTCGAGCGAGATGTACTTGGACGGGCATTTCACCAGGACGTTCTGCGTCATAAACACGCCGTCCTCGCCGTAAGCGCCCTCAAGGATGATCTCTGAGTGCGGGTTGAAGAACAGATCCGGCAGCACGCCCTCGTACTGC
This sequence comes from Dehalococcoidia bacterium, assembly GCA_965242555.1. Taxonomy (GTDB): domain Bacteria; phylum Chloroflexota; class Dehalococcoidia; order Lucifugimonadales; family JADFKI01; genus Bin90. Next base: position 156,087 of record CBDESO010000003.1, read on the forward strand.
GCGCTGACGCTTTGGGCGTCGTCGGTGAGCGCGAAATTTGCGATGGTGGAGGCGTCCGCCCGCGCGAATGAGTTCTGCACAAGGCTGCCGTTCACGCGCACAAGCTTGCCCTGCGGCGTGGGCCCAAGCGCGTTGAGTTCGCTGACGCTGTACGAGTACACCGTGGCGCTTTGGAACGCCATATACGCGAAGTAGCCCAGCGCACCCAGCATCACAATCGCCGCAACCACCAGTTTGCCCTTGCGCGCGAAAAGCCCGCCCGCCTCGTCGTCCGGCAGCGGCTCCGCCCAAGGCGGGACGCTTTGTTCCGGATATTCCGGCCGATCCGCGCTATCAGAGTATCTTTCAGACATTTATCGCATCACCCCGATTGGGCCAATTGAAAATAGACGCGCGCCGCTATTCGCGCTCGGCAAGCGCCCGCTTGAGCGCCGCTATCTCGGCGCGCATCTCGCGTTGCCTGCGGGACATCACGAACACATAGCCAAAGAACGCCGCCCAAGTGATCGCGTACACCGCGAACAGCCAAGGCAGCTCAGATTCGCCGCGCATCTGCTGCTGAGGGGGCGGCTCATCCGCGCTGACAACGACGTCCGCGCTGTCGGCAACGATAGCATACGCGCCGTCCGCAAGCCCGACCGCCGCGCACAGCGCAATAAGCGCCGCAAGCGCAATGACTATTCGCCGCGTATTCAGCATCTAGCAACCTCTTATTCGTATCGCCGCATGCCCGTTATCGGCATCGCCGCCCGTATCTAGCGCTATCGCCGTCCGCCTAATTCGTCTGCGCCGCGAACTCCCTGTGCAGTTCGTCCAGCTCGGATTCGCTGCGCCGCAATGCGTAGCGCTCCATTAGCAGATGCGCGTAGAGCAGCGTGAAAGCGAGCGTGGACACTAGCAGCGTGTAGTATATCCTAGACGACTCTATGGCGTCGCTGTCGCTCGCGGCGGGCCCCACATTCAGTTCGGGATGCGCGGTGCTCCACCAAACCGTGGACATATAGATGATGGGGGACATAATCGCGCCAATGGCGGCTATCACCGAGCCGATGCGCGCGCCCTGCGAGCCTTTTGGCCCATAAGCCCGCGCCATAAGATAGCCAACATATATGAACCAGAGTATCAGCGTGGTCGTCAGCTTGGCGTCCCAAGTCCACCACCAGCCCAGATCCCCCCGCGCCCAAATCACGCCCGTAACCAGTATCAGGCTTGCGAACACCACCCCCAGTTCGGCGGCGCTGTACGCCAGCGCGTCCCAGCCCTCTTTGCCGCTAACCAGATACGCCACGCTCGCCACCGCCACCACGATTATGGACAGCATCCCCAGCCAGCCCAGCGGCACATGGAAATAGAATATGCGCTGAGACACGCCGAGGTTGAGCTCAGTGGGAACCCACATGAACACCATATACAGCGTAACCAGCATCAGCGCCGCGCCGGCGGCGAGGAGGGCGTTTCGCGTCAAGCCGCCCCGGCCGCCGCTTGCGCTTGCGGGCGAATTATCTCGCGCGTAATTATCGTTTGCCATACAAGTAATGTATCACAATCACGCGGGCGCAATCCACTAAAACCGCGCTCTTTCGCATACTAGACACGCGGCTTTGCCTATATGAAACGGGTTTCATTAAACATTGAACATTGTTCAAAAATCGGGCGCATGCTGATATACTTTCATAGCGCATTCTCACTGAGGTTACGCCTGATACTATGCCGCTTGGGGATGGACGCCGCGCCCTATGAGCGCCGCCGCTCAGCCGAAAGGCAATCGCCGCACAAAGCCGGGGGAGCATAGGCGGCGCGGGGGAATTGCCCGAAATCGTTTTGTTGGAGGCAGCCATATGGAAGCCTATTGCCTGAAATGCCGCGCATCGCGGGAAGTGGTAGATCCCGAACAGGTTACGCTGAGGAACGGCCGCCCCGCCACGAAAGGCAGGTGTTCCAAATGCAACGCCTCCGTGTTTAGGATAGGCAAGGCGTCGGGGTGAGCGGTTGCCATTGCCTGCGCTAACGCCGGCGAGCGCATGCCGAAAGCGGATGCAGACTGCCCGCCCTCGCCGAGAGTTACGCTTTGCGATGCGTTGCGCCTTGCCCGTGCGTGGTCATCGGTAAGGCAAGCGCGGGCATCGTCAACCTTACGCAATTCAAGCCGCTTGCGCCGCGTCAGCGCCGCCGCATTGCTATGGCTGCGCGGGGCAGGCATTATCAGATTGGCTGACATACGCGCCGCCGCGTTGCGTTACGGCATACGGGGCGGGCGCTATAATGATTAAGCAGGCTTGCCCGCCCGGCCATCGGCGGGGAGGCCTTTATGCGCGTTAGACGCAAGCCGCCCGCGCGGCCGGACGCGCGCCCGCAAAGCAGGAGGGCCTTAGCCGAATATGAGCGTTGAAGTTCTGCGCCGCCTGATGGACGAACTGCCGGAATACCGCGAACTAACCCGCGCGCTTAGCGGCGAGTCCGCCCGCCTTGCGGCGCAGCTGCTGCCAAGCGCCGCGCCGTTCACGCTCGCCGCGCTGCGCCGCAACCTCGCCGCGCCCGCGCTCATAGTGGCGCCGCGCCCGGACGACGCCCGCCGCCTGCGCGACCAAATCGCCGCGTGGTGCGGCAGCCAAGATGCGGCGCTGCACTTCCCCGAATCCGAAATCCTGCCCTTTGAACGCCTGGATTCGGACGCCGAAACGCTGCACGAGCGCATCCGTACATTGGCGGCGCTGGCGGCGCATTATGACGAATCCGCCGACGTCCCCGACGACGTCGGCAGCCCGCAAAGCCCGCCCTTAGTGGTAGCGTCGGTGTCGGCGCTGATGCAGCGCACATTGCCCCAAAGCGCCCTCAGCGCCGCCAGCCACAAGATAGAACGCGGGCAGAATCTCGATCTCTCGGATGCGCTCGACCTTTGGCGGCGCATGGGCTACCAGTTCGAAAGCGCCGTCTATGCGCCCGGCTTTGTGAGCAGGCGCGGCGGCATCCTGGACATATTCCCCATCGGCGCGGATATGCCCGCCCGCATCGAGCTCTGGGGCAGCGAGATTGACAGCATCCGCTTGTTCGATCCGGCTACGCAGCGATCCGCCGACGTGGTGAACGCCATAAACGTCCCGCCCGCGCACGAAATCCTGCCCGCGCTCGCCGACAGCGCCGAGCTTGAGCGCATCATCGCGTCCGTGGATATAAGCAACTGCGACCCCAAGACGCAAGCGCGCGTCCGCAGCGAACTGGATCTGCTGATGGAGGGGCAAGAGGTAGAAGAGCAGGGCTTTTACGCGGGTTTCTTCAATCGCGGCGGGCTGCTGGACTATTTCGCGCCGGACGCGCTGCTGATTGCCTACAATCCCGACGAGATCGCCGACGCCGCGTGGGAACTGCAAGAGCGCGCCCACCAGCTCCGCGAAACCAAAGAGGCGCGCGGCGAACTGCCGCTGAACTTCCCGTCGTCGCACCTCGCCTGGCGCGAAATCCAAGCGCAGTTCGCCGCTTTCGGCAAGCGGCTTGACATAGATGCAGCGCCGCAAGCGGTATCCCCCTGGGATTCTGATATTAACGGATCTTCCCCCTCTAACGCCGCGCCCGCATCCAACGCCGCCGCGCCGATTGAGCTGCCGCTGCTGCCCGCGCCCGACTATTTCGGCAACCTAGAGCGCTTTGCCGAGGATGTGTGGGAGATGAGCGCGGAGGGCGGCGCGATGGTGGTGGCTATCACAAACCATTCGCGCCGCCTAGCAGAGATATTCGCGGAGGCGGGCATAGACGCGGCGCTGGCGGATGCGCTGGCCGAACCGCCTGCGCCTGGCAGCATAACGCTGATGCAGTCGGCGGCGGGCGGCGTCAGCGACGGGTTCGTCCTGCCGCTCGCCGACCGCCGCCTGGCGCTGTTCAGCGATGCAGAGATATTCGGCGTGGCAAAGCAGCGGCGCACAAGACGGCGCTCATCCGCCCCGAACCGCGACGCCTTTCTATCCGAACTATCCCCCGGCGACTATGTGGTTCACATAGAACACGGCATCGGCAAGTTCAACGGCGTTGCGCGCGGCGTGAACGGGGACAACGACGACCGCGAATACCTGTTTATAGAGTACGCATCCAGCGACAAACTCTATGTGCCGCTGGAGCATCTTGACCGCGTAACGCCGTATGTGGCGCCGATGAGCCGCCCGCCAAGCCTGACGCGCTTGGGAACGCAGGAATGGCGTCGCGCCAAGCAGCGCGCGGAGCGATCAACGCGCGAAATGGCGTCGGAGCTACTCGCCCTCTACGCTGCCCGCGAACTGGTTGACGGCCACTCATTCGTCCCCGACGCGCAGTGGCAAGCCGAATTGGAAGAGTCGTTTCCCTTTGAAGAGACGCCCGACCAGCGCGCCACTATCGCCGACGTCAAAGCCGATATGGAATCGGTCAAGCCGATGGACAGGCTTGTGTGCGGCGATGTGGGCTACGGCAAGACCGAAATCGCGCTGCGCGCCGCGTTCAAGGCGGTTATGGACGGCAAGCAGGTAGCCGTGCTTGTGCCAACCACCGTGCTGGCGCAGCAGCACTACGCTACGTTCTCCCAACGCCTCAGCGCGTTCCCCACGCGCGTGGAAGTGCTCAGCCGATTTCGCACTCAGCAAGAGCAGCGCGATGTGGTAGAGCGGCTCAAGCGCGGCGAAGTTGACATCTGCATCGGCACGCATCGCCTAATCCAAAAGGATGTGGAGTTCAAGGATCTTGGGTTGCTGGTGGTGGACGAAGAGCAGCGGTTCGGCGTGGCGCACAAAGAGCGCCTCAAGCGGCTGCGGGAAGAGGTGGATGTGCTGACTCTCACCGCCACGCCCATACCGCGCAGCCTGCATATGGCGCTCGCGGGCGTCCGCGATATGAGTGCCATCGAGACGCCCCCCGAAGAGCGCCTGCCCATAAAGACCTATGTGTCCGAGTTCAGCGACGCGCTCATCCGCGAGGCGATCCTGCGCGAAATAGACAGGCAGGGGCAAGTCTATTTCCTGCACAACCGCGTGTATAACATCAACTACATCGCCAACTATCTGAGCAAGCTTGTTCCGGAGGCGCGCTTTGGCGTGGCGCACGGGCAGATGCCCGAAGGCGAGCTTGAGGATGTGATGCTGGACTTCGCCGAGGGCGCTATGGACGTCCTCGTCTGCACAACCATCATAGAGTCCGGCTTGGACATCCCGAATGTGAACACGCTCATAATCAACCGCGCGGATACACTTGGGCTGTCGCAGCTCTACCAGTTGCGCGGGCGCGTGGGCCGCAGCGCGCGGCGCGCCTACTGCTACCTGCTTGTGCCGCAATCCGCCAGCCTGACCGAACCCGCCGAAAAGCGCCTGCGGACGATGCTGGACGCCAACGAACTGGGCGCGGGCTTTCGCATAGCGATGAAAGACCTTGAGATACGCGGCGCGGGCAACATCCTAGGCGCGGAGCAGAGCGGCAACATCCACGCCGTCGGCTTTGACCTATACACGCGCCTGCTGTCCAACGCGGTGGAAGAGCTGCGCGCCCGCCGCGAATCCGCGGTCGGCGATGACGGCAGCGACGACGCCCAAACGCCGCCCGCCGCAAACGGCGTTGCGCCCGCCGAAACCGCCGCCGCCGCGTCCGCGGGCCCAATCCTGGACATCGGCATACCCGCCAGCATCCCCGACGACTACATAGCCGACCTGCCCGCGCGATTGGCTATGTACCAGCGCGTCATAATGCTGAAAGCGCCGTCCGAAGTCGCCGACGTGGAAGACGAACTGCGCGATCGCTTTGGCCCCCTGCCATGGCAGGCGCGCAACCTGCTCTACTTGGCGCGGCTGCGGCTGTACGCTAAGAGCGCCGGCGTCCAGTCGCTAACGCGCGAGGGAGAGCGCATTGTGCTGCGGTTCGGCGCGCAGATAGGCGGCGCTCGCCCCGCCCTGCAGCGTCAGCTCGGCGGCGGCGCCGAGATAGGCAACACGCAGATCCGCCTGCCCATAAGCGCGCTCGCCCCCGACTGGGAGCGCGGCTTGGAGCAAGCGCTGGAGTGCCTAGCCGCCTTCGCCGAGCGGATGCTGGCGGCGGGGGATGTGGGTGGGTAAGGAGCGGCAGTAGCCAATCCGCCCATATCGTCATAGCAAATATGTGTACCTATCCATAACTTCCAAGTTCGCGCGCAAGTGGTTGTCTTCCACCTTTACCAGCCCTAGATCTTCCAGAAACCTGATGTCGCGCGTCATTGTCCTGTTGCTTAGATTGCGGTAAAAGCGGGCAACCGGATGCCGTTGGTTTCGCAAATCGGCCATTGCGACGCGTTGCGCCCCAAGTGCCACTATGAAATTGAAGACGCGCTCGCCGCGCTCGCCCAGACTGTCGCCCTCACTAAGCGTTTGCCGCGCATAATCCCGAAACGCAGTCAGCCGCACTTCCGCAAAAATTTCCCTGTGAACGGATCTCAACTCTTCCACCAACCCGCGCAACGCAAAGAGTATAAACGGCGTCAAGTCGTCGGTGATTCCGAATTGCACGCGCCCAAGGTGGCGCACATATTCGGCTCTATGCTCATAGTAGTAGTTCGCAAGCGAATAGAACCCCCGCGCGTTGACGCCCGCTTGGTAAAGCAGATAACTCTCTACCGCGCGAGACGTCCTGCCGTTCCCGTCCCCAAACGGATGTATGCTGACCACATAGAAGTGAGCCGCAATCGCCCGCACAATCGGATTCCAATGCCTCCGCTCGCCCGTGTTGAACCACTCTATAAACTCGCGCATAAGCCGCCGCACATCATCGCCCGTCTCAGGCGGCACATAGCGCCCCACGGTTACGCGATGGTTGCGATACCTGCCGGGGTCATTGTGTTCGTAGTTGATACCCTGCGTGAGGATGGCGTGAAATTCCCGTATCAGTTGCTCGGTCAGCGGGTAATGAGGATCGCGCTGCAGCCGTCTTGCCACATCCAGCATAAGCGCCTCTGCGTTTCGCGCCTCTTGCTCTTCGCGCCGTCTTGTCTGCGAAAGCGTCATTTCACTAGGCGAGGATGTCAGTATTTCATCAACCTCCGCCTCTGAGAACTCAGTGCCTTCTATGCCAATAGTGCCGCGAACCGCGCGAATGATGTTAAGCCGATCCAAGCGCCGCCGTACTGAGGGCGTTATCGGCACGCCGCGGATCACCGAGGCGAGCGCATCCGCCTGCGCCGCAAGACCCGCCACCTTCGGGTCGGCGTGGCGTATCCGCGCATTGAAAAGCGCATCCCAGCGTGGCATGCTATCGCCTCCCAGTGCAATGGACATTGGCAAGGACATTGTCCATTTTCAGCGCAGTCTATTTATGTGACGATAGACTGCCAAATCGCCCTAAATTTTGTGGACATCATTATGGACATTGTCCACGCCATTGTCCACCCAGCGCCGCCATCACCAGGCGGTATGCGATCGCCATCGCCTACGCGCCACCGCGCCTACCCATTCGCCGCCATCCGCCCGCTATCACCCCTCTTCGCCCTCATCCACCCGCACGATGCAGTAGTTCGCGCCGGTTTCAAGCAGCCGGTTGATGACATAGGGCGATAGGTCGCGCGGATACGCCGACATTGCCCAGCGCGCCGACAGCGTTTCGCTGAGCTCTACCGCCGTTACCGGCTCGTTGCCGCCCGCCAGTATCAGGCGGAATAGCGCCTCTTTTAGGGGCGTGTCCGGCAGCAGATAGTCGGTCTGCTGGCTGCTGCTGCTCACAATCAGGTCTATCAGCGGCCGGATGTCCGAGGTTGGCGTGACCGGATCTTCCAGATGCTGCCTGTCCATATAGCCCAGCCTGTCGGCTATCATCAGCGGCAGCGCCGCGCCCATGCGCTCGGCGTGGCGCTGCGAGATTGCGAATCGCGCGTATTTCGGGGCGTCCTGCCGCAGCCTGTCTTGCGTTATCAAAATACTTCCTCCGTCCAGTCTAGCATTTGCACATCAACCGACTCGCCGGCGTCTTTGCGGGGCAGATCCTCCGGGCATATGGCAAGCCCGTTGGCGCGCGCCATAGATGTCAGCAGGTTGGATCCCTGGTCGCCGGTGAGCTTAGCGCGATAAGCGCCGTTGTCCCGCCGCACAATCGCGCGGGCATACACGCGGCGGCTGTCCCCGTTGTGTATCGGCTCGTCAAGCACGGCGCTTATCGTGGGCTTGGGCGCGTCGGGCAGTCCCAGCATGCGGCGTATCGCCGCCCGGCCGAACTGCTCAAACGCCACCAGCGCGCTCACCGGATTGCCGGGCAATCCCAGATGCGGCACGCGCCTGCCGTCCGGCGCGTTCAGCGCCCCGAAAGCCAGCGGCTTTGCCGGACGCATCCGAACCGACCAGAAGTCTATCTGCCCGTGTTGCGCCAGGACGTCTTTGACCATATCGTAGTCGCCCTTGGATACGCCCGCCGATGTGATGAGCATATCGGCGTCAAGCCCCTCAGTCAGTTTGGCGTTCATAGACGCCAGGTTGTCGCGGGCGATGCCAATTATCTTTGGAACGCCGCCGTAGCGCGCCACGCCCGCGGCGACGCTGTATGTGTTGCTGTCGTATATCTTGCCCGGCTGATGCGCCTCGCCCGGCTCCAGCAGCTCATCCCCCGTAGCCAGTATCGCCACGACCGGCCGCCGCGCCACTAGCGCCTCGGCGTAGCCCAGCGACGCCAGCACGCCTATCTCGGACGGGCGCAGCGTGGCGCCCTTTCGCAGCACGACATCGCCCCGCCGAACGTCTTGGCCCGCCGGCCGGATGTCGTCCCCTCGCGCCACTGCGTAGCGGATGGCGATTTCGCTCAGGCTCGCGCCCGACGCCCTGCGCTCCATCTCGTCGGTGTCCTCAAACGGCACGACGGCGTCCGCGCCCTGCGGGATGGGCGCGCCCGTCATGATGCGAATAGCCGCGCCGGGGGTTACGCTTTCGCTTGGCAGCTCGCCCGCCGCGACCGATCCCACCACGCGCAGCGTCGCCGGCGTGTCTTTGGACGCGCCGCTAACGTCCGCCGCTTGTATCGCGTAGCCGTCCATAGCCGAGTTGTCCAGCGGCGGGATGTCATGCCGCGCCACCGCGTCTTCGGCGAGCGTCTGCCCCAGCGCCTCAAGCAGCGGCGCGCTCACCGGCGGCAGCGGCGCGAAGTAGCCCAAAATGCGCTCCAGCGCCTCCTCCACGCTCAGCATCGCCTCGCCGTAGTGCCGGTGGCTGTGTCCGTGTGTATGTCCGTGTTGCGTTGCCATATGCAGCCCCTATTCCCGTGTGTTCGCGCATTCGCTTGCGCCGCGCGATTAGCCTAGCCCGATTGCCTTGCCACTTGCCGCCGCCCAAATATATCGGCCGCCGCGCATTCAAAGCCTGGCATTATATCATCAAGCGCAAGCGTATCGCTCTCGCCCAGCCGCGTTATATCGCCCTGCGCGGTATGCTTGGTTATAGCGTGATTGATAGGGTCAACAACCACCACAAGCCGAGTCCCCGCGGCTAGATACTCAGCCACTTTCTCAGCCACTTCGGTGTATGTATCATTCGGCGATACGACCTCTACGGCGAGGTCGGGCGCACTCGTGAAGTAGCCGTCAGGCGTATCAGCGGATAGGCGAGCATTGCTCACGAATGACACATCAGGCCCGCGAACCGTATCGGGATCTTTGGCTAGGATAAATCCCGTTCTTATGAAAGCCTCGCCCAAATCGTGCGCCTCAGCAAAAGCGCCAAGTCTTCTGTTTAATCGTGAGGCAACTGATCCGTGCAGCCCGCCCTCAAGCGGCAGAGTTATCAGTCCCCCTTTCACCAGTTCGTAGCGGCAATCGTCTTCCGGCATAGCCAGCAACTCATCGGCGGTCATTAACCTTGCGGTATTCGCCATTGCTTTCACCTTTCCATTCCCGATTTGAACGTCGATTGGGCTTGAACTGAGAGTTCACCGCGCGGTTTGCGCTTGAGCGCGGCGCAGTCCGATTTGCCATTTCATTCTTCCAACTGATCAAATGCGTCGGCCACCGCACACTCAAAGCCCGGCACTACATCATCAAGCGTAAGCGTGTCACCCACGCTCAGCTGCGTTGGCTCGCCCCGCGCGGGATGCTTGGTTATCGTCAGCGCGCGCGGGTCGATCACCACCACAAGCCGGGTCCCCGCGGCTAGATACTGAGCCACTTTCGCGGCCACTTGGGTGTATCTGTCATTCGGCGACACAACCTCTATGGCAAGGTCTGGCGCTAGTGGAATGAAACTAGGCAACCTGCCGGCGGGCAGACGTCCTTTACGCACGAATGCCACATCCGGCCCGCGAACCGTATCGGGATCCGTGGCTAGGATAAATCCCGCCTCTAGGAAAACCTTGCCCAAGTCATGCGCCTTAACAAAAGCGCCAAGCAACATAACCACATCCGTCCCGACCAATGCGTGATCTCCGCCCACCGGCGCCATAGTTATCAGTTCCCCTTTCACCAGTTCGTAGCGGCAAGCGTCTTTCGGCATAGCCAGCAACTCGTCGGCGGTCATAAGCCTTGTCTTAGTAGCCATAGTAGCCATTGCTTTCACCTTTACTTTCCCGCATTGAACATCCCGTTGACTTGCCCCGCGTCCGCCGAGCGGATTTTACTTGATTGCCGCGCAATCCCGCATCCCACATCCCCCTACCCCCGCAGCTCCGCCCCCAGCTCGCGCTCCAGCTGCCGCAGTATGTCCGCCTGGAACCTATCCACCTGCTCCGACGTCAGCGTGCCGCGCTCCGAGCGGAATACGATGCGATACGCTATCGAGCGCTTGCCGTCAGGCACGCCCTCGCCCTCATACAGGTCAAAGGGCATGCTGCGAGCCGCCATCCCATGCCGGTCTATGATTGCCTGGATGCGCCGCGAGGTTACATCGGCGTCCACTATCAGCGCAATATCGCGGTACGCCTCAGGGTAGCGGCTTGCGGCGCGATGCTGGTAGGCGTCCTGTGGCAGCGCGGCGAGCAGCGCGTCTAAGTCCACCTCGAACAGCGCCACCACGGCGTCGTATATGCCGAACTTGTCCAGGGTGGCGCGGCTCACTTCGCCGACCACGCCCACCACCGCATCGCCGCACAGCGCTTGCGCCGTCCTGCCGCGCCGCAGTATGGCGTCGTCGTTATGCGCCTCATAGCGCGCGTCTGCCCGCAGCTGCCCGAAGACCGACTCCAGTACGCCCTTGGCGTCGAAGAACCCCATATCGCCGGGCGGCGCGTTCCAGGATGCCGCGAACCGCGCGCCCGCCATTACGCCCACCAGCGTCTCGCGCTCGGCGGGCAGCTCGCGCTCGCGCGCCTCTTCTTTGGGCAGATACACGCTGCCGATTTCGTATATGCGGATGCCCTCGCTCTGCGATACGCGCCGGTTGCTTGCAAGCGTGGCAAGCGCGCTCGCCCGCAGCGTGGTTCGCAAATGCGTGAACTCGCTGCTCATCGGATTGGCTATCCGCATCGTGTCTCGCTCGCCGCTCGCCGCGCCCACGCGCGCAAGCATATCGCGGCTGACAAGCGAGTACGATATGGTTTCGCGCATGCCCGCCGCCGTGAGCAGATCCTTGACGCGCTCGCGCAGCAGCCGATTTTGCTGCGGCTGCCCGTGCGGTATCGGCGAGGACAGCATCGTGGTCGGGATGCTTTCGTAGCCGATGATGCGCGCCAACTCCTCTACTATGTCGTCCTCAATCGTGATGTCCGAGCGCCAGTAGGGCGGCTTGACCCACATCACGCTATCGCTTTCGGGCGCGCCGCCCGCCTCAAACGCCGCCATTGTGGGCATAATCGCCTCCGGCGCTCTGTCCCGTTCAAAGCCCAGCGACGCCAGCGTTTGCTCGATGCGCCGCATAGTGTAGTCAACGCCGAGAACCTGCCGTATGCGCCGGCGGCTCACGCGCACGGGCGCAAGCGGCGCGGGGTTGGGATAGACGTCAAGGATGCCTTTCGCGGGAACGCCGTCCGCCAGTTGCGCCATAAGCCGCGTTGCGCGGCGCAATGCCAGCGGCGCTAGCTCAGGCCTTATCCCTCGCTCGAACCGATACGACGCCTCGCTGTCCATACGCAGCGCCAGCCGAGTGCGCCGCGTGTTGATGGCGTGAAAGTTCGCCGACTCCAGCAAAACCCGCGTTGTGCTGCCGTCAATCTCGGTGTTCGCGCCGCCCATAACGCCCGCCAGCCCTACAGCGTCGCGGCTGTCGGCTATCACAAGCATAGGCGGCTGCAGTTCGCGCCGCTCGCCGTCCAGCGTAACCAGCGCCTCGCCCTCGCGCGCCGCCCGCACGATGATCCTGCCATCCCGAACCTTGTCAAAGTCAAAGGCGTGCAGCGGCTGCCCGTACTCCAGCATCACATAGTTCGTAATGTCCACGATGTTGTTGATTGGGCGCAAGCCCGCCTTGACGAGCGCGTCCTGCATCCATTGCGGCGATTCGGCTATGCGGATGTCGCCTATCAGCGAGGCGGTGTAGCGATAGCACAAGTCCGGATCCGCGATTTCAACCCGCGCCTGCGTATCTATGGGCGCGTCGCTTTCGGCGTAAGACAGGTCGGGTTCGCTGACGGCGCCGCCCGTGAGCGCCGCTACTTCGTGCGCGATGCCCAGCACGGATAGGCAGTCCGGCCGGTTGGGCGTAACTTCTACATCAAGCACGGCGTCCCCAAGATAGTCCGCCAGCGGAACGCCCACGGGAGCGTCCGCGTCAAGCACAAGGATGCCGTCGTGGTCGTCGCCCATCCCCAGCTCCAGCGCCGAGCATACCATCCCCGCGGATCTTACGCCGCGAATGGTAGCCGCCCGCAGCGCCTCAGTCTTGCCGGAGCGCGGGCTGAACAGCATAGCGCCCTCTTTGGCGAATGCGATCTTCTGCCCCGCCGCCACATTCGGCGCGCCGCACACCACCCGCGCCGTCTCGCCGCCCCCGATTGCCACCGTGGGCAGCCGCAGCCTATCCGCGTTGGGATGCGGATCTACGCTCACAACTTCCCCAACCACCAGCCTTTCGCTATCCCAATCAGCGCCAAGCCGCTCTACATCCCCAACCTCATTGCCCGCCATAGTGAGCCTGTGCGCCAATTCATCCGCCGGCAGATCCACCGCCACATAGTTCTTCAGCCAAGAAATGGGTACTTTCATTCAACTTCCCTTAATGCCATTGCCCCTTAATGCCTTTAAGCCCTTGTGATGCAGTAATGCCCCGGATGACGCCCTGTGTTTGGAACGGCTTTGATACCCTAGACGCCCCGTGTTTGGAAACGCCTTTGCCGCCCGCCAATCGCGCCCGCCGCCATTGCTATCCCCGCCAATCGCGCCCGCCGCCGTTGCTATCCCCGCTAATCGCGCCTGATTGCTCTTGCCGCTCGCCATTCTTGCCGCCGCCGCGCTATCTCTGCGTCCTTGCCTAGAACTGGTTTAGAAAGCGCAGGTCGTTGGAATAGAACAGGCGGATGTCCTCTATGCCGTGTTTCAGCATAGATATGCGCTCAGGCCCCATCCCAAACGCGAAACCCGTGTAAATATGCGGGTCTATTCCCACGCCCTCCAGCACTTTGGGATGAACCATTCCCGCGCCGAGTATCTCTATCCAATCCTCATTGCGATTGATGGGGCGCTTGCCCGTCTGCGGATCCCTGAAATTGGAGATAGCCATATCCACGCCCGGCTCCACAAACGGGAAGTAGTCGCAGCGAAAGCGCACTTGGCGCTCTTCGCCGAATATGCGCCGCGCGAACTCGTACAGCGTGCCTTTCAGGTCGGCGAAAGTGACGCCCTTGTCCACCGCAAGCCCCTCTACCTGATAGAAATGCCATTCGTGGGTGGCGTCGGTCGCCTCATAGCGATAGCACTTGCCCGGCACGACCACGCGGATGGGCGGCTTGCGCTCTTGCATCGCGCGTATCTGCATAGGCGAGGTCTGCGTCCGCATCAGCATCGGATAATCGCCGCTCTCGTCGGGTTCATCAACCCACAGCGTCGCCCACATATCCCGCGCCGCGTGTCCCTTGGGAATGTTCAGCATCTCAAAGTTATACAGATCCCACTCAACCTCGGGCCCCTCCACCACATCAAAGCCCATAGCCCCGAAAGCCTCGCATATCTCGCGTATCATCCGCGTAGTCGGATGCAGCCCGCCGACGGGCGCCGGCCACCCCGGCAGCGTAACATCAATCGCATCCTCCCGCTCCTCCGCGCCTCCCGCCGCCGCCTTGATTTCATCCAACCGCTCCGTCAGCCTCTCTTCCAACAGCGCCTTAGCCACATTAGCCGCCCTCCCCACGCCGCGCCTCTCATCCGCCGCCAGCCCTCCCACGCCGCGCAGCATCCGCGTAAGCGTCCCGCGCCGCCCCAGATACGCGATGCGCCAAGCCTCCGCGCCCTCAGGCGCATCCACGCCACTCAGCTCCGCAAGCGCGGCGTCCCTCACCGCCTCAATTTGGCTAACGCTAACGCTGGTGTTTTCGGGCATTGCAAACCTCGCTTGGGGTGTGTATTCGCGGCGTCTTGTTTCGTGGGGGACGCCATCGGTGACCGGCGCGCTGACTCTCGCGCCTTGGCAAAATCACGCCGCCGCACATTCAATTATAGTTATGCGCTTAGAATTCGGTCAAGAAAGGAGGGCGACAAGGCAATCGCATCTTGACTTCTAACGCGCAAACATCCGATAAGCCATCCCTAAATCACCCGCCAAAAGTTTGCCTACTTTTTCCAAAGATAGAACCCCACGCCGGCATTGCCAACCTACTCACCACCCACCCCAAACTCCACCCGCCACAACGCCCCCTCCCCGCTGACATGCTGCCCTGTCCGAATACTCCCAATCTCATAGCGCGGCAACTCCCGCATTGCCACGCAAACCTCGCCCAAGTTCGCGCCGTACTCAGTGAACCGAAAGTCCAGGTTGTCAAACCCACTCGGCTTGCGATCGTCAGGCAAGTCCGACGCATCCTCAGGAACTATGTGCAGAAAGAACCGCGCCCGCGTATCATCAGCGACGCACTGCTCTTTGACATATATCAGCGCCTTGCTTTCGGCGTCAAGATAGACGGCAAAGTTTGACCGCGCCGCCGGATTGCCGTAATCCCCGGCGGTGGCGGCATTGTGCGCCTGCCGGTAGCGCCGCGCGGATGTCCCCGCCACAGCCGCTTGCCAGAGCGCCGCATCGCCGCCGATGTGCTGCCCCGTGCGGATGCGCTCGTATTCGTAGCGCGGCAGCTCGCGCAGCGCCACGCAGATTTCGCCCCAATGCAAGCCGTAGTCCGCGAACTTAAAGTCCAGGTTTTCAAACCCGCTTGGCTTGCTATCGGCGGGCAAGTCCGATGCGTCATCGGCGAAGAAATGCAGGAAGAACCGCGCCTGCGTATCATCCGCGGCGCATGGCTCTTTGATATAGATTAGCGTCCTGCTTTCGGCGGCGTTATCAATGTAAAGATCGAAGTCTGAGCGCGCCGCCACGCCGCCGTATTCGCCGGCGTTGGCGGCATTATGCGCCTGCCGATAAGGGAGCCCGGCCGTTCCAGCCACCTCCGCTTTCCACAGATCCTGCCCGCTTATCGCATATTGCCCGGTGATGATGCGCTCAAACTCATAGCGCGGCAGCGGCATCAGCGCCACGCAACTATCCCTGAACAGCGCGCCGCGCCGCTCAAACTCAAAATCCAAGTTCTCAAACCCATTCGCCTTGAATTCGGCGGGCAAGTCGGCGACATTATCGGCGAAAATGTGCAGAAAGAACCTGTCTTGGGCGTCCGCCGCCGCGCACGAACTCTTGAAATATATCAGCGTGTCTTGGTGGACATAGACATCAAAATCGGTGTCCAATGAGTGCCGCGTCGCATCGCCCGACTCTATGGCGAAATAGGCGTCAATGTACGGGTTCGCGCCCGGAGTCAGCGTGTATGAGCCGTTCAACCGAAACGCCGCGCCGTCCGCGAATTCCGCGACTGGCTCCATCCCCTCCAGCGCGCGCATATGGATGGGGCGAAACTCTTGCCCAAAATTGCGATCATCAACCCAGACCACATACGCGCCCTCGTTTTCCGCAGCCCATCTCAAAGACTCATCCGGATTAAGCGCAACATCTTTCAGCCTGCGATAATCCGCGTTCTCGCCGGTGTGAAAATGCGCCGCAACGGGGATGTTAGTGTAGATAATAGCGCCGCTAAGATAATCCCGCAGGTATCGCAGCGTCTCAGATTCGGTCCAGCGCTGCCCCGCGTGGCCCAAGTACAGCTCGCCCGAATTCGCCCGCGCTATGTGGTCGGCGTTGTCAATCGCTTGCGCCGCTATCCACGCGCACAGCCCGCCTGCCAGCGCGATAGCCGCCAGCCGATTAGCCCAGCGTCCCCGCGCGAAAGCGCCTATCATTGGCAGCCCGCCCGCGTTCCCCGCCGCCGCTTGCCTATCGCGCGCCCAGCCGAATAGCCCGTCCAGGACGAAAGCGGCAATCACGACCATCGGAATGTAGAGAACCGCAACGTAGCGCGGCTGAACCCCCTCCCACGTTTGCCCCAGCATTATCGCCGCGCCAAGCAGCGCCGCATACGCCAGCGCGAACCCGCCGAAAATCAGGCAAGCCCTCCGAGCGCAAGGCTTGTTTCCTCGCGCGATAAGGACGCCCAATCCGATGACAACAACCGCTAATACTACGCCTAACAACCAGACGGGCAAAGGCTGCCCCCAGCCCGCCAAAATTCGCGCCGTATCCCGCAATATCGCCGCCGGCGAAAAGCCGACTCCGGTTTCGGGAACCCATCCCTGCTCTAAATACGCCAGGTAAGTTCGCAGCAGCCACAGCGCCATAGGCGCGCCCGCTATCGCCGCGAAGAGCGCCGTCCGCCGCAGCCGCCGCGCCAGCGGCATGCCCATTTGCAGCAGCAGCGCCAAGCCCGCCAGCGCGGGAACCGCCGCGCCGATATAGCGCATCTGCCACGCAAGCGCGCACAATATCGCTGCCCATACTAACACCGAGCGTCCGTCATCCCGCAGCGCCCTGTCGGTCTGTATCAGCGCAAGGGTGGCAAACAGGATGAACGCAGTCTCCGGCATAGCGAACCGCGCCAAATCCGCCAGGGGCAGCGACAGCGCAATCGCAAGACACGCCCACAGCGCCAAAAAGCGCGTTTCAAGCAACTCTCGCAGATACCGCCCTACCGCGAATATCGTTAGTCCAAACAAAACCGCGTTCAACGGCGCCGCTATGGTATGCGGATCTGCTATCCCCAAGCCTGCTACCGTCAGCAAAAGCGGATAGCCCGGCGGCCATATCGTATGAATAGCGCCGTCGTGGTTGACGAGGCCTTCCCCCGCCAAAACATTGCGAGCCACTTCGATGTAATACAGCGAATCGTGCGTCAGTCCAACCCCGTGCGGCAATGTCCGCGCCATCACAAGCGCCGCGCCCAGCGCGGATATGGCGATTATCAGCCAATCAAGGCTATCCGGCCGACCTGCTAATCGCGGCAAGCGCAAGCCGCCCATCCAACCCATCGCCGCGCGGCATTGCTGCATCGGATTAACCTACCCCCGCGCATCCAAGTACGCCTGCAATATCACCGCCGCCGCCGCCGCGTCTATGCGCCCCTTGCCGCCATTGCCGCTGCTATGCCCGCGCCCGCCTCGCCGCTCCCCCGCGCCGCCCGCCTGCGCCAGCATCCGCGCCGCCTGCGCCGAGGACAGCCGCTCGTCCACGCGCCTAACCGGAATGTCCGCAAGCGCCGCAAGCGCGTCTGCGAACTCCAGCGTGATACGCGCCTGTGATCCCGTTCTGCCCGACATCAGATAGGGTATGCCCACCACTATCTCGCCCGCCGAATGATCGCGCGCCAGGGCTATTACGGCGTCCGCCGCCGCCATATCCGCGGCGCTGTCGCGCTCAATGACCGTCAGCGGCGACGCCAGCGTTCCGGTGGGATCGCTGATTGCCACTCCGATGCGCCGGTCGCCTACATCGAGCGCGATTATTCGCATTGCCGCCCTAGTCCGTCATTTCGCGCGCAAGATCATGGGCGCGAGCGAGCGCGGCGTCCAGGCGGCTTGCGTCGCGGCCGCCCGCCTGCGCCATATCCGGCCGGCCGCCGCCGCCGCCGCCGATTACCCGCCCCAGTTCGCGCGCGTATGTCCGAGCGTCCGCGCCCGCATCCACCAGATCGCGCGTGATGCCTATGCTGATGGTCGGCCGGTCGTTCAGCACAGCGCCCAATACCACGATGCCGCCGCCCATCTTGTCGCGCAGCCAGTCGCTTATCTCGCGCAGCGAATCCGCGCTGGCGGCGTCAACGCGCGCCGCGAGCAGCGATACGCCGTTCACATCAACACGCGCATCCAAGAGCAGCTCCGCCGCCTGCAGCGCGCTGCGCCGCTCCAGCGCCTCCAGCTGCCGCCGCAGCTCTTCGTTTTCGGACAGCAGCGCACCCACGCGCGCCTCTATCTCAGGCGTGGTGGTTTGCAGCAGCCGCGCCACGCTCTCTTGGCTGCCGAACCGCTCCCAGACCAGCCGCTCCGCCGCCCTGCCGCTCACCGCCTCCAGCCGCCGCATGCCCGCGCCAATGCCCGTTTCGCCCAAGATGTACACGCCGCCGACCTCGCCCGTATGCCCCACATGCGTGCCGCCGCACACCTCAAAGCTGAACACATCCCCGTTGGCGATTTCAATCAGCCGCACGCGCTCGCCGTAGCGGTCGCCGAAGAACGCGAGCGCCCCGCGCTGTATCGCCGCCGCGTAGGTGTCCTCATCGCCGCGCACGCTCGCGTTGGCGCGTATCTTTTCGTTCACAAGCAGCTGCACCTGCCAAAGCTCGGATTCGGTTACCGGCTGCACATGCGAAAAGTCAAAGCGCAGCCTGTCCGGCGCCACCAGCGAACCCGCCTGCCGCACATGCGCGCCCAGCACTTCCCGCAGCGCCGCGTGGAGCATATGCGTAGCGGTGTGATTGCGCGCCGTGTCTTGCCGCCGCACGGGGTCAACCCGCGCATTGACGCTGTCCCCCAGCCGCACAACGCCCTCTGCGACTTTGCCGAAATGCGCGATGACATCCGGCATAACCGCCTGCGTATCATGCACTTCGATGCGCCCGTCCGGCCCTTCTAGTATGCCGGCATCCCCAACCTGGCCGCCGCCCTCGGCGTAGAACGGCGTCTGCACGAGAATGACCTCTACCGCCTGCCCCGCGCTTGCCTCGCTCGCCGCGGCGTCGTCCGCTATCAGCCCTATTATCGGCGAGGACGCGGTCAATTGCCCGTAGCCCAAAAAGCGGGTTGCGCCCACGCCTAGGCTTTCGTACAGGCGTATCTTGGCGCGCTCTTCCCCGAACTGCGCCGACGCCCTGCCGCGCTCGCGCTGCGCCGCCATCTCGCGCTCAAAGCCCGCCGCGTCAACCTCAACGCCACGCTCGCGCGCTATCTCTTGCGTCATTTCCACGGGAAAGCCGTAGGTATCCCACAGCCGAAAAGCGGTTTCGCCCGCCAGAACGCCGCCGCCCGAATCCGCCGCCGCGCCGATGCCGTCCAGCGCCTCAGTCAGCAGGTTGTAGCCGTTCTGAAACGCTTGCTGAAAGCGCTCTTCTTCCAGCCCCAGAACCGTCTTGATGAACTCGCGGTTGTTGACCAGTTCGGGATACGCCTTGCCCATTCGCGCTATGACGGCGTCGGCGATTTCGCCTAGGAACTTGCCCTCAATGCCGATGCGCCGCGCGTATCTGATGGCGCGCCGCGCAACCCGCCGCAGCACATACCCGCGCCCCTCATTGCCCGGCACGACGCCGTCCGCTATCAAGAATGTGACGCTGCGCGAATGTTCCGCCACCACGCGGATGGCGTAGGTGTCGTCGGGATTGTCGTACTTTCTGCCGCTGACGCGCTCCACCGCCGCGATAATCGGCGTGAACAGATCCGTCTCATACGCGGTATTGACGCCCTGCAGTATCCGCGCCAGCCGCTCAAAGCCCATCCCCGTGTCCACGCTTGGCGCGGGCAAATTCGTGCGCGCGCCGTCAAGATGGTGGTAGTACTGCATAAACACCAGGTTCCACAGCTCAACATAGCGGTCGCACACATCGCCGTTAGCCATTATGTTGGCGCAGTTGGGGGCGCAGTCGGCTCGCAGGCAGCCGTGATCCGCGCCGTAGTCGTAGTGCAGTTCGCTGCAAGGCCCGCAAGGTCCCTCGTCGCCGGCGGGGCCCCACCAGTTCTCGTCGTCCCCGAAACTATACACCCTATCGGCGGGGATGCCCTTTGCCTCCCACAGCCCGCGCGTCTCTTCGTCGGTTTCGTGAATCGCCGCCGCGAACTTGTCCAGCGGTATGCCGTAGCCCTCTGTCATAAGCTCAATGGCGAAATCGACCGCGCCCTGCTTGAAGTAATCGCCTATGCTGAAATTGCCCAGCATCTCAAACAGCGTATTGTGCGTGGCATCCCCCACCTCTTCGATGTCGGGCGTCCGAAAGCACTTCTGCGACGAGGTCAGCCGCTTATTGGGCGGCGTCGCCTCCCCCGTGAAGTACGGCTTGAACTGCACCATCCCCGCCGTAGTCAGCAGCAGCGTAGGATCCCCCACCGGAATCAGCGATGAGCTTGCCGTCCTGCTATGCCCCTGCGCCTCAAAGTAGCTCAGGAACTTCTCCCGAATATCGTCGCCGCTCAAATAATCAGCCATAGCGTTCTTGCCCCATCCTAGAATTGCGTCTGTGAAATACTAGATTAGCATATATTGGCGATTGGCTGCATTGATATGCGGCTTGGATATTGCGTTAGCGCGGATATGCGTGTTTCCCTTATCCGAATATACCTGTCAATGCCCAAAAATTTTGGCTACTTTTTTACAAAAATAGATCTCGCCGCGCCACGAAATCCCCAACACGCGGCTTGCGGTTTAGTTGACATGCAAGCCATCCATTCTATACTGTTACTATCGGTGATAAGCGGCTATTGTAACGATTTGACCGCCTTGTTCGCGGCGCTTGCCAAGCGGTTGGCTATCCCTTGAATATGCAGATACTAATGTCCACGGTGAACGCGCGCTTTGACCCCGCTAAGGCGGGTATGTCCCCTAGCGTATTCGTGGTGGTCAACCAGGTCATCCCCGGATGGCGCGACGC
The DNA here is from genome assembly GCA_965242555.1 of Dehalococcoidia bacterium. Lineage (GTDB taxonomy): Bacteria > Chloroflexota > Dehalococcoidia > Lucifugimonadales > JADFKI01 > Bin90. Next base: position 177,123 of record CBDESO010000003.1, read on the forward strand.
CGTCGCCCGCGACTACGACCTTGCCGCCGCCCGCCAATTCGCCGCCTATGACAAGCAGGACGGGCGCGGCCTGTCCCGCAGCCGCAATCGCGCGCTAGACCTGGCGTCCGACGAGATATGCCTGTTCGGAGACGACGACCAGGTCTATGTGCCGGATGTGTGCGGCTTGATAGAGGGCGCTTTCCAAAAATTCCCCGACGCCGACATCATCACCTTTATGGAAAAGACAAGCCCCGGCCCCGAGGGCGTTTGGCGCAAGCCCTACCCGCGCCGCCGCCGCAGGCACAACCTGTTCAGCGCCGGCAAGGTGCGCTCCCCCGAAATAGCCTTTCGCGCATCCCGCGTCCGCGCCGCCGGCCTGCGTATGGACGAGATGTTCGGCCGCGGCGCCGCCTACGTATCCGGCGAGGAGTTCGCGTTCCTAGCCGACGCCATCCGCAAGGGCTTGCGCGTGATGTTCGTCCCCGAACTCATCTCGTTCAACCCGATGAACTCCACCGCCTCGCGCGGCGCTACCGACACCAATGTGATGTACTCCAAGGGCGCTATGATGAAAAGGGTATTCGGCAAACTCGCGCCGCTCGCCATCTGCGCCTTCGCCGCCAAAAAGATGTGCCAGCGGCGCACGCTGTCCCCCACGCTGCTTGCCCAAATGTTCAGAAGTTGGGCGGACTACAAGCCCGCCCGCAAGCCCGATTAGCCGCCGCGCCCGTTGGATAAACTAAAAATAGAGCGCGTAGATGCAGAATTAGGGTAGAATAATAAGGTTGAATGATACGGCAAAGGACGCATCCCGATTGACCATCATATCGCATAGTCAGGGTTTCATATTCATACGCCCGCGCAAGGTCGCCAGCACCAGCGTCATCGCATCGCTGACCGCCCATTGCGGCGCGGACGACGTGGTCATCGTGGGCAAGCGAAATGTGTCTTTCAACCAAGCGGTGGACGACGACGAGTTCGCGGCGATACGCAGGCGCAATGAGCGCGCCATCCCGCTGTCCCGCTTTGATATGGGGCATATCCCGCCCGCCAGCCTGCGCGACGCCGTGGGCGCCGGCGTCTGGAACGACTACTACAAGTTCAGCGTGGTGAGAAACCCTTGGGACTGGTTCGCGTCGCTCTACAACTTCAAGCTGGTCCGCAACTGGAACAACTGGGGGGCGCTGCACGACAAAAAATCGCTGCGCGGCTTGGCGCTCGGCGCGCGCGCCCAATACAGGCTGCGCCGCGCAACGCCCGCCTACAAACGCGGCGAGCATCAAGAAAACATCGAGTTCATTCTGCGAAAGAAGTGGTTTGAAAAACTGCTTGTGGAAATGCCGGCGTTCTATTTTATAGACGACAGCCCGTTCCTGGACTACTGCATCCGATTCGAAAACCTGCAGCAGGACTACGGCGAGGTCTGCCGCCGCCTAGGCCTGCCCGGCGGCGCGCTCCCCAAGCTAAAGACGCGGACGCGGCGGCGCAACGACGACTACCGACCCTACTACACCGACTGGTCACGAGACTACATAGCCGAGCGTTGCCAACCCGTGATAGACGCTTTCGGCTACGAATTTTAACGCGCGGGACACGCGCGAAAAGGACGGATTGATGGCGGACGATGTTCAAGACAATGTGCTAATCACGGGCGTTGCGGGCTTTGGCGGCTCCGCGCTCGCCCGCGCTCTGCTGGCGCGCGGCTATCGCGTAACCGGCTTGGATGTGCTGCCGCCCTCTCACGCCACGCTGCTGCAATGCGAGATTGACAACCCCAACTTTCGCTACCTGTGGAAGAGCCTGCAAGACATACAGCCCTCCGACGTGGAGGGACATTCCATAGTGGCGCATCTCGCCGCGCAAGCAGACGCGCCAATGGCGTTTGAATCCCCGCGCTACACGATTATGCAGAACGTAGACGGCAGCGTAGCCGTCTTGGAGGCGGTTCGCAGGGCGGGCTGCGTCCAAAAGCTCATAAGCCCCGGCTCCGGCAACCAGATTGGCAGGCCCCTCTACCTGCCCATTGACGAAAACCACCCGCTCACGCCGCACAACCCTTACGGCTTTTCCAAAGCCGCCTCCGAAATGGCTATGTGGACATGGCGGCGCAGCTACGGCGTCCCCGCCATAATGCTGTCCACCGGCGTAGTCGTAGGCCCCCATATGCGCCGCGAAATCTTCATATTCAAGTGGCTCTGGAACGCGCTCAACGGCAAGCCCATAGTCATTGAGGGCGGCAAGCAGACGCGCGACCTCGTGTATATCGCCGATGTGATAGACGCCTGGCTGCTGGCGATTGAATCGCCGCCCGACAAGGTAGTGGGGCAGAAGTTCTTCATCGGCAGCGGCGAAGAGCGCACCATAGAAGAGCTGGCGTATATGTGCCGCGACGCCGTGGGATCGAGCGCGCCGGTGGAATACACCGGCTACCGCCCCGGCGAAGAGGGCCAGCGCGAGGCGTTTGACAACTCCAAGGCGCGCCGCGAACTTGGCTATCAGCCCAAAGCCTCCGCCGAAGAAACCGTCAGGCTAACCGCCGAATGGGTGAAATCCCTGGTTCGCGCGGGGTAGAGCAATCGCGTTGCGCCGAAAGCCATCCAATTCCCTGAATTCCCTGGTTCGCGCGGGGTAGCGGGCAATGGCGGATTAGCGTATCGCATCGCCGCTCGCAACTTGGCTAACGCCCGGATACGCCGCGCAAGAGCGTCCGAATGACCATCATATCGCACAAGCACAAGTTCATATTCATTCGCCCCGCCAAAGTCGCCGGCACCAGCGTTATGGCGTCGCTCGCGCCGCACTGCGCGGACGACGACGTGGTCATATTCGGACACAGGGGCGACGCCTACAAGCCCGACGTCGACCACGACGACATCGGCGAAGTCCTCACGCGCAACGCGGGCGTATTCGCGGGCTTGCCTGCCGGCAGAGGCCAGCGCGGCGTCCACATCGCCCCGCGCCAAATACGCGACGCCGTGGGCGCGGACGTCTGGGACGCCTACTGCAAATTCACCGTCGTCAGAAACCCCTGGGACTGGCTAATCTCTATCTACTGGTGGAAAATGCGCGACTACACAAACGCGCTCGCGCGGCCCGCCTCGCTCAAAACGCGCCTAGCCAACCTGCGCCTGAGGCGGCGGCTATCCCGGATGGACGGCGGCGGCAGCAAACAAGACGTGGAGCGAGCGCTGCGCGGCGACTGGTTCAAGGGCTATATGGCGCGCTACCCCGACTTCTACTTTATGGACGGGCAGCCATACGCCGACCGCTACCTGCGCTACGAAAACCTGCAAGCCGACTACGACGAGACGAGACGCAGCCTAGGCCTGCCCCCCGACGCGCTGCCCAAAACCAAAACCAAAGTCAGGCCCAAAGCCCGCGACTACCGCGACTACTACACCGCCTGGTCCCGCGAACACATAGCCGAGCGCTACCGCCCCGTCATAGACGCATTCGGCTACGAATTCTGACCCTTGCCCACGCGCTTGCCTGATTGGGTATCAGGTCAGATGCCAATAGATTCCCCTGTCCGTGCGCTTGCCACGCTAACACGCCATCCGCGCCCAAAAGTCTTTACCTACCTTTTCCCCAAAAGCAGGCGTGTCGCCATCCCTCGCCGCGCAATCCACGCCGATAAAACCCGCGCTACTCGCCTCTACCCGCCCACCGGCGCAAGCCCCGCATCTTGCCGCGCGTCGTTGATATGCTGCAATATCCGCGTCCGCAGCGGCGCTATCTCATAGCCGATGTCCGCCAGCATGCGGCTGTTGTCCACGCGGTATATGTGCGGCACGCGCCGCTCGCCCGTAGCGATTCGCGCCTCCGGGATGATCTCGCGCACGATGTCCGCCATATCGCCCACGCTGCAAAGCTCGCCGCCGCTGATATAGACGGGATGATTCAGCCGATCCGCGAGCGCCGCGCCCACGAATATCTGCGCCGCGTCCTCCGCGTGTATCATCGGCGAAAGCTCGTCGCGGTGAAACGGCAGATCCACCGGCTTGCCCACCGCCGGCAGCGACGCCAGCAGCCCGCCTATCATCCCCGTCATCCCCGTAACGCGCCCATGCCCGAACACCGTGCATATGCGTATGCCGCGCAGGTCAAGCCCGTACAGCTCGGCGTAGCGCGCCGCCGCGAAATCATTCGCCGCCTTGGTCATCCCATACACATTGGCGGGCGCGGGCAGGTCGTCCTCGTTCACCGCGCGCTCCCCGAAAGTCTCTTGCACGCCGTACACCGCGATAGAGCTGGCATACACCACGCGCTCAATATCGCACCAGCGCGCCGCCTCAAAGACATTGTTCGTCCCCTGTATATTCACCAGCATCCCGAAATGCGGGCGATCCTCGGTATCCGGGGGCAGCAGCGCCGCCATATGGATAATGCGCCGCACATCATTCGCCCTGATAGCCTCCAGCAGATGCGGCAGCCGCGTAACATCCCCGCGATACACGCTTATCCTATCCATAAGCGGCGTCAGATTCGCTCGCGGCGGCGCGAGATCAAAGCACACCACATCCTCCCCGCGCTCCGCCAGCTCCCGCACAATGCGCGCCCCGATAAACCCCGTCCCCCCCGTAACCATTATCGCCATACGCTCTTCCCTTTCCTAATGCTGCGCTGCTGCCCGCTCGCTCCCCTAAGCCCGATTGCCTCGCGCCATCAGAGACGCTCCCCAAACCAGACTTTAATTAGCCTGAGCCAATTGGAGAACGCCCTGCAGATAAAGCAGTCCCCCGCTGGCGAATGTCGCAAGCCCTGCCACAACGACAGCTTTAATGTTGCGGGTTAGCCAAAAAGCAAGAATACTTGCAGTTATACCCCCGCATAGCGAGATTATGAGTACCGTCGGAACTAATGGAAATGTCATAGTGATCTCCACGCCTTCCAAAAGGAATATCAACCCGCTGCCGAACACCGCAAATCCTGTCACTATGATAGCCTTGATATTGCGGGTTAGCCAAAAAGCGAGGGAACTGGCGAGCATACCACCACACAGCGAGACTATGATGACCGTCGGAACTAACGGGAATGTCATAGTGTCCTGCACGCCTTCCAAAAGAAACAGCATCCCGCCTGCGAACACCGCAAGACCTGTCACTATGATAGCCTTAGTGTTGCGGGTGAGAACAAAAGCGAGGACACTGGCAGTTATACCACCGCACAGCGAAACTATGATAACCGTCGGAACTAACGGAAATGTCACAGCGCCCTCCCGCTTACATCGCCTGCCCAGCGACATCTCCCGAAACTAGGCGTGATCCGGCCTACCGGAGAATGCCCTCCAATAGGAATAGCAGCCCGCCGCCGAATACCGCAAGACCTGACAATGCGATAGTTTTGATGTTGCGGGTTAGCATAAAAGTGAGGAAACTAGCGACCATACCCCCGCACAGCGAGACTATGATGACTGTTGGAACTAACGGAAATACCATAGCGTCCTCCCGCTTGTTGAGAGATTGTATTAGGTAGTCGGCAACATTCCGAGAATCAGGATCACCATTATGAAAGTGTAGAGAGGGACAACCGCTACCATAGGGAACCGCAAAATTCTCTTGTAACCCTGATACAACTGATCGGAATACTGATCGACTTCCATAGAGAAGTCAATGTCATCCTCATCACGCGCTTGCACTTCATTATACAGAATTTTGAACATATCGGATTGCCCAATATAGTAAAAATCCAAAACCCCAAGAGTTATTACTATCAATATCAGAATTATACCGAGCGGCAACGCGATTGTCCCCACCCCCTCCCGCAGCGTCAGCGCCAGCGAGCCGGCAAGCAACAGCATTGCGAACCCCTTTATCCGCAACGAGTTCCCCGCCGCCTCGCTTATCGCGGCGCGTATCATCTCAAGATGCCGTATCTTCGCTTCCATCACTCCCGCCCGCTATCCATCGCCGCTGCCCGTCGTCCATGACGCCCGCCCGCCGAGCGCGCGTCACAGCAGCGTGGACGTAATTATATGCCGAACTTGGATGCGACGCCCTACGCACTCCCCCATCACACCGCCTCCCACCACCGCCGCCCACGCCCACGCACCACCCGCCCGATGTGCCGCCGCGGATGAAAGTGTCCCGCCGCCACCACATAGCCCTCCGACTCCGCCCGCTCCAGCAGCGCATGGCGGCTGCGGCGGCTGTCCGGCTTGCTCGTGTCCACGCCCGCGCACCAGTCCGGCTCTTGGATCTGAACGCTGCTGTGTATCGCGTCCCCCACAATCATCGCCTTTTCGCCCTGCGAGCTTATCAGGATAACCTGATGCCCCGGCGTATGCCCCGGCGTGTCCAGCGTTGTAATCTCGTCCGTAATCCGATGCCCCTCGTCCACCAGATCCATCAGCCCCAGACGCTCCAGCGGCAGCACGCTGTCCCGCACCTGCGGCGCATCCGCCAGATGCTCCGGCTGCGTAAAATGCTCCCAGTCCAAGCGCGGCACAAGGTAGCGCGCATTCGGGAAATACGGCTTGGGCCGCCCGCCGCTGTGGTCTATGTTCCAACCCACATGGTCGGCGTGCAGATGCGTGTGCGCCACAATGTCTATGTCCTGCGGCGCGACGCCCTGCGCCCTCAGCTGATTCAGCAGATCGCCCGTCCGATTCCCCCTGTCGGGATGCGGCCCAGGCCCCATTCCCGTATCCACCATAACCGTCTTGCCCATAGAGCGCACGAAGAAATGCCCGTAGTAGAGCTGTATCTGCCCGTCCTCCAGAATGTCCTGATACGGCAGCCAGTCTGCCGCGCTCACGCCCTCAAAGAAGGCGTCCGGCGGACGCGGCGGCGGTATCATATCCAGCGCGAACACAATCTCAGCGTTGCCCACCCTAATCCTGTCAGTCATAGCGTAATCCCCCCTGCCGAGCGCACGGCCCAAACGCGCCCGTGCCGATTGCTACTTGCCGATAGCCGATCCCTCATTGCGACGCCAACCCTAACGCCATATCGCTCACCGTGATATTGACCACATCAAATCCCCCAACCAAGCGCACATACCCAGCCCGCCCCCGGCGGTTGCGGATGGCAAGCGCGTAAATCCCCTTTATGAGCGATGAGCGCGCAACCCTAGCCACAATACAGGCAAGGGCAAGCGCCGCGTTTGCCCGATTCCCCTTGCGAAACGCAACCCTTGCCCAAGCCTTTGCCTCTGCACAGCCCTTGCCGCGCTACGGCTTGGGGCTCTCCATCAGGACGGTCACGCCCATATCGATGTACTTGTTTCGCAGCGCCGGGTCGTAGCTCCGGAACGACACGCGCGTATTGCTGCCCTCAAGCTGCGCCAGCGTATGCTTGACGCAGTCGTCCACCGTGCGAAACGGATGCTTGGGATGCTTCTCGATATCCCCCAGCAGGTCATTCGGCCCCCAAGTCAGGCAGTCCACGCCCTCCATAGCCAGCAGCCGCGCGTTGCTTGTGGCTTGGATGGACTCCATCTGCAGGCACAGCCAGCCGTGATTGTTCCACCACTCCGCGTACTCCAGCCTGTCTTCCCTGCCTTGCACCTTCCAGCGCGCCGCGCCGCCCCAGCTGCGCTTGCCGAACTGCGGATAGTAGAAGTAATCCACCGCCTCTTGCGCCACCGAAAGCTCCTCCACCTGCGGAACCTCTATGCCCGCCGGCCCCAGGTCAAGCAGATTGCCGATGAGATAGGCGTGGCGCGTATGCTTAATCCGAAACTGCACGGGAATATCCAGCTCGGCGGCATACCCGCAGAACTGGACAAGCGTCTCCTCATTGAACGCCGAATGCTGGCTATCCGTGTGAACGAAAGCGTAATCATCCTTGCCCAGGATGTCCTCCATTTCGCTCTTGCTCGCGGTCAGCGGCGCTGACACCCCGATAAGAATCTCCCCATCCCGTATCCGCCGCTTCATATCCTCGCCGTTAGGCATATTTCGTCCTCCCTGTGTGTATGTTGGTTGTTGCAACGACATTGCCGCAATAACGCGATTTCAAGCGCAAGAACCGCGCTAAATTCAGAACGCTATGATATGCCAACCGCATACGATAGTCAAAATCGCCACGCGCGAACAAGCCTAACCTAAACCCCCCCCACTCCAAAAGTTTTTGCTTACTTTTTCTAAAAAGTAGCGTCCCCCTCATTTATCCCAGCTCACGCTTGCCCTACCCGCGCCTAACCGCCGCAACCCCCAGCATCCCCCATCCCGCCATCAAGCACACGCCCCCCACCGGCGCCACCGCCCCCAGCATGCTCGCCCCCGTAAGCGCCAGCGCATACAAACTCCCGCTAAACAGCAGCGTCCCCAGCGCGAACATCGCCCCCGCAGCCACGATTGCCCGCGTTTGCCGCCGCATAGCCAGCAACCCCGTCGCCAGCAGCGCCAGCGCGTGATACATCTGAAACCGCGCCGCCGTCTCAAACACCCGCAGCGCATCCGCCTCCAGCGCATCCCGCAGCGCATGCGTCCCCGCCGCGCCCGCCGCCACCGCCAGCAGCCCAAGCGCCGCCCCCACGCACAGCCACACGCGCCCGCCCGTCATATCCCCTATCCGAGATTCCACCTGAAAATCCCCCTTAACGCCCGCCGCTCTTATACCCGAATCCGCCCCCTAACCTTGACACTTCCCCCTCTTGCGTTCAAAATCTCTCGCAAACCCATCCTACCACGAAAGGCTCACCCCCCATGACCACAATGCCCGCCGCCATTGCCACCGGCTTGCGTCAGCTCCGCTGCGACGAAGTCCCCATACCCGCCCTGGAACCCGGACACGCGCTTGTCAAAACCTCGCTGGCGTCCATATGCGGCAGCGACCTGCACATCGTCTATATGGGCTGGAACGCATACGAATTCCCGCTGCCGCACGGCTACCCGGGACACGAGGGCGTGGGCGTCGTCATAGACCCAGGCGATACCGCGCTTGACGAGGGCGATCTTGTTCTCACAGCGCCCAACATCTGGAAGTCCAAGGTATTCGCCGGCTACCAGATGATAGAGGAACAATTCCTGCTCAAGCTGCCCGCCAACGTCCCGCCCGCGCATCTGCTTATGGCGCAGCAGCTCGGCACGGTGGTATTCGGCGCGCGCAAGCTGCCGCCACTGCTCGGCAAAACCGTCGCCGTGCTGGGGCAAGGCTCGGTCGGCCTATTCCACGACTTTATGCTGCGCCGCCTGGGCGCCCACCGCATCATCGCCGTGGAACCCGTCGCCGCCCGCCTGGACGCCGGCAGGCGCATGGGCGTCGATCACGCCATAGACGTCACCGGCAACCGCGCCACCGACGCCGTGCTAGACCTCACCGGCGGCGAGGGCGCCGACGTGGTCATAGAGGCTTGCGGCAGCGTGCCAACCCTCAATCAGGCGCTCAAAGTCGTCAAGCCGCTTGGCACAATCGCCGTGTTCGGCTTGCCCCCCACTATGGAGCGCATCCCCTTTGACTGGGACACATTCTTCCGCAAGCGGCTGGACATCTACAGCACATTCGGCGCGCAGGACGAACCCGGCTTGCCCGCCTTCCAACTCGCCACCGACTTCATCACCGCCGGCGAGATTGATATGGCGCCTTTCGTCACCCACCAGTTCCCCATAACGCGCGTGCAAGAGGCGTTTGACCTCGCCGAATCCCGCGAAGACGGCGCGCTCAAAGTATCCCTGACATTTGAGTAAGCCTAGGATGTGAATACGCGGCGTAAGCCGAACAAGCCCGTCCGTCAGCCGCCGCGTATTCTCGCCATCCAAGCGATGCGCCGCAACCCTGAGATAGCAAGCGCGGCATTGAACCCGCCGCTATCTCAGCAGAGCGCCCGCCCTTTGCCGCCCGCTATCCCCCGCGCTTGCGCTTGACCGGGCGAAAGCGCCATCGGGGCATAGCGGGCATATTTGCCGCTACCCATCGCGCCTTGCCAGGTGAAACCCCAGCGCCAACGCGAATGGCGGCATCACCGCGTCATACGCCAGCCACACAACCGCCCGCGCCGCGGGATCCATTGCGAAATTCCCCCCGCTCAGCAGCGTGAACCAGCTCCAGAAGAACGCGATGCCTATGGCGATAAAGCCGAAGAATATCACGTTCGCCGCCAGCCGCTCCCACGTCACAGCCCCGCCGCTATCCGCATTCGCCGCGCTCATTCGGATGTACCCGAATATCAAGCCCAGCAGCACCGCAATCGCGGACAGCGGGTTGATGAACGCCCATATCGGGCTGTACTCCGCTCCCGGCGAGGATGCGTAATACAGCGGCTCAACGAATGTGTGGACGCCGACTATCGCCGCGATGACGATGAGTACTATCCCTGCGATGCGATTAACCATTTTCCCCCTCCTAATGCCTGCGCTTATGCCCGCTGTACGATATTCCTGCCTTAACGCCCGTCGCTCTTGGATATGAGCCTGCTTGCCCGCGCCCAAAAGCTTTGCCTAATTTTCCCAAAAAGCAGATCGCCGCAGCCCACGCTTGCCCGCCGCCTCTCTTATCATATTAGCATATATTATAGCGAAATGCCTAATGATATGCTGGAGGATATGCCTGCGCTATCGCCCGCCCCGAGCCGCCCGCTGCATCCGCAGCCCAAGCGTGATTGCGAGCGGCGCGAACAGCGCGTAGATTACTATCCAAGCCGCGCCGTATATCCCCTCGCTGCCCGGCGCGAATGTGTCCCAGTTGAACTGCGCGCCCAGATCCCAGAAGAACAGGATGCCGATGAACAGAAACCCGTAGAACAGCGCGCTCGCCGACAGCCTGTCCCAGGTTATCGCGCCACCCGCGCCCTCCGCGTCCAACCCGCGCTTGCGTAGATATGTGAACAGCGCGCCCAGCGGGATGCAGATGAACACGCCCGGATCCAGCGCATATGTCCACAGCGGGCTGTACGGCTGCGCCTCGGTGGATGTGTACACCAACGGCTCCAGCGCTATCGTTATCCCCACCGCGGCGCCCACCACGACGAAGAACCAGCCGATAATCTGTATAACCACGTTCATTTGATTATGCCCCCTTAATCGTCAGGCAATCGCCGGACGCCCTAGCCACGCGCCGCGAACATCCGCCGCCAATCGCGCAGCCCTCTGCTTGCCCTAGCGCTACTTCCCTTGCGCCAGCGCCGCGCCCATCGCGCCCGCCAGCAGCGGCAGCAGCGCGTCCACCAGCGTCCACAAGATAGACGCCGCGCTCGCGTTCAGCGCCGTGTAGTTCGTATTAAGCAGCGAGAACCAATCCGTGAAGAACATTATCCCCACGAACACGAACCCGTAAAACAGCGTATTCGCCGCCAGCCGCCCCCACGTCGCCGCCGCCGCGCTCGCCTCCCCATCCAGCGCCCGCTTGCGCGCGAACCCGAATGCCACCCCCAGGATAACCGCCAGCGCCGACAGCGGATCTATGTAAGTCCACAGCGGGCTGTACGGCTGCTCCGGCGTTGATACGTGATACCACGGCTCCGCGATAGTGTGAATGGCGACTATCACCGCTATCACAATCAGAACCGCGCCCGCAACGCGCTTGCCTGCGTCCATATGCCTTGCCTCCCCCGTGTATGCCTATGCCGTGAATGTTAAGCCCGCTTGTCCCGCCCGATCTCTGATGCTAATTTCGCTTATCCCGCTTGACCGATAACCTAAGCCCGCCTATCCCGCCGCCGCTAATGCCCTTGCCCCTTGCCCTTGCCGCCCGCCGCTAATCCCCGTCCCGTATCAGCAGAACGCCGCAATACCCCACCATCACCGGCATAACCGCGTTGATGAAATACCACGTCACCAGCCGCGAATCGCGCTGCGACTCATCCCCAAGCGACAGGATATTCATCCAGTTGGACATAAACAGGATGCCCAAAACCAGGAACCCGTAGAACAGCGCCGCCGTCTCAAGCCGCCGCGCGTCGCTCGCAGCCGCGCTCAGCGCCGCATCCCGCTTGAGCCGATGCGCCACCACAATCCCCGCGCCCGTCGCCACGAACATCACCGGATTAAGCGCCGTCCATATGTTGCCGATAATCGGCTCAAGCGTCGCCCACAGCAACCCGTCAAACATCGCAAAGAACGCCACCAGCGCCGCCGCCGCTATCATCAGCCACCCGACTATCTTTCTGCCCATTCCAATCCCCCTTTCTTTGCGTTGACGCTTTGAGACGCTTGCTGAGACGCTTGCGGAACTTCCTTGAAAACATCAGCCGCGCCCGCCGCCTTATTCCTGATAGCCCTTACTCTTTCGTAGCGCGGATGCCGGTTGCACTTGCCGCGCTTGCGCCCTTACCCATCATATCGCGGATGCCGATTGCGATTGCCCTTGCCGCGCTTGCGCCCTTATTCCCATATCGCGGACGCCAATCCGCCCGAACCCGAAATGCCGCGCTTGCGCCGCCCTATTCCTGCGCGCCCTTACTCTATTTAATAGAGCGGATGCCGGCGAAACGCGCTAGGGCAAGCGCGCCAACGCGAACCCTACTCCTCATATCGCGGATGCCACCCCGGCCCCGCCCACGTAGTCAGCTTGCGCGGCGTAATCCGAATATACGCGCGCGGCATATGCTTAGTATCCTCATAATACTGCCCGCCCTCTGCCTCGCCGCGATAGCGCACAGCCCACGACCGCCAATCCCCCAGCCACGCGCCGTCCACAATCTCGGCATTGCCCTCCGCCGCCACCCGCACATACGGCGCCTCGCATGTGTCTATGCAGAACGAAACCCGGCCATCCCGCCCGATATTCGCCACCCACTCAGCCTTGCGCCGCCCAGCCACATAGAACGCGCCATCCTCATAGTGATACCACACCGGCGCCACATAAGGCCACCCCTCCGCCGTCAGCGTCGCCAACCGCATCATATTGCGCCCGCCCACCAGAAACTCCCGCAACTGCTCATCGCTCAATCTAGGCATACGCCTTTGCCCCCTTATGCCGTTTGCTTGCTTGCCGCTTAATCGCCGCGCCCGCCTTGCCCGCCGCGCCCGCCTCGCCCGCGCATCATACCGAATCACGGCAATTCATTATAGCGCATAATAGCACATTCCCCGCGCGATTCCATTCGGATTTCGTACAAATAACGGCTTGAAATCCGCTAAACCTACCCTAAACCCCCTCTCACAAAAGTTTTGGCTACCTTTCCCCCAAAAACCAGCGCCCCCGCGTTCCCCCAAAAGTGGTATCATAGCCCAAAAGCCCGCAACCCCCGCCCACAGGAGCGCCCAATGACCACAACCAAAACCCCCACAACCCCCGCGATAGCGGACGGCATATCGCCTCCGCCGCAAGAATACCCCGACTGGAGCAACCTTCCCGACCCCGAACCCCCGGAGGACGGCATGCTGCAATACCCCACCATCAGGATCATTGACCCGCTCATAGCCGCCCACTTCGCCCACCGCCCCGACGTCCTCGTCGCCAGGGACGGCTTTCTATGCTGGGATCGCCGCGACCGCAACGCCAGGCTCGCCCCCGACTGGATCATCGCTTTCGGCGTGGACGCCGCCGCCCGGATGAAAGACAACGGCTATCTCATATGGGAGGCGGGCAAGCCCCCCGACATAGTCATCGAGGTGGCATCCCCCAACACCGCGTCCAGGGACTTGGGCATAAAGCGCGATATGTACGCCGAGATAGCGGTTCCCGAATACTGGCGGCTCGACCCCACCGGCGGCGACCTCTACGGCGAGCCGCTAGTAGGCGAATATCTGATTGACGGCGAATACCGCCGCTTTGACCTATACCGCGACGACGCGGGCCGCATCCTATCCCACAGCCCCGCGATGAACCTAGACATCTACTGGGACGGCGAGGACTTCGGCATCTACGACCCCGCAACCGGCCAATACCTGCGCGGCTTGCTCGCAGAGCGCCAGGAAACCCAGCGCGAGCGGCAAAGGCGCCAGGACGCCGAGCGCGCCCGCGCCGCCGCCGAAACCCGCGCCATCCAAGAACGCGCCGCCCGCCTCGCCGCCGAGGCGCACGCCGCAGAAGAGCGAGTAGCCCGCCTAGCCGCCGAACAACACTCTGCCCAAGACCGCGCCGCGCGCCAGGCTGCCGAACAACGCGCCGCCCTCGCCGAAAACCGCGCCGCCACACTCCAATCCGAACTCGACCGCATCCGCGCCCAGCACCCGCCCCAATAACCCGCAGCCCAAACGGAGATCACCTCCATGACAGCCCTCCACGAACTAGGCGTAGCCCAAGCCGCCCAGCAAATCCGCGACCGCCAAATCTCAGCCGCTGAGCTAATGGACGCCCTATTAGCCCGCTGCCACGCTCTTGACTCCGACCTCAAAGTCTGGGTCACGCTAGACGCCCCCGCCGCCCAAGCCGCCGCCCGCAACCGCGACGCCGAGCTGCAATCCGAAGGCCCCCGCGGCCCCCTGCACGGCATCCCTATCGGCGTCAAGGACATCTACTGCGCGCGCGGCATCCCCACAACCTGCGGCTCGCCCATATTCGCCGACTTCATACCCGACTACGACGCCACGACCGTCGCCCTGCTAAAACGCGCCGGCGCCATCATTATGGGCAAAACCGTCACCACCGAATTCGCCTGCGGCGATCCAGCGCCCACCCTCAACCCCTGGAACCCCGCCCACACGCCCGGCGGCTCCAGCAGCGGCTCGGCGGTAGGCGCAGCCGTGCGGATGTTCCCCGCCGCGCTTGGCTCGCAGACCGCCGGCTCCATCCTGCGCCCCGCCGCCTACAACGGCGTCGTCGGATTCAAGCCCACCCTCGGCCGCATAAGCAGACACGGCGTCTATCCCGTATCCCAATCCCTAGACACTATGGGAACATTCACCCGCAGCGTCGCCGACGCCGCCCTGCTGCTCACCGCGCTCGCCGGCCACGACCCCGCCGACCCCGACTCATCCGCCAACCCCGTCGCCGACTACTCCCAAGCCGCCCATCCGCCCGAAACCCCGCCGCGCATCGGCGTAATCCCGCAATTCTTCCTAGAGCGCTGCGACCACGAAGTTCGCGCCAACGCCGCCGCCATAACCCGCGCGCTCGCCCAAGCCGGCGCCGACCTGCATGAAATCGCCCTGCCCACCGACTTCGACGCGCTGCTAGCCGCCCACCGCGCCCTAATGACCGTCGAGGGCGCGAACGTCCACCGCCGCAACTTCGCCGCCCGCCCCGACGACTACTCCCCCAACGTCCGCCAAGTCATCGAGCGAGGCATAGCCACCCCCGCCCTAACCTACCTGCAAGCCAAAAACTTCCAAGCCCAATTCACGCATGACGCCCACCGGGCAATGTCAAACTTCGACGCCCTCCTAACCCCCGCAACCTACTCCCCGGCGCCCGCCGGCCGCGAAACCACCGGCAACCCGATGTTCCAAACCCCCTGGACATTCGGCGGATTCCCCGCCCTAACCCTCCCCTCCGGCCTCAGCGCCCGGCGCCTGCCCCTCGGCATCCAACTCATCGCCCCCCACTTCGCCGAACCCACCTTGCTTGCCACCGCCGCCTGGTGCGAACAAGCCCTAAACATCCAACTGCAAAGCCCCTTGTAACTTACTCTACCTGCCATCTAATCCCTAATTGCAACAACATCTAACCCGTTCCAAACCCAAACCCAAACACGCCATTCCCACACCCACAAAAGTTTGCCTACTTTTTACAAAAAGTAGAAACCCCCATCGGCATTGCGCCAACCTACTCAGCGTCCACTCCAAACTCCACCCGCCACAACGCCCCTTCCCCGCTAACATACTGCCCCGTCCGAACATGCCCAATCTCATACCCAGGCAACTCCCGTACTGCCACGCACACCCCGCCCCAACTCAGGCCGTAGTCCGCGAACCCAAAGTCCATATTGTCAAACCCACTCGCCTTGCGCTCATCAGCCAAATTCGCCTCATTCTCAGGAACTATATGCAGAAAGAACCGCGCCCGCGCATCCTCCGCCACGCACGGCTCTTTCACATATATCAGCGCCTTGCTTTCGCCATCGTCGTCAAGATAAACATCATAGTTTGACCGCGCCGCCGCGCCCCCATACTCCCCCGCTATCGTCGCCTTATGCGCCCGCCGATAATCCCGCCCCGCGCTCACCGCCACATCCGCCTCCCACAGCGCGCCCTCGCCGCTGACATACTGCCCGGTATGAATACGCTCGACCTCATACTCAGGCAATTCCCGCGTTGCCACGCACACCCCGCCCAAGTTCGCGCCATACTCCGCGAACCCAAAATCCATATTGTCAAACCTGCGCCGTGCGCCGTCAGCGGGCAGATCCCTCGCGTCATCGGGAAATACATGCAGAAAGAACCGCGCCCGCGTATCATCCGGAGCGCACGGATCTTTGACATAGATCAGCGCCTTGCTTTCATCGTCGTCAAGATAAATATCAAAGATTGACCGCACCACGGCGCCACCATATTCCCCATCCATGGCGGCATTATGCGCCTGCCGATAAGGCCGCCCGGATGTCCCAGCCACCTCCGCTTTCCACAGCGCGCGCTCGCCTATCGCGTACTGCCCAGTGAGGATGCGCTCATACTCATAGCGCGGCAGCGCCGCCAGCGCCACGCAATTCCCATCAAACAGCGCGCCGCGCCGCTTGAATTCAAAATCCAAGTTTTCAAACCCATTCCCCTTGAAATAGTCGGGCAAGTCCGCCGCGTCCTCAGGAAATATATGCAGAAAAAACCGATCTTGGACATCCGCTATCGCGCACGGGCGCTTGAAATAAATCAGCGTGTCCTGGTTCACATAGACATCAAAACCCGCGCCAGATGAACGCCGCGCGGCCTTGCCCCGCGCAATGGCGGAATAGGCGCTAAAATACGGGCTATCGTCCGGGTTTGGCTTATACTCGCTATTCACCCGAAACACCGCCCCGTCCGCGAACTCCGCGACCGGCTCCAGCCCCTCCCGCGCGCGCAAGTTAATAACGCTAATCTTCCGAGGCGGCTTGCCGTCATCCAGCCAGACCACATAAGCGCCGTGGTGTCTAGCGTTCCAGCGCATGATCTGTCGGGAATTAGCGGTATGCATAAGCGACCGACCGGACAACTCGCGGTAATCCGCGTTCCCGCCGCTGTGAAAATGCGCCGCCACGCGATAGTTAGTGTGGATAACGGCCCCGCCAAGATTCTCCCGCGCATATCGCATCGTCTCAGATCCCGTCCAGCGCGGCGCGGCGTAACCCAAGTACAGCGCGCCCGAATTCGCCCGCGCTATATGCTCGGCGCTCTCAATCGCCTGCGCCGCAACCCACGCGCACAGCCCGCCCGCCAGCGCGATAGCCGCCAGCCTATCTAGCCGAAATACTCTCCCCCATACGAATGTCCGCAACACCGGCAACCCGCCCGCGCTCCCCGCCGCTGCCCGTCTATCCCGCGCCCAGCTGGACAGCCCGTCCAGCGCGAAAGTGGCAACCACAGCAAGCGGGATATAGAGCGCGGCGATATATCGCGGCTCAACCCCGCTGCGTGGGTATCCCAGAGCTAGCGTCGCGCTAAGCAACGCGGCATACGCCAAGGCAAACCCGCCGAAAACTAGGCAAGCCCGCCGCCCGCTAGAGCCGCTCCCCCGCGCGAAAAATACGCCCAGCCCGATGACAAGAACCGCTAAAACTATGATAGACAACCAGCCGGGCAAAGGCTGCCCCCAGCCTACCATAATTTGCGCCCACTCACGCAAATTATTAACCAGAGACAAGTCTCCGCCGGCGTGTCCCGACAACATTCCTCGCGCTATGTAATTCCGCGCCAGCCATAGCGCCATAGGCGCGCCCACTATCGCCCCAAAGAGCGCCGTCCGCCGCGCTCGCCGCGACAGCGGCATGCCCCCTTGCGTCAACAGCGCCAATCCCGCCAGCGCAGGAACCGCCGCCCCGATGTAGCGCATCTGCCACGCCAACGCGCAAAATATCGCCGCCAATACCAGTGCAGAACGCCCGTCATCCCGCATCGCTCTGTCAGTCTGTATAAGCGCAAGCGTCGCGAATAGGATGAACGACGTGTCCGACAACGCAAATCTCGCCGAGTCTGCCAGCGGCAGCGCAAGCGCAAGCGCAAGACACGCCCACAGCGCCAAAAAGCGCGTTTCAAGCCGCCCTCGCAGATAACGCCCCACAACCAATATCGTCAACCCAAACAGCGCCGCATTCAAAGGCCCCGCTACGCTATGAGGATCTGCTATCCCCAAGCCCGCTACCGCCAGCAAAATCGGATAGCCCGGCGGCCACACCGTAACAATAGTCCCGTCGTGGGTGAACCCCTCCCCCGCCAGCGCGCTGCGAGCCATTTCTATGTAGTGCAGCGAATCGTAACTCAGCCCAACCCCATGCGGCAATACCCGCGCCATCACAAGCGCCGCCCCCAACGCCGCCGCCCCGACTATCAGCCAATCAAGCCCATCTACCCGACCCGACAAGCGCCGCAACCCCAATCGCCCCATCCAACCCACTACATCCCGCATATCCCCCACGCCCCCTACCCATTCCCCGGCGCATACTCCGCCAGATGCTGCCGCAGCAGCACCCGCCCCCTATGCAGCCTTGACTTCAGCGATGACACCGTCACCCCCAGCGCCTCCGCCGCCTCCGCGTTGGACAGCCCGCTCACATCCCGCATCACCACCGCCGCCCGCAGCTCAGGCGGCAGCCGCGATATGCCCTCCTGTATCTTATCCCCCAGCTCCGACGCCAGCGCCGACCGCTCAGGCGCATCCTCCCAGCTCGGCACTTCCAGGTTCTCCACGCCCACCCAGGTCAGCCCGCGCGCCCGCTTTTCGCGCCGCAAACGCATCAGCGCCGCGTTCATCGTGATGCGGTAAAGCCATGTGCTAACCCTAGACTCGCCCCGAAACCGACCATACGCGCGATACGCCGACAAGAACGCATCCTGCGCCACCTCCTCCGCGTCATGCGTATTGCCCATCATCCGAAACGCCACATTATAAACAAAGTCCGCGTACTGCGTCACAATCTCCTCAAACTGCGCCGCCGCATCGCCCTGACCCGTTTCTTCCTGACTGCTCATAACTCGCCGCCCGGATTAACTTGACGCCGCTCGCGTATCTAACCTGAGTCCCTCAGTAGAGTGTACAACACAATCCCCATTAGCGAAAATTCCCCAAGCCAGCCGCGCCAGGATTTCTTGCGAATAAACAAACCCGCCTTGAACTCCCCCGCGCTCTGCCCTTGTTACGCCACCGCCCTCTCATCCGCGCCCGACTTCGCCCGCCGCAAATACACGCCCACGCCCACGCGCTCGCCACCCGACTCCACCGCAGCCTCGCACTCCGCATACGCCGCCGCCAGCGTCGCCTCCGCCTCAGCCGACAAACGCGCATCCGACGCCCCCGGCGCAAAAAACAACCGCCTTACCGCCGCGCTATCCTTCACCCGCTGCAACAATCGCCTGCACCCCAACCGCCGCAACGCCAGCGCCATCGCCTTGCCCAGCGCCGCCAGCGGCACAAACCGCGCCCGCTCCGACTCGTTCACCACGCCCGCGACCGGCGCGCCACCCATCTCAATCCCGCACTGCGAATACACCGCCGCCAGCGCCCCCGCCGGATTCCCAGTCAGCGCATCGAACCGCAGCGTCAGCGCATCCGCGTCTATCGCGTATATGCGCGCCAGATCAGCCGCCGTCAGCCTATCGCCGACCACCGCCGACTCCAAACGCCGCGCCCCCAGCAGCGCCGTGCGCTCGCCACGACTGCGCCGAAACCGCATCATAGACGCCGCTCGCCCGCGATGCTCCCTCAGCAATACCACCAGCAGAACCCGTTCCCCCGCGCCCTGCAGCGCCCGAACCCCGTCCGGCAGCCGCGCATCGTTGTACGCCAAGTTCGCTATGTCCGCCAGCATCGCGCCCTTGCCAAGCCGCCCGCGCGCCCGCCTGTACGCCCGCGGCGAGCGATAATAATACCCCTCCTTGATTTCGGGAAACCCCATCCGCGGATGCCGCCGCAAGTTCTCATACAAAAACTCGCTGCCCGACCTACCCGGCCCAACAACCAAAACATAGTCATACTTCATTTCCCTTAGCCTGCCCATCATTTACCCAAACATCCCCATCAGCGCCCACCCAAAAAGTTTTGCCTACTTTTCCAAAAGTAGCGTCCCCCCGTCCTGCCACCGCGCAACCCGCGCTACCTCAAAAACCCCTCATCTTTGAGATACCCAATCAGCGCCCGCGTGTTATCATCCACGCCATTGGCGACCGTATCCAAAACCACCTCCGCATCCAGCGGCTCCTCATACGGATCGTCTATCCCCGTGAACCCCCGTATCTCGCCCGCCCGCGCCTTGGCGTACATCCCCTTCACATCGCGGCTCTCGCACACGCTCAGCGGCGTATCCACAAACACCTCCGCGAACTGATCCCGCGCGAACATCCCCCGTATCCGCTCCCTAGTTTCCCGATACGGGCTTATCGCCGCGCACAAGGCAACCCCCCCATGACGCGCTATCTCAGACGCCACAAACGCTATCCGCAGCACATTGGCGTCGCGATCCTCTTTGCTGAACCCAAGCCCCTTGGACAAGTTCGTCCGCACCACATCCCCGTCCAGCACGCTCACGCGCCGCCCATGCTCCATTAGCGCCGACGCCAGCGCGTCCACCGTGGTCGTCTTGCCCGCCCCGCTAAGCCCGGTGAACCACAAGCATACACCCTGCCTAAACCGCGGCGGATACGCCTCGCTCAGAATATCAGCCACCTCAGCCCGCGTGAACCACTCCGGCAGCCGCTTGCCCGCGTTCAGATAATCCCGCCGCGCCTGCGTCCCCGATATAGACAGCGTCTCAACCCCCGCCTCCAACTCGGTCGTCTCCATATACCGCTTTGCCGACGGCACATACACCATCTCCGAAAACGTCGCCGCCCCCACGCCCGTCTCCCCCGCCGCCTCTGCCACAACCTCTTGCGCCTCAAACGGGTCATAGAACGGCTTGCCACGCGAATCCACCCCAGGGCTCGCGTGATCCCGCCCGATGATGATGTGGTTCGCGCCGAAATTGCGCCGGATTATCGCATGCCACAGCGCCTCGCGCGGCCCAGCCAGCCGCATCGCCAGAGGCAGCAGCGCCAGCAGCGCCCTAGCCCCGTCATAGTGATTGTCCACCAGCGCCCTGTATGTCCTTACACGGGTATAATGGTCAACGTCACCCGGCCTAGTCAGCCCCACGACCGGATGCAGCAGCAGCGTTGCGTCCAGCCGATCCATAGCCCGCTTTGTCAGCTCCTCGTGCGCCCGATGCAGCGGATTGCGCGTCTGAAACGCAACCACATTGCGCGCCCCGCGCCGCGCCAGCGCCGCCCGCGTCCGCGCCGGCGTCAGCCGCAGCTCAGCAAAATCCGGATATTTCGGCAGCCCCAGCGCCCGCAACTCGCCCGATATGTTGAACTTGCCCCATCCCCGCATCTCTGCCACAAGCGGATGCGCCTCATCCCTCGTCCCGAAAACCCCCGCCGCCATCTCATCCCTATCCCACTCATAAACCTCCTCAACCCGCATCACGCCCAGCAGATTGTTGCGGGCATCCCGCAGCGCAACCTCGCCGTCAAGACGCGGCGCGTCATCCACCGGCAGCGTTATCGGCATCGGCCACAGCGTCCCATCAGCAAGCCGCCCATCGCCCACGACCGACTCCAAGTCGGCCCGCGACATAAACCTATCCAGCGGCGAAAACCCCCCCGTCGCCAGCAGCTCCAAGTCAAACATAGCCCTATCCGAGATATGCGCGGACGGCAGCCGCCTTGCCTTGTCAGCCAGCGCCTCGCCCTCGTCAACCAGATTGACCAGCTCGCCCCCGTATGGCGTGATAAGCGTCCCCAATTGCCATTCCCCTTGCTAATTAAAACCCTTGCCGTCCCCCATTGCCCGACATCCGCCCTTGCGTTGCCCGACATCCGCCGATTGCCCGCATCCAATTGTAAATCACAGCATCACATAATTAAAAGACAATCAAGCCCAAAACCGCCAATCCGCGCGCGGCCGCCCCCGCTTGACCGGCGCGGCGTCATTTTATAAAGTGTTCAAACTAAAACAAAACACGGCCCTGCCCCAACAACCCTAACACGCGCCCTAAGCGCGCCGCGCGGACAGCCCTTATGATTTCCCGCATACTACGCATCCTCAGACGCGCCCCCGGCTTGCCCCCGCCCTGCCACGAGGCGCGCATGCTCTCATCCGACTACCTAGACGGCGAGCTAGAGCCCTCATTGCGCCAAAAAATCCGCGCCCACCTAGCCGAATGCCCCGCCTGCGCCGCCTTCGTCAACACCCTCAAAGCCACCATAGACATCCTGCGCGCCGCAGCCCCCCGGCCCGCTCCCGCCGGCTACAAATCCCGCCTCCTCCAACGCATCCGCGAACCCCAAACCTGACGCCCGCGGCAGCGTTTCTTTTCATGCGGTTTTGAGAGTTTCGCAGATTGCGCTCCAGCTTATAAAGCGGGTGGCCATGGCAAAGCCGTCCAACCGGCTGCAACGATAGAGATACCCACCCGCCTGCCTGCGCCGCCATAAGCCAAATCCCGATTGACATCGCGCAGGCCGCAAATTATCATCGTATTAACAAGAGCGAGGAGTGTGTGAAAGATCCGAATATCGGCCCAAAGATCATCATCGGCATGGTCGGCTACACCGCCATCTTCCTAATCGGAATGGCAATAATAACCCATCAAGAAATAGTCCAGCCGCCCCATCAAAGCGTCCCGCTTACAATAATCCAAATCCTAATCAAAGGCCAAGCCGCCGCCCTAGTCGCCGGCGGATTCGCAGTCTCAATAGAAACAGGAGCGTACATTATGGTTCTCGGAGCCTACCTCGCCAAACAGCAAATCGAGAGAATGAACGCCAAGGCGCTCCGCAAGGCGCAAAATGAGGCATACCGGCATGCCAACGCCGAATTCGCCGCCTATTTCCGGCGCATGAACGCCGCGCGAGACGCCGGCGAGCCGTTCAACGAGCCGCCGCCCTATTTCCCGACAGAAGAACAGGACTAACTCACATCCAAGAGTGCGCCGTCGCTATCGCGCCCGGCAGCGTTTCTTTTTAGACAATTCTGAGAGTTTCGCATATCGTTCCCCAACCAACAAACCATCCCGCTGCCCCAAATCCATCCACCCATCCTGCAGCGCCAGATACACCCACCCGCCTAAATGAAAACGCTGCCGCCGCCCGCCCGCCCATAGACGCCCCGCGCTATTTTGTGCTATATTCACCACATCGGCGCATCACGCCCGCCGCGGATGATCCAGCCCAAAAGGAACCCCATCCCAATGGCAGAGCGAAATTTCCAAAACCGAACCCTCTTCAAGGGCGACAACCTAGACTTCCTGCGCGGCATGAACAGCCAAACCGTCGACCTTATCGCCACCGACCCGCCTTTCAACAAAGACAAAGACTTTCACGCTACCCCCGAAAGCCGCGCCGCCGGCGCCCGCTTTCAAGACAGGTGGCGCTGGAAAGAGGACGTCCAGCCCGATTGGGTGGACGACATCAAAGACGACCACCCGCGCGTTCACGAACTCATAGATTTCGTTATCGGCGGCCTAGAGCGCGACGCCAAAGAGCGCAAAAAGATAGGCGGCCGCGAAGACCTGGCGGCGTTCCTATGCTTTATGGGCGTGCGCCTGATAGAGATGCGCCGCGTTCTAAAAGACTCCGGCAGCCTATACCTGCACTGCGACGCCACCGCCAGCCACTACTTGAAAGCGCTGTGCGACGCCATATTCGGCGACCGGCACTTCAAAAACGAAATCGTGTGGCGCAAATACGCCGGCCGCAAGAACAACGCCACATCCAAGTTCACAACCCAGCACGACGTCCTGCTCTTCTATGTCAAATCCGCCAAAGCCGTATTCAATCCCGTAATGATCCCTCACAGCGAAGAGGAGATAAAGAAAAAATACACCCACACGGACGACGACGGCCGCCGCTACCGCTTGGCTTGGGGCCGTCGTTTCCAGACCACCGGCGAAAACCGCAAACTCTACCTAGACGAATCCCCCGGCAGAGCCGTCGGCAACCTTTGGGTTGAAGACGGCTTGCAGCTCAACACATCCTCCCAAGAGCGCACCGGCTACCCCACCCAAAAGCCGCTTGCTTTGTACGAGCGCGTCATCCGCGCCTCCAGCAACGAGGGCGACCTTGTGCTTGACCCCTTCTGCGGCTGCGCCACCACCCCCATCGCCGCCGAGCGCCTACGCCGCCAATGGGTCGGCATGGATCTATGGGATGGCGCGTACAACATCGTCAAGCAGCGCATGGAAGACAACAAGCAGCTGCTCGCCAACCCCAACGCGCAGATCATCTACACCCAAGACGCGCCCGTCCGAACCGACGGCGGCGATGACGCGCCCACCTTTGAACTGCGCCTGCAGCGCCAGCGCCCGGTAGAGCGATGGCAGCGCCTATCCCACGAAGAAATGCGAAGAATACTGATTGACGCCCAATCGTCCGCCAACGGCTTGGTTGACTGCGCCGGCTGCGGCCGCAGCCTTGAACCCGAATTCATGGAACTTGACCACATCAACCCCCGCGCGCAAGGCGGCGAAAACTGGATAACCAACCGCATCCTGCTATGCGGCCCCTGCAACCGCCGCAAAAGCGCCGCCCTAACCATCATCGGCTTGCAGCAAGAAAACAAGCGCTCCGGCTGGATGCAAGACCAGCAGCGCGCCAACAGCGCCCTAGTGCGGGCAAACAAGCGCGCCCAAGAAGTGATGCTGGAATAATACCCAAACCTTGCGCTAGATGCGCCGCCCGATGATGTAACAAACTTTTAACACGCGCCAAACATACATCCCTTAAAATAGTATGAGTGAATGAACGCACTCTATACTTCATTTAAGGAAACCGCTATGTCAAACACTCCAGCCCAGCAACCCGAACAATCCCAATCCCTCGACCACCTCCGCGCCCAAAAAATCGCCGAATACGCCACCCACTCCCAACTCCTTGAACAAGCCCTCAAAGAATTCCCCGCCGAAATGTGGACATACCGCGACCAACACAACTGCTGGAGCGTCAAAGAACACCTAATCCACATCGCCGACAGCGAAGTCAATAGCTACATCCGCTGCCGCCGCATCATATCCGAACCCGGCTCAGCCCTAATGGCATACGACGAAAACCTCTGGGCGGAGCGCCTCGCCTACCATACCCAAAGCGTGGAAGACACCCTAGCCCTATTCAAATTCCTCCGCAAGAAAACCCACGCGCTCATAAGCCAAATGCCCCCCGGCGTCTGGAAACACAGCGCCTACCACCCCGAACAAGGCGCTATGATAACCCTAGACGACTGGCTAAACACCTACCACGCCCACGTCCCCGAACACATCCAATTTATGCGCGAAAACCTAACCGCCTACCAAGCCGAACTAGACTACAAACCCGAACCCTCTGCCAACCCCGAACAACCCGCCAATCCCGCCTAACATCCATCCAAACCCCAAACCCACAGCGAGCGCCTATTATGAAAATCGCCGTCTGCGTCAAGCAAGTCCCCGTCGTCTCAATGCTCAAATTCGACAACGAAACCCGCCGCCTAGTCCGCGACGGCGTCCCCAGCGAAGTCAACCCGTTTGACGTCCTCGCTATGTCCCTCGCCGCCAACCTCAAGCAAGCCCACGCCGCCGAAATCATCGTCTATACGATGGGCCCTCCCCAAGCGCGCGAGGCGCTAATCCAATGCCTAGCGATGGGCGCCGACCGCGCCGTCCACCTAACCGACCGCGCATTCGCCGGCGCCGACACCCTAGCCACCGCCCGCGCGCTGTCCCTCGCCCTAGCCCAAGACAACCCCGACCTTATCATCTGCGGCCGCAACAGCGTTGACGCCGAAACAAGCCAAGTAGGCCCCGAAATCGGCGAACTCCTAGACCTCCCCCAAATCACCAACGTCCGCAAACTAACCCTTGACCCCCAAACCGATCCCGCAACCCTAACCGCCGAGCGCGCCACCGACGCCGGCCACGACCTAGTCCGCTGCCAACTCCCCGCCCTCATCACCGTCACCGAAGAAGTCGCCCCCGAAACCTACCCCAACCGCGCCGCCCGCCAAGCCGCCCAAGACAAGCCCATCACTGAGCTAACCGCCGCCGACCTCAGCCCCGACGCATCCCAATTCGGCCTAGACGGCTCCCCCACCTACGTCAGCGAAATCTACTCCATTGAACCCCAGCGCGACCGCATCCTAATCCGCGACACCCCCATCCCCGACGCCGTCGCCCAACTTATGGAATACCTAGAAACGCGCGGCGTCTTCGACCAAACCCAAGCCGACCCGGCGGCATCCGCCCCTCCGCGCGGCGGCATCCGCCCCAAAGCCGACATCGGCGCGATCTGGGTCGTCGCCGAAACGCTCGGCGGCAAACTGCGCCCCGTAACCCTAGAACTGCTCGGCGGCGCCTGCCACCTGGCAGACGCGCTCCAAACCCGCGTGGAGGCGATCCTAATCGGCAGCCTGACCGCGCACCACGCGCCCACGCTCATCGCCCACGGCGCCGACGCCGTCCACATGACGCAGCGCCCCGAACTCGCCCAATACGAAACCGCCCGCTACACCCACATCCTAGCCGCCGCCATCCGCGCCCACGCGCCCTACGCCGTGCTGCTGCCATCCACCCTCAACGGCAGAGACCTCGCATCCCGCCTAGCCGCCCGCCTATCGCTCGGCCTAACCGGCGACTGCGTCGGCCTAGAGATAGACGCGCAAGGCAACCTAGCCCAGCTCAAACCCGCATTCGGCGGCAACATAATCGCCCCCATCCTATCCCACACGCGCCCGCATATGGCGACCGTCCGCCCCGGCATCCTAATCCCCGTAGCCCCCGACCGCGCCATCCGCGCCTCCATCCAGCCCATCCCCCATGACGACTTGCCCCCTGAGCGCGTCCAAACCCTAGAAACCGTCGCCAACGAATCCGTCGCCGCCTCCGACCTTGACAGCGCCCGCGTAATCGTAGGCGTGGGCAAAGGCATAGGCGGCCCCGAAAACCTGCCCCTCGTGCGCGAACTAGCCGCCGCCTTGGACGCGCCGCTAGGCGCCACCCGCGACATCACCGAACTAGGCTGGCTGCCCCGCCAATCCCAAATCGGCCTATCCGGCAAATCCGTCGCCCCCGCCCTCTACATCGCCGTAGCCCTGCGCGGCGTCTTCAACCACGCCGTAGGCATCCAAAAAGCCCACACAATCGTCGCCATAAACAACAACCCCCGCTCCCCCATCTTCCAAACCGCCGACATCGGCATCCTAGCCGACTACGCCCAAACCCTCCCCCACCTAACCCGCGCCCTCCAAACCCGCCGCGCCTAAAACAGCCCCATACATCAGAAATATCCTTTGCCATCAGCCCAATTTGACCCCACTCGCCAATCGTTGTATCATACCCCCATGCGGTATTAGCGCATAACATCTACCCACTAAACTCATAGTGCCGAAATTGAGATGGGAGCGCCGCAAATGCCAACAATCAACGAAAGAGTGCTGAACGGCTTTATCGCGGCGGCTATGGAACGCCTAGCGCCGCCCGGATACACGGTCGACGCCGAACAGTCGGGGGCAGGGAAAGCATCGGGAACGGCCCCCGACATCGTGGTGCATATGCCCTACGACTTGCGGACTATCATTGAATCCGAATACGGCGCTCCCGCCATAACCGACGCCAAAAATCGGCTAGGCTACGAGTTCACCGACTCCAACATCCCGATGAAAAGCGTCATTGCGCTCGGCATCCCCGAGGAACTGGGCGAACTGAGACCCGCGGCCATTAACGACGCTCTTATGAGCATGAGCGACGCTCCCCAATTCCTGATGCGGGTAGTCACCGGCAAATGCCCCAACGACCCCGACATAACCATCGTCCCTGACAAGCCCGTCCCCGTCTCCTTGCAAGACATCGTCCAGTACGCCTGGCTCGCCGCCATACCGGAGGCTTATGCCAAAGATGTTATGAACGACGTGATAACCGATATGACATCCGCCAAACAAGCGCTCACGGCAAGGCTCAACGCCTGCGGCGCGGACGCCCAAGCCCGCCTAACCAACAAATACGGCAACCACGATAGCGCCAACAAGATGGAATCGGTCGCGGGCAATATCGTCGGCACCCTGTTCAGCATGATACAGCTCCACGCCAACCTCAATAAGTGGGGCGACGAAGAAGTGCAGGAAATCATGGCGATAGACAACGTCGACCTATGGAAGAAAGTTGAGCCGCACGACGGCATCCCCGCTAGAATAGCCCGCGTATGGCGCAAGATTGAAGACATAGACTATATGCCCCTATCTACTATCGCCGCTGGAATGTTGCAAGACTCCGACATCAGCCCCCACATCGGATCTACCCTCCGCGCCATCTCCGACGCCTTCGAGGATTACATCCAAGCCGGCGTCAGCGCCACCACCAATGTCGCCGCCGAAATATGGCAATCCCTCATCCCCGACCGCGACGAGCGCGCCGCCTACTACACCAAGCCCGCCACCGCAGAGCTGCTCGCCAACATCACCACGCGCCGCCTGCAAGATCCACGCCGCGCCAAATACAACGAAATCTGCGCCGGCACAGGAACGCTCGCCCGCGCCACCGAAGAAAACATCCGCTTTCGCCACTACGCACAATCCCAAGACAAAACTATCATCCACGCCGAGCGCATGGAAAACTGCATCCAACTAACCGACATCAACCCGCAATCAATATCGGTAGCAACCGCGAATATGGCGTCCCTGCGCCCCGAAACCACTTTCCAATCCAGCAAAATTTTCGCAATAACCGTCAACGGCGGCGCTCTCAATTTCCTATTGCCTAAAGGCGTTTCCAACCTAATCAATCGCCTAGTCGGATACGACGGCGAGCAACAAATCGCGCTCACCGCCATTCCTCGCACATTTGACATTTGCAACAACAATGATCCCTACTTTCGAGCGCGAGAGGGCGCGAAAAGCCCTATTGATCCAAAGGAAATGCAACGCTACAAGCGCGCCGCGGATCGCCTTATTAAAGGCGTTGCGGACGGCCAAGCCGGGCTTGCAACCTTTATGCACGTCGTAGAGCATACCCTATTAGGATACGAATCGCCGCATGGCAAAGTGTTGCCTCTCACTGCCGCGCACGCGCAGACATACACGGGATTTCGCAAGAACATTGAGAACGAATACAGAGATGTAATCGCCATCTGCACGGCGACGGGCGAGGGCGATTCAATGTCGGCAGACACGATAATACAAGAGATGCTGCTAATCGGCACAAAGCACAAGCCATCGACTGAGAGAGAACAAAACGGCGACCGCGCGGTTACCTGCGTCAATCTCACGCGCCCGTTTGAAACAAAACTCGACGCCAAGATGTTCGCCGACGCCATAAGCCGCGAAATAGCGCTAGGCAAGAAACACGGCGAGATTGCCGTAGGAACAACCGCCGCCACTTACTACAAGATGGAGGGGCTTGGCGAGGGCAACCCTTGGTCTGCGCTTGGCTCCAGCGGCGATTACACGATTTTGGCTGAATATGTCAAAGAGGGCATGGCATATGATCCGCGCACGGGCAGCGCCGCGACGTTTGCGTTGCCAATGGCAACGCTAAGTGATGAGTCGGGCGTAGGCCCGACTCATCACTTGCTTGGACATGTCCAAGCAAGTCATGACCCCCGGGGCGCGTTTGTGATGCGCTCGCGCGATGAGACGAGCAACCGCATGAACCCGTCTATGTGGCATTTGGACGCGGATACTCAGTTGTCCATCACCTGCGAACCCACGCACTACGGCGAGCGGCGCGACGACCCCGATGAGGCTGCGCGAATGTTGCAAACCGCCGGGCATTTTCATATATCCCGCAATATGAGCGCGGCGTCCCAGAAAATTGCGATGTGCTACACAGAGGAAAAGTGTATGGGCGGCGTATCCTGGACAACAATCTACGCGCCCGAAGATGTAAGCCAGTCCATAGCGCTATTTCTGAACAGCATCTACGGGTTGCTAATCAGGTCATGCTACGGCTATGTAGGCGGACAACTTGGCAGATTCCGCATCCAGGTCAGAGCGATCCCCGGCCACCCCATCCCCGACTTCGCCGCCGACACCGACGCCGCGCAACGCGCCCGCGCCCTAGCCGCCGCCAACTTCGACCGCCTGCGAACCCTCCCCCTCAAGCGCATCAGCCTAAGCGCCCTAGACCCCAACCGCGCCGAAATAGACCGCGTAGTCACCGAGATGCTAGGCTTGCCCCTAACCCCCGACACAGACGCGATGCTATCCCAATGGCGGCGCCTAATGTGCCTCCAGCCCACCGTCAACGGCAACAACAAAGCTGTCCTAGATGAACTGCGCCGCGCCGGCATAACCCCCTAATCAGCCGCGAAACCCGATTGCCCCCGCGCAACCCCCAAAGCGCTACCACAAATCGCACAAAACGGCTATAATGCGGGCGCGAGAAAGCGAGCCACAACAATATGGGAGGAACTCAATGGCAGACACTACCGTAACCACCCGCAAAAACGGCCCCTACATGGTGCAAGGCGAAATCAAAATCGTGGACGCCGAGGGCAACGAAATCCCCACCGACAGCGACATGGTCTTCCTCTGCCGCTGCGGCGCCTCCGACAACAAGCCCTTCTGCGACGGCACCCACCGCACCTGCGGCTTCGAGGCATAGTCGGCTACCCCAACAAACCGCCCTCCCGTCCAGGCGCATAGCCGCACGCCGGGAGGGCAACGCCAACCCACAAGCCAATCCCGTATAAACTTCTAACCAGCGGCAACACGCCAAACCCGCCCAAATTGAAAATCAATCACTTGCAACCCGAAACCCACACCCAACAACTCCCCGCGCGCGGCATCGCAATGCGCTACGCCGTTTGGGGCGGCGCATCCGCCCCCGCCATCCTGCTGCTGCACGGCGACATGCGGACATCCCGCAGCTGGGACGCCGTCGCCCGCCGCCTCACAAGCCAATTCCGCGTCATCGCCCCCGACATGCGCGGACACGGCGACTCCGACTGGACGCCGCGCGGCTACACATTCGCCGACCGCGTCCAAGACCTCGCCCACTTCTGCGACGCCCTAGCCCTGCGCCAAATCTACGCCGCCGCCCACTCCACCGGCGGCGTAGTCGCAACCCTATGCGCCCAACAGCGCCCCGACCTATTCGCCCGCCTAGCCTTGCTGGAGCCTATGGTAATCGTGGACGAGCGCTTTCACAAAATGGTAGCCGGCCGCGAGAATGCCCCTCGCACAACCTGGCGCAGCCGCCAAGAACTCCACCAATACCTGCGCGCCCACCCCGCCGCCAAGACCTGGACAGACGAAGTCACCCGCGACGTCGCCGCCCACGAGGCATACCGCCGCGAGGACGGCCTCTACGACATGAAATGGTCGCCCCACACCTTCAACTGGCAAGAACGCGACGGCGACCACGCCGACCTCCGCCCCATCTTCCCATCACTCGGCATCCCCATCCTATTCATCCGCAGCAGCCGCCACGCCCCCTCCATCCGCGACCTCAACGCCGCGCCCTCCGGCATCTCCAACCTCCGCCCCCTCACCCTAGCCGACA
Source organism: Dehalococcoidia bacterium (assembly GCA_965242555.1). Taxonomy (GTDB): domain Bacteria; phylum Chloroflexota; class Dehalococcoidia; order Lucifugimonadales; family JADFKI01; genus Bin90. The sequence continues at coordinate 208,560 of CBDESO010000003.1, forward strand.
CCGGCCACAACATGTACATGGAACGCCCCGCCGCCGTCGCTCGCGCCCTCAGCGAATTCGCCGCCGATATTCCGCTGCCCGCCGCCATCTAGCCCGCTATTCTTATGCGCGAACACGCTATCTCTGCAATCGGCTACGGCAATGCCATCCAACCATCTGCAGCGGTAGATATACTCGCCCACCTGAATGGAAAACGCTACGAATCCGCTCAACCCCCTTGACACCCTTCCCATCTATGCCATACATTCCCGCCCATGACACCCTTGCGCCGCAATACAACCGCGCGCCTGCGCCGCATCACGCGCGCGAACTCGCTCGCCGCGCTTGCGCTCGCGGCGGCGCTGACGCTGCTGGCGACGGCGGCGTTTCGCCATGACGCTACCCCCCCCCGAATTTCCGTTCCCCTAGCCGCCAACCCCGCGTCCTGCGTCGCCACATGGACTAACCTCGCATCCGGACACGCGGCGCAAAGCGCTTGGAATGTCGCCAACGGCCAGCCTGAACCCGATGTCTTTTCCCTCAGCGAAAACTGCGCCTATGATACCGAGAATCTCGCAAACACGCCGCTGTGGTTCCCGCCAACGCCCTCTACCACTCCGAAAGTGCTAGTGGACGGGCATCTGCAGAATTCGTGGCACAGCGACTATCCCGGCGTTGTTACAACCGGGAATATCCAGTTCATCACACGGGTGAACGCGGGATCCACCGTCGCGATTACATTCTATTTCACGCCCAGTTCCAACACGCCAACGCCAACATCCGCTACCACGCCAACGCCAACCACAACGCCAACGCCTACTATCACACCCACGCCAACTACAACATTCACGCCAACACCGACCGCTACCGCAACGCCAACCCTCACCGCAACGCCAACACCTACGCCGACATCTACCGCAACTCTTACGCCAACGCCAACCGCTACTCCCACTGCCACACTGACGCCTACCGCAACACCCACCCTGACACCCACCGCCACGCTTACACAGATCCCAACCGCTACTTTCACGCCAACCCCTACCGCCACTGCCACCACTACACCGACGCCAACCGGCACCGCCACCGCAACACCCACGCCAACCATCACGCTGACGCCAACTATCACTGCCACCGCAACGCCCACGCTCACCGCAACGCCCACGCCTACCGCTACCGCTACGCCAATCACGCCCACGCCTACCGCTACCATCACCGCCACGCCCACTGCCACGCTTACGCCGACTTACACTGCCACCGCCACCGCTACGCCTACGCCAACCATCACGCCCACACACACGCTCACGCCTACCATCACCGCAACGCCTACGCGCAGTCCAACCATTACGCCCACGCCAACCGCAACCTTAACGCCTACGCCCACTCCGACCATCACCGCAACGCCCTCGCCCACTCCAACCATCACGCCTACGCCAACCATCACCGCTACGCCCTCGCCTACCGCTACCGCAACTGCCACGCTTACGCCGACTTTCACCGCTACCGCTACGCCTACCGCGACCCTCACGCCCACGCCAACCATTACCGCAACCCTCACGCCCGTCCCCACGCTCCCGCCTGAGACGCAGACGCCCGCCGATGGCGATGAGCCGGAGATATATGTGCATCCCCTTGTCTGGAACGCCGACGGCACGGAGGCCACGCTCATTTTCACCGTGCGCGATACTAGCCTGGGAACTATCCGCTACTGCGTTGCGACTTGGCCGAAAGTGGAGTTGCCCGAGGCGCCGCGAAGCCCTCAGCCCGGAAGCCAGCAACTAGGAGGGTCGGACTTTCACATATTCAACGTGGCGGACGGCAGCGTGACGATTATCAGGACTAACAGAGATACGAGGAATGACGAAAGGGTTGCGTCCGAGGCGAATGACTATCGGCTCAATGAGGGCTGCGAATACGACGCTGATAACCCGTCCAATACGCCGTTTGCGCTAGGCGATCGCACACGCCCCGTCGACGTCTATATCGACGCAAACCCCGTTGCGGTAGGCTATCCCGAACCCGACAGACCCGATAACATCTACGAACCCGGCGACATCGTACTCGCGCACAGAACAAGCGAAGACGCAATGGTGCAGATAAGGTTTCGCTTTTATGCGGAGGACGCTTACGGCGCGGCGGCGCGGCGGGTAAGGGTTGCCAGCGGCGAGGACAGCGCTTGGGCGTCCCTGCGCGAGGTTGCGGTCAGGGACGAAGGCGGGCGAGTGAGGATGGCGACATCCACAACCGCGGTGCTCAGGGGCGAGGCGCGCGTCAGCACAAGCCGCGCCGCGCTGCTGCCGGGCGACAGCAGGCTGTTCGTGCGCGCGCCCGACCAATATGTGCAAGTTCACTACTACGGCGCGAGCGGCGACAGCGGCGAGCGCGGCGGCAGCGATGACAGTCCCAAGCGCAGCGCAATAGCGCCCCGCAGAGGCGTCTCAGTAGAGTTCGCCAACGCGCCGCGCGAACACGGGGACACCGTGGTCTTCTACATCAGCGATAGACAACTTGGGACTACGAGAGGTTGCGCGGCGGTATGGGATTCCACCCCTAGCGAGGTAGCCGGCGGCGTTGTATCCGGCGTCTATAACTACTGGAGCCTAGCCGACGGCAAGCCATTCCCGGACGCTTTCGCGTTTGAGGGCGATGAGTGCGCCTACGACGCCGGAACGACCATAATCCTGCCCTCGCACAACGCGGCGTTTATGACGAAACAGGACGGGCAAGAGCAATTGATGTCAATCAACAGCGATGACGCCGAGAACTGGCGCATCGCATTTCGCAACGATGTCCCCAAGGACAGCGAGCTGCGAGTGATGTTCCAACAAACGCAGCGAGACAGATTTCCCGCAAGCGCCCGGATAGCCCGCGTGTACAGCAGCTCCGACCGCGCGGGCGAGTGGGTAGCCGTGCGAGAAGTCGTCAGCAAAACCGACGCATCCGCCGCCGCCGCGTCCCACCTGTTTCGCGGCGAGATAGAGATTAGCGCCGACGAATCCAGCCGCGCGCCCGGCGACGGCAAAGTATTCGTCCGCCGCACAAGCAGGCTCTGGGTAGCCTACCACGACCTAAACAACGCGGCGGAGCTAGGCCGAAAATCGCAAGGGCTTGATCTATACATCCCAGAGCCCACGCCCACGCCAATCCCCACGCCCATACCCGCCACGAGCAGCCTAACGCTGGCATTGGCGGCGGCCGCGCTCATCGCCCTTGCGACCTACACGCTGCTGAGGCGCGCCCGGCGCAACCCGCCCTAGCGCGGCACTAGCGGCGCGGATGGCGGCGTCAAGCCACGCCCGCCCGGATGTCCACGCGCTTGCCAATGGGTTTAATGGGTAAGATTGCCCGATTGTTATTCGGCAAGAAATCCAAATGCGGGCGCTTGGCAAGTAGAAAGACTTGATTATCGGTTGATTATGGTTTATGATTGATTGCAGGTTCCAGTATCAATAATTGATATGCAAAGTTCCAGGATGGCGCAATATGGTTCAAGCGATAGACAAGACGCAAAACATATTTAACCTATCTCCCGAAGAGGCCGAAAAGGCGTCGGAGATATGGAGGAACTTGCCTGAGGATGTCAAGAACATGCCACTGCCGGATACTCCTGAAATGCGGGAGGCGGTAGCGAGGCTGTTCATCGGGATGTACGGGGACGCTTTGAAAGAGTTGGCAAAGCGCTAATCCCCGTTCACCCGAATTAGCCGAAAGCGCCAAAAGTTCCTCAGAATTCTGAGGAACTTTTCTTTTTGGGAAAGGACGAACTTGATATGCAAGACAAGCAAGGCATCTGGTTTCCCGACGCCGATTTCTTCGAGGATGTGATCATTCACACGATTCCGGCGCTGTTCCCGAACTATGAGGGCGGCTTGCCCGATTTCCAGTATCTGGGCGGCTCGCAAGGGCGCGGCGCGTTTGAGTCGGCGCTGGCTCAGCCGCAGCAGTCTTTCGGCGGGGAGTACCTATACCCGTCCATAGCGGACAAGGCGGCCGCGCTAATCTGGTCAACCATCAAAAACCACCCGTTCACCGACGGCAACAAGCGGACGGCGCTGACGACGGGGTTCTTCTTCCTGGCGTTCAACGGGTATGCGCTCTTGGCGGGGCAAGGCGAGGCGGTTGATATGTGCCTGCGAGTGGCGGCAAGCGAGCAAGGCGTCGACCAAGAGTATGTGTCGGCGTGGATAGACGCGCGCATTGTCCGATTTGACGAGCTTGGATCAACGAAAGCAAGGCAGAACGCCAAGACAGCGCGGTACGCGCAAATCGCGTCTGACGCCGATATAGCGGCGGTTTCAGCTTTCTATGAGGCAGCGGCGGCGATACTGCGAGCGCAAGCATAACCTTGGCACTGGCAGAGAGCTAAGGCCCCGGCGCCCCTATATCCACCCGCTCGCCAAACCCTGTGTACGTCACCGTCAGCGCAAGCTCAGCCCCGCCGCCCAGGTCGCCGGCGGCCAAGGGCAACCCGCCGCCCGATAGGCCCGCGTCATCGCCCGCGTCGGCAGAGGTCTCACCTGCCAAAGTATAGCGGCGTATGAGCGCGTCATGGATGCCGACCCATATCTCCACAAACAGGCTGTCGTAGTGGCTGCCGAGGTGGGCGCCGGCGAGGTCGGCGGATAGGCGGCGGACGGGGATGCCGGCTAGGGTTTCGTGGCGGACGATGCGGAGGTTTTGGTAGCGGGCGAGGTCTTGGGGCAGGCGGGCGAATTCGTAGGGGGAGGGCAAGCCGGCGTGGCGGATGGGGAGGGTTTCCCATAAGCCGGTTTCGGGGTCGAGGATGTGGGCTAGGTCGCCTATGAGGATGAGGTCGGTTTCAATGGCGAGTCCACCGAGCGATAGGGCGAGTTTGCCGCGCGCGCGGTCGGGGGGCTGGAAGTCGCCGGAGTAGCGGATGGGGTATTCGGAGCCGAATGTCTCTTCGTCCATGCGAAAGCTCGCCTCTTGCTGGACTACCTTGATGACGGCGTCAACCTCGGCGTGGTAGGACGGGGCGGCGTTCATCGCGGCGAGCGCGGCGGCTAGGGTATGGGCGGCGGTGAGGTCTTCGGATATGGCGTTTGCGCCTTGGGCTGCAGCAAGCGCGGCGGCGGTTTCGGGTTCGGGCGCGATTGTGGGCGTGGGCGCAGGCGTGGCTGTGGGCAACAGGATAGCGGTCGGGATAGGCGTTGCGGCGGGCGCTGGCGTGTGCGTGGGCAAGGGCGTTGCGGTAGCAGCGGGCGCGGGGGCGCACGCCGCAAGCAGCAAGCAGAGCGGCGCGAGCAGGATGCGGGGCGGGAGTGGCGGCAGGGGGATTCGCATGCAAGGCATTGTAGTGGATGGCGCGCGGCGCGGCAATGGCGGCGGGCGTGTTTTCGTGGGGGCGAGAGCGCTGCGCCTCCTTATAATAAGGGCGTATGGCGATACGGGGATGCCGATTTTTGGGGAAAAGGCAGCCAAACAACTTTTGGGGATGGAAAGCAAGGCGGGTTTGGGGGATTTGGGCGCGTTGGAAATCAAGACGAGAGGGCGCAATTGCAGGAAAAGTTTTTTATGATATAATACCCAAAATTCGGGGGGGGGGGGGGGGTAAAATAAAAATATGCTACAATTCGGGCGGGAATTTTGCCGAAATTACGGGGATTATCACCTTACGAAACTTGACAATGTAGCATATGATTAGCCACAATTAGCGTTGCGCTAAATGGCATTGGCGCAGGATAAGCGCGTTGTTGTTGGCGCGATGTTAAATTGGCAGTATAAAGCATTTCTAAAATGATGCTATATTGTGGTATAATTCACGCCGAAGAAATCATTCCGTAGGAGGAAGGCATGAGGCTGTTACCTCTTGATTACAAGCGGGGCGCCGCGCTGCTCTTTATGGGGCTTGCCGTCGCGGTGGTGACGGCGCTGTTCATGAGCGGCGCTGAGACTCGTTCAGCGAGGGCGCAGACGCCCAGCATGGACTCGGTCGTGGTCATCGGCGATGATCACGCCTGCGCTATGTTCACCGACGGCGTTATTCGCTGCATAAGCGATGGCGACGAGTACGGGCAGATGTCGGGAGCGCCCACCGACGGGCGTTTCATCGCCATCAGCAGCGGGCCTGACCACATTTGCGCTATCGAAGAGAGCGGGAATGTGCAGTGTTGGGGCCGGGACGACCAGGGCCAGGCGACGCCGCCGGACACGGGCGGGTTCAACACGCTGAACATCCAGGGCGACATCTCCTGCGGCGTGCGCTCATTAGAGGGCGAGAGGACGCTGGTGTGCTGGGGCGAGGTCGAGGGCGAGGTTTCGGCTCCGCCGCTTGATCCCACCGCAACGCCGACCAACACGCCGGTGATGGCGACTTCCACGCCGATAATTGTCACGCCCACTGTTACGCCTACGCCCACCGTGGTGCCTGAGGCGGGGCCGATAGGGATAGCGCAGGAATTCATTGACCAATGCTCCAACGGCATCGCGGTCATATTCCCGTTTGACAATCCCGATACGGTGATGGAGTGCGCGGCGCTGCTGTCAGCCAAGGCAGTGCTTGAGGGCGAGAACGCGGACGCGCTGGACTGGTCGCAGTATCGCCGGATAACCCTGTGGGAGGGCGTGGACTATGATCGCGTGGGCGATCCCTCGCTGTACAGGGTCAGGGTGGTCGGCTTGGAGCTGTCCAACAAGGGGCTGAGCGGCCAACTGGCGGCGCAGCTGGGCAACCTGCCTTGGTTGCGGCTGCTGTACCTTGACAACAACAGCCTGAGCGGCACGGTGCCGCGGCAGTTGGGCAACCTAGACCTGATACGCGAATTGCGGCTCAGCAACAACAACTTGAGCGGCCAGATACCGATTGAGTTGGACAATATGCGCCGCCATCTGGGCGTGTTGCGGCTGGCGGGCAACGACTTCACAGGTTGCTTGCCGCGCGTACTCGCCGCAGTATCGGACAGCGATGCGGCGCAGCTCAACCTGCCGGTGTGCAACGGGCAGTAGAGCGGGCAACGGCGCAATAACGACAGCGCGGGCGGGACTGACTAACCCGCCTGCGCTAGGATAAGCATCACGCCGCGCGTGTTTGGGACGCAAAGTCCCAAACACGCGCGGCGGTTTTCGAAAATTTTTCGCGCTCGGAAACGGGATTGGCGGCGTGGACACGCTAAGTCAGGGAAATGGCGCAATGAGCGGGGATTTGCGAGTTGGCGGATACGGGGCGCTATTTTGTGAAAATCTGCCAATTATGGGCGCAGCAAATTGGCGGGCGCGCAAGAGGATGAGTGCTATGGGCAAATCAGGGGAATCAAGCCGACGGAGGGAGGTATAGGCTATGGGCGCGGATGTATTGGGCTACGGCGGGGGGAACTCGGTAGCGGATTGATTGGCGGGCGGCTACGCGGCGGCGGATGTCTGTGCCGCTGATGTCAATGAGGGCGCTGGGGATTAGGCGCAGGCGGTCGGAGGCGCCGGGGATGGCGGCGTTTAGGACGCTGGGATCCAGGGATGCGCCGGGGCGCGCCATCCCGACGACGGTCGCCATTTGGAAGAGGCGGCGCGGGTGGCGCCAGCGGTCTATTTCGCGCAAGGCGTCAACGCCTAGTATGACGAACAGGTCGGCGTCGGGGCGCATGCGGCGCAGTTCGGATAGGGTGTCTATGGTGTAGCTTGGGCCTTCGCGCCGGATTTCCATATCGGATACGCTGAAGTGGGGGTTGTCTTGGATGGCTAGGCGCGCCATTGCGAGGCGGTGATGGGCGGGGGTGATGCGGCGGTAGGATTTGAACCAGGGCTCTCCCGCGGGGACGAATAGGATTTCGTCCAGGCTTAGCGCGGCGCGGGCGTCTTCGGCGATGATGAGATGCCCGGTGTGAATAGGGTCGAATGTGCCGCCGAAAACGCCCAAGCGCACTACTGCCACTCCCATTCCACATCGCCAAAGCGGACGGTGTCGCCGGGGGCTACGCCGGCGTCTTCTAGCGCGCGGGTTATGCCGGCGCGCTGCAGGTAGCCGATGAACTGCATGCGGGCGTTCCAGTCGTCGCCGAGCAGGGCGGCGATGCGGACGGCGCGCTGGGATTGCACTATGAACGCGCCGTTGCGCTTGACCACGAGTTCGGCCGGGCGGCGGCGGCGCGGCTGAGGGCGCAGGATTGGGATTTCGGATGCGGGGGTTGTGTCTGCGTCAGAGTCAGCGGGCTGCAGCTGCGATTGAGTAGCCGCGGGAGCGGCCGGAATGGCGGGGGCGGCGTCCAGGGCTGCTAGGGCGGCGTCTAGCAGGGGATCTAGGCCGCTGTGGGTTGCGGCGGATATGAACAGCGGGCTGACGCTCTCGGCGGCAAAGGCGGATTCTAGCTCAGGGATGCGGGCGCGCACTTCGGTGATGTCGGTCTTGTTGATGGCGACGATTTGGGGCTTGGCGGCTAGGTCGGCGTTGAAGAGGCGCAGCTCGGCGTTGATTTTGCGGTAGTCGTCAAGCGGGTCGGGGGTTGAGCCGTCAATCATATGCACAAGCGCGCGGGTGCGCTCTATGTGGCGCAGGAAGTCGTGGCCTAAGCCGACGCCCTGATGCGCGCCCTCTATGAGGCCGGGTATGTCCACCATCACAAAGGTTTTGCGGCGATGCTCCACCACGCCGAGCGCGGGTTCAAGGGTTGTGAACGGGTAGTTGGCGATTTTGGGGCGGGCGGCGCTGACGACCGACAGCAGGCTTGACTTGCCCGCGTTGGGCAAGCCGATGATGCCAAGGTCGGCGAGCAGCTTGAGTTCAAGGCGCAGGCGCAGCGTTTCGCCGGATTCGCCCTGCTCCGCCAGCAGCGGGAACTGGTTCGTGGGGGATGCGAAGTAGGCGTTGCCGCGACCGCCGCGACCGCCGCGCGCTAGGATGGTGGTTTGGCTCTCAGAGGCGAGGTCGGCGAGCAAGCGGGGCGGGTTGGCGTCGGCGTCCCATATCTGCGTTCCGACGGGGACGCTGATGCGAATGTCTGCGCCGTCTGCGCCGCGCTTGAGGGCGGACGCGCCGCCGCCGCCGTTTGGAGCGGGGAAGTTGCGCTTGTAGCGAAAGGCGAGCAGCGTGTTGATATTCGGGTCGCATACGGCGATAACGCTGCCGCCATTGCCGCCGTCGCCGCCGTCAGGGCCTCCGCGGGGGACGAACTTTTCGCGCCGCCCGCTGACAGCGCCATTGCCGCCGTTGCCGCTGCTTATGTTGATAAATACATTGTCTATCATCTGGATGTCTCGGTAACAATATCAGTAATAATGGCGTTGATAGCGTTGATAACCGCTGTTCAGGTTGGCGGCGCATATCCGCTATCTCGCCTTGCATCGCCTTGTTTGCCTAGCGCGTGGGCTAATGACTGCGCGTATTGTTCTAGCGTTGCAATGGTTATTTTAGCACAAGGGGATGTACACGGGTTGTAGATGGGAGTTGACAGGTTGGCGGCGGGCGTAGGCCGAACTTTTCCTGGAATAAGTTCAGCAAGAGTTATGTACGCGCGGGGCTAGTTATCAACGCAAATAGCGGGGTTATCTACAATTTTGGGGCTGTGATGTTTATTCATTGTTCAGCCAAAAGCCTAAACGCGGGTTAGGGAATTGTGGGCAATGGTTCACAAAAAGTTTGTGCGGTCGGGCGAATTTGGGGGAATTCGGGGGATATAGCGGCGGTTTTGGCAAGCGGTTGGCGGGCGCGTTGCGGGGGATCTTGGGATTTTTAGGGATTGCGGGCATGGCAGTGTTCTAATTCCAATGGCGTTTAGTTTGTGCGGGAGCGGGCGGGCTGCAGGCGTGTACATATTTTACCGGCAGGGCTACTGCTGGGCTAGGGTTTCGCGGATGCGTAGGATGTCGCGGCGGAGGTTGGCGTCGACGTTTTGCTTGCTTTGGATGGTTTTGTAGCCGTGCAGGACGGTGGGGTGCTTTTTGTCTAGCGCGCGGGCTATGGCGGTGGCGCTCATTCCGGCGTCTTCGGTGAGGATGTACATAGCGACTTGGCGGGCTAGGGCGGTTTTCTTGTCGCGCTTGGAGCCGCGGAGGGCTTGGGCGTCTATGCCGAAGTGGGCTGATACGGCGTCAAGCGCCTCTTGCTCGGAGGGCTGGCGCGCGGCGGCGTCCTGCTGGGAGTCGTCGGCTACTTGGCGGGCTAGGTCGGCGTTTAGGGGGCGGCCGGTGAGCTGGGCGTAGGCTACTAGGCGGTTGAGACTGCCCTCTAGTTCGCGGATGTTTGGGAAGATGCGCGCGCCTAGCAGGTCTAGGACGTCGGGGGGGATATGAACGCGCATGCCCTCGGCTTTGGCGCGCAGGATGGCGAGGCGGGTTTCCAGGTCGGGCGGCTGTATGTCCGCCACTAGGCCGCCGCTGAGGCGGGAGCTGATGCGCTCTTCCAGCAGCTTGAGCGCGGTTACGGGGCGGTCGCTGGTGATGACGATCTGCCGGTTGGACATATGCAGCGCGTTGAATGTGTGAAAGAACCCCTCTTGCGTTTGCTCTTTGCCGATTAGGAATTGGATGTCGTCAAGCAGCAGCAGGTCGGCGTTGCGGTATCGCAGGCGAAAGTCCTCTGTGCGGCCCTCGCGTATGGCGCGGATGTATTCGTTGGTGAACTCTTCGGTGGTGGCGTAGATGAGGGATAGGCCGTTGGCGAGGACGTGATGGCCTATTGCGTGGAGCAGGTGGGTTTTGCCAAGGCCGACGTCGGAGTACAGGACGAGCGGGTTATAGACGGCGCCGGGGTTGTCGGCTACGGCTTGTGCGGCGGCGTGGGCGAGCTCGTTGGATTTGCCGACTATGAATCGGTCGAAGGTGTAGCGGGCGTTTAGGGTTGCGGCAGGGGCGTTGCCGTTGTGGGCGTGGGTAGGTGTAGGCGCTGGTTGTGAAATCGCGTTGGCGTTTGCGGCGTGGGCGTCTTGTGCGCCGGAGTGATTGGGCGTGTCCTGGTCGGCTTGGGTTACTTGAAATATGACTGAGACGGGTTCGCCTAGCACATGTTCAAGGGCGCGCTGGATGGGGGCGTACATTCTTTGCTGCAGGAATTCGGATACGAAAGCGTCGGGGGCGGCGATGGCGAACTCGCCGTCGCGGTGGGCGACGCCCTGGGTGTCTTTGAGCCAGGTTTCGTATGCTGGGCGGGCGACTTGCATTTGCAGTTCGCCGAGCGCGGCGTCCCAGATGTGGGTGGGTTGCTGGTTCTTGGTGGTCATGGGGATGATCCTCTTGCGGTTTCGGGGCGCAATGCTGGGCGCGGTTTTGGGGCAATGTTTAGGTTGGATGCTAATCGTAGTATGAAAGCGGCGGCGTGTGAAAGCGGGCAGGGGGTTTATATTAAGGAAAGGCGGGCGCGGGGGCAATGCCACAGGCGTTTTGTAAACGGGCAATGTGGGCGTCTCACGATGGGCGCGCCGGTTTCGCCGCGCGAATCGGTTGGCGAAACGGGCGCGTTGGGAAAGCCGGGTATTCTATTGTTAATATGGGCAGTTGGGGCAGGCTGCGGATGGGGTTAGAACATTCTGTAGGGCATATCTTTTTCGGCGTCGTCGGTTACGATTTCCAGGAGGGCGGTTTGGCCGTTGTCCACGATGGCGGCGCAGCGGTTGATGGCGGGGATGATGTCTTGGGGCTGGGTAACGCGCTCGCTGTAGCCGCCGAGCGCCTCCGCCATTTTGACGAAATCGCCGCCGGTGGTTTTAGTGCCGTAGAGTTCGTGGGCGGTTGCGAAGTGTTCGGGGCGGTAGATGCCCATAGACGAGTTGTTGAGGACGATGGTGAGGATGGGGATGTTTTCGCGGACGGCGGTTTCAAGGTCTGTGCCGACCATTCCAAAGCCGTAGTCGCCGATGACGTTGACGCAGAGCTTGTCGGGGGCGGCGAGTTTGGCGCCCATAGCGGCGCCGAGGCTGTATCCGAGATGGGTGGATTTGCCCCAGGCGATAAAGCCGCGCGGGGTGACCGTCCGGTAGAACGGGATCATCTGGTCGCGGGGGCTGCCGGAGTCGTGGTTCATAATGGCGCGGGCGGGGTTGATTGCCTTGGACAGGTCGCTGAGCGCGCGGTAGGGGTTGATGGGGGTGGCGTCGGAGTTCATTTTGGGCAGCCAATCGCGCATCCACGAGTCGCGGACGGCGGCTACTTGGGGGGCGAATTTGGGGCGGCCCGCGAGCAGGGCGGGCTTTTCGGCGCGCATCGCCTTGATTTCGTCTAGTATCTGGCGCAGGACTATCTTGGCGTCGCCGATGACGGCGTGGTCGGCGGGATAATCTTTGTTGATGTCGTTTTCGTCGTTGGTGATGTGGACGATGGCTTTGCTGTCAAGCAGGTCTGCGCCGTAGTGCATGCGGGTGAAGCTGCATCCGACGCCGAATACGAGGTCGGCGCGGTCTAGGAAGAAGGCGACCATGCCGGTGGTGGTGCTGGAGCGGGTTCCTAGCGAGAGCGGGTGGTCTTCGCGGAATGCGCTTTTGCCCGCCATAGAGGTCATGACGGGGATTTGGGTGAGTTCGGCGAGTTCTTGGAGTTCGTCCCACGCCTCGGCGTATAGGACGCCCTGGCCGGCGTGAATGACGGGGTTTTTGGCGGCGAGCAGCAGGCGGATAGCCTCGCGGATGTCTTGGGGGTCGCCGGCGGCTCGGCGCGGCTGCACGGGCGCGTAGGGGAATGGGTTGGCGGGGGCGTCGCCGCGGAGGATGTCGCCGGGGAGTTCTAGCAGGACGGGGCTGGGGCGTCCTAGGCGTAGCTGGCTGAAGGCGCGGCGGAGCGCGTTGGGGATTTCTTCGGGGAGCTCGACCCTGCCCGCCCACTTGACTACGGATTCGTATGTGCGGCTGGGGCTGAAGGTGGGGTGAACGCCGGCGCGGCTGCGCGGGGCGGACGCGGGCAGCAGCAGGATGGGGACGGAGTCGGCGTATGCCTGGGCGACGCCGGCGAATGCGTTTTCGGCGCCGGGGCCGGCTTGCATAGAGAAGACGCCGGTGCGGTTGCCGTTGGTGACGCGGGTGTATGCGTCGGCGAGGTTGACGCCCACGCGCTCTTGGCGGAATATGAGCGGGCGGATGCCGGCTTTGGCGGCGGCCTCTTCTAGCGAGTTGAAGGGGATTACGCCCATAAAGTCGACGCCCTCTTGCTTGAGGATGCGGGCGATGAGGTCGGCTCCGGTGGGGGTTGGCATTGTGGGGCTCCTTGTCGGTAGTAGGCTTTTGGGGATATTCTATCAGATGGGGGCGCGGTTCGCAGGGGGTTTGTTCAGGCGGGCGCACGGGGGCCGCGTGGGGATAGGCGCGCGCGAAAGGGGCGCGGGGGCCAAGAAGGGGTACGGGGGTAAGGGGGCCGCTCTACTTTTTGTAAAAAGTAGCAAACTTTTGGGGGCGGCTTGCGCCGCGGATCTGCCGAGCTAAGGGCTGCGGGATTTGGGGGGATCGCAGTCCTCAAGGGCCGCGTCGGGGTTTTCCGGGTGGAGGCGGCGTTGGATTATGGCTTGGCGTTTTTGGAAGTTGGCCTCGGCTGTGATGGCGTCGTAGATTTGTTCGTAGGTTAGGTTTTCTTTGGGGATGCCGGCGGTGGCGTGGTGGTTTTCTAGGGCGGTGTCTAGGTCGACTTCGGGGTGGCGGTCGATGGCGTTGGCGACGGCGGTTGCGCCGCGGTTGGTGAGGGGCGTTGCGGTTGCGCCATGGGGCGCATCGGGGCTGTTGGCGTTGTTGCCGTTGGTGGTAGCCTTGTTGTTGGATGCGGCGGTGTCGCCGTTGTCGTTGTCGGTATTGGCAGCGTTGTTGCCATTGGCGGCGTTCTCGCCGTTGCCGGTGTTCTTGTTGGCGGTGTCTAGCTCGGCTTTTCTGGCGGCGTCGGCTTTCTTGGCGGCTTTTTTGGCTTTCTTGGCGGCCTTGGCGGCTGCTTTTGCCTCGGCTTGTTCGGCTTGGCGCTGGGTTTGTTCGAATAGGGCGCGGATTTCCGCCTCTTGCTCTGGGGTGAGCTGGGCGGCGGTCTTGCGCTCGGCGCGGCGGCGTTCCGCCTCTAGGCGCCGTTTCTCGTCTAGGTTGCGGAAGTATTCTTCTATGTCGTCGGGGGTTATGTGTTCCCAAGGGATGTCGACGCCGCGCCAGATGAGGTGTTTTATCGCCCAGAGGCGGTGCGTTTGGGTGTAGGGGTCTTCTATGATGTTGTTCCAGCGGTCGAGCTTGGGGTTGTCTATGACATAGCGCAGGTAGGGTACTATGTCTAGGCCACCGTCGGTTATGTCGCGGATGTCATCGGCGAGTTTGGAGTGGAGCATTTTTTCTTCCAAGTAGGAAGTTTTCACGCGGCAGTCGGGGTTTTGGCTGCCGATGCCGCGCTTGTATATCTCTTTCATCGCCTCGAATTCGTGGTGGGGCCGGACGCGGGTCGCTTTTTGGTATTCTTTTTCAGCCTTATTTTCGCTTGGGAAGACGGAGGGCGGGTGCATTATGCCGTGGAGATCTACGATTAGGTCGCGGCAACCGTCGGTTTGTTGGCGTATGAGCCTGCCGATGTCCCAGTTGAGTATTTCTTTCATGGTTATTTTGGGCTTTTTGGGGCGCGGCTCGCTCTCGCCGTCTGCGTCAGCGTTGGCGTCGGGCGCGGGTTGGACGCGGATTGCGGTTCCTAGGGTGTCTTCGGAGACGCTGCCGCCCATTAGGCCGAGTTGGGTGTTGGCGGCGTAGATTAGGTAGGGCTTGGCGTCGGGGTATTCGCCGTTGACGAAGTCTTGGTATTTTTGGGCGATTGTTTCGCCGTCGTTGGTGATTTTGTTGACGAAGCGGGCTAGGTTGTGGCGGACGCGCTCCTGCTCGGATGCGATTTGCTCTTTTGTTAGATGTTCGCAAGTTGCGGTTGTCATGTTTGTTGCCTCCTAGCCTCCCGTCCGCCGGGGCCCTACTTTTTTCTAAAAAAGTAGCAAAAAACTTTTGAGTGGGTTGCTGATAGTTTGTTCTGATATAAGAATAACGCAGAGGTTCAAGCGGTGTCAAGGGGGATTTTGAAATCTGAATGGAAACGCTACCTTTCCCGCCGCATACATTGTCAACAGGCGCGAAAGGCTTTACACTTGTCAGACTAGCCAAAGCGGATTATTCAGGAGGGTTGCGATAATGGCAGACGGGCAGCAGCGGTTTAGTTTTAGGGGGCGGTTCGCCGGGAATGCGCCGGAGGGCAGGGATGCGCCTGTGGTTAGGCGCGGCAAGTATGATTTCGCGGTGGCGTATCCGGATCCGGCGTCTATGCCGCTGGATGGGCTGGTGGATTCGCTGCGGCAGGGGCTTGCGGAGGAGGGCGGCGATCTTGCGATTTATGCCCATCAGAGCGGGTATGCGCCGCTGAGGGAGTTCGTGGCGGGCAAGCTGGCGCGCGACCGGGGCATTAACATCGGCGCGGATGACCTGATTATCGGGGACGGCTCCGGGCAGCCGATTCATATGGTTTGCGAGGCGCTGCTGGATCCGGGGGATGTTGTGCTGGTGGAGGATTTCGTGTATTCGGGGACGCTGGCGCAGCTGCGGCGGTTTCAGGCGGATATTCGCGGCGTGGCGTGCGACGGCGAGGGGATGCTGCCGGACGCGCTGGAGTCGGCGATTGTGAAGGCGGCGGGCGAGGGCAAGTTGCCGAAGTTTATCTATACGATACCGACGTTTCAGAATCCGCAGGGGTGGACGATGACGCTGGCGCGGCGCAAGGAGATGGTGCGGCTGGCGCAGAAGCACGGGGTCGCCATTTTGGAGGATGACTGCTATGTGGATCTGCGCTATGAGGGCGAGGATGTGACTTCCATACATTCGTTGGACGATACGGGCGGCGTGATGTACGCGGCGTCGTTTTCCAAGATAATCGCGCCGGGGATGCGGTTGGGGTATCTGACCGCGCCGCGCGAGGTTTTGGATGTGGCGCGCGTGGTGAAGAGCGGGGGGGCGGCGAATCAGTTCGCGTCTTGGGCGGTTCATCGTTATGCGGTGGAGCATTTGGATGAGCATATCGTTGAGATAAACGATATTCAGCGCGCTAAGCGTGATGCGATGCTGGCGGCGCTGGGCGAGAATTTCGGCGGCGCGGCGACTTGGAGCAGGCCGGAGGGCGGCTTGTTCATCTGGCTGCGTATGCCGGAGGAGGCGGACATCACGGCGATACGGGATAAGGTTTTGGAGACGGCGGATGTGGGCTATCAGGCGGGGCCGCTGTTCGCGCCGGACGGAGTTTCGGGCAGGAATTGCGCGCGGCTGTGCTTTGGGTATAACACGCCGGACGAGATTCATGAGGGGATAGCGCGGCTGGCGGAGGCGTTTGCGCGGGAGGGCGTGTTGCAGTAGCGGCGAGATGTTGGCGATAGGCGGCGGGGGTATTGCGCGGCGCGATGCCGGTAGTCCTGCCGCTTATTGCGTTTGGCGAGGGGTAGCGCGTGTGGGTTTCGGCGCGGGGTATGTTGCTTTTTTGGAAAAAAGTAACCAAAAAACTTTTGGGTTTGGGCAATCGGCAATCTATTTGCCAGGGGGCTGACTGCATGCGTATCTGCTCATTTTTGCCTAGCGGCACTGAGATTGTGTATGCTTTGGGGCTGGGCGAGTCGCTGTATGGGGTGAGCCACGAGTGCGATTATCCGGCGGCGGCGCGGGATAAGCCTAGGGTGGTGCGTAGCCGGATTGACGCTGACGGGCTGAGCAGCGGGGAGATCGACCGGCTGGTTTCGGAGCTGTACGCGCGCGGGGAGCGGATATACGAGGTGGATGAGGCGGTCTTGCGGGCGGCGGCGCCGGATGTGGTTATCACGCAGGAATTGTGCGAGGTGTGCGCGGTTTCGTATGAGGATGTGCGGCATGCGGCGGCTCGGTTGGACGCGCCGCCGCGGGTGGTTTCGCTGGATCCGGCGAGCGTGTCGGATGTTTTGGCGGATATACGGCGGCTTGGGGCGCTGTGCGGGGTGGCGGATGCGGCGGATGTGGTGGTTGGGCGGCTGCAGGCGCGGGTGGATGATGTGAGAGTGCGGGCTGCGGCGGCTGTGCGAGAGACGAGACTTAGGCCGCGCGTGGCGTGTATAGAGTGGCTGGATCCGCTGATTGTTGCGGGGCATTGGCTGCCTGAGATGGTAGAGATGGCGGGCGGCGTTGACGCGCTGGCGGAGCCGGGGGCGGCGTCGCGGCGGATCGAGATGGCGGAGTTGGTGGCGGCGGCGCCGGATGTGGTCGTGCTGATGCCGTGCGGGATGGGGACTGAGCGAGCGGTGGCTGAGGCGAAGGCGCTGGGGCTTGGGGATGTGGCGGAGTGGCGCGGGTTGCCGGCGGTGGTGAACGGGCGGGTGTATGCGGCGGATGCGAGCGCGTATTTCAGTCGGAGCGGGCCGCGGCTGGTGGATGCGGTGGAGCTGCTGGGGGGGATGGCGCATCCGGGGGCGTTTGGGGTGGAGGGGGATGGGGTGGTTAGGGTGGATATGTCTAAGCGCGATTATGAACAGAGATAGCGATGGCAGGGGAATACCGATATTCTGTGTGGCGGGGATAGACCGATGTACAACTACTGGAATGGCCAGTTCAGTGTGGATGCCCCGCGTATGTGGGGATAGACCGACCCTCTACGACCAGTTCGTGGTGAAAGTTGAGGATACCCCGCGTGTGTGGGGATAGACCACCGTTGTGCTGTGCGGCGATTTCGCCGCCTAGGGATACCCCGCGTGTGCGGGGATAGATGCGCCGCTTTGGGGAAAGGCGGCGCAAAGATTTTGGGTTGGGGCTAATCCGAACTTACAGCAACCCCCGCCCGCTCTTGCGCGCAAGCGCCTGGCGGGCGTAATCGGCGTGGGGGACGCCTAGGCAGTCCGCCAAGCCGCCGCCGGGGAATTGGAGCGCCCATTCGTAGAGCGCGTGAGGGGCGACGGGGGCGCTGTGGGTTAGGACGGGGGGCTCGGCGCGGACGGCGTCAAGCAGGGCGACGACTTGGGCGGCGATGCGGCGGTGGTAGCGCAGGATTATGTCGTCGGGGGAGCCGCCCTGCGCGAATGACTCTTTGTACCAGCGCATGCCGTCTATGTGCATTACGCGCGTGCGGGGGAAGAAGGACGCCATTAGGTTCCACGGGTCGCCGCCCTTTTCCTGGTCGCCGCCGTGCCGGAAGTCGGTTCGCATCAGCACGCTGGGGATGTCCAGCATCTTGGCGTAGGCGTATTCAAGCACTTGGCCAGGGTCAAGGTCGGCGCCGTCGAAGCTGAACAGCGCTAGGTCGCAGTCCATTACGGCTTTCAGGTCTTGGTTGCGGATGTCCACGGCGCGCGCGCCCGTCTGCTCAAGCTCCTGCGGCAAAATGCAGCGATAGACGCCGCCGGACGCCTCCTCTATGCGGGCGGCGAGCAGCCGGTTGCCGGACAGGTGCTTGTGGTCGAAGAGCGCGCCCGCGTAGTAGATGGTGTATTGGGTGGTGGTCATGGTTCGGTTCGCTCCTCTTGTATCAGCATATAATTCGGCATAGTTCGCGCCTTGCAGTTGGCGTAGTTCGCGCCCGCGCGGATGGGTGATTTCACGCCTGTTGGCGGCAATAATGCGCCGCCGCCCTGCGCCATTATGGGCTAAGAGCGGCGGCGGTCGCTATTCGGTATCGGCATTGACGCGGCTTGCGCGGCGGCTCGCTACGGGGTTTCGTAGCGGCCTGTGCCGGCTACTTTGCCGTCCTTGATTTGCCAGATCTCTATGGAGTTCAGCACATCGCCGTTGTCGTCGAAGTTCTGGGAGCCGGCGACGCCTTCGTAGTCTATGTCCTCGCCGCGCCGGATTAGGTCTAGCGCCTTGGCGAAGTCGCCGGGGCCTACCTTGATGCCGGGCGGGTTGGCTACGGCGCGCATAGAGTCGCGTATCGCCATGCTTTCGTATGCGCCCGCCTGCTCTATGGCGAGCGCGATGATGGCGAATGCGTCAAACGATTCGCCCACGAAGGGCTGCTCGGAGTAGAACCCGTATGCCTTTTCGTACTCTATTTGGAAGATGCGCGTGTCGTCGGTGAACGGCGTTCCGGGCGCCGTGCCTAGCATTCCCTCGAAGTTCTCGGGGCCTATGCCGTCAAACAGGTCTTGGTTCTTGGTGGCGTCCGTGAACAGGAAAGCGTTGATGTAGTCGCCCTCAATCGCCTCGCGCAGATAGACGCCGGCGCTGACGGGGTAACTCATTGTTACCAGGACGTCGGGGTTGTCAGCCACCGCGTTTTCCAGCTCGGATACGTATGAGGGCTGGTTCGCCTCTTGCGGGACAAGCGCGGTGACCGTGCCGCCTAGCGCGGTGAAGTTCGTCTCAAACACATTGGCGAGGCCTTCGCCGTAGGCGTTGTTGACATATATGGCGGCGGCGCTGTCGTAGCCGAGTTCGCGCGCCAGCCGCGCCAGCACTACGCCTTGGGAGGCGTCTGATACGGCGGCGCGATACAGGTAGTCGTTGTCGTCCAGCACGGTGAGCGCGGGGGAAGTGGCGGACGGGGATATTTGGACGATGCCGTTGGGGATGGTTACCGCGTTGGCGATGGCGAGCGTAAAGCCGCTGCCGATGCCGCCTACGATGGCTTGGACGCCCTCCGCCTTGACTAGGCCATTGGCGGCGTCGGTGGAGATTTGGGCGCTGGAGCCGCCGTCGCGGTGGACTGCCTCGATGGGCCTGCCCAGCACGCCGCCCGCCTCGTTGACGAGCCTGACGGCGAGATCGACGCCTTTCTGCATATCGCGCCCGTAGGGGCCGAGGTCGCCGGTGTAGTCCATAACCACGCCGACCTTGACGGGATCGCCGCTGGGGCCGGACATCATCATCATAGCGGGTTCGGGCGTGGGAATGGCGTCAATGGCGGCTTGCACGATGGCCTGCACTTCATCGGCGGAGAGCGGTTCGGCTTGGCTGTCGGACGCCTCCATAACGGCGCTCTGCACAATGCGCTCCACATCGGCGGTAGTGAGCGAGGGCTGGGCGGATGCGTCCATCGCGGAGTCCACGGCGGTCATAACGATGTTTTGGATGTCGGCGGCGCTAGGCCCGCTGGGCGAGTCGGGGATTGCGTCGGCGACGATTTGCTGCACCATAGCGGCGATTTCTTCGGCGGAGGGGCCTGCGGGCGCCATGGCGGGTTCGGGCATAGCGGGGGCGGGCGCGTTCTGCACTTCTTGCTGCACGATGGCGCGGATCTCGTCGGCGGATGGGCCGGCGGGAGCGGGCGCGGCGGGCGCCGGACTGCACGCCGCCGCCAAGAGCGCGCCGGCGCCGAGTATGAGCGCAAGCCCGGTCAGAATTATCCTGTTTTTTAGCATCTGATCCTCCCTGTTTTATTTGGGTTGTGATGTTTGTGAATTATATGCGCTTGCCGTTGGCGTTCCGATTTCGGGTTGCGTACTATTATGGTAGCGTTGGCTATCGCGCGCAAATCATCGCGCGCCGCCATTCCGGTTTTGGTTGCCGAATACTATTGTAATATGGCCGGCTATTGTGGACAAATCATCACGCGCCGCCGTTCCGATTTCGGTTGCTAAATACTATTATGCCAACAGAATAGGCGCGTTTCAATAGTTAGATTGGCGGGTAGCGGGCGGATTGGGGGGATATGGGGGTAAATGGGGTTTGGCTAGGCGGTATGGCGGGTTGGGCTAGGCGGTATGGCGGGTTGGGCTAGGCGGGATGGTGGCTTGCGGCGTCGGACGGCACGGGGAACTCGCTGATGAACGCCTTGGCGTATGAGCGCCAGCCGCCTTGATAGGGGCGGCTTGTGTTTCGGATGAAGAACTCCATGTCGTCGGAGTTTAGCGCGTGGGTTAGCCTGTCCAGGCTCATCGGATATTTGGGCTTGACGCAGTAGCCCGCGTAGAATGTGGCGTTGGGGGCGGGACACTGCTGGAAGTTGGGGCGCTTGTTCATTCCCGAAGTGAGTATCTTTGCGCCAAAGCCGGACAGGATGGATACCTGCCGCCCAAAGCCGTGCCAGCGCTTGGGGTCAAACTTGCCCTTGTCGCGCATAAGCAGGCGGGATTTGTTGGCAGACAGCCATTCGTAGGCTTTGGGCGCGTTGGCGGCGATATGGCTTTCGGGCAGCAGCTTGCCGTTGGCGTCGTAGGGGAATATGACGGCGCGGCTGATGGGATCCACGCCGTTTTTCATAACCGACGCCTTGACGATGTCTCTCAGAATCCAGTCTTCCAAGCGCATATCGGCGGCGGTTTCGCGGGGCATAATGAACACGCTGTCGGCGAGGGTTTGGATGCCCACATGAATATCGGCGATGTCGCCCAGCCGCGCGCCGCGTTCCATAAGCGCCGCCATTCGCGCCTTGTCAGCATCGGATTGCGCCGTCCACCACGGGCGCACCGGGTCGTCGGGATCCAGCGTTATCGCGCCATTGCCGTTGATAGATTGCCCGTCGTGCAGTTCAACCGGAATGCTGTCCGCGCGCCCGCCCTTTTGGACGATTGTGATGGCGGTGTAGGTGGTTACGCCCTCAAACATCTGATTGTCGCCAAAGTCTATTATCTTCTTGACCTTGTGCGATTGCGCGAGGCGCTCTCGCAGCGGCGCGCCGGAGTCGGAGCGCAGCCAGCTAGATGGCGTGATGTAGCCGACCATGCCGCCATCGCGCAGCAGGTCAAGCGCGAGTTCGTAAAAGATCAGGTAGAGATCGGTAGCGCCGCGCAACACGCTCCAGTTGCCTGCGATGCGCTCGCGCCCCTCTTGCTCAAGATGCTGCACCCTGACATAGGGCGGGTTGCCGACTATGTGGGTGAACCTGCCTTGCGCGTCCTTGAACGCCTGCCGGTCGAAGGCGTTTCGGGCGGACACATCCCAAGCGACGCGCTCGTTGGGATACCACTCGCGTAGCGCGGCATCCAGGCGCGCCTTGCACTTGGCAATGGCGTCGGCGTCTATGTCGTAGCCGCACAGGTTACGCAGCGCGGCGAGCGCGTCGGGGCAACTTAGACGGGATAGGATGCGTCGGGCAGCGGCGGTCAGGAACGCGCCGTCGCCGCATGCGGGATCGCAGATGGCGGCGCGGGCGAGCTGGTCGGCGCGGCGCGGCAGCGTGTTGTCCAGGATGAGTTTCACTATCGGCTGCGGGGTATAGACGACGCCGTGGCGTTTCTTAAGGGATGCGGTCATGGCGAGATATGCCTCACTTGGATGCGCCGGGCCATTTTGGTGAAGAACTGGGATACGTTTAGGGGGGATTGCAAAGCGGCGAGGCTATCGGCGCTGAGATCCAAGGTTGACGGGTTCGTTACGCCTACTATTTCGTCCAGGTCAACGTCTATGTCAACGATGCCGATAGCCATTTCGTCGGGCGCGTGGGCGTGTTCGTAGTCGGATCTGAGATTGGCGTAGCGGCGGACGTCGTGGTCGCGCAGGCGTTCCAAGCGCGTGATTTCGCCGCGGCGGTTCTTGTAGGGTATCGGGTTTGTAACGCAAAACAGGTTGCCGTACACGATATTTCTGCGGCGCAGGTTGGCGGTTTCGCCGATCTGCTGCTCAATGTAGTTGACGGAGTTCTGCCAATAGTTTGAGATAACGAACTTGATGCTGATAACGCCAAGCTCCTGCCCGTCCCGCGCAATCAGCACATCCACATCCTTGTCGTAGTACATCCCGCTGACTTTCGCCTCTCGCGTGGTTTCGGGCGTCTGGCCGGTGAACTCATACTCGTCGCCTAGTTCGCGCCGCATCTCGTCCTGAACCCAGCCGTGCAGGACTTTGGTCTTCTCTTTTGAGCGAGGCCCGTGGTCTAGCACTTTTTGATACGATTGGCGCATCGCGTCTAGGAATCGGCGCTGTAGGGGGGAGGTTGTCATTGGGGTTAGTCCTTAGGCTATACGGCTATACTGAGAACACTGGAAGTTATGCTAGGCATCTTTCATATAGCAGTTTATCATATTGTTGACACTTGTCAGACTTGCCACAAGCCTGAGTTGAGCCTTGTTTTCAAACAAATAAATGTACACGCGACTATCGTGTTATAATGCGTTCAACCTGTCCTAATGAGATAATCATAAACGCTGGAACAATATCCGATAACGATAATGAAGACAAGGAGTTCCCCAACATGACCATGCCTAGCCCCAACCCCGCCTGGCTCGCCCAAACGACCGAAGACCCCATTGACCCCGCCTTGCCCATATGCGACCCGCATCACCACTTGTGGCAGAGGGAGGGCAACGACTATATGCTGCCCGACCTGCTGGCGGACATTAACTCGGGGCATAACATCGTGAGCACGGTGTTTCTGGAGTGCTCGTCTATGTATCGGGCGGATGGGCCCGAAAGCCTCAAGCCGCTGGGCGAGACGGAGTTCGTGGCGGGCGCGGCGGAGGAGGCGGCCGCTATGCCGGATGTGGCGACGAATGTCAACGCGGGCATCGCGGGGTATGCCAATCTGACGCTGGGCGAGGCGGTAGCGGATGTGCTGCAGGCGCATATCGAGCTGGGCAAGGGCAGGTTTCGCGGCATACGGCACGGCACGGCGTTTGATTCCAGCAGCGAAATCTCCACCTATCGCAATCAGGGCGGCGGCGTTATGATGAACGCCAAGTTCCGCGAAGGGTTCGCGCAGCTGCAAAAGCACGACCTGAGTTTCGACGCGTGGCTGTTTCACCCGCAGCTGCCTGAGCTGGCGGATCTGGCGGCGGCGTTCCCGGACACGAACATCATCCTAGACCACATCGGCGCGCCGCTGGGCATCGGGCCTTACGCGGGCAGGCGCGATGATGTGATGCAGATTTGGAAACGCAGCATCGCGGCGGTGGCGCAGAACCCGAATGTGTCGGTCAAGGTGGGCGGCTGCGGCATGCCCAACTACGGGTTCGGCTGGCACGAGCAAGCCACGCCGCCGAATTCCGAAGATCTCGCCGAGGCTACCGCGCCCTACTACCTCTATGTGATAGAGCAATTCGGCGTGGAGCGCTGCATGTTCGAGAGCAACTTCCCGGTGGACAAGGCGTCCTACTCCTACAATGTGATGTGGAACTCGTTCAAGCGCATCGTGGCGGACTTCTCGCCCTCCGAAAAGGCGGCGCTGTTCCACGACACCGCCGCGCGGGTGTATCGGCTGTGATGACGCCGCGCGATAGTGCCCGCCCGCCTATATCCCATACGCCTCGGCGCGCGCCAAAGGGGGTTGCCTAATGAGTAGCGGCGCGAATAGCAACGCAACCGGCGGCGCATCCGATAGCCCGATAGTCGCGCCCTATGGGAGTTGGCAATCGCCCATCACATCGGCGCTTATCGTAGAGGACAGCGTGTCTTTCGGCGATATAGCGATTCGGGGCAACGCGATATACTGGGCTGAGTTGCGGCCGGATGAGGACGCTCGCTCGGTGATAGCGCGGCGCGTTGTCGGGGACGCGGATCCCGCAACGGGCAGCCGCGCGATAGGCGGCGGGGATGTTACGCCGCGCGGGTTCAGCGCGCGCAGCCGGGTTCACGAATACGGCGGCGGCGCGTTCTGCGTGGGCGCCGATTACGATGCGCCGGGCGGCGAAATCGTGTACTTCAGCGAGTTCGCGGATGGGCGCGTCTATCGGCAGCGCGTTGGCGCGGACGGGTCGGTTGACGCGCCGGCGCCGCTCACGCCCGCCGCCGATATGCGCTACGCGGACGGCGTTGTGTGCGACCGGCGGCGGCTTATGATATGCGTGCGCGAAGACCACACATCGGCTTGGCGCGAGCCGGTCAACGCCATCGTGGCGGTGGATCTTCGCGGCGGCGCGAGCCGAGTGATTGCGTCGGGCAACGATTTCTACTCCAACCCGCGCATAAGCCCGGACGGGACTACGCTGGCGTGGCTGGCGTGGAATCATCCGAATATGCCTTGGGACGGCTGCGAGCTTTGGGCGGGAACGCTTGGCGCGGACGGCGGCGTTTCGGACGCGCGGCGCATCGCGGGCGGCAGGGATGAGGCGATCTTTCAGCCGGAGTGGTCGCCGTCGGGCGTATTGCACTTCGTATCCGACCGGAGCGGCTGGTGGAACATCTACCGCTGCCGCGTCCTGGACGGGGATGCCGCCAAACCCGTATGCGCTATGGACGCCGAGTTCGGGATGCCCGCGTGGGTGTTCGGGCTGTCAACATACGGGTTTGTTTCGGATGAGCGCATCATTTGCGCGTACACGCGAAACGGCTTGTGGCATATCGGGGATTTGGATGCGGCGACGGGGGCGATGTCGGAGTTCCCGACGGCGGCGTCGGATATTGGCAGCCTGCGGGTGTCCTCTCGCTATGTCTTGTACACGGGTAGCGATGCCGTATCGCCCGCGCGGTTGACGCTGCATTATCTTGATAATCTTGACGCTATGGGCGATAGCCCGGATGCCCTAGGCGATAGCCAGGACGCCCCGGACGGGCGTGGCGGCATAGTCTTGCGGCAAAGCAGCGATGCCTTGGAACGGCTCGCGGGGAATTGCGGCTTGCTTTCGCGCCCGCAGGCGATAGAGTTCCCCACAAGCGGCGGCAAGACGGCATACGCTTTCTACTATGCGCCAGCCAATCCCGATTACGCGCCGCGTGAGGGCGAAACGCCGCCGTTGATTGTGATAAGTCACGGGGGGCCCACAAGCGCGGCGGGCGCGGGGTTGGATCTACGCAAGCAGTTTTGGACGAGTCGCGGCTTTGCGCTGCTTGATGTGAACTATGGCGGCAGTTCAGGCTACGGCAGGGAGTATCGCCGCCGGCTGAACGGCGCTTGGGGCGTTGTGGATGTGGACGATTGCGTCAACGGCGCGCTGCATCTCGTAGAGCGCGGGCTGGCTGACGGCGCGCGGCTAATCATACGGGGCAGCAGCGCGGGCGGCTTTACCACGCTGTTGGCGCTGACCACGCGCGAGGCGTTCAGCGCGGGCGCGAGCTACTACGGCATCTGCGAACTGGAGGCGCTGATGCGGGACACGCACAAGTTCGAATCGCGCTACCTGGACACGCTGATAGGCGCGTTTCCCGCCGCCGCCGACCTATACCGCGAGCGCTCCGCCATCAACCACATTGACGGGCTGTCCGCGCCGATGATTGTGATGCAGGGCTTGGATGATGAGATAGTGCCGCCCAACCAAGCCGAGATGATGGTGAACGCGCTGCGTGAAAAGGGCTTGCCGGTGGCGTACCTGACCTTTGAGGGCGAGCGGCACGGCTTTCGCAAGGCGGCAAACATCCGCCGCGCGCTGGACGCCGAGCTGTACTTCTACTCGCGGGTATTCGGGTTCGCGCTGCCCGGCGCGGATGGCGCGGCGGACGCGGAGCCGCCCGTCCACATCCACAACCTGCCCGCCTTCTAGGACGCCCACGATGAAGACCGTACTAAACGTATGGCACGGACTGCAGCTGCTGATATTGTTCATAGCGCTGCTGTGTACGGCGCATCTGGCGAATATGCTGACCGACTACTCGCTGAACGCATACGGGATAGAGCCGCGGACGCGGGCCGGGCTATGGGGTATACCCCTCAGCCCGCTGTTGCACAGCGACTGGTCGCACTTGGCGTCCAACATATGGCCGCTGCTGATTCTGGGTGGGCTGGTGGCATTTCGGGGCGCGTGGACGCTTGCGCCGGCGGCGCTGGTCATCATCCTGCTCGGCGGGCTAGGCGTCTGGATAGCCGGCCGCCCCGCCATCCACATAGGCGCGAGCGGCCTGGTATTCGGGCTATTCGGCTACCTAGTGGCGCTCGGCTGGTACGAGCGCAGCGCGGTGTCGGTGGGCGTGGCGATAGCGGTGGTGGCGGTGTACGGCGGCATCATCTTCGGGGCGCTGCCGCAGGACGGGTTCATATCTTGGGAGGCGCATCTGTTTGGGCTGATGGCGGGGGTAGTGGCGGCGGGGGTGGTGAGGGGGCGGCGTTAGTCTTGGTTGATGTTGGGTGGCGTGTCTTGTTGCGGTTTGTGGGCGGGGTTATTTGTTGGCGCGGGGTTTGCCCACCTTTGCAACCCTTCAAAGCGTTTAGGCGGGAAGTATTTCATTCTGGTTCCTAGCCCTTTGAGTACCTTAATCTGTCTTTGGTCAGCCTTGTCCGCCATATGGCATAAGCCTTTCTTCATTATTCCTTTCGCAAGGTCGACGCCGCGTTTGTTGATGCTGTGGCGGGCTTAGGGTGGGGCGAAGATGTTTGTCGCCGGACAAGCCCGCGCCGCGTTAATCCTGTTCGGCTCAGGTTTGCGCCTCATCTTGCGCTTTGCGGTCGGAGTTGTTCGTCCGCGTGGAATTCGTCGGCCTTTGCAGGCCCTTAGCGCGCTTAGCGGGGAGGTCTCTCATTCTGACCCCTAGCCCTTTGACGACCTTAAACTGTCTTGGGTCAGACTTGTCAGACGCAGGGAGGTCTCTCATTCTGACTCCTAGCCCCTTGACTACCTTAAATTGCTTTGGGTCAAACCTGTCCGCCATAAGACATAAGCCTTTCTTCACTATTCGTTGTCATTGTTGTCTATGTTATATCATACGCGGATGTTCTTATCCATACGCTGGGGCCTTCCACTTCTTGCCAACGCAAAAAGCGCTTGTTTCGTTTCGGCGGATTATACCAGTCGGAGGTCGCGCTTAGCCTGCCAACAACTCTTTCATTATACAGATATGTGGTTATGAGAATTGCCTCAATGTCATTATCAACCACAAATTCAACTGTCAGAGCCATTGTCTCCCCTGGCTCTACAATAATGTGGTCATCTTTATCCCATGAGCCTCGGAAACCTTCCAAAATTTCCCATGGGAAATCTATCAATCTTCCGAGTACGCTGATTTCCTCGGAAGACTCGTTGTACAAAACCTCTACATCGTCATCCTCCAGCGGAGCGAGTTTTTGCGCCACGAACAGCCCGTCGTAGAAATCCACTTTGACACGCGAGCTGTTGTGCAGGGTGACGGTTACGGCTATGTGGGTGTAGCCATTGCTGATTTTCCTGTGCGTAATGTCGTGGGTGATGTTGATGTGGGGTGAGCGATGCCTGAATATGATACCATTGCGCCACGCGGCAATGCCGACCACCGCCACCGCCGCTATGTTGACGACGCTTTGTATAATGCCAATGTTGCTTATGATAGCGGCTACCCACATCGTCACCATAGTGACGATGCTTTCCACAAGGCCGATGCCAGTGATGACGCTGTCCATTGCGCCGCTACCTAGACCGCCGAGCGGCAACGGCGCGCGTTAGGCGTGGTAGCTCAGGGTTGTCAAAATGCGTACACATAGAAAATATGCCCCTCAGGGCAGGTGATGCGCTTGTCCACTTCATGGCCGTAGGCGTCGGGGTTGACTTCCAGGTAGGGCAGCTCGGATACCACAAACGCCGCCTCGTCGTAGGGCAGCGTTATCGCGGTGGGCTCGCCGCCGACAGGACAGGATATTATCTGAAATCCCAGTTCCAACATTGCTATTCGCTGCCTCTTATATGATATTCGTTGTATTGGCTATGCCCGCCGTGTTCAATTCAAGGGTATATCTAGGGGCGAGACGCGCCCTCGTCGCATCCGCCGGCGCCCCCGCGCCATCCATATCGCGCATATACGCGCATATACGCCCGCCGCCGCCTACCGCATCTGCGGGAATAGCACTACCTCGCGTATCGTCTTGTGGCCGGAGAAGAGCATCGCTAGGCGGTCTATGCCCAAGCCTAGCCCGCCGGTGGGGGGCAAGCCGTGTTCTATCGCCACTAGGAAGTCTTCGTCTAGCCTGTCGGTCTCTTCGCCAGCGAATTGGGTACGCAGCGCCTCTTGCTCCTCAAACCTGGCTCGCTGGTCTATCGGGTCGTTGAGCTCGGTGAAGGCGTTGCAGATTTCCATTCCCGCCGCGAAACCCTCGAAACGCTCGACAAGGCGCGGGTTGTCGGGCTTTTTCTTGGCGAGCGGGGACATCTCTACGGGGTAGTCCACGAGGAAACAGGGCTGAACCAGGTCGTCTTCCACGCGCGAGGATATGAGCTTGTCCATCAAGCCGGGCCAACTCATTTGTTGGCGCACGTCTATGCCTATGTCCGCCATCGCCGCTTTCATAGAGTCTATGCCGGCGTGTTGCAGGAAGTCTATGCCGCTGCGCTCGCGTATCCGGTCAAGCAGGCTGAGGCGAGGCCAAGGGGGCGTGAAGTCTATGCGCTTGCCGTCGTACTCTACGACCGGCGTTCCCAGCACATCCAGCGCTGCGGCGTGAACCAGCTCTTCCACCAGCGCCATTATGTCGCGGTAGTCGGCGAATGCCTCGTAGCTTTCCATTGAGGTGAACTCAGGGTTGTGCGTCAGATCCAGCCCCTCGTTGCGAAATATCTTGCCGATTTCGTACACGCGCTCCAGCCCGCCCACGATGAGCCGCTTGAGATGCAGTTCGGTGGCGATACGCAGGTAGAGGTCGCGCGAGAGCATGTTGTGGTGCGTGGTGAACGGGTGCGCCATGCCGCCCGCCGCTATCGGCACGAGGATGGGCGTTTCCACTTCCAGGTAGCCGCGCCGTTCCATATGCCGCCGAATCGCGCTGACGATGCGGCTACGCATAACCGCCACGCGCCGCGCGTCGGGATTCGCTATGAGATCCAGGTAGCGCTGCCGAAAGCGCAGTTCCACATCCTGCAACCCGTGCCACTTTTCGGGCAGCGGGCGCAGCGATTTGCACAGCAGCGTGAACTCGCTCGCCTGCAGCGTAACCTCGCCCATTCGCGTGCGAAACAGGCTGCCGCGCGCGCCAACCCAATCGCCGATGTCCAGGTCGCCCAGCATCCCGTAGAGATCGCCCAAGACATTGCGGCGAAACATAACCTGCAGCCGCCCATCGCCGTCCAGCAGGTCGGCAAACGACGCTCTGCCCATCCCGCGAAAGCCGACCATTCTGCCGGCGACGCAGACTTCGCCGGTGGACGCCTCTTCGCCCTCAGCCGCCTGCGCCTCCGCGTCCGCGAACAAGTCTAGCGCCTGTTGCGTGGTATGAGTGCGCGGGTAATTGCGCGGATAGGGATCCACGCCGCGCTCTCTTATCCGCGCAAGCTTGTCAAGCCGCGCCTGAAAGAGTTCGTTCTCGGCATGAGGCGTATCTTGGGGCATATCTTGAGACGTGGCTTGGGGCGTATCCTGGGGTATCTCTGATTCCAACGATTTCTACTCCCTGCGAAAATCACGAAAATCGCGCGCCGCCCGCAATCGCCGCGAACTAGGCGTACATCAATACTACCAGAAATCGGCGCGCAACGGCGCTATTCGGCGCGGCTATCTTACCTGGTGGCTTGCCCGCCAATCCCGCCCTGCGGCGCAATGCCTTATGCCCGCTACTCAATGCGCGTGATACGCAGGCGGACGACGCGCGCGGGCGTGGCGACTTCCACCTCGTCGCCGACCGCCCTGCCCAAGAGCGCTTTGCCCACCGGCGATTCGTTGGAAATCTTGCCCTGCAGCGGCGACGCCTCAGCGCCGCCCACCACCACATAGCGCTGCGTCTTGCCGCCCCGCTCCTTGACCGTAACCCGCGAGCCGATGCCCACCGCGTCGGCGTTGGCGGCGGTCTCAGTTACGATAGCGTTGGCAAGAATGCTTTCCAACTCGCGGATGCGCCCCTCCACAAACGCTTGGGTGCTCTTCGCCACATCGTACTCGGCGTTGTCAAATGTGCCGCCCGATTGGCTTGCGGTATTGATGCGCTCGGCGGCCTCCGGCCGCCGCGTATCCCGCAAATCGCGCATCTCATCCTGAAGGCGTTTCAGCCCCTCCGGCGTCAGATATTCCGCTTTGCGCGGCATGGCATATCCCTCACAATCTTATGCGCGAACTTGGCGCGATTTCAGCGATACTCTTGGCGAAATAAAGGCGCATAATCTTGGCGCGATTTCGGATCAGTTTCAGCGCGTACTATTAGCGCTATCTTGGCGCAATCTCGGCGGCGGGCGCATCGGCTACGCATCCCATTTAGGGGTTAGCAGAGGGTTGGTGGGGGATTATCGCGGGATTGCCCGTCGTCCCGCGATAATCACGCCCATTCTATCCCCAATCACGCGCCGCCGCAACAGGCGTTTTGGGGCGGGTATTGGGGTTTTGGGCGGCTGCTCAAGCTCAGCCCGCCAATATCACCGCCCCCTCGCCCCTCGCCGCGCCAAGCCCACCGCCGACTCCCACAGATACGCCGCGTCCGCGTGGCGCAGCAGCAGCGTGGCGGATGGCGGCAGGCGCGTGGAGCGCAGGAACGCTATCCACAGCACAAGGCTGCGGCATATGTGGCTGGCGGTCAGCGCCCAGGTGGCGCCGTACAGCCCCCAGCGCGGGTAGAGCAGGAAGAAGAGCGCCACATTCACCGCAAGCCCGAACCACATCGCGTATGAGAATACCTGCGGCCGGTTCATCCCGCGAAAGTACGCTACGAATATCTCAGTGCCGGTGTACGCCAAGACGCCGATGGACATTATCCAAGTCAGGCGCGTTACGGGCGCGAAAGCCTCCGACAGCAGCAGCGGCACAACCGGCGTACTGATGGCGACCCATATCAGCAGCAGCGCGGCGATTATCCACCAGGTCGCTCGCGCGCAGAACGCGGCTAGCTCAGGCCTGCCCTCGGCGTCGTCCGCTACGCGCGGCAGCAGGTAGGCGGCTACGGCGGCGGATATGAGATGCGCGCGCGATATTAGCGTGCCGCTTGTGGCGAACAGCCCGATTTGGGCGGGCGTCGCCACGAACCCAAGCAGCAAGGTTCCCATACGGGGGTCTATCACCTGCCCGATGCGCGCGCCGTACTCTTTCAAGCCGTAGCGCAGCACGCCGCGCATCCCCTCGCGCGTGGGCGGCTCAAACGCCAGCCCGCAGTTGCGCCGGAGATCCGCTACGCAGCACGCCACCATCGCAATCTGCCCCAGCGCCAGCGCAATCACCGCGCCGTTGACGCCGAAATCAAGCGCCCATACCAGCGCCAAGATGCCAATCGTTCCAACCACGGATCGCAGAAAGAAGAACAGCGCCAGCCGGTTGAATCGGCGCAGCCCCTCCAGCTGCATCACGACTACCGATGTGAGCAGCGATGTTGGTATCAGCGCCAGCGCTAGGTAGAACGAGTTCGTGTCCGCGTTGTCAAAGAACGCCAGCCCGCTGTGTATCAGCGGCAGCCCAACAAGAATGGCTATCGCGCTGCCCACCAGGCTGAATGCGAATGCGACCGATACGCCCTGCGAAACGCTGACGAGCTTGGACATCACGAAATACTGCGATCCGCGCGCCGTGCCTAGCGATATGATGACGCCGGACAGATCGCCGAACAGCACGCAAATGGCGTATGCGCCCCTGCCTTCGGGCATCAGGATGTACGCCAGGACGCTCTGCGTCAGCATCCCCAGCGCCAAGACCATCCCGCGCGTCACAAGCAGCACGGCGACCTCTTGCTTGCCGCTGGCGGCGGGCTGCTGAGGCGGGCTAGGCGCTGGCGGCGGAGCGGGCTTGTCTGTCATATGGGCTTATGATGCGGGCGTTGGATGCGTTAGAGCGATGTGCGATTGGCGGATGTCGGCGGGCGGCGCGGGCGCAAGCCGGGTTCGCGCGGCGCGAGCGAGACGCCTAGACGCAAGACGCCCGCCGCCTATATTCCCTATATCCTATACCATATCTTGCAGCGGGCGCAGGTTGGCGGGGTCGGTGGACAGCTCGCCGCGCTCAACGCGCTTTACGATGTCCACGATGCCGTCGCAGAACGGCGTGTCCACGCCCACCACATCGCCGCGCGCCGCCACATAGCCGTTCAGGAACTCTATCTCGGTTCGGCGGGACTTCATCACATCCTGCAGCATAGACGGCCTGCCCGCGCCCAGGCTTGACGCGCCCTCCGCCAATCGCGCCTTGACGTCTTCCATAGCCTCGGCGCTGTCGGTGGGCAGATAGTCGTCGGCGGGGACGCCGCTTATCGGCTCGACCTGTATGCCCAGCGCCTGCGCCACCCTGACCACCTCGGCGGCTATGTTGATGGAAACGTCGTTGACGCCGGGGGTACTTCTCACGGCGGCGGAGCCGAGGCCGGTGGACGCGGCGATTGGGTTCGCCATGCTGTTGACGGCGAGCTTTGCCCAGCGCTCGCCCCAGATGTTGCGGCTGACCTTAGTGGGGCCGATGTCGTTCATCACTTCGGCGAGCGCATGCGCGCGCTCGGTGGGCAAGCCGTTCAGCTCGCCCAGCGTGAACGAGAGCTTGTTGGGATCGCCGGTGTGAATGGCGCGCGCGGGTTCGTACAAGCCCGCGCCCAGCGTGATTACGCAGGCTATCTCGCGCGAAAAGCCCGCTATCGCCGCAATCGTCTCGTCGTTGATGCCGTTCTGCGCCGATATAATCACGCCCGTGGGCTTGAGATGCCGCAGCGCGAAATGCGTCGCCCACACCGTATCATACGACTTCACCGCCAGGAATATCGCGTCAAACGGCTCT
Organism: Dehalococcoidia bacterium; assembly: GCA_965242555.1. Lineage (GTDB taxonomy): Bacteria > Chloroflexota > Dehalococcoidia > Lucifugimonadales > JADFKI01 > Bin90. The sequence goes on from CBDESO010000003.1 coordinate 241,835, forward strand.
TGCACCGCATTGACATCCCCCAAGTGCATCGCGTTCACGCGCGTTGTGAACTCGCCGTTCTCCGCCGTGATATGCAGCCCGCTCTCGTTCATAGCGTCCACATGCGCCGCCCAAGTGTCAATCAGCGTAACATCCCGCCCCCCGCGCGCCAGATACCCGCCTATCACGCTCCCAATCGCCCCCGTCCCCACTACCGCCAGCCGTTCAAACATAGTTAGCCCTCCGATTTGGCTTATCGCCTGAGTATGCCTAGGGCTAGAGTATAGCATAGCGATCGTTGGCATTTAGTTTTCATAGGGTATTCCCAAAAGACCAAAGCGGCGGATGGGATTTTCCCATCCGCCGCTTTGCGTAATCCCGCAGATTATCAGCCAAGCCTAATTGCCAAGCCAATCGCAGACCCGACAATCGTTATGATAATCGCGACGCAAAACCCCAGCATCCAATAGAAAAGCCTGTCTATCCTCGCGTTCACGCCGTCTATCCTCGCGTTCACGCCGTCTATCTTGCTGTCTATCTTAGCGTCCACGGTATCTATCTTAGCGTCCACGGTATCTATCTTAGCGTCAAGCGCGCGATAGTCTTCCCTCGTCTGCAGCCTGTGATCCTCAACGTTCCGGAGCAAAATGCTCATTTGCCCCTCAAGGTATCCCAAAGCCCTCGCATCTCTCACCGCATCGTCAACCCCGGTCGGCGCGTCTTCTCGCTCAGTGGTTGTCCTTGTCTCAGTAGCCATGCCCAAAACTCCTTGTTCCTGTTATGCCCTAATGCCGCCGCTTTGCCTAAATCCCGCAGGCTATCCCCCAAGCCTAATTGCCAAGCCAAATCGCAGACCCGATTATCGTTACGATAATCGCGGCGCAAAGCCCGAGCATCCAATAGAAAAGCCTGTCTAGCTTGGCGTTCACGCTATCTATCTTGGCGCCCATTCTGTCTATCTTAGCGCCAAGCGCACGATAGTATTCCCGCGACTCTCGTCCATGTTCCTCGACGTTCCGGATCAAAATGCTCATTTGCCCCTCAATCCGTCCCAAAGCCCTCGCATAGCTCACCGCGTCGGCAGACCCGGTCGGCGGGTCTTCCCGCTCAGTGGTTGTCCTTGTCTCATTATCCATTCTTAAAACTCCTTATTTCTATTATACTATACCCTGTCAAGGGCAAGAAACATCCGGTATTCCCGACTTGCGGTTTTATTGAATTTTTCGCCAACGCCAACCTGAACTTCAACCCCTAAATTACCGCATATCACAAGGTAGCGACTTGCGGCGCAGGATGCAAACAAGACGCCCCTCTCTGGCAACTCCGCCCGACGGCGCAAGCAACCCGACCACCCCAAGCCCTCAGCCCGCCCCACCCCCTCACCGCCCCGCCGGCGTGAACACCTCCACCTCCGACTTGCCCGACACCCCCCTAAACCCGCCAACCTCCCCCGCCGGATACCGCGCGCGCAGCGCCGCCATCACCCGCCGCGCCTCATCAGCGTCCGGCTGCAGGAATATCGCGCACACAATCCCGTCCAGCGGAACGTCCGCGCCCTCTCGCAACCGGCGATGCTCTATCATATGCGGCAGCGCATCGCCGAAGTATCGCCCGCGCGCAGCCCATCTCAGCAGGCTTTCGGTGTTTTCGGCGACGATGAGCGCGCCTGCCGGATCACCGCCGCAGGCGTCCGATTGCAGCGCGCCCATCGCCAGCGCCTCTTGCGTGTGGTGATACGCGCTTGGCGTTTCAAGCCAGAATTGCCGCGCGTTCAAGGCGAGAACCGCAAGCGTTGCGACCGCAATCAGCGCCGATATGCCTATGTTTCGCGCTGACAAGGCTTGCGCGGGCAGGGTTGGCTTGGGCAGTATCCACGCGGGCAGCCGGTCGAGCAGGCATGCCGCGACAGCGCCGCCCATAAGCAGCAGCGGCGGCAGCGCGGCGTACATCCGCGTGACCGCTACGGCGGAGTGCGGGTTGAGCGCGCCCAGCGCCACAAACGCTACCGCGAACCATATCAGCACCAGCCGAGCGGCGGGATGCCCCATCCGCCCAAGCGCGAACCCAACGCCAAGCGCCGCGATGTACGCGCTTATCGGATCCAGCAGCGCCCCCGATACATAGGTATGCGTAACCGGATTGTGGCTGAACGCCGCGCCGTTGTTGACGATGTTGCTCATCACGCGCTCGCCAAACGCGCCCGTGATGTTGGCGTCGTAGCCGCCCGCCACCTGCCCCAGCATCCGCGTGAAGACGCCCTCGCGCTCCAACAGCAGCGTGGGCAGCGCCGCGGCGGCCACTCCAAGCGCCGCCGGCCACAGCCGCCGCAGATCGCGCGGCGCAAGCAGCGTCAGCGCGAACAGCAGCAGCGCCGGCGCCGCCAATCTGCCCGCGTAGTGCGTGTACATCCCGTAGCCCGCCGCCAAGCCCGCCGCGTACAGCAGCGCCGGACTGCCGCGCCGCAACGCCAGCGCGAACAGCGCCACAGCCCACGCCGCTATCGTCATCGCGCCCGCGTGGTTGTAGCCGCTGTGCGTTATGGCGAAGATGTAGTGGCTGCACGCGAACAGCGCCGCCGCGATTATCGCCGCCCGCCTGCCGTACAAGGCGTATCCCGCAATGTAGATAGCCGGTATCGCAAGCGCCGCTATGAACACTGACGAAAACCGCCACCAGTAGTTGCTGCCCTCAAACAGCCACATAAACGCGGCTTGATGCAGCGAACTCATATACGGGTGATGATTATACACGCCCTCTTGGCTAAACGGGCGCAGGATGCCGTTTTGCAGGATGTCGGTTGCGAAAGAGTAAAAGGCGTACTCATCCCCAATCGCCGAGTAATACCATGCGTCCAGGTCGCGCGCGTTCAAGGCGATGAACGCCGCCGCAATTCCCAAGACGATGGCGGCGTCCAACATTCGGCCGCGCGAAACACGCCAAACGCGCGATACGCCCGGCAAACTCGGCGCTGACACGAACAGCGCAAAGAACGCGCCCAGCGCCGCATACCACAGCGCCAAGTTAATCGCCGCCGTCTGCCCCGACAGCATCCGCGCCGCCAGCGCCGCCAGCGCCACAACGCCAATCGCCAGCGCCGCAAGCCTGCCCGGCGAGCGCAAGTTCACGCGCGCCAGCGGCAGCGCGACGCCCGCCAGCGGATCCGGCAGTCGCTGCAAAGCCGGACTTGCGAAAACGCCAAGCCCGAACAAGCCTATCCCAAGCGCAAGCGCAAGCGTCATCAGCGCCGGCGCGTCCCCGCCGTCATAGCGCATCAAGGCGATATGCGCCGCCAATATCAGCAGCGCGCCGCCCGCCATTATGAACGCGGACGCCGGGGCGAGCGCGTGGGCGATGGCGGCTATGGGGAGCGTGGGTATGCGAGGGCGAGAGGGCATGCGGGGGCGTGGCGGATGATGGATGGCGGGCGCGTACTCAGTGATGGCGGGCGCATCATAGCCATCAGATATATCAGGCGCGACGAGACTATGCCCGCAATACCCGCAAAATCGGTTCGCGGCGCTATTCGCTCTGCCGCATTGGGCGCAAGCGAATTCGCGCGGCGGTGCGGCGGGCAAGGGAGCATCCTCAGTGACGGCGAGCGCGTTATCATCCTCAGAGATAGCAGAGACGACGGCCGCATCCTCGCTCTCAGAGATAGCAGGGACGGCGGTCGCATCCACACCCTCAGACATATCAGGGACAACGAGGCTATGCCCGCAATACCCGCAAAATCGGTTCGCCGCGCTATTCCCCCTGCCACAGCGCCCGCACGCAAACTCGCGCGGCAGCGCCCTGCCGCAATGCCCGCAGAAGTTCGCGCCCGCGCGCGTAGCCTTGCCGCAGACGTCGCATATCAACTCGCGCCCGCCTTGCGATTGCATCGCGCTTGGCTTATCGCTCGCCAACGCTTGGACGCCTAGCCCAGCAGCTCGCGGCGCACATCGTCCAGGCGCGCCCGCTGCTCATCATCCAGTTCGGGATACGGCGCGCCTTTCTGCCGTATGCCGCCGTTGAATTGCGGCGGCCGCTTTTCCAAGAACGCCTGCCTGCCCTCGTCGCCGTCCGCGCTGAGCTGCGTCAACAGCGCGTTCATTAGCGTCTGCACGCGCCACGCCTCCGTTACCGGAACTTCGCGGAATCGTATCACGAACTCTTTCATCATACGCACGGCGAGCGGCGGCAGCGCGGCTATCTTTTGCGCCAACTCGTCCGCCCGCTCCATCAAGGCGTCGTGCGGCACGACCTCGTTTATCAGGTTCATTCGCAGCGCCTCTTTGGCGTCAAACGGCTCGTCGGTTAGCAGGATACGCATAGCGTCCGCGTGGGCTACCTGTTTCATAAGATAGGTGGCGCCCGGCCCGCCGCCAACCCAGCCTTGGCTGAGCAGCGCGAACTTGAACCGCGCGTTTTCGGCGCTGGCTATGCGGATGTCGGTGGATGTGAGCATCAGATAAAAGCCCGCGCCCGCCGCCCAGCCGTTTATCGCGCCGATGACGGGTTTCCATATCTGCGGATAGTGGTCGCCCAAGCGCCCGTCGGCGCCGATTTTCGCGCCGTTCACGCTGCCCGCCGGCGGCCAAAACACGCTCTCGGCGCGAACCCGCTCCCGCTCCTCCGCCGTGATGTCCGGCCGCGTTGCAAGGTTATGCCCCGCGCAGAAATGCCTATCCCCCTTGCCCGTCAGAATCGCCGCCCGAACATCCCAATCCTCCCACACATCCTTCCAAACCTCCGCTATCTCCGCCGATGTTTGGCGGTCAAGAATGTTCGCTTTCTGCGGATTGTCTATCGTTACATACGCGATAGCGCCCCGCTTTTCGTATTGAACTGCCATATTCGTCTCCCCGCCGTTGCTGTTGCTATAAGGATGCTGATATTGCGATGTTGATGCCGATGTTGCTGATATATTCCCGCCATCAGTTAGCGCCGCCCTATCAGTAGATAACGCGCTCTTTGACAAGCCGCGCGATTTCGCTATCGGGCAGCCCAAGCAGTTGGCGATACACATAGTCGTTATGATCGCCGAGCGCCGGCGCCGCCGTGATATGCGGTTCGGGCGCGTCCACGAACCGCCAGCCCACGCCGGGCAGGTCGCGCTCTTGCCCGTCAGACGCGCGCCGCCTTGCGAAAAACCCGCTTTCCCTCAGCTGCGGGTCGCGGAACACGCGCTCCGGCTCCAGATAGGGCGCAGCCGGAACCCCCGCATCCTGCAGCCGCCGCGCCGCCTCATAATCGTCATGCAACGCCGCCCAGTCCGATATGGCGGCGTCTATGCGCCCCTCAGCCGCCTTGCGCCCGCTTGCGTCCGCCAGCCGCGCGTCCGCCGCCAAATCACGCCTGCCGATAACGCCGCACAGCGCCAGCCATTCTTGCGAATTCGTTACCGCAACCGCTACCCACCTATCCGCGCCGCGGCAGTGATAGACATTGTGCGGCGCGTACTGATCATCCGCGTTGCCTTGCGGCTCGCGCTCGCGGCCGTTCATCTGATAGTCAAGCAGCGCCGCCGGGATGCCCGCCGTGAGCGCCTCCGCCATAGAGAAGTCAATGTACTGCCCCTGCCCGCTCGCCGCGCGGTGATTGAGCGCCGCCGCCGCTATCATCGCCAACTCCATCCCAACCCACGGATCCGCCCACAAGCCGCCCTTTATCGGCTCGCCGCCCGCATTGCCCGATACCGAGTTCCAGCCCGTATAGTACTGCAGCAAACTGCCATACGCCACATAATCCTTGTCCGGCCCGCTATGCCCCGTGCCGGATGACGAAACCATTATCACAGCGGGGTTGCGCCGCCGCAATTCGTCATAGCCCAGCCCAAGCCGCTCTATCACGCCCGCCGCGAAGTTTTCCACCACCACATCGCACAGCGCCGCCAATCGCAGCGCAATCTCAAGCCCCTCTTGCGTGGATATGTTCAGCGCGGCGTACAATTTGGACTGGTTGTACGCCTGAAACGGCGCGCCCCGCGTGGACGGATCCGGCCGCCGCGCGCTGCCAACCTTGATTACCTCAGCGCCCATCATCGCCAGAAAGCGCGTTGCCGTAGGGCCTGCGATTATCCAGCTCAGGTCGAGAACGCGGACGCCGCTGAGGGGCAGATTGCTTGCGCCGCCTAGTGGGTTTGCGGCCGGATTATCAGCGGTATTAGCGCCCGCGTTGGCATCAGGCTTGGTGGCATAGTTATCGGCTTGCGGCATCATCACACATCCTCCCCAAGCAAATCGTTGTGTTCTCCAAGCAGCGGCGCCGGCCGCTCCGCCAGCGGCAGCCGCGCGTTGGACAGCCGATATGCCGCGCCCGGATAGCGCAGTGTCCCCGCTATCGGATGCGTTATATCAACGAAAAATTCGCGCTCCCGCAAATGCTCGTCTTTGAACAGATCGCTGACCGTGTTCACGGGAAAGCAAGGGATGCGCCTTTGCTGCCCCATCCGCGCTATCTGATGCTTGGAGCGCTCTTGCGTCCACTGCCCAACGAGTTCCCAGAGTTCGGGGAAGTTGCGCTCCCTGCCCTCGCGCGTGGCAAAGCGCTCTTCGGATGCCCATTCGGGATTGCCCATAAGCTCAACCCAGCGCTCCCACTGCGCGTCCTCGCGCGGCGATATGGCGACGTAGCCGTCTTTGCAGGGCAAGACGCCGCCCACAGCCGCCACCACGCCGCCCGTAGCCGCCTCGCGCGCCTGCGATATGTCGCGCGAGGGCGCCGGCTTGCCGAATGCGCTGCCCGCCAGCGCGCTTATGAGCTGCGTCGCCATAGCCGCGTGCGCGGATACATCTATATGCGCCCCCGCGCCCGTCATTCGCGCGCGAAACAGCGCCATTAGCGCCGCCGTCGCCGCCGCCATTCCCGCCACAAGCCCCGTCTGCTCGCCGCCCGCGCGTATCGGCGGCGCGTCATCCGGCGATTCCACAGGCCCCAGCAAGCTATGAGCCTGCCCGCTCATATGAAACAGCGTCAGGTCGGTTGCCTTGTAGCCCGCGAAAGGCCCAATCTTGCCAAACGGCGATATGGACGCCATCACAAGCGCCGCGTTAGATTGCGAAAGCGCCTCATATCCAAGCCCAAGCGCCTCCAGCCGCGCGCTCGGCGCATCCTCCAGCACGATGTCCGCCCGCGCCGCCAGCCGCCGGAACGCCGCCGCGCCCTCAGCCGCGCCCAGGTCGATCGCCACCCCGCGCTTGTTCGCGTTGAGCGCAAGGAACAAGCCGCTCTTCTCAGGATGCGCCGCATCGCCGGGGAACGGCCCCGCCTTGCGCGTCGCATCCCCCTCCGGCGGCTCCGCCTTGACCACATCCGCCCCCAGTTGCGCCAGCGTCTTGCCGCAATACGCCACGGCGACGCCCTCGCCCACCTCCACGACTTTCGCGCCGCTAAGCAAGCCTTGCGCCGCGCCCGGCGTCTTGTCCGGCTTTATGCCTTGCGCTATGCCTTGCGCCGTATCTTGCGCCATACTATCTTTCCTATATTGATTATCCTGCATTGGCTTGCGAAAACATCTTACGAAAATCTCACTGAAATTCGCCGCTATCGCCCAAAAACGGGCGCGAATTCGCATCTTGCGCCCGGCGGCGGGCTGTTCGCCCTAGATTTAGCCGCCCTATGTTACGAAAGTATTTGCGTTGCGGGCAAATATGTTAGCGAAACTGCAATAAATAGGCTTGCTTGTTACGCTAAATTGTTGTATAACATATTAGTATAAAATTAGTATGAAACGCGCGGCGGCTAATGCGGCGACCATCATCGGATAACAAGAGGACGCCGCCGCGGAACAAGTATATCATCAACCCGCCCGCAAACCCTCGAAATCCAACCTATCAAACCTTGTCTAACGCGCGGATTTAAGGTATAAATCATACACGGAATTTACAATCGGGGTTGACGACTATCTCGGCATTTTCACCGGCGTTCAAAACGGGAAATGCCCGCATCCGAAACCCCCAAGCGCGAGGCAATGCAATGGTTACCACACTAGAGCGAGAACGGCAACAGCAGACGCAGCAGCGGCGCGCGCCACAGCCGCAGCCGCAGACGCCGCCCCCAACAGGCGGCGCGACGGGCGCGAGCGGCGGAGGCGGCGGCGGCAGAGGGCGCAATCGCCCCGACCAGTTCGTTATCGTAGAAAACAAGCCCAAACACCTGGAATTCATCCAGCGCAGCATCGACCGGCTGGAAAACAACTCCATCCTGCTCAAAGGCTGGACTATCATCCTGGCGGCTACCCTGCTGGGGCTGTTCGTCAGCAACTCCGACTCGGTGGAGTCGGTGCCCATATTCGTGATATGCCTGCCCGTGCTGGGCTTTTGGTTGCTGGACGCGCACTTCCAGTCGCAAGAGCGCCTGTACCGCGCGCTCCACGAATCCGTCCGCAAGGTGGACGAAGACGACATAGACTACTCTATGGATGTGTCCGAGCAGAAGAAAGACAAGCGCAACGGGCTTGTGCAATCAATGATTGTGTCGTCGCTGGCGATGTTCTACCCGCCTATGGCGGCGATAATCGTGCTGATGGGCTTGCTGGGCGGATAGCCCGAAATCCCGCAAAAACACAAGAACGCAAGCGAGCGCGGCGCGTCTAGGCGCAAGCAAAGCGCCGCCCGCGCATCCCCCGCATATCAAGGAGCGCGCATAGGCGCATCTAGTCGTAGCGCGAATTAGCCAAAGCGCAACGCGGATAGAGTCAGATGGTTCCCTTCGGTGAAAGCAGTTCAATAACGACCACATTGCTGGTCGTCAGCGGCGCGGTCGTCAGCACCGCCACCGCCGTGGGCGGGTTCGCCGTGCTGCCCCCGCCGCCGCGCGATCCCGCGCCCGTCGTCCAGTTCGTCAACCCCGACAGCGCAACCCCTGAGGCAACCGCCGAGGCGTCATCCACGCCCGAAGTCGCCGAAACCCCCGCGCCCGAATCAACCGAACCCCCCGCGCCCGAATCCACTGACACGCCAGCGCCGGCCGCAACCAATACGCCGCCGCCGCTGCCCACCGACACGCCTTTGCCCATCGTTCCCACGACCGAGGCAGTGGCTACCACCGCGCCCCCGCAGCTCATATTCCAAACGCCGCGTCCCCCGCCCGCAACCGTTGCGGCAACTACCGCGCCCTCGCAATCCGGCGGCTCGTCGGATGATGAGCGCGATAGGCGGCGCAATAATGACGATGATGACGACGACGATGACAACAATCAGGCAACGCCCGCGGCGACCGCGCAGATAATCGCGTTCACGCCGCTGCCTACCCTCACGCCCGTCCTGACCATCACGGCTATCCCCACGCTGACGCCCATACCCACGCTCACCGTGGTTCCCACGCTCACGCCATTGCCCGCCACCGCGACCATCCCGCCGCCCGTGCTGGTATGGAACGGCTCGGCGACGCCTCCCCCGGCGGTTCGCGCCCGCCTGGCGTCCCAAACGCCGCTGCCCCCCAACGCAACATCCGCGCCGGCGTCCGCGCCCCCCGACGCGACGCCCGCATCGCCAGGCGCAACGCCCGCTCCGGCGGCTACCGCGCCCGCCGGCGCAACGCCCGCCGCAACCCCGGCGTCCCCCGACGACGCCCAGCGCACGGTCACGCCCGAACCCGCAAGCTCGCCCGTAGCTCAGCCAACCCAGCAGCCGCGCCCCACCGCGCAGCCCCAGCCCACCGAACCCCCGCGCCGGCAAAGCGGCGGAGGCGGGAGCGGCGGCAACAACAATAACAACAACAACGATGACGACAACGATCCCACGCGCACGCCCGTGCCGACCTTCACATCCACCGCCGTGCCGGCGCCCACATTCACGCCGGCGCCCACCCCCACGATAACCCAAACGCCGTCCATCACGCCGACGCCATCCATCACGCCCACGCCTACGCGAACCAGCGTGTCCATTCCCACGCGCACGCCTACGCGCGTAACCGGCCCGACTCGCCCCGCGCCCACGCCTACGCAGGTCACCCGGCCGCGCCCGGTCGCCACGCCCACGACGACGGGAACGCCTACCCCGACGCCCACGCAGGTTACTCAGCCGCCGCGCCCCGGCGCCACGGCAACGCCCACGCCTACCCCCACGATAACGGCCACGATTACGCACACGGCCACGATAACGCCTACGCCCACATACTCGCCGACGGCGACCTACACGCCTACGCCTACCTATACGCCCACGCCTACATACACGGCTACGGCGACGCAGACGCTCACGCCCACCGCCACGCTCACGGCGACCAACACGCCGATTACGCACACGCCCACCCCCATAACTCACACGCCCACGCAGACGGCTACGGGAACCCCCACGCCTACCGCAACGCAGACATTCACGCCAACCCCCACGCAGACGTTCACTCCGACGCCTACGCAGACATTCACGCCCACGCCCACGCAAACCTACACGGCTACGGCTACGCAAACGTTCACCCCGACGGCAACGCAGACGCTTACCCCGACGCCTACTCCGACGGCGACGCAGACGCTCACGCCCACTATCACGTCGACGCAAACGCTCACGCCCACAATTACGCCCACGCCCACTCTGACGGCAACGGCAACGCAAACGCTCACGCCTACAATCACGCCCACGCCTACGATAACGCGGACGCCCACAATCACGGCTACGCCCACGCAGACGGCTACGCCCACGATTACGCCGACGGCCACCGCCACGGAGCCGCCCGTAGTTACTTGGTCGGCAACGATAACTTCCCAGCACGGCTCCGGCTTCCTGACCGGCTACGCCGACTACGAAGAAAGCGGCGGAACTGTACAGCGATACGGCAGCATAACCGACGACGATTTCCAGTATGGTGGAACAGAATTCACCATCCGATACCTCGTGTACAACACGGATCTAAGAACTCTGTTCCTTGAGTTGGATAGGTGCCTGCCGCCGTCCGACTTAGTCAAACTGACACTGGACCGCCCAGGCAGCTCTGACTGGGAAGATTCCAGCCCATCGTCGACCGATTTCAACGATGCCGGTTGCGCTGAGGATCGATTTGAGATTCAGGCATTCGTGTACAGCAACGTCTTTCCCAACCCGTTGCCCATCGGCTCGCAGGTCGAGGTTACGATAACATTCCGCTAATCGCGCGCCGCCCTGTATCGCATGCGGCTGCGCGCGGACGGGGCGGGTTGCGGCGCATGCGCGCTGACGGGTTGGGCTTGCCCAGCGCCCAAAGCCGCCTCGCCTCGCAAGCCCAACGGCCGCCGCCGCATCGTCCGCCGTTGCGCCGGCTTGGCGCGCGGGGGCATTGCCTTAGGCAAACGCTCGCGCGCCGCGCCGCCCATCCGCATCCGAGCGCCCTTGCGCGCCCCGCCAACTTCGCCTATAGTCTAATGGCATCAGAGGTGTTAGGGGGCAAGATAATGGCAACTATGACTGATCCAATCACAGAGCGGATGGCGAGACTGGAAGGCGCCTATGAGCATCTGGCCACGAAAGCGGATTTGGCTCAGATGGAAACGCGCATGACCTGGCGTCTGATAGGCGCTATGATGGGGATGTCGGGCATTGTCATAACGGCGGTGGCGCTTATCGTGCGGTTCTTGTAGCGGCCGGGCAAGTCAGTGGGGCGCGTCTGAGCGCCCTTGTTCCCCGCCAACTTCGCGCCCATCCTTGTGATTTCGTAGGATAAGCAAATGGCAACTACGCCTGCCCCAATCACAGAGCGAAAGGCCCGCATGGGAGGCGCGTATGAGCATCTAGCTACCCAGGCGGATTTGGCGCATCTAGAGGCGCGCATGGCAGAGATGGAAACGCGCATGACTTGGCGTCTGATAGGCGCGTCAGGCGCGATAATAGCGGCGGTGGCGCTTATCCAAAGGTTCCTCTAGTTCCCGCATCGGCGAGAACCGCCGTCGTCGGGGGATAAAAAATGTCAACCACGACTGCCCCAATCACAGAGCGGATGGCGCGCTTGGAAGGCGCACACGAGCGTCTGGCGACAAAGGCGGACTTGGTACAGCTAGAGCTCCGCCTGACGCAGCAAATGGCGCGGATGGAATCGCGGCTGACTTGGCGCATGATAGGCGCCGCTGGCGTAATCATAGCGGCAGTGGGGCTTATCGTGCGGTTCTTGTAGCGGCCGGCACAAGGGTTTGCGCCCTTGCGCCTCCCGTGAATTTCGCATATAGTCTAATATGTTATGAAGTGTTAGGGAGGCGAGATAATGGCAACTATGACTGACCCACCAATCACAGAGCGAATGGCGCGGCTGGAAGGCGCGTATGAGCATCTCGCCACGAAAGCGGACTTGGCGCAAATGGAAACGCGAATGACTTGGCGTCTGATAGGCGCGTCAGGCGCGATAATAGCGGCGGTGGCGCTCATCCAAAGGTTCCTCTAGTTCCCGCGTCGGAGAGAACCTCCGTCGTCGGGGGATAAAAAATGTCAACCACGACTGCCCCAATCACCGAGCCAATGGCGCGCTTGGAAGGCGCGTATGAGCGTCTGGCGACAAAGGCGGACTTGGTAGAACTAGAGCTCCGCCTAACGCAGCAAATGGCGCAGATGGAATCGCGTATGGCGCAGCTAGAAACGCGCATGACTTGGCGTCTGATAGGCGCGTCAGGTGCGATAGTAGCGGCGGTGGCGCTTATTGTGCGGTTCTTGTAGCGGCCGGCAAGTCAATGGTTCGCATCCGAGCGCCCTTGCGCCCTACGCCAACTTCGCCTATAGTCTAATGGTATCAGAGATTTTAGAGGTGTTAGAGGGCAAGAAAATGGCAACTATGACCGACCCGCCAATCACAGAGCGCATGGCGCGATTGGAAGGCGCGTATGAGCATCTGGCGACCAAAGCGGATGTGGCGCAGATAGAAACGCGCGTGGCGCAGATGGAAACCCGAATGGCGCAGATGGAAACGCGCATGACTTGGCGTCTGATAGGCGCGTCAGGCGCGATAATAGCGGCGGTGGCGCTCATCCAAAGGTTCCTCTAGTTCCCGCATCGGCGAGAACCGCCGTTGCGGGCGGGCTGAGGCGGGCTAGGTCTGTGCGCGGATGCGGGCGAGTTCGGCCTCCAGCTCCCTATTGCGCTCCTCAGCGGCAGCGGCGCGAGCAAGCGCGGCGTCACGCTCCCGCTCCGCTTCAAGAATCCCTATCCTGTACTCGCCGGTCTCGGGGTCTTGCGTAATGAACCGCTCGCCGCCGCCATCCCACATCAGGTTTATGCCCAGCGCCCTGCTATGCCCCCAGAATATCCCGTCAGGCTCCGCGCGCATCTCATACCGCCGGTATTCCCCGTCTGCCAGATACTCCCCCACCAACGGCTCGCCGTAAAGCGCACCGCCCGTCGGGTCAAGCCGCCAGTATTCGCCTATCCCAAGCGAGGCATAGCGGTCGCGCTTATCGGTCAGGTCATTATCCTTCGTGTGATTGGACGCCACCTCCATCACCACATCGGGCGGCTTGCCCACTTCCCACATCAGATAGCCGTTCCTGCTCCTTATTTCCTCAACATTGACATCGAATGCAACTATGAGGTCGGGGATGAGCTTGATGTTCTTATCCGCGCGGTCCCAAGCGAGATAGCCGTCGCCCGACACCAGCACATCGGGCCTGTTGCGGAAGTGCGCGCGAACCAAATATCGGATGTCGGTATTAGCGAATTCCTGCTGCATTGCGTCCTCAATCGGCTCGGGGTCGGGGATAAAGCTCCAGTCCGGATAGTCCTGCTCCGGCGCGACCAACCCCCGCTCCGGCGCGACCACGCCGTTGACATGCGCCCCGACGTCTATCTTGGCAGTAGTCATAGTTCGCTCCCTGTGATGATTGCGTTTCGCGCTACGCTTGTTAGCATACCATCAAATCGCCGGTTAGGGCAGGGCGCTATCGCCGCTGATCGCGCAGACGGGCAATCTCAGCCTTAAGCCCCCTTGCGCGCGCCTCTTCGTCCTCGCGTTCTTGCCGATACTTGGCTATCTCCGCCTCGGCGGCCGCGATACGCGCCTCTGCAACCTTGCGTTCTTGCCGATACTTGGCCGTCTCCGCCTCAATCGCCCTTGTCTCCGCCCTAAACGCCTCGCGCTCCCGTATCGTTTCACGAAGTCCCTTCCAGTATTTGCCGGTCGCAGGGTCTTGCATATTGAACTGCACCTTATCCCCATCCCATATCAAGTTCACCCCATCACCCCGCTATACCCCCACATCCGCCCATCGGCATCCGCCCGCATCTCACACCGCAGATACTCCCCGTCCGCCAGATGCTCCCCCGCGAAAGGCTCGCCGTGGAGCGCGCCGTTGGTCACATCAAGCCGCCAGTATTCGCGTATGCCCAGCGCCGCGTAAATATCCCGCTTGGTCGTCAGATTGGCGTCTTTCGTACTTTCCCGCGCAATCTCTATCACCGCATCCGGCGGCTTGCCCACTTCCCAGACGAGATATGCGTTGCGCTCTATGATGCGCTTGGGATCGACGCCGAATGCCACCATAAGCGTGGGGACGAGCTTGGCGTATATGTCTGCCGGATCCCACGCGAGATAGCCGCCGCCGCCCACAAGCGCGTCCGGGCGATTGCGAAAGTGCGCCTCAAGTATCAGATAGACATCGCTTTTGACGGGAAACTGCCGCATCCCGTCCCCAACGGGATTCGGGTCGGGAACCATTCCCCAACTAGGGTATCCCCGCTCATCCGCCGCCCTTTCCCACTTTTCGCTCCCGGATTCGAACTCCGAGTCCACAAATTCATACTCTTCGGGATCCTCGCGGTTCGCAATCGCGTATTCACGTATCTTGCCGATAGCCATAAGCCATTCCCCCCTTGACGCTTGCGTTTCGCGCCATATCATTAGCATATCCGTATCATACCACCAAACCCCCAATTAACTCAGCGCGGCATTGCCACCCACGCGAAAGTAGCGTTTCTTTTTAGATGATTTAAGAGTTCGGCAAGTTGCCATCCAAATGATAGCGCAGATAGATACGGCGATCCCATCCAACCATCCGCAATGATTGATGCGCTTGACCACCCGTATGAAAACACCACTCGCCCAAACACCCCCCACATCCCCCAACCCTCTTATGCTACAATCTGCTATAATCCCCCCCAACGCTTGATACCTAACCCATCTCACACACAAGGACACCCCCCATGCAACTCGGCCTATTCCTAATGCCCCTCCACTACCCGCACCGCGCGCACGTCGACACCTACGCGGAAGACCTCGCGCTGATGGCGCATGCCGACGCGCTCGGCTATTCGGAGGCGTGGATTGGGGAGCATTTCACGCTGCCGTGGGAGAATATGCCCTCGCCGGAGATATTTATCGCGCGGGCGCTGGGCGCTACCGAGCGGATGCGGTTCGGCACGGGCGTTTCGCTGCTGCACTACCACCATCCGGCGCATGTGGCGCACCGCATTGCGATGCTTGACCATATGTCGCGCGGGCGAGTGTATCTGGGCATCGGATCGGGCGGGCCGTCCACCGACAGCGAGATGTTCGGACTGGACGCCGATGAGGGCAGCCCGCGCGAGCGCCTGTATGAGGCGATTGACCTGATACTCAAAATCTGGCAAGGCGAGCCGTTTGAGTACGACAGCAAGTTCTTCCCCGGCAGGCTGCCGGACGCCGTTCCCGAAAGGCGGCTGGGCTTTCACATGACGCCCTACCAAAAGCCGCATCCGCCCATCGCGGTGGCGGGCAGCAGCCCGTACTCCGGCACGCTTGAAATCGTGGGCGAGCGCGGCTGGCTGCCGCTGAGCACCTGCTTTCTGCACGATACATTCCTGCCTAGCCACTGGGAAGTCGTAGCCAAGGGCGCGGCGCGCGGCGGCAAGACGCCCTCCCGCAAGCAATGGCGCGTCTCGCGCGAAGTGTTCGTGGCGGAGGACGGCGAACAAGCCCGCAAAGACGCGCTGCATACTTTCGGCCGGTTCTTCACCGACTACTGGATCCCCCTGCTCGGCAGCGGCAGAGGGCTTGACGGCCTAAAGACGGACGCCGATATGCCCGACGAGGCGCTCACGCCCGAATATATGCTGCAAAACCTGTGGATAGTTGGCGACCCCGACGAGGTAACCCACCGCATCCGCAAGCTGCACGACGACGTCGGCGGTTTTGGAACGCTGCTCCTCCTCTGCCACGACTGGGAGCAAGACCGGGACAAGTGGCTAAACTCGCTAACGCTGATGAGCGAGCGCGTGCTGCCGCAGTTGCAGGATTTGTAGCATCCCGTCTTGGCAACATCCCGTCTTGATAGCGTACTGCGTTAGGCGCGTCGGTTGTTGTGCGCCCAGTTGCATCCCGTCCTGATAGCGATAGCGAATTGCCCTAAGCGCGGCGCTCAGTTCACGGCAAGCGAGCGGCAGTTTGTGTATGACCGTGATTGCCCCAATGTGCCGCTACTCAGTCCCCGCCAGCCGCGCCGCGATTGCCATACGCATCCCGCCCTGTCAACATCCCGCCTTGATAGCATCCCGCCTCTTAGCGCGTTGCTTGCCCTAGCCCAGCATCTACTCAACCCCCACAAGCCGCGCCGGATTGCGCTTGACCAGCGTCGCCACCTCATCGCCGCTCATCCCCGCATCCAGCAGCGCCGCGATTGCCATACGCATCCCCTCGGCGGGCGGCGGGTTGACCCACTGCCCGAAATCGGTGGTTACGATGCAGTTGTCCACGCCCAGATCGCGCAGCGTTGCAACGAGATTGGCCGGCGTTATCGCGCCGCGCGATGGCATGCACGCCAGAAATGTGTATTCGGGATACGCGCCCAGCGCAATCATCCGCCGCTGCTCGTCAAGCGTGGCTATGCCGCCCGGATGCGTGGCTATCATCCGCGCGACGCCCTGCGCCTTCGCCGCCGCGAACAGCGCGATAGCCTCGCGCGGCGATATATGGCCGGACGCCAGCGTCATATCGTTGGCGGCGATAATCTCTAACACTTCGCCAACGCCCGCGCACAGATTGCCGTCATCGTCCGCCACGCGCAGGCCGCCGCCCGCGCCGCCCTGCAAGCGCATCCAGAAATCCGCCGTGAACGTGGGCATCCAAACCACCTGCGCGCCAAGCCCCGCGGCGACTTCTACGGCTGCGGGGTTCACGCCGCCCACCGCGCGATTGAGCGCTATCGCCCCGAACACGCGCAAGCCCGGATACATCCGGTTCAGCGCGTATGTCAGCGGCGCGGTATTGTAGTCATGCGACTTCAAAACAAACCCGCCCATCTCAGCCTCATACGCGCATCGCGCCGCTTCCATCGCGTCCATCCGCCGCGCCGCGTTGCCATCCGGCGCCGCGTGAACATGCAGGTCATAGCATCCCCGCAGCAGCTCATCCACCTGAGAATTCATAGCATCCCCGCCTATTCATATCTTGGAATTGCAACCCTAACCGCCACTCTTAACAGAGTATCTCATCTGCATCCAAAAGTTTGCATGCCTTTTCCAAAAAGCGGCGTCCCCCCGCTTGCCATTGCAAAATCCAACCGCCGCGCGAAACCCGTCTATCAACAAGTGTACACTAATCGCCCAAACAATACGCGATGCGCCGCCCGCCGCAATATGCTACTATGCAGATTGCCGCGCGCCATCCCGCATAGAGAACGGCGATAGCGGCGATGCGGCTGCTAAGATGGCAACGCAGGCGCAACGCCCGGCGTCAAGCGAAAAGGGCTAGTCGGCGCGTCAGCCGGCATATTATAAGGAGGAAAATCCCATATGCGAAACCGACTTGTTTTCGTCCGCAACACAAACGCGCCTGAGCTCATAGAGATGTTCCTGGTGGCAAGCGCCGCCTCAGTGCTCGGCATACGCGGCTTTCTGGCGGCGACGGGCTACCCGTCCATAGGCGGCGGCGGCTTGCACATCGCGCATATGCTTTGGGGCGGCTTGTTTATGCTGCTCGCCCTGCTGTTGCTATTCTCAAGCCTAGGGCAGGTCTCACTGCGAATATCCGCCATACTCGGCGGCATAGGGTTCGGCACATTCATTGACGAACTCGGCAAGTTCATAACCAGCGACAACAACTACTTCTTCTCGCCCACCATCGGGCTGATATACATCATCTTCATATCCATATTTCTGGTGATGCGCGTGCTTGCGCGGCGGCAGGCGGTCAGCCCCCACGCGGCGCTGTCCAACGCGCTTAACCGCCTGGAATTGGTTGGCGGCGGCGCTATGGGCAGATCCAAGCGCCAAGAAATCATCGGCTTGCTTGACCGCGCCGACCCGGCCGACCCGCTGGCGCGAACCCTGCGCGAGTACATCCAGGGCAGCGCCGCAACCGCGTCCGACGACCCCGGCATCTATATGCGCTCGCGCGAGTGGATGCTGCGGGCATATGAGCGCGTCGCCCTCAACCGCTGGTTCATCGCGGGCATCGTGGTCGTCCTCGTGGCGCTGTCTCTCGCGCAGATAGGCCAAATCATCGCGCTGCTATTCCAGCAGCAGAGCGCCGAGCTCGCCTTCTCAGGCTGGGCGCGCCTGGCGTCCGCGGGCGCCGCGTCCCTGCTCACCCTGTTCGGCGCGTACCGCCTCCGCGTATCCCGCCTCAGCGCCTATCTCTGGTTCCAGCGCGGCGCGCTCGTGGGCATATTCATCACCCAAATGTTCGCGTTCTTCGAGATGCAGCTCGCCGCCCTAGCGGGCCTTACGCTAGAGATCCTAATCTACGCCGCGCTAAGCTTTATGATAGAGTTCGAGCAGCGCGCCCAGCCGGATGCGGCCGACGACTAGCGCAGACTAGCCAATCGCCCGCCGCCTAGACAATCGCAGATCCCCGCTTGCCAATCCCAAGCATCCAACAGGACATCCAACGCCAAGCCCTCTAATAAAACAGCCCAGCGCGCCAGCCAATCGCAACAAAGGACGCCATGACTACCGCTATGACTACAACCGATTCGTCCAATTTCATACAGCAAGCCGTCAATGATGACAACGCCGCCGGCAGGTTCGGCGGGCGCGTCCACACCCGCTTTCCCCCGGAGCCCAACGGCTATTTGCACATCGGACACGCCAAGTCCATCTGCCTCAACTTCGCGCTGGCGGCGGAGTTCGGCGGGCTGTGCAACCTGCGCTTTGACGACACCAATCCCGCCAAAGAGAGCGTGGAATATGTGGAATCCCAAAAGCGCGATGTGCGCTGGCTGGGCTTTGACTGGCAAGACCGCGAGTTCTACGCATCCGACTACTTCGCCGAACTCTACGAATTCGCCAAGCGCATGACGCTTGAGGGCAAGGCGTATGTGGACAGCCTATCCCAAGACGAAATCCGCGAACATCGCGGCACGTTGACGCAGCCCGGCAAGCCAAGCCCCGACCGCGACCGCTCGCCTGAGGACAACCTGGCGCTGCTGGAGCGAATGAAAGCGGGCGAGTTCGCCGAGGGCGAGTTCGTCCTGCGCGCCAAGATTGATATGGCGTCCCCCAACCTGAATATGCGCGATCCGGTGATGTATCGCATAATGGACGCCGAGCATCACCGCACCGGCGGCGACTGGCGCATCTACCCGATGTACGATTTCGCGCACGGGCAATCCGACTCAATTGAGGGCATCACCCACTCCATCTGCACAATGGAATACGAAGACCACCGCCCGCTCTACGACTGGTTTCTGCGGGAATTAGACTTGTACGCGCCCCGCCAGATAGAGTTCGCGCGCCTAAACCTGAGCAACACCGTCCTCAGCAAGCGCCGCCTGCTGCAGCTTGTGGACGGCGGCCACGTAAGCGGCTGGACAGACCCCAGAATGCCCACCCTAGCCGGCTTGCGGCGGCGCGGCTACACGCCCGAGGCCATCCGCGATTTCTGCGACCGCATAGGCGTCGCCAAAAACGACGCCATCATAGACATACGCCTGCTAGAACACAGCCTCCGCGACCACCTAAACAAAACCGCCCCTCGCGCAATGGCGGTTCTGCGCCCGCTAAAAGTAGTCATCACCAACTTCCCCGACGGCGAAACCGACTGGCTTGACGCAATCAACAACCCCGAAGACCCATCCGCCGGAACGCGCCAAGTCCCGTTTTCGCGCGTCCTCTACATAGAGCGCGACGACTTCATGGAAAACCCGCCGCGCCGTTTCTACCGCCTCGCCCCCGGCCGCGAAGTGCGCCTGCGCTACGGCTACTTCATCCGCTGCGAAGACATCATCCGCGACGCCTCCGGCGAAATAACCGAACTGCATTGCACATACGACCCCGCCACGCGCGGCGGCTCCTCCCCTGACGGCCGCAAAGTTCGCTCCACCCTCCACTGGGTATCCGCCGCCCACGCCATAGACGCCGAGGTTCGCCTCTACGACCACCTCTTTACCCGCTGGAATCCGGATGAAGACGCCGATGAGGGCGGCTGGCTATCCGCCCTAAACCCCGAATCTCTGGTGACCATAGACGGGGCTAAGCTGGAGCCTAGTCTGAGCGCCGCAACGCCCGGCAGCCGCTACCAGTTTGAGCGGCTGGGCTATTTTTGCGCTGACGCCGAGGACTCGGTTCCGGGGCGGCCGGTGTTTAATCGCGCGGTTACGCTGCGGGATAGCTACGCGCGGGGGCGGTAGGGGGTAGGGGCGTTTCCAGTTGAGTGGGCGAGCGTATTTGCCGTTGCTGCCGGTTGGGCGCGTGTCAAGGGTGATTTTGAAATTGGCGATATGCGCTATGAGGCAATGTGCGCTATAATAGGGGCGCAGGAGGCGCGCAATGGTAGCTGAGATACGAACTTCGCAGGATCTGCTGGATCTGCTTGACAACAACGAAGAGTTTCGGCGGGCGGCGCAGCGGGCGCTGCTGACTGACGGCCTGCTGGAGTTGCCCGATATTGTGCGGGAGATGCAGCAGACGCAAAGGCTGATGATCCAGCAGATAGCTCAGGTGGCTGAGCGAATGGATCGGATGGAAGAGCGGCAGGATCGCATGGAAGATCTGCTGGCGCGGGTTGTTGCTCAACAGGAATTGACCAAAGAGCGGATTGACCGTATGGACGCGCGGTTTGAGCAAGTTGCCGCTGAAATGGCGAGCATGAACAAGCGGATTGGCGACCTTGACGGGCGAGTTGACAGCATAGACAGGCGGGTTGGCGATATTGACGGGCGAGTTGACAACATTGACAAGCGGGTTGGCGATATTGACGGGCGGCTGAGGGGCTGGGAGCTGGAGCGCGAGTCGATCAGAAAGTTGCTGCCGCGGCTGGCGCGAGAGTACGACGTGCGACGCATAAGAGCGGTTAGCGCGGATTCGCACAGGTCCGCCATTAGGGTGAATGATGTCTGGGAGGCGCGGTTTGAGGAGGCGGTTACCGAGGCGTTTGACGCGGAGCGCATCACGGCGGCAGAGGATGGCTTGCTTGACAGAACCGATATTGTCGCGCGAGGGCTACGCATAGACGACGGGTCTGATCTATGGTTCGTGGTTCAGGCGTCCGTCACTATTGATAACGATGACATTGATCGGGCGGCGGCGGGCGCGGTTGCGCTGCGAAAGGTGAGTGGCGATGACGCGGCGGCGGTGGTTTATGGGCGGCGCATTGCGGCGCAGCAGCGGGTTCGGGCCGACGATCTTGATGTGGCGGTGATGCTGGATGATGAGGGCGAACAGGCGATGGCCGCGGCAACTCCGCCTAGCCCATCGCTGGGCGCGCCAAGCGACGGCTGGCAGTCGCTATCTGACATTCGCCCCAAACCAGGCGATCGCAAGCCAAGGCAAATGATGCTACCTGATAATTCGGTAGTTGCCATACGGCTTTGGAACCATGTGGGGCTCGAAGTAGTTCGGTGGCTCACAAACAACGGGCGTTTAGACGCGAGCCACTGCCCTATCCGACATGATGCGTCGAAGTACATCGTTGACGTTCAGCCAACACATCCGGGCAACAGAGGCGGATTCGTGAAGACGCAAGAAGTGAATTCGCTCCATGTTGACCTGCACTATAACGCCTCGCACGCGGCAAATAACGCGAGGATCATCATTGGGCGCGCGGGAATGGACGCATCCCAATTCAAGCTGCGCTGGTAGCCGAGCGCGCCTTGACGCGCGGCGCTTTGGCGGGCTTTGTTGGGATGATACGCCGCTTTCATTCCCCCCCACGCCGCGCGAAACGCGCGGCAATTTTGATTTGCGCTAAACTTTTTGTTGACAATACTTTGTGAAACCCTATACAATATCCCCGATGTGTAACTCAACCAATTCGCGGCCCCGCGCCAGCTACGCCTATTATTACTTTACCGACGCATATACCGTCGGCGGAGGCTTGGCGTCTTAACTGGACTGCGATACCACACAAGGCAATCAAGACCCCAGCCGGCGGCGCTGGGGTTTTTGTTTGCCATTCCCACGCATCCGCCAAAGCGCGCGCGGCGAGGATAGCGCAACAACCGCATAGCGACCGAATAGGCAATCCAAGTTAGCAAGGCATTAGACAAGCAAAGCGTTTAGCAAGGCAAAGCATCAAGCGAACAAAGCGTTAAACAAGGCAAAGCGCGATAGGCGCAGAAAGGAAAGAGAGGCAACCGCAATGCAACCATCACCGGCGAGGGATGTGAATGTGATGAGCACCGAACCGCTTGTCAGCCCCGTGGGGCTTGTCAACGAACTGCCGCTGACCGAAGACGTGGAGGCGGTCGTGCTGGAGGGCAGGCGACAGATCCAGGCAATCCTGCGGGGAGACGACGAGCGATTCATGGTCATCACGGGCCCATGCTCGGTTCACGACGAGGGCGCGGCGATAGAGTACGCGCAGCGGCTGAAGGAACTGCAAGACGCCCTCGCCGACCGCATGCTCATCGTGATGCGCGTGTATTTCGAAAAGCCGCGCACAACGGTCGGGTGGAAAGGGATGATCTACGATCCCTATCTCAACGACACATTCGACATCGGCGAGGGCTTGCGGCGCGCGCGCAAGATGCTGCTGCGTATCGGCGAAATGGGCGTCTATACCGCCACCGAGTTCCTGGATCCCATCGTGCCGCAGTATCTCGCCGGGCTGGTTTCGTGGGCGGCTATCGGCGCGCGCACTACCGAAAGCCAAACCCATCGCCAAATGGCGAGCGGCCTCAGCATGCCCGTCGGGTTCAAGAACGGCACCGACGGCGACGCGCAAATCGCGGTGGACGCTATGGTTTCGGCGCGCTCCGAACACGCCTTTCTGGGCATTGACCACTACGGGCAGACCTGCGTGGTTCACACAACCGGCAACCCGTATGGGCATCTGGTTATGCGCGGCGGCAGGGATGGGCCGAACTACACGCCTGAGGCTATCGCGGCGGCGCAGGCGCTGCTCGGCAAGGCGGACGCGCCCTCGCAGCTGCTTGTGGACTGCTCGCACGGCAACTCCAACAAAGACCACACGCGCCAGAACATCGCGCTGCACTCCATCATAGAGCAGCGCATCGCGGGCAATGACGGCATCATTGGCTGCATGATGGAAAGCAACCTAAACCCCGGCAGCCAGAGCATCAACGGCTCGCTGACTGAGCTGGAATACGGCGTATCGGTGACGGATTCCTGCATCGGCTGGGACGAAACCGAGGCGCTGCTGCGGGAGGCGCATGAGCAGCTCGCGCCGGTGGTGCGGCAGGCGGCGCTCGTAGGGTAGGGGCAAACCCTTATCGCGCAGCCTATCGCATAGATAGCCGCAACAACAAAATACGCGAACCGCAAGCCCCGCCTTGACCGCTGACAAGGCGGCAAGGCGGGGCAAGCCCATTCCCGCAATCATCCCGGAGGCAAATATGAGCGCTGACACCGGCAGGTTTCACGGCAAGGCGGCGATAGTCACGGGCGGCGCTATGGGCATAGGCGGCGCAACCGCCCGGCGGCTCGCCGCGGACGGCGCGAGCGTACTGGTGGCGGACATCGATCTGCAGGCGGCCCAAGCCAACGTTGCCACCATACGCGCGGCTGGCGGAGTGGCGGATGCTTTCGCCGCGGACGTCGGCAAATCCGAAGACATCGCCGCTATGGTCGCCCGCGCCGCCGACCTCTGGGGCAGGCTGGACATCCTGGTCAACAACGCATACAGCCCCACCGATGAGACTGACGGCGACGCGCTCACCGTCAGCGAGGATGCATGGGACGCGGGAATGGCGACGCTAGTCAAGGCGCACTTCCTAGCCGCCAAATACGCCGTCCCCCATATGCGCGCCAGCGGCGGCGGCAGCATCGTCAACATATCCTCCGTTCACGGCTTGCTAATGGCGCCCCGCAAGCTCATCTACGAGGCGGGCAAATCGGCGGTAATCGGCATAACCAAGCAGATGGCGATAGACTTCGGCCCCCTCGGCATCCGCGTCAACGCCATCTGCCCCGGCCACATCGTAACCGAGCGCCAGCGCGAAAACTGGGACAGCAACCCGTCCGGCCTGCGCTACTTCCAAGACCAATACCCCGTCCGGCGCGTAGGAACCCCCGACGACATAGCCAACGCGGTGGCGTTCCTATGCTCCGCCGACGCCTCATTCATCACCGGCCACGCGCTAGTGGTGGACGGCGGTCTAACCATCCAGCTCCAAGAAGACTTCAGCGTCCGCCAAGCCCACTACCTCCGCCAAAACCCCGAAACGCGGCTGCCGTATTGACGCGCCGTGATACGATACCCCGTGATACCTTGTGATGGCGATGCCAAGCGGATACCCTGCCCGATTGCCGCGCCGCGCACTGCCCTGTGATGCCCGATGAACACGCTGCCCGACTACCTGCGCCCCGGCTTGGACATAGTGCTGGTTGGGCTAAACCCAAGCGTAGCGTCCGCCGAGTCTGGGCGCTACTTCGCCTCGCCGCGCAACCGCTTTTGGCGCGCCCTGGAATGCGCCGGAATCTTCGCCGCGCCGCCGGGCGCAAGCCCTGAACGCTCTTTGCTGGCGCAAGGCATCGGATTGACAGACGTCGTCAAGCGCCCCACGCGCGGCGCGTCCGACCTGCGCGCCGCCGACTACCGCCGCTGGGCGCCCGTCCTGCGCGCCAAGCTGCAGCGGTATCGGCCGCAAATCGTCTGCTTTCACGGCGCGGTGGCGTACAGGGCATACCTGCGCTACGGCGAGGGCGAGCGCCCGGCCGCCCTCAGGCTTGGCTTGCAGGCGCGGCGCATTGGGGAGGCGCGGGTGTATCTCGTGCCTAACCCAAGCCCCGCCAACGCGGCGTACTCGCTTGCTGAGCTGGCGCGCTGGTATCGGCGGTTGTGGGCGCTGAGGGATGATATGCGAGATAGGGAGGATGGGTGATGGCGTGGACGTTGTTACCCAGTTTCCCCATTTAGTCTTCCCCTGTATTATCAGAGTGAACTAGAAATAGGAACGGGCATCTAATCGCAATCGTCCAGATAGATTGTGTATGGGATATAGTTGCCTACCGTACACTCCGCTCTCACGGTGTCTCCTGAGTTTAGATCGAGTAGCCATCTTGTGGGCAATCCTTTCAGAGCGACTTCGTCTAAAACTCCGACGTCGAGATACACTGTATCGTTGACGATACGTCCAACTAACCCATATGTGATGATGCGCTTATCCTTATACATATGAGCGAATCGCGTAGCGTCATTCTCGCGCTCCGCATACAACTTTGTCGCAGATATAATCTGCACATTGCGCGCGGCTGTGGGAGTGTTTTGGACAATTGGTTGAGGTTCGATTCTCTGGGATTCGGATCGTGAGGTAATTTCAACGCCTCCGATGGGCAAGATTGCAACAAACGGAATAAGGAACGTGCCAGCCCATGCGCCTCCATAGACAAGCCACGCATCGAGGCCGCAACTCTTCTTGATTGTGCCGACAATCATACCGATAAACCCAATTACGACAGCCCATGACAAAATGGCGAGGCCCGCGCCACCGAAGTTGTCGCCAGTCATCATAGCTACAGGCGGCCAGACGGCCACTCCTCCGTAGATGAACCATGACTTGCGATCACATCTCTTCAAGTAGAGTTGGCCAACAAGCATCCCACCTATCCCAAAGATGCTGGGCAACCCCGAAAGGACTGCCAGCCAACGCAGGTTTTTCTCTTCCGTATCGTTTATGGAATCGTTCATGGACATAAAAGGAGCCCCCTCGCGGCGCAGGATTGCATCTGTACCAGAGAGCTTGCCCACAGGGGCCGCTTAGGGGCTTGGCATAACTATACCACTATCTCTATGGGTTGCATAAACGGGCAGGCTATTGGCATATTCATAGCCCAAACCCCCCCATCCCTTGCTACGCTTGCTATACTAACATCTTGTAGTCTCTATAATAAAGGCGATTTTCGTTAAGCAATATGCGACGAATTATGACAACTAACATGGGGTTGCCTATGCTCCCGAAACTTTTGAACAGGAATTCAAAGCAGGTTTATCTGATTGTTAATTGTCAGAAATCCAAATGCGCCTTCCCGCTATCAGTGTACAACGAACTATTCGGAGCAAGCCTATGACTAGCTGCCCGCCCGCCCAGCAGCCCATCCGCGCATTCGTCGCCATAGAGATCGGCGACGAGGCCAAGCGCGCGCTTGCGGACGCCATCGCCGCTCTGCGATCTGAGCGCATAGCGGCGCTACGTCCCGTGCGGCCTGAAGGCGTGCATCTGACGCTCAAGTTCCTGGGGGACATCGCGCCTGAGCTCGCGCCGCGCATTGGGGAGGCGCTGGCGGGCGTCGCCGCGCGATATGCGCCGTTTGGTTTGGCGCTGGGCGGGACTGGGTTCTTTCCCGCGGGGAACGCGGGCAGGGCGCGGGCGCTGTGGGTGGGGGTTGAGGGCGATGTGGATGCGCTGCGGGAGTTGCAG
Source organism: Dehalococcoidia bacterium (assembly GCA_965242555.1). GTDB lineage: Bacteria > Chloroflexota > Dehalococcoidia > Lucifugimonadales > JADFKI01 > Bin90. The sequence goes on from CBDESO010000003.1 coordinate 268,473, forward strand.
GGCGATGTGGATGGCGCGCTCGCGGCGCTGGGGTTCGCGCGGGAGCGGCAGGCGTTTCGGCCGCATCTGACGCTCGCTCGGCTGCATAACAGGGCGTCGGCGGCGGATAGACGGCGAGCGGTTGTCGCGCTTGCGAACTATGCGTTGCCGCAAGATGTCGGCGTCCGCGCCGACGGCGTTAGCCTGATGCGGAGCGAGCTGCTGCCCGGCGGCGCGCGCTATTCGCGGATGGCGCATGCGGCGTTGCGCGGGGATGGCGGATAAGCGGCTTGTGGCGCTTGCCGCTCGCTAATCCGCTTGTGGCGCATAGCCGCGTTGCCTTTGTATAATGCGTGTATAACTTTCGCGGCGCTCGCTGTCCAAGATGAGCGCAAATCCCGTTAAGCGATGTCCAATATGCGCTTTGCCCGCCACAAATTTCTGCGGCTGTTCACGCCACTGTGCCTGCTGTTCTACCTGCTTATGGTGTGGCTGACGCCTATCGCAAGCACGGAGCGGAACAGCGAGATATTCCCGTTTTTTTCGTGGCGGCTGTTTGACGAAATCCCCGAAAGGTTCAAGTACACGGACGCGGTGATTGTCCATTCCATATACGGCGCGCCGGTGGACGGCGCGCGCTACATCATCCCCTCGCACATCATAGACCACACCAAGAGCCTGCGCCGCGCGATGAATGTGTGCCGCGAATCGCCGCGCTTGCAGTGCGACGCCGCGGTCCGGCGGTTTGTCGCGCCGGCGGTGAACGAAATCGTTCAGGGCGATGCGAAATTCAGCATAGTTCGCGCGTCAGTGGATCTGCGCGATTTGCAGGCGGGCATAGGCGCTATGGAATCGGGAGATGCCGACCTGTTCGCTTTCTACCGGCTGCACCGCGTTATGGGCAGATGGTCAAGCGCGGGCGATACCGCGAACCTGTATCTGGCGGACTATGAGGCGGTGTACGAGCGCATCATCGCGGGCGATTATGGCGAGCCTGCCGCGCATGAACCCTTTCGCATCTATCGCGGCGCTGATAGGCTGACCTATTTCAAAGCGGACTGCGCGGCGGAGGACACGCGGCGGCGGTTCTTCCTGCATCTCACGCCCGCGCGCGTCCAAGACATCCCCGGCTACCGCCAGCAGTACGGCTTTGACAACCTTGACTTTGACTTTCAGCAGTTCGGCGAGCGGTTCGGGGGCAATTGCCTAGCCGTCGTGCCGCTGCCCGGCTACCCGATTGAGCGCATCAAGACGGGGCAGTACATTCGCGGCGAGGGGCAGGTGTGGGATGTGGAGTTCGCGGGCGACGCGGGCGCTGAGCCGGCGGCGCGGCGGGATAGCGACGCGTCGGATGCGACGCCTGCGCCATCTGCCCGAAAGCCGAGCGCGGCATAATGGGGCATCCGGCGCGCGGCGGGAAAGCGGTCGCAAGGCGGGCGGCAAGGCTCTTGCGCTTGGCGCGGCGCTTGATTTCATACGACCCAGGGCCGCCGCGAACCCACGCCGAACTCGCCAATGCCGCCGCGAGCGTAGTCTGGCTCGCGCGGTTCTTCTACCTATTCGTCACATACTACATATTCGCATTTGGGGGCTTTACCGCAATCGTGCGGCGGCCTCCGAGCGGCCCTCAGTGGCCGGTGGCGCTGCTGCTGGACGCATTCGGCGGCGGGTGGGTGGAATACGCGCCGTTCATCGCAATGTGCGCGGCGCTGTTGGCGCTGCTCGCGGCGGTCTTGCCGGGCGCGCTCGCCTTGCGCTTGGGGGTATTCTTGGGCGTCTTCGTATTGGCGGCGTTGCGAAACTCGTATGGGGCGATAAACCACGAGCATTACATAGTCGTGTACGCCTCATTCGCGCTGCTATTTCTGCCGTCGCGGATCGGCTGGGGCATTGGCAAAGGCGTGGGCAAGGACGGGCGGATTTCGCGCGCGGACACACTGGCGCTGTTGCGGGTATTTTGGCTAACGCAGGCATTGGCGCTGCTGCCCTACACGCTGTCGGGCTACTGGAAAATCCGCCACAGCGGGCTGGAGCTATTCAGCGGCGATGCGATGGCGCGGCTGCTGCTTGACCGCATAGCCAACCAGGCGGCGGACATACCTCCGCTGCTGCCGCTCGTGGTGGCAAACGGCTACATCGCGCAGGCGCTGCTGCTGGGCGCGGTGTATATGCAGATATTCGCCCTGTTCGCCCTATTTCGCCCGCACTTGCATCGGCCGGTTGGGATAGGGCTGATCCTGTTTCACTTCGGGACGGGCTGGCTGCTCAACATCCCGTTTGAGGCGCATGTGGTGGTGAATGGGCTGTTTTTGGTGTTCTCGCCGCTTGCGTCCAGGAGATTTTCGGCGCTGGAGCTCACGCGGTCGCTGCCGGTGGCGGGGGAGGCTTCGCGGGCGTGGGCATGGGCGGCTAGGCGGCGGGGCATGCGGGAGGAGAGTGAGGAATAAGAGGGACGTGCGCCAGGCGAGTCTTGCCAATAGCGATACTTGCCGCTGGTCGGGGAGACTGGATTTGAACCAGCGGCCCCCTGCACCCCATGCAGGTGCGCTTCCAAGCTGCGCCACTCCCCGACACGCAACTATGGTAGCACATGAGGGGGATGGGGGGCAAGTTACTGATTTGCGGGGTATTCTTACCTTGCAGTGTTCATTGATTTGATGGACTGATTTAGGCACTCCTCAAACACTATCGCCAGCAGATGTTTCAGCATCTCCACGCTCTTTGTGTAGCCCTTTGTCCGCCTTACCAGCCTGTTGAGTTTGCTCCTCAGCTTAGAGTGCAGCCCCTCATTCCAGTTCACCGCTCCGCCCTTGCCTATCACATGCCTGTCCCGAGGCAGCCATTCGTACACCGGATAAGCGTCTGTCTCATACCTGTCAGCTCCCGGCAGCCGATCCAGCAAGCGCGAGAACGCGGACAAGTCTCTGCCGCCCACCTCATACATCCGCCAGCGGACTCCGTCCCGTTCCTCCACCACCGCAGTCCATATCCACAGGTCTTGACGCCGCTCGCCGCGCCTTATCCCCAAGTATGTCCACATCTCATCAAACGCCACAATAGACGCGCGGACGCTGTCTTGCCGCCCACTTGTACGCCACTCTATAAAGCGCGTCAGACGCTCTCTCGCCAAGGCCCCCTTTTTTTGACCCACTTGCTTACAGTGGGTACGCTCGCGCCCATCACGCGGGCGGTCGCCGACAGGCTCATCCCTTCGGCGCACATCTTTACCGCTTGCTCTTTCTGCTCATCGGTGAACCGATGCTTTGCGCCCTCTTGATGCTTTTTGCCGCACTGATTGCACTTGTACTGCTGCTTGCCGCGCGAGTGACCGTCTTTTTTGACCCAGTTTGAACCGCATTTCGGGCATAGCGCGTCGTGTCTATACACTCTTTGGTTTGCCATAATGACACCTGCCTTTCAGCGGTTTCGGGCAAGTATATCATATTAGCACTGCAAGGTAAGAATACCATTTGCGGGGTATTATTAGTGTGCAGTGCTAATATGATATACTTGCCCGAAACCGCTGAAAGGCAGGTGTCATTATGGCAAACCAAAGAGTGTATAGACACGACGCGCTATGCCCGAAATGCGGTTCAAACTGGGTCAAGAAAGACGGACACTCGCGCGGCAAGCAACAGTTCAAGTGCAACCAGTGCGGCAAAAAGCATCAGGAGGGCGCAAAGCATAGGTTCACCGATGAACAGAAAGCGCAGGCGGTGAAGATGTGCGCCGAGGGTATGAGCCTATCGGCAGCCGCGCGCGTAATAGGCGCGAGCGTGCCCACTGTAAGCGAGTGGGTCAAAAAAAGGGGGCGTTGGCGACCGAGCGTCTGACGCGCTTTATAGAGTGGCGTACAAGTGGGCGGCAAGACAGCGTCCGCGCGTCTATTGTGGCGTTTGATGAGATGTGGACATACTGGGAGGTAAGGCGCGGCGAGCGGCGTCAAGACCTGTGGATATGGACTTCGGTGGTGGAAGAGCGGGACGGCGTCCGCTGGCGGATGTATGAAGTGGGCGACAGGGACTTGTCTGCGTTCTCGCGCTTGTTGGATCGGCTGCCGGGCGCTGATAGGTATGAAACCGACGCCTATTTGGTGTACGAGTGGCTGCCTCGGGACCGGCATATAGTAGGCAAGGGCGGATCGGTGAACTGGAATGAGGGGTTGCATTCCAAGTTGCGGAGCAAGCTGAATCGGCTTGTGAGGAGTACAAAGGGCTACACAAAGAGCGTGGAAATGCTGAAACATCTGCTGGCGATAGTATTTGAGGAGTGCCTAAATCAGTCCCTCAAATCCATTAGCACTGCACACTGAGAATACCATTTGCGGGAATACTCTCACCCTGCAGCGCTAAAGTGTTTGATGGACTGATTAGGCTTTCCTCAGCAGATGTTTAAGCAACTAGGCGCCCTCGGCATAGCCTGCGGCGCCGTCCAAGACACCCGCGAGCTCCTCCACGACCCCCACCTCCGCGCCCGCCAAATGATCCTAGAAGTGAACGACCCCGCTCGCGGCAGCCACCTCGCCCTAGGCAACCCCATCAAAATCGCATCCAACGATGTGCAGTACGCGCCCCCGCCCCTGCTCGGCGAGCATACGGATTCGGCGCTGGCGTCGCTGCTGGGCCTGGACGCGTCGGCGATAGCGGCGCTGCGGGAGGGCGGGGCGGTGTGAGGGGGCGGCGGCCGGCTTACTAGCCGCCGAGTTCGCGGTATTTTCGCATATCGGATCGAGATTTGAATGTGTTGTCTAGGGCGGCGTGCATAAACGCGCGATAGTAGTATGCGAAAGCGTCATCCGGATCAATATCAATGGCGCGGTCATAGTCCGCGATTGCTTTGGTGAATTCGCCGAGTTCGGCGTAGGCAAATCCCCGATTGTTGTATGCCTCAGCATCGTTTGGATCAATAGCATTAGCGCGGTTACGGAGTGGCGGTAGCGCTCGCCCCTTCCTCGCATCCGGTCCCATAAGTTACGCTGCCACTGGCGTCGTCAGCCGTCTTCGCCATCCGCAGCATCAACATATCGCCAGCCCGCCAAGGCTGGGAACAAACATCCCAGATCAGCGCACGCGCGCCATCCATCTCGGCAACAGCGGCGTCGTCGAAGTCAAGCCTCAAAGGCGCGCTGCCGTCTAGCGCAATGAAATCTATGTGATGATTAGCAAGAGGCGCAGGCGGGTTAGCAAACCTAATTGCCACTTTATTAGACGCCCATTCTATCCGCTGAATGGCAATTTCCACGCCATCCGCGGTGAATGAGGCAGGCTTGAGCTTGCCAAGCGAACCGCCGGCCGCTATCGCATCGCCATCCGCGACGGGATCGAAGAACGCCTCATGCAGAACGCCATCGGGAGCAACCACCGTAACTTCCCACTGGCTCAAGTCCTCGTATGGCAAGTTATAGCCACAAAGCCTCCACAAAGCCAACTGAGGACGCGGAACAAAGTTATACACGCCCCCCGGTAGCGGACGCTTGGTCGTGTATATCAGATAATACGACGCAAGCTCTAGACTGCTCTCGTCATAATCAATATCATATCCTTCTTCCGCAGTGGGCGAATCGGTGATATGAGCCTGGAAATATTCCGCATCCCGCCCCTCCATGCTCCATTTGCCATAGCCTAACCCCATTATCCATCCCCCCTCCATGCTAGGCAACATTGTCCTCTGCGGCGAACCGGAAGGTAGTTCATCCGTGACAGGCGGACGTGAGCTGGGTGGATCATGCACAAATGCGTTCTCAAGATCCAATCGCTGTTTTACGCAGCCCTCATAACCTTCAATTCCAGCGCCCGCTTCCAAAATCGCGGCTACGGATTCTATTGACGCGCGCAGATCGGAAAGAGATATGGTGGATAGTTCACTATTCCCTGTTACCGCATTCGCATCTGTTAGATACATGGGATCGCCGTCATTTTGTCCTGAAGCGCCTGAATCGAACTCCGCAAGCGGAAGCCAAGGCTTGCTATTTTCACCTAGCGTATACTCATTCGAGGCGTACCTAGTGAAATTATATTCTGTAGTCGACGCGCCGGACGCGCCTCCCTCCTGTTGCGCGGCTGCCAAAAAGAGAACCGAATCACGGGTCTCCAACGAAGTATCTCTTCCCGCAAGCCCCCCCGTCAGCGCGTCCTGAGCCTCCTCCCTTGTCAGGAAAGTATGCCTGCCCTCACGCGGCCATTCACCCACAAATGACCACTCCACAATTATTTCGTCGTCTCCATTGCCTTTCAGGTATTCTATCACCGGAAACCGAAAGATTATCCACGGGCGATACGTCGGCGCTACGCCCTCGTCTGCGCTAGGAATAGATTGAATCTTTCCTGTAACGGATGGCTGACGCACTCTAACTATCGCATCGGACCTAATGACACGCATCTCGATGCTGGGCGGATGCGATATGGCATGAGACGCCACCATAATCGGAGTCGGCGAAGGTTGCGTCAACATAACCGCAGTCGGCGAAGATTGCGCCACCATAATCGGAGTCGGCGAAAGTTGCGCCACTGATTGACTAGACGTAGAGACGCCGCATCCAAGCCACCAAATAGCGCAGAAAAGCAGCGCGAGCAGGGTGAACGACGTTTGGTTAAACATCCAATCACTCTGTCCTTTTCATCAGCATCCCGCCAGCGCCTTGCATCCTGCCACGCTTTGCATCCTAGCGCATCATCGCCTAATAGCAAGCAGTTACGCGCTATTAGGCCCCACCGCCCTCATCGCCCCCACATACGCCTCCACGCTCGGCTCGTTGAACACCAGCCGTATCTCATCCACCCCCGCGTCGAAGAACGCCCGCATCCGCTCCCGGCACTGCTGCGCGTTGCCGATGATGGTCATCGCGTCCACCATCTCGTTTGTGACCAGCTCCGCCGCCACCTCGCGCTCGCGGTTCAGGTACGCCTCGCGCACATGATCCGCGGCGTCGCCAAAGCCGATGCGGTGCATGTATTGGTGGTAGAATGTCCCCATGCCGCCTATGTAGAACGCGATGTGCGGGCGCTCGCGGCGGCGCGCCGCCTGGATGTCGTCGGTGACGTATATGGATACCTGCGGGCTGATGGTGATTTGGTCTAGCGATCTGCCCGCGGCTCGCGCGCCCTCGGCGATTTCGGATACCAGCGGGCCCATCCGCGAGGGCGCCAGGAATATCGGCAGCCAGCCGTCCGCCAACTCGCCCGTGAGACGCAGGCTGGCGGGCGTCAGCGAGGCTATGTATATGGGCAGATGCGTCCGGTAGGGCGCGAACCGGATGTGAAAGCGCTGTATGTCAAAGAACTCGCCGCTGTGATCCAGCCGCTCCCCCGCCGCCGCCTTGCGGATGATGCTGATGTACTCCCGCATCCGCGCCAGCGGCCGAGTGAACCGCTCTCCGTGAAAGTCCTCTATCACCAGCCTGCCGCTCGCCCCTAGCCCCAAGAACAGCCGCCCCTCCGACATCTTGTCCAGATTAAGCGCCGTCATTGCCATATTCGCGGGCGTGCGCCCGTATATCGGCACGATTGAAGTGCCAATGCGGATGGTCTCCGTGGCGGCGGCAATCTGCGCCAGCGATGTGAACGCATCCTCGCCCCAAGCCTCGCCCATCGTGATGCAGTCGTAGCCCAACTCTTCGGCGAGCTGCGCGATGCGTATGCTGTCGCGCCATGTCGCGCCGGGGGGCCGCAGTCCGGTTATGCCTATTCGTGTCATTTGCGCGCCTCGCTGATGTGTCTAGTGTATGCCTAGCGTCCTAGCGTTTATTAGAGAGATATGTGAACTTGCCCGCCATCCGCGCCATCACGACAATGCCCTTGCGACAAGAAGACGCGGCGGCGGCTTATTCGGGATTATAGCATTGCGCCGCGCGCAATCAACGGGGAATTAGGGCGCTATTTGCGCCGCTATTTGCGAAACAAAGTTTTTTGACAGACGCTAAACATTGTTTTATAAGCGCCTTAAACGCCTTGCATAGCCTTTCGCGCGTTGGATAGGCTTTGTTCACGATGCGGGGGGATAGCCGATGCGCGGCAAGCCTATCGCAGGCTAGGGGGAACGGGTTGGCATCCCCGCGCATCCCGCATACGCAAGCAATCATACGCCTTACAGCGGGATTCAGGGAGGAATTATGAAACTTGTCCGAGCTAGGGTTACCGATTTCAAATCCATAGACGACTCCGGCTGGGTGGAGGTGGACGACGTCACCTCAATGGTGGGCAAAAACGAGTCGGGCAAAACAGCGTTCCTGGGCGCGCTCAAGCGCCTGAACCCGGTTGACGGGGATCAGGAGTTCGAGCTCAAAGACTACCCGCGCAAAGGGTATGTGAAATACCGCCGCACGCACGAAAAGGATCCCGCCGACGCCATTACCGTGGTGATGACGCTATCCGCCGAAGAGCGCAGCGAACTGGCGGAGCGGCTGGGCGACGACGTCCTGCTCTCCGAAACCGTGCAGGTGTCCAAGAACTACAAGAACGAGTTCACCTGGGAATTCGAGATGGACGAGCATGCGATGGTGCGCCACATCCTCGCCTCCTCCGAGTTGCCGCCCGAGATCCAGGAACACGCCAGCGGCGCGCCGAGCATCAGCAATCTCATCACCACGCTGGAGGCGCTCGACGTCAAGCCCGTCGCGGTGGGCAGGCTCATCACCAGCCTCTACAAGCGGTTCAGCGAAACCTCCGCCCGCGACAAAGTGCAGGGCTACCTGCAATCGCGCCTGCCCAAGTTCGTCTATTTCGACGAATACAGCACAATGCGCGGCCGAATATCCATAGAGGACATCTGCCGCCGCGTTGAGGCGGGCGAAGACCTGGACGAGTCCGACCGCACATTCATGTCGCTGCTCGCCCTAGTCGGCGCGGATCCCATGGATCTCGCCAGCGAAACCAACTACGAATACCTCAAGGCGGAACTGGAATCCGCCTCCATCAGCATCTCCGACGAGATGTTCCAGTACTGGGCGCAGAACAAGCAGCTGCGCGTTGAGTTCGACCTGTCCCCCGCCGACCCCAACGACATCCCGCCCCTCAACAAGGGCACCATCCTGCACGTCCGCATCTGGAACAACCGCCACCGCGTATCCGTCCCGTTCGACGACCGCTCCAAGGGGTTCGTCTGGTTCTTCTCGTTCCTGACCTACTTCTCGCGCATCGAAGAGCGCGAAGAGTGCGACCTCGTGCTGCTGCTGGACGAGCCGGGCCTAAACCTGCATGCGCTCGCGCAGTCCGACTTCCTGCGGTTCATCGACGAGCGCCTCGCGCCCAAGCACCAGGTCATCTACACAACCCACTCGCCCTTTATGATCAACCTCAAGCACCTGGATCGCATCCGCACAGTCCAGGACGTGGACGACCGCGGCACCGTCATAAGCGCCGACACCCTCAGCAACGACCAGGAAACCATCTTCCCGCTGCAGGTGGCGCTGGGGCATAACCTGGCGAACACGCTCTTCCTCGCGCCGCACTGCTTGATGGTGAACGCGCCCTCCGACCTCATCTACCTGCAGGTGTTGGGCGAGATGTGCGCCGCCAAAGGCTACCAGCGGCTAGACCCGCGCTGGGTAGTGATACCCGTGGGCGGCGCGGACAACCTGCCCACATTCGTGTCCCTGCTGGGCGAAAACTATGTCAGCGTAGCCGTCCTGATGGACGTCACGCCCAAGAACAAGGAAAAGCTGGAGCACATCAACCGCAACAGCGCCATACAGCGCGACAACCCGATACGCTGGGTTGAGGTGCAGAAGATCCGCACGGCGGACATCGAGGACATCTTCGACGCGCAGTTCTACCTGCGGCTGGTGAACGACGCCTACGCCGAAGAGCTGCCGGAGCGCCTGTCCATGAAGGCAATATCCGCCAAAGACCCGCGCATCGCCGAGCGCGTGGCGGCGTACTTCCGCGAAAACGACATCGCGGACGGCGAGTTCGACTCCTACCGCCCGGCGGCATACCTGCTCAAGCATCACGGCAGGCTGCTGCGCGACATAGACGGCGACACCATAGAGCGCGCAATGTCAATGTTCCAACGGGTGAACGGCTTGCTCCCGTCCGACGGCGGTTTCGGCGCGCTGATGTCCTCCGCGCGAATGGCGAATGGCGCAAACGGCCACTCCCCCGACGAAAACGGCCGCGCCGAACTCAACGGCAAAAAGCGCCTCGCGCCCGTCTTCAAGGTATAGCCAGCCACGCCGCCGCAAACGGCGGCAACGGCTGAGTAGCCGAATACAAGCGCAAGCGATATGAGGGCGGCTCTCTTTCACAAGGGAGCCGCCCTTTCGCGCGGGCAAGCAAAGCATATACAGCCAATCCCGATTTGCGGTAAAGTTATTAGCGGGGATTTGTGGGGATTGGCGGATTATCGCGGGCATATGAGCGCGGCTTGCGGCGGGCAAGCGGCAGGCTATACGGCGGGCTATACGGGGATGGCTATGGGCGCGAAACTGACTTACGACGAGGCGCTGGCGCGCGTGATGGGCTTGGCGGATTTTGAGCGATCCACGCACAGCCCGGGCCACTCCGCGTTTCACCTTGAGCGGATGCGGCTGCTGATGGCGCGGCTGGACGACGCGCATCTCGCCACGCCCACGGCGCACATCGCCGGCACTAAGGGCAAGGGCAGCACGGCGGCTATGGCGGCGTCCATTCTGGCGGCGGCGGGCTACAGGTAGGCATGTACTCCTCGCCGCACCTGCACAGCGCCACTGAGCGCGTCCGCGTGAATATGCGGCCCATTTCCCGCCGCGATTTCGCGGACGTGGTAGCCTGCGTATGGCCCGCGGTGGAGCATGTGGGCGCGAATGGCGGCTACGGCGGCGTAACCACCTTTGAGGCGCTCACCGCTATGGCGTTCACCCACTTCGCCCGCATCGGCGCGGACTACCAGGTGATAGAAGTCGGGCTTGGCGGCCGCCTTGACGCCACGAACATCGTCAAGCCGCAGGCGTGCGCCATCACATCCATCAGCCTGGATCACACCGCCACGCTCGGCAACACGATAGCCAAGATAGCCGCCGAAAAGGCGGGCATCATCAAGCCGGGCGCGCCGGTGGCGGCAGCGCCGCAGCGGGATGAGGCTATGGCGGTCATACGGCGGGCGGCCGCCGAGCGCGGCGCTGACCTGGTAGCGGTGGGCGAGCGCTACTCGTGGCGCGGGCTGCGCGCCGATATGCGGTCGCAGACGTTCCGCCTGGAAGGCCCTCGCCGCGCGTATGAGCTTGAGACGCAACTGCTGGGCGATTATCAGATGGAAAACGCCGCCACCGCCGTTGCGCTGGTAGAGGCGCTGGAGGCGCAGGGAACGCATTTGCCGGAGGGCAGCGTAGATCGCGGGATGCGGGCTACCGGCTGGGACGCGCGGCTGCAGACGCTGTCCACGCCTGAGGACGGCGGCAACCTGCTTGTGGTTGACGGCGCGCACAACCCGTACTCTATGGAACGGCTGGCGGACGCCGTCCGAGAGCATTTCGCGTACAAGCGCCTGATAGTGATATTCGGGGCGCTTGGCGGGCATAGCGCGGCGGGGATGCTCGCCGCCCTAGCGCCTCTCGCGCCGGTGATAGTGGCGGCGCAGTCGCGGCATCCGCGCTCGGCGCCGGGCGCGACGATTGCCGCCGCCGCCAAGCAAGCCGGCCTGGAAGTGGCTTTCAGCGCCGACGACGTGGCCTCCGCCGTCCGATATGCGCTGTCCATCGCGGGCGCGGACGATATGGTTCTGGGAACGGGATCGCTGTCGGTCGCCGCCGAGGTGATAGAAGAGGCGCGCGGCATTCCGCCTGAGCTGTATCCGTATATGGGCAGGGTTCGCGGATAGCCAGATGGCAAGAGATTGGGCGCTTTGGGATATGAGCGGCGGGCGGCGGGCTGTATAATTGGCGGCAGGCAAGGACGAAACTCGGCTTGGGCTTGTTGATACGGCGGGACTGACCGGCCTGGCCGGGATTGACCGAACTAACAAGGAGACGCGGGAATGGAGCATAGGCGCAATCGGGTTGTGGTTACGGGAATGGGCGCGGTTACGCCGCTGGGCGAGTCGGTGAACGAGTACTGGGATAGCCTTGTGCGGGGCAAGTCGGGCATACGGGGGATGACGCTCGCCGACCCGACGGCATATCCCTGCAAGGTGGCCGGCGAGGTTCCCGACTTTGACCCTGGCAAGTACATCAACCCGCGCGAGGCTCGGCGTATGGCGCGGTTTTCGCAGATGGCGATAGCGGCGGCGGCGCTGGCGATCGAGGACGCCGCGCTTGACTTGTCGGCGGAGGACGAAGAGCGCATGGGCGTTGTGATGGGCAACGGCAACGGCGGCTTTCCCACCACTGAGGACAACGCGCGGCTGCTTGTCAATCGCGGCGGCATGCGCGTCAGCCCGTACTTCATCCCGATGATACTGCCGAATATGGCGGCGGCGAATGTGAGCCGCATATTCGGGCTGAAGGGCTACACTTCCACGGTCATAACGGCATGCGCGGCCGGCACTCAGGGGATAGGCGAGGCGGCGGAGGCGATACGGCGCGGCGCGGCGGATGTGGTGCTGGGCGGCGGCTGCGAGGCGGGCATCTGCGAGCTTGGGCTTGGCGGGTTCAATGTCATCAAGGCGCTCACGCGGCGGGATGTGCCGCCGCACAAGGCGAGCTGCCCGTTTGACGCCGACCGCGACGGGTTTGTGCCGGCCGAGGGCGCGGCGATTTTCGCGCTGGAGAGCCTGGAGCATGCGATTAGCCGGGGCGCCGAGCCGCTGGCTGAGGTGGCGGGCTACGGCGTCTCATCCGACGCCTTTCACGCGGTACAGCCGGACGAGGACGGCTCCGGGGCGGCGCGCGCTATGCGCTGGGCTATCGCCGACGCCGGCATGCAGCCGGCGGACATTGACTACATCAACGCGCACGGCACATCCACGCCCAAGAACGACGCGGTGGAAACGCTGGCTATCAAGAGCGTGTTCGGCGCGGGGGCTTACGATGTGCCGGTGAGTTCCACGAAGTCTATGATAGGCCACGCGCTAGGCGGCGGCGGCGCGCTGGAGGCGGTGGCATGCGTCAAGGCGATACAGACGGGGTGGATTCACCCGACCATCAACTACCACACGCCCGACCCCGACTGCGACCTGGACTATGTGCCGAATGAGGCGCGGCAGATGCGCGTTGACGCGGCGCTGTCCAATAGTTTCGGCTTTGGCGGACAGAACGCCTGCGTTGTGCTGCGCCGGTTTGAGGAGTAGGCGCAGGCGGGGATGGCGAGTCTTATGCAAACGCTTTGCCTTGCGCCGCTAGATCTCTATCCAAATAAGCGGGTAAGCGCGGGCGGGAATTACGCAAGCCCTCGCCTTGCGCCGCTGCATCCCTATCCAATAAGCGGATAGGCGCAGGCGGGGATTACGCAAATCCTTTGCCTTGCGCCGCTGCATCCCTATCCAATAAGCCAATAAGCGGGCAGGCGTGGACGGCGATGGCGCCGGCGGGATATTCGGTTGTTAAAGGGCAAGCCCTCTGCCTTGCGGATGCGCGCGGGCGGAGGGCTTGATTTCGCTCAGGGCAGGGCGCGCTAGGCGAGGCTGGCGGCGGCCGCCTCGGACTGGGTTACCATGTCGCTGAGCATCATCTGCATCGCCATGATGTGAACGCAGATCCCGCGGGTGATGAAGTAGTAACAGGTGCAGCTCCACTTGCCGGAGTCGTAGGTGAGTTCGTGGTCGTCGTTGTCTCCCCGGAACTTGGCTTGGCATTGGGTTAGGGTTACGCGGCCGTCCTGCACCGAGTAGTCTTTGGCTTTCTCCATCTTCCTGACGAGGCTTGAGTCCATTCAGTTCCCTCCGTAGCGATTTTCGCAACAATATCGCGTTGGCAATCTTGCGGCAGCTTGGCGGCGCTGACGCTTGTCGCGATGCGGTTATGATACAAGATTGTTGCGGTTGGCGTAAGTGATTGTATCAAAGACGGCGGGTTTCATCCATAGTTTCGCGCGAGATTTTGGGCGGGCTTGGCTTGGGTTAGGGTTAGGGCGGCGGCGTAGAACAGGGCGGCGACGGTTATGAACGCGAAGTGGTAGCCGCCGGTGATGTCAAACGATCCGCCCGCCAGCACGGGCCCGCCGAAGAACGAAATCGCGGTCGCCATATTGATGATGCCCATAATGCTGCCGTAGCGCCGTATGCCGAAGGCGTCTTGGATGATGAGGGGGAACAGCGCGCCGAAAGCGCCTAGGAAGAATCCGAATGAGGGGACGAATGTCCACAGGTATAGGCTGGATTGCGGCGCGAAGTGGGTTAGCAGCAGCAGGAATGTGGCTTGGCCGGTTAGGTCAATCATAAGCGCGTATCGCGCCGTGATGCGCTCGGCGAGCAAGCCCATAACGAACTTGCCGGTCATGCCGCAGATGGCTATGGCGCTGAGGGCAAGGCCTGCGGTGGCAATTGAAACGCCCTCGGCGGTTAGGTGGTTGAACACTTGGGGCAGGATGGCGCTGTAGGTGAATGTGCCAAGCACGACGGCGATCATCGTGGCGTAGAAGGCTTTGGAGCGCAGCGCCTCGCCGACTGACGCGCCAGTGAGCGCGGGAGGGCCGGCTTGGGTTTGGGCGGCGGCGGCAGTGGGATTGGCGGGATTGGCGGCGCGGCGGCGGACTTGGGCGACGGTCGGGTATTCGCGGACGACCAGCAGGGTGTAGATGGTGAGCGCCACGCCGATTACGCCGAAGAGCAGGTAAGCGCCCGCCCAAGAGGGGAGGGTTGCGCCGCTAATCTGCCACGACGCCGACAGCGCGAATGTGGTGATGAGGGGGAATGTGAATCCGCCGAAGTTGTTGCCCATAAGGGTGATGCCCATAACGCGGCCGCGCTTGTGGGCGAACCAGATGCCGACCAGCCTGCCCGCCGGCAGAATGGACGCGCCCGCGTAGCCCGCGTACTGGACTAGGCTGAGCGCGTACCAGTGCCAAAGCTCGCTCATCAGCGGGCGCAGCAGGTAGCTCACGGCGATGAGCAGCATAGACACGACCATAATGCCGCGCGCGCCGCGTCTGTCCATCACCCAGCCCAGCGCGGGCGCGATGAGGCTGCCGATCGCGGTGAACGACAGCGACAGGTTGATCTGCGTGCGCGTCCACCCGAACTGGGTTTCCAGCGGCTCTATGAATTGGCCAAAGGCGTACTGCCCTGAGCCGACGGTGAGGGTGGCTGCCAGGAATGGGGCGGATATGACCCACCAGCCGGCGTAGATGGCGGGAAGGCGCAGGCGCGGGCGGCGCGGCGGGTTGCGGCGGAGTGGGTGTGACATTGTGAGAGAGTATAAAGGAAAAGGTGGGGGTTGTCAGGTTGGGTGGGGGTGGAAGGGCCGCAATGGGTTATGGGTGGACGCACGGGGACTGCGGGGGCGGGGGCCGATCTATTTTTTCCAAAAAAGTAGCAAAATTTTTGATCGGGTGTGCTGTGTGTTTGTTCTGTTAAAAATAGCGGGGATTGTAGGGGGCGGTGCAAGGGTTATTTTTCAAATCCCCACTATGCGCTATAATGCCCATGCATCCTACTATCATCCTCTCAAACACTCTCCGGAGCGAGCAGCGTGTTGTTGCCAATAATAGAACATTCATCACATCAACATTCCCGCGCTGACGCAACGGCCGGCGGCTGATTAGCGATGCGTATGGATACGATTAGCGCGGGCGTGGAGTATGATTTTGTGGCGCATCTGACGGGGTTTTGCAGGGCGCTGCGGGGGCATGGGCTGCTGGTGGGGCCGCGTGAGACGGCGGACGCCGCAAGGGCGCTGGCGGCGGTGGATGTGATGGATAAGTGGCGCGTGTATTGGGCATTGCGCGCGCTGCTGCCGTCCAGCCGGGATGAGCTGCCGATATACGACGCGCTGTTCGAGCGGTTCTGGCGCTTTGAGGCGATGCCGACGCGGCCGGATAGGCGGCCGGATGATGACGATCTTGTGGGCGGGGCAAAGGAGTTCAGGCGGTCGCCGAGCATGGGGGCGCTGCCGGAGGGGGATGACGCCGCCGAGCATACGCTTGTGCAGATGCTGCGGGAGGGGGCGAGCGCCAGGCGCGGGCTGGCGGCGCGCAGGGATCTGTCGGCGATACAAGCGGATGAGCTGGCGGAGCTGGAGCGCATCGCGGCGCGGATGGTCAGGGCGATGGCAGCGCGGCCGGGCAGGCGGCGCAGGCGGCATCCGCGCAAGGGCAGCCCGGATTTGCGCGGCGCTTTTCGGCTGAATATGAGCGCGGGAGGGGACATTGTGCGTATCCCTCGCAAGCGGCGGTTGCCTAGAACGCCGCGCCTGCTGGTTATGCTGGATGTGAGCGGATCTATGGACCGGCACGCGCAGTTGCTGCTGCAGCTGGCGTATGCGGTGGCGCAGCGGACGCGGCGCGTGGAGACGTTTGTGTTCAGCACGGGCGCGACGCGCATCACGCGGGAGCTGGACGCGCCGTCGTTTGGGGAGGCGCTTGCGCGCGTGGGCGGCGTGGTCGCGGACTGGTCGGGGGGGACGCAGATCGGCGCGGCGCTGGCGCACATTAACAACCGGCGCGATGGCCTGCTGACGCGCGATACCACGGCGTTGCTGCTCAGCGACGGCTGGGATACGGGTGATCCGGAGCGCATCGCGCTGGAGGCGCGGCGTTTGCGGCGGCGCGTCCACAGGGTTGTGTGGCTGAATCCACTGCTGGGCAGCGATGGGTATGAGCCAACGACGCGCGGTTTGCTGGCGGCGCTGCCGTATGTGGATTGCCACGCGTCGGCGCGGGATGTGGGGGCGCTGAAGCGGTTGCCTGGGTTGTTAAGGTAGTGGGCGTGGGGCGCACGGACTAGGGTTTCGCCATAGTTGGCTAGCTTGCGGATTTGGCGGGCGATCTTGTAGCGCGTCTGCTACTCTTCGGATGCTATCCGCTCTCGCGTTATCCCGTTGCACACATTTGTTACGCCTCCCGTGTAGGGTTTTGGGCTTGGATATTTTATTCGAATTAAATGTAATGAGGATATGTGGCGGGATTTTCAGGGCACATTGTGATGTTGATTGCCGGTGAAGTGATGGTATAATGCTCGCAAACCGAATATAGCCTGCGCCGGCGAGTAGTTGGCGGGAAATGTTTGCGCGCGCCGTCGGACGCGGGTTTGGATTGGATGAGGAGTTGGCAGGATGACAACGGCGACTGATACGAATACGGAGCGGATTGCGCGGCTGGAGGGGGCGTATGAGCATCTGGCGACTAAGGCGGATTTGGCGCAGATGGAGTTGCGGCTGACGCAGGAGATGTCGCAGATGACGCAAGAGACGGCGCAGGCGGAGTCGCGGCTGACGCAAGAGATCACGCAGGCGGAGTCGCGGCTGACGCAAGAGACGTCGCGGCTGACGCAAGAGATGACGCAGATGGAGTCGCGGCTGACGCAAGAGATCACGCAGGCGGAGTCGCGCATGGCGCAAGAGATAGCGCAGGTGAAATCGAGCATGGCGCAGATGGAGTCGCGCATGACTTGGCGCATGATAGGCGCGGCGGGCGTAATCATTGCGGCTGTGGGGCTTATTGTGCGGTTCTTGTAGCGGCGCGCGATGGGGATACTATGGGCGCAGTTTGGATTGACAGGGCGGCGGTTGCGGCTTACACTTTGCGCTAAGGGCGCAAGGGGCGGCGGTTGCTCTTGGGCAGGGTCAAGCGGGGCGCGGCGGCAAAGGGCGGGTTGGCGTTCAATGCCTATCCAATAGAGAGTAGGGGCGTTAGGATGATAAGCGGGGTTTTGCGTAGGTATGCGGCGTTTGGCGGGCGGGCGACTAGGGCGGAGTTTTGGGGATTTGCGCTGGCGAGCGTTATTGTGTTTGTGGTGATTGGGTTTCTGGCGGGGTTTGGCGCGGCGCTTAGTCCGGGGGAATTGCCGATTATGGCGCTGCCGCTGGTTGTGTATGGGGTTGGCATGGTTGTTCCGGGCTTGGCGGCGATGAGTAGGCGGTTTCATGACGCGGGGTTTTCGGGGTGGATGGGGTTGGCGCTGCTGGTTCCCGTGGTGGGGTGGGTTGTGGTGGCTGTGTTTATGGCGCTGCCTAGCGAGCGGGGGGATAATCGGTATGGGCGGGATCCGCGGAGCAAGGGGCTGCCGTCGTATCGGCCGGAGGCGGGCGTGAAGACGTGGGCGGGACATCCAGGATACGCGGGGTGGGATGGATCTCGCTTTGGGAACGGGGACGCTAATTTTTTGTAAGAGAGCGGGCGAAGGGCTTTCGGGCGCGAAGAAGAAGAGAGAGGGGGCGCTAGGATGATAAGCAATTATGTGGGGGTTCTGCGGAAGTACACGGCGTTCAGCGGGCGGGCTACTAGGGCGGAGTACTGGTGGTTTATGCTGACGCACTTTATTGTGGTTATGGCGCTGGGCGTACTCGCGGGGATTGGCGCGTCGCTTAATCCCGGGGAGTTGCCGAGTCTGGCGCTGCCGCTAATCGCGTATTGGATCGGCACGCTACTTCCGAGTTTGGCGGCGGTCGTGCGGCGGTTCCACGATGCGGGGTATTCTGGCTGGATGGCGCTGTTGCTGCTGATACCTACCATCGGCGGGATTATTGTGCTGGTGTTTATGGTTCTGCCGAGCGAGCGGGGGGATAATAAGCACGGGGCGTATCCGCATAGGGCGTAGAGGGCGCAAGCGCAAGAGGGGCGGCCGGCGGGAATGACGCGGGGGCGGCTTAAGGCGCGCGGGCGACGAAGGTTGTCCGTTCAGGGCATAGTCAAGCGGGGGAGTTAAGCGGGATGTTTATCGTCAATAATTATGTGGGCGTGCTGTCCAAGTATGCGGGGTTTAGGGGAAGGGCTACGCGGTCGGAGTACTGGCTGTTCGTGCTGGCGAGCGTTGTCGTCTCAATCGTGGTGGGGATAGTGGGGAGTGTGCTGGGGCTGACGATTGGCGAGGGCGCCGGGGCTCCGAATATCCTGAGCCTGGCGTACACGCTGGCGGTGCTGCTGCCGTCTATCGCGGTGATGGTTCGGCGGTTTCACGACGCCGGGCATTCGGGGTGGATGGCGCTGCTGATTCTGATACCCATAATCGGGCTGATCGCGGTGATTGTGTTTATGATTCTGCCTAGTCAGCAGGGGGATAATAGGCACGGGCCGGATCCGCGCGGGATGGCTGCGTAAGGCGGGCAATCGGCGGGAACAACGCGGGGACGCCGCTTTTTGTGAAAGAGCGGCCAAAAGGCTTTTGGGCGTCAGGGATAATCGGGGGATAATCAGGGATGATATTCATCAGCAATTACATCGGGGTTCTGCGGGAGTACGCGGAGTTTGACGGGCGAGCGTCTAGGGCGGAGTTCTGGTGGTTCGCGCTGGCGCAGGCGGTTGTGTTCGTGGCGCTTTGGGCGGTGGTTCAGGCGCTGCCGAGGCCGCTTAACGCGCTGTTCACGGGGATTAGCGTTATGTATATCATCGGGACGCTGCTGCCGATGCTGGGGCTAACGATGCGGCGGTTTCATGACGCGGGATACTCGCGGTGGATGGCGCTGATGTGGCTGGTTCCGGTGGTTGGTTGGGTTGTGATGGCCGGGTTTATGGCGCGGCCGAGCGTGGCGGGGGATGATGAGGGGGATGCGAGCGGGGACGTCGCCGAGTAGGATGCGGGGGCGCAGGGGGATGTTCGGGTGATTATCGTCAGGAACTATGTCGGCGTTCTGCGTAAGTACGCGGTGTTTAGGGGGCGGGCGACGCTGTCGGAGTACTGGTGGTTTGCGCTGGCGCACTTTGTCGCACTCATCGCGCTCAACATACTCGGCAGGATTGGCTCGCCGGAGGATTTCCCATGGATCTTGCCGTTTTATCTGTATTATCTTGGCACAATTATTCCCTTTTTAGCGCTGACCGTGCGCCGATTCCACGACAGGGGACATTCGGGCTGGATGATATTGCTCGGCTTACTCGGCTGGTTTATCGTGCTTATCTTTATGGCGCTGCCGAGCGAGCGGAGGGATAATAAGCATGGGCCGTATCCGCACTGGACGAGGGCGTAAGGGATAAAGCGCGGGGATGCTACTTTTTGTAAGAGAGTAGGCAAAGAACTTTTGGGTGTGTGGGCAGCGAAATTGCCCGTTTAAGCATAGACAAGGCGGAGCTGACCGATGGTTTTCAGGGCGTATTGGGGGGCACTGAGGCAGTATGCGCGGGTTGACGGGCGCACTGCGCGGGCGGAGTTCTGGGGGTTCGCGCTGGTTCATCTGGGGGTTTTGGCGGCGCTGCTGGTCGTGGGCGGGTTGATGGGGGCGGTTGTGGGCGTGAATACCACGGATTTGGTTACGACGGTGAATGTGCCGGCGCTGGTTATCACGATTAGCGTGCCGGCGGCGGTGTATTCGGTGGCGACGCTGCCGCCGACTATCGGGGTCGCGGTCAGGCGGCTGCATGACGCGGGCTATACGGGGTGGCTGACGCTGCTGTGGTTTGTGTCCATTCCGCCTTTTGGGCAGGTGATATTGGCGGTGTTTCTGCTGTTGCCAAGCGAGGTTGGGGATAATCGGTTTGGGGCGGATCCGCGTGGGGATGGCGCGGACGGCGGGTAGATAGGCGGCGCGCAGGGGCGACGAGAGGGTCTTGCTTTTTTAGAAAAAGAGCAAGCAAAAGACTTTTGGGTGGGTGTGGATGGAGCGGGTTTGTGGTGTACAATTGTGTGCGATTGCATTGCCGTAGCCTTGAGCGCCGAGGCGCTATTCTAATGGACGGCGGCGGGGGAACTTATGCCTGAGTTTCAGATAGTTTCGGATTTCGCGCCGACGGGGGATCAGCCGGGGGCTATCGCCAAGGCGTCGGCGGGGATTGAGGAGGGGCTGCGCCATCAGACGCTGCTGGGGGTTACGGGCAGCGGCAAGACTTTTACTATGGCGTGCATTATCGAGAAAGTTCAAAGGCCGACGCTGGTTATCGCGCATAACAAGACGCTGGCGGCGCAGTTGGCTACCGAGTTCAAGGAGTTTTTTCCCAAGAACGCGGTGGAGTATTTCGTGAGCTACTACGATTACTATCAGCCGGAGGCGTATGTGCCGCGAACCGATACCTATATCGAGAAGGACGCGGACATCAATGAGGAGCTGGATAAGCTAAGGCACGCGGCGACTAGGGCGCTGCTCACGCGGCGCGATACGCTGATTGTGGCGTCGGTGTCGTGCATCTTCGGGCTTGGTTCGCCGGAGGAGTATCAGGGGTTCGTGGCGTACGTTCGGCGCGGGGAAGAGATGCCGCGCGGCCGGCTGGTCCGGCAGCTGGTGGATATGCAGTATGAGCGCAACGATATGGATTTCGCTCGCGGGCGGTTCCGGGTGCGCGGGGATACGATGGAGATCCTGCCGGCGTATGAGGAGCTGGGGATCCGCATCGAGTTCTGGGGGGATGAGGTGGAGCGCATCGTGGTGGTGGATCCGCTGACGGGGGAGCTGCTGGGCGAGCGGGATGACATCGAGATTTATCCGGCGAAACATTTCGTCACATCGCAGGAAAAGATGACGCTCGCCATCAAAGACATTGAGGCGGAGCTGGCGGAGCGGCTGGCGGAGCTGAAGGGGCAGGGCAAGCTGCTGGAGGCGGAGCGGCTGGCGTCTCGGACGCGGTATGATGTTGAGATGATGCAGGAAACGGGCTACTGCGCGGGGGTGGAAAACTATTCGCGGCATCTGGCGCGGCGCGAGGCGGGCAGCAAGCCCTACACGCTGATGGACTATTTCCCGCGGGATTACCTGCTGTTCGTGGACGAGTCGCATATGACGCTGCCGCAGATACGGGGGATGTTCCGGGGGGATCAGTCGCGCAAAGAGACGCTGGTGGAGTTCGGGTTCCGGCTGCCGTCGGCGCTTGATAATAGGCCCTTGAATTTCCCTGAATTTGAGCGGCACATCAACCAAGCCGTGTTCGTATCGGCGACGCCGGGCCCGTATGAGCATGAGAATAGCCAAGCGGTGATAGAGCAGGTGATACGCCCCACGGGGCTGCTGGATCCGCCGGTGGAAGTGCTGCCGACCGAGGGGCAGATAGACGACCTGCTGCACCGGATACGCGAGCGCGTGGGCGCAGGGCAGCGCTGCCTGATTACCACGCTGACCAAGCGGATGGCGGAGGAGCTGTCGGATTATCTGCGCGAGATGGGCGTCAAAGTGCATTATTTGCACTCGGAGATAGACACGCTGGAGCGCAGCGAGATACTGCGGGATTTGCGGCTGGGGGTGTATGACGTGGTTGTGGGGATAAACCTGCTGCGTGAGGGGATTGACTTGCCGGAGGTGAGCTTGGTGGCTATCCTGGACGCCGACAAAGAGGGCTATTTGCGGTCGCAGACGTCGTTGGTGCAGACGATAGGTCGGGCGGCGCGGCATGTGGACGGCAGCGTGGTGATGTACGCGGATCGTGTCACGGACTCGATGCGGCGGGCGATAGACGAGACCGAGCGGCGGCGGGCGATCCAAGAGGCGCACAACCGCGAGCACGGGATTACGCCGCAGGGCATCCGCAAGACGGTTCACGACATCACCGAGCGGGTAAAGGCGGTGGCGGAGGAAAGCGCCCCCTATGTAACGCACGGCGATTTGCCGCGCGACGATGTGATGCGGCTAATCAAGGATTTGGAGTCGCAAATGAAGGCGGCGGCGCGCGGGCTGGAGTTTGAGAAGGCGGCGCTGTTGCGGGATCAGATTGTGGATTTGCGGAGGGTGGTGGCGGGCTGACGGGCTGTTCGCGGGTGGGCTGGCGCTACGCGGGCAACTGGGAATAGCGTAGGCTCTACGCGGGCAAGTGGGGACGGCGTAGGCACTACGCGGACGTGATAAAAGGCGGCGCTACTTTTTGTGAAAAAGTAGGCACAACTTTTGGGGGCGAATGCGCTACAAGCGGTGGTTATTCGCGGGGTGGTTGGCTGAGTTGGGCTTGGAGTTCGGCTAGGCGGGTTTCTAGGGCTTGGCGGGCGGCTTGTTCTTGCTCAGCGCGGGATTCGGCGGCTAAGCGGGCGGCTTGTTCTTGGTCGGCGCGGGATTCGGCGGCTAAGCGGCCGGCTTGTTCCTGGTCGGCGCGGGATTCGGCGGCCAAGCGGCCGGCACGTTCTGCCAACCGCTGCTCGTGTTCGTCCTCATAGTTGAGCAGCCACTCTTCGGCGACGGGATCCCAGTAGCGCAGGTCGCCGGCGTCCCAGTAGAGGGCTAGGTTCAATGCGGGGCTGTGGGCCCAGACGCGGCCGTCGTCGTCTTCGCGCATCTGCAAGGGCTGATACTCGCCGTTGACTAGACGCTCGCCTACCAAGGGATCGCCGTAGAAGTCGCCGCCGGTCTGGTCGTAGCGCCAGTATTCGGGTATGCCCAGTTCGGCGTACAAGGCGCGCTTGCCGATGAGGTCGTTGGATTTGGTGCTTTTTGAGGCTATCTCCATTACGAAGTCGGGGGGCTTGCCTACTTCCCATAGCAGGTAGGTGTTGTTGCCCTCCTCCGATAGGGAATGTATTGCCTCAGGCGTAATGCCGAACACTACATAGCAGTCGGGGGATACCGATTGGTTGGGGTCGCCCTCTACATAGTAGAGGAGGGTGTTGCCGTTGACATGAGATCCCGGGACTTCTCTGAAGTGGTTTTCCAGCGGGGTGAGGGCTTTTCTGAAGATGAGGGATTGGTATTCTCCGTCGGGCATGGGCTGACCGTCCGTTTCCGGGTAGATGATGGCGGTTTGGGTTTGGGTGGTCATGGGGGTACCTCCTAGCGCAAGGGGTATTGTAGCATAGGCGCGGGGGTTAGGCGCGGCGGGATTGGAGGGCGCGTTACTTTTGGGAAAAGGTGGGCAAAGCTTTGGTGTGTGTTGCGAGCGGTGGTTATTCGCGGGGCGGTTGGCGCAGTTGGGCTAGGCGTGATTCGGCTGCTTGGCGCAGGGGCGGCTAGTTGGATGTCGGGGTCGGACTGGGGCAACGTCGGGGTCAAGATGATCGGGGTAGCAGCTTTGATTAGCCGCGTCATCGCTATTCGTGCCGTCTGGGCAGGTGGTGTCGTCCCAATCGACTTCCTCTATATCGCCCGCCTGTAGCATATTCTTCGCGCCCTCCAGATCGGCGTCATCGAACTCGGCGTCGTTCACGCTGGTGTTTCGGAAATCGGCGCCGGGGAAGTCGGAGTTGGGGAATTTGGCGTCGTCCAAAGTGGCGCCCTCGAAGTCCACGTCGTCGAACTTGCAGTTCATAAAGATGGCGTCGGTCATGATGGCGTCATGGAGGATGGAACTATCGAAATCCACCCGCTCCCACCTGACTTTGGACATATCCACACCCGTCATATCCGCCTTGAGGAATTTCGTCTTCGTATCCACGATGGCGCTCGTCAGGTCAACCTTGTCCATTTTGGTGTCTTCCAACACCGCGCCGGACAGGTCGGTCTTGTCCAAAGTGGCGGTTCGCAGGTCAGCGTCTTCCAGGATGGCGTTAATCAGCGATGAGTTGGACAAGTCGGCGTCGATAAAGCCCACGCCGCTGAGATCTATGCCCTCGTTGAATGCGACGTTGGTCAGTATCGCGCCCCTGAACTTGGCGGCGTTGTTCTTTTTGGCGTTTGTGGTTGCCCTAATGCGGGCGTCTGTGAGATTGACGCTGTCCATCTCGGCGCGCGTGAACTTGGTTTCGGTGATGTCCGCGCCGCTGAGGTTGGCGTTGTTCAGAATAGCGTCGGTCATGTCTGTTTGCTTGAGGTTGGCGTTTGAGAGGTTGGCGCCGGTGAAGTTCGCCTTTCTGAGGTTGGAGTTGGTGATGATTGCGCCCGTTAGGTTGGCGTTGGCGAGGTCTTTTTCGGACCAGTCAACGCTGTTGAAAACGCAACCGATGAGGTCTGTGCCGGGGCCGATTTCGGCGCAGGGTTCGCGCGCGCCGGTGGCTGTGGGCTCAGGCGTGGGCGTGGATTCGAGAGCGGGAGTAGGCGGATTAGGCGTGGCAGTGGGCGTAGGCGTAGGCGTAGCGGGCGGCGCGCCTGCCACGGTTCCGTCCTCAAGATGCGCTACTCTGGTTGCCAGAATAGCGACCTGATTTTTGAGATCCGCCAGTTCCGCGAGCTGCGTTTCAAGCGCGATAAGCCTGGATAGAAGGGCATCGTAGGACGCCGGAGTCGCGGTGGGCATGGGGGTTGAGGTGGATGCGGGCGTTGGCGCGGCAGCGCAAATTGGCAACGCAAGCCGCCTTATCTCCGCGCTGCCCAAAGGCAGGCGCAAGGATTGGGGAATACAACCCGTGAACCGATTGCCGTGGAGACGCAAACCATCAGAGCGCTCGAGGTTGGAAAGGTTGCCTAACTCGGAGGGAATCACGCCGGACAGGTCATTGTTTTCGAGATTCAATGCCTCAAGACTGGCAAGGTTGCCCAACTCGGAGGGGATCTCGCCCGTCAGGGCATTGTTTGCGAGATCCAATGCCCGAAGGCTGGCAAGGTTGCCCAACGCGGAAGGAATCGCGCCATTCAAGGATCTATCCGGCAAAGACAATCTTGTTACGCGATTGTGTTCTATGGTTACGCCGCCCCAATCGCTAATGCGAATATCCGCCGACCAGTTTAGGTTGCCGCTCGCGCCTGCAAGCGTATCCTTTAAGGCGAGCAACGTGGCGCAGTCTTCCACAAGGCCGGGGTTGTATGCAAGGTTTGGCGCGGCTATGCCGTTGGAGCATTGCTCGGTGTACTGGGCGGGCATGGCGCGAGCCGATGCGTCCGCGTTAAGAGCGATTGCTCCGCCCGCGCCGGTCATCAGCAGCGAAACCGCTACCACTGACAGCGCCGCAACCAACGCTAGGGCGGCTGTTATTCTGATTGCGCGCTTGGACATAGAGGGCTTGTTGTTCACTCGGTTATTACCTCGCGCTTGTTTGTTGGCGTGAGGGGACGCGGCGCATCTGCGTGGCATTCGGTTTAGATATGGTTATTGGGGCAAGTATAACAGCAAAGGTTGGCTTATGGATGGATGTGCGGGGTTCTATTTTGGGGAAAAGTAGGTAAAAACTTTTGGGATGGTGGCGTTGCGAGCGGTGGTTATTCGCGGGGCGGTTGGCGGAGTTGGGCTTGGAGTTCGGCTAGGCGGGATTCTAGGGCTTGGCGTGCGGCTTGCTCCTCTAAACGCGCGGCTTGCTCTTGGGCGATGCGGGATTCGGCGGCTTGGGCGCGGTCTTCAGCGGCCTCGCGCGCGGCTTGCTCTGCCAAACGGCCGGCTTGTTCTTGGTCGGCGCGGGATTCGGCTACTTCCGCGCGCTCTTCGGCTGCCAGTCGCCCGACGTGATCTTCTTCGTGGTTGCGTAGCCACTTTTCGGCGACGGGATCCCAGAAACGCAGATCGCCGTCGTCCCAGTATAGGTCTAGGTTCAACGCGTCGCTGCGCGCCCATATGCGGCCGTCTTCGTCTTCGCGCATTTGTAGCGGCTGATATTCGCTGTCAACTAAACGCTCGCCGACAAGCGGCTCGCCGTAGAAGTCGCCGCCGGTCTGGTCGTAGCGCCAGTATTCGCCTATGCCCAAGCTCGCGTACAATGCGCGCTTGCCGGTGAGGTCGTTGGACTTAGTGCTATATGACGCTACCTCCAGCACGAAGTCGGGCGGCTTGCCCACTTCCCAAAGGCGATAGGTGTTGTTGCGGTTTATGTTTTCCTGTTGCTCCGGGGACAATCCCGTAGCCACATAGCAGTCGGGGGAGACGGATATGTTGGGGTTGCCCTCTATGTAGTATAGGAATGTGTTGCCGTTGACGCGGACGGCGGGGGAGTGGCGGAAGTGCGTGCGGAGCGTGGTGAGCGCGTCCGCTTGTATGGGGGCTTGGTATTCTCCGTCGGGCATGGGTTGACCGTCCGATTCTGGGTAGATGATGGCGGTTTGTTGGATAGCAGTTTGGGTGGTCATTGAGGATACCTCCTAGCGCAAGGGGTATTGTAGCATATAGGCGGGGGTTAAGGCGCAGGGCGCTGGGATGCTACTTTTTCCCAAAAGTAGGCAACAACTTTTGGGTTAGGGTGGATTAGCCGAATGTTACTCGGCTAGAAATCAAATTGCGATTGGGCGGTTGGGTATTCGGGCAACTAGGCGCTAGTCCATGGCTTTGCCCCGCGTTTGGCGAAGGGCGAATTCTTCTTCGGGCGAGTGGACTAGGCGGCGGCGGCCGCCCAAGGCGAAGTAGAGCAAGCCCGCCGCGAACCAGAGGCCGCAGCCGTATATGCCAACACGATAGTCGGGGTTTAGGAATAGGAATAGCAGCGTCGCCAAGGCTATGAGGGCGGCGAATAGGGCGCCGGGGTTTCCCAAAGGGCTGACATAAGGGCGGGCTATGCGGGGGAAGTTTCGGCGCAGGCGGATGAAGGCTATCATTTGCATTATGTAGGCGATTACCGCGCCGAATACCGCCATGTTCAAGAGGACGGCGGCTACGGGGACGTCCGCGCCCAGCAGGTCGTCGGCGAATTCTATCGCCAATGCGACGCAGTAGCCTATGAGGGCGCCGGCTATGAGCGCGATGTGGGGCGTTTTGCGGCGCGGCAGGGTTACCGATAGCCAGCGGGGGAGGTAGCCGGAGCGCGATAGCGAGTAGATGTTGCGCCCGTAGGCGTAGATGATGGTGTGGAAACTGGCGACTAGCCCGGCGACGGCGGCTAGGGCGAGCAGCGACGTGGCTATGCCGCCGCCGAATATGGTGGTGAACGCCAAGAATAGCGGCTCGTCGGAGCGGCCGACTTCGGATGCGCCGGGCGGGATGCCTGCGTTCAAGAATAGCGTTAGCGCGGATGCGATTATGAGCGTCAGGATGCCCCACAGCAGCGCTTTGGGCATATCGCGCTGCGGGTTGCGGGATTCTTCGGCGGCAAGCGGGAGTTGCTCTATCGCCAAGTAGAACCAGATTGCGAAGGGCAGCGCCTGCGCTATGCCCGCCAAGCCGAAGGGCAGAAAACGCGAGTTGTCCCCAACGGGGGCTATGTTGAGCGCGTTGTCCCAGCTGAAGTGGGGGATTGCGCCTATCCAGAATATCGCCAGGATCGCCAAGGCAACGATGGTGATGGCTACCGAGAATTTGAAGGTCGCCTCTACGCCTACGATGTTCAATCCCACGAACAGCGCGTAGAAGGCGAGCCACCATACCGGCGCGGGTATGTCAACGCCGAATGAGCCGCTGAACACCGCGCCCATATAGCCGCCGATGCCGACCACGATGACGGCGGGGGTTAGGATGTATTCCATATTTTCGGCGAGGCCGGTGATGAATCCGCCCCACGGGCCCATCGCGGTGCGCCCGAATGAGTACGCGCCGCCGGTGTGCGGCAGCGCGGGGGACATTTCGGCGATGGAATAGCATATCCCCAAGTACATCAGCGCTACGATGAGGGTGGCTATGGCAAGCCCGCCGAATCCGCCGGCGCCGAGGCCGAAGTTCCAGCCAAAGAAGTCGCCGGATATGACGGCGCCCACGCCCAGCGCCCACAGCGAGCCCACGCCGGCGTAGCGGCGCAGGCCGCGGCGGGCGAAGTAGCTCGCGTCCGTGGCCTGGTATTGGATGGAGCCGTGGCGGCGGTTGTCTTGGTCTTGTTCGCTCAAAGCGGGATGCGCCTCGCGTATGGGTATGCCGATTTAATGGTAGAGAGTCGTATGGCGGGGCGCAAGTGGGTTATCCTCAGCCCATCCTAAACCCTATCCCATCGCCGCTAAGGCAGCCTTGCCATATCCTCTGTGGGTTCTACCTCGAAGGCGTTTAAGGCGCAGGCGAGCATCCCGTAGTAGCCGATGGTCGCTGTGAGTTCGGTTACGCCTTGCTCGCCTAGCGCTGATTTTGCGGCTGTGAAGGTGGCGTCGGATACGCGATGCTGTCGCAGCAGCTCGCGGCCGTAGCGCACTATCATGGCATCGTCCGGCGTTAGGGCTGACAAGTCTTCGTTGTTGGCTACGGCTTGTATCGCGGCATCCGGGACGCCGGCATTGCGGGCGAGGGGTTCGTGCGCCCCCCATTCGTAGGCGCAGTCGAACTCGCGGGCGGCGGTGATGATCGCTAGTTCGCGCTGCGCCGCCGTTAGGGTGGATTCAAAGCGGATGTACGCGCCAAGATGCGCGGCGCGGCCGGCTATATCAGGGCTGTTTAGCAGCGCCGAGAATGGGCCGCTTACTCGCCCGCGGCTCTCGGCTATCGCGTCAAACAAGTCTCGCTTGTCTGCCGCGACCTGATCTCGCTCGGTAATTCGCGTTATGCGTGGCATATAAAACCTCCGTTTGCGCCGTGATGCGCTTGCTGATGTTGCCGTTTCTTTCGCGCTCCGGCTTGCGTATGTCGCAGCAATGCGCGTATCGCAAGCAGAGCGGCGAATTCTTAACCCCGCTATTGTAGCGCAAATCGTATGCGCCGCGTGTACAATGTCCATATCTCTAGCGAACACGCGGCGCGAGCGGGTGGCGCAAGTGGGCGTGAATCGGGCGTTGCGGCGGCGCGGGCGATGCGCGGGCAATGCGCGGACGCGCATACGGGAGTGATGCGGCTATGAAAATACATCTGGTTGATGGCACATACGAACTCTTCCGCGCCCACTTCGGCGGCGGCCCCAAAACCGCTTCCCTCGACGGCGCCCCCACATCCGCCGCGCGCGGCCTAATCCAAACCCTGCTGCTGTTGCTGCGCCAAGACGACGCCACCCACATCGCCTGCGCCTTCGACAGCGTCATCACATCATTTCGCAACGCCCTATTCGCGGGCTACAAAACCGGCGAGGACGTCCCCCCCGACCTGCTCGCCCAATTCCCAATCGCCGAGCGCGCCGCCGCGGCGCTAGGCATAGTGGTATGGCGCATGACCGACTTCGAGGCGGACGACGCCCTAGCCACCGCCGCGCATCGCTGGGCGGACGCCCCCGGCGTAGAGCAAGTGGTGATATGCTCCCCCGACAAAGACCTAGCCCAGATAGTTCGCGCCGACCGCATCGTAACCCTAGACCGCCGCCGGAACATCCTGCTAAACGCCGAGGGCGTGCTAAACAAATACGGCGTCCCCCCCGAATCCATCCCCGACTACCTGGCGCTAGTTGGCGACGCCGCCGACGGCATCCCCGGCATCCCCCGCTGGGGCGCCAAATCCGCCGCCGCCGCCCTGCGCGAATACCGCCGCCTAGACGCCATCCCCGCCGACCCCGCCCGCTGGCGCATCAAACTGCGCGGCGCGAAATCCCTCGCCCAAAGCCTCGCCGCCCACCGCCATGACGCCGCCCTCTACAAACGCCTAGCCACATTGCGCCTGGACGTCCCCCTAACCGAAACCATCCCCGACCTGCAATGGCGCGGCGCTCGTCGCCCCGACTACCACGCCCTCTGCGCCGAACTGGGCTTGGACAGCCTGGCGAACCTGCCCCACAAGTGGGATGAGTAGGCATATGGCGAGTGGCTATGCCTGCGAATAGCATACGGCGAATGGCTACGCTACCAAATGGCTACACGATAAGCCATTGCCACAGAGAAAGAATAAGTACCCCCGGCGGGACTCGAACCCACGCGCCTGGCTCCGGAGGCCAGCGCTCTATCCACTGAGCTACGGGGGCAACGCATCCAATATACCACTCGCCGCCCCGCATAACAACCCACTGCCCGCCAATTTGAAAGGTATTGTCATCCTGCAGGGTTAATGGGTTTGATGGACTGGTTTAGGCGCTCATCGAACACTATCGCCAGCAGATGTTTCAGCCTCTCCACGCTCTTTGTGTAGCCCTTTGTTCGCCTCACAAGCCTGTTCAGCTTGCTCCGCAACTTGGAATGCAACCCCTCATTCCGGTTCACCGCTCCGCCCGTGCCTATCGCACGCCGGCCGCGCGGCAGCCACTCGTACACCGGATAAGCGCCGGTCTCGTATCTATCAGCGCCCGGCAACCGACCCAACAAGCGCGATAACGCAGACTCGCCCTTGCGGCCCACCTCATACATCCGCCAGCGGACGCCATTCGGCTCTTTCACCACCGCAGTCCATATCCACAGGTCTTTGCGACGCTCGCCGCGCCTGACGCCCAAGTATGCCCACATCTCATAAAACGCGCAATAGACGCGCGCCCGCCACTCCGCCGCCCACTCGTCCGCCACGCCAGAAACCGCGTCAGACGCTCGGTCGCCAACGCCCCTTTTTTTGACCCACGCGCTCAGCTTGGCTACGCTTGCGCCTACTACTCTCGCCATCGCCGATAGGCTCATTCCCTCGGCGCGCATCTTCACCGCTTGCTCTTTCTGTTCATCGGTGAACCGATGCTTTGCGCCCTCTTGATGTTTTGCCGCGCTTGTTCCCGCTCGCGGCGTGGTTTTCAGAATATTCACCGACCGCGCGGCGCTTTCGGCGGCTACTTTTGGTTAAACGGCGGTTCATTCACAATCGCGCGGCAAAGCCTAGCGGGGGATTCGGCCGGTTGTCCGGATGCCGCAAAGTCGGGAATGGCGCGCCGCTATTAAGGTTGGGGCGCCGTCAGTTTGTCGGTGTCGGCGTTGGCGTCGGGCAAGTGAATTTGGATTCGTCTGAGAGCGCGCAGGAGTTTGGAGTAAGCCTCCCGCTGTCCGCAAGGCGCACTGATGAGAAATCTGCGAGAGTTCTAACGTCGTTGCTGGCGTTGTCGTCGCCTTGTGTTAGGATTAAGTCCCCGTAAGAAATTGACGAGTATATCCGTCCTCCTTGGTTTGTGTTATTGACGCCGAAACCGCGCGCGTTAAGGCGGCCGGCGGGCGTTGCGTCTGTGATGTCGCCGTAAGCGTAAGACCCATATATGTTGGCATTGTTCACGCCAACAAAGCCGCCGATGCGCGCATAGCGATTGTCGTTTGTAACCTTGACGTTAACGTCCGCAACGCTCCCGGCTATCGTACCTTTGTTGAGACCGACAAGTCCGCCGGTGCCTCCGGCGCTCGCTGATTCCAGCTCGCCTGAGGCGTAGCTGCCGATTATCGTCCCATGGTTCCTTGCCGCAAGCGCGCCTGCCGAGCCGAGTCGATGAGTTGAGTCCCGATTTATTTTCGCTCCTACCACGTATACGTTCTTGACTATCGTTTTGTCGGCGGTAGCGGCAGTGCCAATGTCGACAAACAGCCCGTTTGCCCCCTCCAACCCCGTGATTTTGAACCCGTTGCCATCGAAAACCGCTTGCCAAGGGCCTGTCGAATCCCTAGCGCCTATCGGCGTCCACGGCTTGTACGAGGCGAGCGAGATGTCCGCCATTAGTTCGTAACCTTTGCAAGTCGAGGGCGTCGGCCCCGCCCCCGTCGCAGTGGGCTGACTGCATCGTAGGAGGCTAAAGTAGGTCAATCTGTCGGCGGGGGAAACGCTTGCGTCAGGGTCGCCCTCGCCGACTTGGTCGCCGTCGCCATCCAGGTCCCAGCGCATCGCGTTTAGCTGCGCGGGCGTTGATATTTCTATCAGGCCGTTGCCGTCGGTGTCGGAGGCTGGCGTCGCCGTTGGGGTTGGGGTAGGCGTCGCCGGGGTTTGCGCCGTCGTTGGGGTTTGCGTTGCGGCGTTCAGCGCAAGCGCGACCGCCAGCGCCAGCGCGAAAGCCGCGGCAAGCAGGATAGTCCTATTCGTCAGTTTCTTCATTCTGTCAGTTCTCCTTTCTCATTATTTGTCCGCATACGAAACCATCGCGCGGCAAAGTCTAGCATACCTCGATTTTATCAACCCGACCGCCAGCGAGTAATCGGACATAGTATTCTCAGTGCGCCGCGCTATTTGAATTTTCGCCGCCGCTAAACCGAACTCCAACGCCTAGATTATCGCGTTCAGCGCGCATCCGGTTTTGATGCGGTTCAAAATAGCGCCGCAATATGGAAATACTGATAGAGCGCAGAGGGGATAAGCGCAAGCGCAAAGCACGGCTTGTCTTATACGGGCAAGCGGGTTACACTTGGCGCGCGACATTATGCGCGGGCGCGGGATAGGTACAAGATAACAACGGGGGGTTTATGCGATATGGCTGCTGCGACTGGGATGCGGGAGGGGGAGGAGCTGAGGCGGGCGTCTTTGCGGTATTTGTGGATGCACAACCGCGATTGGACGCAGATGGCGGAGGAGGGGGAGCCTCAGATTATCGAGTCGGGCAAGGGCGTGCGGGTTGCGGATTCGGAGGGGCGGTCGTGGATTGATGTGAATGGCGGGTATAATTCGGTGAATGTGGGGTACGGGCGCACGGAGATAGGGCAGGCGGCGTATGAGCAGATGCGGCGGCTGTCGTATTTTCCTCAGGGGACTACTACCGAGCCAACCGCTCGGCTGGCGGCTAAGCTGGCGGAGCTGGCGCCGGGCAGCTTGTCACGGGTGTTTCCGGTGAGCGGCGGGTCGGAGGCGAATGAGACGGCGCTGAAGATCGCTAGGGCGTATTTCAAGCGCATCGGCGAGCCAAGCCGGTATAAGGTCATCAGCCGCGTGGGGTCGTATCACGGGATGACGGCGGGCGTGCTGTGGCTGGGAGGCAGCCCGCAGCAGCCGCGCCACGATTATGAGCCGGCGTATCCGGGGATGCTGCACGCGCCCCAGCCTAACGCCTATCGCGGCGGCGCGGACGGCGAGACGGCGGCGGAGCGCGCCGTCTATGCCGCCAACGAAATTGAGCGGCTGATTGAGTTTCACGGCGCGAAGACCGTGGCGGCGGTTATCGCAGAGCCGATAGCGATACCGCAGGGCGCGGTCGTGCCGGGCGACGAGTATTGGCCTATGCTGCGGCAAATATGCGACAAGCACGGCGTACTGCTTATCGCCGACGAAGTGATATGCGGGTTCGGGCGCACGGGCAAGATGTTCGCGCTGGAGCATTGGGGCGTCGTGCCGGACATTATGACGGTCGCCAAGGGCGTGGTGAGCAGCTACCTGCCGCTGGCGGCGGCGATAGTGCGCGAAGAGGTGGCGGACGCTTTCGCGGGGGAGGACAACATCCTGCGGCATGTGTTCACGGCGGCGGGGCATCCGGTTTCGGCGGCGGCGGCGCTGCGAAATATCCAAATCCTAGAAGAAGAGGGGCTGGTCGAGAACGCGGCGCAGGTGGGCGCTTATTTCAAAGAGCAGCTGGAGGGGCTTAAGGTGGATCACCCGCTTGTGGGCGATGTGCGCGGGCTGGGGATGCTGCTGGCGGTGGAGCTGGTGAGCGACCGCAAAACTAAGGCGGGGTTCGCGGCGGGCGAGCGCGTCCCTGATCGGCTGAACGAAAAGTTCAAAAAGCATGGGCTGATATTCCGCGTCAACAGCAATATCCTGAACATAGGGCCGCCGCTGTGCATCACGCGGGACGAGGTGGACGAGATTGTGCATGCGATAGACTTGTCGCTGTGGGAGCTGGAGGGCGAGATGGGGATTGCGCGGATGACGTAGGGGATAAGCGGCTGGCGGCAAGGCGGGCATTACGGCAGTTGCCCTTGCCTTGCAAGGACGATTAGACGCAAGCGGGCAAGACGCTACGCAAGGGGCTGACAATGGCGAATATCAGCGAAATGGAGTCTGTGCGGCGGGATGCTTTGGCGCATCTTTGGATGCACAACGCGGACTGGGCGACGATGGCGGAGGAGGGCGGGCCGCCGATTATGGTCGAGGGGAACGGCGTCCGCGTTACCGATAGCGAGGGGCGGGTTTGGATTGACGCGCACGGCGGATACGCCTCGGTGAACGCGGGCTACGGGCATGCCGAGATAGCGGACGCTATGCTGGAGCAGATGGAGCGGCTGACTTATTTTCCTCAGGGAACGACCACCGCGCCGATGATACGGCTTGCTGAGAAACTGGGGGAACTCGCGCCCGGGGATCTAGAGCGGGTTTGGCCTGTGAGCGGCGGGTCGGAGGCGAATGAGACGGCGATAAAGATAGCGCGCGCGTATCACAAGCGGCGCGGCGATAACGGGCGCTACAAGATTATCAGCAGGCGCGGCTCGTATCACGGCGCTACGGGCGGCGTGATGTGGCTGGGCGCGAGCTCAGGGCTGGCGGATTTCGAGCCGGCGATGCCGGGGATGCTGTACGCGCCGCAGCCGGGCGAGTACCGGCGCGATTGCGGCGGCGCGACGGCGGCGGACTGCGACGAGCGCTGCGCGGACGCCATCGAAGAGCTCATACTGCTGCACAATCCCGCCACGGTGGCGGCGTTCATCGCGGAGCCGGTGGCGTCCGGCCTCGCGCCGCCCGCGCCGGAGTACTGGCACAAGGCGCGCGATATATGCGACCGCTACGGCGTCTTGCTGATAGCGGACGAGGTGGTAACCGGCTTTGGGCGCACTGGCAAGATGTTCGCAATGGAGCATTACGGGATTGTGGCGGACATAATGACGGTCGCCAAGGGCATCACCAGCGGCTACCTGCCCTTGGCGGCGACCGTAGCGTCCACGCGCGTGGCGGACGCCTTCGCGGGGGAAGACAACGTATTCCGCCAAGCGCTCACATTCGGCGGGCATCCCGTAACGGCGGCGGTGGCGCTCAAGAACATAGAGATAATAGAGCGCGACGGCCTAGTGGACAACGCGGCGCAGGTTGGCGCGTACTTCTTGGAACTGCTGCATGAGCTAAAGGCGGAGCATCCGATTGTGGGCGACGTGCGCGGCATAGGGCTGCTGCTTGGCCTGGAGCTGGTAAGCGACCGCGCCACCAAAGCGCCGTTTGCGGAGGAGCTGCAGGTAGGCAAGCGCCTGACGCGCAAGATGCGCGAGCAGGGCGTGATAATGCGCGCGGGCGGGAATAGGGTTACGCTGGGGCCGCCGCTGTGCATAACGCGGGATGATGTGGATGAGATAGTGGGGGCGATGGATCGGGGGATTGGGGAGGTGGAGGGGGAGGTTGGGTAGAGGCGGATGTTGGGGGGATAAGGTAGTCTGACGGCGGCTGTTTAATGGGTAGCAAGCCAGGCGCGGCTGGCGGTTATGGGTGAGTTGTGAATGATAGGTTGTCGGTGGCTAATCGCCGCTGATATGGTAGTTGCTAATCGGCGAGCTGTTGGCTACATAGCGCTTGGATGATGCTTGCTAAGCCAAAGTGCGGACATCTTCACTAAACCCGCCCACTAGACGCAGGACGATTAAATTTGAAACAACCCTTGACACGCGCCCAAAACCCCCGCTATTCTTATACCAGAACAAATTATCAGACACCTACCCAAAAGTTTTTGCTACTTTTTTCTAAAAAAGTAGGGCCCCGGCGGCGGGGGGACTTGGAGGCAACCAACATGACAACCGCAACCGCAACCCGCGAACCCATAACGCACGAACAGGCGCTATCCGAACAGGAACGCGTCCGCCACAACATCGCCCGCCGCGTCAACCAACTCACCCACGACGGCGACCGCCTCATCCAATTCATGTGGGACACCGTCCAAGGCGAATACCCCGACGCCAAATTCCACCACCGCCAAAACGCCGCGCGCGACCTCGCCGTTATGAGCGGCAACCTCCCACAAGACACCCCCGGCTCCCCCGCTCGCGTCATCCGCGAAGAAGACATGCCCAAACCCAAAACCCCCAAAGTAACCCTAAAACAGATAATCAACAAGCCCATCGGCGCATACATACGCGAAAAAACCGACGACTGCCGCGACCTCGCAACCGAATACTACAACATCCTATTCCCGCGCCCCGTCTTCGAAAGCGCCAACCCCGACGAAAAAAAATACCAAAAAGCCACCCGGATCCGCCCGCACCACCAAGTAGCCGCGCTCAAAGAAATGATGAAACGCAGCATCGGCAGCCGCAACCCATACGCCTACCCGCAAACCTCCGCTATGGAAGAAAAAATGCTCAACAGCAAGTTGGGAACGGAAATGCGCCTGTCAATGGACAAAGGCATGGGATACGCGCGCTACATGTTCGAAATCCTAGAAAACGACAAAACCGACCGCTGGGGCAACATAATAACCGACCCCTTCACCCAAACCCACCGCATCTGGGCGCTCAACGAACTCTGCCGCATGGGCGCCGACATCCCCTGGGAACACATAACCCCAGAGTCCATAGACGCCTTCTTCCGCGACCTCCACGCCAAAGAGCGCCGCGAGGCGGAACGCCTCCTAGCCCAGCGCCAACAATCCGCCGCCACCGAACTCACCCCTGAGCAAAAAGCCGGCGTCCTACAAATGTTCGAACAAATGCAGCGCACAACCGACGCCAACGACCGCAAAGCCGCCAAGAAAACCCAAAAGAAAGCCAAAAAAGCCGACGCCGCCAAAGCCGACGCCCACAACTACAACAACCCCGCCAACCGCAGCGCCGTCGCCAACGCCGCCGATGACGCCAAGAGCGCCGCCAACGGCAACAATGGCGAGAATGGCAACAACGTCGCCAAAGACAGCGCCAACGGCGAGAATGGCAACAACGTCGCAAATCGCAAAAACGCAGAGAGCGCCGCCAGCGGCAAGAATGGCGAGAATGTCAACAACGCCGCCAACCGCAAAAACGCCAAGAACGCCGCCAGCGGCAAGAGCGCTGCCAATGCCAAGAACACCGGCAAAGACACCGGCGCAGCCAACAGCGCCCACGCCCCCGACACCCCCACAACCCGCGGCGAAACCGCCGTAGCCAACGCCCTAGCCCGCCACCCCGAAGTGGACTTGGACACTGCCTTGGAAAACCACCACTCCACCGCCGGCATCCCCAAACAAAACCTAACCCACGAACAAATCTACGACGCCATCACAGCCGAGGCAAACTTCCAAAAACGCCAAGCCATAATCCAAAGCCGCCTGCGCTCAAAAAACCCCGACGCGGCCACTGAGGACAACGCTCCCCCCAAATCCCGCAGCCCTTAGCTCGGCAAACCCGCGCCGCAAGCCTCCCCCAAAAACCCCCGCGCCCTCGCCCGATCCAGCCGCTCGTGGACGAACTGGTTGCGGTAGCTCCGCAGGCAGCCGTAGCAACTTGAGTCGCAACCGCAGGCGCCGGCCACGCGGCGGGCGGCGCTGCTCAGGGCATGGCCGAACACCGCGTCATCCCGCGCCAGCCGATCTACCAGGCCGGCGCCGCCGGGCGCGTTGTCGTACAGGACTATGGACACGCCGGCGCTTGCCCGCTCGCGCGACAGCGCCACGTTCAGGTCGGTTTCGGGCGCGCCCAGCGTCTCAGCGGCGCCAAGCAGCAGCGCGTAGCCGAGCGAATAGGCGTCGTCGGCGCATACAAGACCGGGGAACGACAGCCGCGTCACATCGGTGACCAGCTCATAGCCGTATGAGTGCTTGCCCATCTTGCCCTCGCAGGGCGCGCCGTAGAGCGTCCTGTGCTTTCGCAGCCGCTTGTCGGAGTGCCGCCCGCAGGCAAGGCAGATGTGAAAGCCTTTCTTGCCGCGCCCCTCGCTGAGGATGAACAGGCTGCCCGGCGCGGCGGCGGTTACGCTCACGCCGCGCATCACGCTTTCGGCAGGCGCCTCGCCGCCCGCGAATCCGCCGAAGAACGGGCGCGTGGCGTACAGCCGCTCGCTCTTGCGCTGCGGCTCAACCGGCTTGTAGTTCATTTCGGTTGCGAAACCCCAATCGGGCGTCAGGTATTTTCTCACCTTGCTCGCGCCGCTTATGCCCTCCGGCTTTTCGTTCCACTGCTCAAACAGCCCATCGTCGCAGTAGCGGTAGTATTTGGATGTCGGCAATTTGCCGGGCATTATCTTGATGCCGGACGATTCCCACACAAACTTGTTCGCCACTATCTTGTTGCCGGGCGCGTATTCGGCGATAGCCTGCGACAGGTCGCGCTGCAACGCGATGCCCCGCGCGGCGAACCCGGATGCGCCGCCCAGAATGTCCAACTCCACCACATCCACCGGAAAGCCGTACTTGGGCAATATCGCCTTGCGGGACAAAAACTCCGGCGCGCGCTCGCCCAAGACCGCCTTTAGCCTGCGCTGAATTCTGCCCGCGCTGGCATATTCGCCTCGCTGCGCGAACCCGATTTCAAGCGCTTGCAGCTCGCCGATGTCGTTCAACAGGCTGACGATGCCATCGTGAAGTCTGCTGCCCTCGCCCGCAATCTTGTCTATCCACGAGCCGTCCTCAAGCCCAACCGCCGGATGCGCGGCGGGCGGCGCGATGGCGATGAGCGTCTGACGCAATCTGGCGTTGGCGCGGCAGAAATCGCGCAGTTCGTCGGCAAGCTGGGCGGCGTCGCTATCGCCTATGAACTCGCGGACGCTGTTGAACCGCGCGGCGTTGCCGTCTTGCCTGAAGAACGCGCCCAGCGCCGCGGCGGTCATATGGCGCAGGATGATTTTGGCGTTCTCAACCCGAACCAGCGGCGGACGGGATCCGCCGTTAATCAGGTTTTGTTCGGGGTTTTCGTAGTAATGCAAGTCGTGCGAGCTGCGGCGGCAGTATGTCAGCGCGAACCCGGGGCTGTTATCGCGGCGGCCCGCGCGCCCAACTCGCTGCGTGTAGTTGAACGCCTCCGGCGGCACATTCCTGAGGAACACAACATCCAGTTCGCCAAGATCCACGCCTACCTCAAAGGTGGTGGATGAGCTCAGCAGGTTTATCTGCCCATCCTTGAAGGCGTCTTGGCGATCCTCCGCCTCGTCGGTGTCGAGTTGCGCGGTATGCTCTTCGGCGTGAAATGTGAGCGGCAGCGCGGCGCTTTCGTACAGGATGCGGTAGTGGTTTTCCCGCAGCGCGCTTTCGTCCGCCGGCCGCAACGCGCCGGAGCAGCGCCAGCGCGGACAGACGCGCCTGATGTTGAC
Organism: Dehalococcoidia bacterium; assembly: GCA_965242555.1. GTDB lineage: Bacteria > Chloroflexota > Dehalococcoidia > Lucifugimonadales > JADFKI01 > Bin90. The sequence goes on from CBDESO010000003.1 coordinate 308,045, forward strand.
CAGGCTGACGCCGCCGCAAGTGCCGCAAGCCCATATCTCGCGCGGCGCGGGTTTCGCAATCCGCATAAACGCGGGGTTAAGCCTAAACGCGGCGTTGCCAACGCGCAGCAAAAGCTTTTCGTCTTTGCGCTTGCCATGGTCGCGCTGAGTGAGAGAGCGCCAAATCTCTTTCATCAAATCCTGCGCCGCCTCCGCGTCAACGCCCGCCGCGCTCGTCAGGAATTGGATGGCGTCAGATTGGGCATTGCCCCACTCTCTTGTAGATTTTGGACTCGGGCGTATCGGTTTCCCTGAATTTGGACGGGCGCGAATCCCAGTAGTTACGCAGGCGGTCGGCGAGATCCGACGCGATCAGCCCCTCGCCGTCGATGGGCAAGTCGGTCATGTATTGTCATCATGCGGCGCAATTTTGGATCAAGTCAAAATTGCATTCCCGCTGATGCGATAAATTAGGGCGCGAATCGCCGCTCATAATTGGCGAAAATTTCCATTAGCGCCGCAAGATAGGAATGTCAATTGACTGACTGGCTTGACGAAACGCAGTTCATCCGCCACAATCGGCTATTGTCGCAGGCGCTTGCCCCGCTACTTGCGCTGACGCCGGTTCGTGGTTGCGATAATCGGAGTTGCCGTGCCAAAATTCACTTCACGGCTGCGTCCGCTCTTGATAGCCCTAGTTGTGTTCGGCGCGGTATACGTTGCGAGCGAAGTTAGGGATAGGATAGCGCACAGCCTCGCCGGCGCGTCAGATGTGCGGCTGGAAAGCGAGCTTTCGCATTACGAACACGGCCGCTCGGTCAGGCTCAGCGGGCGGCTGCGGTTCACGGACGCGGAGCGCGCGGATATTGACGCGGTCAGGCTTATCGTCAGAGGGCCGCAGAGTTTCGCCGCAAGGCTGCCGCTGCGCCAAGGGCGCTTTGACATATCCGGCCTGGCGGGCGTTCCCGGAATTCTGACCGGCGGGACGCAGCTTAATTCGGTGGACAATCCGATGGCGCGCGTGTATAAGGGCAACGCGTCGGGGGCGTCCATTTCGTTCCAAGCCTTTTGGACGCCGGACTCGCTGAGGCGCTCCGGCGGCGGCTATACTGCCAGGCTGTCGGTCAAGCTCAGCGACGCCGAATCACCGATGAATAGCCGCGCGGCGCGGTTTTATATCAGCCATCCCACGCCTACCATAACGCCAACCGCTACGGTGACCATCACGCCAACGCCGTCGGTGACGGCAACGGCCACAGCCACGCAGACGCCTACGGCTACGCGCACGCCTACTATTACACCATCCCCCACATCTACGATCACGCCAACTGGCACGCCCACGACTACGTCCACAGCCACCCTCACGCCAACCGCCACTCACACCCCCACGCCGACCGCCACCGCCGCGCTCACGCCAACTCCCGTTCTCACCGCCACCGCAACGCTCGCGCCGCCGCCCACGCCTACCATCGCGCCTACATTCACGCCGCTACCCACCGCAACCGCCGCGCCCACCGAGCCGCCTGCCACTGCCACCGCTCTGCTCCCAACCACCGCTCCCACGGCGCCACCGACAGCAACGGCACCGCCCGCGCGTCCGGCCCAGTCGACGCCCACGCCGGCGCCCAGTGCGGCGACGCCCGCAGTTCGCGTCGTGCTTGCCGTAACGCCGCCCCCACCCGCTCCCCCGCAACTTCCCGCATCATCCGCGCCCGCGTCCCCGCGCCCGCCCGCCGCCGCTCCGGCCGAACCCGCGCTTGCGCCCCTCGCCATCGCCGTGATTTTTGGCATAGCCGTGATTGCCGCGCTGTTCGCGCTCATCGTAGGCGTGGCGAGGCGGTTCAGGTAGAGAGCCAGAGAGCCGCCCCTATGCGCCTCATCAACAAGACAACCATCTGCGCGGCGGCGCTCGGACTGCTCTTGCTCTACATCATTCGCAAGCGCAAGACTGCCGACGAGCAGCCCGTCTCAGACAGCGATGCGGCGTCGGCATACGCCAATGTGGCCGAGGCCGCGCCCGTTGTGTCAGCGCCGTCAGCCACGCATACGCCCGCGGACGCGCCTGTGGACATTGCGCCGCCCTCCGATGATAGCCCCGATACGCAAGCGGATACGGGCGTCGCGGCGCATCCGGATATTTCGGTGTACGAAGATGCGTTTGAGCAGGAAGACGCGGCGCTAGACGAACCGCTGCCTGGCGATAGCGTTCATGATACGCAAGCGGATGGCGCGCTAGACGAACCGCCACCCGCCGATGATACTCACGATACCCAAGCCGACGCCGCCCAAGCCGAACCCCCGCCCGCGAGCGAAGTTCCCCCGAAGTCGCTGGCCAGCCCTCAGCGCAAGCCTAGCGCGCAACCGCCGCCCAAGCGTCAACGCCAACCCGCGGCGACAAGAACGCAGCCCAAGCGCCAACGCCGTCCTGCGGCAAGCGCGCAATCTACGCGCCAATCTAAACCGCGCAGGCATATGGGACGCAGGGTTCGCAAGGGCGTATATTATGCGCCCCTTTCGCCGCCGACCGAAAGGGCAAGCCTGCGCTGCCGCGAAACGAGTGAGGGCTGGGAGATATACCTTGCTATTCCGCAAGAGAGCGCGGTGGTCAAGGTGACGCATGGCGGCGATGAGTTGCAGGTAGCCTCTGAAACTGAATTGCCGCTGAGTCAGTTTGCGGGCGACGTAGCCGTTCACTACCAAGACAATACTGCCAGGCTGACGCTGTTCAACGCGGCGGATGGCAAGCCCTTGTTCTTCAAGATGCGAGAGAACTGGGAGGGCGAGGGCAGGCTTGTCAATAACCCCACGGCGGGACATATATTGGCTATCGCGCCACTAGATTACGACGCAAGCGAATGGGATGACTACGAAAGCAATGAGCCTGAGGAATGCGTTGACGAGAATTTCGAGGCGAGGTTTCTGTTCTTGGAGGGCGCTGCGCCCGGTCGTCCCGCCCGAATGCGGATTAAGGGCAAGGCGCTCCATGATGACGCCGACGCTGAGTATCACGGCAAACTCTACATCGGAGCGCCGCCCGAACTGCACGTGGATCCTCAGATAACCGACGCCCGAATTGTTGAGGAAACAGGGGGGCGCAAGGACAATGAGTGGGGCGAAAATTTCGCCCCGCACAGGCAGTCAATCGCCGCCATGCTGGACGGGCGCGATGGCAGGTTTTCCATCCGCACATACCACGATGGGGATTTGCAAGAAAGCAAGCCGTTCAGATATTTCCCCACGCTCAGGCGCATCGCCATTAACGGCAATCAGCACAGCCCTGGCACTGCGCTGATGCCGGATACGCGCGCGGGAACCCATCGTGAAATAGCGTTGCGGTTTGAACTAGATAGCGGCGCATGCCTGCGTCCATACAGCGTTAGCCACGACAACGAAGTTCACATTGACGACGACGATGTCGTAATCATACCCCCGTCGCCATCAATCCAAACACTGACTTGCGACTTTCCCAACCGCGCGGCAATCGCGGTGGCAGTGCCGCGCGTGTGGTGGCGGCTGACGGACGAGGACGGCGCAACGGGCGAGTGGGGCGGCGAGACTTATGAGTTCTCCCGAAACGAATTCATGAACTTGATCAAAGCCCGTATAGAGATAAGCGCGCCGCCTGCGATAAAGGCGGTTGAGGTTGGGTTCAGCGATGATGCGATGAATGAACGCAAAGCCTCGCAAGGCGCGGTTGAGTTCGGGCTGATGGTCTTCGCGGATTATAAGGAAGTGTTCGATGCGCTAGACAAAACGCTGCACCTGAACATACGCGTGAACGGGCAAACCGCGCCTATATTGCGTGTTCTGGCAGACACTGCGCTAGACGAATCCGCCGCTGATAAGGCGCTGCTAAATCTTCGGGACAGATACACGGCGCGCGCAATGCCATCAGCGTCTCCGCGCGATCGGTCGACTCCAAGCACAGACGGGTGGGCTAGAGGAGCGCACGACGTCCGATTGGAAAGAATGAAGAGGCCGGACACCCTTAAAGAGGGCGAGTCTGTGTTTGGCGATGTCGTACAAATCGCGCAGGGCAGTCATTTGGTGTTGGAGATAACCGTCAAGAGCAGTCATTCCTTTCACGGCATTTTGGAATGGAGCGAAATGAAAACAATGCCGAAAACTGAACGCGCCGAAATCACCATTGGACAGAAGTTGCCCGTCTATGTGATAAAAGCGCCGCCAGGACGACGGGCGCGGCTGTCAGTTGATAGACTGACTGACGAGAATCACAACGCGGCCGAAAACTAACTTATCGCGCCGGGGGTTGCCCTATGGACGACCACGCCGCTTGGACAGAATTCATTGAGCGCAGCTACATCAATTACCTGAAAACGTCGTTCTATTTCAGGGACAAGGCGCTGCGCGATTCGTTCCAAGAGGCGCTGGGACAGGAGGGGGCGCTGCTGAAGGGGCCATTCCCCGAACCCGCTTATGATTTTGAGAGGGGCGCCCGCGCAAGCGAGCTCGCCGCGCGGTTCTTTCCTGGCAATGCCGAGGGCTTGGCGCCCGCGCTGCTGGATGGCGAGCTGTACGCGCATCAAGAGGCCGCCGTTCAAAGCGCTTTCGGCTACGATATGAACATCGTGGTCGCCACCGGCACGGCGAGCGGCAAGACGGAATGTTTTCTGTATCCAATCCTGTTTGACTTGTATCGTCAATATCTGAGCGGCGAGATTGCCGAGCCGGGCGTCCGCGCTATGATCATCTACCCGATGAACGCGCTTGCAAACGACCAGCGCCAGCGGCTGGGCGCGCTTTGCGGCAAGCTCGCCGCCGCCAAGTCGGACTTTCGATTTACATTCGGGCAATATACAGGGCAGACGCCGGAGAACATCCGCGACCGACATCGCAACGGGCAAGCCAAGCAGGACGACAGGCTGCCCGGCGAGGTCGTCTTCCGCGAAGAGATGCGGGCTAATCCGCCCAACATCCTGCTCACCAACTACTCTATGCTGGAATACCTGCTCATTCGCCCGCACGACAGCCCGCTGTTCGAGCGCGGGCGGCATTGGCGGTTTATCGCGCTTGACGAGGCGCATCTGCACAGGGGCGCGCGCGGCGCCGAAATGGGCATGCTGATGCGCCGCCTCAAACGGCGCGTCGCCGAGGGCGGGCGCGCAAGCCCGTTCACCTGCATCGCCACCAGCGCCACCATCACATCGGCGCAAACGCGGTCGGCGCGCAAAGAAGTGGCGGATTTCGCAGCCGCGCTTTTCGGCGAGCCGTTCTCGGCGGATTCGGTCATCTTTGGCAAGACGCAGCCGCAAGCCAACGGCGGCGCGCCGCGCAGGCGCCACCTGTTCGCCCGCGCGTTGGAAAGCGCGTTTCTGGTTCACGAAAGCGGCAAAGACAGGGTGGCGCTAAACCGCACGGCGTTGGGGCAAGACGCCGCGCCGATTGAGATAGCGCTCTGCCGCGATTGCGGGCAGCACTACTACATCGGGCGCGAATCGGCGGGCAAGCTTGCGGAGCCGATTCGCGATCCCAGCGCCGCGGGTTTCGGCGTAACCTACTTTATGCCCATAGACGCCGCCGCGTCCGCCGCCGCCACGCATATCCTCTGCCGCCGCTGCGCCGGTATAGCAAGCGTTGCAAGCGTCGCAAGCGGCAAGGCGGGGTTGGCATGCAACTGCCGCGCCTCCGCCGTTATCCGCGTCAAGAAGTGCGAATCGGACAAAGCCAATCCCGACCAGATAAAATCCTGCGAATTCTGCGGCTACACAAGGGGCGGCTACAAAGACCCCGTGCAAGAGATAGTTCACGGATCCGACGGCCCAAACGCGGTTTTCGTTACGGCGCTGCATCAGCTCTTGAACAAGGATAGGCGCAGGGTGCTGTCATTCGCGGACAGCCGTCAAGAGGCGGCGTTCTTCGCGTGGTACGCCGAAAATTCGTATGGCGATATTGTTGACCGCAACTCCATCCTGCGCGCGCTGACCGACCGTATTCTCATACTGTAGGGTTAATGGATTTGAGGGACTGATTTAGACATTCCTCAAGCTCTATCGCCAGCATATGTTTCAATATTTCCACGCTCTTTGCGTAGCCCTTTGTCCGCCTCGCCAGCCTATTCAGCTTGATACGCAACTTGGAACGCAGCCCCTCATCCGGTTCACCGCCGCGCGCATATTCGCCGCTCGCTCTTGCTGTTCGTCAGTGAACCGATGCTTTGCGCCCTCTCGACGCTTGCAGCGGCGCTGGTTGCATTTGCATTGTTGCTTGCCGCGTGAGCGCCCGTCTTTTTTGATGCAGTTTGAGCCGCATTTTGGGCATAGCGAGTCGTGTCTGTACACGCTCGGTTTCGCCATAGATCCACCCGTCTTTCAGCCGTTCCGGAGCGATTTAGGACAAGTATGTCATATTGGCGCTTGCAGGGTGAGAATACCGCCCCGCTGCGTAGTCTGCGGCGCGATGACTAGCGGCATGGATGTCATAGGCAGGTGAACCGGATGAGGGATTTGCGCTCCAAGTTGCGGAGCAATCTGAACAGGCTGGTGAGGCGCGCAAAGAGTGTGGCAATGCTGAAACATCTGCCGGCAATTGTGTTTGAGGAGCGCCTAAATTAGTCCATCAAATCCATTGGCGCTGCGCGCTGAGAATACCACGCTACCGAACTGTGGTTGACGACAAGCGCTTTTGGCGATTAGAGTGGGGAATGCTTTGGAATAATTAGAACCCCTGCCGGCCGGATGCCCGCCCGCGAACTCGGAAGATATAGTTGAACCTAGCACAGTCTATCGGCTTGTGAGGATCGCCCCGCCTAGCCTTGACGATTTTAGATCTCAGCGCGCGGATAACCATGTCGCTACATTCAGGCGTGTTACCGAACGTCAGGCGCGCGGAGTGTCGGTGTTCATAAGCATTGAAGATGTGAACAAGAGGCGGGAAAGGCCCCGTCTAAGCGGGACGCTGATTTGCGCGGTAGTTTTGGACAAGGGAGCGGGGCGCATCCTGCAACCAAACCGTAAGTCGTCGCATTGCACTTGGTGGCCGCTAGCCAATTACGACATCCTAGCGAATTGTCGGGTGATAGCATGAGGACTATCAAGCCCGTCGCAGTCCTGGATTACTACGACGGGATACAGATATTTGAGGGGCGCGACTCTATCGGCGGCCACTACATCGCGGTGTTGATAGACAGCGTGGGCAGTGCCTATCGCTACGTAGCGACAGGCGCGAACCCTGAGCGACTTCGGCAGTTCAGGGTTGGCGACCTAGATCTGCGGACGCTGCTCTTGGAGGCGCCGGGCGGCGAGTGGTTCTTCATATACGCGGATGCTCCATACGGAGAGTCGCTGACGCTGCTGCCTCAAGAGGGGCCGCTTGCTGATCGAAAGGACTTGCTGCCCGGCCCAAATCTCACACTAGACGACTCGCCTATTGACGACCTGGCTGAAAAACTCGCAACTGAAAGCAACAACACAGTCCTTGAGTTCAGCCTCGAGCCGCCTGAATCCGCGTATGAGCATCGCGTTAGAGCCGACACGCTCGGAGAGATTTTGACACGAGCTCAAAATGTGATGAAATATGCCTATCGCAGCGCACTTAGGGAACTTCCGAAGTCAAGAACTCCCAATAGGGCCGCTGAAGACGGCTATCTTATGGATGTGGTAGTTCCCGCCGCGCCCGGCTCATTTCGCGTTATCCTTAAATCGGCCGCGCATCTTGACGATCCAAATCGCCCCCAAACGTTCGAACCGGGCGAACTCGTTAAAGGGCTAATGCGGATGGACGAGGTGTTTCAGAGCGCCATCGATCCTGACAACGCGCAGAAAATTCTTCTGAGACACAAAGGCCATCTAGCAACGGCATACATCAATCTACTGCAAATTCTCGCCGAAAGAAACACCAGCTTTAACTATTCGTGGGCGGATCCCATGGTACCCGGATCCCGCTACGGCGGAGTGTCCGCCGCCGTAGCCAAAAGGCTCTACAAAACGCTTTCGGAAAGCGTTGATATATCCGAGGAAGTTGTGGAGTTGGAGGGCGAGTTTGTGCAAATGGATCTTAAAACGGGAACATGGAGACTGCGTACTGACGCAGGCGATAAGCGCGGCAAAATCGGGAATGGCGGCCCTAGTTTGGAGGGGCTGATAGCGGGCTATCGCTATAAATTCATCTGCATTGACGAAATAGAGATCAACGCAAGCGGACGGGAAAGTCATGCGTTGCATTTGTACTACCTAGAATCCTTGAGCGCCATTCCGGACGCTCATCCCAACAACTATTAGCGCAAAAGCAGAAAGGCATACCTATTGACCTCATCCCCGCCGGGTGCGTGTTCGTCCCCGCCTGCATCAGAAACATCAGCCCCGTGCCTATCGCTATCAGCCACAGCGCCCGCGTCCGAACCGCCTGCATCAGCGTCCAATCCGGCTCCTCCCCCTCTGCCGCGCCACCGCAAGCACAGGCGTCCTCAGCACAAGCCACACGTCCCGCCACGTTGAGCGGATGCGCCGGGCTATCGCGGACGCGCTGTCAGGCTACAAGCCGATGCGCCAAGAGCGCACTGTGCAAGTGGTTAAAGCGGGAACAATGCAAGCGCCCCAAATTGTCGGGCAATGCGTTGGACTGGCGCGTCAAAGCATTTCGAAATGAGTTGACGCATCTGTGGACGGGCGAGCTAGATACCCCGCAAAATCGCTGCTGGAGCGGTTCAATCGTGAGATATAGGCGCACGGGAATGAATACTGCGTAGCCAGTCCATAATGTAGCGCCGCTGCAGCTGCGGGGCGTTCTGGGCTTGAACCACCTAAATGGAAACGCTACCGAACATTGCATTCGCCTTTGATACCCACACCCGCCCTGCTATACTTCACGCACCCGCACAACCAAATGCCAACAGTGCCCTTTAACGCAAATCAATCACACCAAACCCACGGAGGCCCCCTATGCCTACGTCCCCCAAGCCTACGCCCACCCCTTCACGCATCTTTGACAACAAACCCAACCGCAAACTCGCCCCCCACCTAAGCGCCATACTAGCCGACGCCGACGCGCTGAGCGCCGCCACCGCCTATTTCAGCATCTACGGCTACGGCCTGCTCGCGGACAACCTGAAGTCGCTAACCGAAACCCGCCTGCTGCTAGGCGAGCCGGCGTCCGCGGCGTCCCCCGATCCGCGCAGGCAGGGCGCAAAGGCGTTTGACCTCACGGAGCGGGATGCGCTTGAGCCTGCCTATACGCTCAAGCAACGTGGGCTGGCGATTGCGTGCAAGAAGTGGCTGATGAACGACGGCGTACAGGCGCGCTCTATGAAACGCGCGGGGCTGATGCACGGCAAAGCCTATCTCGCGGGCAAGGATGGCGCGGTTAAGAATGGCGTTGTGGGCAGTTCCAATTTCACGCTGCGCGGGCTGGGCGGCGGCGATAATCCCAACATTGAGCTTAACCTGCCGTCCGACGATCCCGCTACCCTAGCCGAGCTGCAGGCATGGTTCAACGCGCTGTGGGACGATGATGCGCTGACCGAGGATGTCAAGCAGGCGCTGTTGGATGCGCTGAGCAGGCTGGGCGATAACTATTCGCCGGAGGCGGTGTATTTCAAGACGCTGCATGCGCTCTTTCGCAGGGAGATGGATGAGGCGCCCGACATCGGCGGCGCGGCGCAGGATACGCTCGCCAAAAGCGCTGTCTGGAAGTATCTATACGGCTTTCAGCAAGACGGCGCGCTCACCGCGATAGACTGGCTCAACCGGCGCAACGGCTGCATCCTCGCCGACAGCGTGGGGCTGGGCAAGACATACACCGCGCTCGCCGTCATCAAGTACTTCGAGAGCCAAAACCAGCGCGTTCTTGTGCTATGCCCCCGCCGCCTCGTCAGGAGCTGGCGGCGCTTTCAAGTCAACCAAAACCCCACGCAGTTCGCCGAAGACAAGTTCGGCTACACGCTTATGTCGCACACTGACATAGGGCGCGAAAGCGGCAAGTCATCCACCGGCATAGAACTTGACGGGTTCAACTGGGGCGCGTTTGACCTCATCGTGATAGACGAGTCGCACAACTTCCGCAACGCGGGCGGCAAGCGCTACCAGTGGCTGATGGAGCGCGCTTTCAAGGCGGGCGGCAAGACTAAGGTCTTGATGCTGTCCGCAACGCCCGTCAACACATCGCTTGACAACATCGGGAGCCAGATAGACTTCATCACCGCGGGCGACAATGCCGCGTTTGACAAGAGTCTGGGCATAGCGGACGTGGCCGCTTTGATTAGAAACGCGGAGACGCAATTCAAGGCGTGGATGCGGGAAAGTCATAGCTCGCCGGACGCCAAGCGCAAGCTGCTTGACGCGCTCGGCGGCGAATTCATCCGCCTTATGACATCGGTGTCAGTCGCGCGCTCGCGCAGGCATCTCAGGGCGGTGTATCAGGCGGACATCGATGATATGGGCGACTTCCCCAAGCGCAAGCCGCCGCGCAACGAGCATCCGCGAGCGCGCGCCGGCGCAAGCAAACAGGAATCCGAGGCGTTCTACTACGACATAGCCGAGGCGTTGGCGAATCTCAATCTGGCGCTCTACAACCGTTCCAAGTATGTGGTTGGCTCCGCGGACAGGCAGAAAGGGCAACGGGAGTTCAATCTTGTGGGCATGATGCGCGTGAACCTGCTCAAGCGCTTGGAAAGCTCCACCTGCGCCGTCAGCGCCACGATGGGGCGCATCATCGGCAAGCTAGACCGCGAAATCGCCCAGGTTGACATCCACCAAGCCGGCGGGCAAGCGTCAACAACGGGCGGCGCTATCTTCTCGCAAGAAGATGAGGGCGACGAAGAGGCGGCGGAGGCGGAAACGGCGTCAGCCGCGGACGCCGCGCGCGACGACCTGATTGGCTTGGACCCGCACAAATACAGGGCCGCCCTGCAAGCCGACCGCGACGCCCTCGCCCGCCTGCTCGCCCAAACCGAACCCGTCCAGGGCGACGCCGACGGCAAGCTTGTGCAGTTCAAGAAAGACGTAAAGCGCCGCCGCAACGAACCAAGCGTAGAGCGCGATGGCAAGCAAAGCCGCAAACTGCTCGTGTTCACCACATTCAAGGACACCGCTAAGTATCTGTACGACCAACTCGCCGCCGACCAGGACTTCGATGGCGTGAAAATCGCTATGGTATCCGGCACTGAAACGCATACCAACTTCGGCGATGGCAAAGCCAACAACTTTGACAAGATACTGGACAACTTCGCGCCCAACGCGCGGCAGCGAACTAACAAGGACGATCGCTCCGGCAAAGACAACCGCTCTGACGCCGGCATAGACATCCTAATCGCCACCGATTGCGTGTCGGAGGGGCAGGATCTGCAGGACTGCGATATGGTGCTGAACTACGACATCCACTGGAACCCCGTGCGCGTGATACAGCGGTTCGGGCGCGTCGACCGCATCGGCAGCCCGCACGAGTCCATTGAAATGATCAACTATTGGCCCGCCGAAGAGATGAAAGAGTACCTGCGGCTGGAGGCGCTGGTGGTGGCGCGCGCCGCCCTGGCGAATGCCGCCGCGACCGGCGACGACAACGCGCTGGACGCCGCGCCCGACCCCGACGCCGTCGCCGCATACGCCGACTACCGCGCCCAGCAGATAGCCCGCCTCAAGCGGGACGCGCCCGACCTGGAAGACCTGGAAGACGCGCCCACGCTCACCGACCTGAGCGCCCAGTTCTTCCTAGACCAGCTCCGCGCCTACCTGCAGCGCAACCTGCGCCTGCTGGAAAATATGCCCAACGGCGTCTATGCGGTGACGCCGCCGCCCGACAACGATGCGTGGAACAAGCGCCCCCGCGTGATATTCTGCCTGCGGCGCAAGGGCGAGATAGACGAGCGCGTCAAGTCGGCATCCGCCGCGCCGCCGCCGTTCTACCTCGTCAGCGTCTATTCCGACCCTGACGCCGACGGCAAAATCAAGATTGAGATGGGCTGCCACCGCGCGTATGACATACTGCGCCTGTTCAGCGATGTGGCGGCGGGCAAAACCACGCCGTTCAACGCGCTGTGCGACGCCTTTGACAACGAAACGCGGCAGGGCAATAATATGGACGCCTACAATGCGCTCTCGGAGGCGGCGCTGGCGGACATACGCGCGCGCGACGCCCAAGCCGCCTACGAGGGCGTCGTCGGGCCGACCGCCGGCAAAGACGCTCTTTTCCCGCGGCGGCCCGAGCCGGATAGCGGCGCGGCAGCCCCCGCAGGCGACTTCGAGCTGATAACATGGTGTATCATACGCGCCGCCGAATAGTCTAAACATGGCAGCGCCTCAGCGCCACCGCGCCGGCTTGTGGACGGGGTAGCCGTCGGGCTTGTGGACGGGGTCGGGGAGCTGGCTGTCTCTCAGCAGATCTCTGCCTAGATGGAACGATCTGGTGGCGACATCGCTGAGATGCTGTGAATGGCGCTTGGGGGGAAATGCCGCTATCACCTGCTTGTTGGCGAATTTTTGGCGCACAACCTCTATTGGACGGGTCAAGTCGCTGTCCGCCGATATGAGAATGGCGGCGTCAAACAGGTTGTTGTTGGCGTCTTCAAGCAGGGCTACGGCGATATTGACGTCGGTCATCTTCTCTTCGTATGTCAGGCTTGCCGCGCCGCAACGAGGGCAGGTTATGGTTTTGGGAATGTGCAAGCCGTAGTGAATACGCGCTTTGGGCAATGATGAGAGCGCCTGCAGATATGCGTCTTGGCGCTCTACCTGTCCGGGATCGTTGTCATCGGGCAAGAAGTTGGCGGTGAAGTAGCGGACGAACTGCAGCCGCTGGCGGGAGCGCAGCAGGTTTTCGGACAGGCGCTGCACGTCCAGCCAGTAGTAGCGCCGCCAGCCCTTGGACTTTAGCCCGTAGTAGAGGTTCAAGCCGTCTATGTACACCGCTACTCGCTGCATTTACGCTCCTAACCCGCTTTTTCAAAAAAGGCGGGAAAATCATTTGACATTTTGCGTTTATCCCTATAAACTGATTATACCACTCCAGTGATGGAAGTTGCTGGACCGACGCTCCGTTAGCTAGAAAGCGGGCGTCTAGGCGCTCAGTAATGGGCGCTACGGGGCGAGGGCGCATGCAGCCCTCGCCTCTATCTTTGCGCGGGATGCGCCGGGCGAGGCGTTGCGCCGGGCGCGATATGGTGTATCATACGATTAGCATACGCCCACCCGAATAACCCGCCCGCGCATCACGGAGCATAGCCATATGCCAGCAGCAACCACCGCCGCGTCGCAAGCGGACGACATCAAAGCCGCCATCGCAGCCGCCCTCCGCGCAATGTGCCGCGCGCCCTTAGCCGAGGGCGCCGCGGCGCTGTTCAACGCGCTCGGCTATGTCAGCGACCGCGTGTCGCCTATGCCCGGCGACGACCCGCAAACATTCGTGGATACCCGCAACGCGCGCAACGCGCCCAACCCCGGCGCCAAATCCGAGCGCGAATTCCTAGACGCCGCCCGGAAGTTCAAGCTGCTGTTCCAAGTCGCCAACGACGAGATAGCCGCGCAGTCGCAGCCCACGCTGACGGGCGGCGCGCCTGCCTACGACGAGGGCAACGCGAGCAGCTTTATCTTCGCCGCCGCCCAGCTCAAGCCAAGAGAAAACGGCTTGCCCTATTCCCGCAGCCACTACGCGCGGTTCATACGCGAAATCAACAAGGGCATCCCGCCCGTCGTGGCGCTGTTTCGCACTGAGGGCGAGAACGAAATCAGCATCGCGTTCATACTCCGCCGCCCAAGCAAGACGCAAGCCAACCGCGACGTGCTCGAAAAGGTATCCGTCATCCGCGGCGTCAGCCTCGCCGAGCCCCACCGCGCGCACGCCGACATCCTCGCCGAGCTTGCCTTGCGAAATCGGCAGGCTTGGATGACCAGTCGCGGCAAGCCCCAAAACTTCGACGGCCTCCTACACGCCTGGCTCGCCGCCCTAGACACAGACGCGCTCACCGATAAGTTCTACAAAGACCTGTTCCGCTGGTTCCAGAGCGCCGTCAAAGACGCCAAGTTTCCCGCGGACGAGGCGCGGACGCTGTCGCGGGAGGAGCATATCATCCGGCTTATCACGCGCATCCTGTTCGTGTGGTTTATCAAGGAAAAGGGGCTGGTCAGCGCCGATTTGTTCGTTGAGAACAAGGTGGAGCGGCTGCTGAAAGACTATGACGCCGCCAAGGGCGATTCGTACTATCGCGCGGTGCTGCAGAACCTGTTCTTCGCCACGCTGAATACCGAGAGCGGGCGGCGCGGGTTCAGCGGCGAATCCCCGGAAACCCACCGCGACTTCTCGCGCCGGCGATACAAGGCGCAGATTGCCGATCCCAAGGCGCTGACCAAGCTGTTCGATGAAACCCCGTTCATCAACGGCGGGCTGTTTGACTGCCTGGACAGCGAACCCGCCACATCGGACGGCGGCTATCGGATAGACTGCTTTTCGGACAACGCCGCCCACTACTCCAAGCTCAGCATCCCCAACCGGCTGTTCTTTGACGGCGAGGACGGGCTGATTAGCCTGTTTGAGCGCTACAAGTTCACCGTGGAAGAGAACACGCCGCTGGAGCAGGAAGTGGCGCTCGACCCCGAGCTGCTGGGCAATGTGTTTGAGAACCTGCTGGCGGCGTACAACCCCGAAACGCGCGACACCGCGCGCAGGCGAACCGGCTCGTACTACACGCCCCGCGCGGTCGTGGACTATATGGTGGACGAATCCCTCATCGCCGCGCTCTCCGAAAAAATCGCGCCCGACCAAGACGCCCGCGAGCGCCTGCGAAACGACCTGCGCCGGCTGCTCAGCTACGGCGAAGACGACGAGAGCGCCGCAAGCCGCTTTTCGGACGACGAGCGCCAAGCCATCGTAACCGCGGTCGCCAAGCTGAAAATCATTGACCCCGCAGTGGGCAGCGGCGCCTTCCCGATGGGCATCCTGCACAAACTCACCCTAGCGCTGCGCCGCGTGGATCCGGACAACGTTCTGTGGGCGGCGGAGCAGGTCGAAATCGCCGTGGAGCGCATCCGCCAAGTCTATGCCGCCGAAGACGACGCCGAGATCCGCGAAGAAACCCAACGCCGCGTCAACGACGAATTCGAGCGGCACAAAGACTCCGACTACGGGCGCAAACTCTACCTCATCCAAAACGCCATCTACGGCGTGGACATCCAGCCCGTCGCCATCCAAATAGCCAAACTCCGCTTTTTCATTTCGCTCGCCATAGAGCAGACGCCCTCGCGCGACCCCAATGACAACTACGGCATCCGCCAACTGCCCAACCTGGAAACCCGCTTTATCGCCGCCGACACGCTCATAGGGCTGGGCGGCTTGCAGGGCTGGCTGCCCGTGCGTGAAATAGAGACGCTGCAGCGCCGGCTGCAACGCAACCGCGAGAACCACTTCCACGCCGGACGCCGCCAAGAGAAATTGGACTGCAGCCGCGAGGACAGGCGGCTGCGCGGCGAACTGCAAGCCGCGCTGCAAAAGTACGACTTCCCCGCCGACGACGCCGCCAAAATCGCCGACTGGGACGCCTTTGACCAAAACGCGCCCGCCGCCGAATGGTTCGACGCCGAGTATATGTTTGGCGTCAAAGACGGGTTCGACGTGGCGATTGGCAACCCGCCCTACATCCAATTGCAAAAGAACGGCGGCGAGATGCGGCGCAAATATCAGGACGCCGGCTTTGCCACATTCGCAAGCACGGGGGACATATACCAACTCTTCTACGAAAAGGGCGCGAGCCTGCTGACGCCCGGCGCGGGCTTGCTGGCGTACATCACATCCAACAGCTGGCTGAAAGCCGAATACGGCAAGAACACGCGCCGGATGTTCGCCGAAAGCCACGCGCCGCTGCAGCTGATAGAGATGGGCAAGGATGTGTTCCAAAACGCCATTGTGGACTCGGCGATACTGCTCGCGCGCAGCGGCAAGAGCGCCGAAATCGCCAAAGCCGTGGATATGGACAAACTGGCGGACAAGTCATTCCCGCCCGCCGCCAACAGCTGGGGCGAACTGCGAGCATCGGACGAGCAAGCATGGAACGCAATGTCCGCAATTGAACGCGGCGTAATGGACACGATGGAGGCGGTCGGAACGCCGCTCGAAGATTGGGATACGTCTATCTATCGCGGCGTAACCACAGGTTACAACACAGCGTTCATCATTGACAGCGCGACTAGGGATGCGCTGGTTGCCGCCGATCCCAAATCAGACGAAATCATCAAGCCCGTGTTGCGCGGCAGGGATATTCAAAAGTACAAGGCGCAATGGGCGGGGTTGTATCTGATATACGCGCGCAAAGGCATAGACTTCACGCGCTACCCGGCGGTATATCGCCACATGGAAAGCCACAGGGACAGGCTTGAAAGAAAGCGCGGCGCAAACAAATGGTACGAACTGCAGGCAAGCCCAAGCGACAATATGGACGCATTGCTGCCCCAAGAAAAGTTGATATGGCTTGACCTGACGGAGCGCGGCAGGTTCGCGTATGACGACAGCGGGATATTCTGCGAGGCGACCACTTTCTTTATGACGGGCGAGAGCCTCAAATACCTGTGCGGCGTGCTTAACTCGTCGGTGGTTCAGTGGTATCTGCAAAAGATAGCGCCAACCTCCGGCATGGGAACATTGCGCTGGAAGAAAGCCTATGTAGAGCGCATCCCCGTGCCGCCTGCGAGCGCGAGTAAGCGGGCGGAGCTAGCGGGTTTGGTGGAGCGGATCTTGTCCGCCAAGGCGTCCGTCGGTCGTGCGTCCGCGTCCGGCATGGCGGGTCGCGCGTCCGCGTCCGGCTTGGCGGGGCGGGCGTCCGCGTCCGGCTTGGAGGCGCGTGTGGACGAGCTTGTGTTGGGGCTGTACGGCCTCAGCGCCGCCGAATCCGCCGCCATATCCCGCAGCCTCGGCATCGCCTAACGCGCATCCCCGTCCCCCGCCTCCGCCCCACAGACGAGGCTGAGCCGGACGATTCCCAGCGGGATGAATTACTCTCATCCGACAAAATACAGAGGCGGGGCTGCATGCGCCCCGCCTCATTGACGCCCCTTAGAGGCGCCTAAACGTCCCGCATATTGCGGGAACGTCGACCCAGCAACTTCCATCGCTGGGGTGGTACAATACAACTATAGCGGAACAACCGCAGGGTGTCAACGATTTTTCCGCCTTTTTTGAAAAAGCGGGTCAAGGAGCGCAAATGGAGCGAGTAGCGGTGTATATCGACGGCTTGAACCTCTTCCATGGCATAAGAGACAAAGGCTGGCGGCGCTACCACTGGCTGGATGTGCAGCGGCTGTCCGAAAGCATGCTGCGCCCATGGCAGCGCCTGCAGTTCGTCCGATACTTCACCGCCAGGCTTTTGCCTGAATACACTCCGGCCGCGCGGGTAGAGCGCGAAGACGCATACCTGCTGGCGCTTTCGTCCTTGCCAAAAGTGCGTATCAAATACGGCTTTCATATTACGAAAACCATAACCTGCCCGCGCTGCCAAGAAGACTTCTTGACATATGAAGAGAAGATGACCGACGTCAACATCGCCGTAGCGCTGCTGGATGACGCCCACGATGACCTGTATGACGTCGCAATTCTCATATCGGCGGACAGCGACTTGACCACGCCGGTAGAAGTTGCGCGCCAAAAGTACGCTAACAAGCAAGTGGTAGCGGCATTTCCCCCGGCTCGCATTTCGCGCGATCTCCGCGAAGTCGCAACCGCCTCGTTCACCATCGGCCGCAAGCGCATCGCCCAAAGCCAGCTCCCCGACCCCGTCGCCAAGCCCGACGGCTACCCCGTCGCCAAGCCGGCGCGGTGGGGGTGAGGGGGGGCTTGGGGGGCTAAGCAGGGGCAAGCTTGCGCCGCGCATAGCCCGCCTTGCTCACCCTACGCCTCTGATACATCCGTGCGCTATGCCAATCTAGGCTTGTTCAACATACGGCTCAACGATGTCGCACCCAATCACATCCGCATACCTAAACAGGCTTGCGTCGTATGTGTGAAACTCGTCCACGCCGAAACCTGCTCTTGGCATCCATTGCGCGGTTGCCAAGTGTATTGCATCGGGCGGTTTTAGGCTCCAACCTCTGGCAATCGCGTCGCGCATCAGCCCTCTTGCGGTTAGCGTGATAGGCGGCACGATTTCAATTGCTCTTACGACATTCCTGTTTGCCCATAGATCGTCGAGCAGGTTTTCTATTTCAGGGGCTGGCGCGCGCGTTTGCCGCTCAGAATCCGTAAAGGCTACTTCCACGCGCGAAAACGCGGATGTGTAGATTGTGATTTCACCGGCGGCGGACTGCCCCATCAGCGCGTTCAGAACCGGCATGCGGCCCGGCGCTTCGTTCACATATGACAGGAACACATTCGCGTCCCAATAGACGATCTTATGATTACCAGGCATCTCTCATCCGCCGAATGACTTCTTCGGGCAACATATCCCCGGGCTTCCACGGGATTGCCCCTCTGGCTTTCTTATAAGAGTCATGCGGAACTTCCTGAATCAGTTCCACTTTCATAACTTCTCTGATTGCCACCGGCTTGCCGATCGCGTCTCGCGTTATTGTGCCGATAACGCTGGCGCGTCGCCCCCAAAGCGCGCGGATTATGTTCTCTTGCCCGCTTTGCAGGTAGCACGCAACCGCCTTGCCGTGAAGATCGTCGTACAGGATGAACCTCATACAAGTCACGTTGCTCATAGTTTGCACCGTTCCCCTAACCTCGCCAATGCTTAGGGTGGTGGCAGGATGGCGCGGCGGCGGGTAGGCTGGGCCGCAAATCGTGAAGTCGTCGGACGCGGTCTCAAACCGCAGGTAGTCAACGGCGCCGGAGGCGGCGAAGTCCCTGAGCGCGTCGGCGACCTGCATCGCGCGGGCATTGCCGTTGACAAGCATCTCAGGCGCGTAGTCCGCCGCCCCAGCCGCCAGGCGCTTGCCGACGCTTTCGTAGTCGCGCACGACGCGCTCTACGGCGGCATCGTCGTCGGCTCTGCTCTCAATGGTTATCACGGCGCTGCCCGGCTGCAGGTCGTGGACGATCCACGCGACCCCGCGCGGCGTCAGGGCGTCCACAAGCCGCGTGAAAAGGCGGATTCCCGTGTCCAAATCTTTGAGTTGGATATTGCCGCCTATCTCAAATGTCAATGTGGCGTTTGGCATTTTATCGCCTCGCAATCCCGCCGCGCGCAACGCTGACTTATCGCGCGCGCAATCTATTCGCGGCGCTGATATTCGCCAGCGCCGCGTGTGTTTATTCGCTTGCCGCTCGCGCATCCCCCCTACGCCATCTGATACTCCCGCGTGCTGACTATGAGCTGCAGCATGCGGCCTATGTGCGTCGCCGCCGCCTCGCGCTCGGCGTCGCTGCCGAAGCGCAGGTCGCCCGCCGCCTCGGCGTAGCGCAGCAGCCCGCCGCGCGTGTCCTCGCCCACCTCGACCGGGCCAGCCAGATCCAGCGCCGCCTCCACGAACCGCCCGGGCGATACCGCATCGCCGTCCGCGCCAACGCGAGCCACAAGGTCGGTTATGCCCGGCTTGCTCAGGTCGCCCACCTCGTTCACCGCGAAGTTCACGCGCTCGTTCAGCGTGCCGCCGTCTATCCACTCGTGGCCGGTGTGCCAGCCCTCCACCGTGGGCGGATCCATCAGCTGCTGCCCCATCAGGCGCGCCGTGTTGGAATAATCCGTCATCCCCGGCGCGGGATAGCGATATGTCCCCACAAGCTTTATCACGCCCGTTATCAGCTCCACCGGGCTTTTGACTTTCTTGAACCGCGCCGCCTTGAAGAAGTCGGAGTTGAACAGCGCGCTCAGCATCGCGCGCATATCGCCGTCCGATTCCAGATACGCCGCCACAAGCGCGTCTATGGCGGCGGGATCGCGCGGCGGCACGGTGTTCCAAGACGGCACCTGCGGCTCGTCCGCCACGAAGAAGTTGTACATATGCCGCGAAATGAACTTCGCCGTCGCCGGCTGCCGCGCGATTATCTCTATGATGTCCTCGCCGTTGAGATTGCCCGTCTCGCCGAGGAATGTCTTCTCGCCCTCGTCGTGATCGCCGGCGTCGTACAGGAAGTCGGCGGGATAGTAGCCGTGCGGATAGAGCGGTATCGGCTGCGTGAAAGTCCAGCCCGTGAACGCGCGGGAGGCGTCTTTGATGTCGCGCTCGGTGTAGTTGCCCACGCCCATCGAGAACAGCTCCAGCAGCTCGCGCCCCCAGTTTTCGTTGGGCTCGCCGTTGTGATTTTCGTTGTTGTCCAGCCAGAAAATCATCGCCGGATCGCGCGCCAGCGCCACGAGGATGTCGCGCATATTGGACATTCCCACTTGGCGGAATGTGTTTATCTGGTTCACCGACGCCAACACATGCTGGTTCTTGGTGACGCCCGTAGCGAAGACATGATGCCAGAACAGCGCCATCTTCTCTTGCAGCGGCCGCTCGGAGTTCAGCATCCGGAACATCCAAATGCCCGCGTGAATCGGATAGCCCTCGCCGCCGTAGTAGCGCTCGATGACATCGTCATCCATATCCGGGAACCGCTCCGGATTCACCAGCCCGTCCACCACCGCCTCATAGCCCAGCGGCGCGAGCCGCTCCAGCTCCGCCCTAGTCGCCCCAAACCCTGCCCGCCGCATCACATGCGCTATCCGCGCCAGTTCGTTATTGGCTGCCATCGCGTACTCCTTTCGGCTCGGCGTGTGTGCCGGGTGTCCTATGCAAGCCCATTATACCAGCATATAGCGGGGGATGCGCGAAAGGGGATGGCGGCGCAGACGACCGCCCGCGCCCTATTCGCCGATCTCAGTGTCAGCCTGCCATAGCGCGCCGGCGTCGGTGAACTGCCCCGCGCGTATGCGCCGTATCGGGTAGCGCGGCAGCGGCGCTATCGCAACGCGCCAATCGTCTGACGCTCTGCCTATGCCGCCGAAAAGGTCGCGCGCGGGCGGGGCTGACGATGTGCGCCGCATAAAGCGCGATGGCGGCTCAGCGCCCGTTTCTGCGAAACCTGGGCGGCGGCTCATCAAACGGCTCCCCCGCGTCAAGCGCCGCGAGCATCCGCCGGTAGTAGGCTTCGTTCTGCTCGTCGGCGTCTTTATACGCCTCGTCGCGAGCTTTTTCTTGCTCTTTTTGGACGATGTGCGCTGCCAAAAACACGATGTATCCTCCCGCTTCCACTAGGGCGGCAAAGCCGGCCGACGCGACCGACACCCCCTGCGCGTTGAATATGATGGCGGCTACGATCTCCAGCGGCGCGCGCTCCTGCGCCAGTGTGAATTCATGCCATGTCGTAAGCGTCATCCCCAGCGCGAATAGCGCCGAGTATGCGATCACTGAAATGATTCGCGTCCGATTGATGTTTAGCGGCTGCACTTATGCTATTCTACCCTCTTTCTTTGAGATTGCGATTAGGTGAATCTCGGTTAAGTATTGGCGCAAAGCCGCCGATTGTCAAATGCCGCGCACGGCCGCATACGCGCGCAGGCTTGTCCCCATTATACCAGGCTTGCGTATCGGGCTTAGCGTTGCCGACCGCGCAGCCCGCCTCGTCCGTCCGCCACTACTCCCCCAACTCTATCTCGGCCCGCCATACCACGCCCTCGTCCGTGAACTGCCCCGTGCGTATGCGCTCTATCGGGTAGTCCGGCAACGTCCGTATCGCAATGCACCAGTCGTACAACGCATGAACGTCGAGACCCGTAAAATTAAAGTCCCTGTTGCCAAAGCCGTATTCCCGCCTGTGGTCGGGGAGGTCTTGCGCGTCTGTGGGGATGATGTGCAGGAAAAACTTCGCTCGCGTGTCTTTCGCCGCGCATGATTGCTTGGAATAGATCAGAATGTTCTCGTCAAGATAGATGTCGTAGCGCGAATCGGCAAGCCGCTCGCCGAAATCGCCCGCTATGATGGCGTCGCGCGCCCAGTCAAGCAGATCCGGTTCGCTTGCGAGGTATGCGCCGTGCGTCAAGTCTAGCGCTTGCAGCCCCGCATAGTCGGGCGGATACCAGTACACGCGATACACGTCGTTTCTGATAACTGACAAGGGAAATGTGTCCAGCTTTCCATATGTAAGCCTCGCCGGCGTTCCCTCGTCTTGCCACAGCGAAATGTGATAGTGGCGGGGAATTATGTACTTCCACGCAGGTTTGCCGTCGGGCGTTACTTGGAATATATTCCCCGCATCTGCGTCAACAACCAGCGTGTTGCCGTTGGGGAGACGTTGCGTTCCCGACCTAAATGGCGCATAGAAGTCCGCGGGCGTTTCGGCGACGTATGTCCACTCATGCCCGTCGGGGGGATAAGCCGAATCAGCGTCGCGGCGGTAGCCGTAGCCGTCCGCTGGCGGAGCGATTTCATCCACGGACGAGTAGCCGCGCTCATCGCCGATGAATTCATTGCCGTTATTGAACACAAGAATGTTGCCGGCGCCCGGCAACCCCGGCGCGATCCACTGCGTATGATGCTGCCAGAAGAGGCGCTGGTCGGCGTTGTCGCCCCGCCCGTAAGCGCGGGGGTTGCCCCATCTGTACAGCAAATCCCCGCCCATGCCGCTATTCCCGCCGCTATGCCCCCGCGCCTCTTCGGCGTCGGCGCTGTGGTCAATTATCCATAGTTCGCTATAATGGCGGGGGGACAGCATAATTTGGTCTAGATCAGGGTTGTAATCAATGGCGTTGATGTGCAGCCAGTCCCGGGGCGCGGTTTGGCGACGAGTCTCCAGCAGGAAGTTTATATCTATCAGCTCAGGATGTTCGGCTACCGCGCCGTAGTTTTCCTTGCTTGGATCGAAGTCTTGGACTAGATGATCCCATGGCGACCACTCCCACACGACCTCTCCCTCGCTCGCGCCTGTTGGACGCACTTCTAGCAGATAGTCGTAGTAATGCCCTTTTTTGTGGACGAATTCGGGTTTTGCGCCCGCCGCGATCGCCTCCTCGCGGGTTTTGCGCCCTTGAACTAGCATCATCACATTGCCGTTGGGCATTTTGAGGAAGTCGTGGTGAACGCGGCGGCCCTTAGATCGCCAGACTGCATTGCCGCGCGGGTCAACCTCCACTATCTCCCCCTGCCCGCGGGGCTCTCTTGTCAGCGTCATCAAGTTCCCGTTGTCAAGCAGCTTTGTTGCATGGTGAATAGATTTGCCGGCAAGGGGCTCTTCGAGATGCCAAGTATGCGCTGTCCTGCCAAGCGTGTCTATCAGATAAACCTTTTGGGTACCCCACAAGGAGAGTAGGATATAGCCCGTTGCCGCGTCCGGTTCGTTTATAATCAAGCCCGCGCCTCGCCCATACCCGCGCGGCGGTTGGTCGGCGAGGTTGACGCCCAGGTGGGCGTCTAGCTGGGCGCATATGGCGGCGGTTAGGGAGAGCAGAACGCGGTCTAGGGGAGCGGAGGGGGCGTGGCGGGCGGCGGCGGCGCAGTCGGCGGACGCTTGCCCGTAGCGGATCCAGTTGCTTGCGTGGCGGTCGGCTAAGGCGCGAAGTATTTGTTGGGCGTAGGCTTGTATAGCGGTAGGGGTTTGGTCAGGGGCGGATGCGGGCGTCTTGCCGCGGCCGGACGCGCCGCCATCGGCGTGAACCGGCAAGGGATGCCAGGCGGCTATGAGGATGGCAATGGCTACGATAGCGACGGCGCAGAGGGTTGCAATTCTTGAAAGATATCCGTTTTGCCCCCCCCCAGAACAAATGTGTGCCAGGCGCGAAAGTTTGGAATGAAGTCAATCAACTCTGCCCTTTGTGTCTTTGCGGGTGTTGTTGCCAATTTATGCCCGCGCGAAATTATACCCAAATCGGTTGGCGGCGCTCAACTTTCACGCACAACCTTAGCAAACCATTAGCGCCCCTGCCAGCGCGTCCACCACCCATCCCCCTCACTTCCCCCTATACCGCGGCGCCCGCCGCTCCAAAAACGACCCTATTCCCTCCGCCCTGTCCGACGTGGACTGCAGTATCACGCTCAGATCCGCCTCCAGCGCCAGGCCCTGCGCCAGCGTCATGTCCGCGCCTTTGAGCAGCGTTTCTTTTAGGTAGCGAGCGGCGATGGGCGCGTGCGCCGCCATTCGCGCCGCAAGGTCGTAGGCGTACTCAGATGCGTCCGACGCGCCGGATTGCGACCAATTCACTAGGCCGATGTCAGCGGCGTCCGATGCGCGGGCTATGCGGCCGGTCAGGATCATCTCAAGCGCTATGCTTTGGCCGATGAGGCGGGGCAGGCGCTGCGTTCCCCCGTCCCACGGCATCGCGCCGCGGCGAACCTGCGTTAGGCCCAGGCGCGCGTCCGCCGCCGCAATGCGGGCGTCGCATGCCAGCGCAAGCTCCAGCCCTTGATCCAGCGCGTCGCCGTTGATGAGCGCAATCACGGGCTTTTCTATCGCCGCAACCGCATCGCTGACGCGCAGGCGCGCTATGTCGTCGGGCGCAAGCATGCCCGCATCGCCCGCCGTTCCCAAGCAGAACGCATCGCCCGCGCCTGTCAGCATCACTACGCGAACTTCGTCGTCCTGCCGCGCGCTCTCGCAGGCGTCCCGCAGCGCCGCCGCCATTAGCTCGTCTATGGCGTTGCCGGCGTCCGGGCGGCAGAGCGTTATCGTGGCGATATGCTCAGATACTTCATAGCGCACGGGCGATACGCTTGTCATTTCGCGTTGCCTTTCCTTGCTCCATCTATATGCTAAATGCGCGTGGGCGTTGCCCGCCGCGCAATAGCGTGATGTCGTGATTGCTAAGATGCGCCTATTATCAACGCCGCCGCCCGCGCATGCAACCGCAGCGGCTACAGGCTCGGCGTATCCCGCCCCGGCTCCGCTACCACTACGCCGAATCGCTCAAACAGCAGCGTGTTCGCCTGCGCCTGCGACATTATCGCGCCGCGCAGGCGGGCGGGCGCCAAGTCCGCGCCGGATATGAGCGCGCCGCGCAAGTCGGCGCCGTCAAAGCGCGTTTCGGCGCTTACGCTCGCGCCCGTTAAGCGGCAGCTCTCAAATTCCGCTTTGCTGAAATCGCTGCCGGTCAAGTCCGCCTCGGTGAAGTTCACGCCTTTTAGCTTGCGCGCGGCGAACCGCTTGTGGCGCAGCGCCGCCATGCTGAAGTCCGCGCCGTCTATGTTCGCGCCGTCAAGCCGCGCATGGCTGAAGTCAACGCTGCGAAAGCGCGAGCCGCTTAGCTCAGCGCCGAACAGGTTCGCGCCGTCAAGATTGCAGAGGCTAAGGTCGCAGTTGGTTACGCGAGCCAGGTTTAGCCGCGCGTCCCTCAGCAGCGCGCCCGTCAGGTCGCAGTCCGACAGCCGCGCCTCTTGGATGTCCGCCTTGTCAAGCCGCGCGTTTCGCATTTGGCAGCCCTCCGCCGCAAAGTCGTCGCAGGCGAAATTGAACAGGTTGGCGCGATCCAGCGAGCAGTCTTCCAAGCGCAACTCCTCCGCGTACACATCCGACAAGTCGGCGTCGTCAAACGCGCAGCGGCGGAATGTGGTTGACTGCCGTAGCAAATCCTGCAGCCGCGCGGCGTCGGCAATCGCCAAGCCCTCGTGCGCCACCGGCCTATTCGTCCGGGTGAATGACCACGCGGCGGCCGTCGCCGTAGCCGTCGCTTTCGGTGATGACCTCGGCGTGGTCGGCGAGCGCCATATGCACTTGGCGGCGCTCGTCCGGCGGCATAGGCTCCAGCGCGATGGGCCGCCCGCTCTGCGCCACCCGCCGCGCAACCCGCCGCGCGAGGTTGATTACCGAGTTGTAGCGCCGCTGCTGATAGCCCTCCACATCAACGAACATATGCGTCCGCTCGCCAAGCCTGCGGCTGACCAGAAAGCTCGCCACGAACTGCAGCGCGCGCAGGGTTTCGCCGCGAGAGCCGATGAGCAAACCCGAATCCTCGCCCTCTATCTCAAAGACGGGGCCCCCGCGCTCTTCGCTGTGCGGCTCTTTGAGATACACATCCGCCGAAACCGACATCTTGTCCAACAGCGTGGTCAGCACATCGTAGGACACCTTGACCGCCTCCGACGCCTCGTCCTCGTCTAGGTAGTCGTCCTCGTCGTCATAGTCGTCCTCATACTCGTCGTCGTCAAAGAACCCCATATCGGGCGGGGCGAACTCCGCCAGCTCCGCCGGCTGCGGCTCGTCGTCAACATAGTCGTCGGCGTCATCATCGTCATAAGCGTCGCCGGCGTCGGCTGCGGGCGCGTCATCGGCGTCCGGCAGCGTAACGCGCACTACCGCCGGCTCGCTGCCTATGCCCAGCACGCCGCCTCTGCCCTCGCTAACGACGTCTATTTGCGCCTCGTCGCGATCGGCGCCGAGTTGCCTTAGCGCGTCCTCTATTGCCTCTTCGACCGTTTTGCCGGTCGTCTCTATTGTCCGCATCGTTGGCAGTCTCCTCATCCGGGGCGGCCGCAGCAGCCCCCGTCGCCGCCGCCCCGGCCACCGCGGGCACGGGCGCTTGGCGCTTGAATTTCAGCATATCTATCAAGGGTCCCCAGCCGGTTACGAAACCCTGTATTATCATCCCCACCACATTGGACACTATCCAGTACAGCGCCAGCCCGCTGGGGAATGTGGTCGTGAAAAAGCCGAACATTATCGGCATCATCCAGAGCATCATCTTGCTCGTCTGCTCTTGGCGCGGGTCGGCGGTGGGCATTGTGGTCGTCTTCTGCATCAGAAACATTGACACGCCCACCAGTATCGGCATCACGGGCAGCGGATCCGGCGCGGCGAGGTCTAGCCACAGGAACGAGTTGTTGATGGGAATCACGTCGTTCACGCGCGGCATCCACGGGTATAGATGCGAGGACAGCCCCACAAGCCGCTCAGGCGTGGAGGGCAAGGTTTGTATCACCGCTTGGAACAGCCCTATCCAAATCGGGAATTGGATGAACAGCGGGCCTAGGCAACCTATCGGGTTCACGCCGTTGGACTTGTAGATGGCCATCGTTTCGCGCGAAAGCCGCTGCCGGTCGTTGGAGTATTTTTCCTGCAGCTCTTTGAGGCGCGGCTGCAGCTCGGTCATCTTTTTCATCTGACGGCTTTGGCGCACCGTCAGCGGGATAAGCACAGCCCGCACAAGCAGCGTGAACGCGATTATCGCCAAGCCGAAGTTCAGCAGCAGCGCGCTGTACAGCAGCACTAGGCTGTTTATCATCGGCTGGATGATAACCATGTTCCAAATGTCTATGAATATCTGCAATGCAGCCCCAGCCTTTATTTCGGTTTCGTTTCGCCGTAATTCGCGCCCGTTGCGCCGCCCGCTCTTTTAGCCCGTATCCCGTATCCCGCAATGCGCGGCATCCCGCCAACGCATCTTAAACGCCTATTAGCAGTCCTCCACCCGCCCTTTCAGAACCGGATTGTCTTCGTCCGGCTGGTGAACCCACTCTTCGTCGGGATTGCCGTTAGTCTTGACGCGCAGCGCCCGTATCGTCTTGTCGTCGGCGCTCAGGAACACAATCCCGTCTTGCACCGCCAGCGATGAGCGCACTCGCGTGTTCATATTGCATTCGTCAACGGGATTGCCGTCGCTCATCCGAACCACATGCAGTTTCCCGTCGTCGGAGCCTATGGCTATCATATCAAAAATCACGGCGGGGGAACCCACGATAGGCCCTTCGGTGGCGAGCGTCCATCTCAGATTGCCCGTATGCTTGTCCAGCGCGTACAGGTTGCCGTCAAGCGAGGGCGCATATACGCTATCGCCGTGAACCAGCGACTTGCCCCAATACCAGCCGTCAGCGCCGCGGAACGTCCACTTCAGGCTGCCGTCCGCCGCGTTCACCGCGTAGAACACGCCGTCAAACGACCCCACATACACAACGCCGTTATCAACCACCGGCGAGGACGCTATCGCGCCGTTTGTGGCGTACTGCCAAATCGGTTTGCCGTCCTCTATGTCCAGCGCGTAGATCTTCTTGTCAAGCGATGTGACATACGCAACGCCGTCCGCCGCCGCCGGCGACGACCATACCTTGTTGCCGGTGGGATACACCCAGCGCAAGTCCTGCGTTTCGCGCTCAAAGGCATATACATTGGCGTTGTCCGCGCCCACAAGCGCCACATCGCCCGCGATAGTGGGAGCGCCCACAATCGGCGCGCCTATCGGCTCTTGCCACTGCAGCTCGAGGTTGGGCGTGGACAGCGCGTAAAGCACGCCGTCGTAGCCGCCCACATACAGCGCGCCGTCGTGCAGGGATGGCGTGCCATACACGCCGCGATTGCTCTCTTCGCCCAGCAGCGTAAAGCGGCGCAGGGTTTCGCCGCTGCGCGTGTCTATCGCCCGAACATCCCCCGCGCGCGTCCCGATGTACAGCGTGTCCTCCGACACCGCGCCGCCCGACCAGCCCTCAGGCGTGGCTATCCTGCCCGCGCAGCCCGCCAGCGCCAGCAACGCCAGCGGCAGCGCAAGCATCAGCGCCGCCCGCTTGCCGCGCCCTATGCGCCCGGTCAAGACGCCAGTGGCAAATCTAATCAATCTCTTGCATCTCCGGCCCTATTGGCCTATCAGTTTCGGCGATTATTGGCGTATTGCCGCGCCGCTTATTTCGGTATTTAGGCAGATTGCCGCGCCCTTTATGCGCCGCATATAAAAGATAACGCTATTCATTCGCGCCCGTTACTGATGCGCCCGGTTACGGCACTGGATCGTAGCCGCCGCTACCCCAGGGCCTGCAGCGCGCCAGCCGCCTTAGCCCAAGCCAGGCGCCGCGCGCCGCCCCATGCTTTGCTATGCACTCATAGGCGTATGCCGAGCAGCTCGGCTCATAGCGGCACAGCCCGGCCGCCAAGTACGGCGAGATAGCCGCGCGGTAAAAGCGTATCGCCGCCAGGGCGAGCGTCTGCGTCATCGCCGTCCATCATCCCGGCGGCTACGCGCCGAATCCGCCGCGCGAGCGCCGCCCACAAGCTTAGCCCGCCTGAACAGCCGCTCCAGCGAGCGATTTAGCCGCCGGTAGTCCGCGTCCGCGGCGTCCTTTCGCGCTATCACCACGAAATCCCAGCCGCCGCTTTCTATGCTGATCCTATCGGCGATGCCGGTTCGGGCGATTTCGCGCAACCGCCGCTTGACGCGGTTTCGCGCGACCGCGTTGCCCACCCGCTTGCTCACCGAAAACCCGAAACGGCAACCCTCGGCGTCGGTGCGCCGCGCAATCAGCACAAGCGTATTGTTCGCCCAGCTCTTGCCCTCGCGCCGCGCCGCCGCGAAATCCCTGGATTTTCTCAAGCGCATCTGCTTTCGCATAGCCTTTCCAAGCCCTAAGCGCGGCTGCGACGCATACGCCCGCAACGCGCCAATTCGCGCAATCGGCGGGCTGTCTAGGCGATAATCGGGGAACATACGGGACAACGCGGCAAGCCCTAGACGGTCAGCCTGTGCCGCCCCTTGAACATTCGGCGCTTCAGCACATTTCGGCCGCTCTTGCTGCTCATCCGCGCGCGAAAGCCGTGAACGCGCATCCGGCGGCGCTTCCTTGGTTGATAAGTTCTTTTCGGCATAATCCAATCGCATCCAATCGCCCGTCCGCCGCCGCGTATCCTTGCCTTATATCTCGGTTTCGGCGGCAATTCAGCGCAAGAGCGCGAACCGCGGGCGCGCATCAATTTTACGAAAGCCTGATAACCGATTATACTTACTTGTGAAAAGCAGGTCAAATAGATTAGCGGCAACCCGCGCGCGCCAAACCGACGCCGCCCGCGCCGCTATCGCCCAAAACGACTTGCCGCCAACCGAACTTAACCTGAGAATTGAGGCGAATGATGCGCGTTGCGTTCAAGGCGGGGATGCTCTTGGCGGCGGCGGCGGTTGCCGTGATAGCGGCGGGCTGCGCCGGCCAGCCTGAGCCCGCGCCCGCCACGCCCACGCCCGCCGCCACGGCGCCGGCGCCCGACCTTATCGCCATCACGCCCGCATCGCCCGCCGCCTTGCCCGCAACGCCCACGCTTGCGCCCGTCAACACCCCCCTGCCACCCGCGCCGCCGCCCATAGACGCCTCCGCCGTGCAATGCGCCCCCGCCGACGCGCCGATGCAGGGCATAGCCAAAGTATCGGATGAACTCGGATACGCGCTCGCCCCCACATTCCTGCCGCAGGGGTTCACCCTAGCGGGCGTATCGGGCGCGGGCAGCGCGTTCACCCAGATATACCAGCGAACCGGCGCCGCAACCCGCAGCATCATCCTAGCCTACCCCGTCGAATTTTCACCCGACGGCGCGTCCGGCCCCCTAGGCTGGCAGCGCCCCGAAGACGCGCTAGACGAACTGCGCCTGGGCGACCACGCCGCCTATGTTATGCGCGGCGGCTGGTCTGACGCCAGCATCATCGCCGGCCCAGGCCTTGACCCCAAAGACGCCGAGTGGGACTACGACAAATCCCTAGCGCTCTTCTTCAGCTGCGCCACCGACGACGGCGACCGCATAGCGCTAGCCATCCAGGCGCTGCCCGGCCCCGTGGACTGGATCAGCGTGGGCGAAATCGTGGACATAGCCCACTCCTTGCGCCACACATCCCGCTAGTGGCGATGCGTCAGAGATACAGCGCCAATAGTCATACGGCGGCGATATAGCGCCAATAGCGATACAGCGCCGGCAGAGATACAGCAACGATATTCACGATGGAAACAGACGCCCGCGAACAGCCCGAACAACCTGACCAGCCCTCAGCAAGCGCATCCGCCCCGCCGGACGCCGCGCCCGATACGCCCGCGCCCGCCGATCCCTTGCGTCCCCAAAGCGGCGGTACCCCCCGCAAGCGCATCGCAGCCGCCGCGCTAATCATCCTGGCAGTGGTGGCGCTAATCGCGCTGCTAGGCGTGGGTTTAGCCAACCGATCGCCGGCGACCGGCCGCAGCGGCGCGACGCGCATCGCCAAGCCCGCGCCGCCCATAGCGCTGCCCCTCTACGGCGGCGGCGCAATGTCCCCCGCCGACTACGCCGGCAAGCCCGTCGTGCTAAACTTCTGGGCGTCGTGGTGCGGCCCCTGCCGCCAAGAGGCGCCCCTGCTGCAGCGCTTGTCCGAAGAGTACGCCGAGCGCGGCGTGGCGTTCATCGGCGTCAACATCCAGGACGCCGAACCAGCCGCCCGCGCCTACCTAGACGAATTCGGCATAACCTACCCCAACGCGCAGGACGAGCGCGGCGTAGTGTCAGTTGACTATGGCGTAATCGGCATACCCGTAACATTCTTCATCAACCGCGAGGGCATCGTAGAGCGGCGCTGGGTGGGCGGCGTCCGCGAAACCCGCCTGCGCCTATGGATAGACGAACTAGCCCGCGGCGCGCCCCCGTCCGGCGCCCCCGACGCCGCCAGCGCCGACGACTACCGCCCTTTGCGCTAGACCGCAATGTCAAAGGGCAGATCGCTGATGTCGCGCAGGCGGTTGCCCGTAATCATCACTTGGAGCATCTCGGCTTGATCCGCGGCTGCGGGCAGGGTTTCGCAGGCGGCGCGCAGTTCGTCAAGGGCGAAGTGATATACGCAGTCCAAGTCGCCCGTGCCAAGCGCGAGCGAGGCTATTCGCATAGGCAGCGGCTCGGCGGTTACGGCTACGATGTGCGGCAGGCCGCCCTTGCGGTTGCGGATGAGGTTGAGCGCCTCTGTGCGCGTGTTCTGGGATCTGTCGCTGCGAATTGTCCATTTGCAGGATACGCTGGCGTGAAGAAACGGCAGCGCGGAGGCTTGGTTGTCGTCTATGAATGGCGTGAGGGATGCAGTCCCCGAATCGTCTAGGATCGCGCGGGATGCGTTGATCTCGGCGCGAGTGGCGGGGCTGCGCGCAATCACTATGTCCGGCGTAACGATGTAGCCATGCCCAAGCGCGGCGGACAACGCCTGATTGGCGCTTACCAGCGTGGCGAGGCTTTCCAAATGCCGATACTGCGCGAAGTTGGAAATCTGCGTCCGCGTTGTCAGATATTGCCAGTCGCCGGGGCGCAAATGGCTGATGGAACTGAACGACGCCTCTATGAAATCGCAGGTTATCTTCTCAAACAGGCTGCCCGCGGTCTGCCCGCTGACGCGCGGGGTTGTTCGCATAGGGAATCCGATAGCGTCCGCGATGCCGTTTGCGATGAGCGCGCTGGATTGGCTGCTGCGGTCGGCGAAGTTAGGATACGGCTTGCCGTCAATGTCCGCGAAACGCACTATCTCAGCGCCGATTTTGGCGTGGTAATTTTTACGCAAATCCGAAAGCGCAGCCACAGCGCAACTCCCCGTCGATTAGTCTTGTGGCGGATCCGCGGGCGCATCGCGCCTAGCCACGCTATCAAGCCGCTCCCGCGCCTGCGCCACGTAGTCGTCCACAAGCTCGATCAGCACGGCACGGCGGTTGAGTTCAAGCGCGGCAACGCCGGTGGTGCCGGAGCCGGAAAACGGGTCAAGGATGAGGTCGCCGGGGCGGCTGCCGAGCAGGATGCAGCGGCGGGCGAGCTCGCGCGGGAATGTGGCGGGGTGCGGGCTGCCGTCGGCGTCAGGGCCGAGCAGCCAGTAGTTTCGCAGGTTCGCGCCGCTCTCTTCGCGCACGGCGCGGTTGTCGTAGTAGTAGCGCGTTGCCTTGGAAAACAGGAATACTTCTTCGGTGGCGTTGGACGGGCGGTTCTTGACGCTTTCGGGCATCGGCGCTTTCTTGATCCAGGTTATCTTGGAGCGCAGCAGCCAGCCGTCGGCTTGCAGCGCAAACGCCACGCGCCAAGGCAAGCCCATCAGATCGCGGTCTTTCAGCCCCCAGCAGTCCGGCACGCGGCAGTTGCGCCGCTGGATGAGCTTTTTGGTGTTGCCCACCCGCGCGTTTGGGCCGGATCTGCCCGTGCCGCCGTTGCGGGCGTAGCCATCGCCCACGTTCAGCCACAACGTCCCGTCATCCGCAAGCGCGCGCCGAACCTGCCGAAAGACATCTACAAGGTTTCGCACATAGTCTTCGGGCGACGCCTCGGCGCCTATCTGCTCGGCGTGGTTGTAGTCGCGCAAGCCCCAGTAGGGCGGCGATGTGACGCAGCACTGAACGGATCCCGCCGCGATTTGCGGCAGCAGCAGGCGGTTGTCCCCCGTCAGCGTTTGGACTTCGCCGTATCCGTATCCCCGCGCGGATGCAATGCTAACTATGTTCACGAAATAAGCCTCGCTGTATGCGGATTTCCCCAATGCGTTCTAATGCGTTGCTTAATCTGCCATATTAGCGTATCACATTGGCGCTTGAAACGATTAGCGCCGCCCGGCGCATATTTCGTTCTTTCGCGCGCCTACTATCCGCTACACGCGGACGTCGCAATCCCGCCGCCGCCATCCCTTTGGGGGGACGGCGACGGCGGGATATGCTCATGCGCCAATCGCTTGCGCTTGCCGCTACGGCCGGCTACTCCATTCGGCTGCCGCCCCAGGCGCGGGATACGCCGGCGGCGGTGGGCTCTACGATTACGTTGACTACGGCGGGCTTGCCGCTGGCGAAGGCGCGCTCCAAGGCGGGGCGGATTTCGTCTGGGTCGGTTACCTTTTCGCCGTGAGCGCCAAGCTCGCGCGCCATGCCGTCGTAGTTGGTGAACCCAAGCTCGCGGCCGGGCTTGCGGCGGTCAGGCGTGCGCGCCGTCCAACCCGCGTTGTTGCTGATGACGGTTACCACAGGCAGGTTGAACCGCACGCAGGTGTCCAGCTCCATGGCGTTCATCCCCATAGAGCCGTCGCCGTGCAGAACCAGCACCTGCTTGTCGGGCTTGGCTATCTGCGCGCCGATGCCGTAGGGCAGCCCAACGCCCATTGTGCCGGTTACGCCGGAGTTCAGCCTGTGGCCGGGGACGTATGTGGGCAGCGATTGCCGCCCAAAGTGCAGGATTTCGTTGCCGTCAACGCAGAGGATGGCGTCGCGGTCAAGAAAGTCGCGTATCTCTTTGCAGAGGCGCAGCGGGTGGACGGGAACCTGGTCGGAGTTGAGCAGGATGTCCTGCTGGCCGGAGCGCCGCTCGTTGTCCTCTTGCAGGCGCGAAATCCACGGGGATTCCAGCCGCCCGCCGAAGTCCTCGGGGCGCGCCTCGACCTCGGAGACCATCTGCCCCAATACCGCCTTGGCGTCGCCCACGATGCCCAGGTCGACGTCGCGGTTGTGCGCTATCTCGCTCGCCTCAATGTCTATCTGCACTACTTTGGCGTCGGCGAAACGCCTGCCGTAGTTGATCATCCAGTTCATTCGCGTGCCGATAACCAGCACAAGGTCGGACTCTCGCAGCGCCGTGCTGCGCGCGCCCTGGAACGATACCGCGTGATCTTCGGGGACGACGCCGCGCGACATGGGCGCTGTGTAGAACGGCGTGCTGGTGAGATCCACCAGGCGCTCCAGTTCGGGGGACGCGCCCGAAAAGAAGACGCCGCCGCCCGCGAATATGACGGGCCGCTCAGCCGCCGCCAGCATATCCACCGCCTCTTTCACCGCGGCGGGATCGCCCGCGGGAACCGACTTGCGCGCCGCGCGGGTGGGCGCGACCGCCTCGTCTTCCTCCACCTCTTCGTACAGCACATCCGCGCCGCAGTCAATATACACGGGGCCGGGCCTGCCGGACATAGCCTGCCGGTATGCCGTGCTGACGATTTCGGGGTAGCGCGCCGCCATTGTGGGGCGATGCCAGTATTTGCAGATGGGCTCCATTATGCGCTCTTGGTCGACTTCCTGGAACGACTCCCTGCCGATTTCGTGGACGGCGCTCGCGCCGCCGAGGATGACCATCGGGGAGCAGTCGATGGAGGCGGCATAGACGCCGGTGAGCAGGTTGAGGGTGCCGGGGCCGCTGGCGGCGGTGCAAACGCCGGGCTTGCCGGTGACGCGCGCGTAGGCGTGCGCCGCGAATGCCGCCGCCTGCTCATGCCGAAAGTCTATCGTCTCTATCCCGAAATCCTGGCAGCCCATCACTATGTCAAAGTCGGGCCCGCCCATCAGGTAGAAGAGCTTTTCCACGCCCTCTTCTTTGAGCGTCTTGGCTATGAGGTAGCTGCCGGTAACTTTTGCCATATCAGAACTCCTTGCTGGCGTATCGCTGTCATTAAGGCTGGTTGGC
Source organism: Dehalococcoidia bacterium (assembly GCA_965242555.1). Classification (GTDB taxonomy): domain Bacteria; phylum Chloroflexota; class Dehalococcoidia; order Lucifugimonadales; family JADFKI01; genus Bin90. The sequence goes on from CBDESO010000003.1 coordinate 342,965, forward strand.
TGTCGGTTTTCGGCAGCCGCTTGCGCCGCTTGCGCTTACCGCGCCGCCCGCGCAACCATACGGCGTTAGGTTATCATATCAAGCGTTTATGAACAAATATCGGCGCAATCCAAACGCCGCGCCTTGAAATCACACTTCAGTTCGCAACTATGGCTAAACTTTGCGCCAAGAATGATGCTATAATGCGGTTAGGCGAGAAAGCGCCGCGCAGGATGCGCTATGATTGCGTTGCGCTATCGCAATATCGCTATATGCGTTTATGTATGCGATATGCGCCGAAACGCGATTGCGCGGCGTCAAGCCAAAGCGAAACCCTGATTCAACAAGTTCAACAAGCGAATGGGAGGCAAGCCGAATGGCGGGCAAGTACGACGACATAATTCTGGCGGAGCAGCGCGAGCGGATCGCGGGCGTGGTTATCGGCGCGCTGGACGACCTGCCCAGAGACATTTTTCAGAAGTTTAGAGGCGTGATGCAGAAAGGCAGGCCTATTCCCGGGTTCAACAAAGATCCGTTTAGAGCGCCAGCCGAAATGCTGAAACGCCACATCGCCGAGCGCATGGAGCGCATACCGGAGTTCGCCACTATCGTGGCGGATGTGTGGACATACTCCCAGCCGCTGCTGCGCGACGATGTGAGCGCTCATCTGGACAAGCTGGGGCAGCGGGCGGTCGAGATGAGCGACGACAACGACGCATTTTGGGATGAGCAGCTCGCTGCCCTAGCCGTCAAGCACGACGATTACGCTGAGAACGACGTCCTGCTGATGATGAAGATCTGCTACGCGGCGAGCAAGCACAGCGTCGGCGAAGACTCGGATCTGCGCTCGTCCGACCCCGCCGCGCGCACTACCGGGGCGCTGACCGTGATATTCGATCACCTCAGCAATCTGCCCGCGGAGGCGGCGCATTGGGATAGGGAAATCCCGCGTTTCGCGCAGCGGCTTGAGGCGCTGATGGGCAAGAAAGACGCCGAGCGCAAACTCGCCGCCACCCTCAACGACGACATGAAAGAAACTATCGCCGAATACGCCGAAGAGCTGGCGTTTGTGGGCGCGAATACGGCGAATTGGGATGCCGCCAAGCTTTCCAACAGCAAGGCTATCGTGGATACGGCGGAGGCGCTGTCCGCGCTTAAGCCGCTGCTTGCGCGGTATCAGCCGATAAGAGCGCCCGCCGATAATATCGCGGATGAGCGCGCGCGGCGGCAAGAGCGCGAAGAGGTGGAGGACGCCATCACGCCGCTCACAACGCGCATAGACAAGATTATGCGAATAGCCGAGCCGCCGCCGCAAGATGCCGCCGACGCCGCCGATGACGCCGACGCGCAAGCGCAGCCCAGCGCCGAATCGCTGATGGACGCCGCCGGCAGGATCTCCGAGCTGCAAGCCCAAGTCGCGGAACTCTCCGAGAGCAAGGATGCGCTGCAAGCCGAAGTCCGCGATCTGGTGGAGTCGGAGGCGCAGCGGGAGGCGCGCGTGGCGGAGCTGGCGCAGTCCAACGAGAGCCTGACGGCGCAGGTGGCTGAGCTCAGCCAGGCGAATGAGGCGCTGCAGGGGGAAAACGACGGGCTGCGGTCGGACGCTCAGACGCTCAAGGACGAGATGTCGGATCTGCAGGGGCAGCTGCACATCAGCAAGCAGCAAGAGACGACCTGGCGCAACCAGTTCGAAGAGCTCGCCGCGGGCTCCGCCGAGGACGCGCCCGAACCCGTGCCGCAAGAGTTTGAGAGCATCGAGCAGGCGCTGGAGCTCGCCAAAACGCGCTATCCCAACCGGCTGGTCATCCGCCCCAACAAGAAGTCTGAGGTCAGCAACTTCTACCGCAATCCGGGCGAAGTCTGGAACGCGCTGGAGTGGCTCGCCACCACCTACCACGACACGCAGACGGGCAAGGTTCGCGTGAAAGACCTGGACGAGTCGCTGCGGCAGGTGTGCAGCGGCTGGTCATACGCGGGCGACCAGACGGACATCACGGTGAACACCTATCTGGAGTGGTACACCACGATGGTTGACGGCGTGCGCTACTACGTCCGCAAGCACATCGGCAAGGGCAGGACGCGCAGCGCCAACAACATCATCCGCATCGGCTTTGACTGGGACAGCGAGTCGCAGCGCATCATCGTGGGCTACATTGGGCCTCACCAGCGCAACCGCAAGTCGTAGCGCCAATTATTAGAGTATGCCGCCGCGTTGCCGGCCAAGCCGGGCCGGTTGCGGCGGCATACTGGCATACGGCGTCAAGCCCGCGTTGCCTGTGATACCCGCGATATATTCGCCGCAATCGCTGCAACCGGCGTTATCGCCGCTATCCTAAGCCGCAATTCCTAAGCCGCCAAAGTTATGGGCAAGCAATCAAGTTATCGGGATTATCCAGGATTACCAGATTACCAGGAGGGCAAAATGGAAATCGGATTTGGCGTTCCAAGCCGGGGGCCGCTGGCGTCGCTGGACAACATCATCGCGCTGGCGCAGCGGGGCGAGGCGATGGGCTATGACATCGTCAGCGTCAGCGACCATATCATCGTTCCCAAGACGATAGATTCCATATACCCGTACAACGACACCGGCGAGTTCGTCAGCTCGCAGTCGGGGGAGTATATGGAGCAGCTCGCCACGATAAGCTACCTGGCGGGCGTCACATCCAGCATAAAGCTGCTGACTTCGGTGATGGTTCTGCCGCATCGCAGTCCGGTTCTGACCGCCAAGATATTGGCTACGATAGACGTTCTGTCGCGCGGGCGGCTGATCGTGGGCGTGGGCGTAGGCTGGATGCAGGAGGAGTTTGAGGCGATAGGCGCGCCGCCGTATGCCGAGCGCGGCGCGGTGGGCAACGAATACCTGCGCGCGTTCAAAGAGCTTTGGACGAGCGACAACCCGTCGTTCCAAGGGGACTACTGCGCGTTTTCGGACATACACTTCGCGCCCAAGCCGGTACAGCGGCCGCATCCGCCCATCTGGGTTGGGGGCGAAAGCCCGCCGGCGCTGCGACGGGCGGGGCAGCTGGGAGACGCGTGGTATCCGATATGCAGCAACCCGCGCTTTCCCGTGGGGACATTCGCGCAGCTGAGCGAGTATATGGCGCGCGTCAAGGCAAACGCAACTGCGGCGGGCAGGGACGCCGCTACGCTTGATTTCGCGTACAGCGTCAACTGGAACAGCGAAACGGCGTCGCATCACCCGGACGGCGAGCGCCGCCTGCTCACGGGCGAGGCGGGACAGGTCGCTGAGGACATCAATCGCTTGCAAGAGATGGGCGTCAACCATCTGATGCTAAACTTTGGCGGCGATACGCTGGACGCCAGCGTCCAAGCGATGGACAGGTTCGCCAACGATGTGCGGGCGCTGCTGTAATCGCATAGCCGCAATCGCATAACTAAGCCGCCGCGCCCGCGTGTGCAAACCGCAAATGTGGGCGCGGCGCGACTTGATAGCCAAAATACGCTATTCACGATACCGATACTGACGCCGAACTAAGCGAACTAAGGAGGATGCCGATGCAATCGGACGCATTGCCCACGCTGCTCGCGCTGCCCGAAGACTGGGAGCGCATGCTCGCCATAGCCGCGCATCCGGATGATTTGGAATACGGCGCGGCAAGCGCGATAGCCCGCTGGACGTCGCAGGGCAAGCGGGTCGCCTATCTGATGATAACAAGCGGCGAGGCGGGAATAGACGCTATGCCGCCCGAAAAGACGGGCCCTCTGCGCCGCCAGGAAGAGATTGACAGCGCGGCGGTCGTGGGCGTGAGCGCGGTGGAGTTCTTGGATCACACGGACGGGGTGATAGAGTACGGGCTGCCGCTGCGCCGCGACATCGCGCGCGCCATACGCAAGCACAAGCCGGATGTTGTCCTCACCAACAACTTTGAGCTGCGCTGGTCGAGCGGCAACTTCAATATGGCCGACCACCGCGCGGTGGGCTTGGCGACCCTGGACGGCGCGCGGGACGCCGGCAACCGCTGGATCTTCCCCGAACTGCTGCAAGAGGGCTACGAGCCGTGGAACGGCGTCCGTTTCGTCATCACGGGCGGCTCGCCTATGTCCACGCATGCCGTAGATGTAACCGACTTCATAGACAAGGGCGTGGAGTCGCTGGAAAAGCATCGCGTCTATATTGACAACCTTGGGGTGGACTTTGACCCTGAGACGTTTCTGACATTCACCGCGGCGGCGGTTGGGGAGCGGGCGGGGCGCGATTACGCGGTGCCGTTTGAGGTGTTTGAACTATAATAAGGCTGCAGAAAGAGAGGCTGATTTATGGCTGATGTGAACCTGACGCAAAGCGAGGCGGACGCTCTTATCGCGCTGCCCAAAAAGCGAACCGAAGAGAAAGAGTACGCTTACCCACATATGGGCGGCAAGGTAGCGATACCGCTCATATCGCAAGACGGGCGAGAGCGGTTCATACTGGATCTGTATCGCGGCGGGATAAACCTGTCCAAAAGCACTTTGCAGAACAGGGCGCGGCGCGTGGTAATTCTTGCGCGGCTGGACATCGGCGGCCCGCCGCATCGCAATCCCGACGGCGAAGAGGTTCCCGCGCCTCACCTGCACATCTACCATGAGGGCTACGGGGACAAGTGGGCGATACCCGCGCCTGTGGACAAATTCGGCGAATTAGGCGATACTTGGCAAACCCTGCAAGACTTTATGCGGTACTGCAATATAGTAGCGCCGCCCAACATCCGAAATTAGTTGCCAGCGGATGCTCCAATGATCGACGAAATACAAGGGCTGCTAGATCAGTACTGGGCTTGGCTCAAAGACAAGACTACTCTGCGTCAAATCGGCGACTGGGTTGAGATTACTACGCCGCATCTGGATCGCCACAACGATTATGTCCAGATATACGCGGCGGCGCGCGGCGGGGAGTTTCTGCTCACCGACGACGGCTATATCCTAGACGACCTGGAATTGTCGGGTTGCCTCATAGACACGCCCAAGCGACAGGCGCTGCTTGATATGACGCTAAACGGGTTCGGCGTAAGGCGCGAGGGCAACGAACTCTTAATCGGCGCGTCGCATGACAATTTCCCGATGCGTAAGCACAACCTTGTGCAAGCGATGCTGGCTGTGAACGATCTGTTCTATACGGCTACGCCGATGATAACCGGCCTCTTTTATGAGGACGTGGTGAGTTGGCTTGACCAGTCCAAAATCAGATACACGCCGAACATCAAGTTGACCGGCAAGAGCGGCTACGACCACAAATTTGAGTTTGTCATCCCCAAGTCAAGAGAGTTGCCGGAGCGTGTGTTGAAGACCGTAAATCAGCCAGACCGCCAGACCGTCCAATCATTCGTGTTCGCTTGGCTTGACACGAGAGAAATGCGCTCGCCGGACGCTCGCGCATACGCCATCCTGAACGATGAGGCGCGGCGGTTGCCGGCGGGCGTTATGGACGCGCTAAACGAATACGGGATGCGCGGCGTTGCGTGGTCTGATAGGGATAGCGCTCTGCCCGACCTCGCCGCCTAAGCCCTGCGCGGCTTACATCACGCGCCGCTAATCTGCCGCTAATATCACGCGCTTAGTTCGCCTCACCCCACCCGATACTCCTCCAGCGCCGCGAAGTTGGGGGTGAAACCGAACCCCGGCCTGTCCGGCGCAAGCACATGGCCGTCGGCGACTTCAAGCGGCTCTTGGAATACGCGGCCGTGCATGGGGTCAAAGGCGGCGGCGTAGTATTCCAGGATTAGGCCGTTGGGGATGGCGGCTGCTAGGTGGATGTGGACTTCCTGCTTGCCGTGCGGGGCTATGGGCAGGTCTTGGGCGGACGCCAGCGCCGCCACTTTCACGAATTCGGTTACGCCGCCCATTATCAGCGCGTCGGGCTGTATTATCGCGGCGCAGCGGTTGTTGATGAGGTCGCGAAAGCCGTAGCGCGTGTATTCGTTCTCGCCGGTGGCTATGGGGATGCTCGTGGCGCGGCTGATGAGGCGGTGTCCCTCGTAGTCGTCGGGGTTCACCGGCTCTTCGAACCAGTACACGTCGTAGCGCTCTGCCTTGCGGGCGAGCTCAATCGCCTCGTAGTAGCGGTAGGCGCAGTTGGCGTCCATAAGCAGTTTTACGTCGGGGCCTATCGCCTCGCGCACTGCGCGGATGCGCTCTACGTCTTCGTTGATGGGCGCGCCGCCTATCTTCATTTTTACGGCGCGCGAGCCCATCTCAACGGCGGTTTCCATTTCGGCGGCGAGGTCGGCAAGCCCCTTGCCCTCTTCGTAGTAGCCGCCCGCTATGTACACGGGGATGCGGTCGGTGAACGCGCCGAGCAGCTTGTGAACCGAGCGTCCCGCCGCCTTGCCCTTGATGTCCCAGAGCGCGATGTCTATGCCGCTTATGGCGCGCGTTGACACGCCGCGCCTGCCCACGAGCTTGGGCTGCCACATCTCTTCCCACAAGCGCTCGTTGTCAAACGGGTCTTGCCCGATGACGAACTTTTTCATATTGTCAAAGACGCCCATATTCATCTCGTCGCTGACATGCTCGCCGCCCATATAGCCGTAGCCGGTTACGCCCTCGTCGGTTTCAAGCGTAATCACATTGAGCGCCACCGTAGGGTAGGTGTAGCGCCCGTTGCGTATGGGCTTGGGTCTGTTCCATCGGTAGATGTCCATTCGCGCGTCGGTGATTTTCATAGCGGCGGCTCCCTCATTGGCTAACGGGTGGGCTAACAGGATGGGCTAACAGGTAGGCTAATGGGCTTAGGTTGGGTTGGATTTCGGCGGGTTTCGGTTGGATATTTCGGGCGGGTTTGGCGGGTTGCGCCCAACAGCATATCACGAACCGGCGGCGCTATGCGGATTTTTATCGCAAATAAGCCCAAATTTCGCAAGATGCGCGGACGCCGAAATGTGTTACCATAGCGGTAGCGGGTTGCCATAGGCGCTGCGATGCCGGTTGCTATGCCAATAGGCGGCTTGCCGAAAAGACATTGCGCGAAAGACATTGCGCTAATGCAAGACAAGATGCCAAGACAAGATGCAGGACAAGCGAGGCGACTGATGATGAACAGAATTGCGCTTGTGATGATATTCGCGGCGGCGATAGCGGTGGCGGCGATAGGCGGGGTTGCGCTCAGCCGCAGTTCGGTTGCGGCGCCGTTTATGCCGCAAGCCGCGCCGCCCGCTCAGGTGGCGGAGCAAGCCGCGCAGATACAGACGCCCAGGTTCCCGCTCACATATCAAGGCGTGCTGCTGGACAGCGACGGCGTCCCCGTTACCGCGACCAAGCTGACGCTGCATTTCGGCATATACGACGAGGTTGACGCCAACGCATCCATTTGGAGCGAGTCGCAGCGCGTTGAGCTTGACGACGGGCTGTTCACCGCGGTGCTGGGCATTGAAGAGCGCATGCCGCCCGATATATTCGCCGAGAGCGACAATCTGTGGATGGGCGTGAGGGTATCCAACAACCCTGAGCTCAAGCCGCGCACGCGCCTGACATTCGTGCCTTTCGCAATGCACGCGGTTACCGCGCGGGAAGTCATCGCGCCGCCGCAAGACACAATGAAAGTGGCTATGCTGCACTGGCACGAGGCGAACAATACCAACATCGAGCTGGAGCTGGAGCAGCGCCCCAAGGTGATGGGCTTTGACGGCAATCACCTTTGGGTGGGCGTGAACAGCGCCGTTTCGTCCAAAAAGGACGAGGTGTACAAGATTGATCCGTACAACGAGCGGATAGTCTTTGATATGGAAATCGGGATTGATCCGTCCGCCATCGCGTATGACGGCAGGAAGATCTGGATAGCGGGCAAGTCGGACAACAGCATCACGCGCTTTTTGCCGGACGGCCGGGAGCGCGAAACGCTGCCGCAGAAAGAGCTGCGGGGCAAAAAGCTCGTTCACGACGACAGCGTGCTTGACCAGCCGGTGGCGCTGGCGTTTGACGGCACGTATATGTGGGTTGTGAACGCGGGCAACAACAGCGTGATGCGGCTGCGCGCCCATCACCAGTTCAGCCGCAAAGTGCCGCTCGACCGCATTGACGACCTGCAGGACAGGCTTGACGATGACGACGACCTGAGCGACAACGACCCCGACAAGCTCTCGCGCTCGGAGCGCAATGAGATACTGGAAGAGATAGAGTACAACCGCGCGCTGATTTCGGGCGTGCTGGACAGGATCTCGGTCGGCACAAGCCCTTCGGCGATCGCGTTTGACGGCGCGGTGATGTGGGTTCTGCACGGCGGCGCGCAGAATGTGACGCGCATACGGGCGTCGGACGGCGAGGTTCTGGGATCGCTGCGGGTAGGCAGGGGGCGCGACGACATCCTGTTTGACGGCACATACATATGGGTGTCCGATTCCAACACGAACACGGTCTCGCGCGTGCGCGCCGATACGCTGGAGGATGCGGGCAAGTTCATCGTGGGCAACGACCCCAAGGCGCTGTCGTTTGACGGCAGGAGCGTCTGGGCGGCAAACGCGCAGAGCCAGAATGTAACCAAGCTGCGCGCGTCCGACGGCAAGAAGTTGGGCAACTACTCCATCGGCGCGGCGCCGGTCGATCTCGCCTTTGACGGCGTGAATATGTGGGTGGCGAACTACAATGACAAGAGCCTGGTGAAGAAGTAGCCTAGCCTGTACGCTAGGGCTATCAAGGGCTACGCGGGGGATAAACGCTATCGGGGCTAAACGCTATACTGGGCGTAAAGCGGACAGCCGCGCGAGGACGCTATCGCTATGAAAGTGGCAACGGCAAACATCACAATTACAATGGGAATGAAGTGGGCAATCGCGGGGGTTGCGCTGGCGCTGCTGGCGGCGCTGGCGTTCAATGCGGCATACGCGCTGGCGCAGACGGGCGATGCGGCTGAGGACGCCGCGGGCGCCCAGGCGGTTGAGCTGCGCGGCGAGATGACGGGCGGCGCTACCACCGCCATCGGCTACCGGCGCGTGTTTCAGGGGCGCATATCCACGTACGGCGAGTACGATGTTCACTCGGTTCGCAGGCCGCGCGACGACGAGCGGCAGCCTGAGTATATTCATATGCCGGGCTTTCTGAGGCTGGTGGTTGCGGCGCGAGAGCATACGGCGGCGGAGCCGGAGTAGGCGGGCAAGGCGTCAGGCCGGCGGGTATTCGGGCCGGGCGTCATGGCGCTATGGCGTCAGGTTATCCGGGCGTCAAGGCGCAGCGCGCTGACATCATCGCTTTGGCCTATGACGAACAGGCTGTCGCCCGCTTGCAGCAGGGTGGTTCTGTGCGGCGCGGCGAGTGTGGCGCCGTCGGCGCGGCGCAGGCCGAGTATCTCTACGCCGCCGAGCGGGAGCGCGTCTCCGATAGCGCGGCCGGCTAGGGGCGAGTCTTCATGCACATGCACTTCGGCGAACCGCAGGTCGGGTTCGCTTGGGTCGCCGCTTGCCATGGATTCCATAAAGTCCACCGCCATTGGGCGCATCGCGGACATAGCCAGCCGCCGGCCGCCGATGGCGATGGGCGAGATTACGCGGTCGGCGCCGGCGCGCTTGAGCTTTTCGGCGTTGGCGATGTCGGCGGTTCGCGCCACCACTTCCAGCGATGCGTTCAGCCCGCGCGCGGTGAGCGTGATGAACACATTGTCGCTGTCGTTGCCGGTGGCGGCGACTAAGCCTTGCGCCCATTGGACGCCCGCCTCGTTCAGGACGGAGTCGTCGGTGGCGTTGCCTTGCAGATAGGCGTAGCCGAGTTCGTGCGCCTCGGCGGCGGCGTCCGGGTCGGCGTCAATCACGATAAAATCCGCGCCCTCCGCCTTGAACGCGCGGGCGACCTCTTTGCCCACGCGCCCAAAGCCGCACAGCAAGTAGTGTTGGCGCATATTCGCCAGCGTCGTTCTCATTCTGCGCCTCCGCACGAAAATCTGAAATACCTCGTCTTCCACGATGCGGTGCATCAGCATGCTCAGGAAATAGAGCATCACGCTGACGCCCGAAACCATCAGGAATATGGTGAACACGCGCCCCGCGTCCGACAGCGGGCGCACTTCCATAAAGCCCACCGTGGTAAAGGTGAGGATGGTCATATAGAGCGCGTCTAGGAAACTCCAGTCCTCCACCGCCATATAGCCGCCCGTGCCGATAACGATAAGGGCTGCGAGCGCGGCGATGCTGATTTTGGTTTGCTTGTGCATATGGGTGTCCGGTGTTGGGTTGGCGATTGCGGTGCCGGGGATTGTGCGGCTAAGTATAAGCGTATGGGGCGGGATGCGCCATATGGGTTGGGCGGTTGGCTTGCGCTCTAGGGCAGCGTTTTTGGCTTTGCGCCCGCCAATCGGTTATCATAAGCGGCGAGCGTCACGCGGCATTGCGGGTTCGCGGCGCTGATATATCTGATATAACGCCGATTAACACAGGGCGGCCTGCGGGCATAGATGCGAATTATAGACGAGTACATACTGCTGTCGCTTATCGCGCTGCCGTTGGCGGGGGCGCTGGCGATTATGGCGCTGCCGTCCGCGCGGGCGGCGGCGATTAGGCGCGCGGCGACCGCCACCGCGCTTGTGGCTATGCTGGCGTCGTTTTATGTGTTCGCGCGGTATTATCTGGATGGCGACGGGGAGCGGTTCGCCGCCGGATGGCGGTGGCTGAGCCTGCCGGGCCCGTGGGAGTACGGGGAGCGCGGCATATCGCTGGCGCTGGGCGTGGACGGCATCGGCGCGCTTATGGCGCTGCTGACGGGCGTGGTGATGTTCACGGGCGTGCTGGTGTCGTGGTCTATCCGCGATTGGAGCAAGGACTTCTTCATCCTGTATTTCCTGCTGCTGGCGGGCGTGTTCGGCGTGTTCGTGTCGCAGGATCTGTTCTTCTTCTTCTTCTTTTACGAGCTGTCCGTGCTGCCGATGTATCTGCTCATCGGCGTGTGGGGCAGCAGCAGCCGCTTTCCGCGATTCAGCCGCACGAAAGAGTACAGCGCAATGAAACTGACGCTGTATTTGGTGGGCGGCAGCGTTCTGATATGGATAGCGTTTATGGCGATATTCGTAGAGGCGGGCTTGGGGACGTTTGATATGCGGCTGCTCGCGGAGGCGGAGTATTCGCCGATGTTCCAGCGGATATTCTTCCCGTTCTTGGCGATAGGGTTCGGCATACTGGCGGGCTTGTGGCCATTTCACACATGGTCGCCGGACGGGCATGTGGCGGCGCCCACGGCGGTCTCTATGGTTCACGCGGGCGTGCTGATGAAACTGGGCGCATTCGGCATAATCCGCATCGGGATGCACATCCTGCCGGAGGGGGCGGAGTTCTGGATGCCCGCGCTGGTCGGGCTTGGAACGGTGAATGTCATCTACGGCGCAATCTCGGCGATGGGGCAGTCGGACTTGAAGTATGTCATCGGCTACTCCAGCGTGAGCCATATGGGATATGTGGTGATGGGCATAGCCACGCTGCACCCGCTCGGATTGAGCGGCGCGGTGTTGCAGATGTTCTCGCACGGGATAATGACGGCGCTGTTCTTCGCAATGGTCGGCGTGGTGTATGAGCGCGCGCACACGCGGGACATCCCGGCGCTGGAGGGGCTCGCCAAGCGGATGCGGGTAACGGCGGTGTTCTTCACGATAGCCGGTCTGACATCGCTGGGGCTGCCGGGCCTGAGCGGATTCGTGGCGGAGCTGCTGGTGTTCTTGGGGCTATTCCAGACGTATCCGGCGCTGGGGGTGTTGGGGATTATCGGCGCGGCGATAACGGCGGTGTACATACTGCGGTTGTTGGCAAAAGTATTCTTCGGCGAGCCGCCGCCGGTCAGTGAGCATGCGGCGGCCGGCGCTGATCATCGTCCCCAAGCGGCCGCCGATACGCCGCAAGACGCTGGCGCGCGCGTCGCTACGGCGGACGCCGCGCAAGGGATGGCGCGCGATGCCACACAGACGGCAACCGCTAAGCAGAGCGCGGATGTGGGGGGTGAGGGCTATGACGGGCCGGCGGACGCTACGCGGGCGGAGGCGGTTGCGGCGGGGGCGCTGACGGCGTTTGTGCTGGCGGTGGGGTTGCTGCCGTTTCCGTTTTTGCGGGTGATCGAGGGCGGGGTGGGGGCGGCGCTGGGGGGGTAGGGGTTATAGCCAAGCAGGAGGCTTGGTGAATGTGCCAGTGGCGTCCGTCAGGGTATCGGGGAATTGGCTGTTCTCCAACATTTTACGCCGAATAAAAGTGTGGAAAGTTGCCGCCTTTTTGAGTTCTACAGGCATAGTGTTGCGATGTTGGTCCAAATTTGGATTGATTGCCCCAACCGGAAGTTTCAGTTTATCGCGCACCATTCTGATGGGCAACGCAAAATCGGAGTCGCTAGAGATAACAATCGCCTGCTCATATTCGCGATCATACCCGTCCATAATCAGATATGTTGCGATATTCACATCCGTGCCCTTTTCTTCGGTATTTTTCACCCGCACATATTCGTCAAGGCCGGGCACAGGATTTACAAGTGGCCGCCGTTTGGGGCGGGTTTTGAACTGCCCGAGATGTATATCTAAGTTTGGTATGGTTCGCAACGCTCGGAGGTAAATTTGCTGGCGAATTTGTTGTTGAGGGTCATTAGGGCGTTGGTCGACGATGGCGGTGAAATATCGTATGCGCTTTATTTCGTGAGTGGGAAGCAGTGTTTGGCATAGTTTGGCGAGGTTAAGCCACTTGAGCTGAGGCTCCTGCTGAAGGGCGCGGTAGTACAAGTTGAAGCCGTCGATATACACATTAGTGAGCATGCAAAGACCTTTAATGCTTTAGCGCGCTTGCAGTACAAAAATAGAGGCTACCTCCAGGGAGATAGCCTCAACCCTGCCATCGAAATAAACAGGGGGTGTACTATGTAAAACATAGTACACCCCCTGTTTTAACATGTCAAGCATTATTCCCCCGAATTGCCGATGTGAATGACCAAATTCGCCATGCAATTAGCAAGGCAGATGTGCTATTGTGAAGACAAACATTCTTTGGATGGACTTGGGGGAGGATGCAATCGCCCGTCAGGCTTTGGAATAGGTAGAGGTAATGAGTATGAGTAGAGGTGTCCGGCGATGATGTACGATGAGTATATCTTCACGACATCCGAAATCGCCGAATTGGAAGGTTTGTTGGCAGACATGCCGGAATATATGGTGATTGAGCGGATGGGGCTGGAGGCGCGTCTTGAACAAGCCAAGTCGTTGATTGCCGGCGTAGAGCCACCCGCTCCGCCTAAGCGCGCGTATTTCACCTTTCGCGGCAAGCCTGTGCTGGGCAGTCACGGAGTAGCGTCGGATTTCGGAGGACTCGCCGTTGCCGCAATCAGCGACGCAGTAGCGCTAGTGGCGGCGGGAGCAAGGCTCCATGAAAGCGGGCCTATCCCCGACGGCGCGCAAAATAGGCCGTTTATCACGAGCGTCGCCAGAGGATCTTTTGGGTTTGAGCTGGAGATTCCCGAATTCCCAAGTCAAGCGCAATATAATCTAATCGAAAATCAAGTAGAGAGCGCGCTAGCGAAAGTGCAAGAACTGCTCACTGCGTCATCCAAAGGATCCGACGACGAACTATCCGGATTGGCTGACGAAATTCATCCCCGCGCCATCAAAAAGGTAACCGAACTGCTGGATATTATGGCAAAAAACGGCGCGTGGTTCACACTGCGGTTCGGCGATGCCGAATGTCGGTATGACAGCGCGGCGCAAGTGAAAGAGTCCGCCCACCGCTTGCGGCATGATGTTCATGAAAGTAAAGAGGTCATACAGGGATATGACATATATGTCTTGCCCGAAGGACGCCTGTTTGAAATGACGCGCGCGGACGACGACGCCATTATCCGCGGCAAGATCGGTCGGGAAATCACGGATGCGATCGCGCTTGTGGAGTACTTAAACCAACCCGTTATGGCATCCGTTACCTCTATCAGGGTGGGGCAAGGCAAGCCCAGATATACCCTCACGGACGTCCGCCGCGCGGATTAGCGCAGGCGGCGTTTTTGGCGTTGCGCTAGGATATGATGCGAGCGCAACTTATTCCCTTGATGTTAAGACCAATCCGGCGGCTTGAAAAACACGCCATTGTCGTCGGTCAGCGTATCAGGGAATTGGCTGTTTATCAGCGTGTTGGCGCGTATTCGTCTAAGAAAAGTCGCCGCATTTTTGAGTGACGTAGGCGTAGGGCTAATGTCTGGATCTATACTAGGGTTGACGACTCCAATCGGGAGATTCAGCCTGTCCCGCACCACTCTGATGGGAAACGCCAAATCCGCGTCGTTAGAGATAACTAACGCTTGTTCGTACATACCCTCATATCCATCTATCATGAGATGGGTTGCGATGTTCACATCAGTGCCCTTTTCTTCGTAGGTTTTCACGCGGACATATCTGCCAAGTCCGGGCGCGGGACTTGCAAGAGGCAATCGCTTGACGCGATTTCTGAATTGCCCGTAGTGAATATCTAAATTGGGTATGGTTTGGAGCGCGCGGAGGTAAATTTGCTGCCGCCGCTGTTGCTGAGGATCGTCGGGGCGTTGATCAACGATAGCCGTGAAATATCGTATGCGATTTATTTCGTGGGCGGGCAGCAGGGCTTGGGATAGCTTGGCAAGGTCAAGCCATTTGCACTTCGGAAGGCGTTTAACGGCAAGGTAATACAGGTTGAAGCCGTCAACATACACATTGGTAATCATTTGCGACCTTGCCCCATAACATAAAACAGGGGCTATCCCCGTAGAGATAGCCCCGACCCTGCCAGCGAAGTGAACAGGGGGGTTCAATACGGGTAGTATAGTACATTGTTTCAGGAAGTGTCAACTAGAAATTTGGAATAAAGCGCGCGGCGACCATTATCCCCCCTCCTTGACACCCCTCCCCTCCGCCTCCAGGCGCGCCAGCATCGCCTCCTCCTGCTCCGGCTCGAGCTGCATCGCGCGCATCGCGGCGGCCGCCTCCCGCAGGCATTGGCGGCGGAGCAGGCGGTAGTCGGCGGGGGATAGGCTGCCGACGGCATGCTCTAGCTCTGCGCTGCGGAGGGCGGTTAGGGCGGCGTCCCAGCGGCGCTCTAGGGCGGCTTGCGTGGATCCCTCGTCGTCTTGCCATTCGCGGGCGCCGGGGCGGAGGAAGGGGTAGGCGATGGCTAGGGCGGGGATTAGGGCTAGGAGGAGGGCGATTAGGACTAGCATAATGCGGCTACGCTCGCGCGGGGTGGGCGCCGGAGGCGGAGGAGGGCATGCGGAGGTCGGCGTAGGCGGGTTTGCGGTGGGGCCATAGGCCTACTAGGATGCCGAGCGCCATTACGGGGCCGGATGCCCACATCCACCAGACTAGCGGGTTTATTAGGACGCGAAAGACTGCCTGGTCGTCCTCGCCGAATTCGGAGGGGACTATGTAGAAGTCCTCCAAGGGGGTGCTGCGTATCGCGCCTTGCGTGGACGCTATGTTGAAGGCGGGGTAGAACGCGCGGCGCGCCTCCATCCTGCCTAGGAAGTCGCTGCCTTTATAGACATCAAACGCGGCGGCGGATTGCATGCTGTCTGGCTGGGCTGTGTGGCGGACGCCGATGTAGTGGAATGTGTAGTCGCCTAGCGATGCGACGTCGTCGGGGCGCATCGCTAGGTCGCGCTGGACGCTGTAGAACGATGAGGCTATGGCGCCCACGGCGAGCATTGATATGCCCAGATGCACGATGTAGCCGCCGTAGCGCGGGCGGTTGCCGGCGAGCAGGTTGAAGAGCGCGGCGGGATACGATTCGCCGCGCCGGTGGCGGGAGCGCGTCCCCCGAACCCACTCGGCGAGTATGCCGCCCACCGCAAGCCCGACCGCCGCGAATGCCGCCGCCGCTACCGGCTGCCGCGCGCCTATCGCTATCGCCGCACACGCCGCCAACAGCGCCGCGCCCACCGGAACGCGCAGCGCCCGCACAAGCCCGCGCGAGCCGGAGCGCCGCCATGGCAGCAGCGGGCCTACGCCCATCAATACCACTATCGCCAGCAGGATTGGCCCGTTCACGCGGTTGAAAAACGGCTGCCCTATCGTCAGCGCCGCGCCGTCCGCCGCCTCGCTGAACACGGGGAAGATCGTTCCCCACAGCGTTACAAACGCCACTGTCAGAAACAGGATGTTTTGCCCCAGAAAGGCGCTCTCGCGCGAGACTAGCGCCTCCAAGCGCGCGCTGCTCCTCAGGGATTCGTAGCGCCACAGGAATACGGCTATGGACAGCAGCAATGTGCCGCCCATAAACGCTAGGAACAGCCAGCCCATCGTGCTTTGCGCGAATGAGTGAACCGATGGGACAGGCCCGCCGCGATTGATGAACATTCCCATCTGCGCCAGCGTGAACGCGGTGATTATGAGCGCCATGTTCCACATGCGAAACATCCCGCGCCGCTTTTGCACCATTATGGAGTGGACAAACGCGGTCATCGCCAGCCAGGGCATCAGCGCCGAGTTTTCCACCGGATCCCACGCCCAGTAGCCGCCCCAGCCGAGTATGGTATATGCCCACCAGCTGCCCAGCATCAGCCCAAGCGTTAGGATGAGCCACGAGATCATTCCCCAGAGCCTGCCCAGATCCACCCACTCGTCGCGGCCGCCGCGCCGCGCTATGAGCGCGCCCATCGCTATGCTGAACGGCACCGCTACCAGCGCCAAGCCCGCCATTTGCAGCGGCGGGTGGATGAACATCCCGAAGTGTATCAGCAGCGGGTTGATGCCCTGCCCGTCCGGCGGCGTTGCGGGCAGGCGCTCCAGCGGGTTTGCCAGAAATATCATTATCGCCAAGAAGAAGAGCAGAACCAGCGCCATTGTGCCAAGCGCGAATGGCGTGGTGTGCGGCAGGCGCTTGCGGATGGTCAGCACGGCTATCGCGGACACCGCCGCCAGAACCAGCGCGAGGTAGAGCAGCGAGCCGGCGTTGCCCGCGTAGAACGCCACCCAAGTGTAGATGTGCGGCATAGCGGCGCTGCTGTTTTCGGCGACATAGCGCACGGAGAAATCGCGCGTGACAAAGGCGTATATCAGCGCGGCGGTGGACAGCAGCAGCAGAAACGGCGCGCAGTAAAAGCCGTAGCGCGCGCTCGCCGCCAGGTCGGGCAGCCGCATTGCGCCGCCGACGTAGGAGGCAACCGCGGCGTATGCGGTAACGACCAGGGCGATGATGAGGGCGATTTGGCCGGTGTCGATCATTGTGGGGTGTGTCGTGTGGTTTGCGGGGCGGGGAGCGCGGGGCGCCGATCTGATGGTTTAGGCGCCTGACGGCTTACTCGCTTGCGGAGCTCACGGCTCTTCTGCATATCCCGCGCCGCCTGCGCCGCGTGGCCGAGGGTTTTGTGCGCTGAGGCGCGATTGGAGTAGGCGGTAGCATAGTTCGGGTCAATGGCAATAGCGTGGTTATAGTACACTATCGCCATGGCGTACTGGCCGAGGGCAGCGTAAGCATAGCCTCTATTGTTGTATGCCACAGCGAAATTTGGGTCAATGGCAACAGCGCGATCATAGTCGGCTATCGCCTTGTCAAACTCGCCTAGCCTACGGTGAGCAATTCCACGTTCGTTGTATGCCACAGCAGAGTTCGGGTTAATGGCAATAGCGCGGTCAAAGTCAGCTATCGCCTTGTCAATCTCTCCCATGCGGCGGTAGGCATTCCCTCGGTTTTGATATATCACAGCGCGGTTCGGGTCAATGCTGAGGGCGCGGTCGTAGTCGGCAATCGCCTTAGCATACTCGCCGATTTTGGCGTAGGCAAGTCCCCGGTTGCGGTATGCCACAGCGTAGTTTGGTTTAATGTCAATAGCGCGGCTATAGTTGGCTATCGCCTTGGCATTCTCACCTATTCTGGCATAGACGAGTCCCCGGCTGTTGTATGATCCAGCGGAATTATTTGGGTTAAGGGCAATAGCGTGGCCATAGTCGTCGGCTATCGCATTGTCAAGCTCGCCCAGACTACGGTAAGCATCACCCCTGTTGTGGTATGGCGTAGAATAGTTTGGGGCAAGGGCAATAGCGTGGCTATAGTCCACAATCGCCTTGTTATATTCGCCGAAGAGGTCGTCGTAGATCAATCCCCGTCCGTGGTATGACTCAGCATCATTTGGATTGATGCTGATGGCACGGTCAAACGCGGCGAGTACCTTGTCTCTACCAAATTGATGATCCAGATAGGCAAACATTCGTTTAGCGCCTTTGCGCCCGCGTTCTTCGTTGTTTTCCAATATATGCACCTATTTCCGTTCCCTCAGCGTTCTGCAACAGCTTACGTCCTTGCAACGCTTTTCACCCAAGCATCCATCGCCGCACACTGATTCTTCAATCATACGCACTTAGCGCGTCGGGCAACTTACTCGCCGCTGAGCTCGCGGTACTTCTGCATATCGGCTTGGGCTTGGGATGTGTTACCGAGAGCGGCGTGCGATGAGGCGCGGTTGCGGTATGCGCTGGCAAAGTCCGAGGCAATCTCAATAGCGCGGTCATAGTCCGCTATCGCCTTGGCGTACTCGCCGAGAGCGAAGTAGGCGTCGCCCCGGATGTAGTATGCGAAAGCGTCGTTCGGGTCAATGGCAATAGAGCTGTCATAGTCTGCTATCGCCTTGGCGTACTCTCCCATTTCGGCGTAGGCAAATCCCCGTTTGTGGTATGCCTCAGTGTCGTTTGGGTCAAGGGCAATAGCGCGGTCAAAGTCCGCCATCGCCTTGGAGTCCTCGGAGAGTGTGAAGTAGGCGAGTCCCCGGCCGTAGTATGCCTCAGCATAGTTCGGATCAATGGCAATAGCGTGGCTATAGTCCACAATCGCCTTGACGTCCTCGCTCATTCCTGCGTAGGCAAGTCCCCGTGCGTGGTATGCTGCAGCGTCGTCTGGGTCAAGGGCAATAGCGCGGTCAAAGTCCACAATCGCCTTGGCATACTCGTCGAGGGCGAAGTAGGAAAATCCACGGCCGAAGTATGCCTCATCTGAGTTTGGGTCAATGACGATAACGCGGTCAAAGTCCGGAATAGCCTTGGCGTACTCGCCAAGGTCGAAGTAGGCGTTGCCCCTGTATAGGTGTGCCGTAGCATCATTCGGATCAAGGACAAGGTCGCCAAGGGCGGCAATCTCCTCGTCAACATCATCTTGATCCAGAGGGGCAGCCCCTTGATCAACACTTCCGCGCGCGCACTCTTCGTTGTTTTCAACCACTGTATTCACCAGTTCGCTTTTCGTCAGCAACCTGCCACCGCCTTACATCCTATCACGCTTTTCATTCTAGCGCATCCTCACCTAGCGCCGCCACCTCTATTATACGCCACTAGCGCGGCCCGCTCACTCCCCGCCCAGCTCCCGGTAGCGCCGCATATCCCGCTCTATCTGCGCTACGTTGCCGAGCGCCTCGTGCGCCCAGGCGCGGTTGTAGTAGGCCAAGGCGTAGTCGGGGTTGAGGGCTATGGCGCGGTCGTAGTCGGCTATGGCGGCGGCGTAGTCTAGGTTCTGGTAGTGGGCGTAGCCGCGATTGAGGTAGGCTCTGGCGTAGTCGGGGCTGCGGGCGATTTCGCGGTCAAAGTCGGCTATCGCGTTGTCAATATCTCCAATGCCAAGATAGGCGAGACCGCGGCTCATATACGCGTCGGCGTAGTTCCAGTTGAGGCTGATGACGCGGTCGTAGTCGGCAAACGCCTGCTCGTACATATGCGAGGCGAGGTAGGCGTTTGCGCGGTTGTAGTAGCCGTCAGGGTCGCGGGGCGCGATGGCTATGGCGCGGTTGTAGTCGTCTATCGCCTTGTGGTATTTGTTCAGTTCGTAGTAGGCGAGCCCGCGAATGTTGTAGTGGTCGGCGTCGTCCGGGTCAAGGCGGATGGCGGCGGCGTAGTCGGCGAATGCGCTGTCGTGTTCGCCCGCCAGGTGGTATGCCGCGCCGCGCATCCGGTAGAGAAAGTCGTCGTCGGGGACGATGCCGAGGGCGCTGGTGTAGTCGGCTATCGCGGCGGGGTAGTCGCCCTTGGCGATGTGCGTATGCCCCCTATCGCAGTAGGCGTCAAAGTAGTTCGGGTTGACGCTGAGGGCGACGTCGTATGCGGCGATAGCGCCGTCGTAGTCGCCATTGTAGGCGAGTTCGTCGGCGCGGGCGTAATGCTCGGCGGCGGCGTCATGGCAGGTTAGGGATAGGAACAGCAAGCCGCATAGCAGCGCTATCGCGCAGGCGTTGCGCGCGGTCGCAGGGATAGGTGGCGGGAGTTTGTGCGCTAACAATCAGGTCACTCTTTGTCTTTGGCTGCGTCGTCTGACAGCGCCGCCTCTATGCGGTCGTAGTAGGGCTGGAGGGCGGGATCCGCGGCGGCGCTCTCTGCGTCAGCATCCGCATCGGCGGCGTACTCGTCGGCGTCCGGCGGCTTGCGGCGCATGTGGCGGAGGGCTAGGGCGAATGCGATGAGGGCGATTGCGACGCCTACGGGAGCGCCTATCCAGGCGGCGAGCGCAATGCCCTGAGCGGGCGGCTCCAGCAGGACGCTAGGGCCGTAGCGCTCTGCGAAGAAGTCGCGCACTTGGGCGTCCGTCCAGCCGGCGGCGAGCTTTTCGTCCACGATGCCGCGCATCTGCGCCGCCAGCGCGTTCTGCGACTGGTCGATGGATTCGCCGGGGCATACGGGACACATAATCGTCTTGTTCAAGCCCTGCGCGCGCCGCTCAAGGGCGGGGACGTCTGACTGGGCGCCGGCGCACGCCGCCAATGCCAAGAGCGGCAGCAGCGCGAGCGGCAACGCCAGCCATAGCGCAATCGCGGGCGCGGTTTTGCGCGTCAATGTTTTGTTTGGGTAGAGCGTCATGTGTTCATTATAGCGGATTTTGGGCGCGGCGCTTGCGTGATTGGCGACGCGGATCTTGTGTGATTGCCGGCGCGGATCTTGTGTGATTGGCGGCACGGATCTTGCGCGGTTACCAGCGCGGGTGCGGCGCCTCAAAGCGCATTAGCTCAGGCCATATGCTACGCATTTGCCAGACGCGCATTTCGGCTAGGCGGGCGTCGCCGCCGCGCGCGAATAGGGATACGCCGGCGCTGTCGGGGCGCTGCGGGTAAGCGCGCAGGGTGAGGCATTGGCGGTCGTTGGCGAATACCTCTATTATGCTGCGATCCACGAATATCCGCAGGCGCAGCGGCTCGCCGGGGTATAGGCGCAGGGGGCCGGTTTCGGGCGTCCGCGCGAATACGTCGGCGCTGAGCGACGCCTCGGATATGTCTATCTGTAGCGAGCCCGTGTCAAAGCGGCGGTTGTCCTGCGGGTAGAACGATATGCGCGTGCGCTCGGCGGCGTCGGGGGAGCGCAGGACGTACAGCCCGACTTCGCGCGCGTCTCGCGGCTCTATGACGGCGTTTATTTCAATCGCCTTGCCGCGTATGACGTGGGCTGGGCCGTCTATGCCGTCTATGTTATCCAAGAGCGTTTCTTGGTTGGCGGGGATGTCCGCAGGCGGGATGTCGGCGTAGTCTAGGCGCAGCGTTTCTATGTCGCCGGCGGTCGTCATTCCGAGCGCGCCGTCTTCGCGCAGCCAGTATTGGCGCGGCAGGGTCATGATGTTATCCCAGCCGGCGGTGGGCTTGCCCTCTTTGACATTGAATATCGCGGTGAACAGCCCGTCCGGGCCTATGGCGGCGGAGGGCGCGTGCAGGCTGCCGACGGTGTATGAGCCGTAGTTCATGCGATAGTGCGCGTCGGGCGCGAACCGGCGGGTTTCGGGGTCGTAGTCGCCGATGTAGCAGCGGCCGGCGCGCTTGTGGCTGAACAGCAGCAGCATATGCTTGCCGCTTGGCGAGCCGTCCAAGCGGCTGATCGGCCAGAACACCGGCACCGCCGCATCCTCGCCGCGCTCGGCGAAGAACTTGTCCTCCAGCAGCGCGCCGATATGCTCCCACTGCGCCAAGTCGGTTGAGCGAAACAGGTGGTCGATGCCCTGGCAGTCCGCGCCGCGCTCGCCGTCCTTGTATGTGCCGGACAGCGCGTAGTAGGCGCCGTCCTCCTGCCGCCATATGCACGGGTCAAACACGCGATAGGGCGCGCCGTCTGCGTCTATGGGGACAATCGGGATGACGGGATTGTTCGGATGCTTGCGCCAGTTCACCAGGAACGGGTCGGACGCGGTGGCGATGGCGTTGCCCGACTCCGTGCCGTGATATATGGCGACAACGCGGTCGTCCTCCACGAGGGTTTGGCCGCTATAGCAGTCCTTTTCGGTATCGGGATACAGCGCCAGCGGCATATCGCGCCACCGCGCCAGGTCGGCGCTGACGGCATGCCCCCAGTGAACGCGGTCGCTCTCGCCCCCCGGCCTATACTGGTAGAACAGATGCCAGCGCCCCTGCCAGTGGCACAGGCCGTTGGGATCGTTCATCACGCTGCCCGGCGGCGAGAAGTGGTACATCGGGCGGTAGGGATCGTCCGCCAGGCGCCGCCGCGCGTCGGCAAACGCGGCGATGGCCGGGTCTCTGCTGAGCGCGGTCTGCTGCGCGCGGAGCTCGTCGGGGTATGCGGGGCCGCTGAGCGGGGGATGGGGTAGTGTGGTCATGGGGGGCGCTCCTTAGTGTGAGTGTGGGATTGTGGTTGTTATGGCGGTTTGGGTTGGCGGTTTGGGCTTATCTTATAGGAATGGGCGGGTTGTTTTCAAAGCGGGGGCGGATGGTGGAGGCGCGTTTGCGGGTTTGAAACGGCGGGGCGGGTATCGTAGTATAGGCTTGGGTAGCGTGGGATATAGGCGGGATAGCGCGGGAGGGCAAGATGGTGAATCGGAGGCGCAGGCGGCGGGATCGGCGGAGGGCCGGGCGGCGGCGAGGCGGGCGGGCACCGGGCGGGCTGCCGTGGTGGGTTGTGGTGGCGGCGGTTGTGGTGGTGGCGGTGTTTGCGCTGAGTAGGGCGCTGCGGTGATTGGGGCTTGTCAGTAAGGGCTGTTGGATGGACGCTCTGCGTATTGACGCAAGCGGGTCATGAATTCGGAGTCTTGTCTTCAATAAAGTGTTTGACTATCCGGCCCATCAAGACCTCGTTTCTGAATATAAACGCAATTACCAGCACGATTGAGCCCACCAAAATCGCAAACCACGCCCACCAAAGCAAAGGCTTGCCATTGCCATTGATGAAGAAGCCCATCACCGAAACTGCTGAGACAAACAGCCCAGCATATACACAGTGCATCAGATATTGCAGCACATCGTTGTGGAATCCAGTCTTGACAGCGAATTCCAGCACACTGGATCCCCTCATGCCTAGCAACATATTCCGTTGCGTTGCGGCAAATCCGGCAACGACTATTCCGAAAGTCATCGTCCCTGCGGAGAAAGCCGTCGGGAGTGGCTTAATCTCGCAAAAGTACGCGATAGCGCCTGTAGCCAAAAACGCAATCGCCGCTACCCCAAATGGGAGACGCCTTTCAGATGCGGCTGACATTTATCTCAGGAACTCCTGGCGAATTTCGATAAGCGCGTCCCAGCGCTTTTCATGAGAGACTTTTCTAGTTTGATCGTCCACTTGCAAGCTGGTTTCCCGCTTTTCTTTATGCTGAAGCAAGTCGATAATCTCAAGCGGGGCGTCGTCGTGCTCGCGTCCCTTCAATGTCATACGCTTGACATTGTTCGAGTCTGCACTCCCAAGTACGTTGCTAATAGCCTGTCGAACTTTTGGAGGGAAAAGAGTGCGGCCTTTTCCACGACCAACTTTTATTTCGATGTCAATTATGTCGGCGCCGTAGTCAGCTCCCAAACTATGGATGACCCCGATACCCTCATCTCGGTCAACACCCGTTATTTGGCCGATTGCAACTTGGAGATTTACGCTGTGGATATTCTGATACCCGCGCGCCTTAGCTGCCGCTTCATTGTCTAATCGTGGAATCAGGTTGTAATGTTCGTTACGATTAGAAAATTCTTCGAAGTAGAGCGCTATTGCCTTATTCCTCATTCCACTTTGGGTAGATTCTACAAACGCCAAATTGGCATTGGGGTCATACAGCATAGCGGTTTCGTGTGCAAAGAACTCATTGGAGTCAAGGCCGATAGGGACTGCCGCACTTGTAGTATCAGTGCGGCCTGGACCTGCAAATTCGAAAGTTGTAAAGTTTAGTAGATAGCAAGCCTCTTCCTTCCTGTAATGCTCCAAACGCCGCCCCTTTCCGCTCACATCTTTATAGCGTCCATCAAGTTGCTGCGCTATGGCATTCTCTATTGCTCCACTGAAAGAATCACTCTCAGTTCTATCGGTGTTCTGCGCCTCAATGTCGTAAATGTTGACCTTGAATGATTTGTAGGGCATGAAACTACCTTTCTAATATCCCCGCGTGTACGTGGTTATTCTTTGTTTGGGCTAACATCATACATATAGACTTGCAATAGCGCAACCGCAACCGCAACCGGCCCAGCCCCAAGAGATTAGTATCCAAAGCACGTATCATATACACGCACACGGCAGATACTGCAACCTAACTTTCGTGGACAACTGGACGCTATTGAATAATTTGTTCGTAATTAGAATAACGGGGATGGTAGGGCGGTGTCAAGGGTAATTTTCAAATTAGGGGCCTACCCCCTACCCCCCATACAGCGCCGTTTGCGGGTTCCAGTCCGTCCACGCGAACCAGAACGATAGGTGGGAGGGGATGCGGCGCAGGGCGGCGCCGCGCAGCTCGCCATCTAGGGCGCGGCCGGTGAAGGCCGACCAGCGGCTGCCGGTCTGGTCGTCTATCAGGGTGGTTTGGATGCCGGCGGGGGCGCCCTCTAGGCGGAATGTGAGCGTATCGCCGTTGACGCGGCGGTCGTAGAGGAGGGCGGTTCGGGTTTCGGTTTCGAAGTATAGCAGGACGTCGCTGCCGCCTAGTTGGTCGTTTAGCAGGTCGATGGCGGCGAGCGCGTCTAGGGCGTAGGCTTTGGGGCTGCCGTTTATGTTGACGCCAACCACAAGGTCTTTGGTTCGCAGGCGGTCGTCGCGGTTGGATTCGCCTATGACGCCGGCGCGGTCGTCGCCGTAGTAGCCGGCGTAGGGGTCGCCTAGGTAGCCGCCGTCTTTGTCAAGCGCCTTGGTGTCCGGGTGGAGTTCGCGCCAAGCCGCCCACTTGGTTTGGACGGCGGGCAGGACTTGCAGCTTGACGCCCGCCAGCTCGCCCTCTACGCCTTCGTGCAGGAATTGGCTCCAAAGCGTGCGCGTCTGGTGGTCGTACATCACAAGCACGTTCCGGATGAGCTTGCCCGATACGCCGAATGTATGCGCGCCGCCGTTGATTTCGCGGCTATACACGATAGCCGAGTAGCAAAGCGGTCACCATGTTACGGCAACCGGCTGCCCGCCCACCACATCGTTGACGATTTCGTGGCGGCTGAGCATCGGGATGGAGTACGCGCGATTATCGCCGTTGATGGACAATCCCACTACGGGTTCGTTGTCCGCCATCCACTCGTCCGCCGCGTCCGCGCCAACCATTTCGGGCGCGAGTATGGCGGGAATGGCGTCAAAGCCGAGCAGGGTGATTATCTCATAGTCCTGCTCTTCCCGCGCGGGCGCGATGCCGTTTGATGCGCCGCCGTTGACGGGGACTTGGGTGGGCGTATCAGCAGCGCCGCGGATGCGCGAGGCTATCTGCGACTGGAAGAATGGGCCCGCGAGGGGCGCGAGCAGGCTGAACACAAGCAGGATGACGACTAGGAAGACGCCGATTTTGACTAGGAGGGACATTGTTGCTCTCTGTGGGTTTCTTGATGGGTATAAGATAAGTATAGGCGTTATGAGCGTTAGATGTTTGGGGATATTGGCAAGTTTTCGGGGAATATGGCTTGTTGGGTTGGATGCGGGATTTGGGATTGGGGATGCGGCGGGCGGCGGCAACGCGGCGGCTAAGAGAGCAGCCTGTCCGAAAAGCCCCAGCGCTTGCAGTGGGCGTCAGAAAGCGCGCGAAAGCGGGCGGCATATTCGGGCGCGCGGATGCGCCCTGCGGTCATGATGATGGCGTCTTCGCGGTTGTCGGTGTAGTAGCCCTTGCGGACGCCCATCGTCTCAAAGCCATGCTTGGCGTAGAGGTTTTGGGCGATGCGGTTAGACGCGCGGACTTCTAGGGTGAGCTCGTCCATTTGGCGCTGCGCGGCTTGCTCTATCGCGCCGATTAGCAGCAGCTCGCCGATGCCTCGCTTGCGACAGGCGCTGCGGACGCCGATGGCTACGATGTGCGCGGCGTCGGGCATATACCAGATGCCGATAAATCCCGCGATGCGCCGATTGCTGTCGGGCTGCCATCCGCCGCGCTGCCTGCGCCATAGGGAGCGCGCGCCGGTGAGCAGGCGGGTTATGGGGGAGCGCGAGGCGGCGGGCAAGGGCGCCGGGGGAACGGGCGGCTCGGCGGGGGACGCCGCTAGGTCGTCGCGGCGAAAGGCGACGAGGTAGCGGGCGCGGCGGTGTTTGAGCTCGCGGCGGAATGATGTGGGCGGGAATAGCGTGGGGAATGCGTCGCGCTCGATTTCGGCGGCTTGGGCGAGGTCTTGGCCGGTCATCGGGCGCAGCGCGTAGGGCATTAGCCGCGCGGTATCGGGCGTGTCCGGCGCGGCGTGGTCGGGCGGGGTGTGGACTGCGCTCATTGTGGGCTTGTGCCTCCAATTCGGTGAGCTTGGATTGTAGCAGAGGGCGGCGGGGGTTGTCAGGTTTGGCAAGCCGGTGGGCAGCGTTTCCATTCAAGTGGGCGAGTATATTTGCCCGTTGCGGCGGGTTGGACGGCTATGCCGTGAGCGCTTGATTTAGCGGTTGTGGCGGGCTTGGCAAACTCTTAAAACCGGCTAAAAAGAAACGCGGGCGCTGGGATGTCAAGCGTTAGGCGGGCGGCTACCGCGCGGCGGGGAATTCCGCGCGCCAGACAGCGCCCTCGCCGCTGACAAACTGCCCCGCGCGGATGCGGTCTATCGCGTAATCGGGCAGATCAATCGTAGCCGCGCATATATCGCCTGCGTATGCGCCGTGGTCGGCGAATTTGAAGTCAAGATTGGCAAAGCCGCGCTCGCGGGCGTCCGCCGGCAGATCGGCGGGATCCGCGGGGATGATGTGCAAGAGGAAACGCGCGTCCGTATCGCCCTCAACGCAAGGGGCTTTGATGTATGTCACCGCGTTATCGCGCAGATACAAGTCGAAGTGGGACTGGGCAACGGGCTTGCCGTAGTCGCCGGCCGCAATGCCATCATACACGGCTTGCGCCGCTGCGCGGGCGGCTAAGTCAATGTCCACGCGCCATTCATCGCCGCCGGGCGCCGTCGCTTTCTGGCCGGTTCTAATGAGGGCTATGGGATAGTCGGGCAACTCGCGCGCAGCCACGCACTTATCGCCTATGTACGCGCCGTGGTCGGCGAAATGGAAATCAAGGTTGGCAAAGCCGCGCTCGCGCGCGTCGGCGGGATTGGCGGGGAATATGTGCAGTATGAATCGGGCGTCGGCGTCGCCGGAGACGCAGGGTTCTTTAAGATATGCCAGGGCATTATCGCGCATATACACATCAAAGCCCGACCGCGCCACCGGCTTGCCATAATCCCCTGCGGCAATGCCCTCATACAGCGCTTGCCCCGCCGCATGCGCCGCCAAGTCAACGTCCGCCCGCCACTCAGGATAGCCGGCCGCCGCCGCGTTATGCCCCGTTCTTATGCGCGCTATGGCGTAATCGGGCAAGGGTTGTCTATTTACGCACTTGCCGTCGAAAAAGGCGGCATGCTCGTTGAACCGAAAATCGCGGTTCTCAAAGCCATGCTCGCGCCGGTCGGCGGGCAAGTCGGCGGGGTCGTTGGGGGTGATGTGCAGGAACGCCCGAAAGTCGTCGCGGTTTGATATAGGCGGCGGGCAATCGGCGCTGAGGTAGTATAGCGCGCCGTCATAGGCGTAGATGTCGAAGTCGGCGCTGGCGAGCGGATCGCCGTTTGCGGCGATGTCGTCGTATGCCGCGCGGTAGGCGGCGGCGTCCTTGCCATAGATGAGCGCAATCGCGCTGCCGTATGCCCGGACGCTGTGAATTGGCTGCCGCTCAGGTATGTTCATGGCGCTGATGAGCGGGTGGTAAAACCCCGCCTCCTGCGGGTTTGCGGCGGGCAGATGGTAGCCCAGCGGAGTCCAAAGATAAAAGTCCGCCACATACGGACTGTCCAAGCTTGTGACGCGTTCCCTGTCATTTTGGGGCAGGATAAGCTCGCTTGCCTTTCTGGGCCAGACGCGCCGCGCGTTATCGGGATGGCGCGCGAGCAGGTATTCCAGCGATTGCCGCTGCGCCACCTGCCAATAGTCCATATCGTAGCGCTTGGCAAGCGCGCCGGGCGTCTTGGTGTCAACTAGCGCGTTGAAATACACCTGCTGATGCGGATGCAGCGCCGCCATAGCGGTCAGCGTGGTAGCCAATCCTACGCCCGCCGCGCCATACGCAAGCGTCCGCCGCGCCATATGCCAGCCGCCGCCGCCGCGAACCCGGCCGGGCAGCCGCGCGGCGATGTTCCATCCGCCCTGCCCTGCATCGCTATCCGCAATCGCGCGCAGCCCAATCGCCGCAATCAGGCAGAACGGCCCCCACAAGAAATACATATGCCGCCAGCCGTTGTAGATGTTGGATTGCAGCGCGATGATCGCTACGACGGGCAGCGCAAAGCATCCGAGCAGCATTATGCCAAAGCGGGTTTCGGGGTCGCGGAGCGCGGCAAAAGGACGCGCTATTGCCTGCCAACAAACCGCCACCGCTCCCAAAGCGCCCAGCGCCAGCGTCAGAGGCGGCGCGGTTATCCCAAACCACACCGGAATGTAGTTCCACGGCACGGCGTCGGATCTGTATATCTCGCCCATAAACAGGCTCTCTCTAATAGCGGGAAACTGGGACAGAAAGCGCAAGCCCTCAATGAAACGCAGCGGGTTTTCCCAATAGTACGGGTGGGCGATCCACACCGTCGCAATCGCCGCGACAGCGAGCGCAACGCCCGTCTTCAGCGCGCGCTTGCGCTCTTCCCCGCTGGCTTGCCACAAGTCAAGCGCGCGCATAGCGAGTATCATCGGCAACAGCATAAGCCCGAACCCGCGCAGGTTTATCGCCAAGCCCACGCCGACGCCGCACAGCAGAAACGCGCCAAGCGTGTCCCTGCGAAAGGCGCGATGCGTGAGATATAGCGCGATTATCAGCATAACCGCGAAAGGGATGTCTTTGGTATTGAAGAACGAGTGGGCGTACAGGCGCGGATGCAGCAAGAACATCAGGATAGCCAACAGCGCTAACCAGCGGCTGCCCATCATCCGGTAGGCAAGCATCCCGCACGCAAAGCCGCCCGCTATGAAGAACAGATGCGTAATCAGGTGGCGCGTTAAGTATATGTCGCGGGCGTCTTGCAATCCGAGCGCGCGCTCCAGCAGCAGCAATGGCAGCGAGAACGCCACCCCGTAGTATTGCTCTCCCGGATATTTGTAGCGCAGCTCTAACTCTTCGGCTGCGCCAAATGAGTAGTTTAGGGCATAGTCTAGGGCTGTTCGGGCAATGCGCTGTTCAGCGTTTTCGTCTAACCCAATGCCGTAGTCGTCCACCACGCCGACGCCCACAACCGCAAACAACGCGCACACCACAAGCGCCCACGCCCAAAACGGCGCGCGGCGCAACGGGGCTAGGCGGGATAGCGGGAATTGGGATAGCGTTGGCATTGCGAGGGGAATTATATCAAAATGGGCGCGGAGGTAGGTAAGGTTTCAATTTCCAAAAAGTAGGCAAACTTTTGGGTTTAGGCATTGGATAGAATGTTATGCTATCAACAATGGCAAGCGGCAATAATCGGATTTTTCGCGCGGCGCTATCTTACCGCTAACCAAAACGGGCAAGGCGCGTTATAATTGATGCAAGGGGCGCGCCGAATGTGGTTAGCGCATCCGACGGCTGAGGATATGCCCGCGCGGGCATGTATCCGGTTTTAGGGAGATTGGCGGCTGATGCAAGCCGATAGCAAAGGGCAGGCGCAGGCGGAGGTGGCGGCGCTGGTTCGGCAAGCCCAAGATGGGGCTGCGACGGCTTTCGCCGCGCTGTATGAGCGGTTCTACGACCAGATATTTCGCTATGTGTCTTTCAAGACGGGCAATCCCTCCGACGCCGAAGACATCACCGCGGAGGTGTTCGTGCGGATGATTGAGTCCATTCACCGATTCAAGTGGCAGGGCTATCCGTTCTCCGCGTGGCTGTTTCGCATCGCGCACAACCTCGTGGTGGACTACTACCGCAAGAGGAGCAGAAAGCAAATGACATCGCTTGACAGCGTATCGCCCACGCTGAAGGCGGCTGCGTTTGACGCGGACGCTCAGATGGATATGGAGCTGACGCTGGGCGAGGTGAGCAAGGCGATGGAGGGGCTGACGGCGCTGCAGCGCGAGGTGATTACGCTGCGGTTCGGCGCCGGGCTGTCGGTGGCCGAGACGGCGCGCGCGGTGGGCAGAAAAGACAACGCGGTCAAGGCGCTGCAGCATGCGGGGCTGAAGAAGTTGCGGCGGGTTCTGAATCCGGACACGGCGGACGCTCCGGCGGCGCTGCGGCGCTGCGAGACCTGATTAGGGTTTCGGTCGGCGAATGGCGGGCTTACGCGATTAGCCGATTGGCGCGATTAGCGTAGTCCGATTAGCGTGAAAAGTCGGCGTCAGAGGAATAAGCGGGATTGCCGAATGGGGAAATCTCAGATTGTCAGAGGGCAGAACGGCAGAGGGCAGAGATGAGCGCGTCCAACTTTGACAATGTACTGGATGAGTGCATCGAGATGCTCGCGGAGGGCGCGGATGCGCGGCAGTGCTTGGCGGCGCATCCTGAGCATGCGGCTGAGCTAGCGCCGCTGCTGCGGGTGGCGAGCGCCACGCTGCGGGCGTCGCGGGCGATAGCGCCGTCCGAGGCGGCTAAGGCGCGCGGGCTGGCGCGGGTGAACGAGGCGGTGGTTGCTAAGGCGCGCAAGCCCAGGCGGCGGTTCGCGCTGCCGCGTCTGTTTAGCCGGCCGCTGAGCGCGCCTGTTCTGGCGGCATTCGGGCTGGTGTTCCTGACGATAGTGGCGGCGGGCGGCACGACGGTCGCGGCGTCGGACAGCGTGCCGGGCGAGCGGCTGTACTGGGTGAAGAGCGCGCGAGAGAGCGTAGAGATGCGAATGGCGCGCGGGGACGCGAGCAAGGCGCAGGCGCACGCTCGGCTGGCGCGAGAGCGAGGGCGCGAGATGGGCGCGCTTATCAGCAGAGGGCGCGTGCGGGACGCGGAGCTGGTGGTGGTGCGGATGCAACGGCATCTGGCGGAGTCGGCGAGCTATGTGGGGGTGGCGCTGCCCACGCATGCGGCGGAGCTGCCGCTGCGCTACATAGACAGGCAGCGGCTGCCCGTCGCCAACGCGCTGAGGCAGACTTTGGCGCACGATGAGGCGTATGTGCGGGCGCATCTGAGCGCGCTGCTGGCGCTGGCGCCGGAGCGGGACGCGCCGCGCGTATGGCGGCTGATCCACAGGTCGGACTTGGGCTACAAGATAGTCATCGTGGCGCTGGAAGAGCATTGCGGGACGCCGCATTACGACTTTGACGGTCGCAAGGCGCGGCGGGGGCATGGGGGGGAGCGGCACGGCGATTAGGCGGTGGGGGCGGCGCGAGCGGGTTGGCCGGCGGCTATTGGTTGCGGAGGCGGGCGTTCTCTTCCCTAAGTCTGCGTATTTCTGCCTCGGCGGCCTCGCGGGCGCGTTGCTCTTCCAAGCGGGCTTGGCGCTCTGATTCAAGGGCTTGTTGGGATTCTTGGCGTTCTTCCAAGCGCGCTTGGCGCTCTGATTGCAGGGCGGGTTTAGCCTCCCGCAGGTCAACCAGGTCCTCGCCCGCTACGGGGTCGTATATCCCAAACCGCGAACCGTCCCAGTGAAAGACCAAGTTCAGCGCCTCGCTGCGGGATGCGACGCGCCCTTGCTCATCTCTGTAAGTCGGGTAGCGTATGTACTCGCCATCTACCAGACGCTCGCCTATCAGCGGCTCGCCGTACAAGAGGCCGCCGGTGCGATCCAGCAGCCAGTACTCGCCTATCCCCATCTCCGCGTATATCTCGCGCTTGACGCCGATGTCGTTGACGGCAGTGCTGCGCGATCCTATCTCTATCGCCACATCGGGCGGCTTGCCCACTTCCCAAACCATATAGGCGTTTCTGTCGACTATTCGCTCAACATTTACGCCGAAAGCGATAGTGCAGTCGGGCGCGCGCTTGGCGTTCATATCGTAGCGGTCGTAGTAGATGAATCCGCCGCCGCCGGAGACCAGCACGTCGGGGCTGTCCTGGAAGCGCTCGTCTAGGATGCTGAAAATGCGAAGATACGGGGCGTCTTGCTGCATAGCGTCCTCCGTCAGTTCGGGCGTAGGCGGGATGAAGTCATCCCAATCAGGCATTTGGCGCGCGTCGGTCGCGTTGCGCGCGAGTGTGGGAGTGGGCGTTTTGGCAGTGGTCATGGTTCGCTCCCGTGTGGATGTGTGTGCGCGGGATGGTGTGGGCTTGTGGGTATGATAGCACAAGGGCGGGTTGGCCGGCGGCTATTGGTTGCGGAGGCGGTCTATCTCTGCCCTGAGTCGGCGGTTATCTGCCTCGGCGGACTCGCGGGCGCGTTGCTCTTCCAAGCGGGCTTGGCGCTCTTCCAGGCGGGCTCGGCGCTCTGATTGCAGGGCGGGTTTAGCCTCCCGCAGATCAACCAAGTCCTCGCCCGCTGCGGGGTCGTATATCCCGAACCGCGAACCGTCCCAGTGAAAGACTAAGTATAGCGCCGCGCTGCGGGATGCGATGCGCCCTTGCTCATCCCTGTATGTCGGGTAGCGTATGTACTCGCCATCCACTAGACGCTCGCCTATCAGCGGCTCGCCGTACAAGAGGCCGCCGGTGCGATCCAGCAGCCAGTACTCGCCTATCCCCATCTCCGCGTATATCTCGCGCTTGACGCCGATGTCGTTGACGGCAGTGCTGCGCGATCCTATCTCTATCGCCACATCGGGCGGCTTGCCTACCTCCCAAACCATATAGGCGTTTCTGTCGACTATTCGCTCGACATCTACGCCGAAAGCGATAGTGCAGTCGGGCGCGCGCTTGGCGTTCATATCGTAGCGGTCGTAGTAGATGAATCCGCCACCGCCGGATACCAGCACATCGGGGCTGTCCTGGAATCGCTCGTCGAGGATGCTGAAAATGCGAAGATACGGGGCGTCTTGCTGCATAGCGTCCTCCGTTAGTTCGGGCGTAGGCGGGATGAAGTTATCCCAGTCGGGCATTTGGCGCGCTTGTGTTGTGGCGCGCGCGAGGGTGGGAGTAGGCGTTTTTGTAGTGGTCATGGTTCGCTCCCGTATGGCTGTGTGTGCGCGGGATGATGTGAGCATGTGGGTATGATAGCATAGGCGAGAGGCAATCGCGGGCGATATGGCGAGAGATTGGCGGGGGAATTTGCGGGGGGATATGACAAAGGCTTGACTAATGGTGTAAATTCCCCGTCAATGATTATCACAAACACAGGTGAGGCAAGTATGCTGTCATGCTCCGCTTTGCGGATGACGCCGTTTAGGCAGTTCGTGTTTATGTTTGAGCTGACACTCGCGGTGCAGACGTTTCATATGGTCGAGCATATCGCGCAGGTGCTGCAGAAGTTCGCGTTCAACTCGCCGTCGGCGCACGGGCTTATTGGGTCGTTTGACGTGGAGCAGGTGCATTTCCTGTTCAACCTGATCTACCTGGGGACGCTCATCTATGTGACGCTGGGCTGGCTCACTTTCGGGGGGCAGGTGTGCAAGCGGCAAAGGATGCTGGGCGCGCTGCTGGTCGTGGTGACGATTGTGCAGAGCTACCATATGCTTGAGCATTCGGCGAAGTTTGTGCAGTTCCTGAACAGCGGCATACAAGGGACGCCGGGGCTGCTGGGCGCGCATTTCGATGGCGTGATATTCCACGCGGCTATGAATACGCTGGTGTTCGTGCCGGTGGCGATTGTGTTCGTGTGCTCAGGGCTGGGCGCGAGCGAGTGCGGCGAGTGCGCGGGCTTAATCGCGCGCGGCAGGCGCAAGCTGAGCGCGTTTGTCAGACGTTTCAACGCAAGGCGCGTTTTGGAATAGTCTAAAAATATCTGTCACTATTACGCCAAAAGGTGTTATTATGGTCTGACGATTGGCAATCGCCCAGACTTAGGTTGCAAGAGGGCAATCCAGGGCGAGTATGCTCGCTTGCCGCGGATTGCTAGGCTTACTAAGGCGCGGCTTGGCGCAGGGCTTATTGCATGGAGGGACGATAGGCGTCTATGGCTGTTATCTGGCGTATCGTAAAGATGGCGTTCAGCCGCAAGTGGCATATGCTCGCCGCCTACATCTCGATGTTCGGCGCCGCCGCCGCGTATCTGTTTCTGCCATACTATTTCGGCCTAGCCATAGACGAGGTCAAGACGCTCGTGGAGGGCGGCGCGTTCCCTCTCCAAAGCCTGCTGCTGATTGTCGGCACAATCATCGCCCTAAGCGTGATACGCGGCGTACTCTCGTACTTCCAAACATTCCTCGGCGAGGCGGTGTCGCAGTATGTCTCCTATGACATACGCAACCGCGTGTACGACCATGTGCAGCATCTGAGTTTCGGCTTTCACGACAGGAACCACACCGGCCACCTGATGTCGCGCGCGATTACGGATGTGGAAAACATCCGAATGTTCGTGAATATGGGCATCATCCGCACGCCGTATTTCGCGCTGCTCATCGTGGTGGTTTCGGTGATACTTTTGCGTATGGACTTGCAGTTGGGGCTGCTCGCCATAAGCTTTATGCCGCCGGTGATACTGGTTTCGGGCATCATACGCCTCAAGCTGCGGCAGGCGTGGCTGAAGATCCAGGATATGATGGCCGAGCTGAACACCGTGCTACAAGAAAACCTGACAGGCCAGCGCGTCGTCAAGGCTTTCGCCTCTGAGGACTTTGAAAACCAAAAGTACAACGAAAAGAGCATGGAGGTATCGGAGGCGTTCATAGCGGCCGAAAAGCTCCGCATATCCAACACATCGTTCACGCTGTTTTCGTTCCAAATCGCGCTGGCGCTGATACTGCTGTTCGGCGGCTGGCGCGTCATCACGACCGACCTGACCATCGGGCAGCTGGCGGCATTCGTGTTCTATATGCAGATCCTGGCTATGCCCGTGCGGATGTCGGGGATGATTGTGAACTCATACGCGCGGGCGGCGTCGGGCGGCCAGCGCCTGTTTGAGATAATGGACACGCAGTCCGAAGTCGGCGAAAAGCCCGACGCGCGCGAACTCACGCGCGTCAAGGGCAACGTGCGCTTTGAGAATGTGAGCTTTAGCTACGAACCCGACAAGCCGGTGTTGCGCGGCATCGATCTTGACATAGAGCAGGGCAAGGTGGTGGCGCTGCTCGGCGCGCCCGGCAGCGGCAAAAGCACCATCGCCCACCTGCTGCCGCGCTTTTACGAAGTCGACAGCGGGCGCGTCACCATCGACGGCATTGACATACGGGATGTGACGCTCAAATCGCTGCGCCACAACATCGGGATGGTTCAGCAGGACGTCTTCCTGTTCGGCGCGGGCTTGCGCGAAAACATCGCATACGGGCGAGAGGACGCGCCAATGGACGACGTGCTGCGCGCGGCGAGGGTGGCGCAGCTGCACGACTTCATATCCGCGCTGGACGACGCCTACAACACCGAAGTCGGCGAGCGCGGCGTTACCCTATCCGGCGGGCAGCGGCAGCGTATGTCCATCGCGCGCGCCGTGCTGCTGGATCCGCCCATACTCATCCTGGACGACTCCACCTCCAGCGTGGACGCGCATACCGAAGACCAGATACGCCAGGCTATGGAAGAGGTTATGCGCGGCAGGACGACGCTCATCATAGCGCATCGCCTCAGCACGGTTCACAGGGCGGACGAAATCGTTGTGCTGGACAAGGGCGAGATAGCCGAGCGCGGCACTCACGCCGAGCTGCTGGCGCTGCGCGGCAAATATCACGAAATCTACGAACTGCAGCTGCGCCCCCAGGAAGAGGTTATGCGCGATATAGACGTATCCGAGACTGCGTTTGCGGGCGGGCAGGGCGCCATTGAGCGGGACGCGGTCGGCGAGGGGGTTGCGCGATGATGATGGGCGGCGCTTTCAGCGGACGCAGCAGCGGGCGGCCGGAGCCGGACGGCGAGACTTTCGGCAGGATATACGATAAGCGCGTCATCACGCGCATCCTGCCGTATGTGCGCCCCTATCGCCGCCTGGCGGCTTTCGCGTTCATCGCAATGCTCGTCTATACCGGCTCGCAGGTGGCGATACCCTACCTGATAAAGCTCGGCATAGACGGCTATGTTGAAAACGGCAATATGCGCGGGCTGCTCACGGTGTTCGGGCTGTTCGTGGGAACGGCGCTCGCCGGACTCGCCGCCAACTACCTGCAGCAGATGTTTATGGCGCGCGTTGGGCTAGGCGTGCTGTACGACCTGCGCCGCGCGATGTTCGCGCATCTGCAGCGGCTGTCGCTGTCCTACTACGACAAAACCGAAGTGGGGCGCATAATGTCCCGCGTGCAAGGCGATGTGTGGCAGCTGCAGGAGCTTATGAGCGTGGTCATAATGACCACCGCCGACCTGCTCAGCCTGGGCGGCATCATCGTGGCGCTGCTGATAATGAACCTCAAGCTGGGGCTGATAACGCTAGTGGTTCTGCCCATCCTGGGGCTGACGATGGGCATATGGCAGCCGTTTGCGGTGAGGGCGTTTTTGCGCGTCCGAACCGCCATATCAATCGTCAACGGCGCGCTCAACGAAAACATAACCGGCGTGCGCGTCGTGCAGGCGCTCAATCGCCAAAAGCGCAACCTGGAGCTGTTTGACGAAAAGAACACCGAGCATCTCAAAGCCAACCTGTGGGCGGGCAAGCTTTCGTCGACCCTGCTGCCGGCGGTGGACATTCTCACCGCCGTGGCGATAGTGCTGGCGATATTCTTCGGCTCGCGGATGGTGGAGGGCAACGAGCTGCAAATCGGCGTTCTGGTGGCGTTCATAATGTACATACAGCGGTTCTTCGACCCCATCCGCAACCTGACGATGCAATACACGCAGCTGCAGCGCTCCATGGCGTCGGGCGCGCGCATCTTTGAGCTGCTGGATGTTGAGCCGGACTTGGTTGACAACCCCAACGCCAGCCGCCTGCCGCAGCTCAAGGGCGATGTCGTGCTGAAAGACTTGAGCTTTAGCTATGCCGCCAGCCAAGAGATAGTGCGGCTTGACCGCGAGGCGCCAGCCGCCAACGGCGCGCATGGCAGAGGCGGCGCGGATATGCCGGATGTATTGCGGCATCTGGAACTGCACATCAACCCCGGCGAGACCGTGGCGGTGGTGGGGCCTACGGGCGCGGGCAAGACCACATTGGTATCGCTCATATCGCGGTTCTACGATGTGCCGCGCGAAAAGGGCGCGATACTGGTTGACGGCTACGACATCCGCGACGTAACCCGCAGCTCGCTCGCCGGGCAGATGAGCATGGTATTGCAAGAGCCGTTCTTGTTCTCCGGCACCGTGCGCGAAAACATCAAATACAACCACCCGTGGGCGTCGGACGAGCGCATGATAGAGGCGGCGAAAGCGGTGGGCGCGCACGACATCATAATGGGCTTGGACGCCGGCTACGACACCTACTTGGCGGAGCGCGGCATCAACCTGAGCCTTGGGCAGCGGCAGCTCCTCAGTTTCGCGCGCGCCATCGTAGCCGACCCGCGCATCCTAATCCTGGACGAGGCCACCGCCAACATAGACAGCTACACCGAGATGCTAATCCAGCGCGCCCTCCAGCGCCTGCTGCGCGGCCGCACCGCGATAGTGATAGCGCACCGCCTATCCACCATCCGCGGCGCCGACAAGATAGTCGTGCTAAACCAGGGCGAGATAGTGGAGGTGGGTGACCACGCCAGCCTGATGGCGCGCGATGGGCTGTACGCGCACTTGTATCAGATGAATTATGCGTCGATGGAGGAGGAGGGGTAGGATGGCGGGGGTAGGTGGGCGGCGCGTTTTGCGCTTGTATCTAAGGCAATGCCTGGGTAGAATGGGCGTAGCCTGATAAGTCCAAAAAGGAATTAGGATGATCGTAGCAGCGCGAATTGCCGATACTCCGCCGTTCACGGATAACGTCGAGTTTTATTTCGACGATAATGTCAACCTGTTCATCGGCCCCAATGCGTCCGGCAAATCCACTATCCTGAGGCGATTGGCGTCGAAAACGCGGACGCCAGGCGATAAATTCTATTTCGTAGGCGCAGGGATGCCGTACATAGACGAGGGCATGATGAATCGTGTGAGAGGGCGCATTTCGAGGGAGCGCTTTCAGAGACTGGCAAGAGATCATGCCCGACAGATGCCGTGGGTGTTCATTCCCCCCGCGCGCCTGAGCATCCCGTTTAGCGATGAAACGCCCGAATGGCTAGGCGAATTGCATAACGACGTGCCTGATGGCTTGCATCAACTCTTGGAACATCCGAAATCGCAACAGCACGTATTTGACGGTAAAATCGTGTATCTCGCTGCTGAGACAATCAATCGGCAATTTCTAACTAGGCAAGGTGACGCCTCCAAATTTGATAATATGTTCAAGGCAAAAAGTTTGCCTTATATGTGTGCACAGGACATTTGTCGTGACATCCTGCGTGAGGACGAACACGGCGATTATATTCAGCAAGTTCAGTTGCCGCTGGCTGAAGTGGAAGTAACCACTCCAGTCATTCACTACGATATGGGAGTTGGAACTACTGATATGCACCAAGATGGGGGCGTGTTCCTTGGCGACCTCAGCTCTGGCACGCAAGGGACGCTCTTGTGGATATGGTACCTGGCTCTCAGAATAGCGAACTTCTACGACTTCGCCGACGGCTGGGAAGAGCAACCCGCCATTCTGCTAATTGACGAGATCGAAAACCACCTGCATCCCACTTGGCAGCGGCGCGTCATTCCCGCGCTGCGAAAGCACTTCCCCGGCTTGCAGATATTCGCCACTACACACTCGCCCTTTGTGGTGGCGGGCTTGAAAGCGGGGCAGGTTCACCTGCTGGAGCGCGACGAGAACGGCGTGGTGTCCGCGTCAACGAATGAGCAAGATATTATCGGCTGGACGGTTAGCGAAATTCTGCGCGCGCTTATGGGCGTGGACGACCCGACCGATGAGCCGACCGCCATAAACGCGGCAAGGTTGCGCGAGCTGCGTAGCAAGCGGGCGTCCGAGGGGCTGTCCGACGCCGAAGACGCCGAGATGCGCGATCTTCGCAAGAGCGTCAGCGGGGATATGCTCGCCGGGGGCGCGCTGAACGCGCAGCGGGACAGGCTCGCGGACACCTTGCAAGAATTCATGCAATCGCGCCTAGCCAAGACGCCGCAGGAGTAAGCGCGCTTATGCGATGGGTTGACAGAGGCGCAGAACCCGCCGAACTTGCGGCGATACGCGCCGAGCATACGCAATTTTGGGTGGATCTTAGAGCCGGCAAAGCCGACCCCAATGATGTTAACTATAAAAGCTCGCTCTGGCTACCATTCAAGAATAAAGAGCTTGCCCCTCGGTTCAACCACAAATGCGGCTATTGCGAGCGCGCTTGCGACGCGGCTCGCGGCAACCCAAAGGCGCCTGAGCTTGACCACTTCAAGCCTAGATCCAAATTTCCCATCCTCACATATGTGTGGGGAAATTGGGTTCTCAGTTGCAAGGAATGCAACACGATAAAAGCCGACAAATGGGCTAACGGCGGGTTCGTGGATCCTTGCGCTGAGGATGTGATGGAACGGCCTGAGGAGTACTTTGACTTCGACTGCGAATATATGGAGCTAATGCCCAAGAGCGGCCTGGACGATGAGCGCGAAAGACGGGCGCGGCAGACTATCAATGATTTGGACTTGAATGGCATCGACAAGTCTAGATCGCAGGATCAACTGGCGTCAGATCTGTATGCCGCGCGAGAGTTGCGGGTTAGCGCTTTCATGCAGGTCGTCCTGGCGGCGGATGAATCAGCGCGGCAAGACTTGATAGCGTGGTTCACTGACTCCGGCCAAGAGTTCGCGGGCATAATCGGGATGGTGGCGAGCCGGATGCGGCAGGCGGGGGAGATATAGGGGGTATTTACGCGCTATGCCGCTGGGCTTTGTCAGCGGTATGTGCGGACTTTCAGCCTGGTTGAACCATCACCGAAAAATTGCCGTTGATAGTTCTAGTGTTGTTAGTTATAATGGTTCATTGCTTGATAAATCCTCCAAAGGCATTGCGATGATAACCTCGGCAAGAATCGCCGACATTCCGCCATTCACAGATCCTGCCTCTTTCGATCTCGATGAACAGGTTAATCTGTTCATCGGGCCCAATGCGTCGGGTAAATCCACCATTTTGAGGCAATTGGTGAATAAAAGGCTAGACCGTAAATTCAATTTTACGTTTGATGGCAATCGCTATCCGGAATATCGTTCTGGGATGTCACGTCCTGAAGAGACACTGATAAGGCGCAAACAATATGAATACCTTGAACAACTGAACAACTCAAGGGAACATGCCCAACTGATACCGTGGACATTCATTCCCTCCGCGCGCCTGAACATGCCTTTTAGCGACGATATATTCGATGGTTGGGATATGTCGGCGCATGACAGCTTGCTTAAAATCATGAAAAGCATTGTGAACCTCACGGAAGAGCGATACGTATTTGATGGCAAAATCATATACGCCGCCGCTTTTGAAATTGGGCAACTAAGCCGAGAGGGCAAGCTTGACGACTCC
Organism: Dehalococcoidia bacterium; assembly: GCA_965242555.1. Classification (GTDB taxonomy): domain Bacteria; phylum Chloroflexota; class Dehalococcoidia; order Lucifugimonadales; family JADFKI01; genus Bin90. Next base: position 383,609 of record CBDESO010000003.1, read on the forward strand.
ATAAGCGACAGCATAGACAAAGCAAGAGATTTGTCTGCCAAGTGCGCCCAGGACATTTGCAGCGATGTCCTCGTTGAAAACGCGGCGCGCGATTATATTCAGGACGTCCCTTGGTCGGATACGGAACCATTCGTTCACCACGACATGGGGGTGAGGACTATTGATGTGGAAGACCGAGTGGATGACCAGTTGTTCATTGGCGACCTCAGCTCAGGCACGCAAGGGACGCTCCTGTGGATATGGTACATGGCTATCAAAATGGGGGATTTCTACGGATTCGAGAATGGCTGGGAAGAAAAGCCCGCCGTACTCCTGATTGACGAGATCGAAAACCACCTGCATCCCACTTGGCAGCGGCGCGTCATACCCGCGCTGCGAAAGCACTTCCCCGGCGTGCAGATATTCGCCACTACACACTCGCCCTTTGTGGTGGCGGGCTTGAAAGCGGGGCAGGTGCATCTGCTGGATCGCGACGAGAACGGCGTGGTGTCCGCGTCAACCCATGATGAGGATATTGTGGGCTGGACGATTGAACAAATCCTGCATTCCGTTATGGGCGTGAACGCGCTGACTGATGAGGAGACCGCCAACAAAGCCGCGCGGCTGCAGGAGTTGCAGCGCAAGGACGCGCTTGATGGGCTTAGCGAGGGCGAGGCGGCGGAAATGGAAGACCTCCGCGCAAAGGTGAGCCGCGATATACTCGCGGGCGGCGCGCTGAACGCGCAGCGGAATCGTTATGACGATATGATGCGGGAATTCCTGAAGTCCCGCCTATCCGAAACGGCGCAAGACAAGGCGTCGGATTAAGCCTATGCGCTGCGTGGATAGGGGGAGCGAACCCGCCGGCGTCGCTGAGTATCGCCGCCAATACACTCATCTCTTTGTGAGTCATGTCCAAAACAAAATGGGACAGCCGCATCCCGATATGAAACCTTATTGGCTAGAGTTCAGATCCGATCTTGCCGATAGGTTTAATGACAAGTGCGGCTATTGCGAGCGCCTTTGCGACGCCCATAGCGGCGCTCCGAAATCGGTCACGGTTGACCACTTCAAGCCTAGATCCATACTTGAATTTGCCGAGCTTGCGCTTGTGTGGGAAAACTGGGTTCTCAGTTGCTATGACTGCAACCAACGCAAAGACAATAAATGGCCGGAGTCGGGGTATGTAGATCCCTGTCCCGCCGATCTAGACGACTGCCCGGAAAAGTATCTGGATGTTGACCCGCTCACGGGATCGTTGCTGGTAAAGAAAACGCTTACATCTCTTGCAGATAAGCGAAAAGCCCAGTACACGATAGACGATATGGGCTTGAACGAACTGAGCAAACTATATTATCGTCTGGCCATGATAAGGGATTTCATGGCAAAATTGAGTGAGCAGACAACAAGTAAAGCCCGCCAAGACGTCATAGATGACTCTACACATCCGGAGGCGGAATACGCCGGCGTCATCAAAATGGTGGTGAACCAGATGCGGCAGGCGGGCGTAATCTAAGCGTCTGTGGACTCCGCGGTCGGCGCATCCCCAACTCGCCCCGATGCGCTCCCTCAGGCAACTCCCCTTACGGGCTTTCGGGCTTGGCGTCAAACAACGTCGGCTGCGGACTCCCTTGCTTAGCAACGGGCAACGCCCGCCCAAAATACCTATGCGCCCCCGCCGTCGCCACGCGCCCCCGCGGCGTCCGCTCCAAAAACCCTAGCTGCAGCAGATACGGCTCGTACACATCCTCTATCGTGTCGGCGTCCTCGCTGGTGGAGGCGGCTATGGTGTCCAAGCCCACGGGGCCGCCGCCGAACTTGTCTATGATGGCGAGCAGGACGCGCCGGTCTGTGCCGTCCAATCCCGCGGCGTCAACCTCAAGCCGGCGGAGCGCCTCGCGGGCTACTTCGCGCGTGATGACGCCGTCCGCTATCACCTGCGCGTAGTCGCGCACGCGGCGCAGCAAGCGGTTGGCTATGCGCGGCGTCCCGCGAGAGCGCCGCGCTATCTCAGAAATGCCGTCGGCGTCGGCGGCTATCTCTAGGATGCGGGCGGAGCGCTCTACGATTATCCGCATCGCGTCATCGTCGTAGAAGTCAAGCCGGTGGATGCTGCCGAACCTGTCGCGCAAGGGCGGGCTCAGCATCCCGTAGCGCGTGGTCGCGCCGATGAGCGTGAACGGCTTTATGGCGAGGTTCATGCTGCGCGCTTTCAAGCCCTTGTCTATCACCCACGACACGAAATAGTCCTCCATCGCGGGATACAATACCTCTTCTACGATGCGGCTGAGGCGATGAATTTCGTCTATGAACAGCACTTCGCCCTCTTTGAGCTGCGTCAGCGTGGCGACCATATCGCCCGCGCGCTCTATGGCAGGCCCGGATGTGGTTTTGATGCTCACGCCCATCTCTGCCGCCATTATGTTGGCGAGCGTGGTTTTGCCCAAGCCGGGCGGGCCATAGAGCAGCAGGTGGTCGAGCGGCTCTTTGCGCTGCAGCGCGGCGGCGATGCCGATTTGCAGCAGGTCTTTGACCGCGTTTTGGCCGATGTAGTCTTTGATGCGGCGCGGGCGCAGGCTGGTGTCTAGCGAGTGGTCGCCCTCGCGCCGCGCGCCGGATACGATGCGTTGTGTCATATTAAGCCCATCCCGATTGGCGTATGGCTGCGCCGCGATTGCGGTTGCCTGCTGATAGGTTATGCGCGTTGCCGCCATTCGTCAAATCGCGGACAGCGCGCCGCGCGGATGCCGTTTTTTTGGAAGTCAGGCTAAAACTTTCGGCTATGGATAATGTGTTCGCTATTAGGATACAGGATGCGGCGAATGGCGTCTAGCGGGATTTAGAGATTGATGGCGCGGGCGCGTATGTGCCAAAGCCTATGTATAATTGAGAGGCGCGATTGCGCGGCGGGCAATGCGGGCAATACCGGAGGGCGATATGGCAGAGCAAGACGGCTGGAGTTGGAGCGAGCGGGATTCGGAGACCTATCGCGCGCTTGCGGAGATAGCCGTGCCGCGGCGGGAGGAGCAGCTGGCGGCGCTGCTGTGCCTGTTGCCGTTTGCGCGGGATGAGGCGTTTCGCGCGGTGGAGCTGGGCTGCGGCGAGGGCGAGCTGGCGCGCGCGCTGCTGACCGCGTTCCCCAACGCAACGCTGACGGCGCTGGACGGGTCGGCGTCTATGCGCGAGCGCGCGGCTGAGCGGCTTGCGCCATTCGGCGATAGGGCGCAAGTCGGCGCGTTTGACTTGGAATCGGACGACTGGTTCGGGCATATGGATGGCGCGGGCTGCGTGGTGGCGTCGCTGGTCGTGCATCATCTTGACGCGGCGGGCAAGCGGCGGCTGTTCGGCGCGGCGCGGCGGCGCATGGGCGATAGGGCGGCGCTGCTGCTGGCGGACATCGCGCTGCCGCGGCGGCCTGAGGCGTGGCGGCTGTTCGCCGACGCCTACGACGCCGCATGCAAACAGCGCTCCATCGCGCGGACGGGCAGCGCGGATCTGTATGAGCGCCTGGTAGCCGAGCGCTGGAACCACTACCGCCACCCGGACGTCGCCGAGACGCCCTCGCCCCTGGCAACCCAACTGGCGTGGCTCGCCGACGCCGGCTTTGAGGGCGCCGACTGCTTTTGGGCATACGCCGGCCACGCCGTATATGGCGGCTACAAGGGCGCTGGCGCGGCGGCGGACGGCGGGCTGGCGCTCGCGGACGCGCTGGCGGCGGTCGGGGGAGTCTAGCAACATAAGCGTATTGAAAGCGCATTGCAAACAAGATATGCTATTCTAATAACCCCACGAGGACACAGCCTTGTCATGGACATGGGATCCCAATAAAAACGCGGAAAATATCCGCAAACACAAAATAGCATTCGAAGACGTCCTTCCGATATTAGACGACCCGCTCTCACTCGTCGAACCGGACGAAACTTCCTATGAATTTAGGCTCAAAACGATAGGCGTCATCAACCAAACAATTTACCTAGTGATCCACACCCCGGAGCGCGATAATCTATCGCCACACCCAAGCCAAGGCCGCATAATATCCGCCCGGAAAGCCAACGCCAGAGAAAGAATATACTATGCAAACAAAAGATAACTTGACTCCAGACCAAATCAAAAGACTGCGCGACCTCGCCGAAATGCCGGACGAAGACATAGACTACTCCGACATACCCCCTACCGAATGGACGGGCAAAGGCGTTGTCGGACTCTACACTCTGCCCCCGGATGAGTACGAAGAGGCTATGGCGTATCTCAGAGCCGAACACGAAAAGATGCGCGAAAATCCTCCGCCCCCGCCGACATCCGCTCCGCCGCGCAAAATTCGCTACACGCGCGAGGATATAGACACGACCATCCGCCATTGCGCCAAAGAAACGCCCGACGACAAAATCTGCGGCGCGCCCTTTCGCGTTTCGGACTATCCCGTAGGATACTACCCGTTCAAAGACCAAGTTCAAAAAGGCTCATACATAGATACCTGCCCAATCTGCGAAATCAAGCGCCTCAAATATCTGCTGGAAAAGCCTGACGATGAGTACTCCAGGCTCTCGCTAGAGGCGGACTTAGAACTATTGGAAAATCACATCAGCGCGCGTCTCGACGCCTAATCGCCAACCACATCCAACCACAAATCAAGGCTGCTCTGAATAAAATCCAGGGTAGCCTTATTGCGTACATCCCCAAAGCCCGCCGCCAAGCCGCCTAATATCCCCTGCGATCCGGCAGAGGCGTTCTCGCCCGAACCGCCTGAGTTGAAACGCCGCCCGACAGCCCTCGCCCCGCGAAACAAATGCTATGCTAACAACGGCCATATGCTATAATCCAGCGTTGTGATGCCAAATTTTCGTACATCCCTAACCAACCCCCTCGCCGCGCTGCTCCGCGCCCCGTTCCCGCTGCAGGCGGCCGCCGTGTGCCTGCTGTTCGCCGCGATTGGCTTGGCGGTGGTGGACGATTACGGCATCAGCACCGACGAAGAGCAGCAGCGCAAAATTACCGCCGAAAACCTGAAAGTCTTTACGCTAAGCCCCGAGAATTTGTATGAGGGGCTTGTCCTATCCGACCGCTACTATGGCGTGTCCTTTGAGCTGCCGCTGCTGCTGATAGAGCGCGGCTTTGGCTTGGAAGACACGCGCGAGATCTATCTGACGCGCCACATCATCACCCACTTGTTCTTTATCGCGGGCGGGTTCTTCTGCGGGCTGCTCGCGTATCGGATGTTCGGCAGCCGTTGGGTGGCGCTGCTGGCGATGCTGATGTTCCTGCTGCATCCCCGCCTGTACGCGCACTCGTTTTTCAACACAAAGGACATCCCATTCGCGGCGATGCTGATGATAGCGCTGTGGCTGACCCACCGCGCGTTCAAGCGGGAGGACGCCTTGGCGTTTGCGCTGTGCGGCATTGGCGTTGGCTTGGCAATCAATATGCGGCCCTTCGGGATGATGCTGCCGCCCGCGATATTGGCTATGCGCGCCCTGGACTTGTGGCGCGCCCCCGCCAAATCTAATAGGCAGAACATCATGGCGAACACGGCGCTGTTCGGCGTGGTAACGCTTGCGACCGTCGTCATCATTCACCCCTACTACTGGGGCTTTCTCATCAACCCGTACAACTTCATAGAGGGCTTTCTGCTGTTTTCGCAGCATCCCAATCCCGCCTACAACCTGTTTATGGGGCAGGTGTACACATCCGAAGAAGTGCCGCCTCACTACATACCCGTCTGGTTCGCCGTCAGCGCGCCGCCGATTGCGCTGGCGCTGGGAGCGGTTGGCGCGGCGGCGCTGATATGGCGCTCTTTGACGCATTGGCGAGAGGTTTTCGCCAACACCGAACTGCGTTTTGGGCTGCTGGTTTTGGCTTGCCTAACGCTGCCCGTGATTGCGGTTATCGCGCTGCAAGCCAACATCTACAACGGCTGGCGGCAGATGTTCTTCTTGTGGACGCCGTTCTGTTTGCTTGCGGCGGGCGGCGTTCACATCTTGGCGAATGGCGGCGGTCGGCGCGTCATCGCGCTTGCGCTTGCGTTGAAACTGCCTCGCCGGTTTCGCGGCGGCGCGGCAAGGCGGGCGGCCGTGTACGGCATAGCGGGCTTGGGATTGGCGACCACCATAGTGGCTATGGCGCAGATCCACCCGCATCAGCAGGTCTATTTCAACGCGCTTGTGAGCAAAGAAAACCTGAACCGCCGCTTTGAGATGGACTACTGGAATCCGGCGCATCGCCAAGCGCTGGAATACCTGCTGGAGCGCTATCCCGACCGCGAATTGCGAATATATCGGGACGAGGAAATAGCCCGCAACCTGTGGATACTGCCGCCGGAGGAACGCAAGCGGCTTGTTCTTGTGCGCTATTCCGCCTTCGCCGACTTTTACATACACCAAACCTACCAAGCGTGGTCGGGGGTACGCAATGTCGTTGTGCTTGCGAGCGAAGATACGTTGATTCACGAAGTTCAGGCGTATGGCAGCGCTATACTGATTCTGGAGGCGCCGCGCAGGGTTTGGGGCAAGGCAATGCCGGGCCCAGACGACTACCGCGCGGCGTACCAACGCATAACCGCGAACAATCAGCCCATAGCGCAATCGCGCTTTGACATATACCTCGCGGACGACGCGCTCTACTACATCCGCGAAAACTGCGCCGATGAAGACGTCTACGCACGGCTCTCGCTTGACATATTCTCCGCTGACGCGGCGGACTCGCCCGAAGAAAGCCGCAGCTTTGAGTTTCTGCAGCGCGGCGGGTTCTTTGACGGCAAGTGCATCACGCAAGAACCCCTGCCGGACTACGATATAGCGCGGATACGCACGGGGCCGGTGGGCGGCGTAGATGCGTGGGAGGTAGAGTTCGATCTATCCGCCGGACGCTAATCGCGCTTGCGGCGCGGGTTCTATGGGATGGCGTATGCGGGCGGCGTGTGCAGCATTGCCCTGCAAAGGCATATAATAGGGCGCAAGGATTCAACGGCAAACACAGCAAAGTGAATGGGCTACAAAGAGTGTTGCTATGTAAAAGTAGCCCGATCAATTGAGCGGGCTGCCCATTGACGGCAATGTGAATGACAACAAGAGGTGTTGCTATGACGGGCTATATGCTGAGCGAAGACGAACTGCTGCTGCGAAATACTGCGCGCGATTTCGCGGACAATGAGCTTGCGCCCCGCGCGGCGGGCTACGACGAGAGCGGGCTGTTCCCGCGCGACAACTTCAAGGGCTTGGCGGACTTGGGGCTGCTTGGCTTGACGATTGACGAAGAGTACGGCGGCAGCGGCGGGTCGTTCCGGCTGCTCGCCATCGCGGTGGAAGAGGTGGCGCGGGCTTGCGCGGCGACCAGCGTTTCGTACATCGCGCATCTATCGCTGTGCGCGCAGTTCATCCATATGTACGGCACAGAGGGGCAAAAGCGGCAATTCCTGCCCGCGCTTGCGAGCGGCGAGCGCATAGGCGCGTTTGCGCTCACCGAGCCCGGCTCCGGCAGCGACGCCGCCGCGATGCAAACCACCGCCGCGCGCTCCAACGGAGGCTACCTGCTCAACGGCAGCAAGACATTCATCACCAACGCGCCTGAGGCGGGCACATTCGTGGTATTGGCGTCGCACGACCGCAGCCTGAGGGCGCGCGGCATCAACGCGCTCATCGTAGAGGGCGACTCCCCCGGCCTGACCGCCACGCCCTTGCACGGCAAGATGGGCATGCGCGCCTCGTCCATAGCGGAGGTCGCGTTTGACAACTGCCCCGTGCCTGAGGAAAACCGCATGGGCGGCGAGGGCGAGGGCTTTCGCGCCACGATGCATGTGCTGAACTCCAGCCGCATATCCATAGCGGCGCAGTGCGTCGGCATAGCGCAGGCGGCGTATGAATCCGCCGTCAGCCACGCCAAGCGGCGCGAAACATTCGGGCAAAAGCTCGCGGCGCACCAGGCGATCCAATGGATGATAGCGGATATGGCAACCCACATAGACGCCGCGCGCCTGCTCGTAATGCGCGCCGCCACCCTGCGCGACGCCGGCGAGCCCATCGTCCAGGAGGCGGCAATGGCAAAACTATTCGCCTCCCGCGTAGCCGTAGAATCCGCCGACAAGGCCGTCCAAATACACGGCGGCTCCGGCTACTTCGCCCCCACCCCCGCCGAGCGCTACTACCGCGACGCCAAGGTGACGGAGATCTACGAGGGGACGTCCGAGATACAGCGGCTGGTGATAGCGCGGGGGATATTGGGGGAGGCGCTGTAGATAGGGGCAAGGGCGAGAGATTAGCGGGGGGCGCTACGACGGCAGCCGCTAAGGAGTATCTGAGGATTCTGCGCGGCTCTTAGGATTGTAAAAGCCGCTCCTCAGCATATCCACATGTTCGTGAAGGTCAGACGATACGCCCCACCATAGCGGGTCTAGGATGAACGTGACGCCCTCGCGCCGCGCAAGCCTGACTGCGGGCGCGAAATCGCTATCGCCTGAGACGAGAATAATCGTGTCCGCCTGCTTCTTCAGCGTGATGGATGCGATGTCAATGCCGATCCGCATATCAACGCCTTTCTGCTGGAAGTTAGGCGCAAAGTCGGAATCCTTGAGATCGGAAACATTTATGTCGCCGTTCAACAAGCGCTTTTGCGAATCGGGCTTCAAAGTCCATGCGCTGCCGCTTATATTCTCAACCCGGCCCAGCCGCAGGGCAAAGTTGGGCCTAGCGCGCAAAGCGGCGAAGAGTTCGTTCCGAAAACTCGCTACCTTAGCCTCGGCGTAATTGATCGATTTCTTGCTGATAGGCGTATGCCCTCTATCGGCATACGGCAAGGCGTCGTAGTAAAAGCAGCGATACAGGAGTTGGTATTGATTTGGGACTTGATAGACGGCGTTAAGCTGAGTCAGATGCCCGTGAACCAGTTGCCCTATCGCTCTGACAACATCGGCAGGGTTGGAATCGTCTATGTCCGGGCGGACATACGACAGGCGTTTCAGGAAATAGCCGCCATCTATTAGTATTGCCGCTTTTGTCATTTCGGACATCCTTGGATATGCGCGTAAAGAATAAGCCCCAGGGTCTCGGCCTCACTCGAAATGACCAAGACTATGCAAAATGCCGGCTAGTCTGGGAGTGCGACGTACTACCAAGGGGCGATGTACATACTATTATGGGGCAGATTTCCGAGTGTGTCAATAGTTTTTACCTGAAATTTCAGATTTTAGCCTAAACACCCGCCCACCAGTGGTTTAGCCACCCCCAATTAGGTTATCATAGACACGCGCCGGCCCACGGCGACGGACTTTGCCAAAGACGAAAGGTGCGATATGTCAGACAAGTTCAGCAGAATGTTCGCGGGGTATTCGCATAGGCTTAAGTATGAAGATCTGCCGCCGGATACCGTGCATGAGGTCAAGCGGCGCGTCCTGGACAGCGTCGGCGTGAGCATGGCGGCGTTCTCGGAGGATGCGCCCAAGGCGGCGCGAACCTATGCCTACGATTTCGCGCAGCCGGGCGGCGCTACGATATGGGGCGCCCCCGTCCGCGTAACCCCTGAGGCGGCCGCCTTCGCCAACGGCGTGATGACGCGCTACCTCGATTTCAACGACACCTACCTGTCCCTTGAGCCGCTGCATCCCAGCGATATGCTGCCCGGCCTTATCGCGCTCTGCGAATGGGGCGGGCGCGATGTCCGCGACATCTTCACCGCCGCCGCCGCGGGCTACGAAGTGTCCGTCAACCTGTGCGACGCCGCCAGCATCCGCGCCTACCAGTGGGATCATGTCGTCTATACCGGCATCGGCGCGGCGTGCGGCGCGGGCAGGCTGCTGGGGCAGTCGGCGGATCAGATTGAACACACCATCTCAATCGCCAGCGTCCCCCACGCATCTATGCGCCAAACCCGCGCGGGCGAGCTGTCCATGTGGAAAGGCGCCGCCGCCGCGAACTCCGTCCGAAACGCCGTCTTCGCAAGCCTTGTCGCGCAGCGCGGCCTCACCGGCCCATACCAGCCGTTTGAGGGCGAAATGGGCTTTTTCGCGCAGCTGCTGGGCGGCAATCCATTCGACGAAACAGCGCTGAAATCGCTATCAAACGGCGACGCGCCCACCCGAATACAGGACACCTACATCAAGAAGTGGCCCGTGGAATACCACGCGCAGAGCGCCGTGGACGCCGCCGTTGAACTGCGCGACGAACTGGGCGGCGATGTCAATCTCATAGAGTCCATCCACCTTGACACATTCAAGGTATCGTATGAGATTATCGCCAAAGACCCCGAAAAGTGGGCGCCCAAAACGCGCGAAACCGCCGACCATTCGCTAATGTACATCGTTGCGGCGGCGCTGCTGGACGGCACAATCACCAAGCATTCGTTTTCGCAGCGGATGCTGGACAGCCCCGAAATCGCCGCGCTGCTCGCCAAAACCACGCTGGAAGAGGACGACGCGCTCACCGCCGGCTACCCCGAGGGCATCCCCAACCGAATCACAATCAAGACCAAAGACGGCGGCTCGCTCAGCCGCGAAGTCAGTTTCCCGCGCGGCCACGCGATGAACAAGATGACAGACGCCGAAGTTGAGCAGAAATTCCTGCTCAACGTAGCGGATGTTTGGACGGACGAGCAGGCGCGGCGCGTGATTGACCTCGTGTGGCAAATGGACGCGCTGCCCAACCTTGACGGGCTGATGGAGGCTATGCGAATATGACCTGGATGCTAGACGGCGGCGGCGAGCAAAGCGGGGGAGCGCGATTGCGGGAACTGCTTGAGCGCGGCGAGCCGCTCAGCGTTCCCGGCGTGTTCAACCCGCTCACGGCGCTCATCGCGCGCAAGGTTGGCTTTGACGCGCTCTACTTCTCCGGCGCTGCGTTCTCCGCGAGCTTGGGCATCCCTGACATAGGGCTGTTCACCTTGGCTGAGCTGACGGACGCCGTGCGCTGGATGACGCGCGCGGCGGGATTGCCGCTCATCGTGGACGCCGACACCGGCTTTGGCGAGGCGATAAATGTCATCCGCAGCGCGCGCGAGCTTGAGGCGGCGGGCGCGGCGGCGATGCAGATAGAAGACCAGGTTCTGCCCAAGCGCTGCGGCCACTTGGACGGCAAGAGCGTGGTCTCGGCGGACGCATTCGCCGAAAAGATAGCGGCGGCGGCGGGCGCGCGGCGCGATATGCTCATAATCGCGCGCACCGACGTCCGCGCCATAGAGGGCATGGACGCCGCCATAGAGCGCGGGCTGATGTGCCGCCGCGCGGGCGCCGACATCATCTTCCCCGAGGCGATGCAATCCCCCGACGAATTCCGCGCCTACGCCCGCGCCGTAGGCGGCCCCCTCCTCGCCAACATGACCGAATTCGGCAAAACCCCCTACCTAACCGTACCCGAATTCGCCGCGCTAGGCTACAGCATAATCATCTTCCCCGTAACCACCCTCCGCGCCGCCGCCAAGACCACCGAGGCCCTGCTAACCGACATCAAGCGCTCCGGCACCCAAGTCGGCTGGCTAGAGCGCATGCAGACGCGCCGCGAGCTGTATGAGCTGATAGAGTACGACGCCTACGCTGAGGCGGACGCGGGGCTGGCGATTGGGGGGAGGGACGGGGGGTAGGGGGATAGCGTTTCTTCCTAGATGGTTTTGAGAGTTTCGCAAGTTGCGCTGCAACTTGCAAGGCAGAGGGCTACGGCAAAGACATCCCGGCAGGCTGTAGCGGTAGATATACTCAACCACCTGAATGGAACGCTACCGCTCTTAAACGAACATAGCGATCCCCCGCTCCCCGCGCTATAATACGCCCCAAATCAACACACCCGGAGGCACCCCCCAATGGCAAACTACATCCTACTCGTCCAACTAGACATCCCCACCGAATACGAAGACGACTTCAACCGCCTCTACGCCAACGAACACATCCCCAACCTGCTCCAAGTGGACGGCGTCCACGCCTGTACGCGCTACAAACTCCACGAATCCTCCGACGCCCACACCGCCCGCTACGCCGCCGTCTATGACATAGACTCCCCCGAAATCCCCGACAGCCCCGAATGGAAACGCCAATCCGACCTCGGCGACTGGGCAACCCAAATCCGCCCCCGCTACGCCAACCGAACCCGCTCCATCTACCGCAAACTAGGCTGAGCCGCGCCCACATTCGCGCCCGAACCCTCTCGCCGCCGAGCGCAATCCAACCCTAATGCGTTCATCATCATCAGCCAAACACCGCAGTCAATAACCAACGCGCCACACAGAACAGAGAGGCATCAATGGCAGCCGCGTCAATGGGCATAGGCATATCCGGATCTGTCATAATCCTGCTCTCCATCTACGATGTGGCGCTAGGCGGCCTCCTTGGCTATTTTATCGGAGCGAGGCCAGATGTATTGCCCCTCTTGTTAGGATGGGCAGCCGTACTAGCGTCAATCGCCGCGCTCGTAGGCGCTAGCTTGGCGGCAACCAACCCCAAAGTCGGCGCGATAACAATGCTCGCATCGGCTATCGTCAGCGCGCCGGCTATCCCCATCGCGCTGGACATCACCAGCATACTGACGCTGAGCCTAGTCGTCTGCTTTGGCAACCTGCTGCTGATAATCGCCGCGACGCTTTCATTTTGGGCATCCAAACGGCAGCAGTCACAACCCGAATCCGCCGCGTAAGCCTCCGCCATCGCGCCGCTGCCCGCAATCCCAACCCTTGCAATCGCCCCACGCGACCTAGCCTTTACCCAAACCCTACCAGGAGAACCCATCCCTATGTGCCGCAGCATCAAAACCCTACGCCAACCCATCCACGCCCCCGCCGCGTCCGACGCAGACATCCACGCCGCCGCCCTCCAATACGTCCGCAAAATCAGCGGCTGCCGCGCCCCCTCCCGCGCCAACGCGCCCGCCTTCCACCGCGCCGTTGACGACATCGCCGCCGCATCCCGCCTGCTGCTAGACTCCCTCGCAACCCGATAGCGCCCCCGCCGCCAAGCCCGCCGCCGCCCAATTCGCAACCAAATTCGCTAATTCGGCGCAAAATTCCCGCCTTTCGGTATTGACATCGCCCAAACCTGTGTTAATATCAATCGCGTTATGAACATTACGCGCAACCACTACGAAATACCCCCCCCCATACGAATGTTCTAGTTGTCTAACGGGCAAGGCGTACATCGCCCTGCCTGTTGCCCTCCCCCTGCCCTCCTCATCTCACCCGCGCCGCATCCCCTCGCGCCCGCGCCCGCTTGCGCCCAAAAATATCAGCCGCAACCCGCGGACGTCGCCCTGCGTCGTCGCCCGCCTACGCCCTGCGCCCTTGCCTCTCACCCACCCATCGCACCCTTGCGTCGCCCCGCGCCCATTCGCGCCCGCCGACGCCCTCAAACCCAAAACCCGCACACCCATCAGGAGGCTATCTGAATGACCAACGCGCATAGAGCAATCCTAGCCGCCATCCTAATCCCCGCGCTCGCCTCGCTCGCCGCTTGCGGCATGATTGGCGGCGGAGGCGGAGGCGGCGCGCCCGGCAACGCCGTCGAATTCGTCCTAGAAGACGCCACATCAATAACCCTAATCAACATCGGCGACATCCTAAACGCCGAAAGCGTCCCCGCGCGGCTGGGCTCGCTCATCGGCAACAACTGGGACATCGACGAATTCCAAGACGAACTCCGCGACGACTGGGACGAAGACGCCAACGCCTTCGAAACCGACCCCGAATCCGTCCAACAACTTTTGGCGATAGGCGCCCCCGACGGCGGCTACGTCATAGTCAAAGGCAACTTCAACTTCGAAGACATCAAAGCCGCCCTAGAAGACGAAGACTACGATGACGGCACATACCGCGAGCGCGAAATCTGGGAAGACGGCGGCGCGAGCGTAGCCCTCTTTGAGGGATCCGGCATATACGTCGTGGGCGCGTCAAGCCAAATCAAGAAAATCCTGCGCGCGCTAGACCAGGGCGACGGCTTTATGGAATCCACGACCGAACTGCGCCAGGCGCTTGACCGCGCCCAAAACGGTGCGCTCGCCGTAGCCGCCGCCTCCAACTGCTCCGGCACATACGCCGCAAACGCCAACGGCTGCCGCGCCGCCGCCATCGCCATAACCGGCGGCAACGAAGACACCACCCTGTACGCAAACGCCGCCGTATTCAGCAGCGAGCGCCGCGCCGAAACCGCCCTAGACGACATCGAAGAGGCAATCGAAGACGACATAGACAACGAAATCGCCGACCTGGACATCAACGAAATCCAACGCAGCGGCGAAATCGTAACATTCCGCACAACCCGCCACGAATAGCCGCGCTAGATGGCGCGCGCAGCCCGCCCGCGCGCGCCAAACCCAACGCCAAATCAAACATACGCAACGCGCAAAGGAGCATAACCTATGGCAATCCGGCAAGACCCCATAGAACCCGAGGGCAATGTCAACTTTATGAAGAGATACTGGCTCTGGCAGGACAGGCTCAAGGTGCTGCGGGTGATGAGCGTCCTGCCCCAGATACTCGGCCAGAACGAAGAGGTGCAGATAGCCGCCGGCGGGCGAATCGGAAAGGGCAGCCTGCAGACTCTCCGGCAAGCGGGCGGCGGCGGCTCATCGGCGGCGGGCATGCTCAATATGCTGGTGGGGCTGGTGCCCGTAGCCATATGGCTCGGAATCTGGATCCTGTTCACACTGATTCCCCTGCCCATAGACGTGCTCGGCTTTCTGCTGGGGATTGCCGCCGCGTTCTATGTATCAGTGCGATTCATCACCCCCTACTTTGGCGCGGCAATCATCGTGACCAACCAAAGGGTTATGTACGTCAAAAGGCCGATGTTCGGCCAAGAAGTCAGAGACTTCACATTCACCGAAATATCGTCCGTAACCCAAGACACCGGCATTACGTTCGGGACAATCACCCTGCAACTATCGGGCAGCGGCATCACCTTCACGCGCATCATCAACGACAAAGCGCTCCCCATTATGAACGCCATCCGCGAAAACATCAGCAGGCCGCAAACCGTCGCCATAGACCCCACTTCACTCGCGCAAATGGCGACCGCCATCAATCCCCAACAAGCGGCGGCAACCGCGCAGCTGCCCGAATCATCGTCAACCATGGATGAACTGGAGAAACTCGCCAGCCTGCGCTCCAGAGGCATCCTAACCGACGCGGAATTCGAGACCGAAAAAGAGAAGATCCTGCGCCGGAGATAATCTTTCGCGCAGCCAAAACCGGGCGCGTCCAAGCGCCGCCCCGTCAGCCGGAGCGCGGCTATCGGCTGACGGGCAACCCCCAACCTTTCAGGAGGAATGCGAAACTATGATACTAGGACTTCTGACTATGGGACTGGCCGGCGCGATTATGATCATCGGGATCATCTCGGTGGTATTTGCGCTGATAGCCCAAAAGGGTCTCAAGCGGCCGTTCATAATGATAGGGATATCCTTTGTGGTGGGCATCATCGGCATGGTGTTGATTTTGTAAGCCACGCTCGCCCAAGCGCCGCGCAGCCCGAACCCACCACCTAAGCCTATGGCGGCGAGCCGCGCCCTAAACCACTAACCTCTCCATGTGCGAAGGAACGCGGCGCGCCACATAGTTCCCGCCTCGCGCGTGTCCAACGGCGCGCGCGAGGCATACCGCCCACGATGCGCTTACGACATCCGCTGCAGGGACAAGCCTGAATCCCCTCACCCCAACAGCGCCGCGCTCGCCCGCTCTATCGCCGCCATCAGCGGCGCCGGATACACCCCCAGCAGCGTCATCCCCCCCAGCAGCGCCCCCAGCGTCCCCAGCGTCAGACGCGGCAGCGCTATCGGCGAGCCATCCTCCGCCGGCTCGATGTAGAGCTGCCGAACCACCATCAGATAGTAGTAAAGCGAAATTAGGCTTGCGAAAATCGCCAAGCCCGCCAGCCACAGCAAGCCCTGCGCCGCCGCCGCGTTGAACAGATAAAACTTGCTCGTGAACCCCGCGAACACCGGCAATCCCGCCAGCGAAAACAGCGACGCCGCGAACACAACCCCCACCGCCGGCGCCCGCCGCGCCACTCCCGCCATCCCCGCTATGTCATCCCGCCCCGTAGCGCTGTATATCGCCCCCAAGCACAAAAACGCCGCCATATTCGTCACGGCGTACGCCACCAAATGCAGCATCACCCCGTTGGACGCCAAGTGCGACAGCCCCATAGACACTCCCCCGCCGCCATCCCGAGCCGCCAGCGCCGCTACGCCCATCAGCAAAAACCCGACCTGCCCCACGCTGGAATACGCCAGCAAGCGCTTGACATTGCGCTGCGCCAGCGCCACCAAATTGCCCACCAGCATCGTCAGCGCCGCCAAGCCTATCAGCAGCGCCTGCCACTGCGCCGCCACCGGCATCAGCGCCTCTCCGAACAGCCGCAATACCAGCGCAAACGCCGCCGCCTTGGATCCCGCCGCCAAATGCGCCGCTACGGGAATCGGCGCTCCCTCATATACATCCGGCGCCCACATATGAAACGGCGCCGCCGCCACCTTGAACGCCAAGCCCGCCGCTATCAGCCCCAACCCAAGCGCCAGCCCCGGGCTCAGCCCGCCCGCCAGCGCCAGCGCATCCCGCATCTCGTCAAACCGCGTCGTCCCCAGCAGCCCATACACCTGACTAATCCCGTACAGCAGCAGCGCCGACGAAAACGCGCCCAGCAGTATGTACTTCGTCGCCCCCTCATTGGACTTCGCGTTATAGCGGTCAAACGCCACCAGCCCATACAGCCCGAAACTCAGCAGCTCCAGCGAAATATACGCCGTCAGCAGCTCCCCCGAAGACGCCATCAGCATCATCGCCGCCACCGTGAACAGCAATATCCCGTAATACTCCCCCGGATGATCCAAATGCCGCCGCACAAAATCCACCGACATCAGCACGACCACAATCCCCAGCCCGATAAAAAACGCCTTAAAAAACAGCGCGTAATCATCCACCCGAATCACGCCGCCGTACAGCGTATCGTCCACGCCCCAAAGCCGCCACAGCGTCAGCGCCAGCGCGAGCGCAAGCCCCGCCAGCGCCACATGCGGCAAAACCCACTTGCGCCGCTCCCCCAAAACCAGATCCAGCCCCAAAACCCCAAACGCCAGCCCCGCGACCGCGAACTCAGGCAGCAGCAGCGAAAAATCATTATCCATAACGCCCCCTAACATACGACAATCCCGCCCCCAAACGCAATTCTAGCGCGCTATTCCCCGCTCTTGCCGCATTTGGGTTTGCGCGATTGCGAATGTGTAGTATAATCCCCTTGAAAATCGCCTTGCGATTCAACCGAAAGGAGAGTTTATGAGAAAGTTCACCGCTCTAATCAACCCCAATACCCAAAATACCCCCCCCCGTCGTATGTTCTAATGAAGAGCGTCACGTCCGCCCCTCATCTACTAGCGGCAACAACCCCGCTACCCCTTCACTCCTCCGCCGGCTCTCAGCCCGCCTAACTCCCTCGTTCCCCAAATTCCCCAATCCCAAACCCATAGCCGCCCTCGCCCTAATCGCCCTGGCGTCATTCATAGCCATCACCCTGCTTACCGACGCCCCCAGCGCCAGCGCCCAGGCGCAGCCGACCGAAACCCCCATTCCCGCGCCCCAAGCCGATCCCGTCCTCCCGCTGCCCGAC
This sequence comes from Dehalococcoidia bacterium, assembly GCA_965242555.1. GTDB lineage: Bacteria > Chloroflexota > Dehalococcoidia > Lucifugimonadales > JADFKI01 > Bin90. The sequence goes on from CBDESO010000003.1 coordinate 401,148, forward strand.
AGCAAGAAACCCACGCTTGGCAATCTGGACTCCATGCTGTCGCAGCTAGTCGAGCGCGTGGAACAAGGCGTATCCTCCGCAAACGACGCGGCGGCGTCCGCCCCGATTTCGGACGGCGAATCGGTCGCGGTCACATTCTACACGCAAGCCGACGCCTCTTCGCTCGCCGATTTCCTGAGCGCCAACGGCGGCGATCCGCGCAACGTGGGCGAGGGCTATGTAGAGGCGTACGTGCCGGTGAGCCTGCTAGTCAGCGCATCCGAGCAGCCCGGCGTAACCCGCGTAGATGCGATTGTGCCGCCGCAGCCCGCGGACGCAACGTCGCTCTCGCTTGATAGCATTGATACCCAAAACGCGCCTGCGAGCAGGGGCAGTATCGTGAGCCAAGGCGTCGCCCTGCACGGCGCGGACGCTTGGCATACGGCGGGCTACACTGGCGGAGGCGTCAAGGTGGGCGTCATATCCAGCGGCTTCAATGGACTCAGCTCGCTGATGGGCAGTGAACTTCCCGCGAATGTAACCGTGCGCTGCTACACGGGCGTTGGGGCATTTTCATCCAACCTTGCGAACTGCGAAACCGGCTCAGCTTCCGGCGCGGCAATCGCCGAAACTCTGCTGGACATCGCGCCGGACGCCACCCTGTACATATCCAATCCGCGCTCTCGGGGCGACCTGAAAACCGCGGTTGACTGGATGGTTAGCCAAGGTGTGGATGTTATCGATCAGTCTATGCCTTGGTTTTGGGACGGTCCTGGCGACGGCACATCGCTAGATTCCAACAGCCCGCTCAAAAGCGTGGACGCGGCGGTAAGCGGCGGCGCGGTATGGACAGGCCAAGCCGGCAGCTATGCGCGGCGCACATGGCACGGGCAGTTCACGGATGCTGACGGTGATAAATATCTAAACTTCACTGAGGGCGACAATGTCAACGAAGTCATGATAGCGGCGGGAGAAAGAGTCACGATTCAACTACGCTGGGACGCCAGCTGGACTTCCGCGGATACTGACCTGGATCTTTATCTGTATCATGTCAGCGACCCTACGACGCCTGTTGCGCTCAGCGAAACATTCCAAACGGGCGAGGCTGACCATAGGCCGTTTGAATGGATCAGCTACACGTCTACAGCAGGCGGCAGATACGGCATTGCGGTACGCCTTTGGAGCGACGCCGCTCCAGGATGGGTGCAACTGCAATCTTGGAGCAGAGACTATCTAGAGCGCTATAGCGAAAGCGGAAGTATCACTAATCCTGCAGAGAGCGCCAACCCTGGCATGCTTGCCGCAGGCGCGGCGCGCTATTGGGATACGAACACGATTGCCGAGTACAGCAGCCGCGGCCCCGCTCCGGATGGCAGAACCAAGCCCGACATCACGGGCGCAAACTGCGCTCAGGTCGCAACTTATAACCCGTTCCTCGTTAGCGGGCAGCAATGCTGGTACGGTAGCACGGCACAGGCATCGGCGCATGTGGCTGGCCTTGCCGCCCTGGTCAAGAACGCTTTCCCGACCTACACCCCGCAGCAGATAGCGGACTACCTGAAAACAAACGCGCAGGCGCGCGGCGCTAAGCCCAACAGCGATTGGGGTCACGGCTTTGCCATGCTGCCCGCGCCGCCCCAGACGGCTGTCACGCCAGTGCCTACGCCAGTCATGCCAGTGCCTACGCCCATCACTCCATCGCCCACGCCCGTCACAGGCGGCGGCGATCTTGCGGACGTCGCCAGAGAACTCCAGCGGCAAACGAACTTGCTGCAGCAGGTCATCCAAAGCCTGCAATCCCTCATCCAAACGATTGCCAACCGCTAAACATTTTATTGGGGGATGTCAATAGGGCATCCCCCAATAATCTATTCCACCTACCCCAAAAGCTTTGCCTACTTTTCCAAAAGTAGCGTCCTCCCCTTTGTTCCCTCAGATCCCACTACCCACCTCCCACCACATCTGCTACAATACCCCCACATCACACACTATCCACACACGAGGCAACCCCCATGCCCAGCAACACGCCCAGCAACCGCCCCCGCGCATGGACAACCCCAATGCCCTGCAAACCCTGCTCCCTCGCGGGCATCGCCCTGTTGCTCGCCGGCATCGGCAGCTGCGCCATCGGCGCCACAACCCCCGCCCTTATCCTATGCGCGCTCGGCATCGCCGCCCTCATCCTAAACGCCATCCGAGCCGTCATCGTAGTCAGAAACCGCAAACGCCGTTTCTGGCGCTAACCCTCGCTCATACACTACGCCCGCCATTCACACACAAGAAAGGCAACCCAATATGCCCTCCCCATACCTAACCAAACAGCAAGCCCTCCAACTAGCCCAAATCGCGGGCATCCCGATGGACGACCAACGCGCCGAACTAGCCGCCGCCCGCCTAGGCGCCGCCCTCCAAGCGCTAGACCAAATCCCCGCCGAATCCCTAGCCAACGCCGAACCCGCCCTCACATTCGCCCCAACCGATCCCGCCCAAGACGCCGCCAATCAGGACGCGCCCAATGACTAACCCGCCATCCAACAACCCGCCGCTGCACTACCAATCAATCGCCCAAACCGCCGCCCTCATCCGCGCCCGCGAACTCTCCCCCGTTGAGCTCGCCCAAGCCTACCTAGACCGCATCGCCGCCCACGACAACACGCTCGGCGCATACATAACCGTTATGGCCGACCAAGCCCTAGCCCAAGCCCGCCGCGCCGAATCCGACATCCAAGCCGGCATCTACAAAGGCGCCCTGCACGGCATCCCCATCGCCGTCAAAGACATCATCAACACCAAAGACACCCTCACATCCGCCGGCTCCCGCGCGCTCGCCGACAACATCCCCGACCATGACTCCACCATCATAGAGCGCCTTGACGCCGCCGGCGCCACCCTGCTCGGCAAACTCAACCTCAGCGAATTCGCCATCGGCGGCACGATAGACCACCCCTACGGAACGCCGCGCAACCCATGGAACCCCGACCACACCGCCGGCGGCTCCAGCAGCGGCTCAGGCGTAGCAGTCGCCGGCGGCCTCTGCGCCGCCGCGCTCGGCTCCGACACCGGCGGCAGCATACGCGGCCCCGCCGCCTTCTGCGGCATCGTCGGCATGCGCCCCACCTACGGCAGAGTCACCCGCCACGGCGTCATCCCAATGAGCTGGTCTATGGACACCATCGGCCCCATGACCCGCTCCGTCGCCGACTGCGCCATCCTGCTTGCCGCCATAGCCGGCGCCGACCCGCGCGACCCCGCATCGTCGGCAGCCCCAGTCCCCGACTACGCCGCCGCGCTTGCCCACGAACCCGACATACGCGGCTTGCGAATAGGCCTACCCGCCGAAATGCTAGACTTCGACGGCTTGAACCCCGAAGTCCGCCAAGCCGTAATGAACGCCGTCAGCGTCCTACAAGAACTCGGCGCATCCGCCAACCAAGTATCCCTGCCCACCTCGCCGTCTAGCGGCGCCGTATTCCTAACCACTGCCGACGTAGACGCCGCCGCCTACCACTCCGACCGCCTAAAAACCCGCGGCGACCTCTACGACTGGAGCACCCGCGCCCGCCTAGAATCCGCCGCCCTAACGCCCGCCACCGCCTACATCCGCGCCCAACGCGCCCGCGCCCTCATAACCGCCGAACTCCACAACGCCCTAGACACCCACGACGCCCTAATCCTACCCAGCGGCCCAGTCCCGGCCCCCACCATCGCCGCATCCACCGGCCGCCCCGGCGGCTACTACCAGGGCAGCCTAGACATGGCGCGCCGCCGCTACACCAGCCCCGCCGCCCTAGCCGGCATGCCCGCCCTATCAATCCCCTGCGGCCTCTCCCAAACCCGCCTCCCCATCGGCCTGCAAATCATAGGAAAGCCCTTCTCAGAGCCGCTATTGTTTCGTCTAGCCCGTGCATACGAGCGCGCCGCCCCCTGGCAAGAGCGCCACCCTGATATGTAAAATCTATTATATCCCCGCCCCGCAAGATGAACGCCGCTTTTTCTCCAAAAAGTAGCGTCTCCCCCCGCCTACGCTCCCCCATAGCTTGGCACCACACACACTTATTTATGTGAGCCTCTGCTATGTGAGCCTCTGGTTTCACCGCCACGCCATTCTTGTATCTACGACTGCGCCAGTAGTAGTTATACTTCTTCTTCAGTCCAGGATGCCGGTTGCAGAACCCGATGATGGCATTGTCGATCATCTTGGTTTCGCTCGTCGCCCACCGCGCTGTCTCCGTATCCACATACCGCCGCAAGTCAACCTCCTGCGCGATCTGCGCGAAATACCAAAGCATCAGATTAAACGCATATTCATTGTCCTTAGTATCACCGCTCCGGTAGTGAAAGAACGGCCGGGTATAACTCCCGTCAATCGGCGGCAACAACTGCGGCAGCAAGTGATGCAGCGACTTTGACCCCGTAACAACCTGGCTATACTTACTCAGTGAGAGCTTCATCCCCTGAATTATCCGCCACAACTCCTGCCTGGCTGAGACGTCCTCGTCTATCTGCGCCACGTCTACCTGTTCCAGCGCCACTATGTCGCCCTCGTATTTGCGAATCGACTTCGCAAACTCGGGACGCTCTTTCATCTTCGCGCCTTGGCTATTCATCCCCCACGCCTCAAGCGTATCGTACAAATAGCGCATGCACTCGTCCGAGTCGATGCTCTCGGCTACTCCGCCGAGCTCGTTCCTCAGGTCGATAGTCTTTTTGTGCAGAGACATATACTTTTCGGAATTCATCCGCGAGCGCTTGAACTCCGAAAGATATGTGTCGAAATTATCGCACAGATCCTCCACCTGACTATGAACAGGATCAACTTTCCACGCTTGATCCGGATTCGCATCCGCATCAGGAAACCACCTTACCATAGTAGAACCTCCTCTTTTCTATCAGCATCCTGCGTAACAAATCTCACCCGCATCCTACACCCAAATCCCCCCACCTCGCAACCCCGCTTGCGCCCCAAACGCCTAGCCCTAAACGGCGGTTAGGCGTATTCGGAGATGCGCCTTACCCCCCCTACGCCCCCACCACCGCCTTGCACGACCCGCACCCGTCTATATGCGCCTGCGCCTCCACCGCCACGCCATTCTTGTATATCCTATCCCGCCCCTTATACCGCCGCATCAGCCCAAGATGCAGCCGGCAGAACCCGATAATCGCGTTGTCAATCAGCTTGGACTCGCTAGTCGCCCACCTTGCCGTCCCCACATAGCGCCCCAAGTCAACCCGCTGCGCGATCCGCGCGAAATACTCCAGCATCAGCGCAAACGCGGTTTCCTGATTGTACTGAAACTGCATATCATCATAGTGAAAGAACGGCTGAGTGTACTCCCGGTCAACCGGCGGCAACAACTGCGGCAGCAAGTGATGCAGCGCCTTCGCCCCCGTAACCGTCTGACTTTGCCGCTGAGAGAGTTGCATCCCTCCGATTATCCGCCACAACTTCCGCGTGACGTCCGCGTCTATCTGCGCCAAGCCCACCCCCTCCAGCGCCGAGATGCCGCCTTTGTATTTGCGAACCGACGCCGCGAAAGTGTCATACTCTTGCATCTTCGGCCCCTTGTCGCCATCCCTCCCCCAATTCATTCCCCAAGCCTCAAGCGTGGAATACAAGGAATGCAAATACGCATCCGAATCCACGCTATTAGCAACGCCGCCCAGCTTTTCCCTAAGGTCCAGCGTTACTATGTGATAAGACACCTGCACATCGGTGAACGGCGGCGCACCATTGAACTCGGCGAGATACGCCTCGAAATTCTTGCACAACTCATCCACCTGCCTATCCAGCGCCCGCCTATCAACCCGAACCCCACTCGCCCGCCCCGAATTCGCCGCCCCCGTAGGAAATCGCCTTGCCATACCAAGCCCCCTTATCTCAGCGTCCGGCCTAACACGCCCATAACTTACACCCAAACATCACGCCTTGCAACCGCGCCGCCTCAAGCCTAACCCCCCACGCCCTTGCGCCCGCGCGCCAAACGCCTTATCATCGACACAGGCGCAAGCGCAGGCAATCGGCGCAAGCCAACGCCACGGCTACCCCAATCTCAGCCCCAACGCCTGCCTTGCCCTTGCCGCCGCCGCAGTCGGGGTGTAGCGCAGCGGGAGCGCGCTTGCTTTGGGAGCAAGAGGTCGCCGGTTCAATCCCGGCCACCCCGACCACGCGCCGCAAACGCCCGCTTGACGCAAGAAGAGGCCGGCTTGCGATGCGGCAAACCGGCCCCCTATTATGCGATGCGCGGCGAACATTCCCTTAGCCCGCCGCGCCCATCATCTCGCCCTCGCCCCTACTCCGTAGCCGGCGCTATCCGCAGCTCCAGCGTGAACGACCCCGTCGTCCGCTCCTCCCAAGACGTGGCCTCGATCGTGTAAGTCCCCGCCGCCCACGTCTCGTTTATCGCCACAAACGACTGGCGAACACCGTCCGTCTCTTCCACGATAGTCCCGTTCCTCCCCGCGCCGCTCCTCAGCAGCAGATAGGGATCCACGCTCGAAGAAGACAGCGTGATGTCCACATCCGACGCGGCGTCCAGCGTGAATGTGTAGTAGCGCGCGTAGTATATCCCGCCCGGATTGGCGGCGGGAGGATTCGGGCTAACGCAATCGCTCGTCCACCGGCCGCGCACGCTCCCCGCGCCCGGCAGCCGCTCTATGCAGGCGTCCGCGCCAACCGGAACCGGCGTCAGCCCCGGCGTAGCCGTAGCCGATGGCGTCGCAGTCGGCACACTCGTCGCCGTAGCAGTAGCCGTAGCCACCGGCTCCACCGCCCGCACCGGCGTAGGCGATGGCGTAGCGGTCGGCACAGCCGTCGCAGGCCCCGTGCCGCCGCCGCCCGCCTCCAGCGCCGCCAGCCGGCTTGTCAGCGCCCGTATCAAATCCATCAGCTGAGCAAACTGCCGCTCCAGCGTCCCCAACCGCCGCGTCACATCGCCCGACACCACAGGCCGCGTAGCCGTAGGCACAGTCGTCCGCGTAGCCGTCGGCACAGCCGTCGACACCGGCGTAACATCAGTCCCCGGCACAGTCGTCGCCGTAGGCGTAACCGTCTCGCCCGGCTCAGGCGGTTCAGGCGTCTCAGGCGTAGCCGACGGCGTGGGCGTAACCGTCGGCGTAGCCGTCGGAGCGGGATCATCGCAGAACGGCAGCCCTATGCTCGCCCTTGTCTCGCTAATCGCAAGATGCGGGCGCACAGACGCCGGTATGCAGCCCGTGAAATTATTGTTGCGAAGAGTCAACCAAGTGAGATTGGACAGGTTGCCCAACTCCGCCGGTATCTCGCCCGACAATCGGTTGTTGTTAAGCTGCAAAGTCGTGATCTCATCCATATCCCCCAACTCCGAGGGTATCTCCCCCGTCAGCCGGTTGTTGGAGAGATTCAACTCATCCAGCTTATCCAGATCGCCAAACTCCGAGGGTATCTCCCCCGACAGCCGGTTGAATTGGAAATACGCGATGTCGAGCCTGGAAAGGTCGCCCAGCTTAGCCGGTATCGACCCCGACAACTGGTTATCCCAGAGAGACAACTCCGTGAGCGCCCCCAGGTTGCCCAGCTCGGCCGGTATAGATCCCGTCAGAGCGTTATCGCCGAAATGTATTGACCAGAGCTCGCTGAGATTGCCCAGCTCCTTCGGTATAGATCCCGTCAGATTGTTGTAGGCGAAATCTATATCCTGCAGCTTGTCAAGACTGCCCAGCGACGCCGGTACCGTGCCGCCCAGGTTTTTCCTGTCCAAGTCCAGGGTAGTCACCCTGCCGCTGCCCGATACCACGCCCTCCCACTGCCGGATGTTCCTGTTGCTCGCCCAGTTCAGGCTGCCCGAAGTCCCCTCAATCGTGGACTTCGCCGCCAGCAGAATGGCGCAGTCAGCCGCCAGCGCCGTGTTGCTGCTAGGCACCGCGCCCCCGCTCACGCACTCCGACGCCCCAACCTGATTGGCGTACAACTCGCCGTCAGCCGCGGCAGCCCCCGCGTCAAACGCCCTCGCGCCGTCAGCCCCCGCCATCAGCAGCGAAACCGCCACCGCCAGCATCAGACCCGCCAGCGTTATCCCCATCGTTATCCTGACCGCTCGCTTTCCCTTGACCCTGTACATGCTTGCCTCCATAGCCGCCCTCATATAAGGCGGCGCTTATCATTTTGGATTTCCTATTATCTACACTGCGCCCACGCCGCGCAATGCAATTTTCCCCTGATTTACGAGCGCCCCGTAAATTGCGCCCCCGGATGCGCCGTCCGCATCCCGAACAGCCCCCGCCTTGAGAACGCCCGCCGCGCCCTTGCCGCTAATCCCCCACTGCCAGGCTAAGCCTGAAATCCCCCGTCTTCCCCGCGTAATACGTCGTTGACTCGATCGTATAACTCCCCGCCGCCAAGCTCGCCGTTATCGCAATCGTATCCAATATCGCGATCTCGTCGGTAGCCGGATCCACGCTAACCGGACTCGCCTCCCGCACAATCGCGCCGCCTCTGCCCGTCCCGCGCAGCAGCAGCAAATGCGGCGCTGCGTCGTCCGACGACAGCGTGATAGTCACATCCGCCGCCGCCGCCAGCGTGAATGTGTAAAACCGCGCGTAATAAACCCCGCCCGGATTGGACGCCGGCGGATGCGAAGTAACGCAGCCCGCCGCCCAAGTCCCGCCGAACCACGCGCCCTCCGGAACCTCCCTCACACAGTTATGCCCAACCGGCGTAGCCGTCGCAACGCCGCCCTGAGACCTCGCCTCCAGCGCCGCAACCCTGCTCGCCAGCGCCGCAACCTGCCGCTCCAGCGCAATCAGCCGCTCTACAACATCCCCGGACGCCGGAACCCTAGTAGCCGTCGGTACCGGCGTCCGCGTAGCCGTAGCCGTTGGAACGCGCGTAGCCGTAGCCGTCGGCGTAGCCGCCGTCCCCGCCGCGTCCGAAGTCGGCGTCGGCGTAACCGTCCCCGTCCTATTCGCCTCCGAAGTAGCCGTCGGCGTAGCCGTAGCCGGCGCCGCCTCGGCAGTGGCGCTCGCCACCGCCGCCGCCGTTGCCGTAGCGTCCAACCCAGCCGTAGCCGTAGCCACATCGCAGAACGCCAGCCCAATATCGGTCACATCCCACGTATGCAGAATATCCCGCAGCGAAACCGGAATGCACCCCGAAAACTCATTGCGCCCGAAACCCATCAGCGCCAGATTAGTCAGATTGCCCAACTCCGCCGGCAGCGCCCCCGTCAGCCGGTTGTTATGCAGCAAAAGCGTCCGCAAATTCACAAGCCTGCCCAACTCCGCCGGAATAGCCCCCGTCAGCTGGTTATTGCTCAGATTAAGCGTAACCAGATTGCCAAGATCCCCAATCTCCCGCGGTATCCCCCCCGTCAACTGATTGCCATTGAGAGACACCTCCTCCAGCCGCGCAACCTTATGAATCTCCGAGTGTATGAACCCCGTCAACCGCTTATTGCTAAGCCCCACCTCCGTCACGCGATACGCCGCCCCGTCATCCACCAGCGTAATCCCAACCCCCTCCCACGAATGAATCCGCCGACTAGCCGACCAATCCAGATCCCCTTCGCCGCCAGCCGCCGCCTGATCCCCCACAAGCGCATCCCGCAACACAAGCAGCGCCGCGCAATCCCTAACCAGCCCCGCGTTATCCCCCGGATTCGGCACAGCCGTCCCACCCGCGCAAACCTGCTCATACCGATCGGCAATCGGCGCGCCACTAACACCGCCACCGATTGCGTCAAACGCCCTCGCTCCGCCGGCCCCCGTCATCAGCAGCGAAACCGCCACTAAGCCCATCACAACCCCCAGCGCAACCCCCGCCACAACCCTAACAGCCCGCCTATCCATAACTAACCTCCATCCCGCATAACCCGCATCCCGCCTTGCTTGCCTGCCCGCCAACTCTCCCCTTGCCCTTGTTGCGCTACCGCGCCAAAACAGCATCCATTGTAAAGCCAAACCAACCCACATACAACCCCAAATCTACGAAAACCTCCAAACCAATCGCCATAAATAAATCTTTATCGCAACATATCCCCAACCGAATGTAATATACCCGCTATGCCGCCGCAGCCCCCAATTCCTGCTCCCCACCGAAATTTTCCCGTTCCCCAAAATTCCCCTTGACACGCGCCCAACACCCCCGCTATTCTTAATACGAACAAATTATCAATAACCCACTCAAAAGTTTTTTGCTACTTTTTTCTAAAAAAGTAGGGCCCCGGCGGCGGGGAGGCTTGGAGGCAACCCAACATGACAATCGCAACCGCAACCCCCGAACCCATAACGCGGTCAGAGGCGCTATCCGAACAAGAACTCGTGCGCCAAAACCTCGCCAGGTTCGTCAACCAAATCACCAACGACGGCGCTGATATAGCCCAATTCCTATACGACACCGTCCAAGGCGAATACCCCGACGCCAAACACTGCCACCGCCAACAAGCCGCCATAGAACTTTCGGCAATGGGCGGCCACCGCCCCGAAGACATGCCCGGCGCCGCATACCGCATCGCCCCTGTCACCGACGAAGACGCGCCCAAGCCCAAAAAGCCCAAATTGACTATGAAAGAAATCATCAACTGGGACATCGGCCGTCTCATCCGCCAACAAACCAACGACTGCCGAGACCTAGCCGCAGCCCTAAACGAATTCCTGCACCCGCCCTACGTCTTTGAAAGCGCCAACAAAGCCGAGCGCAGATACCAAAAGGCAACCCGAGTCCGCCCGCACCACCAAATATCCGCCGCCCAAGAAATGCTCAAGCGCGGCGCCGGCAGCCGACACCCCGACTGCGGCTTCAAAACTTCCTACTTGGAAGAGCGGATGCTCCAATCGCGCCTATCCGATGAGATCCGCGACATAACCAACGACTGCCTAGACATAGTCCCCTTCCTGCGCTATGTCATACACAACCCCAAGCACGACCGCTGGAACAACATCATAGAAGACCCCTACACCCAGACGCACCGCCTATGGGCAATCAAGCACCTCATCTGGCGCGGCGCGGACATCCCTTGGGAACACATAACCCCCGACGACATAGCCGAATACTACCGCGACCTAGACGAGAAACAGCGCCAAGAGGCGGAACGCCGCCGCGCCGAGCGCCAAGCCGCCGCCCAGCTCACCCCAGAGCAAGAGGCGGAAATCCTAGCCCTATTCGAACAAATCAACCGCGAAAACGAACAGCGCCAAGCAAAAAACGCCGCCAAAGCCGCCAAGCGCGCCAAAAAAGACGCCAAGAAAGCGGATGCAGACAAAGCCGCCGCCCACGACTACAACAGCCCCGCCAACGGCAACAACACAGCCGCCGCCGATAAGGGTAACGACAAGAACGACGACTCCGATGCGTCCACCGGCGCAACCACGCCGCCATCCACCGACCGCGGCGCCACCGCCGTCGCCAACGCCCTAGCCCGCCACCCCCAAGTCGACCTAGACACCGCCTTGGAAAACCACCACGCCACCGCCGGTGTCCCAAAAGAGGATTTGACCCACGAACAAATCTACGACGCCATCACAGCCGAGGCGAACTTCCAAAAACGCCAAGCCATAATCCAAAGCCGCCTCCACCCGGAAAACCCTGACGCGGCCCCTGAGGACAACCATCCCCCCAAATCCCGCAGCCCCTAACCCCCGCAAAACCGCGGCGCAAGCCGCCTCCAAAAATTCCTTGCTACCTTTGTACAAAAAATAGGGCGTCCCTCTGCCCTTGTACCCCCACTTGGCCCCCGTGCGTGCTATAATCCTACACACCCCCAACACTCCACACACGAGGTCACCCATCTTGCTCATCATCAACCCTACCGCCTACAAAACCCTCATCAAGCCCCTACTCTTCAACCTGCCCCCCGAAACCGCCCAAGCCGCAGCCCACTTCGCCCTCAAACAGCGCCCCCTATGGCGCGCCGCCTCCCCGCTGCTGCGAACCGACAACGCCCGCCTCGGCGTCAACCTCGCCGGCATCCCACTGCGAAACCCCGTAGGCATAGCCGCAGGCTACGACAAAGACTGCGAGATCCTGCCCGCCCTATCCGACATCGGCTTTGGCTACATCACCTGCGGCACAATCACCGAATCCCCGCGCCCCGGCAATCCCTCCCCGCGCATCGTGCGCTACCCCCAAGACGACGCCCTCGCCAACTCGCTCGGATTCCCCAGCAAGGGCTTGGAACACGCCGCCCTGCAGCTTGAGCGCGCCCAGCCCCACCTCGGCGACGCCCCCATCGTCGCCAGCGTATCCGGCGTAACCCCCGACGAAATCGCCCGCTGCCACGCCCGCCTTGAGCCGCTCGCCGCCGCCATTGAGCTCAACATCAGCTCCCCCAACACGCTCGGACTGCGCGTCTTCCAGCAGCCCGACGCGCTGGCAAGCCTGCTTGACCTGCTCAACCGCGACCGCCGCAAGCCCTTGTTCGTCAAGCTGCCGCCCTACCTTGACCTGCCCTCAACCGGCGGCGAGCAGAAAGAAAACGTCCTAGCCCTAGCCCGCGTCTGCGTAGAGCGCGGCGCGGACGCGCTCACCGTATCCAACACCTGGCCCATCCGCGAAAGCAGGCTCGCCGTGGGAACCGGCGGCCTCAGCGGCAAGCCCGTATTCGCCGATATGATACAAATGGTAGCCGACATCCGCGCCGAAGTGGGCGATAGCATCGCCATCAACGCCTGCGGCGGCATATTCAGCGGCCAAGACGCGCTTGCCGCCATTGACGCCGGCGCCACCACCGTCCAAATCCTAACCGCCCTCATATACAGAGGCCCCGGCATAGTCCGCCGCATCAACGAGCAGATGCTGGCGCTAATGGACGCCGACCGCGTGGTAGCCCTAGGATGACGATGACGCGCCCCCGCCGCTATCCCCGCATCAGCGCATCCACCGCCGCCCTTGCGGGCATAGCGTCCTGCGCCCCGCGCTTGGTCACGGCCAGCGCGCCCGCCGCCGACCCGAACCGCAGCGCCGCCTCAAGCGTCTGCCCCTCCGCCAGCGCCACCGCCAGCCCCGCGCCGAATGCGTCGCCCGCCGCTACGCTGTCAATCGCGTTCACCGCAAACGGCGGCGCGAAATGCGTCGCGCCCGACGCCGTTGCCGCAACCGCGCCCTGCTCGCCCAACTTCACCACCGCCGCGCCCGCGCCCTTTGCCACCAGCGCCTCCGCCGCCGCAAGCGCCGACGCCCTGTCCACCACCGCTATCCCCGTCAGCGCCTCCGCCTCTATCCGGTTCGGCGTGATAACATCCGCCGCGCCGAAACCCTGCGCGGGCATCTGCCCCGCCGGCGCCGGATCCCATATCACCCGCGCGCCCACGCCGCGAGCGTATCGCGCCGCCGCAAGCGAAACATCCGCCGGAATTTCCAGCTGCAGCATCAGCGCGTCAGCCCCACGCAGAGCGCGCTTGACGGCATCCAACTCGGCATCCCCGCAAGCCATATTCGCGCCATACACCGCAACGATGCTATTCTGCCCCGCCGCGTCAACCATAATCATAGCCACGCCCGTCGGCAGTTCGCTATCAACGCCAATTCCATCAACATCAACCCCGTTGGCGGCAAGCCCGGCAAGCAACTCCCGCCCGAACCCGTCCGCGCCTACCCTGCCCGCCATCCGAACCCGCGCGCCCAGCCTTGCCGCCGCCACCGCCTGGTTCGCGCCCTTGCCGCCCGGCGCCGTGAAAAACGACTCCCCCGCCAGCGTCTCGCCCTCTTGCGGCATGCGCCCAACCCGCGCCACCAAGTCCATATTCACGCTGCCCAAAACCGCTATCACGGCGCTAGGCTTGGATGCCGTATTAGACGCCATTGCCTTGCTCCCTCACCCTATCAAGCCGTCCGCCAGCAGCTCTTCCAATACGCGCGCCACGCCGTTGTCCGCAAAGTTGGGCGCTACCCTGTCGGCAGCCGCCAGCGCCTCCGGCACGGCGTCCCCCACCGCTATCCCCAAGCCCGCCCAGCGCAGCATCGGCACATCGTTGTACCCGTTGCCGAATGCCGCGACCTCGCCGCGCGCTATCCCGAAATGCCCGCACAAAAACGCCAGCGCGCTATCCTTGCCCCCGTCCGGATGCAGTATCTCGCAGAAATGCGGCAGCGACCGCGTTACGCACAACTCGTCCGCCCCAACCCGCGCCCGCATCCCCGCCTCCAGCGCCGCTATGCCCGCCTCATTTCCCTCGCCCACAACCACGATGCGCGTCAACTCAGCCGCCGCTACCCGCCGCAAATCCCCCACGACTTCGACAGCCATACCATTGCGCTCTCCATACGCCGTAGCCCACTCGTCCGGCCGGTTCACATATATCCCGCCCGCGTGGTATCCCACCACAAGCATATCCGCGGCGACCGCTTGCGCCTCAAGCGCGTCCAACGCCGCCAGCGCCATCCCCTCGCTCAGCGGGCAATGCCGCAGCGTCTTGCCGCTAACAGGATTGGCGATATACGCGCCCTGCGCCGACGAAATCGGCGCGTCTATCTCAAGATCCGCGCCACTTCGCGCCGCCGACCCGAATGTCCGCCCCGTTACCAGCGTTACCACCGCTCCGGCGTCCCGCGCCGCCGCAACCGCCCGCCGCGTGCGCCGCGCTATCGGCGTCCCTATGCCGCCTATCGTCCCGTCTATGTCAAGCGCTATCAGTCTGTATCCCATTTGCCCGCCTTGCCGCGCGCCGCTTGTTATCCTATGCTATAATGAACCAACGCCGCCGCGAACATCGGCGCTACGATTAGCCCGCCGTGATTGCGCTGATATGATTGGTGATTGCGGATGCGACGGATACGCGGCGATTTCGTCGGCGATAGATATTGCGGCAGATATAAGAGGATATGAGAGGGCGTCAGCGATATGCCCAGGATCTGCTATGATTGCTAGGACAAGAACCGGAACGACAACACGGAAAGGCTGCCGAAATGATGAACCTGCTGAACCTGCTCAAGCGCATCCCGCCGCGCCTAATGCTGTGGATCCTAATCCTGCCCGTAGTCATCTACCTGCTGCTGACATCCCTGTCAGAGCGCGGCGGCTAGTCGCGCACCTCCACGATCATCTCGATCTCAACCGGAATGTCATTCGGCAGCGACGCCATCCCCACCGCCGACCGCGCATGCCGGCCGCGCTCCCCGAACACCTCCACCAGCAAGTCCGAGCAGCCGTTGGCGACCGCCGGCTGCTGCGTGAACTCCGGCGCGCAGTTCACCATAGACAGCAGCTTGACCACCCGAACCACGCGGTCCAAATCCCCCAAGCTGCTCTTCAGCCGCGCCAGCAGATTGATCCCGACCAGCCGCGCCGCCTCATACCCCTCTTCCTGCGTCAGATCCCTGCCCACCTTGCCATTGGGAACGCTGCCGTCCGGCCGCGCCGCCGGCCCAAGTCCCGCCACGAACAGCAGGTTCCCCGTCCGAACCGTCGGCACATAGTTGGCGATAGGCTGCGGGCTATCCGGCAGGCTAATCCCCAACTCCGCTATCCGCTTTTCAATCACTGCCATAAATCCAATGCCTCCCTTAAATTTTGCAAACCGCATTGTACCCTAACGCGCCGCCATATGTCAGGCGTCAGCCCTAAATCGCGTATCATTCATACGCCCGCCCGTCAGAAAGCCGCTAATAGAAAGAGGGATGCTATGAAAACCGCAACGCCCCACGCAACGCCATTCCCCGCCAGCTACTGGGTAATCCCCGGCAAACTGCTCGCCGGCCAATACCCCGCCGCCTTTGACGACGCCTCCACCCGCGACAAACTCGCCCGCCTAGCCGCCGCCGGCGTCAACGCATACATAGACCTAACCCAGCCCGGCGAACAACTCCCCTACGCCCACCTGCTACCCGACGGCTCCACGCATACCCGTTTCCCCATCCAAGACCTAAGCGTCCCCCAATCCCACGCCCACATGACCGCCATCCTAGACGCCATAGACGCCGGCTTGCAACGCGGCGATGTAATCTACATCCATTGCTACGCCGGCGTCGGCAGAACCGGCACAGCCGTCGGCTGCTACCTCGCCCGCCACGGCGCCCCCGGCGAACCCGCCCTAGCCGCCCTGGCCGACCTATGGCAAAACTGCGCCACATCCGCCTACCGCCAATCCCCCGAAACCCGCCAACAGCGCCAATACATCCTAGACTGGCGCGAACACCCCCCGTCGGTAATCCGCCCGCAAGTGTGCTACAATGCCGCTAAGTATTAACCCACGCATCCGCCGCGCGGATTAGATTAGGTGCGCGAACTGGATTAGGCGCGCGGCGTTTCAACCAAACAATAAACAATATAGGAGAGAGGAGAGGCAACTATGGTTCTCGCAGATCCCGCGGTCAGGCTATCCAAAGTCAACCACCTCACCTACAACGTCATTGACAAAGAGCGCGCCACCCGCTTTTGGGTGGATGTGCTTGGCGTCAAGCAGATCCCCAGCGCCGTGAACGGCGAGCATATCATCTGGCTGCAGCTCCCCAGCGGCACGATGGTTCACCTCATAGAGAACGCCGACGGCATATCCCACCCATCCCACCACGGCGCATTCGAGGTAGAAGACATTGATACCGCCTACGAAATCCTCAAGGCAAAGGGCGTCAAGATAGAAAGCCCCGAAATCGGCGTCCGCAACGACGGCCAGCGCGTGTTCTTCATATCCGACACCGAGGGCAACCGCATCGAGATATGCACAAAATCCGGCTTTGGCGTCCTGGTCTAGGCGAATGCCAAGTCCGGCATTTGCGCGATTGTCTAGGCAAGCGCCAAGCAGCCCGGCATTGCCGCGCCCGCCTAGGCAAACGCCAATATCCGCGCCGGATTGTCAATCGTGATTGCCCGCGCGTCGGCGTCCGAAAAGCCCTTGCGCCGCATCCGCGGCACGATGTTCGCCGCGATATGCCCATACCCATGCCCGCCGTAGCGCGCCAGCCGGTGGTTCGTGCAGATGTCCTGCCCGATAACCACCCGCGCGCCATAGCCCGCGTCAACAACGCGCTTGATGATGTCAAGCCGCTGAGCGTCGCTCGGCATATCAATGTCCGCCAGCGGATAGTACGACGACTCGTTCCCAAACAGATCCCACTCCAGATAGCAGCCGCTCGCCGCAACACTGAGTATGCTGTCCAGGTCAAATATCGTGCGATCCAGATGCCCCATAATCACGCGGCCGATGTCCGCGTCCGCCGCCGCCAGCTCATCCAGTATCTCGCTTGGCGCGTCCGGATGCCGCCCCGGATGTATCAGTATCGCCGCGCCCGTCTCGCGCTGCGCCAGCGCCGACGCCCGCAGCGACTTGCGCTCATTCGGCGTCAGCGGCCATGTGCAGCCCACCTCCCCGATTATCCCCGCCTTGATGCCGCTGCCGTCCGCCCCCTCAGTGATGTCCCCCACAATCACGCGCGCCAGGTCGTCGGCGTCCCGCGCATCCATATCCGGCGGATGCACGGCGTCCACATAGTAGCCCGCGCCCATAACCACATTTACGCCCGCATGCTGCGCTATGCCCGCCAGCGCTCGCGGATTGCGCCCTATCCCGATAGTCGTTGCGTCCACAATCGCGCCGCCGCCCGCATCGCGGTAGCGCGCCGCCTCCGCTATCGCCGCGTCCACATCCATCAACTCCAAGTTCGCGCGGTTGCTGTAATGGTTATGCCGTATCCACCCCATATTCTCCAGCGTCAGCGGCGCGTCCGCCATACCCGCGTCCGCCCCGTCGTCCGGCGGCTTGAACATAAACGAAAAGTCTATGTACAGATGCTCATGCGTAGTCGTAACGCCCAGCTCCGACGGCTCCACCGCGCCCAATACCGTCTGAACCAGCCCTTGCATGCTAGACATAGGAATCGCTCCTTTCGCCGGGGGTTATGCGGATGGGTTATGCGGGAATTATCGGGATTTCGCTTTCGGCGGCATTATAGCAACGATAGCCCGCAGCCGAAAGCCCGCGCCGCGCGATTGGCTTGCGAAAATCTACTTGGCGATTGATGTTGTAAGAATTGCGCTTGTTAAGGTAAAATACGGCAACTGAGAGCGATAGTGTATAATAGAAAGGTTTTGATGCGAAACCCAGCGTGATACGCGCTTGTCGCATCCGCTTTCAAGTCAACCTAACGATACCCATAGGATAGCCAACTTATCCAATCCAAGATTACAAAAGACACCCAAGCCATAGAAACCCAAGGAGGAAAGTGAGTATGGCAAACGATGTTGCCCAAATAGCCCACCTGATGCGCCGCGCCGGCTTTGGCGCCACCCGCGCCGAACTGGACGCCCTCGCCGCCAAAGGCTACGAGGCGGTGGTGGAAGACCTGCTGACCCCGGAGCGGTTCGGCGAAATGGAAGAGGACGTCTGGAAACGCTACAACCTTGAGCTCAGCTACACCGACTCCCTGCCCGCCCACACCGGCCGCTGGATCTACCGCATGGTCAACTCCGAGCGCCCGCTGGAAGAGAAGATGGCGCTGCTCTGGCATCAGGTATTCGCTACCGCATGGTACAAGGGCGAGCATGTCCCCTCCATCGTGCAGCAGATAGAGACGTTCCGCGAAGTCGGCATGACCGACATCCGAACCCTGCTCGTGGCGCTCGCCAAAGATCCCGCGATGAACTACTGGCTGGACAACTGCGAAAACCACAAGGGCGAGCCAAACGAAAACTGGGGCCGCGAACTGCTGGAGCTGTTCTCTATGGGCGTAGGCCACTACACCGAAGAGGACATCAAGAACGCATCCCTCGCCTTTACCGGCTGGACTTTCACCCAGCCCATACCGCTCTACCCATTCGGCAGCTACGACGCCGAGTTCAAGTACATCCCCGAAGACCACGACGAATCCCAAAAGACATTCCTGGGCGAAACCGGCAACTTCAACGGCGAGGACATCATTGACATCATCGTCAAGCAGCCCGCCACAGCCGCGTTTGTCTGCCGCCATCTCTACAACTTCTTCGTCGCCGACGAGCCGCAAGTCCCCGCGTGGGAACTTGAGCCGCCGCGCGATCCCCAAGCCATAGAAACCCTAACCGCCGCCTACTTCGAGCATGACGGCGAGATACGCCCCATCCTGCGGGCGCTGTTCAACTCCGACTTCTTCAAAGAGGCGCGGTTCAAGAAAGTCAAAAGCCCCGCCGAACTCGTGGCGGGCGCGATTAAACTCGTCGGCACATACAAGTTCCCCGACCCCAAAGAGGGCATCGGCACGCTCGGATCCGCCACCGCCGTTATGGGGCAGCAGCTTATGAACCCGCCCACCGTGGAGGGCTGGCACACGGGCCACGAATGGATAGACGGCGGCACGCTCAACGAGCGCATCAACTTCGCCGTCAACCAGCTCAACGATATGTCCAAGCCCGGCATCCGCGCCATCATAGACCGGATGGGCGCGCAGGGCGGCGAGCTCTCCCCCCACGAATTCGTGGACACGGCGCTTGAGCTCGCGGGCTACGTCGAAGTCGGCGACGACACCAAAGCCGGCCTGTTGCGCTACGCATCCGCCGCCGGCAATCTGCGCTTTGACAGCGACCAAGCCGCCACCGAAAGCGCCACCCACATCGGCAGGATGCTGCAGCTCATCGTATCCACCCGCGAGTATCAGTTCGCGTAACCCTAACTTGCGCTATCATCTTGCGCTATCAACAAACCAACCGCGTGGCGCAACTCATTGCATACGACATACGCCGCGCGGCAGCGCCAATCAACGCGGTAGTAAATCACAACTCACAACGCGGGAAAATCACAAACGCAACCACAATCATCAGCAAACATCAGTCAGCTCAGTAGCCCAAAAAGGAGGCGCGCAGATGCCGACGAATGGCAACGGAAAAGACCCCGTCCTGGTCATAGTGCAACTGTCGGGCGGCAACGACTTTATGCACACCCTCATCCCCTACAACAGCCCCACCTACTACGACAACCGCAAGCTTGTGCGAATCGAGCGCGAAGACGTCCTGCCGATTAACGACGACCTCGCGTTCAACCCCAACTTCAGGCCCGTCAAGGATATGTTTGACGAGGGCAAAGTGGCGATTGTGCAGGGCATTGGCTACCCCAACTCCAATCGCTCCCACTTCCGCGGCATGGACATCTGGCACACCTGCGAACCCGACAAGGTCGTAACCGAGGGCTGGGTCGGCAAGGCGCTGCGCGAACTCGACCCCAAGGGCGAGGATGAGCTCACCGGCATCAACTTCGGCTTGGGCTTGCCCCGCGCTATGGCGGTTCCCGGCGTCCCCGTCACATCCGTCAACGACCTGGACAACTACGGCCTGATGACCGGCATCGGCGAAGACGAACAGCGCGACCAGGCGCTGCAAATCTTCAAGGATATGTACGCCCAGGCTATCGGCACGGGCCCCGTGATGGAATACCTGTCCCGCACCGGCATGGACGTCCTGCGCGGCGCTGACCGGCTCAAAGTCGCCCCCTCGCAATACTCCTCCGATGTGGAATACGGCGACTCCGGCATAGCCAAGAGCCTGCGCGACATCGCCCGCGTCCACACCGCCGGGCTAGGCACGCGCATCTTCTACACAAGCCACGGCGGCTACGACACCCACGCCAACGAAAACCCGACCCATCCCAAGCTGCTGCAAGACCTGTCCAGCGCAATCCGCGACTTCTTCGACGACCTCAACGAACACGACGCCGCGGACAACGTGGTGATGTATGTGTTCACCGAGTTCGGGCGGCGCATCAAAGACAACGGCAGCGGCACCGACCACGGCAGCGGCGGCGGCGCGTTCATCATCGGCGAACCCGTCAATGGCGGCCTATACTCCGAATACCCCTCGCTCAGCTCCGACAAGTGGGCTAAGGGCGAAGACCTGGAACACACCATTGACTTCCGCGGCATCTACGCTACCCTGCTTGAGCAGTGGATGGGCATTGACGCGCCCGACATCGTCAACGGCTCTTACGAGCAGATAACCCCGTTCAAGTAGCCGCGCGCAAGGCGGCGAACTGACGGCGAACAACTGACGGCAGACTAACCAACCGCCGGCGGACGGCGCGGGCAATGCGCCCCCTAATGCGCTGCGCCGCCCATCCGCCGGCGGCTTAACATCCAACGGCTTAATATCCAACGCCAGCGAGGTGCGATTATGAGCAAACCCTACGGCTTGCTAAGGTCAGGCTTTCCCTACTACATGACGCTCGGAATGCGCCGCGTCACATCCAACGCGGTGGACATCGCATTCGGCAAAGAAGAGCGCATCTACATCCTCTGCCGCGGCGGCCTCGGCACCGACGTGCGCCGAATCAACTGGGCGGACGACAACCTAGGCACAATCGGCGGCGGCACATTCCAATGGCCCTCCGGCCTCCTCTGCGACGAAGATGAGCGGCTGTACATATCCGACGAGGCGCACAACAAAGTGTTCGTGATGGACAAAGACGGCAACGAAATAACCCGCTGGGGCGAAGAGGGCGATGACGCCGGCCAGTTCAACCGGCCCGCCGGCATAACCTTTGACCCCGACGGCAACATAGTGCTGTCCGACACGATGAACCACCGCGTCCAGAAATACACCCGCGATGGCGAGTTCATATCGCAGTTCGGCGAGCAAGGCTGCGGCGATGGCGAGCTGAATATGCCTTGGGGCGTCGCCGTGGACGACTCCGGCGACGTCTACGTCGCCGACTGGCGCAACGACCGCGCACAGAAATTCTCGGCGGACGGCGATTTCCTGATGAGCATAGGCGGCGCGGGCAAGGGCAAGGGCGAGCTCGACCGCCCCACAAGCGTCGCCGTGGACAAGGACGGCGACGTTTACGTCGCCGACTGGGGCAACGACCGCGTGCAGCTCTTTGACGCCGAGGGCCGCTTTGTAGAGCAGTTCATAGGCGACGCCAACCTATCGCGCTCCGCCCGCGAGTACATCTTGGCGAACCCGGTAACCCTGCGCCTGCGCGAAATGGCCGACTTGGAGGCGACCAAGCGCCTGCGCGCCCCGCTCACCGTGCGCGTGGACGACGAAAGCCGCCTCTACATCACCGACTTCGGCTCCCACCGCATCCAAATCTACAAAAAAGAGGCATACGCGCTCACCGAACAAGAAATAGCCCCGCCGCTGAGGAACCCGGTGCTGTTCACCACCTAAACGCGATGGCGGCGCATCCGAATTCCCCGCATCCACAACAAGCATCTACATAAAGAGAGCGAGCCAATGGGCAGCAGACTCGCCGGCAATGGCGCGGACAATGTGTACGCCGCCGCCTCGCGGTGGATTCACCACGCCTTGCAATCCGACGGCTCGCTCTTCACCCCCGGCAAGCCGATATGGTCAAGCGCGCGGCTTGAGCAAGTTCGCAGTGTGATAGACAACACGGGCGCAGGCATATTCGTGGAAAGTTTGCGCCGGCAATTGGCGGAAATCCAAAGCCCGCCTGAGATATGCCAACTAATGGCAGAGGCGCTGTATGTCTATTACATCGCGTCCTCTGCGGGATACGATACGAAAACAAACAACATCAACCGACTACTTGAGCGGTCTAATCAATCTGAGATTCCCGCCAATCTTAAAGATACTCTTTCATACAGAGTAGCAAGCTTCGACGCCGGCAGGGGCCAAGTGCGTATCTCTGTAAGCTTTCTCATTGAATTCGCCAAGCAATGGAAAGAGCGGAGCGACAGCGATCGCGCCGAAATGCTCATAGATCCTTGGGCGTTCAACGACTTCGCAAAAGACTTCAGCCCAATTCTGATGAGGGATGCGCTACTCCACCTAGTCCATCCCGATACCTTT
The DNA here is from genome assembly GCA_965242555.1 of Dehalococcoidia bacterium. Lineage (GTDB taxonomy): Bacteria > Chloroflexota > Dehalococcoidia > Lucifugimonadales > JADFKI01 > Bin90. The sequence goes on from CBDESO010000003.1 coordinate 423,806, forward strand.
GAGGCAATCGTTGATGTTGCCGTCAAAGAAAAGATAGCCGCCGCCTTTCCCAATTACGTCAAAGACGCAAACGCCGATGTTGACCGCAAGTTGCAACAGATCCGCGCGAACATTGAGGGACAGATTGGCGACCAAAATCGTCTCTTTTACAAGCCCGTAATCCGGAGTCACTGGGACAAATAAATGAATGGCGGGCGGCAATCTGCAATAACGCGCAACCACACCGGGCGGGATCAACCCCGCCCTTATCGTTTGCCCCATCGCCAGGAACAAACCCATTGCTAACCGCCATCGCTAACCGGCTGCCGTTTCCCCCGCGCCGCCGCGCCGCGCCCGGCCATCCCGCGCTCGCCGACATCGAGCGCCGCGCGCAGCCAAGCCTGTGGCGCAAGACGCGCTATGTGCTGCGCCGCTGGCCGCTCATCCCCCTGCTCATCATCGGCTCGCTTGTGGCGGGCGCGCTATTCGCCGACGCCATATCCCCCAGCAAGCCCAACCTGCAAGACCTGCGCGACCGCACCGCCGCGCCGTTCTGGTATCGGCAATGCGCGCCCGACGAAAAGCCCTACCTCGCCGCCGTATGCAGCCGCGGCGCCGAATACATACTCGGCGCGGACGCCCTCGGCCGCGATGTGCTGACTCGCATCATCCACGGCGCGCGCGTATCGCTCACCCTCGCCGCCGTCAGCCTCACGCTGGGGATGCTCGTGGGCGTAACGCTCGGCTTGACGGCGGGCTACTTCGGCAGGTTCACCGACGAAATCATAATGCGCCTCACCGACATCGCCACCGCCATACCCTACCTGCTCTTGGCGCTGGTCATTGTGGTAGTCGCGGGCCAAAAATACATCGTCATCGTAGGCGTCTTGGCGCTTGCCAGTTGGCCCGAAATCACGCGGCTTGTGCGCGGCCAGACGCTGCAGCTCAAGACGCTGGACTACGTCGCCTTGGCGAAAGTATCCGGCGCGTCCACGCTGCGAATCCTGCTGCGCCACATCCTGCCCGGCGTGATGAACACGCTCGTAGTGGCGACCACGCTGCAGGTCGGCGGCATAATCCTAGCCGAATCCATCCTAGGCTACCTAGGCGCCGGCGTGCCGCCGCCAACGCCCGCGTGGGGCTCAATGGTATCCGACGGCCGCGCCTACCTATCCAACTCATGGTGGGTAGCCTTCTTCCCCGGCATGGCGATATTCCTAACCGTGCTCGCCTTCAACTTCATAGGCGACTGGCTGCGCGACCGCTGGGACACGCGGTTGCGGCAAGTTGCCTAATCGCGCTGTCTAGCAGTATTGGCTAAGGGAAATGGGCAAGCCAAACTTCGCGCCCGCCATCTTGCCATCCATCCCAATCCCCCAATTCCCCCCGATTTACCCTTGACATCCCGCCATTCCCGCCTATAGAATTATTGTTCGCAAGAAAAGTTCTATCACGCGGAGGCGACGATGCTAATCAGACACACCCCCGACACCTTCGAGAAACTGCACATCCTAAGCGGCATGGCGAGCGACGACATCCTGTCGCGCCCGGCGCCGGGCAGAACCACGCCCGCGCCATACACATCCGCCCGCCGCAATCCCGCGCCCGGCGTGTACAAAGCCGCTATGCCCAACGGCAAATTCATCAACCTGATGCGCGTGATGTTCACCGACTTCTGCAAAATGGACTGCCACTACTGCCCCAACAGCCACTGGGTTCCCCGCAAGCGCTACGCCTTCAAGGTGGACGAACTCGCCAACGCCTTCATGGAAATGCGCCGCCGCTATATGGTGGACGGGCTGTTCCTCAGCTCAGGCATCGCCGGCAGCGGCTCCAAAACCACCGAGCGCCTGCTCAAAGTCGTGGACGCAATCCGCAACAAGCACGGGTTCAAGGGCTACATCCATATGAAAGTTATGCCCGGAACCGACTACCAACTGGTCGAGGCGGCATACCGGCTAGGCACGCGCCTATCCGTCAACATCGAGACGCCCACCATAGAGATGATGCGGCGCCTAAGCAAAATGAAAGATATGCGGCGCGACATCCTAGACCCGATGAGCTGGGTGGACAAGCTCATAAAGCAAAATCCCCAGGGCAAGGGCGTAACCGTCGGCCAGGCGACCCAAATGGTAGTGGGCGCGGCGGACGAGTCCGACTGGGACATCTTTGAGCGCATAGATCAGCTCTACGGCGAATGGAACTTCAAGCGGGTATATTACGCGCCGTTCCAACCCGTGCGCTACACGCCGCTGGAGGAGCATCCCGCAACGCCGATGATCCGCGAGCATCGCCTCTATCAGGTGGACTGGCTCAAGCGCGTGTACAAGTACGGCAACGACGAACTCCGCCTCGCCTACGACGCCAACGGCTTTTTGCCCCATGAAGACGACCCCAAGCAGGCGATAGCGGTGGAAAACCTGGACGCCTTCCCCTTAGACGTCAACGCCGCCACGCGCGAGCAGCTCATCAGAGCGCCCGGCGTCGGCCCCACCTCCGCCGAGCGCATCATCCGCAACCGGCGCGCCCACCGCATAGACAACTGGCGCGACCTGCAAGCGATGGGCGTAGTCCGTAAGCGCGCCTGGCCCTTCCTCCGCTTCCCCGGCCACCGCCCGCCCCGCGCCCAGCAGCTCCGCCTAGACCTCTTCGGCGAATCCGCCAAGCAGCAGCGGCAGCAAGCCGCGCACACAAGCGCCGCGCAATCCCGCGCTCATCAAGCCAGCGCAAGCGCCGTTACGCAATCCCCCGCCACCTGCGGCGTCGCCCCCGGCGCGTCCTGCGGCGGCTGCCCCCTCTACGGCGCGCCCGGACATCCTGGGCATACGGCGAGCGCGGCGGCGTAGCGGCGCAAGTCTCGGCGCAATGTGTCATTCGCTCGATCTCGCAGGCGTGGCGGTTCCCGCCGCCTCATCCGACACGACGCGCACATCCTCAAACACAAACGGCCCCACAATGTTTTCACCGCCTTGGACGTCCAGCGTCAGCGATGTTGTGGATTTTGGAAGTATGCCGCTAAATAAAATTTGACGCCATTCATGTCCTTTCGGCGAAAGGTTATCAAAGGATGTAGAGCCGCCTATATGCTTATATGGGTTGCCTGTATTGTCGACCAAAGTCGCATCGCCTACTAGGTCTGTTCGTCTAGCGGATTCATTGACCGGCTCGATCCAAAGCCGGAAATCCATAGGAAAGACGACCACTTTGGCAACGCGATATTTTCTATCGCCAATTGAAAACTCCGTATCCAGCGGCGCGGTTATTGGACGTGGGACGAATTTCCCAGCGCGGTCTTTGTACGCCGTTCCCAAATCTATATCCACGCTGCCCGACACATTGGCGGGAACGAGATATGAGCCTAGGCTTATATCCACAAGTTCGCCTTCGCCGCCCGGTATTCTGGAATTAAGAAGATAGCCTTCAGCGCCAGGGAATATGATAGTTCCGTCGGCGCGGGTAACGGAAAATCCTGTGAGCAGTTGTGTTGGATTGACGCCAGGCGTGGTAGATGAATACGAAAACTTTGGCGAAATGCGGCTTGCCGAGTGAGTAACGGCGTCCAGAACGACGGTAACGTTGTCTATTGTCAGACTGCGGTTGAAAGTTTGGCGCGTCGAGTATCCCGGCTCGCGCGTAGGCGTTGCCGTCGGCTGCGCCCCACCGCCCGCGCACCCCTGCAAGCCCAGCGCCCCCAGCGCCAGCGCCACAATCGCAACCAGCCAAGCGCGGTTAATCAGCATAGCGCGGTTCATCATTGTCGCTGACATATCATCTCTCTTCCCACATACATACCTCGTCATTCGCTCACGCCGCCCGCCCCTGGCGTCGCCCCCGCCGCCGCCTCATCCGACACCACGCGCACATCCTCAAACACAAACGGCCCCACAATGTTTTCGCCGCCCTGGATGTCCAGCGTCAGCGATGTTTTGGATTCGGGAATGATGCCAATGAAAATGAACTGGCGCATCTGATGGCCTTTAGGCGACAAGCTGTCATAGGTGGTGCGGCCACCTATGTATTTGTATGGATTGCCCGTATTATCAACCAAAGTCGCTTTGCCTAGATCGGTTTGTCTAGCCGCCTCGTTGACGGGTTCTACCCAGAGGCGGAATTCTATGGGGAAGACAATCATTTTGGCTACGCGGTAATTTCTACCCCCAATCCAAAACTCCGCATCCAGCGGCGCGATTGTTGGGCCGTCGTTAGGTGGATTGTCCATAGCGGTCTTGTACGCCGTTCCCAAGTCTATGGTTACGCTGCCCGACACATTGGCGGGAACGAGATATGAGCCTAGGCTTATATCCACAAGTTCACCTTCGCCGCCCGGTATTCTGGAATTGAGAAGATAGCCTTCAGCGCCAGGGAATATGGTAGTTCCGTCGGCGCGGGTAACGGAAAATCCTGTGAGTAGCTGCGTGGGATTGACGCCAGGCGTGGTGGATGAATACGAAAACTTTGGCGAAATGCGGCTTGCCGAGTGAGTAACGGCCTCCAGAACGACGGTAACGTTGTCTATTGTCAGGCTGCGATTGACAGTTTGGCGCGTCGTGTATCCCGGCTCGCGCGCAGGCGTTGCCGTCGGCTGCCCAACCTGCTCCCCAGCCGCGCACGCCATCAGCAGCATTGCCGCGGCGGCAAGCGCCAACCCCAACACAAGCCCGCCCGTTTCGCTGCCCAATCTCTTTGGCATCAACCCCCTTTTATCCCTCCGCGCACACCGCAAGCGCCTGCGCCCAAAACGGGACGCGGCGCAATGGGGCTAGGCGGCGCAGCGGGGATAGTCGAGATAGCGTTGGCATCACGGCGGCAATTATAGCAAAGCAAGCGTTTGGGCGGGCAATGGGCTATTGCGCCGCGGGGAACTCTACGCCCCATACCCTACCCTCGCCGCTGACGAACTGCCCTGTGCGGATGCGCTCTATCGGATAGTCAGGCAACTCGCGCTCAGCCACGCACTTGTCGCCTATGCGCGCGCCGTGTTCGGCGAATTGGAAGTCAAAGTTGGCAAAACCATGCTCGCGGTCGGCCGCCGGCAAGTCAGCCAGATTGGCGGAAATGATGTGCAGGAAGAACCGCGCGTCGGTATCGCCCTCCGCGCATAGATATTTGATGTACGCCAAGCCGTTGCCGCGTAGATACACATCAAAGTCCGACCGTGCCACCGGCTGCCCGTAGTCCCCGGCAGTGATGCCATCATACAACGCCTGAGCCGCGGCGTGAGCCGCCAAGTCAATGTCCGCGCGCCATATCAGTTCGCCTTTCACGCTCTGCCCGGTTCTTATGCGGGCTATCGGGTAGTCGGGCAAGAACTGCTGGCTGATGCACTTGCCGTCAAAGAAGGCGGCAACGCCGAAATCGCGGTTCTCAAAGCCAAACTCGCGCCTGTCCGCGGGCAAGTCGGCGCGGTTCACGGGAAAGAAGTGCAGGAATATCCCAAAATTGGCGTTTGGCTCCGGCGGAGCGCAATCCGCGCTGAGGTAGCGCAACTCGCCATTATGAATATAGACGTCAAAGTCCGCGCGCGCGAGCAGAGTCCCGTTTGCGGCGGCGTCAGCGTATGCCGCGCGATAGTGGTCGATGTATTCGTCGGAGTTCGGCGCGATGATCTGCGTAATGACGCTGCCGTATTCCTGAATGCTATGCAACATCGGCGGATCCGGCGTGTTATATCTATAATAGAAATCCGCGTAAAAGATAAAGTCCGCCTCATTGCGCTCAGGAAAAACGATGCGCTCCCTATCGCTTGAAGGCAGGATAAGCGCGCTTTTATTTTCATGCCAAACGCGCAGCGCGCCATCCGGGTAGCGCGCAAGCAGATACTCCAGCATTTGCCCATGCGTCAGTTGGAAGTAATCCATATCATAATACTTGGCAAGCGCGTCGGGCGTCTTGGTATCCACAAGCGGGTTGAAATAAACCTGTTGATTGGGATGCAGCGCCGCCATAGCGGTCAGCGTGGTTATCAATCCAAAGCCCGCCGCGCCATATGCAAGCGGCCGCCGCAACCCGCCGCGGCGAATCCAGCCGGGCAACCACGCTCCAACTTTCCAAATATCCCTCCCCACATTAATGTTCGCAATTGTATGCAGCCCAACCGCCGCAAGCAAGCAGAACGGCGCCCACAGGAAATACATATGTCGCCAGCCGTTGTAGATGTTGAATTGCAGGATGATGGCAACCGCCACAGGCAATACTACGCAGCCCAGCAGTAGGACGCGAAAGCGAATATCGCGGTCGCGCAACGCGGGGATAGGACGCGATATGCCTTGCCAGCAGACCGCCGCCGCGCCCAAAGCGCCCAGCGCCAGCGCGACCGGAGGCGCGGTTATCGCAAACCATACCGGGATGTAGGTCCACGGCACGGCGTCAGATCCGTAAATCTCGCCCATAAACAGGCTATCTACAAGGCCGGGGTGATGGGACAGCGCTCGGACGCCCTCAATGAACCGCAACGGGTTCTCCCAGTAGTACGGGTGAATGATATATGCCGTCGCCAGCGCCGCCGCCGCGAATATCCCTCCGGACGCTAATATGCGCTTGCGCTCTCCCCTGCCCGCTTGCCACAGATCTAGCCCGCGCATAGCCAGTATCATCGGCAGCAGCATTAGCCCGAAAGGACGCATATTTATCGCCAAGCCCACGACTGCCCCGCACAGCAGGAACGCGCCAAGCGTGTCTTTGCGAAAGGCGCGATGCGCCAGATATAGCGCGATTATCATCATAACCGCGAAAGGGACGTCCTTTACATTGAAGAACGAGTGGGCGTACAAACGCGGATGCAGCAGGAACAGCAGCATAGCCAGCAGCGCTACCCAACGGCTGCCCATCGTCCGATAGGCGATCATGCCGCAGACAAAGCCGCCCGCGATAAAGAACAGGTGCATTATCAGATGGCGCGTCAGATAGATGTCGCGGGTGTCTTGCAGTCCGAGCGCGCGCTCAACCAGCAACAGGGGAATATCAAAAGCGCTGCCGTAGTAGCGATATGCGATATTATCGGGTTGGGACAGCCCGTTGATGTCGCTGGTAGCGATGTAGTCGATGTTGGCAATGGCGATGCTGCGATAGACAGTCTCATCCCCGATTACGCCGTAGTCGTCCAAGACAGCGACGCCCACGATAGCAAACACCGCGCACGCCGCCGCCGCTTGCGCCCAGAACGGGGTCCGGCGCAGCGAGGCTAGGCGGGATAGCGGGAATTGGGACAGCGTTGGCGTCATCACGCGGGGAATTATAGCAAAGCGGGCGCGTTAGCGGCTATGCGATGCCCGCAACATAACAAGCCTTGCGCGCGCCGCTACTCCGCGGCGAATTCGCGCGATTTGAAATAATTCCCTTGCGCGTATAACATAACGCGGTGAGATAGACAGCCGCGCGGCGAGTTCGCAAATCGCGCACTGTATAACGAAAGATAACCAAACCCACGCAACGAAAGAGAGGCTACGCGCAATGAAAGTAACCGACATCAAGATAACAATGTTCAACTGGAAATCCGACGACTGGTTCACTAACCCGCACACTCGGTTTGGCGGGGATACGCTGCTGGGGATAGTGACGGTGGAGACGGATGCGGGGGTGAGTGGGAACGCTTTTTTGGGGTCGTCTAGCCAGGGGGCGGATCACTATGCGCCGGCGCTGATGCAGTTTCTGAAGCCGGTTGTGGTGGGGAGGAATCCGCTGGATAGCGGGGCGATTTGGTGGGATATGTGGCGGCAAAACCGAAGGGCGGCGACGAATGCCATCGGCGCGATCGATGTGGCGCTGTGGGATATTAAGGGCAAGGTGGCAGGGCTGCCCATTCATCAGCTCATTGGGACATGCAGGGATCAGGTGCCGGCGTACTCCAGCACGGCTTGGCACGATACGCCGGAGCAGTACGCGGAGGAGGCTAAGCATTTCCAGGACCTTGGCTGGACGGCGCATAAGATTCACCCGCACGGCGTTCCCAAAGAGGACATTGAGATATGCCAAGCCGTGCGCGAGGCGGTGGGGCCGGATATGACGCTGATGCTGGACTCTATGTGGTCGTACTGCTACGAAGATTCGGTCAGGGTCGGGCGCGCGATAGAGGAGCTGGACTTCTTCTGGTATGAGGATCCGCTGGTGGAGGAGGACATCTATAGCTATGTCAAGCTGCGCGCCAAGATGGACATACCGATAATGTCCACCGAGTACGCGCCGGGCAGGCTGTATGGTATGGCGCACTGGATTCAGAGCTACGCCACCGACATCCTGCGCGGGGATGTGGCTGTGTCGGGCGGCATAACGCCGCTCATCAAGATAGCGCATCTCGCCGAGGCGTACAATATGAAGTTCGAGATACATCACGGCGGCAATTCGCTGAACAATGTGGCGAACCTGCATGTTACGATGGCTATCCGCAACTGCGACTACTACGAGGTGTTCCCCTGCACGGGCGCGAACAAGTACGCGCTGGTGAACGACATCGAGGTGGACGACAATGGGCTGGTCTATGCGCCGACGGAGCCGGGCTTGGGCTATCAGATAGACTGGGATCTGGTCAAGCGCGAGTTCGTGCGCGAGGTATCGTAGGGGGCATCCTAGGCGGCGGGCGATAGGCCGTTGATAGGCCGTTGGGGGATATGCACAAGGGCTATCCCCAAAGGTTACCGGGAACTAAGCGCCGGAGGGCGGCAAATGGACTTGGCGAAGAAGATAGCGCAATCGCCGTATCATCGCTGGCTGGGCGTGGAGTTGCTGAGCGCCAAGCAGGGCGAGGTTGAGACGCGGCTGCCGTTCCGCGAGGAGTTCCTGGCGTCGGACGACCGCCTGAGCGTACACGGCGGCATAATATCCACGCTGGCGGACTTGACGACCTGTTTCGCAATGATGAGCGCCACTGGCAAGGACGCGCCGAATATGAACCTGCATGTGGACTACCTGCGGATGGTGGGGCCGGACACGGATCTTATCGCGCGGGGCAAGGCAATCAAGACGGGGCGCAGCGTGGGCGTTGCGGATGTAGAGATACGCACGCTGAGCGGGCGGCTTGTGGCGGTGGGGCGCTCAACGCTCGTCAATAATGCGCCGCCGCGCGAAACGCTGACGCGGGAATGAGCGGCTAATCACGGGGAATAAGCAGGGAGACGACCGGCTATGCGCGCGGTGGTGATATACGAACACGGCGGGCGCGATAAGCTCACGCTGGACGAGGTGGCGACGCCCTCGCCGGCGGCGGGCGAGATCCTGTTGCGCGTGAGGGCCGTCGGTTTGAACTACCTGGACATATTCGTGCGGCGCGGGATGCCGGGCTTGCCGATTGAGCTGCCGCGCATATCGGGCGGGGACATTGCGGGCGAAGTGGCGGAGCTGGGCGCGGGCGTGACAGGGCTTGCGGTCGGGCAGCGGCTGCTGATAGATCCCGCTATCACGATGCCGGACGGCACATTGGGCGCGCTGGGCGAGAGCGCGACGGGCGGGCTGTCGGAGTACATCGCCGTTCCCGCCGCAAACGCGATAGCGCTGCCGGACGACGTAACTTATGTGCAGGCGGCGGCGCTGCCGATAGCCTACGGCACGGCTTGGCGGATGCTGAGAACGCGCGGCAGAGTGCGGGCGGGCGAGAGCGCGCTTGTGCTGGGCGCGAGCGGCGGCGTTGGGACGGGCGCGGTGCAGATAGCCAAGATGATGGGCTGCAAGGTGTTCGCGGCGGCGAGCAGCGATGATAAGCTGAGGCGGCTGCAAGAATTGGGAGCTGACTACGCGGTGAACTACATAGAGCATCCGGAGTTTCATCGCTATGTGCGCGGGCTGACGGGCGGCGAGGGCGTGGATGTGGTGGTGAACTACACGGGCGGCGACAGCTGGGTTCGCGGCTTGAAATCGGTGAAACACGGCGGGCGCGTTCTCACTTGCGGCGCAACCGCCGGCTATGATCCGCCCACCGACATACGCTACATCTGGCGCAAAGAGATGGACATAATCGGCTCGGACGGCTGGCGCAGGCAGGATCTGCTTGACCTGCTGGAGGCGGTTCGCGCGGGCAGCATCACGCCGGTGATAGGCGCAGTGCTGCCGCTGGAGCAAACCGCCGAGGGGCATAGGCTTTTGGAAGAGCGCGAGATTTTTGGAAAGGCAATCATTACGCCATGACTAATTCAACCGACTCTCAGGTTCCCAAGCATCCGTCAAGAAACTTCGGCGAACTCTTCTGGCGCTCGGTGGCGCTGTATCCGGACAAGGTCGCCATAGAGCAGGGCGAGGCGGCGCTGACATACGCGGCGCTGGAATCGCGGACGCGGCGGGCGGCGGCTATGCTGCGCGGGCTTGGCATTGGGCGCGGGGATAAGGTCTTGCTGCTGATGCCCAACGACTACCGCTTTGTTGAGAGCCTGTTCGGGGCGATACGGCTGGGCGCGGTGGCAGTGCCGTTGAACATCAAGCTTGGGGATGACACGCTGGCGTACATCGCCGAACACAGCGATTCGCGCGCGCTGATAGCGCACACTGAGTTGGCGGACAAGGCGCAAGCGATAATGGACGCAGCGCCGCGCGTGGAGCATGCGGTCGTGATAGGCGGCGGACTGCGCGGCGGTTTGGACTACGACGAGCTGCTGGCGGCGGCGGACGACGAGTTCGCCACTGAGCATGTGGCGGACGACGATGTGGCTATGATGATGTACACATCCGGCTCCACGGGCTTGCCCAAGGGCTGCCTGCTCAGCCACGCGAGCAAGTGGTGGACGGCGCTCAGCGGCGTGCGCTCTATGATGCACACCGCGGCGGACAAGGCGCTGGTCGTGGGGCCTCTCTACCACGCCAACGCGCTCTGGGGCAGCCTGATGCCGATGCTGTACGAGGGCGGCGCGGCGGCGATACTGCCCGGCTTTGACGCCGTTCCCGTGATAGAGGCGATAAACCACTACAAGCCCACTTTTATGTCGGGAACGCCGTCTATGTACAGCCTGATGCTGGCAGAGCGCGAGGCGCTGCGGGCAAACGATGTCTCATCCATAGAGTTCCTATCCTGCGGATCGGCGCCCGTTCCCGCTGAGCTTATGAGCGAGATGCGGCGCGTGTTCGGCTGCGAAGTGGTAGAAACCTACGGGCTGACGGAGGCGGGCGCGAATGTGCTGACGCCGCGCTGGGGCGTCAAGAAACTGGGCAGCTGCGGCTTGCCCGTGATGGATGTCCAAATCCGCGTGGTGGATTTGGAAGACGAAAGCCGCGATTGCGCGCCGGATGTGATAGGCGAGCTTTGGAGCAAAGGCCCTCCCAACACGCTCGGCTACTATAAGCAGCCGGATGTTACCGCCGAAAAGATGACGGCGGACGGCTGGGTGAAATCGGGCGATCTGGTGTATGCCGACGAGCAGGGCTACATCTATTTCCAAGGCCGCAAGGACGATATGATCAACTGCGGCGGCGAAAATGTCTATCCCAAAGAGGTGGAAACGATCCTGCTGGAGCATCCCGCCGTGGCGGATGTGAGCGTGGTATCGGCGCGGCATCGGGTCAAGGGCGAGGCGCCGGTGGCGTGGGTCGTGCTGCACAAGGGCGAGGACGCCGACGAGCGCGCGCTCAAGCAATTCTTTTTCACAAAGGGCCCGGCGTATGCCCACCCTCGCCGCGTGTTCTTCTTGGACGAAATCCCCGTATCCGGCACAAACAAGATCGACCGGCAGTGGCTCACCGCGGAGGCGGCGCGGCGCATCCCGGATGGGCTGAGCGGGGGGATGGGGTAGGGGGCGTGGCTATGGATGCAATTATGGCGACGACTATGGCAACGCCAACGCGGACGCTGCTGACAAACGCGCGGGTGGTTGACGGGAACGGGGGCGCGCCGCAAGACGGGCAGGCGCTGTTGCTCGCCGACGGGCGCATCGAGGCGATAGGCGGCGCGGCGGACATAGGCATCCCGGAGGGCGCAAGCGTGATTGATCTCGCGGGACGGACGCTGCTGCCGGGCTTTATAGACTGCCACGTCCACATCTTGGGCAACCCCGACCCTCGCCTTGCCTTGCGCCCATCCAACATCCCGCTGCGCGACGCCGCCTATCTCAAAGGCAGGGCGCTGCTGCAAGGCGTCAACGCCTGCCGCCTGACCTTGAACGCGGGCTTTACCACCGCGCGGGATTTGGGAGCGCCCAACGAAGTGTTCGCGCTGCGCGACAGCCTCGCGGCGGGCGAGCATATCGGGCCGCGACTGCTGTCCTCAGGCAAGGGCATCACGCACACGGGCGGACACGGCGCGGAGTACGACAACGATATGGCGCATATCGCGGATGGCGCGGACGAAACTTTGCGCGCTGTCAGGCATCAGATAGCGGCGGGCGCGGACGCCATCAAGATAATCGGCGGCACAAGGCCCGCGCTCTCGCCGCCGTTCAGGGGCCGCGCGGGCTACACGACGCCTGAGCTGCTGCCCGCCGTGGCGGAGGCGCGCGAGGCGGGCGTCAAGGTCGCCGCGCACGCCCATTCGCACACCGGCGGCATCAAGAACTGCATCCGCGCGGGCGTGGATTCCATAGAACACGGCTTTCCGCTGGACGAAGAGGCGGCGGATATGATGGCGGCGCGCGGGATATTTCTGTGTCCCACGCTCTCGGTTATGCCGGCGGCGCGGCGCGCGATAGACGAGGGGCTATGGACATATCCCGGCTCCGAGGCGCAGGTGCGGCGCATGGAGGGCTACGCGCGCGCCACGATAGCGCTGGCGCGGCGGGCGGGCGTGAAAGTGGCGCTGGGAACCGACGCCGCTATGCCGCTTGTGTTTCACGGCGCAAACGCGGACGAGTTCGCGCTTATGGTGGACTACGGCATGACGCCTATGGAGGCGATAGTGGCGGGAACGCGCAACGCCGCCGAAAACATCGGGATGGAGGACGAAATCGGAACGCTAGAGGTGGACAAGGCGGCGGACATAGTGGCGGTGGATGGCGATCCGCTCGCGGACATAGGCGTTCTGCGGGATGCGCGGCGCATCCGGCTTGTGGTCAAGGCGGGCGCGATAGTTAAGAATTCGCTTAGCGATTAGGCTAGGCAGTCTAGGGTAACGATTAGGGGTAGCGCCTAGCGCGGCGATTATGGCGGGCTATCAAGACTGATTAGGGCGGCGTCTAGCGTTGCGCTTGGAACGGCGGCTATGCGCTACGGCATCTCGTCATACGCCCACGCCTTGATAAGGTGATGGGCGATGGCGATAGGGCCGGGCAGCGCCAGCGTTTCGCTTTTGCCCTCCAGCGCCGCCAGCACTTCGGCGCGCGTGAACCACTGCACATCGGTCATCTCTTCGGCGTCCATATGAATGTCGGTTGTGGCGGCCTCGGCTATGCAGCCAATCATCAGCGAGGACGGGAAGGGCCAGGGCTGCGAGGAGTGGTAGCGCACGCTCTTGACGCGGATGCCCGCCTCCTCCATCACCTCGCGCGCGACCGCCTCTTCGATGGATTCGCCCTGATCCATAAAGCCCGCCAGCGCCGAGTACATCCGCATGCGGGACAGCCGCCCGCGCGATTGGCCTAGCAGGCAGCGGTCGTTTGCGCGGTCGGCGACCACGGTGATGATGACGGGATCGGTGCGCGGGAAGTGCTGCGCGCCGCAATCGGGGCAGCGGCGCGTCTGCCCGCCGCGCCGCTTTTGGGTGGGCTTGCCGCACACCGAGCAGTAGCCGTGCCGGTTGTGCCAATCCAGCTGCGCGCGCGCCTGCGCCACGATGCCCGCCTCTTGCGCCGACAGCAGCTCGCCCGCCGCGCGGCAATCCTCAAACCGCAGCGCCGCATCCGCCGCGATAGCATCCGCCGCGCCCTCGTTCCGGCTGATGTCAACCGCGAAATGCGCCGCGCCGCCCATCAAGCCAAGCAAAACGGGTTCGGCGAGCGCGTCTCGCGGCAAATCGCCCACCGACAGCCACGCTAGGCTTGGGCTGTCGCCGCCGGCTATCAGCACATTGAGCTCATTGAACGGCAGAAACCTGCTTTGCGGATCTTGCGCTTGGTCGCTAATCCACCCCTCATCGCGGCGCTGCGTCTCGGCGCGGTCAAGCGGGTTGGCGGCAAAGATGTGCGGCTGGTACAAGGCGGGACTCCTTAGATGCGGGTAGCGGCGGGTTGAATGGGGATTGGCGTTTTGTTGCTGTAAGGGGGATTATACATAACTGAGATAGGGATGTGCTATAATCCGCGTGAAAGGGGAATAGGCTTATGGCTACATCAGAGCGGGAACAGGGTAGCGCGGCGGCCATTCGGGAGTTGCGTGGGGTTGTCGTTGACTTGGCAGGCAGGCTTGGCAGGCTGGAATGGCAGATGCGGGCTATGCTCGCGCTGACGCTTGCGCTGATTGCGATTGCTGTCGCAATCCTGATTCGCGTGTGGTGATGAGATGGCGCTAGACGACCTGTATGAACTGGTAGGCGAACTGGAGCGGCGCATAGCCGACGAGGGCGGCGCGCTTAGGCAGAGCGAGGCGCTGACGCGCTATGCGCTGGTCGATCCGCTGCTGCGCGCGCTGGGGTGGGATACGGCTGACGCCAAGTCGGTGGTGCCTGAGTATCGCTCGGCGGCGGGCGTGGCGGATTATGCGCTGTTTAGCGGCAACGGCCAGCCGCCCGCGGTGATTATCGAGGCGAAGAAACTGGGCGAGCCGCTTGATGATAGGGTTGCCTTGCAAAGCCTGAACTACTGCAATCTTGTGGGGACGCCATACTTTGCGCTCACGGACGGCAGGACTTGGAAGATATACGCCACATTTGAGCAAGCTCCGCTGGCGGACAGGATTATTGTAGAGTTCGCAATCGGCGATATGAACGCGGTTGAGGTGTGCATAAAGGCGCTGGCGCTTTGGCGGCGCAGTGTGGATACGGGGAATGTAAGGACGAGTTCGCCGATGTTGCGCGGGGGACAAGGCGGCGCGACGCGGGTGGCGGATGCGGTGGTATCTGAGATTGTTGATACGCCTAAGCCCGCCTCGCCTGCCCCCAAGCCCGATACGCCCGCGCCGCAAGTTGCGCCTCCCGCAAAGCAATCAGCGCCTGCCAGCGATAGCGATAGCGCCTCGGATTGGACGCCTCTTTCGGAGTACAAAGCCCAATCTTTGCAGATTCCAGTTGCGATGATGTTCCCCGACGGCGCTGAGATGAAAATCAGGTATCAGCGGGAAATAATTATTGAGGCAACCCGCTGGCTTATCCGAAATCGGTTGCTGCAGCCGGGCAACCCAAAACATTGCCCCATCAGGGCTAATACCCGATATATCATTTCAACCGGCAATGTGCATCCGCACGGGGGCGCTTTCGTCCTGCCCGCGTGGGTAGATGGGGTTGTTTGGATAGAAACTCACGCAGACAACCCCCGAAACATCATCAATACCTGCAAAATCATCACGACCGTGGGGCAAGATCCGTCCGAATTTAAGGTCAAGATAGCGCGGCGGCGGCATAACAATCGCGTTCATAGGCGTAATCGTTTGCGGCGCTGATTGCGGCAAGGCGGGGCTGGCGGCGTGTTGCGCTATAATCCGCGCCTGGTAGGCGTTTTAATATACGGGTTGTGGTGGTAAGATGGGATATAGAGGATTAGGCTTTGCCAAAGAAAGGCGGTTACGCAATGGCAGAACATCAGGGGCCTATCTGCGTTTCGGTGATAAATATGAAAGGCGGCGTTGGCAAAACAACGATAGCGGCGTTGTTGCCGCAGTGGTCTCTTATCTCGGAGGAGGATGGCAGAAAAAGAGATTGCAAAGCATTGGCGATTGACTTGGATCCTCAGGCGAACTTGTCTCAAGCCCTTATGGGCGCATACAGCTACGGACGATTCCTAGAATCTGGAGCGCCCTCAATTGTGGAAGTGTTCAAAGGGTACCAACCCGCGACACAATCCACGCCATCGCCGCGTCCACTTGATATAGATGATGTGGTTCGGCAAATTACGCCAAACCTGCACCTCATCCCCTCAAGGTTCGACTTTTCCGACAATCTGACGGGTGCGCTAAGACCTGATCCAGGAATTTTGGCGCGGCTCATAGCCGATAATTTCCAGGATAAAGAACTCATAATCATAGACTGCGCTCCTACCGAGTCAGTCTTCACTAAGGCTGCGTACTACGCATCGCGCTACATTCTTGTGCCGGTCAAGCCTGAATTTCTGGCTACGATAGGGTTCCCGTTGCTAAATGAGTCCCTTGAGAATTTCAAATCCTCTAATCCCGGGCATCAGATTGATGTGCTCGGAGTAGTCATAAATGACATGTCCGATTATCAAGCCCATGATGGGACGCCGGAAAGGAAAAGCTCTCTATCAGAGATACGCGAAGAAGCAAGAAAGAACGGATGGTATGTGTTCCTTAACGAACTCGCATACTCTCGCGGTTTCCCGAAAATGATGCGTAGCAGCTGGAGTGGTCATCGAGGCAACGCCCCTGACATATTCAGGCGGTTTGCGCGGGAATTCTCCAGAAGGCTTGGAGAACTAACGGGGGATGATCGTTATGCCTAACCAGAAACTTGACGCGGCGCTACGCCCGATAGTTGATGAATACGGGCTGGGTAGCGTTCTTGAGGCGCTGGGCAAGATTGCGTCCTCTCAAGAGAATGGCGGCAAAGCCAATCCAAGCCGCAGAAAAGCCAAGCCTAAGCCCACCGCGCCAGCGTACGTCGCCAAGATGGAATTGCCCGCGGATAAACAGCAGGTAGTTGGCGAGCTTGCGGAGCGCTTTGAGCGCAAGGACTTCTTGCCCTCTTTCGGGGACATTGCCCATTTCTGCGAGGCGTATGGCGT
Source organism: Dehalococcoidia bacterium (assembly GCA_965242555.1). GTDB lineage: Bacteria > Chloroflexota > Dehalococcoidia > Lucifugimonadales > JADFKI01 > Bin90. The sequence continues at coordinate 440,518 of CBDESO010000003.1, forward strand.
TGAGTTGCCCGCGTCAAGAACCCGCGCGAGCGCCATCCCTAGGATTTTCAAGTTCATAGCGGAACTGGACACCGCCGAAATTCAGAAAATATCTGACAGCGGGATGTTCACCGGGCCCTCGCAGCTTGCCCACATAGCGGACGCTATCCGGCGCAATGGCAGGGCGACGCGCGCTAAATCTCCCTCAATGCTCTGAGACCCAGATTAAGGATAAACCGCTATGCACGAACCATTCACCGGCAGCCATACCGTCTTGGCGACGCCATTCACCCCCGACGGCCGCGCGGTGGACGTCCCCGCCTTGCGCCGCCTGGTGGAGTGGCAGATCGAGCGCGGCGTACACGGGCTTATTCCGCTGGGCAGCACGGGGGAGTTTCTGTCGGTGACGGACGAGGAGCGGCGGACGGTTGTGGGGACGGCGGTGGACGCCGCGAATGGGCGCGTTCCGGTGCTGGCGGGCGCGGCGGATGAGTGGACGGATAAGGCGGTTCGGCATTCGCGCGAGGCGGAGGCGGCGGGCGCGGACGGGCTGATGATTATCTCGCCGTACTATTCCAGCCCCTCTGACGATGAGTTGTTTGAGCATTTCAGGCGGATTGACGCCGCGGTGTCCATCCCGATTATGGTTTATAACAACCCGAATACCGCCAATGTTGACCTCAGCCCGCCGCTCATCGCGCGGCTTGGGGCGCTGCCGAATTTGCGCTATGTCAAAGAGTCCAGCGGCGATATTTCGCGCGTCCGCGAGATACATCGCGTCAGCGCCAACCGCGTGTCCGTGTTCGCGGGCTATCACCCGTATGAGTCGCTGGCGGCGGGCGCGAAAGGCTATGTTTCGGTTATCGGCAACTTTCTGCCGGCGGAGTCGGCGGCGCTGTGCGACCTTATGGACGCGGGCAAACAAGCGGAGGCGCTGGCGCTGTACAACCGGATGATGCCGCTGCTGAACGCGATAGCGGGCGATAGGTATGTGGCGGCGACCAAGCGCGCTATGGCGCTGGCGGGGATGCCCATCGGCGAGCCGCGCGCGCCGCGAATGGCGCTGCCGCAGGCGGATTCGGACAGGCTGGCGCGGCTGATAGCGGAGTTTCGGGCGCAGGTTCCTGAGTATGCTTACGGCGGGAGCGCCGCCGCCGATTAGCCGAATTGAGGGCTAGGCGGGCTGCGGGCTAGTGGTTGCCGCCGTTGGCGAAGGTGATGCCGTGCGCGCCGTAAAGCTCTTCCAGGACGGCGGGGGTGAACGCCTCGTCGGGCGCGCAGTAGGCGCAGACGTGGCCGTTGATGCAGAGCAGCTTGTCGCAGCGGCGGGCCAGGCTGGTGAGCTCGTGGGTCGCCATTAGGATGGTCTTGCCCTCGTCGCGCAGGCTTAGCAATACGGCTACCAAGCCCTCTTGGGACGCTACGTCCACGCCGCTGAACGCCTCGTCCAGCAGCAGCATATCCGCCTCTTGCGCGAGCGCTCGCGCCACGAAAACGCGCTGGCGCTGGCCGCCCGACAGCTCGCTGATGAGCGAGTCGCGCCTGTCCCACATCTCTACGCGCTCCAGCGAGGCGCGCACGATGTCGCGGTCGCGGCGCCCGGGCCGCCGGAGCCAGCCCAGCCTGCGGTTTCTGCCCAGCGTAACCACTTCTTGCGCGGTTAGGGGAAAGCGCCAGTTGACCTGCTCGCGCTGGGGGACATAGGCGACCTTGCCGCGCATGCCGCGCGATTGGTCGCCGAAGATGCTGACGCAGCCGCACACGGGTTGCGTCAAGCCGATAATCGTGTTGAAAAGCGTGCTTTTGCCCGCGCCGTTGGGGCCGACAACGCCTATCAGCGCCGCCTCTTCCACGCTGAAAGACACCTCGCGCAACACTTCCACGCCGCCAAGATTGACGCTCACATTGTCCACCACCAAGGGCGGCTTTGTTGAGTTAATCAAGTCGTCTCCCTTATCGGCGAATACGCCCGTTGCGCCGTATGCGCGGTTGTTGGTTTCTACTTGATACATAGTATCATAACAATCGGCGGCGGCGCAACAGCGGTTTGACGCGGGGAACCCGCTTTTGGGGAAAGCGGGCAAGCGCTTTTGGGCGGGGGATTATGCGCGGGCATATCGGATTGACGCTCCTCAGTAAGCAAACCGGCAATCAAAGCGCGATTGCCCCGGCGTGATGGCGGCGCAACCGGCGGGATGGCGTGGCGGCGTCGCGATGGCGGTATAACCGACGGGATGATATGGGATAACGCGGCTTAGCGCAAGCCGTCGGGCAGGCTTACCAGCATAAGCGCGTTGGGGACGTCCACATCCAGGACTACGTCGGGCAGCGCGGGGATGAGCAGGTCGCGGCTGCCGGGCTTGGCGATTACATAGACGTCGTTGCCGCCGGTGACGATGATTTCGGTGATGACGCCAAGCGGCTCGCCCGCGTCGGTTTGGACGCGCATGCCGATTATCTGGTAGTGGTAATAGACGCCGTCGGGGAGCGGCGCGGCTTGGTCGGGCAGGATGGTCAGCCGCTCGCCGCGCAACGCCTCGGCTTGCGTGCGGTCGGCGACGGCGTCAAGCTTGAGCAGCAAGCCGCGCTTGGATGGGCGGGCGCGCTCTATGCGGGTGGGCTTGCCTTTGAGATGCAGGACGCCGCCGGGCGCGAACCTATCCGGCGCGTCTGACAGCGGCTCGACGCTGACATCGCCGCGCAAGCCCCACGCCGAGCGTATCACGCCCACTACGATATGGGCGGCGTCATCGTTGCGCGGCGCGTTGTCATCGTTGCGCGGCATAAGATAGGCGGGCGTTTCGCGGGCGGCTAATCAATCTTGAGGATGGCGCGGCTGCCCTCTTTGACGGCGGCGACGCGCATCAGGGCGCGGATGGACTGCGCCACCCTGCCCTGCCGCCCGATGACCTTGCCCTTGTCTTCGGGCGCGACCTCCAGCCTGAGGATTATCAGGCCGTCGTCGTCCTCTTCCAGCACCTGCACTTCGTCGGGATACGCCACAATGCCCTTGGCTATGTACTCAACTACGTCTTTCATTATGACGACGACTCCCCGTCCCCGTCGCTTTCGGCGGCGGCGGACGTTTCCGACGTGTCGGCCGCCTCTTCGGGCGGGGGCATCTTGTCTATGATGCGCTTGACGGCGTCTGAGGGCTGGGCGCCCACGCTAAGCCACTTGCGGGCTTTGTCGGCGTCTATGACCACCGTGGGCGGTTCTGTGCGCGGGTTGTAGTGGCCTAGGTGATCCACGAAAGCGCCGTCTCGCGCGGCGCGCGAATCGGCGACGACTATGCGGTAGCTCGGCTGGTTCTTTGCGCCGACCCGTCTCAATCTCATTCTGAGCATCTGTACTCTCTTCCAAGTTTGGGTGAAAATGGTTGCGCGCGGCAACTGCGATACTGCGATAGCGCGCCTGCGATAACCGGATTGCGATTGCGCGGCGCGAATTGCGGCGGCTGCGATAACGCGCGAATTGCGCCTGGCTACGATAACTAGACTGCAATAGCGCGGCGGCAAAGCGATTGTATCCCGCGCGGGCAAGCGCCGTCAAACGGCGGCTAGGCGCTCTTCGCTTTTTGCAGCTGCCGCATAATGCGGGACTTGCGGCGGGATGCGTTGTTGGGATGCAGCGCGCCTTTCTGCGCCGCCTTGTCTAGGGCGATGTAGGCGTCGCGCACGGCTTGTTCGGCGGCGTCAAGGTCGTTTGCGGCGATGAGCGCGCGCGCCTTTCGCACTTCGGTCTTGGCGCGGCTGCGTATGGGCGCGTTGCGATTGCGCCGCCTCACCGCTACGCGGGCTGATTTTGCGCTGGGCAATTCGGTTCCTCCTGGGTTTTATTGCCGGGGGTTTTGCGCGCCCGGCTTTGCGTCTTGTTATGGGCTAATCTTGTACGCGCTTACGCCGCCGGCTTGGCGTCCTTGGCGTCCGTTTGCGCGTCCGCGGCTTGCGCCGCGTTGTGCCTGCTCACCGACAGCATCCCGCGAACCATATCCATCTTGGAGCAGAGCCGGTGGAGCTGGCGCATCCCGTCCACGAAGACGGTCAGCGATATGATTGATGTTCCCTGCTTGGTTTTTTCGTCCGAGTGGCACTCTTCTATATTAACACCTTCTTGCGAAACAAGCGATATAATATCGTTGAGCAGCCCCACGCGGTCGTCCGCCTCGGCGCACAGGGTTACGGGATACTCGGTTCGGGCGCTCCAGCGAACCGGCGTCAGGCGCTCGTTGTCGGCGTCGGACGAGAGGCCGTCGCAGTGAACGCTATGCACGGTGGCGCTGTCGTCGCGGTTGAGATAGGCGATGATGTCCTCGCCGCGCGCGGGTTCGCAGCCGGCGGCTATCCTGTACGACAGATCGCCCAAGCCCACAACGACCGCTTTGGACACCGACGTGGCGGAGGGCAGGGCTATGCGCCGGTAGAGTTCGTCGCCGGGGTAGTTGCGCCGGTTGGAGATGCGGTCGACGACGTGCTGGACGGTGACGTCGCCGCTGCCCAGCGCGGCTAGGAACTCGTCGGTGGTGGCGAATTTCAGTATGCCGGCGATGTCCTCGGCGGACATAGCCGGGTTTAGGCGGCGGAGCTTGTCGCGGAATATGTCTTTGCCGCTTGCGATGTTGACCTTGCGCCCTTGCCGATTGAACCACTGGCGCACTTTGGTTTGGGCGGATTTGGTGTTGATGTAGCCGAGGTTTGGGTTAAGCCAATCGCGGCTTGGGCCTTCGGACGCCTTGCTGGTCATTATCTCCACGGTATCGCCGTTCTGCAGCCGGTATGTGAAAGACGCCAGCTTGCCGTTGACTTTCGCGCCGATAAAGCGGTGTCCAACGTCGGTATGGATGCGGTATGCGAAATCCAGAGGCGTGGCGCCGGCGGCTATCTCTATCAGGTCGCCCTTGGGGGTATAGACGGCGACCTGGTTTTGGAATATGTCCGTCTTGAAAGATTCCACAAAATCTTCCGCGCCGCTGACCTCGCGCTGCCAGTCTAGGATCTGCCGGAACCAGGTCATCTTCTCGTCGAACTCGGCGTCTGAGTTGCTGCCGTTCTTGTAGAGCCAGTGGGCGGCGACGCCGTGTTCGGCGACGCGGTGCATCTCAATCGTGCGTATCTGCACTTCCACCGGATTGGCGTCCATGCACTGCACGGTTGTGTGCAGCGACTTGTAGTGATTGTCCTTTGGGTTGGCGATATAGTCGTCAAACTGCCCCGGCATAGGCCGCCAGCGCGCGTGAACAACGCCCAGCGCGAGGTAGCAGTCCATATCTTCTTGCACAAGCACGCGCAACGCGAACAGGTCGTAGATGTCGTCCACGCCGAGGTTGCGCCGCTTGTAGTTTTCAATCTTTTTGTGGATGCTGTAGATGCTCTTGGGACGGCCGGTCACTTCGGCGTTGATGCCCGCCGCGTCCAGGTCGGCTTGCAGGGTGGCGCGCACGACGTCTATGTACTCTTCGCGCTGCAGCCGCGTGGCGTTGAGCATGCGCGAGATGTCCTTGTACGCGCCCGGATCCAGGTGTTGGAACGACAGGTCTTCCAGCCGCCACTTGAACTCCCAGATGCCGAGCCGGTGGGCGAGCGGCGCGTATATTTCCAGCGTTTCCTGCGCGATGGCGTGCCGCCGGTTGTGCGAGAGCGCGTGCAATGTGCTCATATTGTGCAGCCTATCGGCGAACTTGATGAGCGCCACGCGAATATCCGACGCCATAGCCTCCACCAGTTTGCGGATGGTGGCGGCTTTGGCGAGCCGGTCGTCGGGCGCCTCCGGCAAGCCGCGCCCGCTGTCCTGCATCAGCGCCTCCGCCTGCGTGAGCTTGGTAACGCCGTCCACCAGCCGCGCCACCTCCTCGCCAAACCGCAGCCGTATGGCGTCTATGCCGATATGCGGGCAGTCCTCCACGACATCGTGCAGCAACGCCGCCGCGAGCGCGTTGGCGTCCAGCCGCAGCTCCGCCAGCGACATAGCCACCTCCAGCGGATGAACGATAAACGGATGCTTAGACTTGCGCGTCTGCCCCTTATGCGCGTCCGCCGCGAAATCGTAGGCGTCGTTAATGATGGCGATCTTGCTTTCGGGCAGGTAGGTCTTGGCTTGGCTCACAAGCGCGCCAAAGGCGGCGGCGATTTCGTTTGCGGGGGCGGTCTCGTTTGTGGGGGCGATCGCGTTTGTGGCGGCGATCTCGTTTTCGGGTTTGTTTTCGGGCGGGCGCGTCTTGGCTGTGTTCAGAGTCTCGGCAATCATAGGTATGCCTCCTATGCCTTATATGCCTTAGACGGGGGCTTACTGCGTCGGGGATGCTGTTTATAAAATATCATTAGACGGCGGGCGCTTACAACTTTTAGGGATGTTCTATTTTGGGATGGCGGGGGATGGCGTTTGACGGGTAAGGGCGCATGGGGGACGCTACTTTTTACAAAGAGTGGGCAAAACTTTTGGGTGGGTGATGAGTATGCAGGGATATTTGATCTGCGTGGACGTCTTTATGTGCTGACACCTAACGTTTCTAGCCAAAATGAGCGTCGCGCAAATTACAAAAAGCTGAATAGCCTAACTTATGGCGAATTTAATTTCGTCGAGGATTTGACTAAAGCGGGCAGAAAGACATTTAGAGATGTGCGTGACGCTATTGTTCATGCGTGAGTGGGAACTGTATCTGCGTGGGCTGGGCAGATAATAGGGATCAGTGAGCGGACGGGGCTTCCTTTTCAGCCGATTGCCTATCTTCCTGAATGGTTTTTTCTTCGGCTGAGTGATGGCGTCGTCTCTTTTGATAACCAGAGCGGCAGCAGAAGATGGCGCTGGCGAGGATGGCGGGTAGGCGGGTAAGCAAGGGCGACGGGCGGGTTGGGATACCAGGGCAACGCACCCGTCATTCAGTTTAGCCAGTGATGTGCTACAATAAGCCAATCCGCATATGGCGGGTTCAGTTATAGTATAGAAGGAGGAGCGCCGCAATGAACGCAGAGCAGGAAAAGCAAATCCAAGGCATAGTGCTTGACTATCTCAGCGAGCGTTTCACTAGGGAAGAGTTCATGTTTGACCCGATACGGATAGTCCCCGGTTTCGACCACTACGACGAGCCCATCGTGAACATCGTGGTGGTGTTCGACGGCGACCAAGACAATCTGAAGCCGGAGCGAACGTATGGGATGATAAGGCATACCATCGACCGCATGGCAGAGATAGGCGTGGAAGATTTCCCTATTCTGCGCTTTATCGAAAAGTCCGATTGGGAACGGATAAAGCATAAGGTTAGATATGCGCCCGCTTGATTTCATTCAGACCGCCAGGGATCTAGTGGAAAGCGGGAGGCGCGGCAGGCCGCGCGAGACTAATTTGCGGCGGGCAAGCAGCGCGGCGTACTACGCGATGTTCCACTGCATAGCGGAATCTTGCGCCGATATGATCGCCGGCGCTACTCGCGCAAGGCGTAGCCAACAAGCGTGGCGGCAGACATATCGCGCGTTAAACCATTCCTCTATCCGCCGACGCAGTGGCAGAAGAGAATTTGGGCGATTCCCAAGCGAAATACAGGATTTCGCTGATCTGTTCATTACAATGCAAGCAAAACGTCACAAGGCGGATTACGATCCCTACCCTGACTTTCAATTCACTAAGTCCGAAGCGCTTGACGATATTAGCAAAGCCGAACACGCCATCATCCGGTTTGGCAAGGTAGCTCGCAGGGATAGGCGCGCCTTTGCCATTTATTTGATGCTGGACATTAGAAACGATTAGGGCCGTTCCCGCGCTTGTTTCATTGTCTAGCGTTCTAGGCTTATGAAGAGGCGCGGGCGGCGATTGACGGGGTGGGGTATAATGGGTGGCAGGGATTGTTGGCAGGAACCGGAGGCATCTGTATGGGCGCGGCGCTGATTGATGGGGCGAGGATCGCGGCGGAGGTGCGCGGGGAGGTGGCGGCGACGGTGAGGGAGATGCGGGATAGGCATGGGGTTGCGCCGGGGTTGGCGGTTGCGCTGGTGGGGGATGATGCGGCGTCGGGGGTGTATGTGCGGAGCAAGCAGAGGGCGGCGGCTGAGGCGGGGATGGCGTCGGAAGTGGTGAGGTTGGCGGGGGATGTGGCGCAGGATGAGGTGGTGGCGGCGGTGCGGCGGTTGAATGAGGATGCGCGGTATCATGGGGTTTTGGTTCAGCTGCCGTTGCCCAAGCATATTGATGAGGATGCGGTGATTGAGAGTATCAATCCCGATAAGGATGTGGACGGGCTGCATCCGTTTAATATGGGGCTGCTTGTGGCGGGCAGGCCGCGCTTTGTGCCGGCGACGCCGGCGGGGATACAGCAGTTGCTGCTGCGGACGGGGAACGATCCGGCGGGCAAGCATGTGGTTGTGTGCGGCAGGAGCAATATCGTGGGCAAGCCGATAGCGAATTTGCTGATGCAGCGGCGGCCCGGCGGCAACGCCACGGTGAGCGTGTGCCATACGCGCACGCGGGATCTGGCGGCTATGACGCGGCAGGCGGACATTCTGATTGCGGCGGTGGGCAGCGCGGGGATGATTGGCGCGGATATGGTGCGCGAGGGGGCGGTGGTGATTGATGTGGGCGTGAATCGCGTGGACGCGCCGGAGCGCAGGCGCGGCTACCGATTAGTGGGCGACGTGGATTTCGATGCGGTGAGGCGAAAGGCGGCGGCGATTACGCCTGTGCCGGGCGGCGTTGGGCCTATGACTATCGCTATGCTGCTGCGAAATACGCTGAACGCGGCGCGGCGGTCGGTTCATCCGCATCTGGATCTGAGCGAATAGGCGCGATGGGCAGTCAGGGCGATATGCAGGGCGGCGGCAGTCAGGGCGATTGTGGCAAAGGCGGCAATGGCAATGGCGTCAGCAACCAGGATAGCGGGCGTGGGTTGCGAACTTCGGATTTTGACTACCGGCTGCCGCAGGCGCTGATAGCGCAGACGCCGGCCGAGCCGCGCGATCACTCTCGCTTGATGACGCTGAGCATCGCGGACGGGCGCATCGGGCATCACCGCTTTTACGACCTGCCTGAGCTGCTGCGGGCGGATGATGTGATGGTGTTCAACGAAAGCCGCGTTATGGCGGCGCGTCTGCGGGGGAGGCGCGATACGGGCGGCGCTGTGGAACTGCTGTTGCTGTCAAGGCTGTCGGCGGGCGTATGGCGGGCTATCGGGCGGCCGGGGCGCGGGCTGCGCGAGGGGGCGACGTTTGTGATTGGCGAGGGCAAACGCACTATGAGGGGCGAGGTTCTGCAGGTGGAAACGGGCGGCGAGCGGGTTGTGCGGCTTGACGACGAATCGCGGCTGGCGGAGCTGGGCAGCGCGCCGCTGCCGCCGTATATCACCGAGACGCCGGATGACGCGGAGCGCTATCAGACGGTCTATGCGCGGGTAGAGGGCAGCGCGGCGGCGCCCACGGCGGGGCTGCATTTCACGCCGGAACTGCTGGAGCGGCTGCGCGATAAAGGGATCCGGACGGCGTTTGCGCTGCTGCATGTGGGCTGGGATTCGTTTAGGCCGGTGAAGGGCGAGGATGCGTCTGAGCATGAGATGCACTCGGAGTATTGGGAGATTTCGGAGGATGTGGCTGCGCTGATACGGGATGCTAAGGCGTCAGGGCGGCGAGTGGTTGCGGTGGGAACGACTACGGCGCGGCTGCTGGAGAACGCGGCGGCGTTGTCTGAGGACGGGCTGCCTCAGGCGGGATCCGGGTGGGCGGACATATTCATCACGCCGGGCTATCGGTTCCGGGCGGTGGACGCGCTGATAACGAACTTTCATCTGCCGCGCTCTACCTTGCTGATGCTGACGAGCGCGCTGGCGGGGCGCGATGCGATGATGCGGGCGTATGCCGAGGCGGTGGCGCGGGGGTATCGGTTTTATAGCTTTGGGGACGCTATGCTGATAGCGTAGAGCGCAGAGGTGGCGCTGTCCTATCTCTTCCCTATTTCTTCCACAAAAGGCGGGCAAACTTTTGGGGGAGTTTGAATGTATATGCGCTATATGCGCGGGCGCGGGAATGGCGGGCTTGGACGATATGAGAGTTTTCACGCTGGACAATGAGCTTTGGCTGCCGCGCGCGCCGGAGGATGTGTTCCCGTTCTTCGCGGACGCTTTCAATTTGGAGCGCATCACGCCGCCTATGCTGCGCTTTGAGGTTTTGACGCCGCCGCCGGTTGATATGGGATTGGGGACATTGTTGGATTACCGGGTGCGGCTGCGCGGGCTGCCTATGCGCTGGCGCAGCGAGATTACGGCGTGGCAGCCGCCGCGCAGGTTTGTGGACGAGCAGCGGCGGGGGCCATATCGGCTGTGGGTTCACGAGCATACATTTGAGGCGCGGGATGGCGGGACTTTGGCGAGGGATATGGTTCGGTATGCCGTTCCTGGCGGCGTTATCGCGCAGCGGCTGTTCGTGGCGCGGGATTTGCGGCGCATATTTGACTATCGCAACGCGGCGCTGGCGGGCATTTTCGGCGCTTAAACCCCGCTATCGCTTGCGCGGCAAGGCAAGCGGGCGTAGCCTTTTGATGCGCGGCGTCGCGCGGGTTGGCGGCGCGTTGACAGCGTGAACATATCGGAGTGCGTGTGAGGCGCGAGTTGTTGCCCCAAAGCGTTGCCGGCAGATTTTTTCGCTCGTTTTCGCATCGCAGCTACCGGCTGCTGTGGTTTTCGGATGGCGGCAGCAGTTCGGCGGAGCAGATAGAGTTTGTGGCGCTGGCGTGGTTCGTGCTGGTGGAAACGGACTCGGCGCTGTGGCTGGGCGTGTACACCGCGCTGCGGTTCACGGGGACATTGTTCTCGCCGTTCTACGGAATACTGGTCGACCGCTACGATAGGCGCAATCTGCTGCTGGCGGCGCGTGGGCTGATGCTGGCGGTAGCGGCGATAATCGCGGCGCTGGCGTTTTCGGGGCAGATACAGGTTTGGCATATATTCGCGCTGACGGGCGTTGCGGGGATGGTTCGCGCGTTTGACAATGTAACGCGGCAGACGCTGATAGCCGATCTGGTTGCGCGGCGGGACTTGTCCAACGCAATCGCAATGACGCGGATGGGGCGGGACGCCACGCAGATAGCGGGGCCGGTATTGGGCGGCGCGCTGCTGGAGTGGCAGGGGCTTGGCTGGACATACGCGGCGGTTGTGGCGCTGCACTTGAGCGGGGCGCTGCTGGCGCTGCCGGTCCGGGCGCCGGCGCGGGCGATAGCGGCGCGGGGCTCCTCGGCGGCGAGCAGGCTGCTGGAGGGGATGCGATACGCGCGCGGCAATCAGGCGATACTGGCGCTGCTGCTGCTGGCGTTTCTGGTGAACCTGACGGGCTTTCCCTTGAACCAGGGGCTTGTGCCGGTATTCGCGCGGGACACTTTGGGAACGGACGCCAGCGGGCTGGGCTGGCTGCTGGGCGCGTACTCGGCGGGCGCGTTTGCGGGCTCGGCGCTGATAGCGGGAATGGCGCAGATGCGGTGCGCCGGGCGCACGATGGTCTTGGGCGCGGTGGGTTGGCACGCGGCGGTCGTGGCGCTGTCGCAGATGGGCTGGTTCGGCGCGTCAATGGGCGTTCTGGCGATAGCGGGGATAACGCAATCGTTCACAATGGTAACGATGTCCATCCTGCTGCTTGGCAGTACGCCGCCGGAGATACGCGGGCGCGTGATGGGCTTGCGCTCGCTCGCGGTGTACGGGCTGCCGCTGGGCTTGCTGGCGTCGGGCTGGATCGCGGACACATTCGGGATAGCGGCGGCGCTGGCGGCAAACGGGGCAGTGGGGATAGCGGCGACGGCGGCGATTGTGGCGGCGCTGAGGGGGATATGGGGGGAGTAGGGGAGATTAAGACGGGCGGCGTTAGGCTAGGCAACGCCAAAGGGCAACGTGGTTTCGCATAGGCTTAGGGCGGCAAAGGGTTATTGCGCGGCGGGGAATTCTACGCGCCATAGGCTGCCCTCGCCGCTGACGAATTGGCCGGTGTGGATGCGGTCTATCGCGTAGTCGGGCAGATCTATCGTAGCCGCGCATATGCCGCTTGCGTATGCGCCGTGGTCGGCGAAGTGGAAGTCTAGGTTGGCGAATCCGCGCTCGCGGTTGGGAGCGGATAAGTCGGTAGGGCTGGCGGGGAATATGTGCAGGAAGAAACGGGCGGCCGTATCGCCCGCCGCGCAGTTTTCTTTGATGTACGCCAAGCCGTTGCCGCGCATATAAACATCAAAGTCCGACTGAGTGACGGGCGGGCCGTAGTCGCCGGCGGTGACGCTCTCATACAACGCCTGCGTCGTTGCTCGCGCGGCGGCGAGGGCGGCTAGGTTGATGTCCGCGCGCCACTCAGCGCCGTCGGGCGCGGTTGCTTTCTGGCCTGTGCGGATGCGCTCTATCGCGTAATCGGGCAATTCGCGCTCAGCCACGCACTTATCGCCTATGCGCGCGCCGTGGTCGGTGAATTGGAAGTCCAGGTTCGCAAAGCCGGACTCGCGTCTGTCCGCAGGCAGATCGGCGGGATTGGCGGGGGTGATGTGCAAGAATAGGCGGGCGTCCACATCGCCCGCCTCGCAGTTTTCTTTGAGATATGCCAGGGCGTTGCCGCGCATATACACATCAAAGTGGGATTGGGCGACGGGATTGCTGTAGTCGCCGGCTGTGATGCCGGCGTACACCGCTCGCGCGGCGGCGAGGGTAGCCAGGTCAATGTCCGCGCGCCATGCCACTGCGCCATTCACAAGCTGCCCCGTGCGGATGCGCTCTATCGGGTAGGCGGGCAACTCGCGCGCGGCTACGCATTTGTCGCCTACGTATGCGCCGTGTTCGGCGAACTGGAAGTCAAGATTGGCAATGCCGCGCTCGCGCCAGCCTGCGGGCAGGTTGGCCGGGTCGGCCGGGAATATGTGCAGAAAGAAACGCGCGTCCGCGTCGCCCTGATAGCAGTTTTCTTTGACATAAGCCAATGCGCCGCCGCGTATGTACACATCGAAATCCGACTGCGCGGCGGACAGCCCGTAATCGCCTGCGACGACGCTCTCATACACGGCTTGCGCGGCGGCGCGGGCGACCAAGTCAATGTCCGCGCGCCACTCAACGCCGCCGCTAGACACGGCTTTCTGCCCCGTGCTTATGCGGGCTATGGGGTAATCGGGCAAGGCTCGCTTGAAGATGCACTTGCCCTCGAAGAACGCGGAATGCGCGGCAATCCAGAAGTCCCTGTTCTCAAAGCCAAGCTCGCGGCGATGCGCGGGCAAGTCTGCAGAGTCGACGGGGGTGATGTGCAGGAAAACGCGAAACCTTGCGTCCGCCGGCAGCGTATCGCAGTTTTCTTTGAGGTAGCGCAGCTCCCTGTTATGGGCATAAATGTCAAAGTCCGAGCGCGCGAGCAGAGTTCCGTTTGCGGCAATATCGTCGTATTCGGCGCGGTGGTAGTCGCGGTAGTTGGCGGCGGCGGGATCTAGGATGAACGCGATGCCGCCGCCGTATGCGCGGATGCTGTGAATCGCCGGCTCCGCCGTGTCGTTCCATCTATTGACGCGCCGCTTGATGTAGAAGTCCGCCTCTTGCGGGGACGATAGCAGGATGCGTTTTCTATCGTCATGAGGCAGGACTAGCGCGTTGTGGGTTTTAGGCCAAACGCGCAGCGCGCCGTCGGGGTAGCGCGCCAGCAGATACTCCAGCGATTGCCGCTGCGCCAGTTCCCAGTAGTCCATTTCGTACCGATTGCCCGGCGCGCCCGGCGCATCAGCATCCACTAGCGTGTTGAAATAGACATACTCGTAGGGATGCAGCGCCGCCATAGCGGTTAGGGTGGTTATCAAGCCGGCGCCCGCGACGCCATACGCCAGCGCCCGCCTTAGCGCGCCGCCGCGAATCCGGCCGGGCAGCCGCGCTCCAATCTTCCAAATACCCATCCTCATACGAATGTTCGCAATGTAATGCAGCCCAACCGCCGCAAGCAGGCAGAACGGCGCCCAAAGAAAATACATCTGCCGCCAGCCGTTGTAGATGTTGGATTGCAGCGCGATAACCACCACTACGGGCAGCGCAAAGCAGCCCAGCAGCATAACGCCAAAGCGGATTTCGCGGTCGCGCAGGGCGGCGAGAGGGCGCGTGATTGCTTGCCAGCACACCGCCGCGCATCCGACAGCGCCCAACAGCAATGCGGCGGGCGGCGCGGTGATGGCGAACCACACGGGGATGTAGTTCCACGGCACGGCGTCGGACGGGTAAATCGCGCCCATAAACAGGTTCTCAACAAGGCTGGGATGCTGCGACAGCGTGCGGACGCCCTCAATGAACCGCAGCGGGTTTTCCCAATAGTGCGGGTGAGCGATGTACGCGGTGGCAAGCGCCGCCGCCGTGAATATCCCCGCTGAGGCTAATATGCGCTTGCGCTCTGCCCCGCCCAATGCTTGCCACAGGTCTAGCGCGCGCATAGCGATTATCATCGGCAGCAGCATCAGCGCGAATGGACGCAGATTTATCGCCAAGCCTACGCAAACGCCGCATAGCAGAAACGCGCTGAGAGTGTCTTTGCGAAAGGCGCGGTGGGCAAGGTATAGCGCGATTAGCAGCATTGCCGCGAAAGGGACATCCTTGCTGTTAAAGAACGAGTGGGCATACAGGCGCGGGTGGAGCAGGAACAGCATCATAGCGAATAACGCTATCCAGCGGCTGCCATTCATCCGGTAGGCGAGCATGCCGCAGGCAAAGCCGCCCGCGATAAAGAACAGGTGAATTAGCAGGTGGCGGGTCAGGTATATGCGGCGGCTGTCTTGCAATCCGAGCGCGCGCTCAGCCAGCAATAGGGGCATCTCAAAGGCAATGCCGTAGTAGCGATAATCTCTGTAATGCAGGGCGTCGGCGCTGCCCGTAGCGATGTAGTCTGCGTTGGCGCGGGCGATTCCTCGCTGGGTAGCCTCATCCCCGCTTACCCCGTAGTCGTCCACGACGGCGGCGCCGGCGATTGCGAATAGGGCGCAGAGGGCAAACGCTTGCGCCCAGAATGGGACGCGGCGCAATGGGGTAAGGCGGGGGAGCGGCGGGGATAGGCGGGATAGGGTTGTTGGCATTATGGCGGGAATTATAGCAAGGCGGGAGTGGGGGTGTCAGGCGTTGGACGGGCAAGCGGCTATTGCGCGGATGGGAATTCTACGCGCCATAGGTTGCCCTCGCCGCTGATGAATTGGCCTGTGCGGATGCGGTCTATCTCGTAATCGGGCAGATCTATCGTAGCCGCGCATATGTCGCCCGCGTATGCGCCGTGGTCGGTGAATTGAAAATCCAAGTTGACAAAGCCGGATTCCCGCCTGTCCTCCGGCAGGTCGGCGGGGTTGGCGGGAAAGATGTGTAGGAAGAAGTGGGCGTCCGTATCGCCCGTCGCGCAGGATTCTTTGAGGTATGTCAGCGCGTTATCGCGCAGGTAGAGGTCGAAGTGGGATTGGGCGACGGGCGCGCCATAGTCGCCGGCGGATATGCTCTCATACAGCGCTTGCGCGGCGGCGTGGGCGGCAAAGTCAATGTCCGCGCGCCACTCAGCGCCGCCAAGCGCCGCCGCGTTCTGCCCCGTTCTTATGCGGGCTATGGGGTAATCGGGCAAGGCGCGTTTGAGAATGCACTTGCCATCGAAGAACCCGGAATGCTCGATAATCGGGAAGTCCCGGTTCTCGAAACCAAACTCTTGGCGGCGCACGGGCAAGGCGGCGGGGTCGGTGGGGAATATGTGCAAGAAGACGCTTGAGCCGGCGGCTACCGTCAAGGTGCCGCAGTTTTCTTTGAGGTAGTTTAGCTCACCGTTGTGGGCATAGATGTCAAAGGCCGCGCGCGCAAGCAGGGTTCCGTTTACGGCGGCATCGCTGTACGCGGCGCGGTAGTAGTCGAGGTGGGCGTCCGCGCTCGGCGCAAGGGTGTACGCGATGACGCTGCCGTATTCCCGGATGCTATGATGCGCCAACTGATCGGGCAAGCGCCGGCGATCGATGGCAGGGTTGGAGCGCAAGTAAAAGTCGGCAGCGTCGCGCGCGGCGAAAACGATGCGTTCCCTATCGCTTGATGGCAGGATTAGCGCGCTCCTCTGTCCGGGCCAAACGCGCAGCGTGGCGTCGGGGTAGCGCGCGAGCAGATGCTCCAGCAGTTGCCGCTCCGCCACATAGTTGTAGTCCAGGTCGTAGCGCTCGCCAAGCGCGCCGGGCGTCTTGGCGTCCACAAGCGCGTTGAAATATACTTGCTGGTGGGGATGCAGCGCCGCCATTGCGGTTAGTGTGGTTAGCAGCCCAACGCCCGCGACGCCATACGCCAGCGGACGCCGCGCCATATGCAAGCGGACGCCGCCGCGAACCCAGCAGGGCAGCCGCGCCGCAAATTTGCGTCTGCCATTCCCCGCATCGCTATTCGCAAGCGCGCGCAGCCCAATCGCCGCAAGCAAGCAGAACGGCGCCCACAGAAAGTACATCTGCCGCCAGCCGTTGTAGATGTTGGATTGCAGGATAACGGCAACCGCCACGGGCAGCGCTACGCAGGCGAGCAGCAGGACGCGAAAGCGGGTTTCGCGGTCGCGGAGCGCGGCGAGCGGGCGCGCGAGTGTCTGCCAGCATACCGCCGCGCATCCGACGGCACCCAGCGCCAGCGTGATTGGCGGCGCGGTTATGGCGAACCAAACGGGGATGAAGTTCCACGGCACGGCGTCGGATAGATAAATCTCGCCCATAAACAGGTTCTCGGCAATAACGGGATGCTGAGACATCTCGCGGACGCCATCTATGAACCGCAGCGGGTTTTCCCAGTAGTACGGGTGAGTGATGTACGCCGTCCCCAGCGCCGCCGCCAAGAACGCCGCGCCCGTCATCAGGACGCGCCTGCGATCTCCCCTGCCCGCCCGCCACAAGTCCGGCGCGCGCATAGCGGGTATCAGCGGCAACAGCATCAGCGCGAAAGGGCGCATATTTATCGCCAAGCCCGCGACTATGCCGCACAGCAGAAACGCGCCGAGCGTGTCCCTGCGAAAGGCGCGATGCGCCAAGTAGAGCGCGATTAGCAGCATCACCGCGAAAGGGTCGTCTTTGCTATTAAAGAATGAGTGGGCATAAAGGCGCGGATGCAGCAGGAACATCAGCATAGCGAACAGCGCTATCCAACGGCTACCGAGCATCCGATAGGCAAGCATGCCGCACACAAAGCCGCCCGCGATGAAGAACAGGTGGGTTAACAAGTGGCGGGTGAGATAGATGTGGCGGGTGTCTTGCAATCCGAGAGCGCGCTCAGCCAGCAGCAGGGGCATCTCAAAGGCGAGGCCGTAGTAGCGATAGGCAATGTCTTTGGCTTGGGATATATCGCTGATGTCGCCGGTGGCGATGTATGCGGCGTTGGCGTTGGCGACCTGGCGCTGGACATCTACATGCGTGCCGTAGTCGTCCAGGATGGCGACGCCTGCGATGGCGAATATCGCGCATAGGGCAAGCGCTTGCGCCCAGAACGGGAGGCGGCGCAATGGGGCCAGGCGGGATAGCGGGTATAGGCGGGATAGCGTTGGCATTGCGGGGGAATTATAGCAAGGCGGGGGCGGGGGTGTCAGGCGTTAGGTCGGGCAAGGGGCTACGGCGCAGCGGAGAATTCGACGCCCCATACCCTACCCTCTCCGCTGACGAACTGGCCCGTGCGGATGCGCTCTATCGCGTAGTCGGGCAATTCACGCGCGGCCACGCAATCATCGCCTACGTACGCGCCTTGTTCGGCGAATTCGAAGTCCATATTGACAAAGCCACGCTCGCGCCAAACCACCGGCAGATCTGCGTGATCAGCGGGGATGATGTGCAAAAAGAACCGCGCGTCCTCATCGCCCGCCTCGCAGTTTTCTTTGAGATATGCCAAGGTATTATCGCGTATGTACACATCGAAGTCAGACTGCGCGACGGGCGGGCCGTAGTCGCCGGCGGCGATGCCATTATACGCGGCTTGCGCCGCTGCATGAGCAGCCAAGTCAATGTCCGCGCGCCATATTATTGCGCCGTCTAAATGTTCGCCCGTCGCTATGCGGGCGATTGGATAGTCGGGCAAGGATTGTTTGTAGATGCACTTGCCGTCCAAGAATGTCAGGTGGGTATGCGGGTAGAAGTCCCTATTTTCAAAGCCGCGCTCGCGGCTGTCCGCGGGCAGGTCGGCGGGATTGACGGGAAAGATGTGCAGGAAGACTCGCGCAATGTCAATGAGTGCATTTATACGCAACGGCGCGCAGTTTGCGTTGAGGTAATGCAGCGCGCCATTGTGAGCGTAGACGTCAAATTCCGAGCGCGCGAGCAAGGTTCCGTTTGACGCAACATCATTGTACGCAACGCGGTAGGCGTTGCGGTAGGCGTCGGAGTTCGGCGCGAAGATATACCCGATGCGGCTGCCATATACTTGGATGCTGTGAAATATCGGCAAATCAGGTATGTGTCGGCGATTGACGCGCGCGTGAACGTAAAAGTCCGCCTCATTCGGGAGCGCGAATACGATGCGGTTTCTGTCATTTTGAGGCAAGACTCGCGCGGCGTGGTTTTCCGGATAGATACGCAGCGCGCCGTCCGGGTAGCGCGCTAGCAGATACCGATACGCCTCCAAGTATGACATGCGCCAGTAGTCAAGGTGGTACCGCTTGGCAAGCGCGCCGGGCGTCTCTGTGTCCGTCAGCCCATTGAAATAGACATGCTGATGGGGATGCAGCGCCGCCATAGCGGTTAGGGTGGTTATCAGCCCAATGCCCGCGACGCCATACGCCAGCGCTCGCCGCGCCATATGCAAGCGGCCACCGCAACGAAATCGGCTCGGCAACCACGCGGAGAATTTACGAATACCCATCCTCACACGAATGTTTGCAATATGGTGCAGCCCGACCGCCGCGAGCAGGCAGAACGGAGCCCAAAGAAAATACATCTGCCGCCAGCCGTAGTAGATGTTGGCTTGCAATGCAATAACTACCGCGATTGGTAGCGCAAAGCAACCAAGTAGCAGGACGCCAAATCGGGTTTCGCGGTCGCATAGCGCGGCAATAGGGCGCGTGATTGCTTGCCAACAAACTGCCGCGCATCCGATAGTGCCGAGCAGCAATGCGACCGGCGGCGCGGTTATGGCGAACCAAACGGGGATGTAGTTCCATGGCACGGCGTCAGACGGGTAAATCTTGCCCATAAACAGGTTCTCGGCAAAGCTGGGATGCTGGGACAGCGCTCCGGTGACCTCAATGAAACGCAGCGGGTTCTCCCAATAGTACGGGTGAGTGATGTACGCAGTGGCAAGCGCCGCCGCCGCGAATATCCCCGCCGAGCCTAATATGCGCTTGCGCTCTTCCCCGCTCGCTTGCCACAAGTCTAGCGCGCGCATAGCCGGTATCATCGGCAACAGCATCAGCGCGAAAGGACGCAGATTTATTGCCAAGCCCACGCCTATGCCGCACAGCAGAAACGCGCCAAGCGTGTCCTTGCGAAAGGCGCGGTGGGCAAGGTATAGCGCGATTAGCAGCATCGCCGCGAAAGGGATGTCCTTGCTGTTGAAGAACGAGTGGGCGTATAGGCGCGGATGCAGCAGAAACATCAGCATAGCGAACAGCGCTATCCATCGGCTGCCCGTCATCCGATAGACGAGCATACTGCACGCAAAGCCGCCCGCAATGAAGAGCATGTGGGTAAGCAAGTGGCGCGTCAGGTAGATGTGGCGGATGTCTTGCAGTCCGAGCGCCAGCATCAATGGCATCTCAAAGGCGACGCCGTAGTAGCGATAATCTTCATCATATAGGCGGTCAGTGGCGCCCTTGGCGATGTAGTCGGCGTTGGCGCGGGCGATTTGGCGTTGTGCCTCTATGTCCCAGCCCGGCCCGTAGTCGTCCAGGATGGCAACGCCAGCGACCGCGAACAGCGCGCAGAGGGCAAGCGCTTGCGCCCAGAACGGGATGCGGCGCAATGAGGCTAGGCGTGGGAGCGGGGATTGGGATAGCGTTGGCGTCATCACGCGGGGAATTATAGCAAGGCGGCAGCTAGGTGTCAGGCGTGGGACGCCGCGCAAGGGCTACCGACCTGCTTGGAACTCTACGCTCCACAAGCGTCCGCCATCCGCGTCTATCCGGCCGGTCTCTACCTCGGCTATCGGGTAGTCAGGCAGCGGCTGTTGCGTTATGCAACCGCCATCGAAGTAGCCGCCGCGCCAGCGAAAGTCGAAGTTGAGGTTGTCAAAGCCATATTTGCGGCGATGCGCGGGCAGGTCGACGGGATCTACCGGCGTGATGTGCAGGAAGAATCGCGACTCATCGGGCGATATGGCGCACTCCCGCCCGACGTAGTACAGCGCGCCGTCCGCGTAGTAGATGTCCCAGTCGCCGTATCGGGCATCCGGGGCGCTATCCGCTGCGACCGCATCCCGCGCCGCGCGAAAGTCGTCAGCGTCGGGGCGCAGCTTGCCCCAGCTGAGCATCGGCGCCACTATGGCGAATACCTCGCTGTCATATATGGAGCGCGTATGCAATACGGGTTCTATGGGAGCGCCGCGCACTCTTTTGTTGACTTCCGTGATGATGTAGAAGTCGTAGGGCGGATCTCTATGCCAAACGATGCGCTCCCTGTCCGCAGGCGGCAGCATTAGCTTGTTGAGGTTCCAGGTGACGTGCAACATTTCGCCGGGGTAGCGCCCCAGCAGATGCCGATACGCGTCAATGAACGATACATGCCAGTCGTCCATTTCGTACCGCTCGGCAAGCGCGCCGGGCGTCTTTGTGTCCGTCAGCGCGTTGAAATAGATATGCTGGTGGGGATGCAGCGCAACCATAGCGGTCAGCGTAGTAGTCAATCCGATGCACACGACGCCATACGCAAGCGTCCGCTGTCCCATATGCAAGCGCTCGCCGCCGCGTTGGGTTCGCGGCGGCCGCGCGCTAAATTTTCCAAAATACCCCCCCCCCGTATGTATGTTCGCAACCGTATGCAAGCCGGCCGCCGCCAGCAGGCAGAATGGCCCCCACAGGAAATACATATGCCGCCAGTCGCTGTGGGTATTGAACTGCAAGATAATGACAACCGCCACGGGCAGAGCTACGCAGCCTAGCAACATGACGCGAAACCGGGTTTCGCGGTCGTGGAGGGCGCGAAGAGGACGCGCGATTGCCCGCCAACACACCGCCGCCGCTCCCAAAGCGCCCAGCGCAAGCGCCAGAGGCGGCGAGGTTATCGCAAACCAAACGGGGATGTAGTTCCACGGCAAGGCGTCGGATTTGTATATCTCGCCCATAAACAGGTTATCTACGATGATGGGATGCCGGGACAGAACGCTGACGCCCTCAATGAACCGCAACGGGTTTTCCCAGTAGTACGGGTGGATGATATAGACGACCGCAATCGCCGCCGCCGCGAAAATCCCGGCGGACGCTAGGATGCGCTTGCGCTCTCCCCTGCCCGCCTGCCACAGGTCTAGCCCGCGCATAGCCAGTATCATCGGCGGCAGCGTCAGCCCGAAAGGGCGCATATCTATCGCAAAGCCCACGCATATGCCGCACAGCAGGAACGCGCCAAGCGTATCCTTGCGAAAGGCGCGGTGAGTGAGATATAGCGCGATTATCATCATAACCGCGAAAGGGATGTCCTTTACATTGAAGAACGAGTGGGCATACAAGCGAGGATGTAGCAGAAACATCAGCATAGCCAACAGCGCCACCCAACGGCTGCCAAGCATCCGATAGGCGAGCATCCCGCAGGCAAAGCCGCCCGCGATAAAGAACAGGTGGGTGAGCAGGTGGCGCGTCAGATAGATCTGACGGCTGTCTCGCAGTCCGAGCGCTCGCTCCACCAGCAGCGCGGGCAGCCTGAACGCCTCGCTGAGGTAGCGATTGGACTCGCGGGGGTGTATCTCTTCAGACACGCCCAGGGCATAGTCGATGGTGGATTGGGTGATGCGTCGTCCAAATCGCTCGTCTGTGGATGCGCCGTAGTCGCCGACCACCGCCACGCCCGCGATTGCGAACACCGCGCAAACGGCAAGCGCCTGCGCCCGGAACGGCATCCGGCGCAGCAAGGCTAGGCAGCTAAGCGGGGATAAATGGGATGGCGTTTGCATTATGGCGGGAATTATAGCAAGGGCAGGCGCTTGGTGTCAGTTTTCGGCAAGCGCGCGCGATTGCAAGGCGGGTTTAGCGGATTAGGGCGAGTGTGGACAGCGTCGTAAAGGCAATCGCGTTTTAGGGCGGGCGTGTTGGATTGGGGTTAGGCATAAGTCAAATTGCGAATTTCAAGGGGGGAATTTTGGGGGTATAGATAGGGTTTGGGTTGCTATAATTGCGAGTGGCGCGCGAGGGGACGCGAATAGATAGGCCGCCAAGGGCGCAGCTGAGGGTTGGCGCGATGGAAAATCCTGAACTGATTTGGGACTTTGCCATTATTATGGCGGTCGCTAGCGCTACCGTGGTGGTGTTTCACTGGCTGCGCCAGCCGCCGGTGCTGGGGTATCTTATCGCAGGGCTGATTGTGGGGCCGTTCACGCTGCCGCTGTTCGGGGTCGCCGCGCCTATCTCGGATACGGGCGGCATACGGCTTATGGCGGACGCAGGGCTGGTGCTGCTGCTGTTCGCGCTGGGGATGGAGTTCGGGTGGAATCGCATCCGCAGCCTAGGGATGCGCGTGGTGATTATCGGGTCGCTGGAAGTGGTGGCTATGATAGCGCTGGGCTACGCGGTCGCAACGCTGCTGGGCTGGACGGCGACGGAGGCGATTTTCCTAGGGGCGGCGCTGTCCATCAGCAGCTCGGCGGTAATCGTAAAAGTGCTGCGCGACAACGGGATGCTGATGGAGCGGCACGGGCGGCTGATTGTGGGCATCCTGGTGGTGGAGGATTTCGCGGCGGTGCTGCTGCTGAGCGTGCTGACGGGCGTCGCCACCACGGGGACGGCGAGCGTGGGCGAAATCACGGATCTTATGGCGAAACTGGGCGTGTTCTTCGTATGCTCGCTGTTCGCGGGGGCGCTGGCGGCGCCGCGCATCATCAATTTTGTGGCGAGTTTCAAGTCAAGAGAGGCGCTGCTGATAACCAGCCTGGCTATGTGCTTTGGGCTGGCGCTGATAGGCGAGACGCTGGGGACATCGGCGGCGGCGGGCGCGTTCATAATCGGCAGCGTGCTGGGGGATTCGGAACATTCGGAGTCGCTGAAAGAGACGATGGCACCCGTGCGCGATGTGGTTGCGGCGCTGTTCTTCGTGTCAATCGGGATGCTGATAGACTTGACGCTGCTGGCGCGCTACATAGCGCCCTCGCTGATAATCGCGGGCGTGTTTATGGCGGGCAAGACGATTGCCATAACGCTGGGGACTTTCCTGACCGGACACGGGGGCAAGACTTCGCTGGGCGTGGGAATGGGAACGCCGCAGATGGGGGAGTTTTCGCTGGCGATGACAAAGGTGGGGGCGGATCACGCGGTAGTGGGCGCGTTTCTGTATCCGGTTGTGGCGGCGGCGTCCGCCATCACATCGCTGTTTTACCCGTGGATGGCGCGGGCGTCCACACACGCGGGCGCGTTCATAGAGCGGCGCTCGCCGCGAATGGCGCAGCGGTTCGTGGGCAATCTTTCGCGGGCGCTCATCTCTATGCGCGCGGTGTTCGGGCTTGAAAAGAGCGAATTCGGTCGGCAAGTGCGGCGGCAGGGGCGGGTTATCATCGCCAACTGCGGCGTGATGGTGGTTACGATAAGCGTGGGGACATTCGCGCTGAATTCGGCGCCGGATATGGCGCGCGCGGTGGGGCTGAGCCAAAGCGCGCTGGGCATTGCGATAAGCTGCGTGGTGATAGTGTTCTGCATACCGCCCTCCGTGTTCATATGGCGGGCGCTGCACCGGATGACCGACGAGTTTTCCACATCCATACTGCGCTTTGAGGCGTCGCATTTCAACCTGCTTGGGCATACCGACCTGCATTTGGGCAAGGCGGACTTGCATGACATCCTGCAATACGGCATCCTGATACTGCTGATGAGCCTATTGGCGGTGTGCAGCCTGCCGTTCATATCGCGGCTGGTGATAATCGGCAGCTTTTCCACGCCGATAGCGATAGTGATCCTGCTGGGGATAGCGGCGCTGATGTGGCGGGTTGCGTTCAAGATGCACAGGGCGATGGAGATGGTGTTCAGCCGCACATTCTTGGGGGATGACGAGTAGGGGGGATGGCGGGGCAGCGCATCATATCGCATCACCGCATCACAAGGGGAACTGCGGCTACCGGCGCGGAGTTGCGCTTAGGGCGGGGATTGTCGCTTTTCGGGAAAGCGGGCGGCGCTTTTGGGCGCGGGCGTGTATGATGTGTTGGCTGGCAGGGATGGCGGGCAAGAATAGCGGCAGGATGGCGGCGCAAATTAGGCGCATGAGAGCGGCGGCGCAAAGAAAGGGGTTCACAGATGCGATTGGACGGCAAGGTAGCGCTAATCACGGGGGCGGCGGCGGGCGTGAAAGGCGAGCTTATGGGCTTTGGCGGCGCGGCGGCGTGGCTGTTCGCGGGCGAGGGCGCGAGGGTTGTGTTGGCGGACATAAACGAGGCCGCAGGGCGGCGGACGGCTGAGCAGCTGACGGGGGCGGGATACGACGTTGCGTTCACGCGGCTGGATGTTACGAATGAGGACGATTGGCGGGCGGCGATAAGGCTTGCCTTGGACACATATGGCGGGCTGGACATTCTGGTGAACAACGCGGGGACAAGCGACCGGGCGGGCGTCGAAGAGACCGACGAGGCGCGTTGGGACGGGCAGATGAGCGTGCATGCGAAAGGCGCGTTTTTGGGGATGAAACACGCCATACCCGAAATGCGAAAGGCGGGCGGCGGCTCAATCATCAATGTTTCGTCCATATACGGGCTGGTGGGCAGCCGGACATCGACTGCGTATCACGCGGCAAAGGGCGCTGTGCGGATCCTGACCAAGTCGGCGGCGATCCAGTACGCGGGGGACAACATCCGCGTGAATTCCATACACCCCGGCTTTTGCGCCACGCCGATGACGGCGGTGAGCCAGAGCGATCCTGACAACCGCCGCCAGACGCTGGAGCGCATCCCGATGGGCAGGCTTGGCGAGCCGGAGGAGGTGGCGCAGGGGATGCTGTATCTGGCGTCGGACGATTCGGCGTATGTAACGGGCTCGGAGCTGGTGATAGACGGCGGGGTTACGGCGGCGTAGCGCAAGCGCGATTAGGGGGCAGGCAGCGTTCCATTCGGGCGGGCGAGCGCATCTACTGCCGCAGCCGCCCGCTTTATCGGCTGGGGCGCAACTTGCCAAATTCTCAAAACCATCTATGAAGAAACGCTACCTAAGGGGGGCATAGGCTAAGTGGTCGGCAACATAGTCAAAGAGCAGACGGAGGCGGTCGCGGCGGTGTGGTTCGTGTACTCGGAGCAAGGCAAGCCGCTGGGGAGGGTGTATGTGGGCGAGGATGCGGGCGCGCCGGTCGTAGGGGCGCGGCTGGCGGACGGGGAGGGGTGGCGGGATGCTGAGATAGCGGGGGTTAGGGAGCTTGCGCCGACGTGCGCGATGCGGCGGTGGCGGGTGGTGGTTGGGGGGAGGGGTTAGGGGAGGGCCGGCTCCTTATCCCCGCGGATGGACGGGTCGTTGGCGAGCGCTAGGCGCAGCTGCGCCATCGCCTCTTGCGCCTCGCCGTCAAGGCCGATCATGTCGTTCATCATGCGCCTGTCCAACTCGATGCGGCTGGCGTCAACGGCGCAGCGGTGGAACGGCTCAAAGGCCTTGTCTTGGAAGTCGCGCCAGATTGATAGCGCGGCGTCTAGTTGCCACTCTTGCAGTTGGCGGACGTCGAGAACGGGAATAGCCCGCAGCATTGCCTTGCTGCCCGTTCCCCGCCCTACCTGCGTCCTGTTGGATTGATTGCCGTACTGCAACACGCCTAGGGTAGAGTTAAGCCAGAGGGCTAACGCAATTTCCCGCTTGATTCTGGTTGATGTGTCTGATTCATTGACTCGGACACTGAACCACGCTCTAATGCCCAATGCGGGGATAGGCGTGCGAGTAGCCATTACTCGTTGCGCGTTGAATTGGAAATCCCTGGTTATTTGCAGCGTGCTTGCCTGCTCCCACAGATGCGCGTAATCGCGGTTTGGTTTGGGCGAAAGCCAAGCGTTGGGATCTGTCATCAATCCTTGATGAGAGTCGGAGCGGTGTTGCCAAAGCCCCGGGAACTGCGCTTGCGGGTCGTAGCCGTGATAGGCGTCAAATCTGCCTATTGAACCATAGATTTGCCTATCTTGCGGCCCCACATTGCACACTTCGCCGAGGGGCGCTACGGGAATTCGCCCCAAAGAGCGCATCCCGTCGAATCTGTGCAGTTCGCCGCGCTCAACCGCCGCCGCGAACTGGCATATAATCGCGCTCTGCCATCGGGCGGCTTTCCACGGCGCGGCGCCTATAGGCGATTCCACTACGTCGCCCCACCGCTCATCGCCTAGCATCAGCGGGCTGCCGCCGGTTAGAGGCCCGTCCGCGCGGTGAACGGGCAAGGATGCCGCGTTGCGTATGGCGCGCGTCAGCGCAAGCGCGTCGGTTTCGGAGTCAAGCCCGCGACGCAGGTTGACGAACTTAGCGGTTCTGGGCGGCGTTTCGTCTTTCCGCAGGCGGCGCGCCACTAACAGCGATTCCGCCATATGCGTGTCAAATGAGAAAGAGCGCAACTTGGGATCGTGAGAAGAGATCACGAATTCCACTGAGTAGCGTTCCGCAAGCATCCGCCTAATGCCCGTCCAAGAATTGCCAGCCAGCGCGGTGTATGGCAATACAAACGCGATGCGTCCGCCGTGTTTTATCATTTTGTCGGCAAGAACTAGGAACGACGTGCCATGCCCCGCGATTTGGTTGGCGGGCGTGCCTTTTAGCAGCGAGGCTGTTGCCGCTTTAAGCGCGTCTTCTTTGTCGGGATCGTTTTCGGGCAGGTCGAATACGCGGGCGATAGCCTCTGATTTGCCGCCGTCGCTGCCGCGCCGCGTGTAAGGCGGGTTGCTGATTACCAGGTCAACCTGCGGCGTATGCACGACGCCGCCCGCGCCGCTGACGGCGCTCATTTGCTCTTGGGTAGCCGAAAAGTGGGACTGGACGCCGGACGATTTCAGCCAATCCAGCGAACCCAGATATACTTCGGTTTTTACTTCCTCGCCTACGCGCGTTTCATCCACGCCCAGCCGCAGCGTGTGCAACTGCATCTGCTTGAACTCGGCGGTGGCGGACATTGCCGCGAGGGTTGCGGCGGTTAGGTGTATGGCGGACTGCACAACATCCGCGCCGATGATGACCTGCTCCACAAGCGCGCGATGCAGTTCCTCGGGTTGAGCGTCCACGCCCGCTACGATGTGGTTTTGCATAATTTGTCTGTACGCAGCCATAAGCAGCGTTCCGGTGCCGCAGGCGGGATCTATGACGCGCAGGTTTGCGATTGAGTCGGCGTCCGCCCAATCTATGCCCAGCGAATCGTCGGCGGGTAGGGCTAAGCCCGCCAGCAGGGTGGATGAGGGTATGCGGGTGTAGAACGCCGCCAACAGTTTGCGCTCGGATACCAGGCTGTTGAATATCTTGCCCGCGATGTCGTGCTGTCCAAAAATGGCGATTTCAAGCACATCGCTTGAGGCGTCGGCGCAGCGATGCAGGAAGTCGGGCGATTCAATATCAGTCATCGCGTTGATCACGTCCGTCGCCATCCTGAAAATCGGATAGTAGTCCACCGCAAGTATGCGCCGCCACTCTTGCAGCAGTCGCGCTCGCATCGCAAATTCGTCAGCCCTTATCCTGCCGATGGATTGATAGTCGGGGTTGACGTATGCCAGGCGTTCATGGAACATCATAGCGTTGATGACCACAAGCGCCGCCATATTCGCCGCCTCTTCGCCGGGGGCGATATTAAGCGCGTCCGCGATCCTGCCGAGCGCGCCCGTCGAATTATGCAGGCTGCCGCCCGCATAGCGGACGCCTACTTCCATGCGCTCGATAGCGTGGTCAATGTTGCCGCTTGGCGGCCCAACGAGCGACACCGCGTTTCCAAGGTCGGCGAAATCGCCGCTGAGCTTGGGGCCGGATGAGCCGTCGCTGCGCCACTCCTGCCATTGCAGGGTGGCGGACGCGAGGCGCTCCGGCAAGTGGCGCTGTGGGATTGACCGCAGCTGATGAGGGACGGTTACGGCAAAGACATTCTGAACCGGCTTGCCATCAATGTGCATACCTAGCTTAGACAGCGCGTCCTGTTCCACGGTGGGAGCGGGCTCGATCTCAATTTCCAGGATGACAGCAGTATTCCCGTCTTGCAGGCGCACAAGTATGTCCGGCCGTCTGCCGTCGTGTAGCGTTTCGGACACTGCGTCCAACCCAATCCGCTCGCGTAGCAGGCGGGCGAGGGCGTCGTTGACGGTGGACTCGTAGTTTTGGTCGCCCTGCGCGGGTGTGGTCATTGGGATGCCTTTCGGGTGATGGCAATGCGCGTGTGTGTAATATAGCATATTCGGGCTAATTGTGGGTTGCGCTTATCGCCCCAAATCACCCCGCCAGCGCCTCCCGCAACCGCTCTATCACTATGCCCAGCTCCTCGTCGTCCAGGTTGAACGGGTTGACGGCGAGCTCGTCGGGGTTGAAGATGTCGTGCAGGTAGATGGGCGGATCGCCGGCTGTCATCGCGCGGTAGATGGCGTCGCGGGAGGCGCCGCGCCAGTCTTTGGTGAATCGGATTACGGCGTGCGGCGATAGGTAGTCGTGTTCGTCGTGTTCCAGCGAGACGCGCAGGCCGGGGACTTCTATGAATGCGTCAACTACCCGCTGCATCATCCGGGAGTAGCGGGCGTTTTCTTCGTCTTCGTCCTCGGCTATGAACAGGCGCAGCGCTTGGAGCAAGCCCACGATTTCTTCTTTGGCGACTTTCATGCCGCGCCCGATGAACTGGTGGGGCGATGCGTTAGCGAATGCGGCGTCAATCAGGTCGGCGCGGCCGCAGAGGATGCCCGCGCCCTGCGGCCCGCGCACGCCCTTGCCGCCGCTGTATATGACCATATCCGCGCCCTCGGCGGTGTAGCGGCGCAGGTTGGCGCGCGGCGGGATGCAGGAGGCGGCGTCCACGATGACGGGGACGCCATGCGCGTGGGCTATCTCGCACACATCGGGGAAGGGGATGGCGCGGCGCGTGATGAAGGGCGAGAATAGGTATGCCACCGCGGCGGTGTTTTCGGTGAACGCCGCCTCCAGCTGCCACGGCTGGCAGCGCCGCCCGTCGCCGATTTCCACAAAGCGCGCGCCCGCCGCCTCATAGCACTGGTCGTAGGGAAATCGGTGGCTCTTGTGGATGATGATTTCGTTTTTCATGTCGTCCGTGTTGGGCAGGCGTTTCATCTTGGCGGGGTCGTCGCCGGCGATAACCGCCGCCGCCTGCAGCACGAGGCCGCCCGCGGCGCCGCTCGCCACAAAGCCCGCCTCGGCGCCGGTGGCGTCGGCGATGGCGCGGCTGGCGGCGCGGTTGAGGTCGTCAAGGCTGACCATCATCCCCGCCGCCTTGTTCATCGCGTCCAAGATTTCGGGGCGGATCTTGCTGCCGCCATGCGCGGTCGTGCTGCCCGACGCGTTGATGATGCGCCTGACGCCCAGCGCGCCGTAGATGCCGTCAGGGTCGCCGCTCCAAGTTGTGGTTGCCATGGGTTTGCCTCCGTGTGCGCGAGGTGCGAGGTGTGTGTTGGGTGTAGCGTGTGGCGTGGGTGGTTGGGGATGTGTGTGATATGTGTGTAAGGGTAGTTTGGTGATGGTCGGGTGATGTGCTAGATGATGTTGTGGGCAGATTATAACACCGAATCCGCAAAACAATCGCCCTCTTTTTGCTTGGAAATTATGTTCAAATATGGCATAATTAGCGTAGATTAGCCGGGCGTGGGATTAGTCGTGCGCTGATAGAGAGGCGTCTATGTTGGAAATCAAGTCAGGATTGTCCGCTATAAAGGGCAGTCTCAGGGACAACGAAGTGCATCTTGGGGACGCGCGCGAGCTGTTGCCGCGCATTGAGCCGGAGTCGGTGGCGCTGAGTTTCTGGTCGCCGCCCTACTATGTGGGCAAGTCCTACGAAAAGCATCTTTCGTTTGAGGATTGGCAGGCGCTGCTGCGCGATGTGATTGCGCTGCACTGGGACATCATCAAGCCGGGCGGATTTCTGGCAATCAACATAGCGGACATTCTCGCCTTTCCCGACCCGGATATGCCGCGCATCCAGGCGGACAACATATCCAACAAGAAGGTGAAAATCACCAGGGAGCAGGCGCTGGCGGCGCGGCGCGAGCATCCCGATATGAACAGGCATCAACTCGCCGAACTGCTGGGATGCAGCGAGCAGACGATCGACCGGCGGCTGAACGGCAATAATGTGCGCGGCGGCAAGTACGCCGTCCAGCGCAAGGTCAAGCTTGTGGGGGGGCTGATAGAGGGGTGGGGGAGCGAGAGCGGCTTTCACCTGTACGACCGGCGCGTCTGGGCGAAAGACCCGTGCTGGGAAAACAGCCGCTGGCACAGCCTTTCGTATCGCTCGGTGGACGAGTTCGAGTATGTCTATGTCTTTTGGAAACCGGGCGTCAGCGTGATAGATCGGGGTCGGCTGGCGAAGAGCGAATGGAGCGAATGGGGTTCGCGCGCGGTGTGGCGCATCCCGTCCGTGCGCGCCAACGCGGAGCATGAGGCGCAGTTTCCGGTTGAGCTGGCGGAGCGCGTGATAAAGATATTCTCGGCGCGCGGCGATCTCGTGCTGGACTGCTTTATGGGCAGCGGAACCACGGCGGTCGCCGCCATAGAGCAGCGCCGCCGCTATATCGGCATAGAGCTGACGCCGCGCTACCACGCGCTGGCGCAACGGCGGTG
The DNA here is from genome assembly GCA_965242555.1 of Dehalococcoidia bacterium. Classification (GTDB taxonomy): domain Bacteria; phylum Chloroflexota; class Dehalococcoidia; order Lucifugimonadales; family JADFKI01; genus Bin90. Next base: position 471,309 of record CBDESO010000003.1, read on the forward strand.
CGGGGCGGCTATGGAGGCGTTGGCGCAATGACGCTAGACTTGAACTCCTTGCGGCGGGACGCCGATATTCTGGAAGACATCGAGAAAGCCACGCTGCGTATGGTGGCGCAGGCTATCTACGATTTCAGGCAAGACGCGCAAGAGTTCTTCGCGCACGAACCCGACTTGGCGGCGGACATAGGCGAGGACATCACTCGAGAGGCGCTTGACCGCTTGGGGGCGTCAGTGTTGCCGGTCAGATTGTTCGGCAAGATTGACTACAAGAAAGCGCGGTATGTGTTTCATCCGGAGTATTCGGCAAGGCAAGCGCTTTTCGTGGACTCAAAGGCAGAAAAGGCAGCGGGCGCGGGTAGCGCAACGATCCAAACCGCGCAGACCTCTATGCGAATACGTCAAAGGCGCGGGGGCGCAGTCGTGGATGAGGCGGGCGGCTTGCCATCAATTCTAAATGTTCAGAGCATGGATTTCCTGTCAACCACCATATTTGTCAAATACAACTACAGGGACGCGCCGGACGGGATTGCGAAAACGCTTGAGAGCGTATCGCTTATATGCTTGCCAAACGGCTTGCTGCAAGAACGCTACAACCCGTCCGCCGACGACACATTCTGGCTGGCGGGCAGAAACGCGCCTAGCAGGGGCGAGGCGTTTCGCGTAAGAATTGGGCTGGCCCGCCTAAAAAGCAAAGCGGCGTGGCGCGTCCAAACGCTGCGGCTCAATCCTGAGATCGCTTTCGCGTGGGATGGGTAGGGTGTGACGGCGCAACGCGGCTATTGTGCGCGACGGCCGGTTGGATGCGCGGGCTTACGCCGGCACGATGTCCAAGCCGCGCATGCGCTCGAAGTGGCGGCGGTTGTTGGTGAGCAGGGTGAGGTTGTGGCGTATGGCGGTCGCGCCTATGAAGATGTCTAGGTCTTCAATGCGTCGCCCCTCCGCTCTAAGCCTGCTACGCTCTGCCGCGAATATGCGGCAAGTTTCAGGATCTAGCGGCACTATTTCCCGAATTGCGCGTAGAAATCTTCGCAAGTCACGTTCGGCTTGATCTCTGTCCCGAGCGCCAAGCAGGCCTTCGTGGATTTCGCCCAGCGATACGATGCTTAGCCCCACGCCCTGAGGCAGCAGAGGGTCCAACTGCCGCAATGCGCGCCGCCTGCGTTGCAAGTAGTCAATTGCCCAGTCGCTGTCCACAAGGTATTGCATCGGCTATTCGACCGGCGTGTTGGAACGGCGATATTCCCTCAGGATGCGTTTCAGTTCTTCGCCGTCGACATTGCCTTCCCACGCTCCGGCGACGCTCTTTATTTCGCCGCCGCTGTTGGGAACAAGGTCGTCATAGTGCATAGTCCACTCCTGCCCGCCGAGGAAATTCCCGCTGAGGAGGGCAAGCGGGTCGGGAAGGCCGACGACGAACCAGTCGCGCTTATCGCCGCGCGCCTCTCTCAGCTCGGCAAGCACGCGCGCCGCCTCTTGGCAGGCGATGTGCTTGTCGGGCTGCCACGATTTTACCTCCGGGAATTCAGGCTCGTCTTGCCACGAGCCGTCGGGGTGGTAGAAGGTTATCATCCAACGGACGCTTTCTTTCATTGCGCGCGACTCCTCCGCTAGGTTTGGCAGTCCAATCATATCCTCTATTATACACGCGATTGTACAAGCGCGGCAGAATTGCGGGGCGCGTGTATATGGTGGGACGAGACTTGCGCCGGGCAATCACCGCTCAGTACGCACTTCCAAGCGCTTGCCGTCGGTGATGAATTCTATGTCGCCGCGCTGGGAGGTGAGGAGGAGCAGGTCGGGGCTGACATATTCGCGCAGGCGGCGCAGGACGTCGGGGGCGGGATGGCCAAATCGGTTGTCGGCACCTACGGATATGACGGCGGCGGCGGGGCTTACGGCGCGCAGGAACTCGCGCGTTGTGCCGGTGGCGCTGCCGTGATGCGCCACTTTTAGCGCGTCGCTGTCCACGAGTGCGCCGCTCGCAAGCAGCGCGCGCTCCGCCTCGGCGCGCATGTCGCCAGTGAAGAGGACGCTTATGTCGCCGTACACTAGGCGCAATACCACGGAGGCGTTGTCGGCGCGGGAAGAGGCGCCGGTTAGCGGGACGGGCGGCGGGCCTAGGATTTCTAGGCGCACGCCATCGCCGAGCAGCAGCGTTTGGGAGGGGGTTGCGTTTATGATGACCGCGCCCTCCGCCGCCTCGGCGTCCACGGCGCGCCGCCATTCCAAGTACGCGGCGCTGTCGTATTGGATGCGGCGCTCCAGCACATTCGCCACTTCGTAGCGCGCCAGAACGGGCGGCAGCCCGCCGATGTGGTCGGCGTGCGGATGCGTGGCTACCACAAGGTCTAGGCGCTTGTCGTTGAACCGCATCTTGTCGGATAGAAAGCGCGTCATCGCAAGCGGATGCGCGCCGCCGTCTATGAGCGCCTGAACGCCGCCGGGCGTCTCTATGAACGCGGCGTCGCCCTGCCCTACATCAATGAAGTGTATTCGCAAGCGGTCATCCGCGCTCAGCGCGTCCGCCCAGATTAGCGCGGCGGCAAACGCGGCGGGCGCGATTAGCCAAGCGCCGACGACGGCGCGCGCGGTGGAGTATTCCGCATCACCATCATCGCTTTCATGCCGGCGCAAGCCGATGCGACTCGCCAGTTCGCGCAGCGCGCGCGGGAACGCTCGCGCGGGCAAGGCGAGCGCCGTCAGCGCGATGTAGTATGACACGAGCGCCCATAGCGGCAGCCCACTCGCGCCCAATGACGCGCGCGGCAGGCTCGCCAGCAGATCAACGGCGGCTATCACATACGCGCCCGTTCCCCACGCAAGCCAGCCGAATGGCAAGGCGAGGGTTTCGCTCGCCAAGCCGATTGCCGCCGCGAGCGCGCCGCTCACCAGGAATATCGGCAGCGCGGGCAAGGTGAGCAGCATCGCGGGTATGCCCACCAGCGAGACATACTCAAAGTAGTAGGCTATAAGCGGCAGGACGGCGACGCCGGCGGCAACTGCTGTGCCGGTTATGTCGGCGAGCGCGGCGAGCGCCGGGCGCAATCCAAGTCGCTGGGACGCCCTCCGCGCTAGGACATCTCGCAGCGCGTAGCGGCAGCCGTCTCCGAGCGCGGCTATGCCCGCCATTGACGCGAAACTGAGCTGGAACGATATGCTGAATATCACATTGGGCGATATTGCCGCCATTAGCGCGGCGGCGATGCCCAGCGCGGCGAGCGCGTTGCGGCGGCGGCCGGCGGCGATTGCGGCGAGATAGGCGCTGCCCATTATGCAGGCGCGCGCGGCGGAGGGGGACATGCCGGATAGCAGCGCGTAGAGCCATATCGCGGCGAGCGGCGCGAGCAGATACAGGTAGTATCGCCTGCCGAACAGGGCGGCGCTCGCGCCCATAGCGGCGGTGAGCAGGATGCCGATGTGCAGCCCGGATATGGCGAGCAGATGCGCCGCGCCGCTGCGCCGGAATGCGTCTCGCAGGTCGGGCGGGATGTTGTGGCGCGCGCCGAGCAGCATCGCTTGGGCGAGCGCCGCCTCAGGCTGCGGGATGACAGCGGCGGCGGACGCGGCGAGCCGGTGGCGCAGCGCGTAGAGCTGGCGATAGAACGGGCTGCCATTGCCCTCGTCCACAAGGGCTACGCGCTGCGCGTACATCACGCCGCCGACGCCCTGCCGCGCGAGGTAGGCGGCGTAGTCGAAGCCGGACAGCGCGGGCGGCGCTTGGACGCGCCCTGTGATTTGCAGACGGTCGCCGTAGCGAAAGTAGGGCGGCTGGCGCTGCCGCGCGAGAGCGGCGGATGGGCGGGCGGTGACCTGTATCAGCGCGGGCGAGTCGGGGTTCGCGTTGGCGCTTGTCCAATCGCCGTTGATGTGGCGGGCGCGCTCAATACGCAGCCGAAAGCGCGAATAGCCGCCAAGGTCGGGCGCGTCGCTCGCCACTACGCCGATAATCTCTTGCGGATAGGGATCGGCTAGTGATTGCGGGAGCGCGTCCGCGCCGCTGCCGACCACTCTCGCCGCGCCGAGTATGGCGGCGAGCGCGGCGACAGCGGGCAGCGCGGGCAGGCGCAGCATAGCCAGCAGCAGCGCGCCCAGCAACGCCGACGCCGCGAACAGCGCAAGCGCGCTAATCGGCAAATCCGCCGCGAACCCAAAGCCCGCCAGCGTTCCGCCAACAAAGGCGGAGGAGGTGGCGATGGGTTTCATGAGGGCGGGCTCAGGCTAGGGGGTTGTAGGGGTTGGGATTGTCATGGCGCTACCTGTGTTTCAGCGGTTTTGGGAGCGGTTTGGGGCTAGTATATCCTATTGGCGCGGCGAGATGGGAATAGCCGCAAGCGCAGATGATTTCGGATAGCATGGCGCGATTATTATAGCGCAAGTCGCTGCTGGGGCCGGATGCGGCGGGATGGCAGGGCTACGCGACGAGCAACGACGCAAGCGGGGCGTAATGCGGCGGGTTTGCCGCGCTCGTTCCCGCTTGCGCCGCCGCGGATGGTTGGCGTTAGGGTTGCGCTATCTCCAGTTCAAGGGTGAAGTCGCCGGCGGTTTCGGAGTAGTAGGTTGTTGCCTCTATCGTGTACGCGCCCGCGCTCAAGGTCATGGCTATCGTAGCCGCGCTTGCGGTGGCAGAGCCTGTTTGTCGATTGATTGAGCCGCCCGTTCCCTCGCCGTTTAGCAGGTAGAGGTAGGGCGCGGCGTCATCCGAGGACAGGGTGATTGTCACGTCGGATGCGGCGTCTAGGGTGAATGTGTAGAACCGCGCGTAGTAGTCGCGGGCGTTGGGCGGGTTGGCCGAAAGGCAGCCGGCCGCCCAAGCGCCGTTGACGCTGCCGTTGCCAGATAGCGTCTCGGCACAGGCGGCGGCGGGCGCTGCCGCGAATTCAAGGGTGAAGTCGCCACTGGTTCCGGCGTAGTAGGTTGTGGCGTCTATGGTGTAACTGCCTGGCTGCAAAGTTTCGGTTATCGTGGCCGCGCTTGTGTTGGCTCTGCCTTTTTCGCGCTTGATTGCGCCAGTGGTTCCCTCGCCGTCAAGCAAGTATAGGTAGGGCGCGGCGTCATCCGAAGACAAGGTTATGGTTACTTCGGACGCGGCGTCTAGGGTGAATGTGTAGAACCGCGCGTAGTAGTCGCGGGTGTTGGGCGGGTTGGCGGTGAGGCAGGCGGATGTCCAGCTGGCGTTGGCGCTGCCGCTGCCGGCGAGCCGATTGATGCAGGGATCGTCGGTTGATGCTACGACGCTTGTGGGCGTCGCGGTGGGCGTGGGTGATGGCGTAGGCTCTATCACGATTGCTGGCGTAGCCGTTGGCGTGGGCGTCGCAATTGGAGTTTCGCCGGATATGGGCGTCGTGGTTGGCGTAGGCGTGGGAATGGGGGTTTCGCCCTGCACAGGCGTTGCAACCGGCGTTTCGCGCGGGGCGGATGTGGGGGTGGGCGTGATGGTTGGGCGCGGAGGGCGCGGGGCGGATGTGGCGGTGGGCGTTGGGGTTGCGGGCGCGGTTGCGGCGGCGCAGAATGGCAGCGTGATGAGAGCTTGTACCCGCTGATAGTAGTCGGCCGCCGCCTCGCGCAGAGATTGGGGAATGCAGCCCGTCAGTTGATTCTCGGCGAGGCTCAAGTACTCGAGATTGGCGAGGTTGCCCAACTCAGAGGGTATTTCGCCCGATAGGGCGTTTTCGGCGAGATTCAGTCGTCTGAGATTGGCAAGGTTTCCCAACTCAGCGGGTATCGCGCCCGTCAGTCCATTCTCGGCGAGAATTAGAACTCTGAGATTGGCGAGGTTGCCCAACTGCGGGGGTATATTGCCGCTCACTTCATATGTTCCGGCGATTTCCAAGCGCGTGAGGTTGGAAAGATTGCCCAACTGCGCGGGTATCTTGCCGTACAAGTTTGCGCCGTACAATTCCACTTTTGACACGCGATTGTTTGCGGTGGATATGCCCTCCCAATCGCTGATGGCGCGATTGGCTGCCCAGTTTAGGCTGCCGCGCGCGCCTGCAAGCGTGGGCTTTGCTGCGAGCAGCGCGGCGCAGTCGGCTACCAAGCCGGTATTGCGGTCGGGGTTAGGCACGGCGACGCCGTTGGCGCATTGCTCGGCGGCGGTTGGCGTAGCGGTCGCGCCCGGCGCGGATGTGGGGGTAGCGGTTGGCGTGGGCGTGGGCGTGGCAGCGGCGGCGCAAAATGGCAAACCATCGCTCATTATGGCGATACGCATCAGGGATCGGGGAATACATCCCGTCAGTTGATTGCCTTGGATGTTCAATGTCCTGAGCTCAGCAAGGTTGCCCAACGCTGAGGGTATATCGCCCGTCAAACCATTCCGGTTGAGATACAAATATCTGAGATTGGCAAGATTGCCCAACGCTGAGGGTATCTCTCCGGACAAGGAATTGTAGCTGAGAGACAAGGTATCGAGATTGGCGAGGTTGCCCAACTCTGAGGGTATCTCGCCCGTCAGGGAATTTTGGCTGAGGATCAATTCCCAAAGGTTGGCAAGGTTGCCCAACTCTGAGGGTATATCACCCGTCAGGGAATTGGAACCCAGATTCAATCGCCTGAGATTGGCGAGGTTGCCCAGTTCCGAGGGTATATCGCCCGTCAGGGAATTGGCGCTGAGATTCAATTGCCTGAGATTGGCAAGGTTGCCGAACTCCGCCGGTATATCGCCCGCGAGGTCATTGTCCCAGAGATTCAAAATCTCGAGATTGGCAAGGTTGCCCAATTCTGAGGGTATAGCGCCAGACAGGTTATTGCTGACGAGATCCAAATCCTTGAGGTTGGCAAGGTTGCCCAACTCCGCCGGTATTACGCCAGTGAGGTCATTGTCCCAGAGATTCAAAATCTCGATCTTGGCAAGATTGCCCAATTCCGCGGGTATCGCGCCATTCAAGTTTTTACTTCTCAGATCCAACTTTGACACGCGGTTGTTCGCTATGGATATGCCATCCCAGCCGCTGATGGCGCGATCCGCTGACCAGTTCAGGCTGCCGCTTGCGCCTGCGAGCGTGGCTTTTGAGGCGAGCAGCGCCGCGCAGTCCGCCACCAGCCCGGCGTTGTCCGATGGGTTCGGGACGGTCGTGCCGTTGGAGCATTGCGCGGTGTATTGGGCGGGTATGGCTATGGCGCGCACGGCGGTGGCGTCGGCGTTGAAGGCGGTGGCGTCGGATGCGCCGGTGGCGAGCAACGAGATCGCTATGACGGCAATCATCGCAAGCAAGGCGAGGGCGGTTGCGGTTCTGATGGCGTGTTTGGGCATATGTCTTGTCCTCCCGGCAGGCGTTTGGGCTTACGCCTATAATTCTATCACCTCCCCCCCATTTGTTGTCAAGTGTTTCGGGCGGGGAATTTGCCGCCAGGATAGATGCGCTAGGGGGATGCGGCTAAGCATTGGCGTCCCGCGCGGCGGCATGCAGCGCCCCCGCCACTTCGCGGGCTTGGGCGGCGGCGCGCGTGGCTAGGAGGGCGCTGACGCCGGTGTAGGCGGCGGGGTCTAGCAGGGCGGTTATTTGCTGATCCGTTAGGTGGGCGCGGATTTCGGGGGTTTGGGATAGGGCGCGGGCGAAGGGGATGTTGTCGGTGAAGGAGGCTTGGGCGGCGTCATAGACGATGTCGTGGGCTTGTTGGCGGCCTATGCGTTTGCCTAGTTCTAGCATTAGCGCCTCGGACATTATTAGGCCGCCGGATAGGTCTAGGTTTTGGCGCATGCGGTCGGGGAAGACGCGCAGGCCGGCGAATAGGCTGACCATTCTTTGGAGGATGTCGCCGGTTAGGATGCAGGATTCGTTGAGCGCTTTGTCCATCATTACGCTGGTTGTGCGGTCTGCCTCGTGTTCGGTTTGCATCGCCTCCAGCGCGAGGGGGACTAGCGCGCGGATTTGCGCGGCGCCGGCTACGATGTCTTGCGCGAGCTTGGGGTTGCGCTTTTGGGGCATTGTGCTGCTGCCGACGGTTCCCTCGGGGACGGGTTCTTCCACTTCGCCGAATTCTTGTTTCATCTGGGTATAGACTTCGCGCCCGATTTTGCTGCAGGTGGCGGCGAGCAGGGCTAGGATGGTTATGTATTCGGCGAGGTGGTCGGCGATGGCGCGGCTGGGGTTTGGCATTGGGCGCATTTCTAGCAGTCGCGCCATGCGGTCTTGGATGGCGAGGCCGGTTTCGCCGAGCGATGCGAGGGTGCCGGCGCCGCCGCCTAGCATTGCGGCGAATACGCGGTCTTCGCAGCCGCGCAGCCGGTCGGCGTGGCGGCAGAGTTCGTCTATCCAAACGGAGACTTTGTAGCCGTAGGTGGCGGGGACGGCATGCTGGCCGTGCGTGCGGCCGGGGAGCGCGAAGTCTTTGGCGGCGTCGGCGATGCGGGCGAGTTCGGATAGCAGGTCGGCGAGCTGGGCTAGGAAGACGCGGTGGGCGCGGCGCAGGTTGAGCAGCATGCCGGTTTGGGTGATGTTCTGGGTGGTCGCGCCCCAATGAATGTAGCCGCCGGCGTCGCCCTCGCAGATGCGGTCGAGTTCCCATATCATCGGGACGAGCGGGTGGCCGGTTCGCGCCAAGCCCTCGCGGATGTTGTCCATATCCAGGTTTTCGCAGCGGGCTTTGGCGGCGATTTCCTCGGCGGCATAAGCGGGTATGACGCCGAGTTCGGCTTGGGCTTGCGCGAGCGCTACTTCTACGTCGAGCCAGGATTGGATGCGGGCGGGTTCGGCGAATAGGGCGCGGACGCCGGGGTCGCCTACGCGGTAGGATGTGGGTTGGTTTTGCATTGGGGGGGGCCTCCAAGAGGGATGCGGCAAGCAGCGGTTGCCGTCGGTTTGATGTGTGTGGGTATCGTATCATATGAGGGAAATGCGCGGGGGATAAGGCATTGGCAAGGGCGGGCGTTTCTTGACATCAATCGCGGCTTTGATATAATCGCGCATACAACGGCGGCGAAAGCAAGGGCGCAGTTCGCGCGACGCCGTAATACCAAAGAAGGTTGGATAGGATGGGGCGATATTTGGCGCAGAGGTTGCTGGCGGCTGTTCCGGTGCTGCTGATTGTGGCGGTGGTTACTTTTTCGCTGGTGCATCTGACGCCGGGGGATCCGGCCAGCCTTATGGCGGGGGATCAGGCGCTGCCGGAGGATATTGAGCGCATCAAGGAGAAGTTGGGGCTGAATAGGCCGCTGCATGAGCAGATGGCTATCTATTTCTGGGATATTCTGCGCGGGGATTTCGGGGAGTCGGTGTTCACGAAGTTTCCGGTTACCACGCTGATTGGGCAGCGTTTGGAGCCCACTATTTCCATCGCCATCTTTTCGCAGCTTGTGGCGATTATCATCGCTGTGCCGGCGGGGATTTTGGCGGCTTGGAAGGCGAATACTTGGGTTGACAGGGCGCTGATGGTGTTCGCGGTGGCAGGGCTGGCGATACCCTCGTTCTGGCTTGGGGCGAATTTGATATGGGTTTTCGCGGTGAATCTGGGCTGGTTTCCGGCGCTGGGGTATGTGTCCATATCGGAGGGGGTGATACCGTGGCTGCGCTCTATCACGCTGCCGTCAATCGCAATCGGGTTCATATCGGCGGCGCTGATAGCGCGGATGACGCGGGCGAGCATGCTGGAGGTGCTGCGGGAAGATTATATTCGCACGGCGCGCGCCAAGGGGCTGGGCGATTACAAGGTTCTGATAGCGCACGCTTTCAAGAACGCATCCATCCCCGTGGTGACGATTATCGGCATTGGGCTGGCGGGATTAGTTTCGGGGCTGGTGGTTACGGAGGCGGTGTTCGCCATACCGGGCGTTGGGCGGCTGATAGTGGACGCGGTTCTGCGGCGGGATTATCCGGTGATACAGGGCGTCGTGCTGATGGTGACATTCGTGTATGTGCTGATAAACCTGGCGGTGGATATTATCTACGGGTATCTTGACCCGCGCATACGCTATTAGACGCGGATATGCGGGCAAGCGGGCGTTGTCGTCTTGACCCGCGCATGCGCTATTAGACGCGGGCGCGGCGATAGCGGCGATAACAAAGATGAGATAGGATAGGATAAGGGATGGTCGCTGAGAGGCAACAGGGCGCGGATGAGGCGTTGGTTCGGCGCGGGGCGCTTGAGCGCAACCGCGAGCGGCTTGCGGCGTTTCGCGCGCTGATGCGGCAGAACCCGAATATGGCGTTTGGGCTGGCTATCATCGCGTTGGCGGTGATGATGGCGGTGTTCGCGCCGCTGATAACGCGGGTGGATCCGCAGGCGCTGGATCCGGTGAACCGGCTGCAAGCGCCCTCGGCGGCGGCGTTTTTCGGGACGGACAGCGTGGGCAGGGATGTGTTTTCGCGCACGATCTACGGCAGCCGGCTGTCGCTCGCCATCGGCTTGTGCGTAACGCTCGCAACGATTGTGAGCGGCGTGGCTATCGGGATAGTGGCGGGCTACAATAAGCTAGCCGATAACATCATAATGCGGTTTATGGACGGGCTGATGGCGTTCCCGTCGTTCTTGCTGGCGATAGCGCTGGTGGCGCTGCTTGGGGCGAGTTTTCAGAATGTGGTGATAGCGCTGTCGGTGGTGGAGACGCCGCGCGTGGCGCGGATAGTGCGCGGGTCGGTGCTGAGTTTGCGGGAGCGGCAGTATGTAGAGGGGGCGCTCGCGGTGGGCGCGCGTCCGCTGCGGATATTGGCGTATCACATCTTTCCGAATCTCGTCGCGCCGCTGACGGTTCAGGCGACCTATGTGTTCGCGCTGGCGATATTGGTGGAGGCGGGGCTGAGCTTTTTGGGCGCGGGCGTGCCGCCGTTCATACCGAGCTGGGGGAATATGATGGGCGAGGCGAAGCTGTATATGCAGCTGGCGGTTTGGACGATATTCTTCCCCGGGCTGTTCCTGTCGCTGACGGTGCTGGGGGCGAATTTGGTGGGGGACGGGCTGCGGGATACGCTGGATCCGCGGTTGCGGCGGACGGGGTAATTAAGGGCGCATGACAGCGCGGGTATCCTATTTTTGGGAAAAGGTAGGGCAAAACTTTTGGGCAGCGGGGGAATATGGTCGGGGATAAGGCAGACTATTCTTCGGGCTCTAGTATTTCTAGGATTTGGCCCGCATCGACGTTTTCTAGGGTTTGCTGTCTGCCGCTGGGCCAGATGATTTGGATGCTGGCGGCGCGGGTGGCTTTGCCCAAGCCGAATTCCAAGTCTAGCGCGTCCATAGATAGGTAGCTGGAGCCGGCGATGACTTCTTGGACTTGGGTATGCTCTGCGTCGCCAACGCGGGTTGTGATATATGCGCGCGCGCCGATGGCGTCGGCGTTGCTGCCGGCGCCGTCAATCGCCATCCGGCCCTTGAGGCGCAGGGTTAGCCAGTTGTTTGCGCCGCCGCCGTTGAGCCAGACGAATAGGGGTCCGGGGGCAAGTGTTGTGGGGCGGGCGCCGGCGATTGGGTCAAAGGGGCCGCTGAACACTTCGCCGCTGCTGTTGGTGGCGATGAGGTCGGTGTAACCGTCGGCGTTGAGGTCGACGTGGGCGACGCCTTTGCCGTTTTCGTGCAGGCTTGGGTCGATGCGGCGGACGCGCAGCAGGACTGGGTTTTCGCGGGCGGCTTGGTCATGCTCTAGGCCGTCGTAGTTAACGCGGGCGATGTCCAGCAGGCGCGCGCGGACGGTGATGTCCTCAAAGCCGCCGCCGCCGTTGTTGCGGAGCATACGGCCGGCGCTGGGGAATACCTGGCCGCCGGGGCCTTCGCCGCGGTTGACGGTGGAGCCAAGCCAGTACAAGTCCTGGTAGCCGTCATTGTCGTAGTCAAGGAAGGTTGCGCCAAAGCCGAAGTCGTATGCCGCCAAGCCGGTGGGCGGATGCTGCGCTGGGTTGATTGCGGATGCGTCCAGGGATGCGGGCGGCATCCAGGGGCTTGGGGCGACGTGGGTTGCGGGGGCGACGTCGGTGAATCCGCCGCCATCGTTTCGGAGCAGGAAGTGTTCGCACGCGCCCCAAGCGAACCTGCCGCTGTATTCGCAGTTGCCGCGCGGCCGCTCTACAATATCCATTAGCAAGGGATGAAAGCCCGCGTTTGTGATGAATATGTCCAGGTCGGCGTCTGCGTCGTAGTCGCCGATTGCGAACCCCATCCAAGAGCCGACTATGTCCAAGCCCATTTCGCGCGCTACTGATGTGAACTTGACGCCGCGCGAGTCGGAGTCGTTGCGGTAGATATGCAGCCTATCGCCGTCGTTTGCCACTATCAGGTCGGGATCGCCGTCGTGGTCGTAGTCGGTGAATGCGACGGCGTGGGTTTGGCCGGCGGGTTCGCCGACGGGATTGCCGAGCGCGTCTATGGCGTCGGGATGGTTTGGGTTGTAACCCTCGTAGGTTGCGCCGGTGGCGGCGTGGGCGTGGATTACGGGCGTTCCGTCGGGGTTGAGCATCCGTATCTGCCCGCCCGCCACTCCCGCTTGCCGGGCGATTTCGGCGAATGTGCCATCGGCGTTGTTGAGGTAGAGCAGGTTGTAGTGGCCGGGATGGTGGTAGTCGGCGAACACGCGAAAGTCGTCGTCAAGCAGGTTGCCGACGTAGATGTCCAGCCAGCCGTCGTTATTGATGTCGGCGCAGGCGATGCCGGTGGCGGAGCGGATGTTTATGGCGTCCCCGAAAGCGGCGCGGGTGACGTCGGTGAATCTGCCGTTGCCGTTATTGAGATAGAGCGCGTCCGCGTTGCCCTGCTGCTGCGAGCGAAAGCCCAGCCCGTCATCGCGCAGCCCCCACGCGCCGACGTACAGGTCTTGAAAGCCGTCGTTGTCCACATCGCAGGCTACGGCGCCGGTGCTGTTGCTGTGAACGGCGTCCACGCCGGCTTGCGCGGCGACGTCGGCGAATTCGCCATTGCCGTCGTTGCGATAGAGGCGGTTGGGTTCGCCGTGTTGCGATGTGATGTAGAAGTCCAGATCGCCATCGCGGTCGTAGTCGAAGACGGCAACGCCAGGGCGGTCGTTCCAGATCTGGTGGCCGCCGGATAGGGCGGATGGGGCGGTGTTGGTGAAGGGGGTGATGGGGGGGGATGTGACGGGCGCGACGTCGGTGGGCGTGGTGGTGGAGGGGGCGTTGGCGAGGGCGCATGCGGGGGCGAGGCAGAGGAGGGCGAGGGCGAGCGCAATGGCGGTGGTTTGCGCGGCTGTTTGGGTTAGATGCCTGTGCATAGGGTTGGTGCGCCTCCGGCGATTGATGCCTTTGGCGAATATAGTAACATATGGGCGCGCGTGTCCTGTGTTTGGGGGTAGCCGGCTGATTTATCAGTTGGCGGACGGGTTTTCTAATGATCAAAGCGTTCCGGAAAGAGACGTTGCCTCACGCTTGCTTACGGATGGTTGCGGTGAAGTGGGAGCGCGCGCGGAGGCGGGATGCGTGGCGTAGGCGCAAGTCCGCATATTCGCGTAAAAGTAACCAAAATTGCGCTAGAATGTGTCTAAGGGCTACTTTATTAAGATAAGTATCGTCGGTTATGATGTTCTTATGCTTAGGGAGATTATCTCATTTTGGAGGTTGACAGGATTATGCGAATTCGCATTACGGAACGGTCAAGGATGTTTCTGGAACGCATTAGGGAATCGGATGAAGGCAAGTATCATTCCTTGCAAGGGCTGATTCTTACTTTGTCCATAGATCCTGAGCCGGACAACGTTAGGAAGACTCGAAAGAACTTTGGCAATGGAAGACTCACGCCCGTCTATGTTGACGAGGACTGGTGGATCATTTATCGGGTTGAGGGTGAGGGCGACGAAGAGACTTTGGTTGTAATTTCTATATGGGATGCAGCCCGCCCGCCTCACACCAGGCTTTAGCCATCCGCGAATTTGGGGTCAAATTCTTCAGCCCATACCCAGCGGCCCGCCTCCAAATCGGCAAACCCGCGCTCCACTTCGGCTAAGAATTCGGGGTTTGCGTCGAGCATGTTTTGCAGATCGATGGCGCGCCGGCTCTGTTTGAATTGGATGCGCTCGCGCGGGCAGGCGTTTTTGTAGGCGGCGGTGTGCTTGGAGATGGCGGCGAGATCTGAGGCGGAGGATATGCTGCCGTACTGCCTGACGATGTCGCGCAACATATCCTCATCGCCCATTCCTATCGTCGCCTTGACTTCATGCCATACACTTTTGGGGTCTTCTACCCAGTAGTGGTGGGATACGCCGTCGTTCTTGAATGGGTCGGGGGCTTTGCATACCAAGCCGTCTTTCACAAGGCAGTCCAGCTGCTTGATGATGGCGTCGTCTTGGGCGACGGGGCCGTGTTTGGCGCGGATGTAGCGTATGCCGGTGATGGGTTCGCCTGTGCTTTCGTAGTACTTGCTGTCCGCGAGGTAGATGAGCTGGGCTAGGCTTTCGGGGCGCGCGCGCTTTCGCAACAACGCAAGCAGACCGCGTATGACAAGCCTTGTTTTGGCAATGTGGTCAATGTGGTCTTGGGTTGGCATTTTCTCACCGCCACAAATGTTATGGATATATGATAGCAGTTCAGGTAACTTAGGCGGCTAGGTTATCACATGCGAGTATTTTGCGAAAGCGGCGCGGTCAACGCCCCGCGGATGGCGACGGGAGGCTTGCAAGCGCTTTTCAATATCAGGCTTATATCAGACTTCAAGCCTCTAATTCCCCTAATTTTCAATTTCCAACTATGTGCTAGAATAAGCCAACGTGCGGTGAAAGAGTAGCGGCGTCCGATTATCGGCCCTGGCGCCGGCGGGCGTTGCCGCGCTAAGGGGCGAGGAGGTTATTAGGATGGTTTCACGATTCCGTCGCAAGACGCGCGCCGGCGATCCGCCGTCGGTGGTGATTTTGGGCGGCGGGTATGGCGGGATATACGCGGCGCTGAATTTGCAGAAAGCGGCTAAGAATGGGGAAATTCGGCTGACGCTTATCAGCAGGGAGAATTTCTTTTTGCTGCAGCCGATGCTGGCGGAGGTTATATCGGGGTCTATCAGCCCGTCCAATGTGGTCAGCCCGGTGAGGCGGCTGGTTTCGCACGCGGAGGTTCATCAAGCCGAAATCGAGTATGTGGACGCCGCGAATAACGATGTCGCCATTCGCTACCCGAACCACTCGCGGCTGACGCATATCCACTACGATTACCTGATATTCGCGGTGGGCAGCGCCACCGATCTGTCGCAGTTTCCGGGCGTGCAAGAGCATGCGCTGCCGTTCAAGACGCTGGGCGACGCGCTGCGTCTCCGCAGCCATCTCATCAAGATGCTGGAGGCGGCGGATGTGGAGGACGACCCGTTCTTCAAGCGGCGCTCGCTCACATTCGTGATTGCGGGCGGCGGCTATACGGGCGTTGAGGTTACCGCCGAGATCAACGAGTTTCTGCGCGTGGCGAGCAAGAGTTATCGCAATATCAGCCCGGACGATTTTCGGGTGATCCTGCTGCATCGGTCGGCGCGGATTCTGCCTGAGCTTGGGGAAAAGCTGGCTACGCTCAGCCATAATTTGCTTGAAAAGCGGGGCATCGCCATACGGCTGCACGCGCAATTGGTGAGCGCCACGGCGCAGACGGCGGTTCTAGCCAACGATGTGTTCATCCCCACGAACACGCTGGTTGCCACGATTGGCGCGGCGCCCAACCCGCTGCTGGCGGATGTGCCGTGCGAGCATGAGCGCGGGCGGCTGGTGGTGGACGATACGCTGGCGGCGCAGGGCGTCCAAAACTTGTGGGCGGTGGGGGACTGCGCGTATGTGCCGGATGTGCTGCACGGGGGGGCATGCCCGCCCACGGCGCAGTTCGCGCGGCGGCAGGCGACTACGGCGGCGCAGAATGTTCTGGCGGCGATACGGGGCAGGCCGGCGAGGCCGTTTCGCTACAAGAGCCGCGGGGTGTTCGTGCCGCTGGGCGGGTTCGCCGCCGCCGCCGAAACGCTGGGCTTGGACTTTTCGGGCTTTATCGCGTGGTGGATGTACAGGTCGTTCTATCTGTTCCAGATACCGCGAATGGAGCGCAAATTCCGCGTGGTTACCGACTGGACGCTCGACCTGATATTCCCGGGGGACATCGTGAATATGGATGTCGACCAGCCCACGGGGACATCGCGCTGCCACTATGAGGCGGGCGAGTACATCTATCAGCAGGGGGACATCGCGCAGGATTTCTATGTGGTGCTGAACGGCGAGGTTGAGATAACGCGCCCGAATCCGGACGGCAGGGGCAACGATGTGATAGTGGCTAGGCTGCGGCGCGGGGAGTATTTCGGCGAGATGTCGCTGCTGAACCAGGAGCGGCGGACTTCCAATGTGCGCGCGCGGACGCATGTGGAGCTGCTGGTGATGAGCGGGGAAGACTTCACGGCGCTGGCGTACTCGTCGTCGCTGTTCGGGAATTTGCTGGATAGCGTGATAGAGCAGCGGCGCGGCGAGGCGCCGGCGCGGGGGGATGATGGGGGGTAGTGTTATATCGCTGTTGCCGTATCGTAGATTGCTGTCCTGATTGCTATCCCGCGTTGCTATTCCGTATTGCCATTGCAATATCCTAGATTGCCATCCTGATTGCCGTATCCTAGATTGCTGTTTTGATTGCCATTCTGATTGTTATCCCGCGTTGCCTTATCCTAGATTGCCAATCCGATTGTTATCCTAAGTTGCCGTTCTGATTGCCATCCTAATTGCTATTATAAGGGGGAAAGCGGCGTGTTGATTTTGTTTCGGAGGCGGGCAAGGCGTCGGCAAGAATATGGCGGGGATGGCGGGAACGCGCTGATTACGGGGGCGTCGTCGGGGATAGGGGAGGCTACGGCGCTATATCTGGCTGAGCGCGGCTGGCGGGTGATTGCGACTAGCCGGAGCGCGGCGAGGCTGAGGCCGCTGATGGACAAGGCGCGGGAGGGCGGTTTGCCCGATTTGTCCATCGCGCCGGTGGAGATGGATATTAACAGCGAGGCTGATGTGGCGCGCGTTATGCGGGATGTGATAGCGCGTTACGGGGCGATTGACGCGCTGGTGAACAACGCAGGGTTTGGGCTGTGGGGGCCGATGCAGACGTTGTCTGACGCGGAGTTGAAGTCGCAGTTTGAGACGAATTTTTTCGCGGCGGTTCGGGTTACGCGGGCGGCGCTGCCGTCTATGCTGGAGCGGCGCGGCGGGATTGTGGTGAATGTCAGCTCAGTGCTGGGGCGGATGGGGACGCCGTTCAATGGCGCGTATGCGGCGAGCAAGTTCGCGCTGGAGGGGATGAGCGAGTCGCTGAAGACGGAGCTGCAGCCATTCGGGATACGGGTGGCGCTGGTGGAGCCGGGGCTATTCCGGACGAACTTCCCGCGCAACGCATCTGTGGCGGCGGGCGCGGACGCAAGCCATCCGCTGTACGGCGAGCATATAGAGCGGTATCGGGGCAATCACGATTTGTTTGAGCGGTTCGGGGGGGATCCGGCGCGTGTGGCGCGGCTGATATACAAGGTGGTTATGTCGCCTGACCCGCCGTTTCGCAATCCAATCGGGCTGGACGCGCATGCGGGGATATTGGGGGCGAGGCTGCTGCCGCAGGGGGTGTATTGGCGGCTGCTACGCAAGGCGACGTTGGGGTAGGGGGGGCGGGATGCGGCGGTTGGCAAGTGTCAGTATCAGGATAAGGGCGGATGGTAATTAGCCTATGATGCCCTCTTCAGCGTCAGACGCCGAATTAAGGCACGAGTTGTTTCAAAGCGCCCGCTCAACTATCAGCCCGATGACAGCCGCCGCAACGCCTATCCATACCGCATAGGTAAGCCGCGTTATCTTCGCGTCAAGCGCGCGATAGTCCACTCGCATATCCCGGACAATAGAGAGCAGAACCTCTTGCCTGCCCTCAATCCGACCTACGGCTCTGTAAAGATCTCGGTCATGCGAAATCTTTACCTCTTGCGAGATTTCTTCAGACGTCTCAGTCGCCATAAGCCTCAGCCTTATGCCATGGGCATTTTGTTCGTTGAATAAGCGCATCTCGGCATCGCCTCATGCGCTTATTAGCCGCGGAGCAAAAAGATCATCAGGGTAACGATTATCCCTATGCCGGCTACGCCTATGCTGCCAAGGCTGATAATCCCAATGATGATCATCCTGTACAGCGAGTCGAATTTAGCGTCAATAGCGTCAAACTTATCGTCGACCCTATCGAATTTCTCGTCGACCTTGTCGAATTTCTCGTCGACCTTGTCGAATTTCTCGTCGACCTTGTCGAATTTCTCGTCAACTTTGTCGCTGACCTTTTCGAACTTCTCGTCAACTTTGTCGAACTTTTCAAGCATAGTCTTGAATCGCTCTTGATTAAGCCTTCGCTCATCCAGCAGCATTTGCCACGTTATCTCAGAGCGCTCCTCCAAGCGCGAAACGCGCTCGCTGTAAGGCGCCCCGCGCAAAGCGTCCAGCCGCTCGCGAGCCTGAATTTCTTCATCCGTCCTGACTTCCGTCTCAGTCGCCATAAGCCTCATCCTTTCTTTCTTGCATTATGCCTAAACCAATCCCGCTTGTAAAGCGCGCCAAAGCGCCTAAACTTCCCAACGCGCCGCAAATCTCAGGCGGGCGGCGGCGGATGGCAAATCTCAGATTGGCGGCGGCCGGCGCGCTTATCCTATCACGCCCTCCTCGCGCAGTTGGCGCACTTCTTGGGGGGTGCAGCCTAGTATGCCGGTTAGCACTTCTTCGTTGTGTTCGCCGTAGCGGGGGGCGCGGCGCACTTCGGCGGTTTCGTCGGAGAGTTTTATGGGGCAGCCCAGCATCGTGTAGTCGCCGCGGTGGGCGTCTTTTACGCGCACTACCATTTCGCGGGCGGCTAGGTGTTCGTCTTCCAGCAGGTCGTATGAGTTGAGGCAGGCGCCGGCTAGGATGCCGCCGCCCGCCAGTATTCGCATCGCATCGCGCTTGGTGTGGCGCAGCGTCCATTCGGATATGATCCGCTCGATGTCGTCGGCGTGTTGGACTAGCGCGTCGTAGTCGGCAAAGCGCGGGTCGCCGATGAGGTCTTCGCGGCCTATGGCGGCGAGCAGCAGATCCCACATTTCGCCGCGCGGGAATATCATAATGTAGTCGTCGGCGCCGCCGGGCGCGCAGGGATAGACGAGGGGCAAGCCGCGTCCGGCGCGGTGGCCCCGGCGCGCCTCAGGGGTTTGCAAGCCCAGCGCGGGCGTCATCTGCATACGCATTAGGTTGACGACGGCGTCCTGCATCGCCACTTCTACGCGCTGGCCCTTGCCGGTGAGGTCGCGCTTGCGGAGGGCGGCGAGTATGCCTATGGCGGCGTGCAAGCCGCTGCCGGAGTCGCCCACGCCGGGGGATAGATACACCGGCGGCCGGTCGGGGTAGCCGGTGGTAGCCATTGCGCCGCCGACCGCCTGCGCCACCATCTCCCAGCCCTTGTAGTTGGCGTAGGGGCCGTATGTGCCGAAACCCTTTATGCCAGCATATACCAGGCCGGAGTTTATGTCTTGCAGCGCGTCCCAGCCAAAGCCGAGCCTGTCCAACATTCCGAGCGAGTAGTTTTCCACAAGGACGTCCGCCCATTGCAGCAAGCCGGTGAAGAGGCGCTTGCCCTTGTCGGTTTTGAGGTTGAGGCTGACGGCGCGCTTGTTGTTGTTGAAAATCAGGAAGTAGAAACTATCGTTGTCGGGGTCGTGGCGCAGGTCGCGGCGGGTGGAGTCGCCGCCCCAGATGTCCTCCACCTTGATGACGTCCGCGCCCAAAAAGCCGAGCATCTGCGTGCAGGACGGGCCCGCCTGCACATGGGTTAGATCCAGTATTTTGACACCCTCAAGCGCCTTGTCCATATGCGCCACGCTCTCTTTCTTTGTGTTCGGGTTGCGGTTTGGATTGTTTGGTTGGCGTATGTGAATTGGTTGGATTGGTTAGGGGAACTTTCGCACATTCGGTTTGCCGTTTGGCTTGTCAGATTAGCGTATAAATTGGTTGGATTGCTTGGGGCAACTTTCGCATATGAAAGGCGACTTTGGCAAATGCGGGGATAGGGCAACGCGCGCGCATATCATAATTGCATAACCACAATCGCGCCTTACGGCGATGGCATTTTGACGGCGCAGGTGGCTATGTACACGGGGGCGTATTGTGAGATTACCGCCTCGATGTCGCGCTCGCGGCTTGGGCGGGGCAGGCGCTTGTCTTCGTAGAATCCGGTCAGCATGAAACCGGCGGCGAGCTGGCCGCCTATCTGGTCGGTGAGGGTGTGGCCGTACTCAAGCGGGTGTCCCTTTTCTCGCCACTCGCGCAATTGCTCCGGGGTGAACGCGGCGGCGTCTGAGTAGGGCAGCGGGTGGACTGCGATGAATTCGCCGCGCAGCAGCGGCTCGTAGTCAAAGATGAACTCCATCGGGTTCACAAAGCCCGCCATTAGGACGCCGCCAGGGCGCAGCACGCGATACGCATCGCGCCAAACGGGGAGGATGTCGGGCGCGAATAGGTTGGATATGGGATGAAAGACTAGGTCAAAGCTGGAGTCGTCAAAGGCTGACAAGTCCGCCATATCGCCTTGCATTGTAGTCAGGGAAAGTCCCTCGCGCTCGGCTACAAGCCTGTCTTGGGCGAGCTGGTTGGGGGAGTTGTCGTAAGAGACGACGTTGTAGCCCGCGGCGGCGAGCAGCGGGGCTTGCTGGCCTCCGCCCGACGCCAGGCATAGCGCGTCTTTGCCGGGGACGCGCGCGAACCAGTCGGCGGGAACGGGGGTTTTGTCGGTGAGCCAGACGACGGTTTCTCCCCGTCGCGCGGCGGCTATCGCGGCGGCGTCCACGGGGATAGTCCATTCGTTGCCGCGCTCTACCTGCCTATCCCAAGCGGCGCTGTTGTGGCGGATGATGTCCATATTGGGGCGCTCCTTTGTTTGTTGATATGCGGTTTGAAAGGCGCGGTTTGCGCGGGCGGGCGGTGATTTGGATGCGGCGGCGCTTGGGCTAATATGATTTAGGCGTGGGTTTTCAAGCCAATCTGTCAGTTCTATCAATGCCGATTGCGGCGTTGGCGCTTGATTGACGATTGCCATTCGCGGCAGGCGCGTCATCGGATGGGTTGCAAGACGATTTAGGCGCGCTTTTACCAAGCGGGCTATCAACGCTATCCAATCATTCGCGGCGCTTGAAAAGTGAAAAGGCATTTCTGAAAAGCGAAAAGCGGCGGCGTTGAAATGATAATGATGATAGTTATTGCAAACGCGGCGCTTTCATTATAACCTCTTGCCAACGCAATTACGCATAGCGTTGCGCCCGCGCTCAGTATGTCCGGCGGCGCGGGCGATGTTCGCAATTGACGGCGCAATCAAGGAGTTGAAATGAACGCTGAAAACGCGCGGCTTGGCATTTTGGTTGGCGGCGGGCCCGCTCCGGGCATCAACAGCGCAATCAGCGCCTGCGCGATTCAAGCCGCCAGCAACGGGATGGAGGTTATCGGCATATTAGACGGGTTCAGCCATCTTATGTCGGGCGATCTTATTGCGGGCGATGCGGGCGATAGCCATAGCCATATAAAGCCTCTGACGCCCGCTGATGTGGCGTTTATTCATTCGGAGGGCGGCTCTATTTTGCGGACGTCGCGCGCCAATCCCACGCGCAACGCGGAGCATCTGCAAAACGTGGTTCAATCGCTGGATGCGCTGGGGATAACGCGGCTGGCGTCAATCGGGGGCGAGGACACGGCGCTGTCGGCGGCGGCGGCGGCGCGGGCGTCGGGCGGCAGGCTGCGAGTGGCGCACATCCCCAAGACGATAGACAACGACCTGCCGCTGCCGGGCGATATTCCCACATTCGGGTTTGAGACGGCGCGGCATCTGGGGACGCAGCTCGTCCAAAATCTTATCCGCGACAGCCGCACAACGAACCGCTGGTATGTGGTCGTGGTTATGGGGCGCAACGCGGGGCATCTGGCGCTGGGGATAGGCAAATCGGCGGGCGCGGCGCTGACGGTTATCCCTGAGGAATTTCCGAGCGGCGAGATACGCCTGGACGACGTGGCGGCGGTGATAGAGGGGGCTATTCTAAAGCGCAAAGCGGCGGAGGGCAGGGATGACGGGATAGCGGTGGTGTCGGAGGGATTCGCGGACAAGTTCCCGCAGGCTGAGCTGGCGTCGCTGGCGGGGGTGGACATAGCGCACGACCCGCACGGGCATATCCGGCTGGGGGAGCTGCCGCTGTCGGCGATTGTCAGGCGGGCAGCGCAGGACAGGTTCGCGCGGTCGGGGCGGGATTTGCCGATGGTGGACGTTACGATTGGCTACGAGCTGCGCTGCGCCTCGCCCATATCGTTTGACATAGACTACACGCGCAGCCTGGGCTACGGCGCTGCGAATTTGCTGCTGTCGGAGCCGGACGATCCGGCGCTGGCGGACGGGGGACTTATCTACTTAGAGGGGGAGCAGCTCAAGGTGATGCCGTTTGACGATATGCTTGACCCGGCTACGGGCAGGACGCGCGTGCGTATGGTGAACACGCGGTCGCAGTACTACCAGGTGGCGCGGCAGTACATGACGCGCATCCGCGCTGAGGATCTGCGGGACGACGCGCTTGTGGCGCGGATGGCGGCGCTGGCGCGCACGGACGCGGCGGGGATACGGGCGCGGTTCGGGGGAGTGGCGTAGGGGGTGACGCGGCGCGCGCTGTGGTATAGTCATAGCAGGGATATTCGCTACTGGACTGAGGGAGGCTCACAATGGCGACGAGAGGCGCTACTATCGCAACAAGGCGGCGGCCCGCCCCCGAAAGGCTGCCGGATATATTCTATGAAGACCCCGAACCCGTAGAGGACGGCATGCAACAATGGACACCGCTGCGCGAAATTTCAAATTTGCTTGAACGCTACTACAAGGGGCGTCCGGGCGTGTTCACATCGGGCGGCGGCTTTATAATGTACAACCGCGCCAACGGGAATGATCGCGTTGCGCCGGACCTCTACATCGCGTTTGACGTTGATGTGGATTTCATCTACGAGCATCTGCCCAACTTCTGGATGTGGGAGGTGGGCAAAGCGCCCGATTTCGCGCTGGAGGTGGCGTCGCCAAGCACGGCGGCGAATGACCTGGGGCCTAAGCGCGACCTGTATGCGCGGCTGGGGATAGCGGAGTACTGGCGGATTGACCACACGGGCGGCGATCTGTACGGGGATCCGCTGGTCGGCGAGCAGCTGATAGACGGGGAGTATGTGGCGTATCCGCCGCGCGAGCGCGGCGACGGGGCGGTTATAGTCCACAGCGATTTGCTTGACCTGGACTTCTGCTGGCTTGGGGACGGGGTGTTTGATGTGCTGGATCCGGCGACGGGTCAGACGATAGACGATGCAGAGCGGCATCGTGCAGGACGGCTGGTAGCGGAGGCTGAGACACAGGTGGCCCGAGAACAGGCGCGGTTGGCGGATGCGCGGGCGCGGGCGGAGGCGGAGGCGCGGCGTGCGGCGGATGAGCGGGCGAGTGCGGAGGCAGAGGCGCGACAGGCGGCGGAGGCGGATGCCGAGCGAGAGCGAGCGGCGCGGCAGGCGGCTGAGGCGGCAGCGCGGGCGATGAGAGATGAGCTTGAGCGGTTTCGGCGAGAGATGGACGAGCAATAAGGGCAAGCGTCTCAGACCAAGCGCGCAATTGGCGGCGGCTCCCGCTGTGATATAGTCGCATCAAGATATTCGCTGCTGGATGACGCTGGAGGCTCATAATGGCGACGAGCCGCGCAACTAGCGCGAAAACAAAGCGGCCCGCGCCCGAAAGGCTGCCGGATATATTCTACGAAGACCCCGAACCCGTAGAAGATGGCATGCTGCAATGGGGGCCGCTGAACGACATTTCACACCTGCTTAAACGCTACCTTGATGGGCGGCCGGGCATGTTCATGTCGGGCGGCGGCTATGTGATGTACAACCGCGACAACGGGTATGATCGCGTGGCGCCGGAGTTCTATATCGCGTTTGACGTTGATGTGGATTTTATCCGGGCGCATCTGCCGAACTTTTGGATATGGGAGATAGGCAAAGCGCCTGATTTCGTTTTGGAGATGGCTACGCCAAGCACGGCGGAATATGATTTGGGGGCAAAGCGCGATTTGTACGCGCGGCTGGGGATAGCGGAGTATTGGCGTCTTGACTACACGGGCGGCGATTTGTACGGGGATCCGCTGGTCGGCGAGCGGCTAGTTGACGGGGAGTATGCGGCGTATCCGCGGCGCGAGCGCGACGACGGGGCGGTGACAGCGCATAGCGAACTGCTTGACCTGGACATCTGCTGGCTTGGGGACGGGGCGTTTGATGTTCTGGATCCGGCGACGGGGCAGACGATAGACGCAGTAACGCGGATTCGGGCGGCGCGCCTGGCGATTGAGGCGGCGCTGGCGGCCGAGGCGGCGGCGCAGGCGGCCGAGGCGAATGCGCGGACGCTGCGAGCGAAGGCCGATACTCTCGCGCTGCAGGCAGAGCTTGAGCGGATGCGGGAGGAGCGGGCGCTTACTAGAGGGTCAGTCGCGCCATGGCAATGGCGCGGCGGCGCTGCTTATCCATATAAAAATTAGCCCAAAAGCCTTTGGACGCGGATGGATGCAGGCGGCAGATAGATGCCGTTTTCGCATTGTTGCCGTGTTCGTAGTACAATATGGCAAGCGGGTTTGCTCACGCGCTCTCACAGCCACATATTTAACATAATGTAGATAGTGCGAAATCGATGGGCGGCGCGCTTATCGGGCTTATGCGAAACCAATAGGCAATGCGCTTATCGGGCTTATCCGAAACAGCGCAAGCGAATTCAATACGCTCAATACATAAGGGAAACATACAGGAAATACACAAGGGAGGAGATGCCTAATGCCTCAGAAGGTAGCATATATCGGACGCGCCGAGCCGGATACCACGCTGATAGAGAACGGGCTGGAGGGCCTGGACTACGAGCTGGACATCAGCGTCGTGGAAACGCAGGGCGAGGTTATCGAAGCCTGCAAGGGCGCGGACGTTATTCTTAACGGCGGCGTTCCTATGCCGCGCGAGGTCATCGATGAGATTGACGCCGCGCAAGCCATTATCGTGGGTTCGCACGGGTTCAATCACATCGACCACAACGCCGCCACCGACAACAGCATTATGATTGTGAACAGCGCCGGCTTTTGCACGGAGGAGGTGTCCAATCACGCGATACTGATGCTGCTGGCGTGCGCCAAGAAGCTCACCATCCTGCACAACCTTGTGCGCGCGGGCAAGTGGGGCGCCGAAACGCGCGACGCCATTATGCCCATGGCGCCGGTGGACGGGCAGACGCTTGGGCTGGTGGCTTTCGGCAACATCGCCCGCGCGGTCGCCCGCAAAGCGCAGGCGCTGGGAATGGACGTCATCGCATACGACCCGTACTGCCCGCCGTGGATCACCAAAGAATACCGCGTGCGCCCTGTCGGTTCGCTGACCGAGCTGGCGGCGGATTCGGACTTCGTGTCAATGCACACGCCGCTCAACGACGAGACGCGCAAGCTAGTGGGCGCGGACTTCTTCAAGGCGATGAAGCCGAGCGCCTACTTCATCAACACTTGCCGGGGCCCGACCGTGGACGAGGCGGCGCTCATCGGCGCGCTCAACGGCGGCGAAATCGCGGGCGCGGGGCTTGATGTCTTCGAAGAAGAGCCCACCCCCGCGGACAACCCGCTGCTGACTATGGACAATGTGATAGTGACGCCGCACTCGGCCGGCTCGTCCAACAACTCGCGCGTAGCGTCGCCCATCCGCGTGGGCCAAGAAACGGCGCGCGTCCTAAAAGGCAACTTCCCCATGTCCATCGTGAACCCCGAAGTGCGCTCCAAGCTGCCCATCCGCGAGCCGGCGCTCAACGTCTAGCGGCGCGTAGCAAGGGCGGCAAAGCGAATGAGTGGCGGGCGCAGTTACCCATTGTGGGGACTGCGCCCGTCTATCGTTATACAGATTTGATATTGCCCCTGGCATATTCCCCGGGGGATGGTTGCGCCCGCCGCTCATCTTATTCGCGCAAGCGCAATGCGCGGCTTGCCAATCGCCGGTAGCGTTTCTTTTCAGCCGATTTTGAGAGTCTGGCAAGTTGCGCCACGACTGACAACGCGGGGGATGCGGCAAAGCTGTCCAACCGGCTGCAACGATAGATATATTCGCTTGCCTGAATTGAAAAGTTGCCCGTTGCGCGCAGCGCATAGCCGCTTACGCGCCCGCCTTGCTATAATTCCCCGCATGATGACGCCAACGCTATCCCACCTATCCCCACTCCCCGGCTTAGCCCTATTGCGCCGCGTCCCGTTCTGGGCTCATGCGCTTGCGATGTGTGTGGTGTTCGCCGTCGTGGGCGTCGCTGTCTTAGACGACTATGGGAGAGCCGATGATGAGCAGACGCAACGCCAAATCGCCCAAGCCAACGCCGAATACATCGCCGCCGGCAACGCTGACTACCTATACAATCACAGAGATTTCCGCTACTACGGCGTGGTGTTTGAGATGCCGTTGTTGCTGGTTGAACGCGCGCTTCGCTTGCAAGATACCCGCCATATCTACTTAATGCGCCACCTGCTCACCCACCTGTTCTTTATCGCGGGCGGCTTTGTGTGTGGCATGCTCGCCTATCGGATGATGAGCAGCCGTTGGATAGCGCTGTTCGCTATGATGATGTTCCTGCTGCATCCGCGCCTCTACGCGCACTCATTTTTCAACACCAAAGACATCCCCTTCGCGACGATGTTGGTCATCACTCTATATCTCACACACCGCGCCTTTCGGAGAGGCACTATCGGCGTATTCCTGCTGTGCGGCATAGTCGTGGGCTTGGCGATAAATATGCGCCCTTTCGCGCTGATGCTGCTCCCGATGCTGCTCGCTATGCGCGGGCTAGATTTATGGCGGGCGGGCATGGAAGAGCGCAAGCGCATCCTAGCGACGGCCGGGATATTCGCGGCGGCGGCGCTTGCCACTGCGTACATCACTCACCCATATTACTGGGAAAACCCGCTGCGGTTCGTTGAGGGCATCCGCGTGCTGTCCCAGCATCCCACCATTACAGAGAATTTGTTTATGGGCGAGATATACAGATCCGACGCCGTGCCATGGAACTACATCCCCGTTTGGTTTGCGATTACCGCGCCGCCGCTGACGTTGCTGCTGGGCGCTTTGGGATCTGCGGCAGTCTGTTGGCAAGCAATCGCGCACCCTCTACACGCCCTCCGCGACCGCGAAACCCGCTTTCGCATACTGCTGCTGGGCTGCTTTGCGCTGCCTGTCGCGGCGGTAATCGCGCTGCAATCCAACATCTACCACGGCTGGCGGCATATGTACTTCCTGTGGGCGCCGTTCTGCTTGCTTGCGGCGGTTGGTTTGCGCTATATTACGAACATTAGTGTGGAGGAGGGTATTTGGAAACTTGGAGCGCGACTGCCAGTCAGGATTCGCGGCGGCGGGCGCTTGCATATGGCGCAACGAGGGCTGGCACACGGCGTCGCGGGTGCTGGGCTGGCAACTACGCTAACCGCTATGGCGGCGCTGCATCCGCATCAGCAGGTCTATTTCAACGCGCTTGTAGATACAGGGACGCCCGGCGCGCTTGCCGAGCGCTACACCCTGGACTACTTCCATGTGGCGCAGCGGGAATCGCTGGAGCATCTGCTCGCGCGCTACCCGGACGGCGAGCTGCGCGTCCATCTGAGAAGCTACAACGCGCAAATCCTGCCTCAAGACGATAGAAAACGCATCGCGTTCTCGCCCCCGTATGAGGCGGACTTTTACATCAACCGGCGCGTCAATCGCCGCCCCTTGCCCGACCTGCCGGCGTTTTACTACATCCAGGCATATGGCAGCAGCATCGGGCATGTCTTCGCGCCGACCTCCGCCGCCTACCGCAACGCCTACCTCGCCGCCTACCACGATGTCGCGTCAAACGGAACTCTGCTCGCGCGCTCGGACTTTGACATTTACGCCCACAATGGCGCATTGCATTACCTCAACGCAAACTGCGCGCCGCCGCGGACAGATGACGCTGACGACATCACGCGAATCTTCCTGCACATTTTCCCATCCAATCCCGCCGACCTGCCCCCGGACGGCATCGAGCGCGACTTTGAGAACAGGGACTTCTATCCGAATACCCACCTGACATTCTTGGACGGCAAGTGCATCTACAAACAAGCCTTGCCCGACTACCCGATTGCCCGCATAGCGACGGGCGAACATTCGGACGGCGCAATAATATGGCGCGCGGACATCAACTTAGCCGCCCGCGCCGCCGCGCAAGCCGCTTATGACAGCATCGCCAACGGCGACTATGGACAGCCGGTGGCGCAGTCGGACTTCGACGTGTATCTGCGCGGCGATACCCTAGCATACCTCAAAACCCCCTGCGCTCCGGGCGATGCGGACGCTCGGTTCTTCCTGCACATCATCCCCGTTGATCCCGCAGATCTGTCGGGGGACTGGCACGAGCGCGGCTTTGACAATCTGGACTTCCAATTCGCCGACCACGGCGCATACGCGGGCGATAAGTGCGTTATTCAGCGCGAACTGCCCGGCTACGCGATAGAGCGCATCCATACAGGGCAGTTCGTCAGCGACGAGGGCGTCGTATGGAGCGCGGAATTTGACCCGGCCGCCCACGACGCCGCGCAGGCGTTGTATGACAGCGTCACAGCCGGCGACTACGGGCAGCCGCTGGCGCAATCGGACTTTGATGTGTATCTACGCGGCGACGTCCTGGCGTATCTCAAAGAAGACTGCGAGGCTGGCGATGCCGACGCGCGCTTTTTCCTGCACATTATCCCCGCTAATCCCGCCGACTTGCCCGCCATCAGACGAGAGCGTGGCTTTGCCAACCTTGATTTCCAATTCGCCGACCGCGGCGCGCGCATAGGCGGCAAGTGCGTGGCTACGCACGATCTGCCCGATTACGCGATAGAGCGCATCCGCACGGGGCAGTTCGTTAGCGGGGAGGGCAGCCTATGGCGCGTGGAGTTCGCGGCGGGGCGGTAGCCGCCCGTCTAGCGCCTATTATGCCTGGCACACCCGTGGCAGCCGAGGTGGGAACGCAAGCGTTACACTTCCAGCACTAGCTTGCCGAAGAAGTTCAGCGCCTCCATGTCGCGGTGCGCCTCGGCGGCGTCTTGGAGGGGATAGGCGCGGTGGATTATGCCGCGGATGACGCCGCGTCCGGCGAGCGCGACTATCTGGCGCAGGTCGTCTTTGCGCCCCATAAAGACGCCGAAGACGGTGTGGTAGCGCAGGAACATCAAGCCCATTTGCAGCTCGGCGCGGTAGCCGCTGGTGACGCCGCAGATGCCGTAGCGCCCGCCCATCGCCAGCGAGCGCATCGCGGCGGGATAGAAGTCGGCGCCGACGTGGTCAAGCACTACCTCTACGCCCTGCCCGCCCGTGATTTCGCGCACGCGCTCCGCAATGTCCTCGGTCGTGTAGTTGATGACCTCGTCCGCGCCCAGCTCGCGGGCTTTGCGCGCCTTGTCTTCGCTGCTGGTGGTGGCGATTACGCGCGCGCCGATGACATTTTTGGCGACCTGTATCGCCGCCGTGCCGACGCCGCTGGAGGCGGATGGTATGAGCAGGGTTTCCCACGCGCGTAGCCGCGCCTTGCGAATAAGTATCGTCCAGCAGGGCAGGAATACCGTGGGGAGGGACGCCGCCTGCGCGTAGGACAGGTTGTCGGGTATGGGGACGACATTCGCGGCGGGGACGCTGACGTACTCGGCGTAGCCGCCGCTGATGGTGGAGCCGAGCATGCCCGCGCCGCGGCAGAGCTCTTCTTCGCCCGCCAGGCAGAAGCGGCACTGGCGGCAGGTGATGCGCGGGTTGACTACAACGCGGTCGCCGACGCTTATCTGGGAAACCTCGCCGCCGGTCTCAACTACATCGCCCGCCACGTCGCCGCCAAGCACGTGGGGGCCGCTGAAGCGCAGCCTTGTGCCGCGCGCGCCCGCCCGCGTGTAGGCGTCCAGCCTGTTGAGGGCGCAGGCGCGCACTCGTATCAGCGCGTCATTCGCGCCCGCCGCGGGCTCCGGCAGGTCGCCGTATGTCAGCGCGTCGGGGGCGCCGTGTTCCGTGATGTACACCGATTTCATTCGCAATAGTCCTTTTGGGGTTAATCGTTTGCTTGCAGATCGCGCGGGGCGGGGCAGTCACGTTGAGCGCGGCGCGTGAAAGCCCGATGATTGGCGCGGTTATTCGGGGGCGTCGGGCGGGCGCGTCTGTTGTCTGAGTTGGCGGAGTTCGGCCTCGAGTTGGCGTCGGGCGGCGGCCTCTGCGTCTGCGCGGGCGGCTTGTTCGGCGGCGCGGGCTTGGGCTTGGGCGGCGCGTTCAGCCTCTGCATCCGCGCGAGCGGCTTGTTCGGCGGCGCGGGCCTCGGCATCGGCGCGAGCGGCTTGCTCGGCGTCGGCGCGGGCCTCAGCGTCAGCGCGAGCTGCCTGCTCAACGACGCGCGCTGCGCGCTCAGCTATGCGCTCAGACTCGGAATCCTCATAAGTGCGGAGGTATCTGCCGGACTCAGGGTCGTAGAACCGCAGGGTTTGGTTCTCCCAGCACAGGTATAGCCCAAGCGCGGCGCTGTATCCCCGGCATCTATGATTATCCAGCCATTCAATCGGGATGGACTCGTATAGTCCAGGCGCGACTAGCCTGTCGCCGGCGAGCGCGGCGTCGTGGTACCTGCCGCCGCTGCCGTCAAAGCGCCAGTACTCGCGCACGCCGAACCGCGCGTAGTCGCGGCGCTTAGCGGTGTAGTCAATCACGCCCGTTGTGCGCGACGCCACCTCTAACACGAACTCAGGCGCTTTGGGGTGGGCGTCAATGGAGTAGCCGTGAACTTCCTCTACCAGCGCCACATCGCAGTCAAACGCCACCATCAGGTCGGGGATGCGAATGCCCTCTTGCGCGCTGACATTGGGGCCGAGCGGGTATTCGCTTGCCACCAGGGTGGTTTCGGGACTGCCGAAATGGGCAGCCAGCGCGGGGGTAATCGCCTTTGTGTGAATGTATCTGAAGTTTTGCATATCGTTGCGCGGCGGGAACTCCGGGAATGTAGCCCGCTTGCCCGCCGTTTTCGTTTTAGTCGCTCTAATCAGCGTGGCTGTCTGATTAGCCATATCAAAGCCTTTCTTTAAGCATATCTCACGCAGAGTTTCGCCTTTCAAGTCAAGTGTAGAGCATTGCGGCATAAGTGTGAAGGGCGCCTGGGTAGCGTTTCCATTTATGTGGTCAAGTATATCTACCGCTGGAGCCGGTTGGACGGCATTGTCGTAGCCACCTGCTTTATCAGTTGGAGAACAACTTGCTGAACTCTCAAAGCCATCTGAAAAGAAACGCTATCGGGATGCTCTGTTGGCTTGATGCGCTTGTTCACATTGCCGACGCGCATCCTAATGCGCCAGCATATCAGCGAGTCGCTCTACGCCGGAGAGCCTGCAGGCGTGGTAGGGGAATATGTGCAGTTATGCCTTACGCCACCTTAACTTGACCAGCCGCGGGAATTGCCGCCGCCTCTGTTGTTTTTGTACTGCGGGCGTGAGTTAACCGGCTGCACGGTATTTCGGCGCAGGAACGCTCGGTGGATCCACTCTCTAACCTCATCTGGGTCTGACGACCAATTGTGGATCGATGCGTATGGATTGTTTCCCCTGCAGTTGTCATACAATCTCGGCGGGATTAGGCGCGGGGTGTAATGCCCTGTGTTGTAATCCCAATGAGTGGGCAGCAGGATGCCCAACAGCCCGCACCTAGAATTGAGTTTTGTTTGCCTAATGCTTGAGCCGATTTCCCAATCGACGTGTTTGCGCTGCCAAGTGGATCTGCCAACCAGCGCCACTGTGACTGTGGCGTCGCGGATAAAGTCGTCGCGGATTTTTTGGCGAACGGTTTCATCTTTGAGCTTATCGTCTATATCCCCGTCCTCAACCGATTCGTCCACGAAATCATCGCCCATCATTCGCACAAAGTAATCTTTGTACGCCTGGTCTTCTTCGTGATGGAAACTGATGAAAACGCGGTGTCTAGGCGTCGGGTTCCTGTATATCATTGTTCCGGCGCTCCTTGTTCCAGGTCCGTTAAGTCTTCTACGCCGGCGATGGCGGCTAACATCCGGTTGTAGTTGCGGAGCTCTTCCTGAAGCGTTTCAAGCTCTTGGCGGAATTCGGCTCTACGCGCATCGTCGTCAAAAGCGCCCGCCAAGCTCTCTCTATGCCATTTCGCGGCGAATGGGCGCACTATTTGGTTCAGCACAGGTATGGCGACCATGCTGAAGTGTATCGTATCTCGCCCGCGCCGCCGCAAAATTTCGCGGGTAATCGGAAAGAGCGAATAGACGCTGTCCAGCGCGATTTTTTCGTCGCCCACACTGCTTGGCAACGGTTGCGTAACAATTCTGGTTAGCATCTCTACATAGAGTTCCCATGCGGCGTTTCTGTCATCCTCTCGGAATGCGATTTCCAAGGCTGCCCACTTTGGGCCAAGTCGAACTTTCTCAAGATGGAAACTCTTAAAGAGCATGCCGTAGTTGCGGCGGCGATCCCTGTTTGCGCCGCCAATCTTTCTTCGGGACTTTTTGAAGAATGTCTTAATACTCATCTTCGCATATCCCCATAATGTCAGTCAGCAGCCCCCCCACTTTCACGCCGTAACGCCGCTATATTCGCGCATATGGCGTCTAGCGAGCGCATCGGTTCAGGCTTGTAGCGGTAGCGGTTGAAACTTATCTCCTATTATTATGTATCCGCGTGCGCTTATGCAATATCGCTTTGTACGCATACTTGGCGGTTATGTGCCGTCGTCATAAACTCGCAGACTCACGCCAGCCCATCCGAGCAAACAATGCGCGTCACCCGCGCCGCCCTTGCCCGCGGCGGTGCGGCGGGTTCCTGCGGGTTAAGGCGGTGGCGCTCGCGCAGCGCATCTAGGCGGATGATGAGCGGCTCGCCCTCTATTCGCATGTTGCGGATTTCGGTTATGGATGCGTCGGCGGATGGCGGCAGCTGCGGTTCGGATAGGAATACGCGGCGCAAGAATTCGGCAAGCGCGCGCAGTTTGTCGTCGTCTTGCGCGGTTATGCCCTCAATGCGCCGTTGCACTTCGGTCAGAATCTCATAGTCGGCGAGTCGGAATCTATGTCCGCAAGCCATTCGGCGGCGTTCCCATTCAAGTGGTTCAGGCTAAAACTCCCCGCAACTGCAGCAGCGCTAGCAGGTTGTGGACTGTCCACGCGCTACCCATCCGCTCGCGCGCCCGTATCTCACGATTGAACCGCTCCAACAGCGCTGTCGCGCGGTATTTAGTCGCGCCTGTCGAATATGCGTCAACTTCGTAGAGAAGTTCCATCTACGAATCTCCTTATGGTAATGGGGCATATTACTAGCAAACCACCTAAATGGAAACGCTACCACCCCCTATTGCCCCCTGCCCCCAGAATTCCCCCCACATCCACCCCATCTAACATTCCCCCGCCCAAACCTGATACACTTATGGAGCATCAACCGAAAGGCAATCCAAATGAACACAAAGCGCGAGAGAATTTCGGATGCGGACATACTAAAAGTGTTCCGCGACCTGGGCATTGAAACCGAAGATGCGCGTGAACGCTTTCGGCGGATGAGCAGAGAGCCAGGGCTGGATGTTTGGGGCAAACGACGGCACGAACCCACAATCACCCGCGACAACACCGCTTAACCAACCCCTAACCCGCAACCAACACAACCCACAACCCAACCACGCCACCCACAACACAAAAGGAGTCCATACATTGAACGGCAACCAAATAATGGCGAAAATCCTAAAGGCGGAGGGCGTTGAGTGGCTCTCCTGCTTCCCCGCGCAGCCGCTCATTGACGCCTGCTCGCGCGAGGGCATCCGCCCTATCCTGTGCCGCCAAGAGCGCGCGGGCGTCAATATGGCGGACGGCTTCAGCCGCGTCCACAACGGCGGCAAGATTGGCGTATTCACGATGCAGACCGGCCCCGGCGCCGAAAACGCCTTCGGCGGCGTCGCCCAGGGCTACGCCGACTCCGTCCCATTCCTCTGCATCCCCGGCGGCAATCCCGCCCCGCGGCAGGGCGTCCACCCCAACTTCGAATCCGTCCCCAACTACCAGGGCATTACCAAGTGGGCGGGCATGATAAATATGGTCGAGCGCATCCCCGAAATGGTCGGCCGCGCCATGACCCACCTCAAGCACGGCAGGCTAGGCCCCGTCCTGCTCGAGTTCCCCGGCGACGTCGCCTCCGCCGAATTCCCCGGCGAGCTCAACTACAAGCCCGTCCCCGTCCGCAAGTCCGGCGCCGCCCAAGAAGACGTCCGCGATGTGGTAGCCGCCATGCTCGCCGCAAACGCGCCCGTCATCAACGCAGGCCAAGGCGTCCTCTACGCCGAGGCTACCCCTGAGCTCATAGAGTTCGCCGAACTCACCAACATCCCCGTGATGACCACCCTCGCCGGCAAGAGCGCCTTTCCCGAAACCCACCCGCTCGCGCTCGGCACGGGCGCATCCTCCGGCACGCTGATGTGCGCGCGTTTCCTAGAGAAAGCCGACTTCGTCGCCGGCATTGGAACAAGTTTCACCATATCCAACTTCAACGCGCCTATGCCCGGCGGCGTTACCCTCGCCCACATCACCAATTGCGCCGAGGATGTGAACAAAGACTATCGCGCCGACTACGGCGCTGTGGGCGACGCCAAAATCGTGCTGCGCCAGATGATCGAAGAGGCGAAGAGCCAACTCGGCGCCGACGGACGCGGCGACGTCAACGGCGCGCGCGACGAAATCAAGCGCATCCGCGACGAGTATATGGCGCATTGGGGGCCCAATTTCGTATCCGACGAAGTCCCCATCAGCCCCTACCGCGTGTTCAACGAGATGATGGCGAATGTGGACATCGCCAACACAATCGTTACCCACGACTCAGGCTATCCCCGCGAGCAGATTGTCCCGTTCTGGCCCGTGACAACCCCGCGCGGCTACCTCGGCTGGGGCAAATCCACCCAGCTCGGCTACGGCCTCGGCCTCGCGCTCGGCGCGAAGATGGCCGCCCCCGACAAGACCGTCATCAACATTATGGGCGACGCCGCTTTCGGTATGGCGGGCTTGGACATTGAAACCGCCGCCCGCTCCAACATCGGCACGCTCACCATCATCCTCAACAACGGCGTCATGACCCACTACTACGACCACTTCCCCCACGCAACCGAGCATTGGGGCAGCAACAAGCTCGGCGGCGAATACGCCAAAGTCGCCGAGGGCTTGGGCGCTTACGCCGAGCGCGTCAACGACCCCAACGACGTCGGCCCCGCCATAGCCCGCGCGCTGCAAGCCACATCCGAAGATCGCCCGGCAGTGCTGGAAATGATGACCAAAGAAGAGGAAAACATCTCGCGCTACTGGCGGTAAGCCGCTTGCGCTACCCTGCGCGAAACAAGACACAAACGCAATACACAATCACACAAGCAGGGGCGGCATCCCCCCGCGAAACCCGTTGCGCTATCCCGCGCATCAAACGCCGCCCCCTGCTTTCAATAACCCGCTATCCCCGCGCCTTGCTATCCCGCCATCGCCATCTCGCCATTATCCCCCGCATAGCCCTTATCCGCCATTCCCCATTCGCATTCGCCAAGCCATTCATATGCGCCTGCCTAAGCCCCCCCAATCCCGCCGCCGCCCGCCCGCCTTGCGGAGCGCCCGCCCGTGATTATCCGCGATATTGCCCTATGGGGCGCACTGCTGCTGACATTCGCGCTTGTGGGCTGCGCCGACGGCTTCGCCCTCGCCAACCTGCTCAGGCCCAGCGCCCAGCAGAACAGCGCCGTCCCCAACATCATCGTCATCTTCGTGGACGACCTCGGCTTTAACGATGTGAGTTTCAACGGCGCAACCGATATTCAAACGCCCAACATAGACCGCATCGCCGCCGAGGGCGTGATGTTCACAAGCGGCTATGTGGCGCATCCAACCTGCGGGCCATCCCGCGCCGCGCTGCTCACCGGCCGCTATCCCGCCCGCTACGGCATGGAAATCAACGTCGCCTACGCGCCCTTTGACCGCAACCTTGGCTTGCCTACGCAAGAAAAAACATTCGCCGCGCATCTCAAGCGCGCCGGCTATCGCACCGGCATTGTGGGCAAATGGCAGCTGGGCGCGGCGCCGCCATTTCACCCGCTCAATCGCGGCTTTGACTACTTCTACGGCTTTCTCGCGGGCGGACACGACTACTTTCGCGTGGACACCTCCCGCCTTGATAACGAATACCTCCAGCCCATCATAGACAACCGCGCCGCCGCCGGCCTGGACGGCTATCTCACCGACGTCCTCACCGACCGCGCCGTCGAGTTCGTTACCGACGGCAACCGCGATCCGTTCTTCCTATACCTCGCCTACAACGCGCCGCACGCCCCCCTGCAAGCGCCGCCCGAACTCATCCTCAAATACGAACACATCCCCGACCGCAGCCGCCGCGCATACCTGGCTATGATAGATTCGCTTGACACCAACATAGGCCGCGTGATTGACGCGCTTGAAAACGCCGGCCGCCGCGATAACACCCTGATATTCTTTCTCAGCGACAACGGCGGCGTCTATCCCAGCAAAACCCACCCCGACCTCAACTGGGCGGACAACTCCCCATTTCGCGACGGCAAAAACGCCTTCGCCGATGGCGGCGTCAGAGTCCCATTCGCCGCGTCATGGCCCGACGGCTTGCCCCAGGGCGTCGCCTATCACGACCCGGTCATCAGCATGGACATCGCCGCAACCGCAATGGCGCTCGCGGGCGCTGAGCAAGATCCCGCCCGCCCGCTCGACGGCGTCAACCTAATCCCATACCTGCGCGATGAGGCTGACGGCGTCCCTCACGACGCCCTCTTCTGGCGCGCGTGGAGCGGCTACCCCCACAGGATAGGCTACGCCGTCCGCGCCGGCGACGCCAAGCTCATCAAGCCCTTCGGCGATGGCGAGCGCCCCGCCCTCTACGACATCAGCGCCGATCCCGCCGAAACCCAAAACATCATTGACAGCCGCCCCGCCGATGCAGAGGCGCTCGCCGCGATGTGGAGCGATTGGAACAGCCAAAACGTCGCCAACCTATTCCCATGGAACTCCAACTACCTGGCGTTAATGGACGAGGCGCGCTACGACTACACAATCGGCTTTGGCGCAAAGCGCATTGACGACGCGCCCTATGAGATAAGCCCGACAGACCTGCTCCCCAAGCGCCCGCCGCGCTGCGACAACGGCGTCGTCGTCCACAACCCCGACGCCAACCCCGACCTCGTCGCCGACTGCCAAGCCCTGATGCGCCTCCGCGATAAAATCGGCGGTTCAGAAGTCCTCAAATGGAACTACAACAAATCCATATATGAATGGAACGGCGTAACCGTGGGCGGCGCGCCCAGCCGCATACGCCAGCTTGACCTCCGCGAGCGCGACCTGACCGGCGCAATCCCCCCCGAAATCGCCGCCCTAGACGGCCTAACCTACCTAAACCTGCGCGAAAACGACCTCGCAGGCGCGCTCCCCCCTGAGCTCGGCCACCTATTCCGCCTATCCGAACTCTGGCTGCAAGACAACCACTTCAGCGGCAAACTCCCCCAAGCCCTGCTATACATCCCCAACCTAGCCGTACTGCGCCTCGCCGGCAACCCGATAGGCGGCTGCATCCCCCCCGACCTATGGCTCATAGAGAACCAAGACCTAAGCTTTCTAAACTTGCCCGACTGCCCCACAAACCAATAATCGCCGCAACCCACCCAAAAGTTTGCCTGCTTTTCTCTAAAAAGTAAGACGCCCCGTTGCCCCTTGCTATATCCCCTACGCCAAAGGCGCAAAGCCTATTCTAAGCCTTGCGCCCTTGCAATCCCTAGTTACGCGCCAATCGGCTACTTATCGCCAATCAGCGCCGCCCCGCTACTGCAGATGCTTGCCCGCAAACGCGAACACCTTCCCCCACCCGTCAACCGCCTGCTCTTGCCGGTAAGCGCCGCGGTCGTAGTAGAAGAACCCATGCCCGGCGCCGTCGTACATATGGAACTCGTAGTCCTTGCCCGCGTCTTTCAGCGCCTGGTCATGCTGCGCCACCTGCTCCGGCGTGGGGCTCTGGTCTTCGGCGCCGAACAGCCCCAGCAGCGGGCAGGACAGATCCGCCGAATAGTCTATCGGCGCTACCGGCTGCTGCGGCGTCAGCTCGTCCGCCCCCATCACCACGCGCCCGCCCCACAGCTCGATCGCCGCGTCAAACGACGTCGACCGGCAGGCGCACAGAAAGGCATGCCGCCCGCCTGAGCAGCTCCCTATCACTCCCACCTTGCCGCTCGCATACGGCAGCGAGCGGATATACGCCGCCGCCGCCGACATATCCCCAACCACCTGGTCGTCCGGCGCGCCACCCTCGCCGCGCGCCTTAGCCGCCACATCGTCCGGCGTCCCGCTGCCGAACCTGTGATACAAGTCCGGCGATATGGCGATATACCCGTGATGCGCGAACTTGCGCGTGAAATCGCGGTACAACTCATCCCAGCCCGGCAAGTGGTGTATCAGCGCTATCCCCGGAAACGGCCCCTCCCCCAGCGGCCTGGCATAGTAGGCGTTTATCGCATCCCCGTTATGCCCGTTTATCGTTATCGTCTCCGCCAGCATCCCCTCATACATATTCGTAGTGTAATTGTGCATACCCTAATCGGCCTCCCGTATATTAGATAGGTTTGGCGTCATTAGCGCCCCCTATCGCGCCCTATCTTAATACGTCCGCCCATTTCGCGCAAACCCGCCCGTCATAACCCACTCAAAAAGTTTTGCCTACTTTTTCAAAAGTAGCGTCCCCCCGTATGCCCCCGCCTTGCGCCCTAAGCCCTAATCCGCCACATTCTCAAACACCCGCCCCGTCACCATATAAATCACCCGCTCAGCGATATTCGTCGCCCTATCCGCGATGCGCTCAATGTTATGCGCCGCCCAAAGCAGATGCGTCGCCCGCCGTATCACCGACGGATCCCCCAGCATATACGTCAGCAGCTCCCGGTACACCTGCTCATACAGCGAGTCTATCTCGTCGTCGTCGCTCCGCACCGACATCGCCGCCACCACATCCCTGTTCACGAAAGCGTCCAGGCTGCGCCGAACCATATCCGACGCCTTCTGCGCCATTCGCGGTATGTCTATCAGCGGCTTCAGCGGCGGCTCATCCCCCATCATCACGCTTATCTTCGCTATCCCCTCCGCGTAATCCCCCATCCGCTCCAGCTCGCCGCACAAATGCAGCGCCGTAACCAAAATCCGCAAATCCCCCGCCAGCGGCTGCTGCGTGGCTATCAAATCTATGCAGCGCTCCTCTATCTCGGTCTGCTTCTGATCTATGATGTCGTCCTCGCGGATAACATCATTCGCCGCCTCCAAATCCCGATTTCGCAGCGCATCCAGCGCCCGCGCTATCGCCTTTTCCACCATATTCCCCATCATCAGCAGATCGTCCTGCAGCATCCTGAGATCGCGGTCATAATCTGTTCGGGGCATATCCGGCGCTCCCTTTCCCTGACTGCTTTGCTGATTGCTTGACGAGTTTATCACATATGGCTTAACGGGCTTTGCTGATTGCTTTGGTTGACGACTTGACGGGATTTGTCTAATTGCTGACTGCTTGGTTGACGACTTGACGGGCTTTTCTGATTGATGGCTTGCTTGACAGATTAACAGGCTTTACTGATTGACGGGCGAGTTGTCTAGCTAAACCGCCCCGTTATGTACGCCTCCGTCCGCTCATCCGACGGGTTCGTGAAGATATGGTTCGTATCGTCAAACTCTACCAGATACCCCGCGCGCTTATCATCCACCATCAGAAACGCCGTCTCGTCCGAAACCCGCGCCGCCTGCTGCATGTTATGCGTTACGATAACAATCGTGTACTGCTCTTTCAACTCGCGGATGAGCTCTTCCACCGCCAGCGTTGCGATGGGATCCAGCGCCGACGCCGGCTCGTCCATCAGCACCACCTCCGGCTGAACCGCGATTGCCCGCGCTATGCACAAACGCTGCTGCTGCCCCCCCGACAGATCCAGCGCGCTGCTCTTCAGCCGGTCCTTCACCTCATCCCACAGCGCCGCCTGCCGCAGCGACTTCTCCACCGCCTGCTCCATATCCCCCGTATAGCCGTTTATCCGCAGCCCAAACGCCACATTGTCATAGATAGACTTGGGAAACGGGTTAGGCCTCTGAAACACCATCCCAATGCGCGAGCGTATCTCGGTCGGATCCACGTCCGCCGCGTACAGATCATAGTCCTCAAACAGCAGCCGCCCCCCGATGCGCGCGCCCGGCACGAGGTCGTTCATCCGGTTAAAGCAGCGCAATAGCGTACTCTTGCCGCAGCCCGAAGGCCCTATCAGCGCCGTAACCTCGTTGCGCTTGATGTCCATATCAATATCGCGTATCGCGCAAAAATCCCCGTAATGCACGCTCAGCCCGCGCGACCGCAGCACAAACCTATCGCTATTCCCCGCGCCATTGTTATTGACCATCATTGACCATCCGACTTTATCCTAACGCCTATCCCGCAAGATTATCGCCGCCGCGTTCATTGCCAACAGCGCCGCCGCAACCTTATCGTAGTTGCCTGCGCCGCCGCTACTGCCCATCCGACTTTACCTGATGCCTATCCCGCAGTATTATCGCCACCGCGTTCATTGACAGCAGCACCACCAGCAGCACGACTATCCCCGCCGCCGCAAGCCCGCGAAATTCGTCCTGCGGCCGCGAAGTCCAGTTGAATATCTGTATCGGCAAAACCGTGAACTGCTCCAGCGGATGCGCCGGCACGAATGTCAGATACACAAGCGCGCTTATCGCTATCACCGGCGCCGCCTCCCCAAGCGCCCGCGACATCGCCAGTATCGTCCCCGTCAGTATCCCCGGCAGCGCCTGCGGCAGCACTACCCCCTTGATAACCTGCCACTTGTCCGCCCCCAAGCCATACGCCGCCTGCCGATATGTATCCGGCACCGCCCGTATCGCCTCCCTAGACGCCAATATCACTATCGGCATCACCAGCAGCGCCATAGTCATCGCCCCCGCCAGCAAAACCCGCTCGCCCCGAAACATCCATTGCACGAACACCGACAGCCCCAGCAGCCCATATACGATAGACGGCACGCCCGCCAGGTTGGACAGGTTTATCTCTATGAAACTCGTCAGGCGGCTCTTGACCGCGTACTCTTCCAGATATATCGCCGCGCCCACGCCTATCGGTATGGCGAACAGCCCCGTCAGCCCCATAAGCCAAACGCTGCCCCACAGCGCCGACTTCAGCCCCGCCTGCTCCGGATGCCGCGAGGGATACGACGTCAGAAAGTTCCAATTAAGCCAATCGCTGCCGTCTATCGCTATGCGCGTGAGCAACACCAAAAGCCCGATTATGCCCACCGCCACCGCCAGCAGAAACAGGCTGTACGCGATAGCCCCAACGCCTTTGCGGGCGTTCAGACGAGGGTTGAACAGCGCGCTCTGTCGCATCCTAATACTTCTCCCGCCAGCGCCTTACGATGAAATAGCCCAGCAAATTCATCACCAGCGTCATCAGAAACAGCAGCAGCCCCACCGCGAATATCGTGTTGTACTCCAAAGAGCCGTGCTGCGTCTCCCCCAGGCTAAGCTGCACTATGAACGCCGTCATAGTTTGGATGCTCTCAAGCGGGTTTAGCGTCAGATTGGGCGTAGCCCCCGCCGCGATTGTCACTAGCATCGTCTCGCCGATAGCCCGCGATATGGCGATAATAAACGACGCCACTATCCCCGACAAAGCCGCCGGCGCCACCACCCGCAGGCTAACCTCAAGCCGCGTAGCCCCAAGCGCGTATGCCCCGTTTCGCAGCGAATTCGGCACCGCCGCCATCGCGTCCTCGCTCAGCGATGACACCATCGGGATGATCATCACCCCCATCACTATCCCCGCGCTCAGCGCGTTGAACACCAGCATCTCAGGAAATATCAGCTGCAGCTGCGGCGTTACGAATGTCAGCGCGAAATAGCCATATACCACCGTGGGTATGCCCGCCAGGATCTCAAGCGCCGGCTTGACAGCCCGCCGAACCCTGCCCGGCGCGTACTCAGACAAGAATATCGCCGTCGCCAACCCTATCGGCAGCGCCACCGCCGCCGCGATAGCCGCAATGAGCAGCGTCCCGCCCACCAGCGGCAATACCCCATACGCGCGCGGCTTCAGTATCGGCGTCCACCGCGTCCCCGTCAGAAACTCCCACAGCGAAACGTCATAGAAAAACCCAATCGCCTGCGACACCAGCACATACACAATGCCCACCGTCGTCAGCACTGATATGAGCGCGCAGCCGAAAAACATCCACCTTGCGATGCGCCCTTCCACCGCCGCCCCGCGCCTGCGACTAAACGCCGCCCGCGCCGCGACCGGCCGCCCAACGCCCTCCGCCGGCGCCGCCTGAACCTGCCCCTGCGTCATAGTTCGTTCCATAACCCACCAAGCCTACCCCCCAATGATTAAGCCCCATTGAACGAACCATTAACGGAAAGTTAATGCTTGCCGCCGTAATCTGAACTTTGACAGCCCTACGCGCTACCTTGGCTTACTTAAACCCATCCATCCACACCCACCCAAAAGTTTTTTGCTACTTTTTTCTAAAAAAGTAGGGTCCCCCGCCCTTATTGCCGCGCACTCGGTATCGTAAAACAAAACTCACTCCCCACCCCCTCCTCGCTCCACACGCTAATCTCCCCCCCATGCGTCTGAACGATATGCTGAGCGATAGCCAACCCCAACCCGCTGCCCCCATCTCGCCGCGCCCTATCCACCTTATAAAACCGCTCAAAGATATGCGGCAGATGCTCCCGCGCAATCCCCGCCCCCGTATCAATCACGCAAACCCTATGCAAACGCTGCCCATCCCCCCTATCGTCCGCCGCCGCCTCCACCGCCAGCGTCACGCTGCCCTCAGCCGTATTCTTCAGCCCATTGTCCACCAGATTCACCAGCGCCTGCCGCAGCTTTTCCCCGTCCCCCAGCGCCACCGCCGCCGCATCGCCCGCCGGCAGCCTTGCCCGCACCACAGCGCCGCCCGCCTCCGCCCGCTCAGCGTACTCCGCCGCAACCTCAGACACCAGCGCCGCCAGATCCACCGGCGCCAAATTCGGCTGCTGCCCGCTCTCCAAACGCGAAAGCTCCAGCAAATCCTCCACCATCAAATTCATCCTATCCACCTCCCTATTCACCCGGCTAAGAAAGTTTCGCGCATCGGTTGGATGCTCCAGCGCCCCCTCCGACAGCGTCTCGACCATAGCCTTAACCGACGCCAGCGGGCTGCGTAGTTCGTGAGACACATTCGTCACGAACTCCCGCAATGTCGTATCCATCTGCCGCGCCTCGGTCAGGTCATGCAGCGTCAGCAGTATCCCCCCCGACCCGTCCGCGCTCAGCGGCGTGGCGATAGCCTTCAGGAACCGGCGCTGAGGCAGCAGCTCCGCCTCCGTCTGGCATATCCGCCCCGACGCCAGCGCCAGCGCCGCCGCCTGCTGTATCTGATGATCCCGCAAAGCCGCCGCCAGCCGCCCCCCGACCGCCTCCCGCTCGCTTATCCCCAGCATAACCTCCGCCGCGCTATTCACCAGCGTAATAGCCCCCTCCGCGTCAGTCACGACCACGCCATCTTCCATAGTATCAAGCATAGCCGTCAGCTTAGCGCTTTCGTCAGCCATATCCTGCAATATGCGCCGGATAGTGCTTGCCATAGTATTGAACGCCTCAGCCAGCTCGCGCGTTTCGTCCTCCGCCGCCGTAGTAGCGACCCGATGCTCCAAATCCCCCTCCGCCAAACGCCTAGCCCCCTCTGCCACCGCCCTAACCGACCGCGACGTCCTATGAAACAGAAAGTATCCCGCGCCCACCGACAGCATAGCCACCACCAGCGCCGACAGCGCGATAGTCGTGATAATGCGATTGATATTCGGCTGCACCCGCGCCGCCGGAACGCTAACCCTAGCCGTCCCCAGCGCCGCCCCATCCCCCGCCGCGACAGCCGCCGTCCCCGCGATAATAGCCCCCCCATCCGAAACCCCGCCCTGAGCGCTATCGGCCACAACCCGCCCGTCCGCCGCAATCAGTTCCACCCTCGCCCCAACGCTCCCGCTCAACCGCGCCGCCAGCGCGCCCAACTCAGCGCCGGCATCCGCATTGCCATCAGCGCCGCCATCATCCGCTTGCGGCTGCGACATAAGCGGCGCTGCGCTATCGCCAACCAACCGCGCCTGCCGCTCCAAACTATCCCGCAGATTGGCGATATATGTATCCCGCACGAACCCCACGAGATACACGCTCACCACGCCCATAGTCACGAAAATCAGCGCGGTATAGGCAAGCGCGATGCGCCAATGCAGCGCGCGCGGCAGCCTAATCATCCGTCAAAGCGGTATCCCACCCCGCGTATCGTGATAATCCGAACCGGCTTGCTCGGCTCCGGCTCAATCTTTTCCCTTAGCCACCGGATATGCACATCCACCGTCCGGCTATCCCCGTAATAATCATACCCCCACAGCCGCTCCAAAATCTGATCCCGCGTAAACGCCCTAGCCTTATTCTGCGCCAAAAGCGCCAGCAAATCGAACTCGCGCGGCTTAAGCTCCAGCGGCTGCCCGCCCAGCCTAGCCGTATGGCTCACGCTATCGATCTCCAAATCCCCCGACCGCAAAACCTCATGCTTTGGCTCAATGTCATCCGCCATCACCCGCCTTGACCGCCGCAGCAAATTCCGAACCCTAGCCATCAGCTCCCTCACGCTAAACGGCTTAGTAACATAATCATCCGCCCCCAACTCCAAACCCACCACCCTATCAATCTCCTCCCCCCTCGCCGTCAGCATCAATATCGGCACATCCCCTCGCCGC
The DNA here is from genome assembly GCA_965242555.1 of Dehalococcoidia bacterium. Lineage (GTDB taxonomy): Bacteria > Chloroflexota > Dehalococcoidia > Lucifugimonadales > JADFKI01 > Bin90. Next base: position 516,092 of record CBDESO010000003.1, read on the forward strand.
CGCAGTATCCGACACACCTCAAACCCGTCCAACCGCGGCAGCATCACATCCAAAATAACAACATCCGGCGCCGCCTCCCTAGCCGCCGTCAGCGCCTGCTCCCCGTCAACCGCGGTATGCACCACATACCCCTCGCGCTCCAAATTATACCGCAGCGCCTCCAGCAAATTCTCCTCATCCTCCACCACCAGCACCGTATTCGTATCCTTCACGCCCGTACTCATTTCATACTCACCCATAAATCTGCTAATCCCTGCCCACGCCGCCAACAAAACCTTCGCCAACAACGAGCCAAATTTCACGCCCTATTCTATCGCATCCACCGCCAGCGCGCCTTCGCCCTAATCCAAACCAGCCCCGCAAGCCGACAACCCCCGTCAACTCCCCGCTTGCGCCCTAATGCCCCGACAAACCGCCCGCCAATCGGCTTTCTAATTCCAGCCCTGATACTGGCAGCATACCTATAACCGTCGGCCCGGCATTCGTAGCCGTATTCATAACTACCCGCCAATTATGAGCGAGATTTTGCCCTGATTCAAAATAGCCCCGCAAGACGAGAACACCCGTCAACTCCCCGGCTTGCGCCCTACACCCTTGACAACCCACCCACCAACCGCGCCGCCACCCGCCCCTCCAACGCCAACCCCGCCCCCAGCGGCATATCCATCCCCTCCAAAACCGCCTGCTTAACCGCCGCCATCGCCCCCGCATCCAACCCCGCCAAATCCGCCGCCAACGCATGCGCCTCCCCCATCAACGCATCCGGCGCCACAACCCGATGCGCCAACCCCATGCGCCGCGCCTCCGCCGCGCCCACGCGCCTATTCGCCAAAATCATCTCCATAGCGCGCCCAACCCCGACAGCCCGCCGCAGCGTCTGCGTCCCGCCCGCCGCCGGGATCATCCCCAGCGCCACCTCAGGCATAGCGAACACCGCGTCATCCGCCGCCACGCGAACATCGCACAGACACGCAATCTCCACCCCCGACCCGATAACATACCCTCTCACAGCCGCCACAATCGGCTTTCTAATCCCCGCCATCAGCCCCCACACATCGCGCTCCCACCGCACCTGCCTAGCGACCGCCTGCGACGGCGCGCTCCCGAACTCCGTCAGATCCGCCCCCGCGCAAAACGCCCGCTCCCCCGCCCCGCTGACCACCACCGCCCTCACATCCGGATCATCCCGCACCGCCTCCAGCGCCACGAACAGCTCATCGCGCATCCGCACATTAAACGCATTCATCACGCGCGGCCTATTCAGCGTAATCGTCCCCATCGCCCCGCGCTTGCCATACAAAATCGTATCTGCCACAGCCCCAAGCCCTATGCCTAAAATAGCCCCCGCTAATCGTCAGCCCCAGGCTGACCCAAAAACTGACACCCCCAAAATAAAAAACCCCCGCCAATAAGTCAACACTATCCGGCAGCGTTTCCACACAGATGGTTTGTCAATAATATACACTCAGCGCCATTCAATAAGTCTCGCAAATGAAACTTCTCTACGAACCGGAAACCCAAGCCGACGAGCTCATAGTTGAGCGACTGCGCCGGACTATCGCGGCTGCGCTGCCAGGCTGCAATCCAATGCGCGAAGAGCGCCATGCGGCAATGGCAAGCCATCATAGCTCCGACCGGACCCTAATCGCCACATGCGGCGAGATGCGGCTGGACATCCCCGTGTTTCGCTGAGGCTACTGCGGCGCGATGACCGGCGGCATGGATGTCATTGGCAACGCGCGCACGGATGGGTACTGCGTTGACAAGTCCAAAACCTGCTAGTTCTGCCGCAACTGCGGGGCGTTTTAGCCTGAACCACCTGAATGGAAACGCTGCCGCCCCCAAAACAACCCTTGACACCCGCCATACCACCCATTATTCTTATATCAGAACATTTTACCGACATACCCACTCAAAAGTTTTTGCTACTTTTTTCCAAAAAAGTAGGGTCCCGACGGATGAGAGGCTTGGAGGCAACCAAAATGACAACCGCAACCGCAACCCACGAACCCATAACGCGCGAACAAATCGCGTCCGAACAAGACCTCGTGCGCCAAAACCTAGCGCGGTTCGTCAACTCCATAACCGACAACGGCAACGAAATCGCCATATTTATGCGCGACGTTATGCGCGGCGAATACCCCGACGCCAAACTCCACCACCGCCAACAAGCCGCCATAGAACTATCCGCGATGGGCGGCCACCGCCCCCAAGATATGCCCGGCGCCGCCTACCGCATCGCCCCCGCCAACGACGAGGACAAGCCCAAGCCGCGCCCCAAAAAACCCAAACTAACCATGAAAGAAATCGTCAACTGGGACATCGGCCGCCTCATACGCCAACAAACAAACGACTGCCGCGACCTAGCCGCCGCCCTAAACGAATTCCTGCACCCGCCCTACGTCTTTGACAGCGCCAACAAAGCCGAGCGCAGATACCAAAGGGCAACCCGCGTCCGGCCGCACCACCAAATAGCCGCCGCCCAAGAAATGCTCAAGCGCGGCGCCGGCAGCCGCCACCCCGACTGCGCCATGAAAACCTCCTACTTGGAAGAGCGGATGCTCCAATCCCGCCTATCCGAAGAGATCCGCGACATAACCAACGACTGCCTAGACATAGTGCCATTCCTGCGCGAAGTCATTCGCAACCCCAAAATCGACCGCTGGAACAACATCATAGAAGACCCTTACACCCAAACCCACCGCCTATGGTCCATAAAACACCTCATCTGGCGCGGCGTGGACATCCCTTGGGAACACATAACCCCCGACGACATAGCCGAATACTACCGCGAGCTTGACGAAAAACAGCGCCAAGAGGCGGAACGCCGCCGCGCCGAGCGCAAAACCGCCGCCCAGCTCACCCCAGAGCAAGAGGCGGAGATCCTAGCCCTATTCGAGCAAATCAACCGCGAAAACGAACAGCGCCAGGCAAAAAACGCCGCCAAAGCCGAAAAGCAAGCCCAAAAAGCCGCCAAGAAAGCCGACGCATCCAAAAAAGCCGCCCTAGACGCCGCCAACGACAACGCCGACAATGCCGCCAACGACACCGGCGCGAACACCCGAGGCGCCACCGCCGTCGCCAACGCCCTAGCCCGCCACCCCCAAGTCGACCTAGACACCGCCTTGGAAAACCACCACGCCACCGCCGGCGTCCCCAAAGAGGATTTGACCCACGAACAAATCTACGACGCCATCACAGCCGAGGCAAACTTCCAAAAACGCCAAGCCATAATCCAAAACCGGCTACGCTCAAAAAACCCCGACGCGGCCACTGACGACAACGATCCCCCCAAATCCCGCAGCCCTTAGCGCCGCGGATCCGCCGCGCAAGCCGCCCCCTAAAAGCTTTTTGCCGTCCTTTTGCAAAAAGAGTATATCTCCGCGACCCCGTGCGCCCATCCGCTCCAGTTATACCGATATACCTGGCAGGGATAGTATGAGTCGCGGCCCCCGCCCTCCCCCTAACCCCCCCACCCCCATCTGTGCTACCATAAATACACAACCTTGCGCCCCAAGCGAAAGGATACCGCCATGACCATGCGCCAAATGTACAACCCGCCGCCCGAAACCCAAGCCCGCCTTGACGCGCTCTGGGATACCTTCGAGCGGCAAGGCAGACTCTTCGCGGGATACCCCTGCAATCAGGACTTCGACTACGCCGCGCTGCTGCCGTTTATGAACTTCGTCGCCAACAACGTGGGCGACCCGTTTCACGGCACGAACTTCGCGTCCAACACGCACGAGATCGAGCGCGATGTGATACTGGACTTCGCCCGGATACTCCACCTGTCCGAAGACCGCGCGTGGGGATATGTCACATCCGGCGGCACGGAGGGCAATATGTATGGGCTGTTCCTCGCCCGCGAACTCTTCCCCGACGGCATCGTCTATTTCTCCGAAGACACGCACTACAGCGTGGTCAAAATTATGCGCGTGCTCAAAACCCGCAGCGTTATGATAAAGAGCATGCCCAACGGCGAAATAGACTACGACGACCTGCGCGATACCATCCGCGTCAACCGCGACGTCCCCGTCATCTTTATGGCGAACGTCGGCACCACGATGAAAGGCGCCGTTGACGACATAAGCCGCGTGCGCCGCATCCTGAAAGAACTCGCCGTAACCCAGTTCTATATCCACGGCGACGCCGCGCTCAGCGGGATGATCCTGCCCTTCGTGGACGACCCGCAGCCCTACGCCTTTGACCAAGGCTTTGACAGCCTAGCCGTCAGCGGCCACAAGCTCATCGGCTCGCCGCTGCCCTGCGGCGTGGTCATCACCAAGAGCGAGTATGTCGCCCGCATCGCCCGCTCCATAGAGTACGTCGGCGTTATGGACACCACGCTGTCCGGCTCCCGCAGCGCGCTCGCCCCCCTGATAATCTGGCTCGGACTGCGCCGCCACGGCATAGACGGCTATCGCCGCATAGTCGCCAAGATGCTGGACACCGCCCAGTACGCCGTCAGCCACTTCAACGAGCAGGGCATCCCCGCGTGGCGCAACAAGAACTCGGTCACCGTGGTATTCCCCAAGCCCGCGCCCGAAGTCGTCGCCAAGTGGCAGTTGGCGTCATACGAAGACATCGCCCACCTCATCACGATGCAGCACATAACCAAAGACGCCATTCACAAAATCGCGCAAGATTGCCTAAGCCAAAGCCTTGCGCGCTCGGCCTGATATAATTGACGCCGCAATATACCCAAAACCACCGAGCATAACCATCAAGAAAGGACATCTATGAGCCGCGTTATCATCACCGTCAAGAACCAAGTGGGCATCGTCGCCGACATCAGCAAGGCGCTCGCCGCGCGCCACATCAACATTGAGGCGATAAACGCCCACACCACCGAGGACACCGGCATCATCACGCTTGAAACCAACGACCCCGACAACACGCTCATAGTGCTTGCCGACGCCGGTTTCAAGGCGGTCGTGGACGATTCCCTAGTCTTCCGCCTGCCCGACCAGCCCGGCGAACTCGCGCAGGTCGCCCAGAGGTTCAAGGACGCCGGCATCAACATCCAAAGCCTGCACATCCTAAACCGCTATCACGGCCACGCCACCGTAGCCGTCAGCGTCAGCGACGAAGACCGCGCCGCCTCCGAATCCATCATCGGCAGCGACGCCATAGTCTAGCCCGCCGCAACAGCCCAAGCGCCGCAGCCTGCGCCCGCCCGCCTACTCCGGCCCGCGCAGGTTGCCGTTGCTTGGCATATTAGGAGGCGTTCAATCCCAAAACCTATTCGGCGCGTACAGGCTGCCGCGAGTTGGCATATTCGGAGGGGTTCAATCGCAAACCGACACTAGCGCGTACAATCTGCCGCGATTTGGCGCATCGTAGGCGCTAATTCGCAAAGCCCGCCCGGCGCGAACAGGCAGCCGCGCTTTGGCATATTCGGAGGCGTTCATTCGCAAAGCCCGCTCCGGCGCGGACAAGCAACCGCGCTTTGGCATATTCGGAGGCGTTCATTCGCAAAGCCCGCTCCGGCGCGGACAAGCAGCCGCGCTTTGGCATATTCGGAGGGGTTCAATAGAAAACCTACCCCGGCGCGAACAGGTTGCCGCGGATTAGCGTATCGGAGGCGTTCAATCAAAAACCTATCTGTCGCATACAATCTGCCGCGCTTTGGCATATTAGGATGCGTTCAATCGCAGACCTACTCCAGCCCATACAGGCTGCCGTTCTCGGCGGCGAAATACACCATCCCGTTTGCCGCCGCAACGCCGGTCGTTATCGGCGCGTCCGCCCGGAATCGCCACAGCGCGGCGCCCGTCCGCGCGTCTATGGCGTGCAGCGCGCCCGCGCGGTCGCCTATCAGCAGCGCATCACCCGCCAGCGCCGGCGCCCCGAACAGCCGCCCGCCCGTCTCGTATGTCCACGCCACCGCGCCCGTCTCGGCGTCTATCGCATGCACCCGCCCCTCTTGCGCCGCAACATACAGCAATCCGTCCGCCACGACTGGCGCCGCCATCAGCCTATCGCCGCGCACGGCCGTCGCCCACGCCAGTCCCTTCAGCGGCGGCAGATCGCCCAGCCCCCACGCCCAGAGCTGCGTCCGCAGCCAGCGCGCCTGCTTTTCAAGCGGCATCTCCCGCTTGCGCCAGTCTATCGCGGTGATGAACCCGTTCACATCCGCCATATACGCCCAATCGCCCGCCAGCGCCGGCGCGCCGCGAGCGTGCCGCGCGTGATAGTCAAGCCGCTTTCTGCCCGTGCGCTTGTCAACGATATGCAGATAGCCGTCCTGCGACAGCGCCGCCACAATCTCATCGTTAATCGCCGGATCGGTTGCGATATGCCCGCCCGTGCGATAAGTCCAGCGCCGCTCTCCGGTTTGGGCGTCAAGCGTGTACAGCGCGCCGTCCCCGCTGCCGATATACGCGATGCCCTCATCCACCACCGGCGCTGTGGCGAAAATGCCGCCCGTCTGAAACTCCCAGCGCAGCGCGCCGCTATTGGCGTCCAGCGCCAGCGCGCGCCCGTCCCGCAAGCCGATGAACACGCTATCGCCCGCCACCGCCGGCGACGAATCCACCGGCCCGCTCACCTTGCGCTCCCACAGCGGCGCGCCGCTATCGGCATCCAGCGCCACGATGCGCCTATCGCCCAAGCCCACATACAGCCGCCCGCCCACCACCGCCGGCGACGACACAATCGCCTCCTCGCTATCAAACCGCCACCTCAGCCTGCCCTCGCCCGCGCTTGCCTCCTCCGCCCTCCCCGAATGCGCCGCATCCCGCAAAAACATAGCCCAATCCCCCACCGCCTCCGACGCGCTAATATCCGACATTGGCGCAGGCAACCCCCTCTCAAAAGCCCCCACGCCATACGCCATCCCCACCACTATCGCAACCACCACCATCACGACCGCCATCCACCGCAACCGCCGCATCAACCGCCGCCTAGCCATCCAGCGCCCCACCTGCGCGTCCGCCTCCGCCCTGCTCACCTCTGCGCTGCCCGCCAGCCGCCGCCAGCACCGCCCGCAATACCCATCCCCCGGCGCGTTCAAATGCCTGCAAGTGGGGCACAACACTACGGTTTGCAATGGAAACTCCCTTGGTTAGTCAAGACTCGGTTAAGCCTTGCCCCTATATTCCCCGTATGCGGCGGCGCTGTCAACAGCGGGGGGCGTTTTCTTTCGCGCATCGCGCCTATGCGCCAAGCCTTTACAGACTGCGCCATCACGCTTAAAATCTCGCATATATTCCCGCGCACAATGGGCTGCTTAGGAGTAGAGAAATGGCTAAAAAGATTGCCATACGCGGAGAAGTAACCGAATTCGACCGGGACGGGATGACTTTCAAGATGCAGCCGATTTACGGCCACAACAAAGTGTCCGGCCCCGTCCCTGAGCAGTGCTACGACGCTTTTGCGGCTGCGCTCAATGGCCATAAAGACGCCGCTCGCGTTCTGATTGAGGGCGTGGTTGAGGGCGCGGGCAAGCATATCACCCAAGACAGCCCGCTTGCCCTGGAGTCGGTGGAGCGCGTTACCCTGCTGCATCCGCTGGATTTTCACGCCTGCCTGGACGAACTTCGCAATCTACGGGACGGCTGGCTAGACGGCGAAGACGGCAAAGCGCCGGCGCATAGCGGGTTGGACTGGCTGTCTGAGGCGTTTCGGCGCGGGTATCCCGACGACATCCCGCTGCCATATACAGTTCCTAGCTTTGAGGGCGGCGTCCACTGCGAGTGGTCGATAGGGCAGTTCCGATTTCAGATTGAAATCGACCTGGATTCCCGCAAAGGGGATTGGCTGTGGTATGACAAAAAAACCAACATCTTCGAGGACTACGAGAATAAGATCCTCAACTTGGACGACCCTGGCGGGTGGGCTTGGATGGCAAACAGAATCCGGGAGACTTTGGAGCGGGCCGGATGAATTCGGATACCCTGCTGTTTCGGATGGTAAGCCCGTCCTTTATGAAAGACGGTCTCGTCATATCCCCGGCTTTTAAGCCTACGCGAAAAGACAATGGGCGATTGTCCGTCTATGACGGCGACCAAATCAGCCCGCGAGAGGCATACGAACATTATACCAGCCCTCCGCCGGGGCTTGGGCAAAGAGCCGTGGGGGTATTGGCTATTTCGGTCGCCGAATGTGAATCTCTTAACCTCATAGTCAGTTCAGATCCCTTGCCAGGATTTCCTGAGCATGCGGCGATAGACTTCACCGGGCTAAGCGGAAACCGCAGTAGGCTCACGGCGGGCGAACTGAACGACCTCGCTAACGTGCGCGGCTGGCAATACCGCCCCAGCACCTAGCCGCCCATAGGCCGGCGCACAACTAGGAGGCTCCCCATCAAGCGCATAGGTTTCCTGCTCAAAGTCAAACAGGACAAGATTGACACTTACCCTCCCAGCAATTCCTTGCCATGCGCCATGTGAAACTCCGCCCCCCGCTTTGTCAAACGCCGCCCTCCAGGTCCTAGGTGTATGAAACCACTCCTCACCAGCCAAGGCTCCAACTTCAGACGCAAATCCCTCTCGTCCTCGCTCAACACTGCCGCCAGAGTCTTCAATCCTGCCCGCCCCCCAAATCCCTGCAGTGCGTCCAGATATTCCATACCTGTCCGATGCAACCCACACGGCAAGAACCCCAACGCATTCAGGGCATCCTTCACCGCCTCCGCCTCCACCGGCTCGTGGCAGTCAGCGCCCTCCGCAAACAGAATGCTCTCCACGCTTTCAATGAGATTCATCAGCAACCCCGGCGTCCGCTGCGACGGCGCCAACATCGCATGAATTGCCTCCTTCGTGAATTCGTAGTCCGTCAAATCCGGCTTATCCATCCCCATCTTTATCAACTCGTTTGAGCTGTATTCATTCAACTTGATCTTCAGGTCAAAGCGGGACTCCACTGCATCCGTCAAGCCCAGCTCAACATTTGATGCACCAATTATCGCGATCTCGAAGTTCGACTTTACCAAGCCAGTTCTCGTTGCGCCCACCTGAATCGTCCTACGTTCCAGGATGCGGTAGATTACCCCCGTCGCCCGCCGCCCCATCGATTCCATTTCGTCGAAGAATACCACTTTGTTGCTAGGCGTTGACTGCTGGACAAGCGTCTCTACTATCACGGGTTCGCCTATGCCGGGGTACCAAGCCTCTTTCGTCTCGATCACGGGCCTCTCGTGCTGAGGGAATATTATCTTCTCCAGCATCTCCTCCGTAGTTATCTCACCGCATAGAACGGGCGCGAAATCCCAGCCAATCGCCCGCGCCGCCGCACTTGCAAACGCAGTCTTCCCAATCCCAGTCCTACCAGTCAGCAGAATGGACGGCATCGGATTCCCCGTTATCAGCGCACTTGTTATCCGCGCACGAATCACCCGCTGTGCGTTATCATTCCCTATCAGCCCATTAAAAGCGCCGCTTACCTGCGCCATAGCCGCTTCTCGTGTCATCCCTGTTCTTATCATCTGTTGTACTCCCTATTCTCATTAGTATTAAAAGTAGCCCACATAAATTATAACATAACTCGAGCTCATATATTCAGCGCAAGCGTCAGCGCGTTCTGCGCCCTGTGCGCCAACGCGCAACGGTCACGCCGAACCAGAGCGAATGTAAAGCCAGCAGAAACAATGTCCAACTCCCAATCCAATCGCACGCGCCCCGCACCGAAATCCGCTCCCCCAGATGAGCCATCTCAAACGGCGACCCATTGTCCACACCGGAGCCGATTGCCCCGCCCGCTCCCCCTCATATGCTATACTGCCACCAACATCCCCGATAACCTCCCGCTTTCCAATCCAACCCCCACTTCCCCAACTAGGAGGCCCCCCATCAAGCGCATAGCCTTCCTCCTCAAAGTCAAGCAGGACAAGATTGACGAATACAAAGCCCATCACCGCGCCGTTTGGCCGGAGATGCTGGACGCGCTGCGGCGCACCGGGTGGCGCAATTACTCGCTGTTTATGCGCGAGGATGGGCTGATGTTTGGCTATTTCGAGGCGGATGAGGATTTCGCCGCGGCGCTGGAGGGGATGTCCAAAGAGGATGTGAATGAGCGCTGGCAAGAGTTGATGTCGCCGTTCTTTGAGCTGCCGCCCGGCGCTCATCCCGATGAGATGATGCTTGAGTTGCAAGAGGTGTTTCATACGGATTAGGTAGCGGATGACGCGCGTTCCTTAGATCCCAAAGCCGCGATGGGTTTCGCGCGGGTTTGGCAAGCCGAACCCGCAAGCCCGCCCAGTATGCGCCGAGCGCGGGCGTTTCGCGCGGATTTGGCTGGCGGATGATGCGCGAAATCCCGCCAAAATCGCCATTGCCGCGCGGCTATATCTGCGCTACAATCTTAGTATAAGGCATATTTATCGTATGCCCGGCCGCATAATCACGAAGGGAGGCGCAAGATGAAGGCTTTTCGCATCGCAGTGTTCGCGCTTGCAATCCTGTACGCGATTGGGGCTTTGTGGGGGTTGCTGATAGGCAGCTTCGCGGACGGCGGGACGTGGTGGCAGTACATCACCTTTATCGTGGTTCAGCCGCTCGCGGCGGCGGCGCTGGTGACGCTTGCGGCGGCATCGCCCGGCGCGCTGTCCGCGCTCTCGCAACGGCTGATTAAGACGGCGCTGGCGGCGGCGGTCGCCCTCAACGGGTTCGGCGCCGTTATGATAGCGCAGGGCATTGTGCGCGGCGACTGGTGGATTCCATTCGCTTTCGCGCTGATACCCGCGATAGGCTTGGCGTACACGGCTACGCTTGGGCGCGGCAGCCGCAGCGCCGCTATCGCGTAAGCCGCGCGACGCCGGCGGGGATGGGCTTGCCGGCGCAACGCGCTTGCCCGCGCATAGGCGACTTGCCGTAGATGATGCGCGGCATCTAATCGCCGCTCATCATCTTGCCCACGCGCAAGCGCCTTGACGCTACCACGCTATCTATGGGGATGTGGCCGCCTCGGATGAACGAAACCCGTTCATCCACCGCAAGCCCGCTATATCCCCAAGTCCATCCCCATATCAACCACCGCCGATTGGCTCTGCATTATGCCCTCCAGCCGCTCGCGGTATTCGCGCCAGAGCCGGTCTTTTTCGGCGTCGTCAAGCGCCTCTTCCAACTTCTGCTGGAACTCCTGCATCAGGTTGTCTTCGGCGCGGCCCATTGGCATTGCGAAGAACTGCGTGTCAAAGCGCGGCAGCTTGCCCACGCTGAAGTAGCCCTTGTCCGGCAGTTCGTATCCCTCAAGGTTTTCGCTGCCCTTGCCCAGCACGTCGCCCGTGTCGATGTAATGCTCCATCACCCGTTTCATGCCGTACTTTTGGATGGGGCAGACTTTCATGCACACGCCGCAGCCGGAGTAGCGCGCCATAACCGGACGGCAGCGCTTGTAGATGAGTTTCGCCTTGTCCACGCCGCGATACCACAGGCGCTGCCCCTGTATCGCGCGGCCGGGGCAGCGGATAAAGCAGACCTGGCAGATTTCGCAGAACTTGGGGATGCCGTAGTCCACCGGCCGGTCGTAGTTCACGCGCGCGTTGGTGATGATGATCTGCAGCCGCGCGCGCGAGCCGAAGTGCGGCGACAGCAGCTGCCCGTTCACGCCGAGCTGCCCCAAGCCCGCCTCTACGAACATCGGGATCATTGGCCCAAAGTGCCATGTGGGGCCGGATACCTGCGCGCGGTAGCCAAGCCCGCGAATGTGTTCCACGAGCGCCATAGCCATTTGCGCCTGCCGCTTGTACGCCTCGCCCTGCGCGCGCTCCGCCTCAAGGCTGGGGATCGTCTGCGTGGCGGCGTAGTCCTGCTCCACCGCGAGGCAGATGGCGTGGGGCAAATCGGTTCGGACGCCCTGCCGCCGTATCTGGTAGAGGTAGCGCCGGTCAAAGCGCGCAAAGCCCACTTCGCCGTAGCCAAGCTCGCGCGCCTTGTCGCGTATGGACGCGGTGGTGTCCTCGCCGGACGGCTGCGCGGTGGGATCCAGGTCGCCGCTGCCGCGGATCCATTCCAGCACGGGTTCCATATCTTCCTGGAACTCGTCGTACAGCTCGGCGGTTTCGGGCGAAAAGCCGCGCCGCACGTCGTCCGCCCAGTCCGCCGAGGCGCTCTGCTCCAGCGCGAAACTCTCCAGCGGGTATTCGCGCGCGTAGAAAGAGACCTCCAAGTCGCGCACCAGCGAGGCGGGCGGCTTTTGCAGATCCTTGGCTACCGGAAATGTGATGTCTTCGTCGCCGCGCTCCCTGCCCGGCCGCGTTATGTGATGTCCGACGCGTCTTCGTGCCATGATGCCCCCATCCCGCTTTGGCTTTTCGCCTTTGGCGTATTCGGATTGCTGTGTTCGCGCTATTATAACCGATATTCGTTCAAAATAAACGACGGCGGCGCAAACCCGCGCAATCACGATTTGCTTTCTAACTATCATCAATCGCGCAAACCTGCCCTAAATCCCCCGCGCTTTCCCTACGCCAAAATATCGCGCAGTATCAGTTCCGCCACCTGCTTGTCCAGCGGCTCGTTGTTGTTGCCGCACTTGGGCGATTGGATGCAGCCGGGGCAGCCGCTTTCGCAGGGACACTCGCTTATCACCCGCAGGGTGGCGCGCCACAGGTCTTCGATCATCTCGTAGCCGTGTTCGGTGATGCCCACGCCGCCGGGGACGCCGTCGTGAATGAACACCTGCGGCTTGCCGGTGTCGGGATGCAGCGGCGTGGATATGCCGCCGATGTCGTTGCGGTCGCACATTGCGAACAGCGGCAGCACGCCTATCGCCGCATGCTCTACCGCATGCAGCCCGCCCATCAAGTCCAAGCGCTGCCGCCGAATGTACTCAAGCGTGTCCGGCGGCACATCGAACCATATCCCTATCGTGTCATAGGTTTGCGGGGGCAAGTCTATGTACTCTTCGCCAAGCGTCTCTTCGGTGATGTGCGCCTTGCGCCTGAACCCGACCACGCTTGTGGTAACGCTCACTTCGCCCAGATAGGCGGTTGTGCCGCCCGCGCGCTTTCGCTTGAACAGCCGCAGGATGCGCGTATCCGTGAAATCGCGCGCCTGCGTGTAGAACGGCACGTCGGTTTGTACGGCGTAGGCGGTAGCCGACTCTATGTCAAGGTTGGTGATGAGATACTGCTCCCCCTGATGCAGGTATATGCCGCCCGGATGCAGCTGCAGGAACGCGGATAACTCCTCTACCGATTCAAGGATTACGCCGCTGTCCTGCTCTACAAGCGTGTAGGTTCGCGCGGACGCTGAGCGGATGTTGACATCGGCGGCGGGGTAGTCCACGTCGGCGGACAGATGCCAGAGATTGCGCCGCGCATGCAGCAGCCCGTCGCGCGCGAGTTCGTCGGCGCACAGCAGCAGGTCGGGGCCGAAATACTCGGTATCCCGCATCACCAGCGGCGATTCGTATGCGGCGCAGAGCAGATGCGGCTTTAGGATGTACGGGTTGGCGGGGGAAACGCGGGCGCTTTCGTGCGGCTTGCCGAAAAAGGCGTCGGGATGGCGCATCAGGTACTGGTCGAGCGGGTTGTCTTGCGCCACAAGCACGCTCAGCGAGCGCTCGCTGCCGCGCCCGCTGCGCCCCGCCTGCTGCCAGGCGCTGGCGATTGTGCCGGGATAGCCCGTCAGCAGCGTGGCGTCCAAGTCCCCGATGTCTATGCCCAGTTCCATAGCGTTGGTCGTGGTTACGCCCAGCAGATTGCCCTCCCTGAGATCGCGCTCTATGGCGCGCCTGTCCTCCGGCAAATAACTCGCGCGATAGGGCATAACGCGCTTTGCCAAGTCGGGATGCGATAGGCGCAGGTTGTCCCGCGTATAGACATACAGCAGCTCGGCGGCGCGGCGGCTGCGGACGAATGTCAGCGTGCGGACGCGCCGCCTCAGCAGCTCGGCGAAAAGCTGCGCCGCCTCAGTGTTAGCGCTGCGCCGGCTGCCCTTGGCTAGGTCGAGCATAGGCGGGTTCCAAAACAGAAAGTCCTTGCCGCCGTAGGGCGCGCCGCCGTCGTCAACCACTTCAAAGGGCAAGCCGGTAAGCCGCTCGGCGTGTTCGGCGGGGTTGGCGATAGTGGCGCTGCACAGCACGAATTGGGGGGCGCATCCGAACCGCTCGCACAGCCGCCGCAGCCGCCGCAGTATGTTGGCGACATGCGAGCCGAACACGCCGCGATAGATGTGCGCCTCGTCTATCACCACATAGCGCAGGTTTCGCAATACGCGATGCCAGCGCTTGTGATGGGGCAGGATGCCCAGATGCAGCATATCCGGGTTTGTGATGAGCAGCCGCGCGTTGCGGCGCATCTCCGCCCTGTCCCTAGATGGGGTGTCGCCGTCAAAGATGTCGTGGCGCAACCGAAATTCGGCGGGGGCGAGCCGCGCGAGCGCCTTGCGTTGATCTTGCGCCAGCGCCTTAGTGGGGAAGATGTACATAGCGGTGGCGCGGCGGTCGGCGCTCAGCGCCTCCAGCACGGGCAGGTTGTAGCATAGGCTCTTGCCGCTTGCGGTGGGCGTGGACACGATGACATTCTTGCCGCGCCGCAAAGCGTTGAGCGCGTCTGTCTGGTGGGTGTAGAGCGCGCCGATGCCGGCGGATTCGAGCGCGGCTTGCAAAGCGGCGGGCAGCGGCCGGTCTAGCGCGCCGTAGCGAGCCTCGCGGCGCGGCACATCCTCGCTGTGGACTATCTGCTCCACATACCAGGGCGCGCGCTGTATGGCGTCCAAGAACTTTGCCGTTTCCAAGCGATATGCCGCCGTTTCGTGTTATGCGCCGGTTATGCCCTTGGGATACACTTGGGATACAAGGGGATGCGAGCGCGATGCGAGCGGATGAGGAATGCGCCGCTAAAAGCCCGTGAGCGTCTGCCGCTCCGCGTCAAGAACCACTATATCGTCTCTGCTCGCCTCGATGTAGGCGATGATGTTGTCAATCGTCTCGTCGGCGTGGCGCGCGCTGCCGCTGACGCAGACCACGCCTATCGTGGCGATCTGCCATGCGTCGTTATCGCCAACCTCAGCCGCCGCCACCCTGAACTTGTTGCGGACGCGCTGGCACACCGAGGACACCACCCGCCGCTTGCCTTTCAGCGACTGGTTTTCGGGGATTTGCAGCGTTACCTTGCACACGCCAATGTTCATTCGCGTCCTCTTGATAATCTCATCCAAACGTTTCTGGGCTGCCGTTTCGCGCAAAATCAGCGCCGCCCGCGAACCGCGATTGCCCCAATGAGCGCCCGCCGCCCGTTGGAATTATAGCATTAGCGTGTGCTATAATCATTCCCGCTTTGAAACCCCGCCGCCCAGGTATATCCGGACATATCCGAGCGTATCCCCGATAGCCGTTAGTTCCCGCTAATCCCCGGTCAGCCTATCCCGTTATCCCCAAAGAGCGCGTTGCCTATGCCCGCAGACTACTCGCACAACATCCCCGTTCTGCTCACGGCGGAGCAGCTGCAAGACAAGGTGGCTGAGCTTGGCGCGCAAATCACCGAGGACTATCGCGGGCATAGCCTTGTGCTGGTGGGCGTGCTGTACAGCGCCGTCGTGTTCCTAGCCGACCTGATGCGCGCCATAGAGCTGCCGGTGGAGGCATACGCGGTAACATCGTCAAGCTACAGCGGCGCGGAAAGCACGGGCATTGTAACCATCAAAAAGCCGCGCGACATCAATATCGCCGGACACGACGTCATCATTGTGGAAGACATCATTGACACCGGCTTGACGCTAAGCCGCCTGCTGGCGGATCTGCGAACCGACAAGCCCGCCAGCCTTGAGGTGTGCGCGATGCTGTCCAAGCGCTCCCGCCGCGCGGTGGAGGTGCATGCCCGCTACATCGGCTTTGAGATACCCGACGAGTTCGTGGTGGGCTACGGCTTGGACTACAACCAGCAGTATCGCAACCTGCCGTTTGTGGGCGCGCTGCCCAAGAACGCGATAGGGTAAGGGCGTTAAGATAGGGCATTAAGGCAAGCGGCTGCGGGATAGCGCGATTAAGCGATAAGACAGCGCGGCGCGTTAATGCCGCCTAGCCTAATATCTAGCCTAATGTCTATCTTGATAAACTATCGCGCGAGCGCGCCCGCAAGCACGGGCCTCAGTGCCGTATCGCCCATCAGATACTCGTCGGCGCCCCGCGCAGCCTCGCGCCCCTCGGCGAGCGCCCATACCACGAGCGACTGCCCGCGCGCCATATCGCCCGCCGCGAACACGCCGGCGACGCTGGTCATCTTGGCGGCGTCCGTCCGCACATTGCCGCGCGCGTCAAGCTCAACGCCAAGCTGCTCCAGCAAGCCCTCTCGCTGCGGGTGAACGAAACCCATCGCCAGCAGCACAAGATCCACGTCTATCTCAAACTCGCTGCCCTCTACGCGGTTCATCGCGGGCCTGCCCGATTCATCCGGCGCGCCCCACTCTATCCGGACGGCGTGCAGCTTTTCCACATTGCCATCGCTGCCCGAAAAGTGGGTGGTCAGGACGTCGTAATCGCGGATGCCGCCCTCTTCTTGCGAGGACGATGTTCGCAGTATGAGGGGCCATAGCGGCCAAGGGTTGTCCTCGCGCCGCTCGGCGGGCGGCTCTGACAGCAGCTCGTACTGATACACGACTTCGGCGCCCTGCCTGTGGGATGTGCCTAGGCAGTCGGAGCCGGTGTCCCCGCCGCCCAGGATGACCACGCGCTTGCCCTCGGCGCTGATGCGCTCATCCGGCGGGACGCTTTGGCCCGCGTTCAGGCGGTTCTGCTGCGTCAGGAACTCCATAGCGAAATGCACGCCGCCAAGCTCGCGGCCGGGAACGGGCAGGTCGCGCGGCACCGTGCAGCCGCCCGTGAGAACCACGGCGTCGAAGTCGGCCATAAGGTCGGCGGCGGCGTAGTCAGCGCCCACGTCCACGCCCGTCTTGAAGATAACGCCCTCGTCGCGCATCTGCTTGACGCGGCGCTGGACTACGGGCTTTTCAAGCTTGAAATCGGGGATGCCCAGCGTGAGCAGGCCGCCGATGTACTCGTCGCGCTCAAAGACGGTGACCCAGTGGCCGCAGCGGTTAAGCTGCTGCGCGGCGGCTAGGCCCGCCGGCCCGGATCCGATAACCGCCACGCGCTTGCCCGTGCGCTGGCTTGGCGTTTGCGGCGCTATCCAGCCCTCTTGCCAGCCCCTGTCGGCGATTGCCTTTTCTATGTACTCAATGGTAACCGGATCCTGGTTGATGTTCAGGACGCAAGCCGCCTCGCAGGGCGCGGGGCAGACCCTGCCGGTGAACTCCGGGAAGTTGTTGGTGGCATGCAGCGCGTTTAGAGCGCCGCGCCAGTCGCCCTGATACACGAAATCGTTGAAATCGGGTATCAGATTGCCCAGCGGGCAGCCCGTATGGCAGAACGGCACGGCGCAGTTCATGCAGCGCGCGCCCTGTTCGCGGGCTTGCTCTTCACTCCAGTCCTGATAAAATTCGTTGAAGTGCTGAACGCGCAGCGAAACGGGCTGCTGTTGCGGCGCTTGCCTGCCGTATTCCTTAAATCCGGTGGGTTTTCCCATTGATGTATCGCCTATCTTTAGTTTTGGCTAGTTTCGGCTTAGTCGGCGGCGGCAACCGCGGCGGCGGCGCGCTCTTGCAGTATGCGCTTGTAGTCGTAGGGCATAACCTTGACGAACTTGGGCAGCATCTCGTCCCAGCCGTCCAGGACGCGCCGCGCGTTTGCGCTGCCGGTGCAGTCCAAGTGCTGTTGGATTAGGCCGCGGAGAGCGTCTATGTCCGCGGGATCTTCCACCGCCTCCAGCCCGACCATTCCGGGGTTGCACAGGCTTGCGAACTCGCCGCTTTCGTCCAGGACGTACGCCTCGCCGCCGCTCATTCCCGCCGCGAAATTGCGGCCCGTCGGCCCTAGCACGACCACTTTGCCGCGCGTCATATACTCGCAGCCGTGATCGCCCACGCCCTCCACCACGGTTTCGGCGCCGCTGTTGCGGACGGCGAACCGCTCGCCCGCCACGCCGCGTATGAACGCCTTGCCGCCGGTAGCGCCGTACAAAACGACGTT
Source organism: Dehalococcoidia bacterium (assembly GCA_965242555.1). Taxonomy (GTDB): domain Bacteria; phylum Chloroflexota; class Dehalococcoidia; order Lucifugimonadales; family JADFKI01; genus Bin90. Next base: position 534,062 of record CBDESO010000003.1, read on the forward strand.
GCCCACGATGATGTTCTGTTCGGGGGCGAAAGTAGCCTGTTCGGGCGGCGTGATAATCACCTTGCCGCCGGACAGCCCCTTGCCGAAGTAGTCGTTGGCGTCGCCGCGCACGCGCATCGTAACGCCCTTTGCCAGAAACGCCGAGAAACTCTGCCCCACGGATCCGCTGAAATTGATGCGGATAGTGTCTTCGGGCAGCGCGTCCTCGCCGTAGCGCTTGGCGATTTCGTAGCTCAGCGTTGTGCCGACCGTGCGGTTGCCGTTGCTGACGGGCAGGCTGAGCTCGACCGGCGTCCCCCGCTCAAGCGCGTCTTTGCACAGCGCGATGAGCCGGTTGTCCAGCGCCTTGTCCAAGCCGTGATCCTGCGTTTGGCGGCAGTATGTAGCCACCGAATCGGGGACGTCGGGCTTGTGCAGCAGCTTGGAAAAGTCCAAGCCCTGCGCTTTCCAATGGGCGACCGCTTGGCGCTCATCAAGCCTGTCCATCCTGCCAACCATTTCGTTGATTGTGCGAAAGCCCATATCCGCCATAATTTGGCGCAGCTCTTCGGCTACGAAAAAGAAGTAGTTGATAACATACTCAGGCTTGCCCGCGAAAAGCTTGCGTAGTTCGGGATCCTGCGTCGCTATGCCCACCGAGCAGGTGTTTAGGTGGCACTTTCGCAGCATTATGCAACCCATAGCGATGAGCGGCGCGGTTGCCATGCCGAACTCCTCAGCGCCCAGCAAGCAGGCTACGGCGACATCCCTGCCCGTCTTGAGCTGCCCGTCGGTTTGCACCACTATGCGCCCGCGCAGGTCGTTCATCACCAGGACTTGCTGCGTTTCGGCGACGCCAAGCTCCCAGGGCAAGCCCGCGTGCTTGATGGACGATTCGGGCGACGCCCCAGTGCCGCCGCTGTCCCCGCTTATCAGCACGACATCGCCATGCCCCTTGGACACGCCCGCGGCGATTGTGCCAACGCCCGCCTCCGCCACAAGCTTGACATGCACGCGCGCGGCGGGATTGGAGTTCTTGAGGTCGTGTATGAGCTGCGCCAGATCCTCAATGGAGTAGATGTCGTGATGCGGCGGCGGCGATATGAGCTCAACGCCGGGCGTGGAATTGCGAACCCAGCCGATGTACTCGTCAACCTTATGGCCCGGCAGCTGCCCGCCCTCGCCGGGCTTAGAGCCTTGCGCCATCTTGATTTGCAGATCGCTGGCGCTGGCTAGGTAGTTTATGGTAACGCCAAAGCGCCCGGACGCGACCTGTTTCATAGCGCTGTTGCGCGAATCGCCGTTGGGGTCGGGCGTGTAGCGATGCCAGTCTTCGCCGCCCTCGCCGGTATTGCTGCGCGCGCCGATGCGGTTCATGGCGATAGCCATAGTTTCGTGCGCCTCGCGGCTGATGGATCCCAGCGAAATAGCGCCCGTTGCGAACCGCTTGACGATTTCCCGCGCCGGCTCAACCTCGTCTATCGGCAGCGGCTCATCCGCCCGCTTGAAATCAAGCAAGCCCCTTATGGCGCAAAGCCGGCGGCTGGTTGCGTTGGCGTGGTCGGCGAACTTTTGGTATGTGTCAAAACTATTCGCCCTGACCGCATGCTGCAGCCCGGCGATAGTGTCCGGATTCCACATATGATATTCGCCGTCGCGCCGCCATTGGTAGTAGCCGCCCGCCGCGAGATCCGGGCCGCCCGCCGTCGCCGCCTGGCGATACGCCGCGCCGTGCCGCTTTCTGCTCTCCGCCTCTACCTCCTGGATGCCTATGCCGCCGATGCGCGAGGGCGTCCAGGTGAAGTAGGCGTCTATGAACTCGTCGTTCAGCCCGACCGCCTCGAATATCTGCGCGCCGCGATAGCTGCCCAAAGTGGATATGCCCATCTTGGACATAATCTTGAGGATGCCCTTGTCCGCCGCCTTGATGTAGTTTTGGGCGGCGTATTCGCAATCGTCGGCCGAGCCGCCGCGCGCCGAAACCAGGTCGGTTATCGTGTCAAAGGCGAGGTATGGGTTCACCGCGCCCGCGCCGTAACCCAGCAGCAGCGCCAGATGCGCCACCTCGCGCGGCTCGCCCGACTCCACCACAAGCCCGACCTTTGTGCGGACGCCTTGCCGTATGAGATGGTGATGCACTCCCGCCACCGCGAGCAGGCTGGGTATCGGGACTTGATGCGCGTTCACGCCCCTATCCGACAGGATGACGATGGTATTGCCATCCGCGATAGCCTGCGACGCCTCTTCGCAAACGCGATCGAGCGCGCGCTTGAGGGCGCTGTGGTTTTCGTCGCGCGTGAACAGCGTCTTGATGGTCTTGGCTTTCAAGCGCGGCAGGTCTATGCTGCGGATCTTTTCCAACTCGGCGTTGGTAAGCACCGGGCGCTTTACCGCCAGCATCCCGCAATGCTCCGGCGTTTCGGTGAACAGGTTGACTTCGGATCCCAGCGTGGACTCCAGTGAAGTGACCAGTTCTTCGCGGATGGCGTCAAGCGGCGGGTTGCTCACCTGCGCGAACAGCTGCTTGAAATAGTTGAACAGCAACGGGCTTTGGTCGGACAGCACAGCGAGCGGGGTATCGTTGCCCATAGAGCCTACGGGTTCGCTGCCCGTGTTCGCCATCGGCTCCATAATCAGCCGCAGGTCTTCCAGCGTGTAGCCGAATGTGACCTGCTGCGCGAGCAGATTGCCATTCGGGTAAGACTGCGGCGCGTCGGTGTCGGGCAGGTCGTCCAGGACAAAGCGGTTTTGGGCGAGCCACTCGCCATAGGGCTGCCGCGCCGCCAGATCGCGCTTGAGCTCAGTATCGTCCACAAGCCTGCCCTGCGCGCTGTCCAGCATAAACATCCGCCCCGGATGTATGCGCTCCTTGAACAGAACGCGCTCCGGCGGTATGTCCAACACGCCCGTTTCGGACGCCATCACAAGCAGGTCGTCGGTTGTGACCAGGTAGCGGCAGGGGCGCAGGCCGTTGCGATCTAGAACGGCGCACACGCGCGTGCCGTCAGTGCCGATTATGAGCGCGGGCCCATCCCACGCCTCCATCAGCCCGGCGTGGTATTCGTAGAAATCGCGCTTTGCCCGCTCCATCGGCAGATGATCGCCCCACGCCTCAGGGATCATCATCATCAAGGCATGCGGCAGCGAGCGGCCGGTGGCGAGCAGCAACTCCAGCGCGTTGTCAAAACTTGCGGTGTCGCTCTGTACGCCCTTGCCGATGATGGGCAGCAGTTTCGCCATATCATCGCCCAGCGCGTCTGACGCGAACATTCCCTCGCGCGCCGTCATCCAATTGATGTTGCCGCGAACCGTGTTTATCTCGCCGTTGTGTATCACATGCCGGTAGGGATGCGCCAATTTCCATGTGCCGAGCGTGTTTGTGCTGAACCGCGCGTGAATCACCGCGAAAGATGTCAGCGCGTCCTCATCCGAAAGGTCGTGATAGAACTTGTCTAGCTGAGAGCCGACAATCAGCCCCTTATAGACAACCTTGTTGGACGACAGGCTGCACACATAGAATTGCTCGCGCTCTTGCAAATCGGATGAGGCTACCGCGTCCTCTATCTGCCTGCGGATGAGAAAGAGTTTCAGTTCAAACGCCGCCTCGTCGGCCGCGTTTGCGCCGCGCGCCACGAAGAATTGGCGTATCGCCGGGCTTACCGCCGCCGCCATAGCGCCTATCTTGTCAAGCGCGACGGGAACATCGCGCCAGCCCAGCAACGTCTGCCCCTCTTGCTCGGTGAACCGGCGAACTATGCCCTCTATCGCCTGTTGCTCAGCCTTGTTGTGCGGCAGGAATGTCATCCCCACGGCGTAATCGCCGGGCTTATGAGCGGCTATCCCCAGCCGGCGGAACTCTTTGGCGAAAAATTCGTGCGGCATCTGTATCAGCACGCCCGCGCCATCGCCCGTTTCGGGATCCGCGCCTTTCGCGCCGCGATGCTCAAGGCTGCACAGCGCCTCAATGCCGCGCTGCAAGACCATATGGGAGCGCTCGCCCTTTATGTTGGCGACCAGCCCCACGCCGCAGGCGTCATGCTCAAAGCGCGGGTCGTACAAGCCCTGCTTAGTCAGTTTGGGGATGTATGTCTCTGTCATATTGGCGTCTCGCTGTTGAGGCTGTTCGGCGCGGCGATTGGCGGGCGGGCTAATGCTACTGCCCTAAATACTGAGAGATGCAATCAGAGCGCGGGCAGATAGCGCTCTGTTTCGTAATCGCTTATCCGCTCGTGGTAGTTTTCCCACTCCAGTTTCTTGTTGCTGATAAAGCTTTTGAAAACCTGCTCGCCCAGCGCCTCATAGACGAGTTCGCTGCGCTCGGCTATGTGGATAGCCTCCCACAGGTTGGCGGGCAGCGCCTCTACGCCTAGGTCTTCGCGCTCGGCGTGGCTCATCTCAAAGATGTTGGACTGCGCCGCCGCCGGTATCTCGTAGCGGTTGGCAATGCCTTTCAAGCCCGCCGCCAGCATCACGCTGAACGCCAGATAGGGATTGCAGGCGGGATCCGGCGCGCGATACTCTATGCGGCGGGATTCTTCGCGCCCCGACTTGAAATCGGGAACGCGGATGAGGTCGGCGCGGTTGATTGTTGACCAAGAGACGAAAGTAGGCGCCTCAAAGCGCGGCACAAGCCGCTTGTACGAATTTATCCACTGATTGGTAACCACGGTGATTTCGCGCGCGTGGCGCATTAGCCCGGCGATAAAGTGCTTGGCGGTGTCCGACAGCCGCATATCGTCGTCTTCGGCGTAAAAGGCGTTGCGGTCGCCCTGGAACAGCGACTGGTGCATGTGCATCCCGCTGCCGTTGACGCCGCGCGCGGGCTTGGGCATAAAGGTGGCGTAGTAGCCGTTCTGCCGCGCTATCTCTTTCACCACGATGCGGTATGTCATAACCGTGTCCGCCATAGTGAGCGCGTCTGTGTGCCGCAAGTCTATTTCGTGCTGGCTGGGCGCGGCCTCATGGTGGCTGGACTCTACGGGGATGCCAAGTTCCTCTAGGGTAAGCACGGTTTCGCGGCGCAGGTCGGTTGCCAAGTCGGTGGCGTCCTGGTCGAAGTAGCTACCCTTGTCAACCGGCTTTGCCGCTTTGGAATTCTTGAAATAGAAGTACTCTATTTCAGGGCCTACGTAGTAGGTGTAGCCCATCTTGGACGCGGCGTCCAGGTTGCGCCTGAGCACGGCGCGGGGATCGCTGTCGTAGGGCTGGTCGTCGGGCGTGACGATGTCGCAGAACATCCTGGCGACGGCGTTGGTGCGCGGCCGCCAGGGCAGTATGCTGAATGTGTTGGGATCGGGCAGCGCGTACAGATCGCGCTCGTCGGAGCGCGCGAACCCGTCTATGGAGGAGCCGTCAAAGCCCATGCCCTGCGTGAGCGCGTGTTCCAACTCTTCCACGGTGATGGCAAAGCCCTTCAGGTTGCCGAGTATGTCCGCGAACCAGAGGCGAATGAACTTGACGTCGTTCTCTCTTGCCTCGCGCAGAACGAACTCGGTTGCCTCCGGATCTCTGGTCGACATGCTATCCTCAGTAGGGCGCCTCAGTCGGGCGTTGTAGAACTGGTCTGTTGGCGCGGGCAACAGGCTTAGTAGGGATGCCGCAATCGGATTGGGGAAATCCCGCCGCGCGCCGCCCCTGCCGCGGCGCGAAACTTTCAGTAAATATAGCAGTTTGTGAAAATTGTGTCAAACAATCCGCAACGGGTTTGGCGGCAAGCGCAAGCGCGATTTGAGCGCATTTTCGCGCATCGCGGCGCGTCTAAATCCGCGCGAACTGACGCTACGGCCAATACGCCCGCCAATGCGCCCAGGCCGCCGCGCTTGAAAGCGAAAGCCCGCGCCGCTGCCTAATTCGCGCGGCGCGGACTTCGCTAGATTTGCCGTATCGGTTACTTGGACGCCGCGCCGCACACCGTCTCAATGATGAGTCGGGTTACCTTGTACGGGTCGCAGTTGGCGTTGGGCCGCCTGTCCTCAATGTAGCCTTTCTTGTCGCGCGCCACCTGCCAGGGTATGCGGACGGACGCGCCGCGGTCGCTGACGCCATAGCGGAATTCGCGGTAGGAGCAGGTCTCGTGCAAGCCGGTCAGCCGCTCTTCGATGCGAAAGCCGTAGTTGGCGATATGCTCTTCGTGGTTGCCCTTGAGCGCCTCGGCGGCGGCGACGCATGCGTCGTAGTCGGCGCGCATCTGCCGCGAGGAGAAGTTGCAATGCGCGCCCGCGCCGTTCCAGTCGCCGCGCATCGGCTTGGGGTCAAGCGTGGCGCTGTAGCCGTACTTCTCGGATGTGCGATACAGCAGCCAGCGCGCCAGCCAGATCTCGTCCGCCACCTGCGGCGCGCCCACCGGCCCAATCTGAAACTCCCACTGCGCCGGCATAACCTCCGCGTTGATGCCGGATATGGTCAGCCCGGCGTCAAGGCAGTGCTGCAGGTGGTCTTCCACGGTCTCGCGCCCGAAGATCTCGTCGGAGCCAACGCCGCAGTAGTAGCCGCCCTGGGGCGCGGGAAAGCCGTTTGTAGGCCAGCCGAGCGGGTGAGTGCCCTCCATAAAGGTGTACTCCTGCTCAATGCCGAACCACATCTCGAAGTCCGCGTACTTTTCGGCGGCGGCGGCGCAGCCTGCGCGCGTGTTCGTGGGATCCGGCGTCATGTCGGGCAGCATCACCTCGCACATAACCAGCTTGTTGTTGCCGCCGCGGATGGGGTCGGGATAGACGCCCACCGGCTTGAGAACGCGGTCGGAGTCCTCGCCCTCCGCCTGGTTGGTGCTGGAGCCGTCAAAGCCCCAAAGGCCCGGCTCTTCGCCCACGGGTATCACCATTGCCTTGGAGCGCACATGCGCCGTATTGTCGCCCGACCGGGGGTTGCCCCCGTCTATCCAAATGTATTCCGCTTTGTAAAATTCAGGCATCCGTTTCCTCCTGATATAAGGGATTGCGCCGGCGCAAGCCGCCAACGCGCATTGTCGCCATATATCATACAACAATCAGCGAGACTTGTGCATCACAAAGCCTCGCTGAGGAAATTCCGCGCAGTTCGCGCGGCTTGGCTTGCCGCGCAAGCCGGCCGGACTTACTTGGAGCGCTTCCTGCGTACCGCGCTGGGGATGATCACCCACGCCGCGAAAAGAGCCGCGAATGCCACGCCGCCGATAACTGCTTCCATAGTTTCAAGCCTCCGAATGTAGAGTGTGTTCATTTGCTAAAACCATTTTGATACAAGTATGTTTCGCGGATGTTTCGCATATGTTAAAAATTTGTTACATAATCGGGCTATCATCCGACGGCGCTGCTTGTCCCCGTATCATCATCCGCGCCAAGCCGCCAAGCGCCCGCGCAAAGCGGGAGTAGCATACCGGCAGATATAGCCGCCGCCGCCCGAAACCCGCTATCCGACGCAAAGCGGGAGCGGCCCTTGCGAACCGCTCCCGCCGCACGCTTGCCGCCGCGCCCTGACACTAAGGCGCGCGCCGACTAGCCCATATCCCTAGCTCATTTCGGGATAGGCGACCGTGCCATGCTCGGTCTCGTCCAGCCCTATCTCTTCCTCTTCCTCGGACACGCGCAAGCCCATAGTCAGGTCAAGCGCCTTGAACAGGATGAACCCGCCGCCAAAGCCCCAGACGATTGCCGTGATTATGCCGACTATCTGCGGCAGCAGCAGCGCGGGGTTGCCGCTTATCAAGCCGTACACATCGTTGTTGCCGGCGGCGAATATGCCCACCGCGAGCAAGCCCCACGCGCCGCAGATGCCATGCACGGTTGACGCGCCAACCGGGTCGTCCACTTTCAGCGTATTCTTCACGAAAGCCATGCCGAAGGGCAGGATGATGCCTGAGATGATGCCTATGACCACCGCCGCCCACACATCCACATACGCGCAGCCGGCGGTGATGCCCACCAGCCCGGCGAGCGCGCCGTTTGCCGCCATTTCCAAGTCCGCCTTGCCCGTGCGTAGCAGCGTCAGGTATATCGCGGCGGTGGCGCCCGCCGCGCCCGCCATAAGCGTGTTGACCGCGTTCAGCCCCAGCGTCGCCGAGTTGATGTTGAACCCGAACCAGCCGAAGAACAGGATGAATGTGCCGATTACCACATACGGCACATTGTGGCCGCGAATGGTTATGCCGCGCTCCCAGCCCCTGCGAGGCCCTACGACCATCGCGCCCGCCAGCGCCAGAAAGCCGCCTATCATATGCACTACGCCGGATCCCGCGTAGTCCGAAAAGCCCATTCCCGCCAGCCAGCCGAAGTCGCTCCAAGCCCAGTGGCCATATATCGGGTAGATTATCGCGCCCACGATAAAGCTGTACGCGAAGTAGGCGTTTATCTTTGTGCGCTCCGCCATCGCGCCCGCGATAATCGTGGCGGCGGTTCCCGCGAATACCATCTGGAAGAACCAGCCCACCAGGTCGCCGTCCTCGAAGTTGAGCAGGAAGAACCCCTCCAGCCCGATAAAGCCCGCCGCCGCGCCGCCGCCGAACATCAGCGCGTAGCCGAATGCCCAAAAGCCCAGCGAGGCTATGCAGAAGTCCAGGAACGACTTGGTCATATAGTTGACCGTGTTCTTGGCGCGAATGAGGCCCGCCCCCAGGAACGCGAACCCCGCCTGCATAAAGAACACCAGCGCCGCCGCGAACACCAGTATCGCGTTCTCCAGCGTCGCCGACACCTCTTCCGCGGACTGCGCGTATGCTATCCCCGCGCCGCCCAGCATTATGCCGACGCCCAGCAGCGCTATCAGCATCAGCCGCATCTTCAGCGTGGTGGGATACAGCGCCCGTTTCACCAATGTCATTTGTCCCTCCCTTGATTAGCGCGACGACCGCGCGAACTTCCCGCTATGCCGCAACAAACTTTGCAACGCTTAAAATCCTAAACCCCGTATGTTTCAATTATGTTAATCCCGTGTAAAATAAGTGTTGCATATGCGGCAAAATCGCGGACGTGCGAATACGGATGCGCCTACCCCAAACGCATCCTATCTGCACATATCCAAAAGTTTTTGCTTACTTTTTACAAAAAGTAGGAACGCGCCCTATATGCGCTATCAGCATGCAATTGGGCGCAAAGGGGCGCTGATAGACAATCGGGGATGATGAGGATGCGGCTTGCTACGCTGCGGGCAATCGGCTACGGGCTGCTAAGCGCGTATGCTACTCAATCCCGCCGTTGCCCTCGTCCACATAGCGCGCGTTGCCCACGCTAGACACCTGTATGCGCTGACGATACACGCCATCCGCCAACTCGCGCCGCGCCGTATAAGCCCGCGTCTGCCACCCGACCGGCTTGCCGTCCACTAGCGCCTCTCGCAACACCCGCCCGTCCATAGCCGGCGCCGGCAGCCCCAGCAGATGCAGTATTGTGGGCGCAAGATCGATATTCCCCGTAGGGCTTGCGATGCGCGCCCCGCGAATGAAACTATCGCCCCGCGCGAACAAGACGTTTCGCATCTCATGCCTGCTCATAGAGCCGTGCTGTCCCAGCCCGCTCGCGCCGCCGGTGGAGTAGGCGTAGCCCGCGTATCCCGCCGCGTTGCGCCGCGAATCCCAGCGCAGCGAAAGCGCAAGGTCGGGAGCGCGCCGCCCTTCGGCGCCAATTAGCGCGGCGGGCAGCGCCCCATCTATGCCGTCTATAGCGCCAACCGCGTCCGACGCCGCGATAGCGCCGCCCCACGACTGCGCCATCAGCCACGCCGCAAGCCTGTCAGCCGTAGCCGGATCCTTGTCGTAAGCGTAAAACAGCGCCGAGCCGCCATTCGTCGCGACCGTTACGCCGCCCGGCATATCGCCAGGCGGAAAGCCCGCATCCCGAACCGCCGCCTCTACATCAACCACTTCGGATATGGTTGAGTAGCCGTGATCCGAAACGACCAGCACATCGGCGTCTATGGCATTATCCGCCAGCCACGCCATAAGCCTGCCGAACTGCGCGTCCGCCTCACGCAGCGCGCGAGTGGACACTTGCGCCCCGACGCCGTGCGCGTGCTGCGCCTTGTCCGGCTCCGTGAACCACACGCACGCCGCCGCCGGCTTTCGCTCCGGCAGCACGTACTCGGTCATCACATCCACCGCGCGCTCCAGCTTGGCGGCGTTGGTCACGCCCTCCGCGGGCCACTCGCCGAAACGCGCGATTATGTCTTCGTGCAGCGCATATGGCAGGCAGAATTCGGGGTGAATGGTAGCGCCGCCTACGCGCTCGGCGTTGGGGTTGTGCAGATAGGCGTTGCCGCTTGTCCCCGTGCCGACCGCAACGTACTCCAGCCCGTGTTGCGCCAGAATGTCCGCCAGCGTGGGCGCGAACAGCACGGGCGCCTTGCGCGCCACATCCGCCAGCGAGGGCTGCATCGCCGAGAACGCCGCGTGGGGATACACATCCCGCATCGCCAGCACATTCGCCGCCAAGCCATGC
>CBDESO010000004.1:0-112912 GCA_965242555.1 Dehalococcoidia bacterium
TCGTTGTGGATCTGTTCACTAGCGAGCAGGTGGACGCGGTGTATGTGGCATACGCGCAGTTCGTCAATGTGACGCTGCAGCGCCCGGTGGTAGAGCGCCTGCTGCCGGTCGCGCCCTCGGATCTGACGCCGAGCCAGGCGGTCGGCTACATCTTTGAGCCGGACGAATCCCCCGTGCTGTCGGCGCTGCTGCCGCGCTACATAGAGATGCGGCTGTATCACTGCTTGCTGGAGGGCATTGCCAGCGAGCAGTCGGCGCGAATGGTGGCGATGCGAAACGCCACCGACAACGCCGACGCTATGGTGGAAGACCTGACGCTAGTGATGAACAAGGCGCGGCAAGAAACGATAACTAAGGAACTGCTGGACATCGTGGGCGGCGTGGCGGCGGTGGAATAGCCCGGCGGCAAGCAACCGATTAACCGAAAACGGAGGAACAATGGCAACGGGAAGGGTAACCCAGGTCATCGGCACGGTGGTGGATGTTGAGTTTCCGTCGGAGGATATGCCGGCGATATACAACGCGCTGGAGACCAGCATCGGCGAGGAAAAGCTTGTGCTGGAGGTAGAGCAGCACATCGGCAACAACTGGGTTCGCTGCCTTGCGCTGGGCGCGACCGAGGGGCTTGTGCGCGGCGAGGACGCCGTGGATACGGGCAGGCCCATCGCCGTCCCCGTGGGCGATCCCACGCTGGGGCGGCTGTTCAACGCGCTTGGCGAAACGCTGGACAACCTGGAAGAGGTGGAATCCGGCGACAGCTGGCCCATACACCGCAGCCCGCCCTCTTTCGAAGAGCAGTCGACGCAGGTCGAAGTGCTTGAAACGGGCATCAAGGTTATGGATCTGATTACCCCGTTCACCAAGGGCGGCAAGATCGGCGCCTACGGCGGCGCGGGCGTAGGCAAGACGGTCGTCATCCAGGAACTCATCCACAACATCGGCACGGTTCACCAGGGCGTATCCGTGTTCGCCGGCGTGGGCGAGCGCTCGCGCGAGGGCAACGACCTGTGGCATGAGATGCAGGAATCGGGCGTGCTTGCCAGCACCGTGCTTGTGTTCGGGCAGATGAACGAGCCGCCCGGCATCCGCGCGCGCGTGGGGCTGACCGGCCTCACTATGGCGGAGTACTTCAAAGAAGAGCGCGGGCAGGACGTCCTGCTGTTCATTGACAACATCTACCGCTACATCCTCGCGGGCATGGAAGTGTCCGCGCTGCTGGGCAGGATGCCCTCCGCTGTGGGCTACCAGCCCACGCTGTCCACCGAAATGGGCGATCTGCAAGAGCGCATCACATCCTCGCTCAGCGGCTCTATCACATCGTTCCAGGCGATATATGTCCCCGCGGACGACTACACCGATCCGGGCATCGTAACCACATTCGGGCATCTGGACGCGGTGGTGGCGCTGGAGCGCTCGCTCGCCGCGCAGGCGCTCTACCCCGCCGTTGACCCGCTCACATCGTTCTCGCGCATCCTGGAACCCGCGGTGGTGGGCCAAGAACACTACGACGTGGCGCGCGGCGTGCAGCAGGTATTGCAGCGCTACCAGGACTTGCAGGACATCATCGCCATTCTGGGCATAGAAGAGCTGTCGGACGAAGACCGCCAAGTCGTGGCGCGCGCCCGCCGCATCCAGCGCTTTCTGACGCAGCCGATGTCGGTGGCGGAAGTGTTCACGGGCCAAGAGGGGCGCTATGTTCCCATCCGCGATACCGTGCGCGGGTTCAGGGAAATCCTGGACGGCCAGCACGACAGCCTGCCGGAGCAGGCGTTCTATATGGTCGGCACGATAGACGAGGCGGTGCAGCGCGCCGAGCAGATGGCGGCGGTGAGCTAAGCCTCGGATAGGCGCGGGGCAAGCGCCGGATACGCGCCGCCTGATGATAAGCGGCGCGGCATACTAACAGGGAGCGGCTGAATGGCTACAATGCGGCTTGAAATCGTAACGGCTGAGCGCGTGGTGTACTCGGAGGATGTGGATGTGCTGGTCGCGCCGGGCATAGACGGGCAGCTGGGCATACTGCCCAACCACGCGCCGCTGCTCACCGCGCTGCAGCCGGGCGAAATCCGCGTGGTCAAGGACGGCGAGGACTCGTTTATGGCGATACGCGGCGGTTTCATGGAAGTGATGACCAACCATGTAACCATACTCGCGGACGCCGCCGAGCGCGCCGAAGAGATAGACGTGGAGCGCGCTGAGGCGGCGATGCGGCGGGCGCGAGAGCGCATAGACACCGGCCCCGCCGACCTGGACTTGCAGCGCGAACTGGCGGCGCTACGGCGGGCGCAGGCGCGTCTGCTGGCGGCGAGCCGGCGGGTTAGGCCCCAGCGCCGCCGCGAAACGATGCCGCCCGTCCAGCAGCAACAGGATGCGGGGGAGTAGCGGGCGAGGGAAATGCGCTGCTGGGATAAGCGTTGCCCGTGTTGCCGCCTAGCCCCGTTGACGCCTAGCGCCGCTCTAAGCCCGGCTACGCCTTTCGCAGATAGAATGTCATAGACTGCAGCGACATCACGGGATCGATGTTCCTGACGACGATATGCAGGGGAACTTGCGCGGCTACCGGCGCGTAGTTGAGGATGCCCTTGATGTTGTTTCGCACAAGCTCATCTATGACGCCTTGCGCTTGGATGGCGGGAACCGCCACTATGCCGATGCTTATCTGCTTGCTGTCCACGGTCTCGGCGAGCTCCGACATTGGCTGCACATCGAACTGCCCTATCTTGTTGCCCACCTGCATCCTATCGCCGTCAAACGCCGCCACGATGCGAAAGTTCTCTTGGTAGAAACCGGGGTAGTTGATGATAGCCCTGCCGAGTCGCCCAACCCCGATAAGGCATGCGCGCCACTCGCGGTCTAGCCCCAGGATCTCTTGCAGCTCGGACAGCAGAAAGCGCACGTTGTAGCCGCGCCCCTGCTTGCCAAAGCGCCCGAAGTAGCTCAGATCCTTGCGGATTTGCGCGGGCGTCATCTGCAGCAGACTGCCCAGCTGCTGCGAACTGACCACCTCGGCGCCCTCAGACATAAGCTGAGACAGCGCTCTCACATAGAGCGGCAGCCTCAGCACTACCACTTCAGGGACTTCGGGAACTATTGCCGATTCCATAGACCTCCGCAGCCTTGCAATGCCTTGCTTGCGACGCCTTGCGGCCCGCCGTGTTTGTCGTGATGATTGATGATTTAGGGGCGCTTGTACGCCGCGCAACCAGGCGCTTGCGGCGCGTTGGGGCAACCTATCGGGCAACCCGTTGGGGCAATCCGCATCGGCGTATTTTATTACCCTGCTTTGATTTCGTCAAACGGATTCGCAGAGCAATCGGGGGCGCTATTTCTTGCAAACAGGCGGACCAAAAACTATTGGGTTTGGGTAACGCGCCTGCCATATTCCCATATGCGCCCTGCAATAGCGGCGGGGGCGGATTGCATTTGACATTCGGCGCGGGTATTGATAAAGTTATTGCCAAATGCCAAAGCATACTCACATTCGCGCATGCGCCTGTATGGACGACCGCTAGGGGTCGCATAGACAGGTTGCGCCTTTCGCGCGCCGCGCCCCCGCCCATCAGGTTTGACAGGGCGGGGTTTTTATTTGCACATTCGCACATAGCCATACGCCTAGGCCGGCCGGGGATCGCCGGCGCAAGGACACACCTAAGGTTACCGATAAGGCCGGCAAGGCCGCCGATATAGGGAGGGACATCGGAATGACGACGCAGACGGAGTGGACGCCTCGCAGCGAGGGCATTATTCAGATATTGCCCGAAGAGATTACGGATTTTGAGACGCAGGCGGCGCGCTTTCGGGCGGGCGAGTGGGAGCCCAACGACTTTATGGCGTTCCGGCTGCGGCAAGGCGTGTACGGGCAGCGCCAGCCGGACTCGCAGATGTTTCGGATAAAATGCCCGTTTGGGGGCGTAACCGCCGACCAGCTGGACGCGCTGGGCGAGGTGTCCGAGCGATACGCGCCGCTGGGCAAAGGGCATGTGACCACGCGCGAAAACTTCCAGTTCCACCACATCCGCCTTGAGGATTCGGCGGCGATTATGCGGCTGATAGGCGATGTCGGGCTGAGCACGCGCGAGGCTTGCGGCAACACCGTCCGCAATGTGACCGGCTGCGCCGCCGCGGGCGTGTGCGCCAACGAACCCTTCGACGTCACCCCATACGCCGCCGCCTATGCGCGCTACTTCGTGCGCCACCCGTTCAGCCAGTCGCTGCCCCGCAAAATCAAGACCGCGTTCTCCGGCTGCGACAGCGATTGCGCCATAACCCCCATCCACGACGTCGGCTTTCTGCCGCGCGTGCAGGACGGTGTGAAAGGCTTTAAGATGGTCGTGGGCGGCGGCACTTCCATTATGCCGCGCATCGCGCCTACGCTATGCGAGTTCGTCCCCGCGGACGAGTATCTCAAAGCCACTGAGGCGGTGCTGCGGATATTCCACCGCACAAACGAACTGCGGCGCAACCGAATGAAAGCGCGCATCAAGTTCTACATCGCCCGCGTGGGCATAGACGAGTTCCGCAAGCAGGTGGACGAAGAGATGAACCAGTCGTGGGCGCAGCGGTCGTTTGACCCCGCCGACCTGCTGTTCGTTGAGGACGAATCCGCCGACGCGCCGCCGCTCAACGGCAAATACGCCGCGTTTGGCAGCGATCCCGAATTCCGGCAGTGGCTGGACAGCAATGTCCAGGAACAGCGGCAAGCGGGCTACAGCATGGCGACCGTGCGGCTGCCGCTTGGGGACATCAACGCGGCGCAGTTCCACGAGCTCGCCGATATGTCCCGCAAATACGCGGGCGGCCGCGCGCGCATCACGCATCAGCAGAACCTGACATTCCGCTGGGTTCCCGAAAACGCGCTCTACGAAGTTTGGCAGCGGCTGAGCGCCATCGGCTTTGGCGGCGCGGGCGCGCACGAAATCACCGACATCGTATCCTGCCCCGGCACCGATAGCTGCAAGCTGGGCATCACCTCGTCTATGGGGCTTGGCAGGGCGATAACCGACGCGGTTGCCGAGATAGACAAGTCTGACCCGCTGGTTCGCGGGATGCATGTGAAGATGAGCGGCTGCCCCAACGGCTGCGGCCAGCATCACATCGCCGACATCGGCTTTCACGGCGCGGCGGCGCGCGGCCCCGGCGGCCAAGTCCCCGCCTACGAACTCTTCCTGGGCGGCAGCTACGACGGGGACGACGCCCGCTTTGGCCAGCGCGTCAAGACCAAGATACCCGCCAAGCGCGCCCCAGACGCGCTCAAGCGCGTGGTAGCCGACTACCAAGGCGGCCGCTCCGACGGCGAGCTCTTCAAAGACTATGTCCTGCGCGTGGGAACCGCCCACTTCGAGGACATCCTATCCGAGTACAAAGAACTCCCCGAACTCAACCGCGAAACGCTGGGCGAGTACATAGATTGGGACAAGACGGTCAAGTACGTCCTAGAGCGCGGCGAGGGCGAGTGCGCGGTGTAGCCTAGCCATCAGCGCGGGATTGCGGGCGGCGGCGCAAGCAATCGGCGATAAACAAAGACGCCCCTTAGCCAATCTAAGGGGCGTCTCGCTTTGCCTTGATTTTAATCGCGGCGGGCAATGCCATCCCGCTTTCAGGTATGCCGCCCGTCTTTGGAAAAGGCGAGCAAAGACTTTCGGGCGCATGTGAATGGCGCATGCGCGGGAATATCGCGGCGCGTTATCGGCGAAATATGCGCCGCACGCGATCCTTGATGGACTGCCCTACGCCCGGCTCATCATCGTCGATATACTTGCCCCGCCACATCTTGCGCCCGGAGCCGCCGCGCATATCCGCCGCGCCGCGCTTGGATGGCTTGACGAAGAACATCGCGTAAGCCACGATGAACACGATTAAGCCCGCCCACGCCAGCGGCCCAAACGCCACCGGCAGCATCCAGCGCAGCACAAACGCCGCCAGCAGCATCCCCAGCGCCGCCAGCATAAGCCTGCCCGGCGATATAAGCCCGGCGTCCCCCGACACCGACTGCCGCGCGTACTGCCACAGCATCCGCGGCAAGCTCCGCTTGGGCGGCGAGCCGGGCATCGGCGCCTCCGCCTCCGCCTTTCTCAGTATATCCTCTATCTCACGCTGATACTGCTCAGGCATCTTCGTTACCTCTTTACCTTGCGCGAAAATTGAAACTCTGGCTTGCCTAAATCCTAAACAACAACGCCAAGCCTGTCAACATCCGCCGGGCAACAAGCGCAACCGGCGGCACGATGTATTCGCGCATAGAAATGGCGGCTTTCGGATGCCCCCGAATAGCGCTTGCGCTAGATAACGCATAACTAAAACCCGTAATAACTTATCACTATGCTTGCCGCGTGTTATAATCATTATTAAGCGAGTTAATTGTGTTCAGGAGACTCCCGTGCGAATCACACAAGAGGAAACCGTTGACCTGCAAACGGTTCTTCACATAGAACTGGATGACGCCGACACTACGCCCTATTTGGATATGGGCTATCGCAAAGTGCGCCCGTATGTGTCGTATCCCGGCTTTCGCAAAGGCAAAGTGCCGCGCCATATCGTTATGCAGATGATGGGGCGCACGGCGATCCTGAATGAGGTGTGGGACGATGTGATGCAGGATGTCGCCACCAAAGCGATTGCCGAGCAGGAACTGGAGATAGGCGGCGCGCCCAACCTGGAGCTGCTGGATGTTGAGCCGCTCACTTTCAAGGCGACGGTTCCCTTGCGCCCGCAGGTGGATCTGGGCGCTTACCGCGATATTCGCGTGGAAGAAGAGCAAGCCGAAGTCGCCGACGAGCAGGTTCAAGAGCGCATGGAGCAGCTCAGGCGCAGCGTGTCGTCGTGGGAGCCTGCCGAGCGGCCGGTTAAGATGGGCGATATGATTACGCTGAGCGCAACCGGCATTGTGGATGGCGTGCAGGTTTTGGACGAAACCGATACCGTGTATCTGGTGAACGAAGACGTTGAGCGGCCATTCCCCGGTTTCGCGGCGGCGCTGGTTGACGCAGAGATAGACGCGCCCAAAGAGTTCGAGCTCGCGGTGGCGGACGACTATCCCGACGAAAGCGTGGCGGGCAAGAGCGTCCAACTGCGGGTCACGGTCAGCGACGTCAAAGAGCAGATCCTGCCCGAACTGGACGACGAGTTCGCCCAAGGCATCGGCGAGGGCTACGATTCGCTGGAGGCGCTGCGAGAGCGCGTTGAAACTGAGCTCAAAAATGAGACCGAGAACGTCGCGCGGCAGCGGCTAAACGACGCCGCGATAAATAGCCTGATTGAGGGCGCGTCCGCCGAAATCCCGCCGCTGCTCATTGAGCAAGAGATAAGCTACATGCTCTCCGAACAGATGCAGTATCTCGCGCGCGCGAACATCCGAATGGACGATTATATGCGCTCTATGGGCAAAACCGAGTCGGAATACCGCGAGGATATGCGCGAAGAGGCGCAGACGCGGCTGATGCGCGGCATAGCGCTGGGCAAGCTCAGCGAACTTGAGGGCATAGAGGTATCCGACGAAGAGGTTGACGAGCGCATCCAAGCGGCGCTGGCGCAGAACTTCCCCGCCGGGCGCGGCGTTGCCCCGCCGCAGGTAACCGACGAGATGCGCGACCAAGCCCGCCGCGCGATGCACACAGAGCGCACGCTGGATCGGCTGGCGGCTATCGTGAGGGGCGAGGCGCCTGAGCTGCCGGAGGGCGGCGATGGCGATGGCGCGGCGGATGAGGGCGGCGATGATCCCGCTGACGCTGAGGGCGCGGCGGCGCAATTGGATGCTGAGAACGCTGAGGCGCAAGCCGAAAGCCCTGATACGCAATCGGATGATGAGGACGGCGCTGACGCCGCGGAGGCGCAACAACCCCCCGCGCAATAGCATAGCAACCCTAGCCGACAACCATTTCGGCTACACTAGACAAGACAATGCCTATAACAATATCCCCGCATAGCGCGTAAGGAGAATAAACGCAAATGCTGTACAGGCCTGAAGATTTGACCGCAAGCGAACTGCTGCGGGACGCGCCTGAGAGCGTTATCCCGATGGTGGTGGAGTCCGGCCCGCGCGGCGAGCGCGCCTACGACATCTACTCTATGCTGCTCAAAGAGCGCATCGTCTATCTGGGAACGCCCATAAACGACCAGGTGGCAAACGCCATCATCGCGCAGCTGCTGTTCCTGGACAGGGAAGACCCTGAGCGGGATGTGAGCCTCTACATCAACTCGCCCGGCGGCGTCATCTACGCGGGCTTGGCGATATACGACACGATGCGCCTCATCCGCCCGGACGTCTCTACCATCTGCGTGGGCTTGGCGGCGAGCATGGGAACCGTGCTGCTGTGCGCGGGCGCCGAGGGCAAGCGGTTCGCGCTGCCCGACTCCACCATCCATATGCACCAAGCGATGGGCGGCGCGCAGGGCCAAGCCACCGACGTGGAAATCGCCGCGCGCGAAATACTGCGCCTGCAAGAAAAAATCCGCAACATCCTCGCGGACAACACGGGCCAGCCCTACGAAAAGATTGTGCAGGACACCGACCGCGATCATTATATGAGCGCGGAGCAGGCGCAAGAGTACGGGCTTGTTGACGAAGTGCTAACATCATCCGCGGGCGCCTAGCGCGGCGCGGCAAACATCGGGCGGGCGCGTTCACGCAAAGCGCCCGCATAGGCGTAACGACCGGCTTATTCACAAAACACACACGGGATAGCGGGGGCAACTACGGCAAATGACAAGTCGCAACGATTTCTCATGCTCTTTCTGCCGCAAGCCGCAAGGACAGGTCAAGCGGCTTATCGCGGGACACGACCGCGTGTTCATCTGCGACGAATGCGTACTCCTCTGCGACCAGATAATCGCGGAGGAAAGCCCATCCAAGCCGCAGGGCCCCGTGGTTCCCAATATGCAGGGGCTTAGTCCCAAGCACATCTACCACAAGCTGGAAGAGTACGTCGTCGGGCAGGAATGGGCGAAGAAGGTGCTGAGCGTGGCGGTGTACAACCACTACAAGCGCGTAAGCTCCAACCATACGCAGGACGACGTTGAAA
Organism: Dehalococcoidia bacterium; assembly: GCA_965242555.1. GTDB lineage: Bacteria > Chloroflexota > Dehalococcoidia > Lucifugimonadales > JADFKI01 > Bin90. The sequence goes on from CBDESO010000004.1 coordinate 9,018, forward strand.
TCCAAAAGGCGAACATCCTGACGCTAGGCCCCTCCGGCTCCGGCAAGACGCACATCGCCCAGACGCTCGCGCGCATCCTGGACGTCCCATTCGCCATAGCCGACGCCACCTCGCTCACTGAGGCGGGCTATGTGGGCGAAGACGTTGAAAACATCCTGCTGCGCCTCATACAGGCGGCGGACTACGACGTGGAGCGCGCCGAGCAGGGCATCATCTACATAGACGAAATAGACAAGATTGCCCGCAAGAGCGCCACCAACGCCTCCATTACGCGCGATGTGTCCGGCGAGGGCGTGCAGCAGGCGCTGCTGAAAATCATAGAGGGCTGCACCGCCAATGTGCCGCCGCAGGGCGGGCGCAAGCATCCCCACCAGGATTTCCTGCAGATCAAAACCGACAATGTGCTGTTCATATGCGGCGGCGCGTTTGAGGGCATGGACCAGATAGTCAAGCGGCGCATATTCAAAGACCAGCGCACAATCGGGTTCAAGGGCGCGGCTATGATCAGCAAGCACAGCGACGACGAAGAGGAAAGCCCGCTGCACTATGTCAACCCGGACGACCTTATGGAGTACGGCTTTATCCCCGAATTCGTGGGCAGGCTGCCGGTGGTCGCAAGCCTGGACGCGCTCGACCAGGATGGGCTAGTCAAAGTGCTGACCGAGCCCAAGAACGCGCTCGTGCGGCAGTACAAGTATCTCTTCTCTATGGACAACGTTGAGCTTGTGTTCACCGACGACTCGCTCGCCGCCGCCGCCGAGCAGGCGCTCAACCACAAGACGGGCGCGCGCGGCCTACGCTCAATCCTGGAGCAAACCCTGCTCAATGTGATGTACGAGCTGCCCAGCATGACCGACGTCTACGAGTGCGTAGTCAACGCCGACGCCATACGCGGCGAGGCGCCCGCCATCCTCAAAATGCGCGGCGGCGAAGACATCCTAATCCCCTCCGTGATAGAGCATAAGAAGTCGGCGTAATCCTCGTGTAAGCCCTAAGCCTAACCCCGGCGTCTATCCCCCAAGCCAAGCGCGAACAAGCGCCTCGCGGGCTGGTTGCGCCCGGCGGGGCATCCCGCTTTTGGGCAAACATAGGCAAACCTCTTGGGCGCGCATCGGCAAATTCGCGCAAGCGCAACTGGCATTGATAGGCAGGTTTCGCGCAAATGCAACGGGTATAAGGGGAAATATCCGCCGGATATTGGTTGAAATATAAAACTTAACGCTAAAAAATATATTGAACTTTTCTAATTTTGCGTTTAAGATTTGCCCAAAACAATCCGCCTTGCGCGGTGAAAGGGCAAATCGGATATGCGCCAGCAACAGTCAGCGCCGGTTCCCGGCGCGCTTGACAGGCAGTTGGACGCCTTTGTAGGGGCGCATATGCCGCCCTCGTCCAGCCGCGTGCCGCCCATCTACCGCGAGGTAACCACCTGCTACGCCTATATGTGTCCCTACGCCTACGGCTGCGCCGAAAAGACGGCGCGCCCGGCGCAAGTGCTGATGCGCCGCTGCATGCGCTACAAGCCCGAAAACCTCCGCATCCGGCCGGGCATATCCGACCACGCGCTCGACCTGCTCGCCAAGCGCCGCAAGTCGGGCGAGGCGCTCGCCGCGCAAACCACCGCCATCCTAGACGAACTGCGCCCGGATGGGCCGCTACGAAAGCGCTAGCAGCCGGCGGTTAAGAGAGCAAACGACGAGTTCCAAGCGCTAGGCTAGTTCAACGCCTGCAGCGCCCCCCCGCTCACCCTAAACCTGCGCGCGCTTGCCAGAAACCGCGCGTCCACCGCGTTGGCGTCGGCGGTGGTGATGAGCGCCTGCCCGTATGCGCTGGCGCGTTCCAAGACTTGCAATCGCCGCGCCGCGTCCAGCTCGGATAGCACATCGTCCATCAGGATGACCGGCTGCCGCATGCGCCGCCGCGCGAGGTATTCGCCCTCCGCCAGCTTGAGCGCGAGGACTAGCGTGCGCGTCTGCCCGCGCGATGCGAAAGCCGCCGCCGCAAGCCCGTCCAGCGTGAGCGCCAGGTCGTCGCGGTGAGGGCCTGCCAGCGTCTGCCCGCGCGCGATTTCGGCGGCGCGGCGCTCTGCCAGCCGGCGGCGCAGCCCGTCCGCGAGCGCGTTGGCGTCTGCGTCCTCAGCCGCCGGCGCGTTTGGGCTGTACGCGATATGGACGCTCTCGCGCGCGCCGCTCAGCTCGGCATAGATAGGCTTGGCGCTTTGGCAGAGCGCCGCGGCGGCATCACGCCGTCTCGCCATAATAATCGCGCCCGCTTTCGCCAGCTCGTCGTCCCAGAACGCCAGCTCATCCGCGCGGGCATTGCGGTCGCGGATGCGGCGCAGCAGCGAATTGCGCTGCCGCAAAACGCGCTCATACCCGCGCAGCGCCCGCAGATACTCCGCGTCCGCCTGCGCGATAAGTATGTTCAGATACCGCCGCCTCGCGGATGGCGAGCCATACACGATTTCCAAATCGTCGGCGCTAAACATAACCGCGTTAAGCAGCCCCACCAGCGCCGCCGCCCGCCTTGCCGCGCCATTGACCCGATAGCGCTTTTGCAGCGGCGCGCCCGCCGCGCCCGGCGCATGAATATCAATCTGCAACCGCAGCGGATCCTCCCCGCGCCTGACGCTGGCGGCGATGCGAACATAAGCATCCCCTCCCGCGTCCGCCGCGCCCCTACGCGACAGCTCGCGCTCGCTCCCCGCCCTATGCGACCGCGCGATAGCCAGCATATACGCCGCCTCAATCAGATTGCTCTTGCCCGCGCCATTCCCGCCCTCAAACAGCGTCATCCCCGGCTGCAAGTCAAGCTCCAGCCGCTCATAGTTGCGGAAGTTCGCCAGGCTGAGATGGGTGATGTGAATGGCGCGCCTCGCTGTGGTGGGTGTGATGGTGATGATGGGGGGATTTTATCACAGGAGGATAGGGGGGATGTGGGGGAGGGCGCGGGTACGCTACTTTTTCCAAAAAATAGCCAGAATCTTTTGGGTGACGGATGGGGATTGCGACGCGGACGGCATCACACCTCCAATATCATCGGGAGCCCGCCGCGCCGGACGCCTGTGCATCTTATCTCTAAGGTCCTTCACCCGCCGCGCAAGTGTAGTAGAGTGCGCCGTCTAGCGACAAGTTTTCGGGCACTGGTGCCGGCGGATCAAACAACCGCCGGGGACAGACTATCAATGTGATATAATGTCCGTAGAGAGCAAAAGAGACTATATCCTCATCAAGCCATGAGGCTAGAGTCAGATAATATCTACTATGAGGAGCGTACAAAGATGAAGCGGTTGTTTTGGAAGGCCATCCCAAACCTTGCCTGGTTGGTGCTAGTAGCGTCGATATCTGTACTGTATCTGAGTACTATTCCTGATTCAGTACTGGATGTAATGTCCCCCACGGTGTTCGTGGTAATTGGCGCAATCCTCGGAGGGCTCGTCTTCACGCCAGCCAATAATCTTAGTCGTATTGTATGGCAGGCATTGGCGACATCCTTCAAGACGAAAGAGATACGGAGAGAAAGAATGAAGTGGGAAATTTCTGGCAAGAGATCAGATGTGAGTGACTCCACGCTATATGCGTTGTGGAAACATAAGATTAGAAACGAGAGCATATGGCGGGTTGCGTGGACACATATGCCTGTCACCCTGATGGGCGCAATTGCAACTACTGCAATCGCTGTATTTATCTACGTGTCAAGCTATTTTATATCTGGCGGTCTAATCCAAGACTTAGTGGTTGCATATCTGCTGTTCTACACTTTCGCGGCATTTGTGCTGGGGTTCATGGTGTTTGGGATTGCGATGTTTGTGATGGTCATGTTAATAAAGGCTGATGCACACAATTAGCACCCTAGTGACGGTGCCATTTACTTCCTTGATTTGTATTAGGCTGATTCCGCTTGTGTATCACCACGCAGAGGTTGTCAATCGCCTGCCACCACTTGACAGTGTTCACGCACATTCGGCTATCAACAACACATTCAGCGTCTAATCGGGAGTTTCCATGAACAGCCAAAGTGCCGCCATCCCTTGCTCCCGCCATTGCGTAGGCAATTCCAACCCACTACAATAAGGCGCGACTTAGCAAGCGAATGTGACTACCCTATAATGTGATTGCCTTATGCGGGTGAAATGCAAGCGAACAGAGAGATATATGTCCAACGCGCAACCAGAATACCAACTGCCCTAGCGATGATAGCGATAATGTCCGTGGTGGCGGTTTCGCTGTGGGTGGCGTGCGTCCCCGCGCCTCCATCTCCTCCACCCCCACCCCCTCTAAAATACATCTCTCTACGCTACATCGACCTCTGCTCTAACGGCATTGCTGTGCCAAATCCCACGGACAACCCTGGCTTTGTATCAGACTGCGCCGCACTCCTCGCCGCAAGGGACACGCTCGATATCAAGAACCTAAACTGGAGAGCGGATCATAGCATAAGCAGACGCTGGTCCGGCGTATTCATAGAAAATAATCGCGTGTCAAGGTTGGTCGGCATACGCATGTATGGCGAGATACCCCCGCAATTGGGCAACCTCGTCAATCTCCAGTCTTTGAGCCTTGGCGGTCAACTAACGGGCGAGATACCCTCAGAACTAGGCAATCTTGCCAATCTCGATAGATTGGATCTCGAAGGCCATTAACTGACGGGCGAGATACCCCCGGAACTAGGCAACCTTGCTAATCTAGATAGATTGGATCTCTCCCACAATGAATTGACGGGCGAGATACCTCCGGAACTGGGAAATCTCGTCAATCTCAAGAAATTGGATCTCTCCCACAATGAACTGACGGGTGAGATACCCCTGGAACTGGGAAACCTTGACAATCGCGTGAGGTTGACTCTCCGCGACAATGATTTCACGGGTTGTATTCCTGCATCTCTGCGTGCGCCTCTGGGCGTTGATGTGGGCTACTATGATGAGATAGAGGGGATTGGGCTACCAATTTGCTGATCCAACCGCCACGCCCGGAATGACGCTAGGGAAAGGTGTTATGCCGACCGCATCGCCCGTCTAGCCCCCACGCACCCAAAAGTTTTTGCCTACTTTTTATAAAAAAGTATCATCTCACTCCATACCTACTTACTTCCACTCCCCCGTCCACCTGCTCCTCCATCTCAGCGGCACTAGGCTGCTCACGCCCCCGATCCATCCCCTCACCACAACCGCATCCCCTCCCCAAACAACCCCCGCAACTCGTGCGCGCCCACCGGCCTCGGCGACAACTTCACGACCCGATGCTGCGGCAGCGTCCCCTCCACCAGCCTGTCTATATCGCCCGCGCCGTAGCCCACCGCCTCCAACCCGTTGGGCATATTCACGCGCCTCATCAGCTTGATGATGGCGTCTGACAGCAGCTCGCCCGCATCCTCCGGGCTTGCGCCGCGCGCGTCCGCGCCCATCAGCCGCGCCGCCCGCAAATGCCGCTGCGGGTTCGTGGGCGCGGTGAACCGGAACACCGCCGGCGCGTTCAGTATCACCGACATCCCGTGCGGCACAAGCGGCGCGTCGTCCGGATACCCATCCGGCTTGAACTCGCGCACCATTCCCGACACCGGATACGACATCCCGTGCGGCAAGTGGCAGCCCGCGTTGCCGAACCCCACGCCCGCGAAAGTCGCCGCCAGCATCATTTGGCTGCGCGCCTCCACATCCTCGGCGTCATCATACGCGCGCGCCATATTCTCCGCCACCATCTCAATCGCCCGCAGCGCCCACACATCGCTAATCGGGTTTGCGCCCTGATACGCCGGCCGCGCGCCCGGATCGTCCGGCGCATCCCGCATGCTGAACGGCAGCGCCGTGTAAGACTCCAGCCCATGGCAAAGCACATCAAACCCGCTGCACGCCACCACCGCGCTCGGCAGCGTCCGCGAGTGCAGCGGATCCACCAGCCCCATCGTAGGCCGCAGCGCGCGATGCGCTATCCCCGTCTTAGCCCGCATCTCAAGCAGGTCAAATATCGCAACCCCCGTAGTCTCGCTCCCCGTCCCCGAAGTCGTCGGAATGGCGATAAGCGGCATCAGCGGCCCCGGCACGGCCTTGCCCTCGCCAATCGGCGCATTGACATATGTCAGAAACTCCGCCGGATATGTGGCGTACAAATTCGCCGCCTTAGCCGTATCGATGCTAGACCCGCCGCCCACCGCCACATACCCGTCAAACCCGCCCTCCTGCGCGAACCGAATCGCCGCCTTAAACGACTCATCAGTCGGCTCCACGCTCACCCCGTCGAACAGCGCCACCTCGATCCCCTCATCCCGCAGCGCCGCCAGCGCCACGCCCACCGCCTCGCTGCCCGCCATGCGCCTATCCGTAACCGCCATCACCCGCCTTGCCCCCAGCCGCCGCATCTCAAACCCAACCTCGCGCGTAACCCCCGGCCCAAACTTAATGCTAGAAGTATCAATCGCATACGCCGTTTCAAGCGCCTGTCCATGCAGATCCTGCATCGTCATAACATATCCCCCTGCTGTCGCTTTCTTTCGTCCCGATTGCCCTTGCCCCGCAATTCTACCACAAGCCCATATTGGCCACCCTCACCTAAAAGTCTTCGCCTACTTTTCTGAGAAAAGTAGCGTTCCCCGTCCGCATCATCCCTTGCCTGCGCCGTTGCATAAGGTATTGCAACCCACTACAATCTTGGCGCGCATAATCAAAAGCGAGTGTAGCTACCCCAATAATAATATGGTTGCCCTATGCGAGTGAAATGCAAGCGAACAGAGAGATATATGTCTAAGCGCGCAATCAGAATACCAACCAACCTGTCGCTGGTAACAGTGATGTTAGTAGCGGTGGCTTCGCTACTGGTGGGGTGTGCGCCCACGCCCGAACCCACCGTACACCAGTTAACTGAGCAATGCTCCAACGGCATCGCCGTGCCGAACCCCGCCGACAATCCCGGCCTCGTGTCCGACTGCGCCGCCCTGCTCGCCGCAAGAGACGCGCTCGCAGGCGAGGACGGCAACCTAAACTGGTCGCCGGACATTCACATCAGCGATTGGCATGGCATAGCCATAAGCGACAATCGCGTGTTAACGTTGGAGTTTCAGGAGGGTGGCTTGAATGGCGTGATACCCTCGGAGTTGGGCAACCTTTCCAATCTCGCAAAGTTGGATCTCGTCGACAATCAACTGACGGGCGCAATACCGCCCGAACTAGGCGACCTTCCCAATCTCGAGATTTTGGTTCTCTACGGCAATCAACTGACAGGCGCGATACCGCCCGAATTGGGCAACCTTGCCAATCTCTGGACTTTGGTTCTCTACGGCAATCAACTGACGGGCGCGATACCACCGGAACTAAGCAACCTTTCCAATCTCTGGACTTTGAATCTCTCCGGCAATCAACTGACGAATGCGATTCCGCCTGAGTTAGGAAACCTTGCCAATCTCACGGAACTGAGGATCAATGACAATCAACTGACGGGTGAGATTCCGTCGGAACTAGACAAACTTTCCAATCTTGCGGAACTGAATCTCTCCGGCAATCAACTGACAGGCGCGATACCCGCGGAGTTAGGCAACCTTAATCTCGTGGTACTAGATATCTCCGAAAATCGGCTGACGGGTGAGATACCCGCGGAGTTAGGCAACATTTCCTATATCTGGGGATTGTATCTTAACAGCAACCAACTGACGGGGTCGATACCCTCTGAACTAGGCAATTTGCCTATCGAGGAATTGATGCTACACGACAACCAATTGACAGGCGAAATACCGCCGGAGTTGGGCAATTATCGGGATCTCACTGTACTGAGTTTATACGGCAACCGGCTTACGGGGTGCATTCCCGTAGCCTTGCGCGCGCCTTTGGGGAACGATGAGATAGAGCGGATTGGGCTGCCGTTCTGCAATGCCACAACCGCCGCGCCCACGCCAACCGCCACGCCCATCTCAGACTGGAACGCCGCGCAATGCTCCAACGGCGTCGCCGTGCCAAACCCCGAGAGCAACCCCGGACTTGTGTCAGATTGCGCTACCCTGCTCGCCGCAAAGGATAGGCTTGAAGGCGCGAGCGGCAACCTAAACTGGTCGGCGGATGTTAGCATTAGCGGTTGGGACGGCCTGCCCGACGCCGAAAACAGCAACCGAGTGACATGGTTGTCGTTGGAAGAATATCGCTTGAATGGCGCGTTGCCGCCGGAGCTGGGCGACCTTTCCAATCTCGGACTTTTGGATCTCTCCGGCAATCAACTGACGGGCGAGATACCTATGGAACTAGCCAACCTTTCCAACCTCTGGTTTCTGGATCTCTCAGGTAATCAATTGACGGGCGCGCTACCGCCGGAACTAAGCAACCTTTCCAATCTCGAGAGTTTGTGGCTCCACGGCAACCAGCTTACGGGATGTATCCCCGCATTCCTGCGCGCGCCTTTGGGCGACGATGAGATAGAGCGGATTGGTCTGCCAATTTGCTGAGACAATTGTCCCGCCCACGCCGGGGACCCAATGATATAAGGTGGCGCGTGATGCCGACCGCATTGCCTTACTTGCCCCCACCCTCACCCGAAAGTTTGCCTACTTTTCCCCAAAAGTAGCGTCCCCTCTACACAAAAAATCCCTTCCCACCGCTGAACCCACTCAGCCCGGAAAGGGATTTTCTTTCTTTTCTTGTGTGCGATGTTGATACGGCTACTGCCGCTAATGTCCTCCTATCTCCCCTGCTCCGCCCGAATAAACATCACCAGCTCCCACCGCTCATCCTCCGTCAGCAGGCGGCCAAACGGCGGCATCCACGACGTCGTGTCGCGCCCGCGCAGCGCCGAGGCGAACCCGGCTTGCCCGCCGTAGGTGATCCAGGCGTACAACTCGCCGTCGGTGGTATTCGTTGCGCCTATCACAGCCTCGCCGTTGGCGTCTGTCTTCTCGTCCACCAGATTGCGCGGCCTAGCCCCGGCGTCCCCCAGATAGCCCAGGATCGGCGCGCTACCGTCTTCGCCGCGCAGGTTCTGCCCATGGCATACCAGGCAGTTTATCTCATACGTATGCCGCCCACGCGCCAGCGATCCGGCGGCGTCCGACGCCAGGTTGCCCGGCACGGCCATCGCCTGATACGCCTCTACCGTGTCATACTCCACCTCTTTGCCCGTAACCGGCACCGACCCCTCAGGCGGCAATATGCGCGGCCCCTCTTGCGTCCGATAGGACGGCTGGTAGTGCATCTCGGTGAACGCCTGGACCGCGTGGCTGCCAGTCTGCGTGAACGCGGGGAGTTTGAAGTTGATAGATCCCCCGACATCCACGCGCCCGGTCCGCGTGTTGTAGCAACCCACGCTCGCCAGCGCCACCACAAGCGCCAGCGCCACAAGTCCCGCGCGCGCAAACCGCCCGCGAGCCGCCCTTGCGCCCGTCCCATTCGGCGTATTCCGCGTATTCGGCATACTAGACCGCCTGCGATTCCTCATCATCTTGCTAGTCGCTCTCCCAGCCGCGCTTGATGTCCTCCGCCCCGGCGTCGCGCAGCGTTTGCTCCGCAACCTCCATTCGGCTTTCGTCAGCCGTTACGCTCACGCCGATGTAGCCCTCGGTTATCCGCGTGTCATACGCGCCCATAAACAGGCGCGGCAGCCGCGACTCCAGTATGATGCCTATCACCGCGAAAATTATCGCGCCCAGCATCGTCCCCTCGTACATTATTATCGCCATCGGCGGTATGGACAATATCGGCTTGCCCCCCGTTACCAGCGGATACGCCAGCTGCGAACCCGCCGTCACCATCAGCCCCACCACGAACCCGCACGCCGCGCCCATCAGCGGCCACCGGAATAGCTTGTGCGTCGGCTCATGCTCGCCAAACGTCCCCTCAGGATACGGCGTCCCCGTCAGCACCTCATACTCGGCGTCGGTATATCCCGCCGCCGCCAGCGCGTCCATCGCGTCCGCCGCCGTGTCAACCTGCTCCTCCCGAAATAGCCCAAGCACGCTTCTCTTTGCCATACTTCTTTGCCTCTTAGCGTCTTATCGCCTTGACGTCTTGTTGATGTCTTATCCTAACGCCTTGCGTCATTTTCGCTTGTTATTTGACCCTTATTTGCCTTGCGCTCTCTGCTTGCGTGTTCCCGCCTTGCCACGCCGACCCCTACGGCGTTTCCCGTATGCTCGCCGGCACGACCCGCCGCCCTATCTTCATCTCGTCGCGGAAGATCATCCCCTCTTTCACATCGAATAGCGGTATTAGAGGGAAAAACTTGGCGAACAGCAGCATCCCCAGCGCCACAAACGCGAACGTCTCCGCCACTATCAGGATCTCCACTATGCTCGGATGGTAGCTCCCCCAGTCAAACGGCAGATGCGACCGCCGCGCCAAGCCGGGGATGATTATCAAGAACCGCTCCAGCCACATCCCCACATTCACCAGCACCGTGGTGAAGAACATCCACCTCGCGCTCCGCCGCACGCTCTTGAACAGCCACATCGGAACGGGGATGAAGAACGACGTGAGCAAGAACAGCAGGAACAGCCACCAGTACGGCCCCTCGAACACCTGCAATTCCCGCAGCGCCAAGTCCGGCGACTCCAGCGTGTACAGCGCGAATATCCACTCCACCACGAAGAAGAAGAACCACGTCACCGCAACCACGATGAGCAGCCGCCCTATCGCGTCGAAGTGGTCGGGGCGAATGTACTCGTCCATCTTCCACATCCACACGATAAGCGCCATTATCATCGCCACCGCGGACACGCCCGAATGGATCGCCCCGATGATGAAATACGGCGCGAATATCGTGGAGTGCCAGCCCTCTACCCCAATCGCCACCGCGAAGTCCCAGGACACGATGCTGTGAACCGACACGAACACCGGCAGCACCAGCGCCGACAGCAGGATGCCCGCTATCGCCTGCAGCCGCCACTGCCGAGGCGTCCCGCGCCAGCCCAAGCACAGCATTGCGTAGATCTTGGGCGCGTACTTGCCCGTCGCCCTGTCGCGCACTACCGCCAAGTCCGGTATCAGCGCCACGAACACGAACAGCGAACTGCCTATCAGATAGGTCATCACCGCGCTCGGATCCCACACAAACGGCGACCGCACATTCATGAAGATGTCCCGCGAAAAGTCATACGGATACACCCAGAACAGCCGCCAAGGCCGCCCAACATGGAACATTATGTTGGACAGCGCCGCCACCAGCGAAAACAGCGTCATCACCTCGGCCGCCCGCGTTACCGGCCGCCGCCACTCCGCCTGCGTCAAGCGCAGGATCGCCGAAATCATTATCCCCGCGTGGCTTATCCCAATCCAAAACACGAAGTTCGTGATGTAAAAGCCCCACAGCACGGGCCTGCTCAGCCCGGCGACGCCAACGCCCTTGTTTATCTCATACCCATACGCGCCCAGCCCCGTGCAGATCACCAGCAACAGAAAGCCCACGGCGCCAAACCACCACTTTGGCGTGCCGAGAACCCCCTCCAGCAGATCCCTATTCACTTCCACTTGCGTCTTTTGGATATGTTCTTGCATTTTGAGCCTTATCGCCTCTGCCCTGCTATCTTGCCCTTGCCCCTTATGCCTTTGCCTTGTCTTGTTGCCCTGTCTTGACCCGCTATCGCGCCGTCAACGCGCCCAGCTCCGCCGCCCTATCGCGGCTTGCCCAGCACGAACACCTGCGTCCGGTGATACGCCTTGTGCGCCTTGTAGAGCATCAACTCCTTCTGCTCCCAGATGTTCACCGGCGGTATCAGCCGCGCGAACAGCAGATACACTAACACCGCGCCCCCTAACACGCCCAGTATCATCAGCACGTCCGGTATGTCCGGCAGATGCGCTCCCCGCAATCCGACCGGCAACCGCCCCGAATCGTCCAAGTGTATCGCGCGAGTGTCAACCCCCCGCGCGTTGGGCCCGTAGTCTATTGTGTACGCGGCGACATACAGCCGCAGCCGGTCAAAGAACGTCCCCACCAGCACTGCCACCGACATTATCGTCGGCCCCCAGATGCTCTTTCGCACCGGATTCCACATCATCACGAACAGCGGCGTCAGGAAACAAAGCGTGAACCCCGCCACAAACGCCCACTGATACGGCCCCAGCATCATCATCCGCAATACCGCCTGCTCGGCGGGTTTCTTGCCGTACCAGAAGACGTTGAAACTGGAGAACCAGAACCAGAACCACAGCAGCGACAGCGCGAACAGCAGCTTGCCCACGCCCCAGAACTGCTCCAGCGTTATGTACTCTTTGTAGCCGCCCCACTGCCGCAGTATCACCATCGTCAGGATGACCGTCGCCACCCCCGCCTGCAGCGCGCTCGCCGCGTGCGTTATCGGGAACAGCGCGTCTATCCAACCCGGCACCAGCGCTATCAGAAAGTCAACGCTGATGAGAAAATGCACGAACACCAGCATCATAAAGTAGAACGCGCCCAGGATCCCCAAGCGGTGATGCTGCATATTCCATTGCGCCGTGCTGCCCACCCAGTTCCGCGACAATCGCGCCGCCCAGCGCTGACGCCAGCCCGGCTTGCCGTTGTCCCGTATCAGCGCCAAATCCGGCATCGCCGACAGCCACAGCATCAGCACGCCCACAATCACCAGCGCCAGCAGCGCCGCCGTCGCCCAGATGTGCGGCGTGAATGTGGGAACGCGGCTGAAGAACGGGTCGTCCGCGTCAAAGAACCACAAGCTCCGCCGCCCGTCCGACAGCGGCGGCAGTATCCAAAGCATCGGGATGAACAGCAGCACATTGAACAGCCCTACCGCCGTCCAAAGCTCAGCCACGCGCGAAACCGGCCGCCGCCAATGCGCGTTGGCTATGCGCGGCGCTATCGCCACCATCGGCGCCGCCTGCGCCGTGGTCAGCACAAACGCGAACATCATCGCAAAGTAGCCCCACACGAACCTGTCCCCAACCCCGTCCGACAGCCGCAGCGCAAACCCGATTATCCCCAACACAAGCAGTATCCCCGCCGCCGCTACGCCGCTCCACCACTTGTCGCTAGGCTTATCGTGCTTGCCTATCAGGTCCTGGGCTACTTCCGCCTGCGTCGAGAAAGGCACATACAGCCCCTCGCGCGGCGCGTGATGTCCATTCCCGTTGTGACTAGCCATGCGCCTCAGCCTCGTTGTCAACCTTCTTCAGATAGATCACCTTCGGATGAGTCCCTAGCTCATCAAACAGGTGATACCCGCGCCCGCCCTCGCGCGAGGGCGATGACTTCCTCAGCTCGGTAGCCGCCTTCTTCGCCGCCTTGGTCTCGGGATTGTTCAAATCCCCAAACACCAGCGCCTCGGTCGGGCAGGCGTTCACGCACGCCGGGCTCATTGAACGGTCCCCGTCCTCCACCTCGCGCCCCTCGCGATCCGCCTCCCGCGACGTGCGCCGTATCCGCTGTACGCAGAAAGTGCATTTTTCCATTATGCCCCGGCTGCGAACCGTGACGTCCGGGTTAAGCTGATTCTTCAGCGTCTCAGGCCACTCCGGCTCCCAGAAGTTAAAGAACCTCACCTGATACGGGCAGTTGTTGGCGCAAAAGCGGGTGCCGATGCAGCGGTTATAGACCTGCACATTCAGCCCCTCGCTGTTGTGATACGTGGCATATACCGGACACACCGGCTCGCACGGCGCATCCCCGCACTGCTGGCAGAACAGCGGGATGAACCGCGCCTTCACATCGGGAAACTCGCCCTCCCAATATCGCTCCACGCGAATCCACTCGATCGCGCGCCGCTGATTGAAATGCGCCTCTTCGTTTATCGGCACGTTATTCTCCGACTGACACGCAACCACGCAGGCTTGGCAGCCTGTGCATTTGTCCATGTCAACCACCATTCCCCACTGTGCGTCCGCCATGCAATTCTCCCTACTTTGGCGTTTCTGCCCTTCGCGCTTTCGGCGCTTATCCCGAAATGATCCGGGAATTATCCCCTAATCAGTCTTTGTTATGCGCCCCTTCGCGCGCTGCCTAATCCCTGTTCGGCGATACGATATGCCTTGCTTGCGCTTGCGCCCGCCCCTATCTGACAGCGATATGACGGATAGCCGCAACCGCGCCGCGCAATCCTAATGCCCATTCCCTCCGCCGTCAATCGCCGTTAGCTTTATGACATGCTGATGCTCGTCGCTTGGGAAATTGGCGTCGGTATTCTCAAACTTCGGCAGCCGGACCCATTCGCCCGTCTTTGTGATATTGACCTTTGTTGACGCCCACGCCAGCGCGCCCGATCCCCCGTCTATGCTGGGCGCGAGTATGGAATACACATTCGCCCCCCTAGACTTGGCGTAGCGCCCGCCCGCGTGATGCCCCTGCCCGACCGGAACGCACACCGTATCCGGCGGCGCGGCCGGGCTGGGCCAAGCCAGCGCCTCTATCGTCCCATATTGCGACTCCAGCCGCACAACGTCGCCCTCGCTAATGTCCCGCGCCTCGGCGACCCTATGATTTATCTCAACCCAAGTCCGCCAGACGGCGGTGGAAATCGGATCCGGCGTCGCCTGCATCCAGGGCAAAGCCGCGCCCTTGCCGTCGCCAAGTCCGGTGGTCATAAACGGCAGCAGATGAAACTCCCCCGCGCTAAACGAGGGCGCATCTACTCGCTCTAGCGCCGGCGGCGTGGGAACATTCCCCGTCGCCCTTGCCGACGTATCCCACCAGCCCCCGCGCTGCAATACCCCGTTCCAGAACGACGGGAAGTCCGCCGCCCGAACCGAGCCGCCGCCTGCCTGATACAGCTGCATAGCGCCATCCCGCAAAATATCGCGGTAGGTATCGCCCGGCAGATCCAAATCCAGCTCCAGCCCCTGCGCCGCCGCCAGCAGAACATCCGCGAAGTTCCGCGTCCCAAGCTGCTCCCCGCGCGCCTCAAAGAACGGCCGCACGACCGGCTGCTGAAACCCGACCATCCGATACCCCGGCCCCGGATCCGGAACGTCGCTGCCCCAGTCCTCCAGATAGTTGTGCTGAGGCAGAACCAGATCCGCCACCGCCGTGGTATCGTCCATCACATCCGAGAAACTCACGATGAGCGGGACGTCATACGCCGCAACCTTGAAGTTCACCGCGTCCGGCAGCCCATATATCGGATCCGCCCCGCGAATCAGCAGCGCCGCCACTTCCCCGCGCGACATCTCATCCGCCAGCCTATGCCAATCCGAAAACGCGGTGCCGCTAGGCCCCGCCGGCAGCCCGTCAATCGCAGGCGTCGGATTGAACACAACCCCGCCTTCCCGGTTGACGCTGCCCACAAGATAGTTCAGCGAATATATCGCCGCCAGGCTCTCAAGCCCATTCGTGTGCGCCGCCGCCGAGCCGCCGCCAAACGCCAGCGCCGGCTTATACTCCGCGAAATCGTGCGCTATATCCCGTATCTTGTCAGCCGAAACGCCCGTAACCCCCGCCACCCGCTCCGGGGCGTATGCCCCCAGATCCATCCCCGCCGTCAGCGCCGCCGCCGCATCGCCATCAGCCAGCCCGTCCGCGATGATAACCTGCGCTACGCTCAGCGCCAGCATGCCCTCGGTCCCAGGCTTGACATACACCCACTTGTCCGCATTCGCCGCCGTCAGCGAAAAGCGCGAATCTATGTGTATCAGCTTGCCGCGCTTGCCGCCCTCCGACATATCTCGGAACGCGCCATACCCCCGCCCATACCTCACCGGCGAAACCCAAGTGTTCAGCCAGTCCCCGCCAAACGACAGGATAGTGGCGGCGTTTGCGATGTCAAAATCCGGCAGCGCGTCCTGCCCGAACACCCGCCTTGCCGCCGCCCGCAGCGTAGTCTGCTCCAGCGGCTCGTATGTCATGCGCCGCGCGCCATACGCCGCCGCGAACCTGTCCGCCACCAGCCCCATATGCGCCCCAACCGGATCCGTCGCCAGCACAACCGCGCCCTCGCGCCCGGCCTCGCGTATCCCCCCAAGCTGATGCGTCAGCCGCGTTATGGCGTCTTCCCAGCTTATCTCACGAAACTCATTCGCGCCGCGCTCGCCCACGCGAACCATCGGCCCCCGAACCCTATCAGGGTGATACAGCGCCTGCAAGCCGCCCTCGCAGCGCGCGCTGTGCGCCCCTTGGTTGATGGGATAGTCCACATTCCCCTCAACCTTTTTGGCGCGCCCCTCCATCACCCGCACAACTATCCCCTCCCCTGAGGGGCATTGCCGGCACACCGTCGCATACCAGTTGTCGCGCCCGGTAACCAGATCCTCCGGCATCTCGACCGGCGACTGCACGAGCAGCTCATCCTCCGGCACGCCGCACGCCTGAAAGAGTATCGCGCCGGCCGCCGAGCCACCGGCTAGTGTCAGAAATTGTCGTCGGGTCAGAGCCATATCTTCTGTTCAGCCTCTAAAAATGGCAGGTGGAACAATCCGTGGGCGCGCCATTCTCACGATGGCACTCCACGCAATCGCCCATCTTCAGCGGTCGCACCTGCTCCACCTTCTCCATAGCCGCCACATCCCCATGGCAAGTCGAGCACACCGCGCTCTCCGGAATGTTGTCCCGCTCCGAGAAAAACCTTATGTGCGCCTCATGTACGAAATGCACATGATCGGGAACCCTGTGAACCCGAACCCAGTCTATCGGCCGCTCATCCTCCTCCACCATCTCGCGCAGCGTCTCGATCTCATCCAGCCCATCCCCGATAACCTGGTGGCAGGTCAGGCACAGCCCCGCCGACGGAACCGTGGCCGCCGCGCCCTTGTTCACTTCGCGGTGGCAAAACACGCAATCCAGCCCCAGCTCGTCCACATGCTTGGTATGCGGAAACGCTATCGGCTGATCCGGCCCCTCGTCATACCCGAACACCACCGGCAGACCCAGCCATGCCGATATGACAAACGTCGCCCCCAACCCAACCGCCGCCAGCGCCGCGAGGCTCACCACCCCCAGCGCCCCTAGCTTCACGAGTTGCCTGCGCGTGGGCTTGCGCGCCTGAAAATCGCCTGGTATCAAATCCCGTCTATCCTGCTTGTCTTATGTAAGAAGTCGTCTAGGCAAAGCCGCCCTGATGCGGCCGCTTGCCTAGATATAATAATCCGCCCAGAAACTCCGCAACACGCCCGCGTACACGATAACCCTGAACAGGAAGTACGCCGCGATAGCGAAACAGGCGATTGCCGCCGCGTAAAACAGAACCCGGACGCGCTGCCACGACTGCGGAATATGCCCCGTCGCAACATACGACGGCACAAGATTATGCCCCACAATCATATTCGCCGCGAACAGCACTATGAACAGCACAACCATCCACAGCGCCGTAAGCATCTGGCTAAGCTCGCTCCACTCTTGTATCCCCAGAGCAGCCGGTTCCATATCGCCCTCAATCCCTCGCTCTCGCCCCCGCGGCGCCTAAGGCCTCCCCGCCGCGAAAGCGTTTCAAATCTTGGTGAAAATTATCACAGCGCATTCGCCAATGTCAAGCATTTTAACCCCGTCCGCGCTACCCTGCGCCGCCCAATCCCCCTTGCTACCCGCGCGTTGCCGCTGACAATTGCCCGCGCCCGCCCAATGCTGAGTGCAGCCGAGT
This sequence comes from Dehalococcoidia bacterium, assembly GCA_965242555.1. GTDB lineage: Bacteria > Chloroflexota > Dehalococcoidia > Lucifugimonadales > JADFKI01 > Bin90. The sequence continues at coordinate 26,484 of CBDESO010000004.1, forward strand.
ACGCAAGGCTATTCGCAGACATCCCCCTACCGCTCCCCCAGCGCCACGCTCACAATCCGTCGCTCCAGCGCATATCCCAGCCGCTGCGCCCGCTCCAGCCGCGTATGCTCCCCAAGCGTCCCCACAAACGCCACTCCTAGTATGCGGCCCACCCGAAAATCCACAATCGTAACCGACACCAGCCTATCCCCGTCCTCATGCAGCGCCCGCAGCCCGACCGCCTCGTCATAAAATCCCTCAGGCTGCAGCCGCCGCGCCGCCACAAGCCGCTGACCCGACCCTATCTCAACCCCCACATTCGCCTCAAAATCCCGCAAAAATACATCGTGCATCCACCCCAAAACATCCTCCGGCGTATGAAAAAGATGCGCCACCGTGGACAGCATAAAATCCGCCCCGTCGCTGCCAAACGAAGGCACCGCCGACAGCATCTCGCGCATATACCCGCCGATCCTGCCCGCCTCCCGAAACCGCTCCTCGCTGCTCCCCGGAAACCCGAACCGCGCCATAGTCCGGTTATCCAAATCCGACTCCCGCGAAAGATCGTAATTCTCAAACGGCGGCGGCAACTCCCCCGCCTCAAGCGGCATCAGCCGAACCTCATCCAGCCCAACATCCGCTATCGCGTCATCCAGCAAGCTATTCGCGCTCACAAAAACCCCCTTGCTATCGCCCTTATCGCCAACCGCAACCCGTCCATTGTACAACCCCAACCCCCTAATGACTACCAAAATCCCCTCTTATTGAACCCGACCCTAGCCACCGCGCGCCCGCCTAAAATCCCTCGCGCCCCATACGCATCTAACTACTTAACAACCCTCAGGAGACTGCCGCAATGAACCAACAAACCGCCGCAACCGCCCAAAACTCCCCCGGCGCCCTCCGCGCCGTCCTCATCCCCGCCGCCGTCGCCGCAACCGCCCTAGCCCTCGCCGTCATCGCCGCCCTCATAGCGCGCGGATCGGCCGGCGACACCGGCTTCGACGCCGTCAACTATTTCGTGGAATTCGTCATCCTAGCCAACATCACAGAGCGCCTAAGCGCGCTCCCCTTGGCATTCGCGCTCGGCGCGGGCGTACTCGCCGCCTTCAACCCATGCGGCTTTGCCATGCTGCCCGCCTACCTCGGCCTCTACCTAGGCGCAAACGAGCCGCAATCCCCGTCAGTCGTCGCCCAAATCCGCAAGGCATTTCTGATAGGCGCCACCGTCACCGCCGGATTCGTCCTGCTATTCGGCTTGGCGGGCGCAGTCATAGCGCTAGGCGCGCGCGGCGCTCTCGGCAGCGTCCTGCCCTGGATTGGCATAACCATCGGCGTCCTGCTAACCATCGTCGCCGCCTGGCTAGTCAGCGGCGGCAAACTCTACACATCTATGGCGCAGCAGCTCTCCGAGAAACTAGGCAACCCCGGCCAATCCAACGTCCGAGGCTACTTCATATTCGGCCTATCATACGGCTTGGCGTCCCTCAGCTGCACATTGCCCATATTCTTGACGGTAGTCGGCGCGTCATTCGCGTCCGCCGGCGTAGTGGCGTCATTCGCCCAATTCGTGCTATACGCGCTGGGAATGGGCGCGGTAATCCTGACGCTCACGCTGGGCATAGCCCTATTCAAAACCGCAATGGTAGGCGTAATGCGAAAGATGATGCGTTTCGTAGCCCCCGCCGGCAACTGGCTAATGCTGCTCGCCGGCGCCTACATCGTCTTCTACTGGCTAACAATAGGCGACATCCTGGGCTAACCAGCCGCCCAAAGTTTTGCCTACTTTCCCAAAAGTAGCGTCCTCCCCCGCTTGCCCTTGCGCCCTACTCCAACGCCGCCAACACCCCCAACTCCACCAGCCGCGCTATCAGATACGCCTGCGTCCTATCCCCCTTCACCCGGTTGCAATGCGCGCACAGCAGCTGCAAATTATCTATATGATCAGTCCCGCCGCGCGACACCGGAATGATATGGTCAACCTCCAGCGCCCTAAACGGGAACTCCGCCTTGCAGCCGTTGCAGCGCCCCTCTTGCCGCCCGAACAGCACATGCTTGTTGCGCCGATACGGGATAGGCGCGTCTATGTCAGTCCGGCGCGGAATGTCCGTCCGCGCCGTAACCAGCCTGTTGTGAAACAGATCCCCCATCGCCGCCTGCAGCCGGAAGTTCGTCAAGTCAACCGCCTTGGGCGATATGTCTATCCCAACCCAGCGCCGCCCTAGACTTTCGGCGGCAACGCACGCCGTCGCGCAGCCGCAAAACGGATCCAGCACTACATCCCCCGCATCGCTGCTAGCCGCGATAATCCGCTCCAACAGCGCCAACGGCTTCTGCGTGGGATAACCCGTCCGCTCCTTCGATCGCCCTTGCAGCGACTTGACGTCCACCCACATATCCTGCAGCTGAACCCCCGGCATCTCATCCAAATACCGCTTGTAGCTTGGCACAGATCCAGGCCTCCGCTGCACAACCCTGCCCGCATCAATAAGTTCCCGCATCCGCTCCTCGCTATACCGCCAATAGCGCACAACCCCCATCACCTCATACTGCGGATTCCCCTTAGCCGCGCCGCCGGGCCCAGTCAGATTGTCAAGCCTATACCGCCGCCCGGTTTCGGGTTCTACAAACCGATACGACTTATCCACATAATCCGGATCGTATTCGGTATAAATCGGATTCCAAGTCCACTTGTCCGACTTGGTATAGAACAGCAGTGTATCGTGAACGCGCCCGTGCTGACGCCGCCCCTGCCGCGTATCGTTGTGCGCGCCCGACCGCCGCCAGACAATCTCGCTGCGATAATGATTAGCGCCGAACACCGCATCCATCAGCAACTTCAGATAATGGCTCGCGGTGGGATCGCAATGCAAATAAATGCTGCCCGTATCCTTCATAACGCGCCGCAGCTCCAGCAGCCGCACCGCCATCATGCACAGATACGACTGCAGCCCCTTGCCGTGCGTCATCCCCGCCGCGCGCAATGCCTGATAAATCGCCGGCCGCTCATCCGCGATAAGCCCCATCCACGCCACATCCAGATCCGACAGCGTCCACGTATCCTTGAACGCCGCGCCCGCCGCCGCGCTGCCCACCGGCGCCGCGTAACTGCGATTGGAATTGAACGGCGGATCCAGATAAACCAAATCCACGCACTCCGAATTCATCCCCCGCAGCACATCCAGATTATCCCCCGTCCACACCGTCTTATCCGCGAAATTAGGCTGCATCGGCGTATCCCCGTCTATCTGAGATTGCGATTTCCCCATCGCGCCCAATTATACCACGCAACCGCGCTCGCGCCGTCGCATCTCCGAACAGCGGCGCAAGCGCGGCAACAGGCAACATGCCCTCAATCCGATAGTGCGCGGCGCGTTATATGAGCCCGGCCACAAGCACGATAGACGCACCATGCAACTGATATGCCGTAATTCCCATATAGCGCCCGCCCGATCCCTTACGCAAGCCGCCCGCCGCAAGCCACATCCCGCGCTTGCCCGCAATCTGCGCTACTCCGCGAAATACGCGCACAGAGACTCCATCCAAGCAATGCCGGATGAAGTCTCTGCGATTATCGCGGATTGGGGATGCGCCGGCGGGCTAGGCGTTGGGGCTTTGCCGCCTAGTCCTGTACAGCGTCACGCCGCCGCTGACTATCAGCGCGAGCGCCGCGATCAGCATCAGTTGCATCGCAACGGGGACATAGGCATCGCCAACGTCGGGACCCTCGTCGGGCGGCGGAGGCGCGTCCGTGCTCAGGGTGAATGTAGCCATCTGCTGCGCCTGCATATAGGCGGCTTTCGCGCCGTCCTTGTTGGCTGTGCCATTCTGCGCCGCGTCAAGCCTGCCGTTGACGATGTTCAGCAGCACCTTGGCGACATCAAGGCTGTCCTCTTCCATAACGGCGGCGGACTGCTCTTTGGCGTCCATTGCCCACAGCGCCACATTGACGCTGGAGTCCCTGACCTTAGATGCGAACTGCCTAGTCGCGGGGGAGGAGCCGAAACCGGCGTGTTCGTCGCCCATCTTCGCCAAGGCGAGTATGCCGCCCTCTTCGGCGTCGATGATGTCGACCGCCGCTTGCACTTCCGCCCTCAGCGTTGCGACGTCGTCCGCCGCTTGCGCCTCGGCTATCTCATCCATAGCCATCCCTATTTGCATCTGCAGCTGCGTCAGGATGCCGCCCATATCGCCGTCTTCCGGCCATGCCACCACCAGATGGCGGATGTGCGCCAGGGATTCGGCGTCCACGCTGCCCATAAACGCCATGTCGGCGGAGGGCATTGGATCATCGTCCGGCACGGGCTCAACCGTTACCGCTACGCTGTCGTACATAGCGAGCAGATTGGCGCCGTCCGGGGATGTCCACGTGTGGTTTATCTTGCCGGACACCACGCCCAGAACGCCCACGCTCATCTTTTCGTCGCTTGCGCTGTTGATGAGCCAGCCCTCGTAGGCCTCCTCGGTGTCCAGCGCGGTGACGCCCGTAAGCGTGAATGTAACCTTATCGCTCATCGCCGCGCCGTCGGATATAACGGCGCTGCCGGAGCCTTCTATCTCGCCATGCCCGCCCGCATAGACGACTGCCGCCGGCAGCGTCATCAGCAGGATTAGTCCCAGAGTTATGAGAAGCTTAGACCTAGACATGCTATGTCTTTTCCTCCTATGTAGTTTGAACGACCTACGCCCGACTACAAACATTACCACAACCTTGCGAAACATAATAGGCTTTGCGGGCGCAACTTTCTGGTTGTTTGACAAGATTTGTATAAAACCCGCGTGGCGGCGGGCTATGTTTTTCAAGGCTGCTCGCGCCGCCAACGCGCGAGGGCGGTTTCGGCGCGCCTTGCCCTTTCCAATGCCAAGAGCATTATATCCCAATCGGCAGGCATTAGGCTACACTTTCGCGGCGCTCGTGTCAAAAGTAGCCCAAGTTGACGCCCGGTGAACGGCGATTAGCCACTTGCCCGCCGCGCGCCAACGATTTGCGCGATTTGCCTTTACCCTTGTGAACCGCTCCCCCTTAATGTGATTGCGTATATGATTGCGGGGCGCTTGCGCCGATTGCGCGGCGGTCTAGCGCGCCGCTACGCCGGATCCGCCGCCGCGTTTCTGCTGTCGGATGCTTCGCCGCCGAATATGCCGAGCGGGTTGAGCGAATGGGGCGCGTCGTACACGTCCATCTTCTCAGTGCGCTTGAGCCAGCCCACGACCAGATAGGTCAGCGGCGTGGCGGCGACTTCGTAGAGCGTCTTGATTATCCACGCGGTAACCGCGCCGCCCAGCGCCGCCTGCCAGCCCCACAGCCCGGACACGCCAAAGGCGATGGCGTAGAAGAGTATGGAGTCTATGCCCTGCCCGACTATGGTGGAGCTTATGGTTCGCAGCCACAGCATTCTGCCCTCTGTGAGGTTTTTGAGCACCACCATCACCATAGCGTTGGCGAACTCGCCCACTAGGTACGCCACGAAGCTGCCCGCAAGCAGCCAGCCCGCCGAGACTAGCACGCCCGCGTATGCGTCATGAGCGTCCACCCAGAAACCGGCGGGCGGGATGCTCACCGCGATCCAGAACAGGGCGACCATAATGAAGTTGCACAGGAACCCCAGCCATATCACGCCGCGCGCCACCCGAAAGCCGTACACTTCGGTCAGCACGTCGCTGATGATGTAGCCCAGCGGAAAGCAGATGATTGACACCGACGCCACCACGGATGTGCTGCCCAGAAACTCGAATGGCAATTCGAAGAGCTGCAGCGGCTTGCTTGCGATGATATTGCTTACCAGCAGAACGGTTATCGCCAGGGCGATGATGAGTACCAGTCTTCCCGAAAACTGCATCGCGGCTTGCCTCCTGCGCTGCTTGGGCGGCGCTGCTTGCGCCTTGTCAGTGGATAGGCGTAATTATGCCATCACAGCCGCCATAGCGTCAACCGAGTTTGCGCGTTCTTTTGGACAATGCCGCCCGCTCACACGCCGGCGTCTATCGGCGCGGCCGGCGGCTCGCCCGCGATAATGGGCGGCAGCAGCTCGGCGATGCGGCGCGGGACAAAGGTCTCGGCGGGCGAGGCGGCGGCGATTTCGGGCAGGCTCCACCAGCGGCTCTCGCGCAGATACCGCCGCTCCAGCGGATCAAGCGCCGCGTGCGCCACGCGCACGCTACCGACGCGCATCAGATAGAACCGCTCATAAGAATCGTTCCAAGCATCCCCCCAGCGCCAGATATGCCGCCGCGTCCACACGCAGGCGCCAAGCGCAACGCCGCTAATGCCCGTCTCTTCCCACAGCTCGCGCAGCGCCGCCTGCTCATACGTCTCGCCCGCGTCCAGCGCGCCGCCCGGCGTAATCCACAGCCGGGCGTCCTCTCGCTGCGGCAGCGTCGTGCGAAAGAGCAGAACGCGGTCGCGGGCGTCTATGAGCAGGACGCGCGCGGCGGGGCGAGGGATGGGGGTGGCGGAGGTGGCGCCGGGCAATGCCGGTTCGTCAACGATCATCATACCGACAGCAACCGCGTCAGCCGCTCAGAATGTCTGATGTATCCGACGCGCTCGCTTAGCGTGCCGCTTGACGCGCCATCAGGCGTATCTTGAAGTTTTGACAATATGGAGTAAGAGCGCGCGTAGAACGCTATGACGACGCCCAATCCCGCGCATAGCAGCAGCAATCCCGCTATGCTAAATCCCACGCCTAGCGAGGGAAATCCCGTTACCGATATTGCGCCGACTAGCAGTATGAACGACGCCCCCAAAGTAGTCGCAACCGCCGCGATTGAGTATGCAACCGCTACGACGATAAAACGATCCCCGACGTTTGCGTATATCGTCCGTTCATCGGGAATTTCTACGCCTAGCCTATCCGCCGCCCGCAACGTGGCGCGATATAGTTGATGCGCGAGTAAGGCAAGCGAAAGAGAAACTACAAGGCGCGATACCCAAAGCGCGACATACGCAAGTATAACTACGCCCAAACTCTCATGGACAGGGTAATCTACGATCCACAAGGCAATATACCAAATGAATCCGTAAGATAGCGCAAATGGGACATCGCGCAATGGCGGCAGGTATTCGGCTGCTTTATCTTTCATATCTTTGCCGCTTGCGTGTAGTCTAGCGATTTTCAGCCCACCATATCCCTAAGCCATATGCTGGCGACAACCAGGATAACGCCAATTACCACCGACCCTATAAGCCAATTCAGCTTGGCGTCAATCGACCGAACCTGATTGACAAGCATTTCCTGCCTGCCCTCAAGTCTGCCTATCATCCGATATAGATCCCTGTCGTCAGCGGCGCTCTCTGCGTTAGGCGCGCTTTCGCGGGCGTCTTGTTCGGTAAGCATAGCCCCTACCCCCTCTTGTTCCTAAGCGCCGCCAGCACTTCGTTCATGCTGCCCGAACGGAATCCCTGCAGGTCAAGCGTCACATACGAGTAGCCTATCTCGCGGAACTTGGCTACCACTTGTTCCCGAACCGACTCGTCGGTGAGCGTGAGGAAGTCTTGCGGCTCGACCTCTATGCGGGCGATTGTGTCGTGGTGGCGGACGCGCAGCTGGCGGATGCCGAGGCCGTGCAGGAATTCCTCCGCCTGGGCTATGCGGGTGAGCGCCTCTACGGTGACCATTGAGCCGTAGGGAATGCGCGAGGATAGACACGCCTGCGCGGGCTTGTCCCAGGTGGGCAAGTCCATGTCTTTGGACAGCTCGCGGATGTCCGCCTTGCTCAGGGCGGCCTCCACCATCGGGCTGCGGACGCCGTACTGCTTGGCGGCGTTCAGGCCGGGGCGAAAGTCGCCGAGGTCGTCGGTGTTCGTGCCGTTGGCGATATGCTCATAGCCCTCCTCGCGCGCGTAGGCGCTCAGGTAGGTGTAGAGTTCGTCTTTGCAGAAAAAGCAGCGGTTGGGATTGTTCGCGGCGTAGTCTTCGCGCTCAACCTCATGCGTCTCTACGATGCGGTGGTTGATGCCCAGCCGCTCCGCCAGCTCCACCGCCTCGCGCAGCTCGGCGGGCGCCAGGCTGGGCGACTTAGCGGTGACCGCGAGCGCCTTGCCCCCCAAGGCGTCGTTGGCGGCGGCGGCGAGAAAGGCGCTGTCCACCCCGCCGGAGTACGCCACTATGACCGACCCCATATCGGCGAGAATGGACTTGAGCTCATCCATCTTTTGTTGGGTTGTCTGCGTTTCGGTTTGGAGCGCCATATTGCCATTGCCTCCGTCTTTGGATCGCAATTAGTTTCGCATCGGCCATCATTAGCGCCGGCGAACCCGTTACTCTTCCATCATAGCCGCCACTATCGCGCGCATCTCGTCGGCGTAATGCTGATACGGCCTGTTTTGGTATCCCAGGATGCGCTGGGATTCTTCGGTGTCATACCAGTCCACCCAGCCGGGCGCGGCGCGGTATTCGGCGAGCTCAAGCGGCGCGCCGATGAAGTCGAAGTAGTCGCGCACATAGTCTTCGCCGCGCAGCTGCCATGTGGCGCCGCCCGCGATGTTGAGGATCTTGTTGGCGGCGGCGGGCGCGTCAACCGAGGCGAACAGCGCGTCAACGACGTCGTCGCGGTGAACCATCTCTACGCGCTGCTGCGCCACGAAGGGCCAAGGGCTTGGCGGCTCTAGGAACGCCGGCACCTGTATGCCCGCGATACGCATCGCTATCCAGGTTAGGGATGATTCGCGCACCATTCGCTCGCCAACGATTTTGCTGTCAGCGTAGATGTCTATGGCGGACTGCGCGTGGTCGGTTCGCACGGGCGGCTCTTCGGCGCTGGTGTCGCCGTATGTGCTGATGGACGATGTGAATATCAGCGTAGCGGCGGGCGCGTTTGCCCGCATCGCGGCGATGATGTTCTGCGTGCCGCCCACGTTGACGGCGAATGTGCGCTCGCGGTCGCGCTCGCTGTTGGGGGGCAGCAACGCCGCGAGATGCACAACCGCGCCAACGCCGCCCATCGCGTCGGCGACCTGCGCGGCGTCGGTGATGTCGCCCTTGACGATTTCTATCGCCTCGCGCTCTTCCAGCCCGCCGAAGTCCATAAACGGCAGGTCGAAGATGCGGACGCGCCGCCCGGACTCAACCAGTTTCTCGACGAGCATGCGCCCGACGCTGCCCGCGCCGCCCGTGACCAGAATCGGCGCGCTCATGTGAGGGTCACCCCTTTCATCCCCGCCTTCTCTATGAGGTTCTGCGAGGACGCGATGAGCTGCTCTACGGCGGGGCCGAAGCTGTCCCAGTCTTCGCTCTGCCGCAGCGAGAGCGCGCCCGACGATTCGCGCGCCACCGCTCGCGCCGCGGGAACGCTGGGCATCGTCTTGAAGAAGAAAGTGTCGCTGATTTCGTCAAACTTCTCCAAGATCTCCACTATGGACGCCTCCCATGCGGGATTGACCGTCCCCAAGCCGTCCGCGATTTGCTGGCAGTTGGCTATGGATTCCTCCAGAAGTTCCTGTCCGGATACTGGCATTTTGCTACATCCTCCGTCTGCTGTGTGAGTTGCCGTATGAGTGGGCGCATAAGCGAGTTACGCCATAGCGATATTGTGCCGTTCATTCGCGCTTGCGTCAAGCCCGCGCGCCGATAATGCGCTGATATTGCCAATGGCAATCACCCGGCGCTTTCGGGCGCGGGCGCGGCGGGATCGGCGTCCGCCAAGCTCGCGTTCTCGCCATCAAATCGGCGAACCAGCCCGACCAGCCCATATACCAAAGGCGTGTCTATGATGGAGGCGGCTATCTTGATGATGTACTCCGCCACGAATATGCTGACCACCGTTTCAACGCTGAACACGCCGGCGAATGCGATGCTCGTGAACAGCGCCGTGTCCATAAGCTGGGGACACCGCGGTGGAGGCGTTGTTCCTGAGCCACAGATGCCGCCCGTTTGTCTTGCGCCGCCAGAAGTGGAACGCGAAGACGTCGTGGTTCTGCGCTACAAGATAGGCTATCATAGACGCGGCGACTATGCGGATCGTGCTGCCGAATATATCGTCATACGCCTGCTGAAACGCCCATTCTTCGGACGCGGGCAATTTGCCGCCAAGGTAGATAAGCCCGACCATCAGCAGGCTGCAGGCGAACCCGAACCACACCACGCGCGTGGTAGCCTTGCGCCCATACACCTCCGCTATCGTGTCCGTAATCAGAAAAGTCAGCGGGTAGGCGATGATGCCGGCGGACATTTCCCATCCGCCCAGCGTGATTATCTTGCCCGCGATGATGTTGGCGACCAGCAGAACCGTCGTGAACGCCATCGCCAATGCCATTAGCATCAATGGATTGCTCCGTATCGCCTATGTTTTCCTATTCCCTATCGCTAGTTTCGTAGCGCGAACCGCGGATTCGCGCTCGCCGCGCCGAGTATTTCATTTTAGCGCAAACGCTAGAACGGGGACACGCCTGCGGGCAGCGTGTCACCCGTGGTTTCGGATATTGCGCCCTCAGGGCCCTGACGGCTATTCGTCGTCGGCGGGCTGCAGTTCGCGGATGTCGATTTCGGCGAGGTCGGCGTGGTGGCCGTTTGCGCCATTCGTGCCGTTAGTCCCGTGCGCGCCGTTTGTGGCGTGGGCGTAGTGGCGTTTCATGCGCTCCAGGTCAACCTCGTCGTTGCGGGCGAAGCCCTTGCCGTCGTGCCGATCGTAGGGGAACGGCTGGAACTTCTCGAAGCGCTCCTTGAACCGCTGGCGGCTGGGCCTGCGGTCATAGGGGAACTTGTGGACGTCCGCGGGCTGCGGGTCGGTCACAATCAGGTTGTAGTCGCGGCTGCCCAGCCCGATTTCGTGGCCGGTGTTGATGCTGGCGACTTCGCTTTGGCCGTGGAAGGTGGCGGCCGCCGCCTCGAACTTGTTGTCGCCGGGGTGATGCGCCCTCCATCATTTCGGAGGCGGAGCCGGGCATGCCGGGCGACTCTTTCGCCTTGTCCACGCACGCCATATCAATGGCAACCGCGGTCCTTGCTGGCGAACACGCCCAGATGCGGCACGATGGGCATATCCGAATGGGTTGCCGCAGTCGCACTTGGGCGAGACGTCAATCGCCATATTGATGTAGCCGACCTTGTCGCGCCCGACGGCTTTTTCAACGCCTAGGCAGGCGTCGGCGATGGCGACGTCCACCGCGTCGAAGTTGACGGGCGGGATTTCGGCTAGGCCGCGCGGGCCCATAACGCCAAAGCAGCCGAGGCAGGTGGCGCAGCGGTCGCGATCCCACTCCAGCTCGTCTTTCTCGTTGATGTGGTACAGGTCAAACGGGCAGCAGTCCTCCAGGATTTCCCAGTCGGGCGTATTCGCCTTGCCTTGGAATCGCTCCGGATGGAATATCGCCGCCGCGCCGTAGCCGTAGTTGGGGTGGCCGCCCATATGGACATTGAGCTTGCCGCGCTTGGACTGCGCCGCCGATGCCCAGGTTCTTGAGCGCGCCGCCGATGACGCCCATGCCATGACCCTTGAAGTGGGTGAGCGTGATAAGCGCGTCCGCCGCGGCGATTGCCTGGGCTACGTACGCCTCTTTGAGCAGGTAGCCTTCGGGGATGTCCACGCGGAAGTCGCTGGTGCCGATAAAGCCGTCCGCGCAGATGAACGGGCAGCCCAGGGTGGCGGAGTTGTAGCCGTTGCGCTCGGCGGTGAGCAGGATGTCCAGCTCGCTAGTGCGCGAGCCCCACGGCGAGTAGCTGGAGGTTGTGGTATCGCAGACGAACGGCCTGCCGCCCAGCTCCTTGATGCGGTCGGCGAGCGCGCGGGCATAGACCGGGCGCAGGTAGGCGGTATTGTTCCACTCGCCGCAATGCACCTTGATGGCGACCATATCGTTGGGCTTGATCATCTCATCCAGCCCCGCCGCGTCGAAGACGGTCAGCATCTTCGCCACGAGGCTGGTCTCAGTGGATTCCGAATGCGCGTCCATATAGAAAACATCGGATTTTGCCATATCTACCCTCCCTAGAATTTTGGCTGGGAAACGCGCCATCCGCCGTTGCCACAGCAAGTATATGTGTAGAGTTTGACATTAGCATCAAGGGGCGGGTTTGTCAATCGTGGGGGGTGGGAATAATCGGGTCAAGCGCGGCGCGAGGGGATAAGGGCGCCGGCGAGGGAGGGCGCACGGGGGCCAAGCGGGGGTACGGGGGCAGGGGGGCCGCCCTACTTTTTTCGTAAAAAAGTAGCAAAAAACTTTTGGGTGCGGCTATCGCCGCGGTTTTGCGGGGGTTAGGGACTGCGGGATTTGGGATCTGTTCCGTCGGCAGGGGCGTCGGGGTTTTCCGGGTTTAGGCGGCGTTGGATTATGGCTTGGCGTTTTTGGAAGTTTGCCTCGGCTGTGATGGCGTCGTAGATTTGTTCGTGGGTTAGGTTTTGTTTTGGGATGCCGGCGGTGGCGTGGTGGTTTTCCAAGGCGGTGTCTAGGTCGACTTCGGGGTGGCGGGCTAGGGCGTTGGCGACGGCGGTTTCGCCGCGGTCGGTGGGCGCATCGGAGTCGTCGTTCTTGTCGTTACCCTTATCGGCGGCGGCTGTGTTGTTGCCGTTGGCGGCGTTGTTGTAGTCGTGCGCGGCGGCTTTGTCTGCGTCCGCTTTCTTGGCGTCTTTTTTGGCGCGCTTGGCGGCCTTGGCGGCGTTTTTTGCTTGGCGCTGTTCGTTTTCGCGGTTGATTTGCTCGAATAGGGCTAGGATTTCGGCCTCTTGTTCCGGGGTGAGTTTGGCGGAGGTTTTGCGCTCGACGCGGCGGCGTTCCGCCTCTTGGCGCTGTTTCTCTTCAAGCTCGCGGTAGTATTCGGCTATGTCGTCGGGGGTTATGTGTTCCCAAGGGATGTCGACGCCGCGCCAGATTAGGTGTTTCATTGCCCAGATGCGGTGGGTCTGGGTGTAGGGGTCTTCTATGATGTTGTTCCAGCGGTCTATTTTGGGGTTGCGTATGACGTAGAGCAGGAACGGCACTATGTCTAGGCAGTCGTCGGTTATGTCGCGGATCTCTTGGGATAGGCGGGATTGGAGCATCCGCTCTTCCAAGTAGGAGGTTTTCATGGCGCAGTCGGGGTGTTGGCTGCCTGCGCCGCGCTTGATGATTTCTTTCATTGCGGTCATCTGGTGGTGGGGCCGGACGCGGGTTGCCTTTTGGTATCTGCGCTCGGCTTTGTTGGCGCTTGGGAAGACGGCGGGCGGGTGGATTAGTTCGTTTAGGGCGACGACTAGGTCTTGGCAGTCGTTGGTTTGTTGGCGTATGAGCCTGCCGATGTCCCAGTTGATGATTTCTTTCATTGTGATTTTGGGCTTTTTGGGGCGCGACGCGGGCTTGCTCTCGTCGGAGGCGGGGGCGCCGCTGTAGGCGGCTCCGGGCATGTCTTCGGGGCGGTGGCCGCCCATCGCTGAGAGCTCAATGGCGGCTTGTTGGCGGTGGTGGTGCTTGGCGTCGGGGTATTCGCCCTGGACGGTGTCGTGCAGGAATTGGACTAGGGTTGCGCCGTTGTTGGTGATTTGGTTGACTAGACGGGCTAGGTTGTGGCGGATGCGTTCCTGTTCGGATAGCATCTCTGACCGCGTTATGGGTTCGCGGGTTGCGGTTGCTGTTGTCATGTTTGCCTCCAAGCCTCCCATCCGCCGGGACCCTACTTTTTTGGAAAAAAGTAGCAAAAAACTTTTGGGTGGGTGTCGGTAAAATGTTCTGATATAAGAATAACGGAGGGGGACAAGCGGTGTCAAGGGGGGATTTCAAATATAGGGGCAATCGCGTGGCTGAGGCTGCTCGGTGCGCGGTATTCCCATCCTGCGGCGTTATTTTGAATCACATCAAATTTGGATGTCCAGTGAACGCGATATTCTAAGGATTGAAGTTCGGTTTAGCGCCGGTGAAAATTCAAATAGCGTTGGATACTGAGAATACTGGACTATGGGCTTGTGTATGCCTGAGGGTAGCGCTATACTATCGTGTGAATGTTGCCGGTTCGCGTGGGGGCGAATTTTTGGGGGCGTTCCGCCTGTCGGTTTTTGTGCGAGAGAAGTGGGATGTTGCCCACTTTTTTTGTTACAAATGAGGGGCCGCGCTATTGAGGGCGCGTTGGTTGATGCACATAGATATGATATAGGAGGTGGGTTAGGATGCCGAAGAGCGATTTTGTGGTCGCCTTGACGCAGCTGGCGGCCGAGCGCGGGCTGCCGCAAGAGAGCGTGCTGTCCGCTATCGAGGATGCGATCGCCTCCACTTATCAAAGGGATAGCGCCGCCGCAGGGCAGAATGTCGCGGTGAGGCTGGATCCCGGGTCCGGGGATGTGTCGGTGAATATCCTGAAGACGGTGGTGGATGTGGTTACCGACGATAGGACTGAGGTCGCCATTGACGACGCGCGCCAAATTGAGCCTAACGCCGAGCTGGGCGAGGTTATCACGACCGAGAGCATGCCGCATATTCCGGGGCGCATCGCCGCGCAGACGGCTAAGCAGGTGGTTATGCAGCGGCTGCGCGATGCCGAGCGGGACATCGTGTATCAGCAGTATGAGGGCAAGGCGGGCGAGGTGTTTCTGGTTACGCTGCAGAAGATCGAGCCGCGCGCCATCACGGTGGATCTGGGGCGGTCAGAGGCGTTTATGCCGGCGCACGAGCAGGTTCCCACGGAGCGCTATCGCAGCAATACCAAGATGCGCGTTCTGCTGAAGTCGGTGGAGCGCTCCGCCACGCGCGGGCTGGAGCTTATCGTTTCGCGCGCCGATAAACTGCTGCTGAGGCGGCTGTTTGAGATGGAGGTTCCTGAAATCTTTAACGGCGCGGTGGAGATAGAGGCTATCGCAAGAGAGGCGGGTTCGCGCAGCAAGGTGGCTGTGCGGGCTATGCAGGACGGCGTGGATCCGGTGGGTTCGTGCGTGGGGCTGCGCGGCGTCCGCATACAGAATATCGTCAATGAGCTGAACGGCGAAAAGATTGATGTGGTGGAGTGGCATAGGGATGCGCCGGTGTTTGTAGCCAACGCGCTGAGCCCGGCTCAGGTGCTCAGGGTGGAGCTGAATTTGGACGACGATACGGCTATGGCGGTGGTTCCCGAAAGGCAGCTTTCGCTGGCGATAGGCAGGGAAGGGCAGAATGTGCGGCTGGCGGCGCATCTGACGGGGTGGAAGGTGGACATCAAGAGCGATGTGGAGTATCAGGTGGAGCTGGAGGAGCGGGCGCGCATAGCGGCTGAAGAGCGGATGATGGCGGCGGAGCGAGCGCGACTCGCGGCGGACGAGGCTTATGCGGCGGCGCAAGCGGACGCGGCGGCGGCGCCTGATGTGTTGGAATCGCCGGATGAAGATGCGGCGGATGAGCAGGTTCAGATAGCGGCTGAGGTCGTTGTTGCGGATGACGCGGCGGCTGATGTTGCCGAAGTGTCTGATGCTGAGGATGCGGCGGCAGAGGAGGCGCGCAGGGCGGCTGAGGCGGCGGAGCTTGCTGAGCTGGAGGCGGCTATCGCGGAGCTGGAGGCGCAAGAGGCGGCGGAGGCTGAGATGGCGTCGGATGATGCGGCGTCGGATGATGCTGACGCTGTGGCAACTGATGTTGTGGGGGCGGATTCGGTTTCTGTGGAAACTGAGCGGCAGGTTGCGGCTGAGATTGCGCCGGCGGCTGAGCAGCCGATTGCGCTGCCTACTGAGACGCGGCAGGCGGCTGCTGAGACGGATCAGCAGGTTGTTGCGGCGGCTGAGGCCGAGACCACTTCACTGCGGGATCTGCCGGATGACATATGGACGGTTCGGCGGGCAAGGGCGCGTCGGCCGGCGCCGGGGGGCGAGGATGCGCCGGGGCAGATCCGGTTCGCTGAGGACATCGCGGGCTTGCGCGGCGGCGTGACGGCGTCTCGCGGGCGGCGGCGGCGCTCGGATCAGCAGTCGCAAGCGCCGGCGGCGAATCGCGGCGGCGGCGGTGGACGGCGGCGCAAGGCGGGCGGCGGCGGCAAGAGGCGGCGGTAGCCTATGAGCGCGAAACGACGCCATATCCCGCTGCGGAGCTGCGTGGCTTGCCGGGACAAGCGCCCCAAGCGCGAGTTGCTGCGCGTGGTGGCGCTGCCTGAGGGCGGCGCGCAAGTGGACGCGTCGGGACGGCTGAACGGCCGGGGCGCGTATGTGTGCGCGGGCTGCGCGGGAACGGCGGACGCGCTGCGGCCGGGGCGGCTGGCGCGGGCGCTGCGGGCCGACATAGACAACGGGCAGTGGCGGCGGATCGCGGCGGACTTGTCCGCGGCGGCATCCGCGCCGCTATCGCAAACGCAGGACGGCGGCGCCGGCGCGCAGGGATAGCGCGGCGCTCGGAAAGTGAGAAGGCATATGACTACGACTAACAGAGCCGACGCCATCGAGCGGCAGGAACTAGCGAGCGGCGAGGATCAGCGTCAGATCCAATACGAAGACGATTACGACGATTATGAACTGGAGCCGCTTGAGGTTCCCTCGGCTATCGCGGTTCACGACTTGTCGGAGCTGATGCAGACCACTCCCATTGAGGTTATCAAGGAGTTTATGCGAAGCGGCTATATGTTTTCCATCAACGAAGTGGTGGAGCATGAGCTTGTCGCCGAGATAGCGTCCTCATTCGGGTTTGAGGTATTGCCGCTGGAGGAGGAGTCGGGGCCCGCCACTATTGTGCCGTCCACAAGCGGGGAGGATCCGGCGCTGCTGGAGGATAGGCCGCCGGTCATCACGATATTGGGGCATGTGGATCACGGCAAGACGACGCTGCTGGACACGATACGCAAGAGCAATGTGGTCGGCGGCGAAGCGGGCGGGATAACGCAGCACATCGGCGCGTATCAGGTGAGCAGCAACGGCGAGGCGCTGACATTTTTGGACACGCCGGGGCATGAGGCGTTCACGGCGATGCGGGCGCGCGGCGCGCAGGTTACCGACATCGCGGTGCTGGTGATAGCGGCGGACGACGGGATTATGCCGCAGACCGAAGAGGCTATCAACCATGTCAAGGCGGCGGGCGTGCCTATCGTGGTCGCCATCAACAAGGTCGATAGGCCGGAGTCGGATCCGGAGCGCGTCAAGCGGCAATTGGCGGAGCGGGATCTGCTCATAGAAGAGTGGGGCGGCGATGTGGTCGCCGTGCCGGTGTCGGCGCTGACGGGCGCGGGCGTGCAGGATTTGCTGGACAACCTGGCGGTGGTGTCCGAGATAAGCGAGCTCAAGGCGAACCCACACAGGGCGGCGCGCGGCGTGGTGGTGGAGGCGCGGATTGACCGCACAAGGGGGACGGTGGCAACGGCGCTGATCCAATCGGGAACGCTGAAAGTGGGGGACAATGTGGTGGTGGGCAGCCTGCGCGGGCGCGTGCGGGCGATGATAGCGGACGGCGGGCAGCACATAAGCAGCGCCACGCCCTCGCAGCCGGTCGAAATACTGGGCATAAGCGGCGTTCCTGAGGCGGGGGACATCCTGGAGGCGACGCCGGACGAGCGCGCGGCGCGGCAGCTGTCCGAGCGGCGCGAGCGCGAGTCGCAGCTGCAGCGGGCGGCGGGGCCGACGCTGGAGGATGTGCATACGCGCATCGCGGCGGGCGAGGTCAAGGCGCTCAATCTCATCATCAAGACCGACGTGCAGGGCAGCGTGGACGCGGTGAAGAGCGCGCTGACGAACCTGAGCACGGAGCAGGCGCGCGTGAACATAGTGCATCTGGCGTCTGGCGCGATTACCGAGAGCGATGTGCTGCTGGGGATGGCGTCGCAGGCGATAATCGTCGGGTTCAACAGCGAGCCGGAGCAGGGCGCGCGGGCGCTCGCCAATCAGGAGGGCGTGGAAATCCGGCGCTACGACATCATTTACAACCTGCTGGAGGATGTGGAGCGGGCGCTGACGGGCTTGCTGGAGCCGGTGTACGAGGATGTGCTGGAGGGCAACGCCACGGTGCGGGCGACATTCGGCGTGGGCAGGCGCACGACGGTTGCCGGGTTCTATGTGAACGACGGGCAGATAACGCGCGCGTCCACCATCAGCGTGCTGCGCGACGGCAGGCGCATACACGCGGGCCCTGTGGCGAGCCTAAAGCATTTCAAAGACGATGTGCGCGAGGTGAACGTAGGCTTTGAGGGCGGCCTGGCGCTGGAGGGGTTCAACGATTTCCAGGAGGGGGATCTGCTGCAGGCGCATCGGTCGGAGCGGGTGAGGTAGGGGGGATTGCCTAGGGCGATGACGATGGGTTGAACTGCCGCGCGAGGTGATAGCGGGGGATGCTGAGGGGACGGGGATCTACTTGGATAGTCACAGAATTCCGTTCCTTCGCAGTCTATTATGGGCTCGTACTATCGCAATCCGTAGCGGCTGTGGAAATACTGTCGCCCCATCGACTTTGAACCCCATCGCCAAATTGCCTTGCGTCTTGTAAGCCAATTCTTCAATCTCAGTAGGCTTGAGTTCTACAGTCAATTCAGGATTGCTGGGTAACGGCAAAACTCCCCAAGGCGTTGTTTTATACAGGTCATATGCCAGCATCTGTGATAGCAGCCCAATCAGTTTTTCGTTATACCGCCTTTTATCGGGATGGCGGCTGACGTCCAAAAAACACAAAGCAAGGCTGTCATGAAAGCCCAAGCAGGCATATACGGTATATCTGTCATTGCCCTTGCCAAGTCCAAAGTGGTAGATGCCCCAAAGATCCACTAAAGGGTCTTGGTCGGCTATTTTACGTGCGCCCCTAAGAGATCCTTTTGGCAAAGGCAGCCCATTTTCAAGCGCGTCGCAAAGACGCCAGAAATCATCGCACACCTTGTCGGGAGTGTCAGCATTGTTCAAGCCATCCCGAAACTCAGGGGTATAGAACACATCGAACTTTGATAGTTGTCCAGCAGCCAACAACGGCATCAAGTCTCGGACGGATTGCCGCATTTTTATGAAGTCACTGTCGTGCTGGACGCTAAGAGCAAAGCATATGAACTCCCATAGGTTCACGAGATAAACGTTTGCTGGAGCATCGTTTTGGGGCATTTCTGTTGCCAATTTCTATCCGCCTATCCCCCACGCGCGATTTCTTGCGCCCGCTTGTTGGCTCTGATTAGGGCGCTATCGGCGATTTGGGGGTTGTGCATCCAACCCGCTCTTTTATTCTGCCTCTGCAAGCCGATTATTGTCAAGTCGGCGTTCTTGCGGCGGTTGCAGGGGCCGCATAGCAGGATGCGATTGGTTATCCAGTTTTCGCCGCCCTGGGCGCGCGGGTTGATGTGGTCAAGTTCCATGAACTCCGCCTCAAGGCTGCGGCCGCATCCCGCGCAGTCAACTAGGCCATTTGCCGACGCCTGCGCGTCAATCAGTATCTCGCGCATCTGCGTGTGCGAAAGTTTCTGCCATTGCTCTTTTGGGCGTTGCTTTTGCATCCGCAATTCAAAGGTGGGCGCGTCCTCGCCGCCGTCGGTGCGAACAGGGGCGTCTTCGGTGTAGATGATCTGGGGATTATTATCGGCGAGTAGTTGCTTGTTATCATCCATTCGCTGCTTGACTATATCATACGCGCCATCCCACAAGTCCATCCCGACCCACTGCCGCCCTAGCCGCTCAGCGGCGATAGGCGTTGTGGCGCAACCGCAGAACGGGTCAAGAACCATATCGCCCTCATTGGACGACGCCTTGATAATGCGCTCATACAGGGCGAGCGGCTTTTGGGTTGGGTAGCCCATGCGCTCCCGAGACTGGCTGTTGATGATGTTGATGTCATTCCAAGTATCGTGCAGCAAAGCGCCCGGGTTTTCGTCGTCTCTGTACACAACGGCGTCGTAGTTTCCCTCGGCGATTTTGTCCGCCGCCTTAGCGCGGTCGTACACGATAAGTTGCTTGACGCCGCTGGGGCGATTGACCTGGTAGCCAATCGCCAATTTCTTGCGCTTGTCGTCCGAAACGCTGAACTGCTTGTAGAATGTGTAGCCGTTGTTCTTTGAGTAGAACAGGATAACATCGTGATTGCGCTGGAAATACCTGGCGGCGTTGCTCCATTTGCCGTAGTGCCAGACAATCTCGTTGCGAAAATTCCTATCGCCAAATATCGCGTCCATCAGAGATTTAAGGTAGTGGCTGGCGGTTGGATCGCAGTGCAGGTAGAGGCTGCCCGTGTCTTTGAGAACGCGGCGCATCTCAATCAGCCTTACGCCCATAAAGCAGAGGAACGCGGCAAGGTCTTCCCGCCCGCCTAGCCGCTTGCGGGTTTTGGGGTCGTTGTCAATGCCGCCTACCACATGGTTTATCAGCGAATACACGCGCGGCTCGTCGTCCTTGATGTCGTCCACCCAATCGGGTTGCACATCATCATCCCAAGTCCACCTGTCTTGAAAGCGAGCGCCGGCGGCTAGACTTTCGGGCGTGGCGTGAAAGTCTTTGCCCTTGTTGAATGGCGGATCGGTGGCTATGAGATCAACGGTTTCGCTGTTCATGCCGCGCAGAAAGTCTAGGTTGTCGCCCTTGAAGAGGGTTCGGTTTTGGAAGTTCCGGGTTGACATTGGGATGCCGTCCTTTGTTATCTATGCTTGTTGCCAAGCATAGCGCATTTGCCTATCCCCCACGCGCGATTTCTTGCGCCCGCTTGTTGGCTCTGATTAGGGCGCTGTCGGCGATTTGCGGGTTGTGCATCCAGCCGACGCGCCTGTTTTGGCGCTGCAGGCCGATGATGGCGAGGTCGGCTATATTGCGGCGGTTGCAGGGGTCGCATAGCAGGATGCGGTTGGTTATCCAGTTTTCGCCGCCCTGCGCGCGCGGGTTGATGTGGTCAAGTTCCATGAACTCTAGCTCAAGGCTGCGGCCGCATCCGGCGCAATCTACCAGCCCCGCAACCGACGCCTGAGCGTCGGCTAGGATGTGGCGCATCTCTTCGTGGGATAGACGCTGCCATCGCTCTGTGGGGCGTTGCCTTTGCAGGCGCAACTCAAATGTGGGCGCGTCCTCGCCGCCGTCGTCGCGTTGCGGCGCGTCTTCGGTGTAGATAATCCGGGGATCGGGATCGGCGAGCAGTTGCCTGTTGTCTGCCATACGGCGCATAACGATGGGGTAAGACTCTTTCCACAAGTCCATCCCAACCCACTGACGCCCCAAGCGCTCGGCGGCGATTGGCGTGGTGGCGCAGCCGCAGAATGGATCCAAGACCATATCGCCGGGGTTGCTGGATGCCTTGATGATGCGCTCATAGAGGGCTAGGGGTTTCTGCGTGGGGTAGCCGACCAGTTCGTTGCGGGAAATTTGGCCGCCGGCGGGGATGTCGCGCCACCATGACTCCGGCACTTTGCCGCGCGTGACGTCGCGCAAGCCGCCGCCGGTCGTGGGCGAGGCGGAGTCGTATCTGCCGCGGCTTACCGTGGATGTCTCATATGGCAGGCGAACCGCATCGCTGTTGAAAGTCCAAGTTCTGCCCTTGGCGTACCAAAAGATGATGTCGTGCTTTCGGTTGAACTGGCGCATCCTAGGCGATCCAGGGCCTGTGTACGCCCAGACTATCTCGTTCCTGAAATTCCTATCGCCGAATATGGCGTCCATTAGGGATTTGAGGTAGTGGCTGGCGGTCGGATCGCAGTGCAGGTAGAGGCTGCCGGTGTCTTTGAGGATGCGGCGCATCTCTATCAATCTCACGCCCATAAAGCATAGAAACGCCGCCAAGTCCTCCCGTCCGCCAACCTTGCGCCGCTCCCTGCTATCGCGCCCTAGCCCGCCGATAACGAAGTCTATCAGTTCGTACACGCGCGGGTGGTCGTCCTTGATTTCGTCCACCCATTCGGGCTGGACGTCCTCGTTCCAGCGCCACCTGTCTTGAAAGCGGGCGCCGGCGGCTAGGCTTTCGGGGGTTGCGTGGAAGTCTTTGTCCTTGTTGAATGGCGGGTCGGTGGCGATAAGGTCGACGGTTTCGCTGTTCATGCCGCGCAGGAAGTCTAGGTTATCGCCCTTGAAGAGGGTTCGGTTTTGGAAATTTCGCTCTGCCATTGGGATGCCGTCCTTTGGGCTGGATCGTGTGCGTCGGGCGCGGGCGCGTCGCGGCTTGCGTCTATCTTGTGTGTATAGCGAGATTATAGCACAGGCGCTCGCGGGGGATACAGCGCGATAGCGCTCGTGTTTCGGCGATTTTGGAGCGGTTTGGGGCAAGCGCATCCCGCTGGCGGCGCAGGATGGGGATGCCAACAATTTTTGGGTATGGCTATGGGCAAGGGCTTATGCCGTACAAGCGGCTACCATTTGTGGAAGTGGTTTTTGATTTCGTAGGCGGCGTCATATTGGGAGAAGTGCCGCCAGTCGGCGCGGCGGATGGCTAGGTATGAGCGGGCGAGCAGGTCGCCCATCGCGGGCAGCAGCAGCGGGTCGGTTTCCAAGGCGCGGATGGCGTCGGGGAGCGAGCGGGGCAGGCGATGGACGCCGCGACTGGCGAGGTCTTGCGGGTCAAGCAGCGTGGGGTCGGTGTCTATGCGCTGCTCAGGGCGCGGGGTTAGTTCGCGGCGGATGCCATCTATGCCCGCCAGGATGACGCCGCCCAGGGCGATGTATGGGTTGGCGCTGGAGTCGGCGGGCCGAAATTCCAGGTTGGTTGACGCCATTTCGGCGCCCCAGAACGGGGAGGGAATTCGCAGCGCCGCCTCGCGGTTGTCGGGGCCGTAGCAGGCGTAGGCGGTGCTCCACGAGCCGGGGGACAGGCGGCGGTAGCTATTCATGCTGGGGCAGGTTAGGGCTATGAGCGCGGGCAGGTGATCCATTACGCCGGCTATGAAATGCCAAGCGGTTTTGCTGAGGGACTGGTCGCCGTCGGGGGCGTAGAACAGGTTTGTGTTGGCGGCGGCGTCCCAAGCGCTGATGTGGATATGCAAGCCGTTGCCCGCCTGGTCGGGGAACGGCTTGGGCGCGAATGAGGCGATGACGCCATGCTTGTACGCCACATTGCGGACGGTTTCGCGGTAGATGAGGTGGTTATCGGCGGCGCGCAGGGCGGCGGCGTGGGTTATGCTGAGCTCGTGCTGGCCGTGTCCAAGTTCGGTGTGATACTGCTCTACGCCAATGCCCTGCGCCACAAGCGCCTCGATGATTTCGTCAACGATGTCCCGCGCGGGCGTCATGCCGAGGCTGGAGTTGTCCAGGCTCTCGTCTATGGGGCGATAGCCGTCGCCGTCTTGGTGGGCGAGGTAGAATTCGGGTTCCATAGCGGCTTGGAACGACAAGCCGATGTCTTGGGCTTGGGCGAGGACGCGCTTGAGGAAGTCTCGGGGGCATGCGGGCCATGGGGCGCGGGTGTCGGCGGCGATGAGGTCGCAGAGCATCAGGGCGCGCTTGGGCGCGTAGGGCAGGTGGGTGAATGTGCCGGCGTCGGGGACTAGGCGGAATTCGCCGGCGGGTCCCGTGCCGCTGACGACCTGGAGCTGGTCCATATCGGTCATCGCCTGCATAGCGGTGGTTGTGCCGATGCCCGTGCGGAGGCGCGATCGCAAGCCGTCGATGTGGGTGGCTTTGCCGCGAATGATGCCGCCGTTGTCGCACCACAGGAATGAGATAAGATGGGCGCCGGCGTCGGCTGCGCGGCGCAGGATTTCGTCGTGCGTATCGTTGTTTGCCATTGTCTCACCCGTTTCATATTTCAAAATAGATTTTGTTGGCTGAATTTTACCATAGATTTGAGCGGGATAGCGGTTATTCGTTGCCGATAATGGCGCGGATGCGGGGATGGCGATAGGGGATTGATGGGTGAAAAGTTGGTATAATGGCGGGGGATGTCGGTTAGATATAGGCGGCATTGCGCTATGCGCGGGGGATTGAAACGCTTATACTTGTAGCCAAATATCTACGATTAGAACCGACGAGAGGTTCGTTATGGTCAATCAAGCAGCCGCGTTGATGGAAACGATAGAAACGGCGGACAATCCCGCCGCGTTCCCGGATTATCCGCCGAGGGATGATATGCAAAACCATACCTATCTGCACAGGCCCACGCTGTTCGCCGCGCTGAGGGAGCATCTGGGCGCCAAAGAAACCACGCTGGTGTACGGCGAATGCCCGGTCGCGCCGAGTCTGAGCAACCTAAGGGACAAGCGCATCCCTGATATGGTGGTGGCGTTTGACTGCGACGTAGCTCTGGTTCTCGCTGAGAATGGGTATTCCATTGAGAACCACGGCAAGCCGCCCGACTTCGCGCTGGAGGTGGCGTCTAAGACCACCGGCAAGGTGGATTACACGCAAAAGCGCGAGACTTACGCCCGCTACGGCGTGCGCGAATACTGGCGATTTGACTCCAGCGGCGGGCGTTATCACGACGCGCCGCTTGCGGGGGATAGGCTTGTGGGGCGGCGGTATCAGCCCATTCGCGTGGAATGGCTTGATGATGAGCGCGCGCGGGGGTATAGCGACGTTCTGGGGCTGTATCTCTGCTGGGAGTATGAGGAGCTGAGCATGTACGACCCCGTAACGAGGCTTTACCTGAGCAGCTACGAGGATGAGTTTGCGGGGCGTCGCGCTGAGGCTGCGCGGGCGGATGCGGCTGAGGCGCGGGCTGAGGCAATGGAAGAGGAGTTGCGCCGTTTCAGGGAGCGCTTTGGGGATTTGGGCGACGAGGCAGAGTAAGCCGGATGACGCCTGTTAGCCGAAAGGGTGGCACAAAGTGGGTTGTTATGGATGTGCGCGGGGGCTACTGATTAGGTATAGGCGGCATTGCGCTATGCGCGGGGGATTCAAACGCCTATACTTGTAGTGAAAGATCTACGATTAGAACCGACGAGAGGTTCGTTATGGTCAATCAAGCGACTATGCCGGTGGAAACGATAGAAACGGCGGACAAGCCCGCCGCGTTCCCGGATTATCCGCCGAGGGATGATATGCAAAACCATACCTATCTGCACAGGCCCACGCTGTTCGCCGCGCTGAGGGAGCATCTGGGCAACAAAGAAACCACGCTGGTGTACGGCGAATGCCCGGTCGCGCCAAGCCTGAGCAACCTAGACGACAAGCGCATCCCCGATATGGTGGTGGCGTTTGACTGCGACGTAGCTCTGGTTCTCGCCGAGAATGGGTATTCAATTGAGAACCACGGCAAGCCGCCCGACTTCGCGCTGGAGGTGGCGTCTAAGACCACCGGCAAGGCGGATTACACGCACAAGCGCGAGACGTACGCCCGCTACGGCGTGCGCGAGTACTGGCGGTTTGACTCCAGCGGCGGGCGGTATCACGACGCGCCGCTTGCGGGGGATAGGCTCGTGGGGCGGGCGTATCAGTCCATTCGCGTGGAGTGGCTGGACGATGATCGGGCGCGGGGGTATAGCGACGTTTTGGGGTTGTATCTCTGCTGGGAGTATGAAGAGCTGAGCATGTACGACCCCGTTACGGGGCTTTACCTGAGCAGCTACGAGGATGAGTTTGCGGGGCGTCGCGCTGAGGCTGCGCGGGCGGATGCGGCTGAGGCGCGGGCTGAGGCTGAGGCGGCGGAGAGGCGGCGGATGGCAGAGGAGTTGCGCCGTTTTAGGGAGCGGTTTGGGGAGTTAGGAGACGAGGCCGGATAGACGAGACGACGCCTGTTAGCCGGAGGTGTGGCGGCAATGGGTTGTTACGGGTAGGCATGTCGGTTATGCCCGCGCGGGCGGGGAGTTTCAAGGCGGGTTTGGCGGATTGGCGTCAAAATCAAACAAGCAAAGGAGGCGTTGGCTATGGCGCAGACGCCACATCGGATGCGGCGGGTGAATACGCTTGTGCGCGAAGAGATTAGCCGCATTGTGGCTACGGAGCTGAACGATCCGCGGCTTAGGGCGCTGATTAGCGTCACGGAGGCGCAGACATCGTCGGATTTGCGGCGCGCGAAGGTGTTCGTGAGCGTGCTGGGGGATGCCGACGCCAAACGCGACGCTATGGACGCGCTGAACGCGGCGGGCGGGTATATTCACCGCGAAATGAAGCGCAACCTGAAGCTTAAGTATGTGCCTTTCTTGTCGTTTCGGATGGACGATTCCATAGAAAAGGGCGCCGAGATGCAGCGGATGATTGCGAGTAACGCGCCCGTATCTATTCCCGATAAAGATGGCGGGGAAAGCGGCGCTGATGAGGGCGGCGCTGGCTCTGAGGCGGGCGGCGATGCCTAAGTCCAATAAGCCGCGCATAGACGGCATTTTGAATATAGACAAGCCGTATGGCATTACCTCTATGGATGTTGTGCGGCGCGTCAAGCGGGCGAGCCGTCAGCGGCGCGTAGGGCACGCCGGCACGCTTGATCCGATTGCCACGGGGGTTATTCCTGTGTGCATCGGGCAGGCTACGCGGATGATGGAGGATCTGATTAACGCGGGCAAGGCGTATAGGGGGCAGGTGGAGTTGGGGGTGAGTACGGCGACGTATGACGCGCTGGGGGAGGTTACGGCACGGGCGGACGCTATGGGCATCGGGCAGGCGGATGTGGCGGCGGCGGCGGCGCGGTTCGCGGGCGAGATATGGCAAGTGCCGCCGATGTACAGCGCGCTGAAGCGCGACGGCAAGCGGCTGTACGACCTGGCGCGCGCGGGCGTTGAGGTGGAGCGAGAGGCGCGGCAAGTGGTGGCGCATGAGGTGGTTTTGGAAGATTGGACGCCGCCTATCGCCACTATTCGGGTGAGTTGCGGCAGGGGCTTTTATATGCGGTCGCTGGCGCACGATTTGGGGCAGGCGCTGGGATGCGGCGGCAGCCTGAAGTCGCTGACAAGGTTGCAATGCGGCGCGTTTGGGATTGATGATGCGGTATCGCTTGAGGAGGCGGAGGATCGGTTCGCCTCGGGGGATTGGCGGGCGATAACGCATGCGCCGGATGTGGCGCTGCAGTCGCTGCCGGCGCTGGTGGTGAGCAAGCATAGCGAAGAGCTGCTACGCAATGGGCGGGCGATAGAGGGCGGGCCGGCGGCGCAGCCGGATGCGCGGGCGCGGGCGTATTCGGCGGATGGGCGGTTCTTGGCGAGCGTGAAGTATGACGCCGGGTTGCGGATGTGGAAGCCTGAGAGGGTGTTTTCACTTGCGTATTCGGATGAGGGATAGCGGGGATCGCCGCCACTTTTCTCCAAAAGTGAACAAAGCTTTTGAGCGCGTCTGGCGGCGCGAGTTGCGGGCAAAGGGTATGGATAGGGGTGAAGTGGTATGATTGATGGGGCGGCGCTTTTGTAGCGCGCGCGAAATACGAATTATCAGGATGGCTTATGCCGGCGGTTACCGCATCACAATTGAGATTGCTTTACGGCGAGGTGGAGATATTCGCGGGGGTTGATTTTCAGGTGGAGGAGGATGCGCGGGTAGGGATCGTTGGGCCGAACGGGGGCGGCAAGACTTCGCTGATACGCATATTGACGGGGGAACTCGCGGCGGATGAGGGGGCGGTGGCTTGGCGGCGCGGGTTGCGCGTGGGGTATGTGCCGCAGGCGCCGGCGCAGTCGGCGGAGGGGACGTTGCGGGATGAGGTAATGCTGGCTTTCGCAAGGTTGCGTCAGGTGGAGGACGGGCTGGCGGCGAGCGCGCTTGATATACAGGCGGAGTCGGGCGGCGATCGGCGGGCCGCCGAGCGGCGATATGACGCGCTGCTGCAAGAGTATGAGGCGCTGGGCGGGTATGATTATCAGCACAGGCTGGAGCGCGTGGTGGACGGCGTGGGGCTGCCGGATAGGACGCTTGACACGCCGGCGCAATCGGCAAGCGGGGGCGAGCGCACGCGGGCGGCGCTCGCCAAGGCGCTGCTGTCGGAGCCGGACTTTCTGATTTTGGACGAGCCGACGAACTATCTGGACTTTAAGGGCTTGGACTGGCTGGAGGCGTTTTTGGCGCGGTTCGCGGGCGGGTTTATGGTGGTGTCTCACGATCGCTATTTTCTTGACAAGGTCGCCACGCAGATATTGGAACTTGATACGGGGCGGCTGCGCGCTTATACGGGGAATTTCGCCAAATATCGCGCGCTGAAAGCCGATATGGAGCGGCGTCAGCAGGTTGAATATGAGCGGCAACAGGAGTATATCGCGCGGGAAGAGGCGTTCATACGGCGGTATAAGGCGGGTCAGCGGGCGCGGGAGGCGCGAGGGCGGGCTACGCGGCTCTCGCGGTTGGAGCGCATTGAAAAGCCGCAGACGAATGACGCCATACGGCTGGGCGGGGTATCGGCTAATCGCACGGGGCGCGTGGCGGTCAGGACTAGCGATCTGAGAGTGGGCTATCGGCAGGGCGGCGAGAGCGTATCGCTGCTGCAAGTGGCTGACGCCGAGCTGGAGCGGGGTTCGCGGACGGCGATAGTGGGCAGCAACGGGGTGGGCAAGAGTACGCTGGTCGCCACGCTGCTGGGGCTGACGCCGCCGATAGCGGGCAGCGCGCGGCTGGGGCATAATGTCGAGCCTGGATATTATTCACAGGGCAGCAGCGACTTGCCGCAGGGCGCGCGGGTGATTGACGCGCTGTTGGACATACGCAATCTGCGGCTGCCGGAGGCGCGGAATTATCTGGCGCGGTTTCTGTTCAGGGGCGAGGATGTGTTCAAGCGGGTATCGGCGCTGAGCGGGGGCGAGCGCAGCCGTTTGGCGCTGGCGCGGCTGCTGATAAGCGAGCCGAATATGCTGGTTTTGGATGAGCCGACCACGCATTTGGACATACCCAGCCGCGAGGCGCTGGAGGCGGCGCTGGAGTCTTATGAGGGAACGCTGCTGTTCGTTTCGCACGACAGGCGGCTGATTTCGGCGCTCGCCACGCAGCTCTGGGTTGTGGAGGACGGCGCGGCGCGGCTGTTCAAGGGCGGGTTTGAGGATTGGATGCGCGGGCGGGATGTGGCGGAGGACGGCGGCGGCAAGGCGTCGGTCGGCAAACCGCGCGGCGCGGCGGCAAGGCGGCGGGCGTCTGCCGCTGAAAGGGAGCGGGCTAAGCGGGATGCGCCGCCGGATTATGAGGGGATTATCGGGGAGCTGGAATCGCGGCTTGCTGATATAGACGCTGCTCTTCGGAGGGCTACGGAGCGGCAGAGCGTAGCGGAGATAGCGCGGCTGGGGGCGGAGTACGCGGAGACGCAGACGCGGCTGGAGGAGGCGTGGCGGGCGTGGGGGGAGGTGGGGTAGGTGGTGGGACGGTGTGGCAAAGCGCGTGGGGTGGGTTTAATCGGGTTTATCGGATTGTTGCGTGACTGCGCGGGTATCTGTGGGCGGCGGCTATGTGTAGTTGTCTTTATCGTCGGGCGGCGGCGGCTGTAGGGCTATTTGGACGCCGCGCTCTTCGGCGAGGGCGCGGATCTCGTCGGACACGCGGATGCCGTATGCTAGTGGGATGACGGTTTCTGAAAGGGTTAGGGCGCGGGATAGTATGTCTGCGCGCTCGCGGGCGCGGCGGATGTCGCCGGGGGTTATGGCGACGGATACTTCAACAACAAGCCAGATGGGTGTCCTTATGTCCTGGCGAGAGTAGCCGCGAGCGACGACGTCGGCGCTCCTTAGTTCAAGTTCTTCCTCGTATGTGATGAGGCCGTTTGCCTCGGCAACTTCAAGTCTCGCTCTATACGGCTCGGCAAACCGATTGGGAATAATGCAATGGCTACCTGCTCTGACCTGGATCATCCGCGTCCTAGCAACGCCGAATTCCTGGAGCGCCACAAGCTCGAAATCGTCTAGCGCCTGATCTTCCAATATCATGTTCGCAGAATAGGCGAGCTGCTCATCTATGGTATCAAACCACAGGTTGCTTGGATGTACCATTGTGGCATCGCTTTCCGGGTGGGTTTTGGGTGATTGTTACTCGTCAGAAATCAGGATGTGATTGCGACGGTGGTTGTGTGGCGCGGGTTGGCGGCTATGTGTAGTTTTCGTCGGGCTGCGGGCGCATGGCTATTCTGACGCCGCGCGTTTCGGCGACGACGCGGAGGCGGTCGGATACGCGGAGGCCGTATGCTACGGGAATGACGGTTTCGGATAGGGCGCGGGATAGTATGTCGGCGCGCTCGTGGGCGCGGCGGATGTCGTCGAAGGCTATGGTGCCGGATACTTCCGCTACGAACCAGACGGGAGTCATATCTTGCCGGGAGTAGCCGCGCGCGACGAAGTCGGCGTGATTTAGTTCAAATTCTTCATCGATTGTGATAAGTCCGTTTGTCTTGGCAGCGTCAATTCTGGCTTCATACGGCTCTACAAGCCGGTTGGAAATAGTTCGGAGATGACGTGTCGAGACATGGATCATCTCTGTCCTCGCAACGCCGAATTCGCTGCGCGCCACATGATAGAAGTCGTCTATTGCCCGTCGTTCCAAAGCCTCGCCAGTCAGATTGCCCAACTTCCCGTCCATGAGCTCTTGCCTGGCCTCCATGCGGTCAAAGCGCTTGTCCGCATTGGCTTGCCATTGGAGCATCTCGGCCTGGGTACCCTCCATGCGCTCTTGACTGGACTCTATGCGGTCAAAGCGCTTGTCCGCATTGGTTTGCCATTCCAGCATTTCGGCCTGGGTGGACTCCATGCGGTCTTGCCTAGCCTCCATGCGCTCTTGACTGGACTCTATGCGGGTTAGGCGGGCGTCGGATTGCTCTTGCTTGGTTTCTATGCGCTCTAGTCGGGCGTCGGATTGGTCTTGCCTAGCCTCCATGCGCTCTTGGCTGGACTCTATGCGGGTTAGGCGGGCGTCGGATTGGGCTTGGTTGGCCTCTGTGCGGGCTTGGCGGGCCTCTAGGGCGTCTAGGCGCTCGGCGGTTTGGTTTAGGAGGTCGGCGATGCGCTGCTGGGTTTCTTGCATTTCGCGCTGGGTTTCGCGGATGGCGCGGACGCTTTCGGGCATGGCGAGCAGGTCGTCGGTGAGCAGCTTGCGGCGGAGCTCGGCTAGCACTTCCGGATAGTCGTCCAGGATGTGCAGCAGTTCGCCGGTTGTGCTGAAGTGTATAGTGGTCATCAGAGGGCGCTCCCCGTTGGGTTCTGGATGCTATTATAGCGCATTGGGGCCGTGCGCGTCGCAGGGGAGGGCGGGATGCCGTATAAAGGGAGGGCTTGGCGGTAGGCGGCGGGGGTGTTTAGGTCAAGGCGTATTATGGGGTCGTCTATGGGGAGTTCGCGGACGGCGCGGCGGTGGGCTTGGAAGACTTGGCGGATGCCCTGGTTGTCTTCGGTGATGCGGGCGAGTTCGGGGCGCAGGGCGGCGGCGAATATGAGCGGGTGGCCGCCGTGGCCACGGTAGCGCGGGGATGTGATGAGCGCGCCGCCGGCGTTGTGGGCGTCTATGACGGCGCGTATGAGGGCGGGCGGACGGGGCTGGTCAACGGCGAGCAGCAGGATGGCGTCGGCGTCGGGGCTGGCGGCGCTCAGGCCGGCTTTGATGGATGTGGTTTTGCCTTGCAGGTAGTCGGGGTTGGTTACGCAGCGGACGCGGTTGGTGTCCAGGTCGGCTAGGGTGGGGGTTATGGCGTGGGCTTTGTGGCCGAGGACGACGATGACTTCGGCGACGGGGGCGTCGAGCAGGGCGCGTATTTGGGCGCGGATGAGGGTGTCGCCGCGCCAGGGGAGCAGGGGCTTGGGGCTGCCCATGCGACGCGATTCGCCGGCGGCGGTCAGGATTGCGGATACGCCGGGCATTGGGCTAGTCCGCCGCCGCCGCGGACGCCGCGCCGCGCTTGTTCTCTATGCGGCGGATGAGGCGCTCTTCGAGTTTCATTACGCTGCCGTCGCCGCCTAGCCGGAACATTAGGACTTCGGACATTATGCTGACGGCGATTTCTTCGGGGGTGCGCGCGCCGATGTCCAAGCCGATGGGGGCGCGGAGTTCGCGGATGCGGGCGGCAGGGATGCCCATTCGGAATAGGTCTTCGTAGATTAGGATGATCTTGCGCTTGCTGCCGAGCAAGCCGACGTATTTGGCGGGCGTGTTCGCGGCGGCGGCTAGGGCTACGTTGTCGTAGCGGTGGCCGCGCGTGGCTACGATGATGAATGTGTTGGGGTTTATGGGGAGTTCGCCGAGCGCGTCTTCGGGCTTTTTGGCGACGATGATGTCCGCCTCGGGAAAGCGGTCGGGGTTGGCGAATTCTTGGCGGTCGTCGGTGATGAATACGCGAAAGCCGAGCGTCTTGGCGAGGGGGGCGATTGATTTGGAGACGTGGCCGCCGCCGCATAGGACGAGCTGCGGCGGGGTGGTGTACGCCTCTATGAAGTATTCCGCGCCGTTGGGGGCAGTGACGTATTTGTTTTTGCCGTGCGTCATGAGTTCAAACGCCTCTTGGAGGGCGCTTTGGTCTAGGGCGGGGCTGCCTAGGCTGCCGACGGTGGATCCGTCTTGCCGGATGAATAGTTTCGCGCCGATGCCGCTGTCGCCGGAGTCGGGGGAGTCGGCGGCGCGGATGAGGCTGGCGAGGGCGACGGGGCTGCCGCCGGCGTAGGCGTCTTCGATTTCTTTGGCGCAGTTGAGGTATTGGTCGGGCTTATAGACGGGGTCTATGAGGAAGAACATCGTGCCGCCGCATACTAGGCCGTCTTCGGCGGCGAGGTCTTCGTTGAGTTGGTATTCGCGGTATTCGGCGCTGCCGCCGCGCTTGAGGAGTTCGCTTGCGGCGAACCAGATGTCGCCCTCCACGCAGCCGCCGCCGAGCGTGCCTACGCCGCTGCCGTCGTTGCGGACTAGCAGCTTGGAGCCGGGCTTTTGGGGGGTGGATCCCTTTGTGCCGATGACGGTGGCGACTACGATGGGGGCATCGCTTTCCAGCTGCTTGACCGCCTCGTTGAAGACTATTTGCATAATAGCGCCGCCTTTCCAGCCGCTGACCGGCTTGGGGTGTTTGCCACCTTTGCGCGGGTTGTGGCGCGAAAGGGGGCGTGGGTTGTCTTGATATGTCATATACAGAGTATCAATTTGGGGGGCGCAATGCAATCGGGGGATGGGGGCGTGGTAGCCAAACGCGCGGAGTTGCGCCAATCGCGGGGGATGGGCGCGTGGGGGGCAAGCGGGGGTACGGGGGCAATGGGCTGCCCTACTTTTTTGGAAAAAAGTAGCAAAAAACTTTTGGGGGCGGCTACGCCGCGGATTTGCGGGGGTTAGGGACTGCGGGTTTTGGGGTCGGGGCCGTCCTCAGGCGCGTCGGGGTTATCCGGGCGCAGGCGGCTTTGGATTATGGCTTGGCGTTTTTGGAAGTTCGCCTCGGCTGTGATGGCGTCGTAGATTTGTTCGTGGGTTAGGTTTTCTTTGGGGATGCCGGCGGTGGAGTGGTGGTTTTCCAAGGCTGTGTCCAAGTCCACCTCGGGGTGACGGGCTAGGGCGTTGGCGACGGCGGTGGCGCCGCGGGTTGTGGGGGTGTCGGGGACGTTGGTGGGCGTGTCAGGGTCGGCACTGACGTCCTTAGTGGTGTCTGTGTTGTCGGATTTCTTGGCGGCTTTCTTTTCGGATTTCTTGGCTTTTTGGGCGGCTTTGCGGTCGTTGGCGTCGGCTTGGCGCTGCATTTCTTCGAACATTTCTAGGACTTCGGCTTTTTGCTCAGGGGTGAGGTCGGTGGCGGCGGATTGTTGGCGCTGGGCTAGGAGGCGTTCCGCCTGGCGGCGCTCTTTGGCGTGGAGGTCGCGGAAGAATGTGTCTATCGCCTCGGGGGTTATGTGTTCCCAAGGGATGTCGGCGCCCATGCGGCAGAGTTCGTTGAGCGCCCAGATGCGGTGGGTCTGGGTGAATGGGTCGGTTATGATGTTGCCCCAGCGGTCGGTTTTGTCGTTTTCCAAGATTTCGAACATGTAGCGCGCGTATCCCATGCCCTTGTCCATTGCCAGGCGCATTTCGGTTCCTAGCTTGCTGTTGAGCATTTTTTCTTCCATCGCGGAGGTTTCCGCGTAGGCGTATGGGTTGCGGCTGCCGATGCTGCGTTTCATCATTTCTTTGAGCGCGGCTACTTGGTGATGCGGTCGGATTCGGGTGGCTTTTTGGTATTTTTTTTCGTCGGGGTTGGCGCTTTCGAAGACCGGGCGCGGGAATAGGATGTTGTAGTATTCGGTTGCGAGGTCGCGGCAGTCGTCGGTTTTCTCGCGGATGTATGCGCCTATTGGTTTGTTGATGATTTGCTTTAGGGTTACTTTGGGGGTTTTGGGTTTGGGCATGTCTTCTTCGCGGACGACGCGGGCGGCGGATCCCGGAGTGTCTTGGGGGAGTTTGCCGCTCATAACGGCTAGGTCGCGGGCGGCGTTTTGGCGGTGGTGGTGCTTGGCGTCGGGGTATTCGCCTTGGACGGTGTCGTATAGGAATTGGGCTATGTCAGCGCCGTCGTTGGTTAGTTGGTTGACGAATGTGGCTAGGTTGTGGCGCACGCGGGCTTGTTCGGATGCGATTCGCTCTTCCGTTAGGGGTTCGTGGGTTGCGGTTGCGGTTGTCATGTTGGTTGCCTCCAAGCCTCCCCGCCGGGACTCTACTTTTTTAGAAAAAAGTAGCAAAAAACTTTTGAGTGGGTTTGTTGATAATTTGTTCGTATTAAGAATAATGGGTAGGATAGCAGGTGTCAAGGGTTATTTTCAAATTTGGGCGCGGCAACCTAGCCTAGGACGTCCAGGAGAGAGTCTTCTAGCTCGTCTAGGGGGGCGAAGCCTTCGAAGCGCTGGCGGATTGTGCCGGAGGCGTCTAGGATGAATGACCATTCGGCGCTGGGGAGGTTCCATTCGCGGACGGTGGGGGATAGGCGGGCGCGGGTTAGGTCGCCCTGGATTTCGGAGGGGTTGTCGTAGAAGTCTATGTGGATGAAGTGGGCGCGTCCGGGGTGTTTGTTTTTGAGTTGGCTGAGGACGTCTACCTGGGGGCCGCATACGGCGTTGGTGCAGAAGGCGGGGCTTGCCATTACGATGACGGCGGGCAGGTCGGATTGGATGGCGTCGGCTATGCTGATTTGGTATAGATCGGTATCGCGCAGGGTTCCGGTGGTGAGGTCGTCTAGGGATGTGTCGTGGATGGTTTTGCTGGCGCTGGCAGGGGCGGGCGCGCCTATGGCGGGGGCGATGGTTTGGGCAGGGACATCAAAGCGCAGGTTGGCGCGGAGGGTGTTGGCGTTTTCGTCTATGACGGCGATTTCCAAGCCCCAGTCGCCGGGGGCGTCAAAGTTCATTTGGGCGGCGTAGAGGCCGCGCGTGCCTAGGGGGAAGGGGCGAAATTCGGCTACGGCGGCATCGCGGCGCTCGCCCTCTGATGAGCCGTCGGGGTAGTAGAATGAGGTGAGCGTGGCTAGGGGGGAGCGAACCAAGCCCTGTTCGGATGTGAGGACTACGGCGATGCGCTGCTCGCCGGCGGATATGTCGGGGGTGGCGAATATGGCTTGGAGGCCGTCGGGGGATACGGGGCCTTTTATGAGTTCGACTTCGTCGGGGCGGTCGGTGGCGGCGTTCTCAGATTCCGCCGCGTTGTCCGATGCGGGCTGTCCCGCCATTCCCGGCATAGATCCGCAGCCTAGCGTTGCCGCGAGCGCCAATGCCAGTAGCGCCGCCGTTGTTGCCGCCCAAAGCGCTTTGTGTCTCATATCGCAATCGCCTCTCTGGTAGCCGTGAATTGGGTGATGCGGGCGACGCCGCGAGGGGGTGATGCGACGCCGCCCGGCGCGTCTTAGCCGTTGGGGCCTGTGGGCGCGGGTTCGCCGCCGTCGTATGCGCCGAATGTGTAGGCGAATAGGGAGAATTCGGCGGAGTTGGAGCTGAGTTTGAGCTCGTGGCCGCCGTATTCGGATAGGTTGACGATGTTGTACATACGGGCTTGGTCAACGCGGATGTAGGCGTTGCCGTCGGGGTCGTACTCGACGTCGGCGCCGGCGGCGTCCATTGCGATGGGCTTGCCGTCCAGGATTACGCGCACGCGGTAGGCGTTGCCGTTGACGGGCGCCATTACGGCGTTGACGCTGGTGGCGTTGAATTTGACGGCGAGGTAGTCTTCGAACATTTCGGTTTCGCGGGCATGCACGAGGCGCTCGGCGTCGTTGCGCCACAAGCCTTGCAGGTAGAGGAAGTGGTTTCGGTAGTCGCCGGGGTCGGTGTAGAGGATTTCTTGCCCCTCTTCTTCGTAGTATTCGCGGTGGAGGACATAGGGGGTTGATGACAGCAGCGCGCCGTAGTTGCGGTCAAAGCCGGCGTAGAGTTCGCGGGTGAGGCCGGTTTCGCGGTCTTTTTGGCGCAGGTCGACGGCGTGGCGGGGTTCGGGGATGGTGTTCTCGGGGATGGCGGTTAGGTCGGCGCCGGTTTCTTCCAGCAAGCCGCGTATCCAGAGTTCGGTTTCGTCGTAAGCGCCCTCGCCGAAGTGGGTGTAGCGTATGAGGCCGTCTTTGTCCACTAGGTATTTGGCGGGCCAATAGCGGTTTCGGAAGGCGCGCCAGGTGCCGAAGTCGTTGTCTTGGGCTATCGCCCATTCCACGCCGAACTCTTCGGCGGCGTTGACGACGTTTTCCCTGTCCTTTTCGAACTCGAACTCAGGGGTGTGGACGCCTACGATGACAAGGCCGGCGTCGGCGTATTTTTCGTGCCAGGCTTTGAGGTAGGGCAGGGTGCGGATGCAGTTGACGCAGGTGTATGTCCAGAAGTCCACAAGGACGACTTTGCCGCGCTGGGATTCGAATGTGAACGGGTCGGAGTTTATCCAGCTTGAGATGCGGGTTATTTCGGGGACGGTGGGTTCGTCGCCGGTTGCGGGGGATACGACGGCGTGGGATGCGATGGCGGCAGGTTCGGGCGTGGGCTTGGATGGGACGGACGTGGGGGTGTCTGCGGGAGTGGCCGGCGCTGTCGTGGGCGCTTGGGTTGGCGGCGCAGATGTGGGAGCGGCGGCTGCTGCCGATTGCTGTGCCTGAGTTCCTGTTGACGACGCGGTGTCGGTAGCGTCTTGCGGCGGGGATGCGGCGCATGCGGTCGCTATCAATGCGGCTATGAGCGCGCCTGACAGCGCCAGGGCGGCGGCTTTCTTGTGGAGTGTTCTGATGTTCATTGCTGCCCCCTGCAGTCTTAGGCTGATTATTATTCCATTTGCCATTTAGATGCTATTCCCCACTTTGGGATTTTATGCGCGCGCGGGCAAAGGTTTTTGGGGCGGCTTTGTGGCTGGAAAGCGGCGGGGCTGGGATGTCCCAAGCATCACCGCCACAATCGTCAACGGCTTGTCAGCGCCGCGCAAGCCCTTTATCATTCCCTTGCGAAATTCCCCGCGTTAATCGCAAGGGAATTGCAAATCAATGGCAAGGCAATCGCAAATCAGACGCAAGGCAAATACATAAGCGAACAGATAAGGATGGGGATTATGAAAGTGGGATTTATCGGGGTGGGATTTATGGGGAGGCATATGGCGCGCAACATCGCGCTGGGCGGGTATGAGATGCGGGTGTTTGACATACGGAGGGAGTCGGCGGATGAGCTTGTGGGGATGGGGGCGGAGTGGGCGGATAGCCCGGCGGCGGTTGCGGCGGAGTGCGATGTGATATTTACGTCGCTGCCGCGTCCGCAGGATGTGGAGGAGGTGGCGCTGGGCGAGGGCGGGATAGTGAGCGGCGCGCGGCGGGGGAGCGTATTGTTTGACCTGAGCACGACGGATCCGGATACGATATATCGCATAAGCGCGGCGGCGGGCGAGGCCGGGCTGGCGGTGCTGGACGCGCCGGTGAGCGGCGGCACTGGGGGCGCTGAGGCGGCTACGCTGTGCGTGATGGTGGGCGGCGATCATGAGGCGTATATGCGGTGCAAGCCGGTGCTGGATCGCATCGGGGATAAGGTGATGTACTGCGGCGAGCTGGGCGCGGGGGCCGTCTGCAAGATAGTGAACAACCTGATAGGGCTGAGCGTGGGGGTGCTGCTGTCGGAGGCGTTTAGTCTTGGGGTGAAGGCGGGGGTGGATCCGCAGACGCTGTTTGACGCGGTGAAGGGGAGTTCGGGGAATACGCAATCAATGCAGGCGTTTCCGGCGGGGCTGTTTCAGGGCAACTTCGATCCGGGGTTTCAGCTGGATCTGGCAGCTAAGGATGTGGGGCTTGCGACGGATATGGGGCGGCGATTGCGGGTGCCGATGGAGATGGCGAATACGGCGCAGCAGCGGTATATCGCGGCGCAGAACGAGGGCTGGGGCAGGCTTGCGGCGGGCGCGGTGGCGCGGATTCAGGAAGAGCGCGCGGGGGTGGAAATCCGAACTAAGCAGGACGACGAGTCGGCGTCATCATAGGCGAATGGCATAAGCGAGACGGCATAGGGGAATATGACAAATACGCTCATAAATACGCTCACAAATACGACCGCAAACACGGCTGCAGCCGCAACAGCAATCGCGCCCTCAGCGGCGCCGGAATTCCAGGATGGGCAGCAGCCGTTTCGCAAGACGGCGCTGGGCAACGGCATCCGCGTGGTGTCGGCCGAAATGCCGCATGCGCGGTCGGTTAGCGTCAGCGTGTTTTTGGGCGTGGGATCGCGCTGCGAGACGGCTGAGCAGGCGGGGCTGTCGCATTTCTTGGAGCATATGGTATTCAAGGGGACGCCCACTATGCCGCAGCCGCAGCAGATAAGCGCCGCGATTGAGGGCGGGGGCGGCAGCATCAACGCGGCTACGGAGCAGGAACTGACGGTGTACTGGTGCAAGGTCGCCAAGCCGTATTTCGCGCAATCGCTGGGGCTGCTGATAGACATTCTGCGAAACTCGCTGTATCGCGCGGACGATATTGAGAAAGAGCGGCTGGTCATCTTTGAGGAGCTGGCGATGATTAACGATCATCCCGGCTACAAGGTGGACGCGCTGATAGACGAGATGCTGTGGCCGAATCATCCGCTTGGCAGGGACATTGGGGGCAGCCGCGAGAGCGTTGCGGGGATTACGCGGGATATGATGCTGGCGTATCTTGATGAGCATTACACGCCCGCGAACATCGTGGTGGGCGTGGCGGGTGCGGTGGCGCACGAGCAAGCGGTCGCGGAGGTGGAGCGGCTGTGCGAGGGTTGGCTGCCGGGCGAGCGGTCGCGGTGGCAGCCGTATCGGGGGGAGCAGCGTGAGGCGCAGTCGCGCATTGAGTATCGCAAGACGGAGCAGGCGCATCTGTCCATAGCGCTGCCGGGGCTGTCGCTGGCGCATCCGGATAGGTTCGCGCTGGATATGCTGAGCGTGATGCTCGGCGAGGGGATGAGCAGCCGGCTGTTCGTGGAAATCCGCGAAAATCGGGGGTTGGCGTATGACGTTCACAGCGAGGTCAGCCACTTTTCGGATACGGGGGCGCTGCTGATTTCGGCGGGCGCGCATCCCCGCCGCATATATGACGTCGTGCAGACCATCCTGGAGCAGGTGGGGCAGCTGCGCGAGGGCGTTCCCGAAGAGGAGTTGGAGCGGGCAAAGCGGCTGAGCGCGGGCAGGCTGCTGCTGCGGTTGGACGATACGCGGGCGGTGGCGAACTGGCTGGGGCATAGCGAGCTGCTGCTGGGGGAGCTGAGTTCGCCGGACGAGGTTATCGGGCGCATAAACGCGGTTTCTACTGAAGACATTCGCCGGGTGGCAAGCGCGCTGGTGGATGATCGCAAGCTGAACATTGCGGTGGTTGGGCCTTGTCGGGGGCGTCAGCGCATTAGGCGGATGCTGAAGTTTTAGGCGGTGGCGCGTTGCGTGCGTTCTTGTCGGGCGTAGCCAATCGTATCGCGGGGATAAGTAGGGGCGGGTGATATGCTTGCGCTTGCCGCGCATAGCCAGCCTACGCCTTTGACGGGCGCATAGCCAACCATATCACGGGGAAGTAGCGGTGGGCGGTATTCTTACCTTGCAGTGCTTATATGATATACTTGCCCGAAACCGCTGAAAGGCAGGTGTCATTATGGCAAACCAAAGAGTGTATAGACACGACGCGCTATGCCCGAAATGCGGCTCAAACTGGGTCAAAAAAGACGGTCACTCGCGCGGCAAGCAGCAGTACAAGTGCAATCAGTGCGGCAAAAAGCATCAAGAGGGCGCAAAGCATCGGTTCACCGATGAGCAGAAAGAGCAAGCGGTAAAGATGTGCGCCGAAGGGATGAGCCTGTCGGCGACCGCCCGCGTGATGGGCGCGAGCGTACCCACTGTAAGCAAGTGGGTCAAAAAAAGGGGGCCTTGGCGAGAGAGCGTCTGACGCGCTTTATAGAGTGGCGTACAAGTGGGCGGCAAGACAGCGTCCGCGCGTCTATTGTGGCGTTTGATGAGATGTGGACATACTTGGGGATAAGGCGCGGCGAGCGGCGTCAAGACCTGTGGATATGGACTGCGGTGGTGGAGGAACGGGACGGAGTCCGCTGGCGGATGTATGAGGTGGGCGGCAGAGACTTGTCCGCGTTCTCGCGCTTGCTGGATCGGCTGCCGGGAGCTGACAGGTATGAGACAGACGCTTATCCGGTGTACGAATGGCTGCCTCGGGACAGGCATGTGATAGGCAAGGGCGGAGCGGTGAACTGGAATGAGGGGCTGCACTCTAAGCTGAGGAGCAAACTCAACAGGCTGGTAAGGCGGACAAAGGGCTACACAAAGAGCGTGGAGATGCTGAAACATCTGCTGGCGATAGTGTTTGAGGAGTGCCTAAATCAGTCCATCAAATCAATGAACACTGCAAGGTAAGAATACCCCGCGGGCGATATGCTTGTGTTTGCCGCGCATAGTCGTCTATATCGTGGAATAAGCGGCGTTGGGCAAGGCGCTTGCTCTTGCCGCGCATAATCTTCCATATCACGGCACAAGCGGCGGCGGGCGATATGCTTGCCCTTTGCCGCGCATAATCTATCTATATCGCAGATCAAGCGGCGGCGGGCAAGGCGGCTATGCCTTTGCATATGCCCTTGCCGGGCGTAACCTAATCACATCTTGCTAATTACATCATAAGCGAAAGGCGCGAATTATGGCCACATACATCTACATCACGCTGTCCGAAGAAGACCGCATTGCGCGCTACCGGATGAACCCGGAGGATGGCGCGCTGACGCATATAGACGATACGCCGGCGGCGGCGCGTCCTGCGCCTCTCGCGCTGAGCCCGCGCGGCGACCGGCTTTATGTCGCATGCAGGGACGCCAATCTCATATCCACGTATGCGGTTGGCGCGGATGGTGGGCTTGCTCAAATGGCGGACGTTTCGGTGTCCGACGATCCCTGCTTTTTGGCGACGGATCGGGCGGGGAATTATCTGCTGTCGGCGTATTATGAGGGCGGCAGGTGCGCGGTTCATCCGATAGACGCGCGCGGCGTTGCGGCGGATCCGCCGGTGGAGTGGCTCGCCACCGCGAAGGGGGCGCATTCCATCCAAACCGACCCGGCGAACCGCTTTGCGTTTGCGCCGCACATATCGGGCGGCAATGGGCCAAACGCGATATTCCAGTTCAGGTTTGACGCCGATACGGGCAGGCTGTCGCCCAACGCGCCGGCGCGGGTGACGCCTGACGCGGAGCTTGGGCCGCGCCACTTCTGCTTTCACCCGCACAAGCCGATCCTGTATTTCTCGGATGAGCAGGGGTGCAGCGTGACCGCGTATAACTTCGATTCGGAGGGCGGGACGCTGACGGCGTTTCAGACCATATCCACGCTGCCTGACGGGTATGTGGGGCGCAATAGCTGCTCGCAGATTCAGATAGCGCCATCGGGGCGATTTCTGTATGCGCCGAATCGGGGGCATAACTCAATCGCCTGTTTCAAGGTGGATCCTGATGATGGCAGTCTGGCCGCCGTCGGACATGCGCCGAGCGAGGCTGTGCCGCGGGCGTTTAGTCTGGATCCGCGGGGGGCGTTTCTGTATGCCGCCGGCTTGGATAGCGGGGTTTTGGCGGCGTATCGGGTTGGCGAGAGCGGGGAGCTTGTTGCGCTGCAAAGGTATCGGGTGGGGGATGGGCCGATGTGGGTTCTTGCGGCGGACGTGTAGGGGGCGGTGGGCGGATCTGCCTGGTGTGGGCGGATGCGTGTGTCGTTGCCGATTGACATTTGGCCGTTCCTAGACAATAATAAAGGAGTTAAGTTGAATATCATAACAACTAACTGGATCAGGGTAGTGTCGGTGTCGGTGTTCTCAGTGTCGTTTATGCTGGGAATGGCGCTTGTGACGTGGTACGAAATCACCGAAGTGATCCAAGACACGCCATTGGCGACGACTATCGCAATCATATTCGGCGGACAAGCGGTGTCGGTAGTGTCAACCGGCCTCGCAGCCG
This sequence comes from Dehalococcoidia bacterium, assembly GCA_965242555.1. Classification (GTDB taxonomy): domain Bacteria; phylum Chloroflexota; class Dehalococcoidia; order Lucifugimonadales; family JADFKI01; genus Bin90. Next base: position 68,453 of record CBDESO010000004.1, read on the forward strand.
TAGTAGAGGGAGGCGCATACATCGTGGTTATCGCACATCGGATGGTGCAACAGGGGATAGAGAGGGGCATAGAGAAGGGCCGCGACGAGGCATACGAAGACGCCGCTAGGCAGAACGAGGCTTACTACAAGCGGATGCTTGAGGCGCGCGAAAAGGGCGAGGACTTCAATGAGCCGCCGCCGACGTTCAACCGCAACGGGCGGTAAGGAGGCAATCGCGTTATGGTCATCGCGTCATACATGCTAGACAAAGCGCGCGAAAAGGGATATGCCCAGGGCTACGCTGAGGGATATGCTGAGGGCTACGCCGAAGGTTACGCTAAGGGCTATGCCCAGGGCTACGCTCAAGGGCTTGCTGAAGTCCGCGCCGAGGCATACGAATACGCCAACAAGCGGCTCGCTGCATACTTCAAGCGGATGGACGCGGCGCGTGAAAAGGGCGAGGAGTTTGATGAGCCGCCGCCTAAGTTCAAGCGCAAGGGGCGGTAGCGGCGGCTTGGCGGCGCGGGCCGGTGATTGGCGGCCGGGCGTGGCCAACGCGCTCTCGCGCGGGGCGCAAGGGCGGCGCGGGGGTTAGGGCAGGGCGTCGGCTAGGAGCTGGACTAGGTGTTTGGCTTGTTTGCCGCAGGCGGTTTGGATTTGCTGGCGGCAGGATACGCCTTCCATTACTAGGGTGAAGTCGCCTTGCCGGGCTTGGGCGCGGATGGCGGGGAATAGGGTTAGTTCGCCTATCGCCATTGAGGTGTCGTAGTGTTCTTTTTCGAAGCCGAATGAGCCGGCCATTCCGCAGCAGCCTGAGCTGATTTCTTGGGGGTCGCATCCGGGGATGGCGTTTAGGACTTGCATGGCGGCGCGGGTTCCTACTAGCGCTTTCTGGTGGCAGTGGCCGTGGAATAGGACTTTGCCGGGCGGGTTGATGCAGTCTAGGGTTGCGCCGTGGGTTTCTTGGGCGTAGAGGATGAATTCTTCTATGAGCATTGCGCTGGCGGCGATTCGCTTGGCGTTGGGGTCGCCGCCTAGCAGGTCGGGGTATTCGTCTTTGAAACCGAGGATGCAGCTCGGCTCTATGCCGACGAGTTTGGCGCCGTTGGCTATGTGGGGATATACGGCGTCGACGTTGCGGCGGGCGGCGGCTTTCGCTTTGTCCATGTAGCCCTTGGAGAGCATGGGGCGGCCGCAGCAGCCCGCGCGGGGCGGGACGATGACGCGGTAGCCAAGCGCGCGCAGGACTTTGACGGCGGCTATGCCGAGCTCAGGGTGGTTGTAGTCGGTGAAGGTGTCGGGGAAGAGCAGGACATCGCCGAGCTTGGCGTCGGAGGGGGGCGAGCCGCCGGCGGCGCGAAACCATTGGCGGAATGTCTGGCTGGCGGCGAGGGGGAGTTCGCGGCGGCTGTCTATGCCGGCGTACTGCTCTAGCAGGCGCTTGCCAAGCGCGGATTTGAGGGGCAGGTTGGATAGGGGGGCGAAGAACGACGCCATCTTGCTGACCGCCGCGATGTTGCCGAATAGGATGTCGCGGAGGGAGTGGCCGTTCGCCTTGTGGTATTTGTCCAAGAATTCGTATTTGAGCTTGGACATATCTACGTTTGAGGGACATTCGGCGGTGCAGCCCTTGCACTCTAGGCACAAGTCCATAACTTGGCGCATTCGCTTGGATGCGAGGTATTCGGGGGGGAGCGCGCCGGACATAGCGCCGCGCAGGGCGTTGGCGCGGGCGCGGGTGGAGTGTTCTTCATCGCGGGTTGCCATGTATGAGGGACACATCGTTCCGCCAAGCACTTTGCGGCAGGCGCCCTGCCCGTTGCACATTTCAATGGCGTGGGCGAAGCTGCCCTCTTGCTCGTAGGCGAAGCCGGTTTGGATGGTCAGGGGCTTGTATTGGGGGCCGATGCGGAGGTTGTTGGTCATGCCGGGGGAGTCGACGATTTTGCCGGGGTTCATAATGCCCTGGGGATCGAAGGCGCGCTTGACATCGCGGAATGCGCTGTAGATTTCGCCGCCGAACATCTTCTCGTTGTAGGGGCTGCGGACTAGGCCGTCGCCGTGTTCGCCGCTGAGGGAACCGCCGAATTCCAGTACAAGATCGCTGATTTCGTCGGATATGGAGACCATTTTGTTGACGCCGGCGTCGTCTTTGAGATTGATGAGCGGGCGGATGTGGAGGCAGCCCACGCTGGCGTGGCCGTAGTAGCCCGCCTCGGTGTGGTGGGCGCGGACGATTTCGTCAAAGCGCTTGACGAATTGGGGGAGTTTTTCGGGGGAAACGGCGGTGTCTTCCACGAAAGGCAGGGGCTTGGCGTCGCCGGGGACGTTCATCATCAAGCCTAGGCCGGCTTTGCGGACGTCCCAGACTTTGGCTTGGTCGGCGGGCTTGATGAGGCGGGGCATGGCGTAGCCGAGTTTATCGCGCTTGAGGCGGGCCTCTAGGCGCTCTAGCTTTGCGATGAGTTCGGGTTCGGTATCGGCGATTACCTCTACCACAAGCAGCGCCTCAGGGTCGCCTTGGATGAAGTCGGTGATGCGGGAGTAGGCGAGGTTGCTTTTGGCTTGGCGGATAATCATGCTGCCAATCATCTCAACGGCGGCGGGGTCGGTTTCCAGGGTGGCGACGGTCGCCTCCATGGATTCCAGCAGGTCGTTGAAGTGTATGACCGACAGGGCTGTGAGTTTGGGCTTGGGGACGAGCTTGAGTTTCGCCTCGGTGATTGTGACTAGGGTGCCTTCGGATCCGACGACGAAACGCGCCATATTGAAATCGCTGCCGCCGACGAATTCGTCTAGGTTGTAGCCGGAGACGCGGCGCTGGATTTTGGGGTAGCGGGCTAGGATTTCGGAGCGCTGGGATTCGCCGATTTGGAACAGGTCGCGGTAGATGGCGGATTCTAGGGTGTCGCCGCGCATTTTGGTTTCAAGCCGCGCGCCGTCTAGGGCGCCGAAGTGGGCGCGCTCGCCGTTGGAGAGGACGACGTTTAGGGATTCGACGTTGTCCACGGTTTTGCCCCACATAATAGAGTGAGCGCCGCAGGAGTTGTTGCCGAGCGCGCCGCCGACGTTGCCGCGGCTGCTGGTGCTGGGGTCGGGGGTGAAGAACATTCCCGTGTGGGCGATTTTGTGGTTGAGTTCGTCTAGGATGATGCCGGGCTGCGCGCGAACCCAGCCCTCTTCGGGGTTGACTTCCAGCACATCGCGCATATGGCGGGAGAAGTCCATAACGATGGCGTTGGCGACGGTTTGGCCGGCGAGGCTTGTGCCGCCGCCTCTGGGCAGGACGGGGATGTTGTGGCGGCGGGCGGTTTCCAGGACGGCGATGACGTCGTCGGCGCTTTTGGGCAGGACTACGCCGACGGGTTCTATCTGGTAGATGCTGGCGTCTGTGCTGTAGAGCATGCGGGACATTTTGTCGAAGCGAACTTCGCCGGCGACGGATTGGCGGAGTTCGTGGACGAGATCGCGCGTGTCGGCGGACGCGGCGGCGTCTGTCGGGGAGGGGGCGGTGGCAACCATATTGGGCGAGTCCTTGCGTTGGGTAGGGGCTTGGTTAGGGGCGCTGGCGCGGGCTAGGCGTGGGCGTTCTCGTCGTCTTCGTCGTCGGCGTCGGCGGGGCGGGGGACGCCGCGCACGACGTAGATTACGCGCCGCCAGTTGGAGGCGACTAGCAGGACGGTTAGGCCGAATGTGATTGCGCTGTATATGTAGCGGTAGGTGGGGTTTTCTATGTCGCCGGTTAGGAATATCAGCAGGATTGCGAGGTATGCCGCGCCGAGGACGAATAGGACGACGCCGTGCCACGCTTGGATTTTGCGGGCGGCGAGCAGTATTAGGCCGAAGAGCGCGGTGGCGGCGGTGAGCAGGAATTCGGTGGATTGGAGTTCGTCCATTGGGAAGTTGAAAAGCGTGAACCCGGTGGTGTCCGGGTGGACGATTGTGGATATGTTGAACACGACCACAATGCTGCCGACGAGCAGGGTGAGCTGGTTGACTTGGGATGATATGAGGGTGGTTAGGCCGGCGTCGCCGTGCGCGCGCAGGCTGAATAGGGCGGCGACGATGATTTCGGGGGATTCGGACGCCAGGGGGGCTATCCACTGGATTATGAGGAATTCGCTGAAGCCGAAAGCCTTGCCGGTGTCTTCTAGGCCGTGAACGAATGGGGGGGCGGCGATGATGATGACGGCGGCGCTGTATAGGAATAGCAGCAGCACGCAGAGGCGGCGCTGTGCCGTACTGAAGCCGCCAATCATAGCGGCGGGGCCGTGCAGGTCGGGTTCTTGGACTTCTTGGGTGGAGCTGCGCCATAGGTAGAAGATGTACGCGCCGATGAAGACTACGGCGAGCCAGATGGGGATGGCGCGGAATAGGAATACCGCCACGGTGAGCCCTATCGCCACTAGCAGCATTGGGAGCTCGAGGTTGAGCAAGCCGCGCATATCCAGGGAGCGGCGGCGCTTGAACCAGAATAGCAGTATGACGAGCGACCAGCCGAAAGTGGTGAGCAGGCGGTTGGCGCCGGTGACGTTGGCGGCGGCGAGCTGCATTTCCAGGGTGGGATCGGTGGGCATATTGGCGGCGATGAATGAGGCGCCGGCGTCCCAGGCTAGGACTGCCTCAATGGTGTATTCGGGGAGGACGGCTATGAGGGCGAGGACGGCTATGGCGAATGAGGCTGAGACGTCCAGCTGGGCGACTTCGGCGGCCCAGGATAGCAGGAAAGCGCCGCCCACGATGCCTATGCCGAATATGAGCGCGTCCACGCCGGGGTGGAACAGGTGTATGCCCGCAAAGCGCATCGCCACGCCGGGGATGCCCAGCGCCGCGAGGAATGCGATGGTAGCCCAGTAGCCGCCTCCGGATTTGGTAGTGGTCAAGTGGGCGCTCCTTTGCGGGATGTGTTGGGGCCGGCGGGTATAGGCGGCGGCGGCGCGGGTTGGCGGCGATTGCCCCGGCGCGGCTACGGCAATCGGGTTATGAGATGCTGATGATGGTGTAGCGGCGCGCGCCTCGGGGGGTTTCGACTTCCACGCGGGCTTTGACTTGCTTGTTTAGCAGCGCCCTGCCGATGGGGGAGTCGTCGGATATTCGGCGCTCCAGCGGGCGCGCCTCGTTGCTGTTGACGATGGTGTAGGTATCGCGCTTTTTGGTGGCGAAGTCTTCCACTTCCACTTGCGCGCCGATTTTGACGATTTTGGCGTCGGCGCCGTTGGCGGCGGCGTCTATGACGACTGCGCGCTCTAGGGTGGCGTTGATTTCTTTGATGCGCGCCTCTTTGCGGGCGTGTTCTTCGCGGGCGGCGTCAAGGGGCGAGTTTTCGGTGACGTCGCCGTCGGCGCGGGCTCGGTGGATGTCGTCAAGCAGGGTTTGGGTTTCGGCGAGCAGGCGCTCGCGCTCGACTTGGAGGGCTTGGTGGCCCTGGGAAGTGAGGTCAATGGATTCTCTGCCGCTCTGTATGACGTGGCCGGCGCGGCCGCGCGGCTTGCGGATGCGGATGTGGCGGGCGAGGTTTTCGTCCGTCCACTCGCGCTTGTTGGCGTAGGACAGAAAGCCCTTGACGGCTTGGAGGCGATCTACGGCGTTGGTGTTGACGCCGCCGGGGGAGCTGTTCTTGGATGTGCTGTTTTTGTCGCGGTCGTTGTTGACCTTGTCGGAGTATGCGATAACCTCTTTTCGGATAAGCTTGCCCATGCTTTGGGTGTTCTGGGAATCGAGGTATCGCAGAAAGTCTTGGAGCATATTGGGGTCGACGGGCTTGTCCGCGCCGCGGGATTTCGCCTTGGGCTTGCCGTTGGATTTGAGGCTCCGGATGTACTCGTCCAAGGCGGCTTTGATGGTTGGGGTCGTGGAATCCGCTGTTTCAGAAGTCAACTGCTCGCGCCTCCATCGGTATGTGCTGACTTTTATATTATGAAATGGTTAAGGTGATGTCAATAAATTTGGGATTGGGCGGGTTAGGCAATCGCGTTTCGCGGCTGGGGCGTCAGTTTCGTCAAGGGCTGGAGGGGCGTTATGGGGCGACGCTACTTTTTTCGTAAAAAAGTAGGCAAAAAACTTTAGGGTGGGGAATTTAGGCGGGCGCGGTTAGATGGGGAAGGTGGCAAGGGGCTGATGGCAAAGGGCGTTTTGGGGAATGGGAAATTCTTGACAAGCGTAGGGTTGGCGGTTAGGATTAGGGGCAGACATACGCATATTCAGAGAGGCGTTGAGCAGGAGTAGTAGGTTTCCGTTGGCGGAGCTCAGAGAGCCGGGGCAGGTGCGAGCCGGCGCTTTCGCTAGGGGATCGAATGGGCCTGGGAGCCGCCATCCGAAAGCCGTTGTAGCGCGTGGGCGCGAGTAGGTTAGTAGGCGTGGCCGGGCGTTGGGGCAGCCGTTATCATTGCCCAGGGCATCGAGGTGGTCGTTAAGGGCCGTCTCCGCGCCTTGCAATGAAGGTTGTCGCGCTGTGTTGTTCAAGCAAAGGGCGCGATGGCGAATTAGGGTGGCACCACGGATCGTTAGAACCCGTCCCTTGTTAGGGCGGGTTTTTTGTTGGCAAAATTTAGCGGGCGCTGTGGATATGCGCGCGAAAGATAACGCAGGGGGGCGTTGATATGCAGGCTACGCAGGCAATTGATAGGGCGATGGGTGGCGAAACGGCGGTTGCTGGCAAGGGGGGTAGGCGGCGGGTGTTTAGCGGGATTCAGCCGTCGGGGGAGGTGCAGCTGGGGAATTATCTGGGGGCTATCAAGGGGTGGGTGGCTGGGCAGGCGGATAAGGTGAATTATTTTTGCCTGGTGGATCTGCATGCGATAACGGTGCATCAGCAGCCGGATGAGCTGAGGCAGCAGACGCGGTCGCTGGCGGCGATTTTGTTCGCGGCGGGGCTGGATCCGAGCAAGAGCACGGTGTTCGTTCAGAGCCATGTGGCGGCGCACGCGGAGGCTTGCTGGGTGTTGAATTGCGTTACGCCGATGGGGTGGCTGGAGCGCATGACGCAGTTCAAGGACAAGTCGGCGCGGCAAGAGAGCGTTTCGGCGGGGCTGTTTGATTATCCCGTGCTGATGGCGTGCGATATTCTGCTGTATGACGCGGACGAGGTGCCGGTGGGGGATGATCAGCGGCAGCATGTTGAGCTGACACGGGACATCGCAATGCGGTTCAATCGGATTTACGGGGACACTTTCGTGGTGCCGGAGGCGGTGATTCCTGAGATAGGCGCGCGGGTGATGGGGCTGGATGATCCGACGGTGAAGATGTCCAAAAGCTACTCGCACATACGCGGGCATGCGGTTCGGCTGCTGGATGACGCCAAAGAGATAGAGCGCAGCATCAAGCGGGCGGTTACGGATTCGGGCAGCGAAATCGCGTTTTCGGAGGATCCGGCTAAGGCGGGGGTGAATAATCTGCTGGGGATATACAAGGTTATCACCGATAAGACGCAGGCCGAGACGCTGGCGGATTTCGCGGACGCAAGGGGGTACGGGGATCTGAAGACGCGCGTGGCTGAGGTTGTGGTGGACGCGCTCGCGCCGATACAGCGGCGGTATGGCGAGTATATGGACGATCCGGCTGAGCTTGACCGGCTGCTGGCGCGCGGGGCTGAGCGGGCGGCGGCGTTTTCTACGCCTAAGATGGATGAGATAAAGCGGCGGGTGGGCTTGACGCTGCCGCGGTAGGCGAGGGCTGGGAAAGCGGGTTGGGCAAGCGGGTTAGATAACAAGGGGCTGTCGCAAGTCAATAGCCAAGCAAGTTAGCGGGGGGCTATCGCAATCCAATCGTCAAAGCGAGTTAGCGGGGGTTGTCGCAAGCGTAAGCCTATCAGGGGCATACAGGGCGCATTACGCGGGCGTGGCAATGCCGCCAATATGAGGGAGTAGTAGGGATATGCACTATCCGACTTTGGAGCAGGCGAAAGAGCTTGCTCGTCTTGATAATAACGGCAATCTGATACCGATATGCCGCGAGATAAACGCGGATTTGGAGACGCCGGTTTCGGCGTATCTGAAGGTGGCGCGGCCGCCGTATTCGTTTTTGCTGGAGAGCGTGGAGGGCGGCGAGCGCGTGGCGCGATACAGCATAATCGGGACTGAACCGCAATCCGTTATCAAGACGGGGGCGCGCGAGCGGCATGGGCGGGTTGATCCGCTGCTGCCGATAGAGCGGGAGCTTTCGCGGTTCCGGCTGATTGAAGTTCCGAATATGCAGCGGTTCAACGGGGGCGCGGTTGGGTATCTGTCCTACGAGACGGTGAACTATTTCGAGGATTTGCCCACGCCGGAGGCGGATGTGATGGGGGTTCCGGAGTCGGTGTTTATGATCGCGACCACTTTCTTGGTGTTCGATCATTTGCAGCACAAGATAAGCGTGGTGAGTCATGCCTTTCTGGGGGATGATGCCGATGATGGCGGGGATGGCGACGGCCGGATAGAGCGGGCGTATGCGGAGGCGGTGGGGCGGATAGACGATATGGCCGGGCGGCTGCAGGCGCCTTTGAATTTGCCTGCGCCGTCGGGGATTGCGGCGGATCAGCGGCTGGCGACGACTTCTAATCTTACGCCGGACGAGTTCTACGATATGGTGGGCAAGGTGAAGGAGTACATCGTGGCGGGGGATGTGATACAGACGGTCGTGTCGCAGCGGCTGTCGCGGCCTACGACGGCGGATCCGTTTCAGATATACCGCTCGCTGCGGGCGATAAACCCGTCGCCGTATATGTACTATCTGCAGCTGGACGACTTTCAGATAGTCGGCGCGTCGCCTGAGATGCTTGTGCAGGTGGAGAACGGGATGGTGTCCACGAATCCGATAGCGGGGACTAGGCCGCGCGGGGCGAATGAGGCGGAGGATGACGCCAATGAGCGGGAACTTCGCACTGACGAGAAGGAGCGGGCTGAGCACATAATGCTGGTGGATTTGGGGCGCAACGACATCGGGCGGGTGAGCGAGCCGGGGTCGGTTCGGGTAACGCAGCTGATGGATGTGGAGCGGTATTCGCATGTGATGCACTTGGTATCGCATGTGACGGGCAAGCTGCGGGCGGGTTACACGAACTTTGACGCGCTGCGGGCGTGCTTTCCGGCGGGGACGGTATCGGGCGCGCCGAAGATACGGGCAATGGAGATCATAGCGGAGCTGGAGCCGGACAAGCGGGGGCCATACGCGGGCGCTGTGGGCTACTTTGACTTGGCGGGGAATATGGATACGGCGATAGACATTCGGACGCTGGTGGTGAAAGACGGGATAGCGCACGCGCAGGCGGGCGGCGGGATAGTGTATGACAGCGAGCCGGACTTTGAGTTTCGGGAGACGCTGCACAAGGCGTCGGCGCTGATGCGGGCGATAGACGACGCCGAGCAGGCGGGCATCGCGCTGAGCTAACGCGCTGAGCTAAGCGGGCAAGGCGCTCGGATTGGAGGGCAATCGGAATGATACTGCTGATAGACAATTACGACAGCTTTACCTACAACCTGTATCAGTACTTGTGCGAGCTGGGGGCGGAGGTGGAGGTGGCGCGCAATGACAAGATAACGGTTGAGGCGATAGAGCGGATGGCGCCTGAGAAGCTCGTCATATCGCCGGGGCCGTGCACGCCTAGGGAGGCGGGCATATCCAACGACGCGATACGGCGCTTGGGGGCGCGGACGCCTACGCTGGGTGTGTGCCTTGGGCATCAGTGCATCGGGGAGGCGTATGGCGGCGTGGTTGGCGGCGCGGGCGAGATTATGCACGGGAAGATGTCGGTGATACATCACGACGGCAAGGGCGTGTTCAAGGGGCTGTCGAACCCGTTTGATGCGATACGCTACCATTCGCTGGCGGTGTATCGGGAGGGGCTGCCGGATGATCTGGAGGTTACGGCTTGGACGGATGGCGGGGTGGTGATGGGGGTTCGGCACAAGCGGCATCCGGTAGAGGGGATTCAGTTTCATCCGGAGTCTATTATGACTGAGGTGGGGCATGATTTGCTCAGGAACTTTTTGGATGGGTAGCGGGCGCAGGGATAGGGCAATGGTGTCTAGCGAAACGCGGGGATTCATACGGGTTCATCCCTAGTCGGGAATTCAAGGCGATTGCTATGCACAAATCGGGCGGCGTAGCGGTAGCGATAGTAGGGGGCAGGACGAATGATAAGAGATGCGATAGAGCGGGTGGTTGGGGGCGGGTCGCTGGCGATGGAAGAGGCGGCGACTGTGATGGATGAGATTATGCGGGGGGCAGCGACGCCGGCGCAGTTCGGCGCGTTTGTGGCGGCGCTGCGGATGAAGGGCGAGAGCGTGGATGAGATAGCGGGTATGGCGCGCGTGATGCGGGAGCATGCGCTGCGGGTGGACGCGGGCGGCGATTTGGTTGACACATGCGGGACGGGCGGCGATGGCGCGGGGACGTTTAATGTGTCCACAACGGCGGCGTTTGTGGCGGCGGGCGCGGGGGCGCGCGTGGCAAAGCATGGCAATCGGGCGATGTCGGGGGCTTGCGGCAGCGCGGATGTCTTGGAGGCGCTGGGGGCTAGGATTGATCTGAGTCCTGAGGGGGTTGCGGCGTGCATAGACAGGGCGGGGTTTGGGTTTATGTTCGCGCAGCGGTATCATCCGTCAATGCGGTTCGCAGCGCCGCCGCGCAGGGAAATCGGGATCCGGACGGTGTTCAACATATTGGGGCCTCTGACGAATCCGGCGGGGGCTAGGGCGCAGGTTATTGGGGTTGCTGACGCTGATAGCGCGGCGAAGATGGCGGCGGCGCTGGGGCGGCTTGGCAGCGAGCGGGCGCTTGTGGTTCACGGGAATGACGGCATGGACGAAATCAGCATCGCGGACGCTACGCGGGTTTGGGAGCTGCGGGATGGCGCTGTGAGGGAGTATGTGGTGGCGCCAGAGGATTTTGGGCTGCGGCGGGCGCGGCTGGGGGATATTGGGGCGGCGAATGCTGAGGAAAGCGCGGGTATGCTACGGGCTGTGTTGGCGGGCGAGGTTGGGGCGGCGCGGGATATTGCGCTGCTGAACGCGGCGGCGGCGCTGGTGGCGGCGGGGAGGGTTGGGTCGCTGAGAGAGGGCGTCGAGGCGGCGGCGGCGGCGGTTGATGGGGGGGAGGCGTTGGCGCGGATGGAGGCGTTTGTGCGGGTGAGCAATGAAGTGGAGTAGGAGGGACGGGGGGACGCTACTTTTGAAAAAGTAGGCAAAACTTTAGGGTGGGTGTGGATGGGCGGGTTAGGGCAAAGGGCAGCAGGTCAATGGAGCAGATATATGGCTGACATACTGGAGCGGATAGTGGCGGTTAAGCGGCGCGAGGTGGAGCGGCTGAAGGTTGAGATGCCGATTTCGGCGCTGGAGGCGCGGATTTCGGAGCGGGCGGCGCCGCTGAATTTGGCGGGGGCGCTTTGGGGGGATAGCGTCCGGATTATCGCGGAGGCTAAGAAGGCGTCGCCGTCAAAGGGGGTATTGCGGGCGGATTATGACGCCGGGCGGCTGGCGGAGTTGTACGCGGATAACGGGGCGGCGGCCATATCGGTCTTGACTAACGCGGATCATTTTCAGGGCGGCATAGACGACCTGGCGGCGGTCAGCGCAGTCGCAAGCCCGCGCAAGATACCCGTGCTGCGAAAAGAGTTCATCTTTGATCCGTATCAGGTATATGAGGCGCGGGCATACGGGGCTGACGCCATCCTGCTCATCGCGGCGATGCTGACGCCGGATAGCCTGCGGGCGCTGATGGATCTGAGCGGGCGGTTTTGGATGCAGTGCCTGGTGGAGGTTCACGACGAGGCTGAGCTGGATGCGGCGCTGGATGCGGGGGCTGAGATAGTGGGGATAAACAACCGCGATTTGCGTACATTCAAGACGGATCTGGCGGTTACCGAGCGGCTGGCGCGGCGAGTTCCGTTTGGCAAGATAGTGGTGAGCGAGAGCGGGATAAGCGGGCGCGATGATTTGCGGCGCGTGAAGGCGGCGGGGGCGAGCGCGGCGCTGATAGGCGAGACGCTGGTTGCGGCGGCGGATCCGGGCGCGAGGCTGCGGGAGCTGGCGCTATGACCGAGTTCAAGATATGCGGGCTGCGGACGCTGCCGGACGCGCTGGCGGCGGCGGACGCGGGCGCGGCGCTGCTGGGGTTCGTGTTCGTAGAGGGCGTGCGGCGGCGAATAGGCGTTGAGCGGGCGCGGGATATTATCCAAGACGTTCGGCGGGCGCGCGGGGATGACTGCCCTCGCATAGTGGGGCTGTTCGCCAATCAGCCGCTGGGGGAAGTGAACGGCGTGGCGCGGGCGTGTGGCTTGGACGCGGCGCAGCTGTGCGGGGATGAGTCGCCGGAGTACTGGGATGGCGTGGACGCGGGCGTGATACGGCAGGTCAAGGTGGACGACGCTTTGCCGCGCGAGGCGGCGGTGACGGATGCGCTGCGGGAAGTGGAGCAGGTTGCTGCGCGGGGGCATATGACGCTTTTGGACAAGCGGGTTCGCGGCGCGCTTGGCGGCACGGGGCATACTTTTGACTGGGGGATAGCGGCCGAGATAGCGCGGCGGCATCCGATATTTCTGGCGGGCGGGCTGGATGCGGGGAATGTGGCGCGGGCGATTGCGGCTGTTGCGCCGCGCGGGGTGGATGTGTCAAGCGGGGTGGAGACGGGCGGGGTGAAGGATGCGGGCAAGATAGCGGCGTTTGGGGCGGCGGTGAAGGCAAGCGAGGTTGCTACTTTTTTGTAAAAAAGTAGCCAAAAAACTTTTGAGTGGGTGGGTTAAAGCGGGATTATCGGATTAGGGCGCGTTAGGAAGTCAGACTAATAACTAAGTACGAATAGGGGGATTGATATGGGCAGTCAGGATGCAAGCGGCGGCGGGTATGGCGTGGCGCGGGCGGAGGAACTGGTTGCGCGGTTCAATGGGTTTGAAAGCGCGTATGACGATAGCCGGCATGCGGGTTTTATGTTGCGGATGCGGCGCAGCACGAGTTGGTTTGCGCGGGCTGAGGAGGAATTGTTCGGTAAGCCAACGCCGGATCCGGACGCGGCGTTTGTGTTCTATTGGATAGCGTTCAACGCGGCGTATGCGGATACCGACGCGGGCGGATTTGAGCAGCAGAGGGAGCAAGGGAGTTTCAACGACTACATCGGGCGGCTGCTGTTTCACGACAAAGACGACGCGATATGCGGCGCGCTACGCGACGAACTATCCAAAGAGGCGTTTCTGTCGTTCATCAACAACCAGTATTTGTACGCGGGGTTTTGGCAACATCACGGCGGCGACGCTAGGCATAGCGACTGGCAAGCGCGGTTTGAGGCTGAGAACCGCGAGGCTGAGCGCGCGCTTGATAGGGTGATGCCGCGGGGGAACGCGATGTCACTGAACGTTATTCAAGAGCGGCAGCGGGCGGGTCAGCAGGCGCTGGGGACGCTGTTCGATCGGATGTATGTGTTTCGCAATCAGATGATTCACGGCGCGGCGACGTACCAAAGCAGGGTGACGGGAGATCAAGTGCGGGACGGGGCGCGGATAATGGCGCTGCTTGTGCCGGTGTTTCTTGATTTGATGATGGACAACCCAAAGGTGGATTGGGGGATTTCGCGGTATCCGCCGATATTCGCGGATTCGGGCGGGTAAAAGGGGCGCTACTTTTTGGAAAAGTAGCCAAAGAACTTTTGGGTAGGGAGGGATTTAGAGGGTAGGCGCATCGGGTTAGGGCGCGTGGGGAATCAGGCTAATAACTAATAATTAGGGGGGATTGCTATGAGTATGCAGAATGCGGGGCAAGGGTTCGGCGTGGCGCAGGCGGAGCGGTTGGTGGCGCGGTTCAAGGGGTTTGGCAGGGTGCCCGGCGATAACCCGCTATCGGGTTTTGTGCTGCGGATGCGGCGCGGCACAAGTTGGCTCGCGCGGGCGGAGCGAGAGCTGTTTGGGCAGCCGCTGCCGGATCCTGACGCGGCGTTTGTATTCTATTGGATAGCGTTCAACGCGGCGTATGCGGATGACAGGACGGACGGGACTGAGCGGGGGGAGCGGGCGAGGTTCGAAGCCTACTTCAAACTCTTGTTGTCTTGCGACAAATCCGACAAGATATTCGGCGCGCTACGCAACAAATTGCCCAAGGAGGTGTTTCGCTCGTTCATTGACAACCGATACTTGTACTGGCGGTTTTGGATGCACCAAGGCGACGACCGGACGCACAGAAACTGGCGATACGAGTTTGAGCGCGAAAATCGGGCGGCTGAGCTTGCGATTGACAGGGCGATGCCGAAGGGGAACGCGACGACGTCGGACGCTATTCGGGAGATCCAACGGGCGAAGAAACAGGCGCTGCAGACGCTGTTTGAGCGGATGTATGTACTCCGCAATCAGATGGTTCACGGCGGGGCGACGTATCAGGGCAGCGTAAATGGAGCGCAGGTGCGGGATGGCGCGCGGATAATGGCGCTGCTTTTGCCAGTGTTTCTTGACTTGATGATGGACAATCCGAAGGCGGATTGGGGGGTGGCGCGGAGGTTGGCGTGTTTCGCGGGCTGGCAAGGCGGGGGCGCGGCTTTTTTACAAAAAGTAGCCAAAGAACTTTTGGGTGAAGGGATTTGAGGACACTGCAAAGGGCAAAGTCGTTTGACTACGTAGGCGCGGCGTCGCGTCTGGCGCATATTTGTTCTAGGGGGGGGGCAGAATGGATGTGTTCCAAGAATTGCGGCTGTCTGCGCGGCTTTGGCGGCGATTGCCGTTCTCGTTGGCGGCGCTTGGGATGCTCCCATCTATGCCGATGGGGGCGCGTCCGCCCGCAGCCAAGCGGGTGCCGACGAAACGGCGCAAGCCTACGCCCAACGAATACTGCGGACGCTGGCCGACCGTCACACTAACAACTGGGTCCGGTATTGGCGGGCGAGGGCGGATTGCGAGGCGGCGGCGGCTTATGCGCGGCGCGGGGATAATCCGCCCCTAGACCGCGTCCTGCTCACACTGACTTCCGCCATATGCGCCCAACTTGACGCCCGGCTCGGCGTCAACCCCGCCGGCTACGCGCCGCGCGGGGATGAGCAAACCGGGGGCTTGCTGGTGAATGAAACGGGCGCGGCGGCAGGCTATATCTTGTTCTCCCCGGAACACAGCAAGTATGTATATCTCATAGACCCGCTTGGCAGAATCGCGCATGAATGGCATCTCCAAGACGCTCTTCCCCGCAAGAATTTCAACCACGTAAAACTGCTTGATAACGGCGGGCTGCTAGTCCTCGGAAGGGGCGGCGTATTGGAATTCGACCCCGACGGCAATACGCTCTGGCAATACAATGCGCGCATTCATCACGACTTCCTCAAAATGCCCAACGGCAACGTCTTGCTGCTAGTTTCGGAGCGCAAAACCCGCGAGCAAGCCATCGCGGCGGGCGCGAACCCTGAATTCGTCCACGAAAACGGGATGGTGAATGAGCGTCTGCTAGAAGTGCGTCCCGCAGGCGAATCGGGGGGAGAGGTGGTCTGGGAATGGGCTGTTTGGGATCATCTAATCCAGGACTTCGATCCAAGCAAGGAAAACTACGGCGTGGTAGCCGAACATCCTGAGCTGATAGACATAAACTTTCTGCAAGAATCCAGAATCAAGCGCGGCCGCGCCCAGATTGAGGGCTGGATACTCAGGGACTGGCTGCACATCAACGCGATTGACTACAACCCCGAACTTGACCAGATTATGCTGTCGCCGCGCCACTTCAGCGAACTATGGATTATTGACCACAGCGCAACTATGGAAGAGGCGAGGGGGCATAGCGGGGGCAATGGCGGCGTTGGCGGGGATCTGCTGTACAGATGGGGGAATCCGCGAGCATACGGGCATAGGGACGCAGACGCCCAGCGGCTGTTCTGGCAGCATAATACGCAGTGGATAGCGCAAGGGTTGCCGGGCGCGGGGAACATTCTCGTATTCAACAACGGCAACGAACTCACCGGCGACGAGCGGGGCTACTCGTCGGTGGACGAGATCGTTCCGCCGGTGGAGGGGGACGGCTATAGGCGCGCTGAGGATGGGGCTTATCCTCCTGACGAGCCGGAGTGGACTTACACCGCCGAAACGCCCGCGGACTTCTACGCGCCGATTATATCCGGCGCTCAGCGCCTCCCCAACGGCAACACGCTGGTTGTGGATGGCACTGCGGGGACTATATTCCAAGCAACGCCGGACGGCAAAGCGGTTTGGAAGTACATAGTTCCTCATCACTATCACATTTCGCTGTGGCAAGACGAGGGAGCGCCCGCGCGGCTCACGCATGGGAAACCTAATGCCGATTCCCCGCAGCTTATCAAAAATGTCGTGTATCGCGCGTCTTGGCATTCGCCCAATCATCCGGGATTGCAGGCGCTGGATCTCACGCCCGGCGCGCGCCTCGAAGACTATCCGGATCCGCTTGATTGGGCGAGCGCCGCCATCGCAGCGGGCGATTTCGGCCGGCCGCTCGCCCGCTCCCACTACGACATCTATCTTGATGAAGACGAGCGCATGCTGACTTATTTCAAGCAACACTGCGCGGCGGAAGACACGCATGCGCGCGTTTTCCTGCATATCATCCCCGCGGACGCGCGCGATCTTCCCATGGACAGGAATGAATACGGCTTTAACCACAAGGACTTTAACTTCGAAGATCAAGGCAAAGCATCCGACGGCTGGTGCATTGCGGCGCGGAGGTTGCCCGACTATCCGATAGAGCGCATAAGCACGGGGCAGTTTGGGAGCGGGTCGTGGCGCGTTGAGATAGAGCTGGGCGAGTAGCGGGAGCGGCGGGACAGCAATGGCGGCGGGCGGCGTGGAGCGGGGGCGGGTGGATGTTCGGGCAACCGGCGGCGCCGCTATCCCGACAGGCTAATCCCATTTGCCAACGCCGCCGCCTTTTCTGCTATTATGGAGGCACACAGGGGAGGCTGCGTTGAGCTGGGCATGGGATGATGACAAAAATCTCGCCAATATACGGAAGCACGGCATCAGTTTCGAGGCTGCTCAAAGCGTGTTCGACGATCCATTAGCCGCGCTCGAACCTGACCCTCATCCGCATGAGGAACGCCTTAGAATTATCGGGATGATAGGCGGCGCGATTGTTATGGTTATTTATACGATCCGCGAAAGCGAGGATGCAACGGCCGATGAGCAAATACGCATCATCAGCGCAAGGCATGCCACTCCCAGAGAAAGACGGAGATATGAGCAATACAGGTAAGTTGACGCCGTATCAGGTTAAGCAGTTAGAGGCGCTTGCCGCGATGCCGGACGAACTCATTGACACATCGGACATCCCTGAGATCGCGGATGAAGACAGGGGCCCCGTTGTGCGCGGGCTGTTCCAGATGCCTCCCGATGAGCGGCGCAAGGCAATCGCGTATCTCAATTCCAAGCGGCGCAGGCCCCCGCCCGATACCTCCGAGCGGGCTCTGGAAAACCGCGTGTGCCGCATACTCGCGGGCGCTGATTGCGAGCGGGGCGCGGGACGCGCCGCAATTGGCGAGCGGCCCGCGGCGTACTCCGCCGGCTGGATATGTGGCGACGCGGCGGACTACGACGCCGAGCGCGGCGTGGATGTCGCGCAGCTCGCCGCGTTTCTGCATGCTACGCAGCCCGAAATCGCGGACGCGCTGTCCATTGACGACCGCGACTCGCCCATGCGCCACGAGTTCCTGCAGTGGATTAAGCTAGAAATAGATAGGCGCGGCGTGGTGGATGTGGTGCGAAAGGGCGTTAGGCATAACCAGCGCGAAGTCGCGCTCTATTGCGCTATGCGCTCGCCGGGCGATGACGCCGCTTTCGATCGCTATGAACAAAACCGCTTTTCCATTACGCGCCAGCTGCGCTTTGGCGTTGGCGAGCGCAATCGCCGCGAATCCCTGGATATTGCGCTGTTCGTCAACGGCTTGCCGATAGTCACCTTTGAGCTGAAGAACAAATCCGCCAAGCGAACCGACGAGGACGCCACACGACCGTATCGCCGCCGCGATTGGCATGAACCGCTGTTTCGCGTGGGGCGCTGCCTCGCCCACTTCGCGGTGGACGAGAGCGAGGCGCTGTTCTGCACAGAGATTGCGGGCGAACAATCGGTGTTTCTGCCGTTCAACAAGGGCTGCAAGGGCGGCGCGGGCAATCCCGTTAATTCCGCAGGCTTGAAAACGGACTATCTGTGGCACGAAATCTTCGACCGATATAGCATGACGGGCATCATTGAGCGCTATGCGCTGCTGGTTGAAAGCAAGGACGGCGGCACCGGCAAGGCAAAGCGGCGGCAGATTTGGCCGCGCTATCACCAGATTGACGCCATACGATTGTTGACTTCCAATGTTCAAGGGAATGGCGCGGGCAAGCGCTACCTGGTTCAGCACTCAGCGGGCAGCGGCAAATCCAACACTATCGCGTGGCTCACGCTGGCTCTCGCGGATCTGGAGCGGGACGGCGCGCCCGCGTTTCGCTCGGTCATCGTGGTAACCGATCGCGCGCCGCATGACGCCCAAATCAGCGAGGCCATACGGCAGTTCGCGCAGGTGGGATCCACGCCGGCGCGCGCCGAATCCGCCGCGGATCTGCGCCGCTTTATCGCGGATGAGGTGAAAGTCATTATAACCACCGCGCAGAAGTTGCCGTTCATACAGGACGCCATCGGCGGCGCGGAGCTGCGGGACGATAATTTCGCCATAGTGATAGACGAGGCGCGATCAGGGCAGGGTGGGCAGGCGGCGGCCACGATAGCGCAGGCGCTGGGCGGCGCGGAGGGCGATGGCGACGAGGGCGACGAGGAGGACTATGAAGATGCGATAAACCGCATCGTGGAATCGCGCGGGATGCTGCCCAATGTTAGCTACTTCGCGTTCAGCGCCGCGCCCAAGAATAAGACGCTGGAGCTGTTCGGCTCGCCGCGCGAGCAGCCGGATGGGACGGTAAAGCATTTCCCGTTTCATAACTACACTATGAAACAGGCGATGCAAGAGGGGTTTATCGCCGCCCCTTTGTAGATGACGACGCTCTTTTAGTTACCCTGCCCGAAAATATGCGGATGCTGCGCCACTTGCTCTTCAAAGGATGCGTCGCGTCTGATGACGATCGCTTGAAATCCCAAGTCTTCCAGGTCTTCCCGCGCGGCGGCGTCTTTGGCGCGGCGGCTTGGGGAATCGTGGCTTTGCCCGTCAACGAAGACGCAGGCGCGTTTGGATTCGTAGTAGAAGTCCGCTTGAGTCAGCGCTTGTTCGCTTGGGCGATGCTGGGCTTTGTCGGGGAGAGTGTGGCCGTTGTTGTATAGATGTTGCACAAAATCGCGCTCAAGGGGCGACTTAGGGTCAGTGGCGTTCAAGAGCCGCCCGTAGCGTTCAGCGCGGGATGGGGATGGCGCTTTCGGGCGATTGGCAGAAGTCAACCCAAGCAAGAAGTCTTTGATGAGGTTGCGGTCTAGGTGGCGGTGGTCTTGCTGGTTGGCGTAGCTCATTAGGCATTGGTAGCAGGCGGATACGCAGGCGCGCGGGTTGTCGCCGCTCGCCGCGCCCGTGTCGGGGTCGAAGTGGCATATCGTTAGCGCGCGGCGGGAGACCTTGCTTAGCGCGCCGGGTTCTTCCATCAGCGTTTCGGCGACGCCTATGCCGCCCTCTGCCGCCTCCCAGAGCAAGACGCTTTGCGTATCGCCCGCGCCTATCAGCTCAGCGCCCAATTCGTTTTCTTCGACTTGGAGATGCCGCTGAACGCCTTGCCGGAGGGCTTGCGCTAGGGTAACCATAAAGTCCGGGTTTGCCGAGTGACTGCGGCTAGGCTTGATTAGCAAAATGTCCCTGGCGTCCATCACGAAGGGCTTGACGCCGGGGAGGGGCTGCGGCGCGTCCGGCTCGTCGGCGGGATCGTCGTCGGATACCGCGACGGTTTGCTGCGTCCATTGTCCGGTTTGGGCGTCAAGCGTGAAACCGGCCCTATCGCCCTGCGAGCGCCAGCCGTGATTGATGCGATAGACCAGCGCCGATTGCCCGTAGGTCATTTCGCCCAAGACTTCGCCGCCCGCGATTATTGCCGCCGTATCCGGCTCGCCTTGAAAGCGGTAGTGGGTGGCAATATCGTAGCCGCTGCGAACCCGCTCCTCTTCCTCCGATGATATGCGCTCGCGCGGGGTTGTCCGGACCGTTGGCATATCCAAGAGGCTTTGCGGGAAATCTATGTTGGCGGCGTCTAGGGGAACGCGGCAGTTCTCGCAAATTTCGGCGCTATCGCCGCCGTCGTGCCAATAGCCGCATTTTAGGCATAGCTTAGCCGATGTCAGCAGCGAGTCTATGCCGTCCGCGGGCATAACGATCGCGTCGGCGCGATGCTTGCGCCCCTCGTGGTAGAGCGTGTTGTGGGGGCCAAACTCGGCAAGCCCCAAGAAACGCGGGCGGTGAATGGCGTCCGTGTCCCTTGACGAGCGGCGCAGCGCGAGCGCCCTCACCGGCAGGCGCAAGAAGTTGTAGCCGGGCAGAAAGCCCTGAGACGCCAAGTAGCGATAGGGATAGAAGTCGCTGTCGGCGTAGTCGCTTGTTCGGTTGAGGAGCATATCTATTTCGCGGCGCGCTTGCAGATCGCGGCGCGCAGCCGCCTCTTTCTTAAAGCGCGATGCGGATGGCGATATAGATTCGGCATGCGCCCTATGAGACGCCCGCAGCGTGGCGCGGTAGAGCTCGCGCCAGTCTTTGAACGCATTGTCAAAGTCGATTAGGCTGTCGTCCACCAAGCCCTTCAGCCACCTATCGCTGTACCAGCGCGCGTTACGCAACTCAGGCGCGCGGTCAATCAAGGCGCGGGCGTCTTTTAGAACCGTATCGCGCGAAACGCGCCGCAATCGGGCATCCAAGTCCGGCTTGATGGGATACTTATCGTCAGCCCCCTCAAGATCCAGTATGTCGCTGACCGACTGTTCCAGCGATACGCCGGAGGCGGCGAGCCAGATGGAATGGATGTGAGATTCCACGAGGTCTTTGTTGCGTAGATCCATTCGGGCGGGATCCACGACGCCGGCTATCATATCGCTGCGATTGCGAAAGAAGTGCCGGTCGTGGGCGCTGCCCTGCCCGGCGAAAGCGGCTATGAGCGCGGGCCGCCCGCCGCGGCCGGCTCGCCCGCCGCGCTGAGCGTAGTTCGCGGGCGTGGGCGGGACGTTTCGCATATGCACAAACTGCAGGTCGCGTATGTCCACGCCCAGTTCCATAGTGGGCGAGCAGAACAGCGCGGGCAGCGTTCCCGCCCTAAACAGCCTTTCGCGCTCTTCGCGGTCGGCTTGGTTGACTTGGCCGGTGTGTTCGCGCGAGAGCAGGCGCTTGAGGTCGCCGCCGCTCTTTTGGTATAGGTTGTAGAAGTAGTCGTTGCGAATTGGCGGCGCGGTTCGCCGCCGCAGGTTGCGCGTGCGGATCGGGTCGGGCGCGGCGGGCTTGCCGTTGCCCGGCGTCCACCGCAGCGCATTCGCCAGCACTCTGACGCCGCGCGCCTCGCCTTTCTCGCGCGCTATGTAGAGTATGTGGCCCTTTAAGGCGTCCACGATGCGGTTGATTATCGCCTCGCCGCTTTCGGGGGGATCTAGCCCGTAATCGGCCGCGCGCCAGGTTCGCGGGTTTCGCAGATAGCGCGATACCGCGCCGCGCGCGCCCAGCGACAGCGCCCGCCGCTCCCAGGTCTGCTTGGACGCGCCGGGCAGCAATGCGAGGTTCATCCTGTCGTCCGCGCGCTCGTTGTCGTCCATTGACCACGGCTCCGCAAGCGTGTTCGCCGTTCCGCTGATGAGCCGCCGTATGCTGTCCCCGCTCAGTTCGTTTGCCTGGATCGCCAGCTGCGTCCGCAGGTGGTTTAGGAACGCGGTCAATACCTGCAAGCGGGTATCGGCGGACGCCTCTCCGATGCGCGGCGCGGCGTCCCAGAGCGCGTCGTCTTGCGCCAGTTCGTCCAAGCCCGCGTATGTTATTTCCAGCAAGCCCGCCTGCTCTAGGTTGGGCTGCACGACGCGCCAGCCGCGGCTTAGGTCTTCCAGCGCGCGAAACTGCAGGACTTGGATGGCGTAGCCTCTTGCGCGGCTTAGGCCGGGCCCGCCCTCGACCGGCTCTTGCATATACTCTTCGGGGCGCAAGTCCAGCGCCTCGAATATGGCGTCGCCGACCTCTTCAAAACCCAGGTCGCCGCGCTTTCGCAGCGCCGCCGCGAGCCCGGCGCGTATCTGCGCCGTCTGCGCGAAGTCGTTCAGATGCCCCGCCTGCAACGAGGCGTCCTGCCGGTTGTCTGTGAACGAAAGCGCCTTTGCCTCTTCTTGCGATATGCCCTGCGCCGCCATTGCGGACACGCCCGCGCTCACCGCGATTGTGGTCGCGGTGGAGCGCCCTATCTGCCCCAGCGACGCCAGCTTGCGAAACTCGCGCCCGCGATGGCGGTCATATACCGCGTTGCATTGCATACACCAGGTCAGGGGCGAGGGCTGAAACCAGCCCGCAACGCCGCCGCCGTTGTTGCCCGCGAAAGTCCCGTCCGGGAGCGCCGCCAAGCGCTCCGGGCGATGCGGCGCGAACTCGCGCTTGAGGCGGACGCGCCTGTCCCTTCGCGCGTCAAACCAATGCTCCGGCAGGTCGTCGTCGTTGCGCGACCACATCTCGCCGTTGGCGTCGGGCGCGAAGTAGCCTATCTGCGCCCCGTCGTGGCTTTCGCCGCCGCCCAGTGGCGCGCGCGGGATTAGCCGCCCGGCGGTTCGCTCTACCAGATAGTAGTCTTGCCCGCACTCGCGGCAGAACGAGAGCGGGAAAAGATCGCGCTTGCCGTCCAGGTCGTCCTCGCTGTCCAGGTCGCGCGAGCCCTCAAGGCGCAGTTCGCGGCGATTTACGTCTTCGAGCGTGGCATAGACATTGCCGCCCGACGCCAGGAACTGATGCAGCCTGAACGCGAACAGGGGCTGCCCGGAGTCGTCGCGCGCCGCGTTGCCGCAGTCCAATATCGCCCTGATAGCCTTGCAGCAATCGCTTTCTGCCAAGCCGGTTTGGGCGGATAGATCGGCGACCGCATCGGCGAGAGTTCGCGGCTTGCTCCGCGTCAAGCCGCCGTCCTCTTCCTCAGTCAAGCCGAATGCGTTCTCCGCCCACGCCGCTAGGGGATGGTTCACAAAGCCGGCCGCGTCAGTGGGCGGCGGCGTTAGCGCGGCTTGGCGCAGCTCGGACGGGCTTTGCGGCGCGGGGACTTGGGCTATGCGCCTCAGGGTTTCGTCTATCACATTGTCGGGGCGAACCTCAGCGCCGAATATCTTGTTTGCCACCTTTGCAACCACCGCTTTGCGCTTAGCGCGGCTGCCCTCGGATACCATAGTGGCGCTTGTTCCGATGTACAGGACATCCGACTTCGCCTTGCGCGACAAGCGGCGCATCAGCATCGCCACATCCGCGCCTTGCCTGCCGCGATAGAAGTGCAGCTCGTCCATCACGATAAAGCGCAAATCCTGCGTGGCGGTGGCAAGCAGCGAGCGCTCGGCGGGGCGCGTCAGCATATACTCCAGCATCACATAGTTGGTTAGCAAGATGTGCGGCGGGTTCATCTGTATTTTGCCGCGCTCGTCATTTGTGGTTTGGCCGGTGTATCGCGCGAATGTCACAGGGTTTTGGGGATAACCCTCGGCGTATTCTTTCAGCGCATTCAGCTGGCTGTTGATGAGCGCGTTCATCGGATATACCAGCACGGCGCGAACTCCGCCCGTGCGGTCGCTCAGTTCATTGCGGATTATGTGGTCATAGACGGGGATGAGGTATGTGAGGCTTTTGCCCGAACCCGTGCCGGTGCTGAGGACATAGTTGTCCTTGCGATGGGCGGCGTCAAGCGCCTGGCGCTGGTGGCGATGCAGGCGTAGGCTATGCCCAAAGAACGCGGCGGTCTCTTCGCGGATGACGCCGGACGCGGCGAGTTCGTCCAGGGTTTCGGCGGGTTCGTAGGCGGGGTTGAGCTGGAGGGCGGGGTCGGGCCAAAGCGCGGGGACTATTAGTCCTCTTCGTCTGTTGGGAAGTACGGCGGCGATTCGTTGAACGGCTCGCCGGATTCTTGCGCGGCGCGCATGCGCTGCATATAGGCGGCGAACTCTGTGTTCGCGCGCTGATACGCCATATTTTTGCCCTGGCTTTTGCCTTCGGCGATGCCTTCGGCTCTACCTTCGGCGACGGCTTGGGCGACGGCTTTTTCGCGCTCGTTGTTTATTTTGTTTATTAGATAGCTTGCGAGTACCACAATATAGGCTCCTGTCTCAACGGAGATTGCGGCTCCGCCCGCCACTATCGCGGCGGCTTGGCCTTTGATTAGGATTTGGATGATTGTGGGTATGACGCCTTGATGGGGCGGTTGGGTTATTTCATTGTAGGCGATTAGCGCCATTCCTATTAGGAAAATGGCGGTATAGGCCATCATGCTGATGATGATCTTGGGGCCGATTTTGGGATCTTTCAATCGCTCCTCGCTTATTTAGATGATAGATTTTCTGGCGCGGGCTGTCAATCGGGAAGTGGATCATGGTTGCATATGGCAGGCTTTAGTCATAATAAGCGCGCTGACGGCGCGCATAACTGAGAATAAGGCTGCTAACGGCGCTCTCTTGGCGACGATGTGGTTGCGATGATCTAAGGGAGGCGGGGCTTATTTTGCCGCGCAAGGCATTTAATCCAGTTCCGCGGAGCCGGCGGGCTTTGTCGCCGTTGAGCGCATTAGCGTAGGACTTAACGGGAGCGTAAAAGCCGCCTCTCGCTTTATTAAGCGGACGGCGGCAATGGCGGAATAGCCATGAATCGTTGGACAGATGGAACATTGTTGAAAACGCAATTCCCCAAGGATTGCGCTCTTCATCGTCGCCATTGGCATCACGCCAGAACACGCCGGCGCGATGGTACAACTTGCAGGCGATTTCCATATCTTGGCGGGAGCGGAACACGGGGCAAGTGCGCGTGTTTGGGTTGAACATCGCAAAGTCGGCTGCTGTCAGCGTAAAGCGGCGCGTGGGTTCGCTCAGATGCGCGGTGTTACGCAGAAAGAACGCGAACTCCGCTTGCGCCACAGGGCGCGCTTTGCCGCTCAATGTAAGCATGCAGAACTTGATGCGGCTGTCTATGTGAGGGAACACTTTCTCTCTGTTCTCAAAGTCGTACAGGCTGACAAGCGCGCCGCTGTTGACGGCATCCGCAAAGAATACCTTAGTGGTATCGTCAGTGGCTATGCCCGACGGCACAATCAGCCCGGCGCGGCCAGTGTGGGCTAGGATACTGCGGGCGGTTTCGGCGAATACCGAGTATGTGTTGATGTCGCCGCGTCCGGCAAGGGGGTAGCGGCCGCTGCCGCGCGCGAATAGGCTGGCGGATTCGGCGGCGCGGCGGGCTTGGGCGAACTCGTCGGCAAGGGCGGGGTTGGTGGCGGGCAGGGCGCTTATCAGCCTGGAGCGGGCGGCTTTGTTGGGCGCGTTGGCGATGGCGCTGTCCCGCGAGGCGAAGAACTCTTTCTCTTGCAGCTTGATGCGCTCCCAAGGCGGGTTGCCCAGCACGACGTCAAAGCCGCCGTTGCCGAACACTTCGGGGAACTCCAGCTGCCAGTGGAAGAACCGATTTTGGGCGGATATGTCAACGGCGGCGCCAATCAGTTCGCCCGAACTTGCGCGGGCGGCGTTGGCGATGTGCCGCCGCAGGACGCCGGTTGTGGGCAAGGTATCTATGCCGCGCGGGTCGGGCGGCAGCTTGGGCATAAAGAACGCCGCCGTCCACAGGTCGCAGGCGGTCTTGTTTGTCCACCAGCCGGATTGGGGCGCGCGGATTGATTGGTAGCGCGCCTCCTTTGCGTGGACTTGGCGCGGCGAGTCGTCCGCCATAGCGCCCAGGTCGGTGAAGTCGTGGGATAGGCTTGACGCCACGTCGCTGTCCGCGAAACTGAACGGCACATTGCCTTTGAGTTCTTGGCGGTTTCGCTTGCGCCATTGCGCGGCGGCGGCTCTGTCGTCGCCGGTGATGTGCTTGTAGGCGTCGTTGGGTATGCCGGCGTCCAGGTCGGATAGGTAGGCGACGCCCACCAGGCTGTCGCCGCACTTGATACGGTGGTCTAGGAAACTGAGCGGCAAGCCGGGTTCGTGTCCCTCTATCCAGAGCGCGACTTTGCACAGGTCCACGGCGAGCGGGTTTTTGTCCACGGCATAGACGCAGCGGCGGATGACTTGGCGCAGGGCGGCGCGATATGCGGCGGGCGGCGGCTCGGCGTCGCCGGAGCGCAGGATGGCGAGTTCGGTGGCGATGCGCCGCGCCGCCGCCAAGACGAAGTGGCCGGAGCCGCTGGCCGGGTCGCAGACGCTGATGTTGAGCAGCGCGTCTATCTTGGCGGCGCTGTCCGGCGCTGCGTCTATGCGCTCTCGCATCACGGGGACGAGCGCGCTGTCCACCAGCTCTTTCACGAGTTCGGGCGGCGTGTAGTACGAGCCGGTCTGCTTGCGCTCCGAGCCCGCCGCGAACCCGAATTCGGGCGGCGCGCTTGGCGCTGCGCCGGGCGTTATGCGCGGGTGAAAGTCCAGCAGGCTTTCATATACCGAGCCGAACTCTTCCACATCAATGCCCGCGTAGTTGACGCGCCGCCTTGCGCCTGAGCGCCGGGAGCGCCGCCGCCTGCCGCCGCCGTCATCGTCGTCCCAGAATGTTGACAGGTTGAGCATCGCGCGCAGCAGGTCGTAGTTGCTCAGGCTTGCGCTTTCCAGGTCGGGGCAGGCGGATTCGGCGAAGAGCTCGCCGTTGAGCGCCCGCAGCCCGATTGCGCGCGCGGCGTCTTCTTCCCGGAACAGCGCCAGCGTCCGTTTCAAGCCTTGCCACAGGTCGGACGATATGCGGTCGTCGCCGAACCGTCGCTCGGCGCGCTCGCGCAGGCCGCTTACCGAGTAGTGCGCGTGGTATATGGCGTACAGCGCGGGGTCGCCGTTGTCCGGGTCAAGCAGCATCTTGCGCTCTTCCGCCGTCATCAGGAACAGCAGCCGATAGACCAGCCGCAGCAATTGGCGATAGTAGGCTTGCGCCGACAGCCGCGCTCTGCCGCTCTCGCGCGCTGCCACGCTTTCGCGCAAAGCGCCGCTGTCGGGATGCGCCAGAAAGCCGTTGCCCAAGGCGAGCAGCGCCTGCTCTACGCCATCCCTTAGCTTATCGCGCACTCTGCCATGGCTGTCCAAGCCCGCTTGGTAGTAGCGCTCCAGCAGGCAGTCGTTGGGCGGCGCGCCGTCGGCGGGCAGGCGCGTGCGATGCAGCAGCCGGTAGAGTAGCGCGAAGTCGGCGTACTGGTTGCTTTCAACAATGCCTTTCAGGTCAAACTCTATGTATGTGGGGCGGGTAAAGCGCGCCGAATCGCGCAGCAGGCGCAAGCGGTCGCCGTTGGTTGCGATGCCCCAGAGCGCGTCCGAGTTGTTCAGATACTCTTGCACTAAGGCGTGTGGGCTGCGCCGCCGCTGTCCCTCGCGGCGATCCAGCGGCTGGTCGCGGCCGACGATGTGGACGGGCGGCGCGTCCTCTGCGGATCCGGCTGTGGCGTGTATGCGATACGCCAAGCCGCCCGCCTCAATCGGGCTTGGCAGCCGGTTCAGCTCGCCGTAGCCCAGCAGCTCAGTGAGCTTAATCACCCAGTCTTCGCGCGTCAGCCGCGCCGTTGAGCGCGGGGAGGTTTGCAGGCGATACTGATACGACTCCCAGTGCGCGCGGGCGGCGGAGAAGGCGGCTTGTATGGCGTCCGCCATTCGCGTTGGGCTTGCGCCGCTGCGGGCGAAATCGGCGGCGCGCTGCCCCTCCGCCTCGCCCGCGCCTATCCTGTCCAGCAGATCGGCGGGGAACAGCCCGCCCTCAACCACATAAGCCATCGTCAGCCCTCCGCCGGCACAAGCGCGTAGCAGCCGATAATGTCGGGCGGCTTGGCGTCCACCACAAGCGGCTTGCCGCCGATAGCGCCGCGCACACGCTCATGCGCCGCAAGAATGGCCGCCTTGCGCTCAGCCACAATCGCCGCATGCCAGCCGGGGCGTTCTTCCAGCATTTGCAGCATCTGAGACACATTGCGGCGGCGGTCGTGCGCGGGCATATTGCGGGCGGGCTTGGCGCGGGTGAGCAGGGCGAGGGCGGTTTCGCGCAGTTCGCCGTCGGGCGCATCGTCCTGATACAGCGGCAGCCAGTGGATTTGCCCGCCCGCGCGATAGAACGCGGCGGTTACTATCTCTTCGGCGTATGTCTGCTTGCCCGATTCGGTCAGCAGGTAGCGCAGGCGCAGCAGCAGCGCGGCGGTCCGGCGCTGCACGGCGGTGGTGTATATCGCGCCGCAGCGGGCGAAATTGGGATCGCCCTCATCCGACATAGCGCGCCCCATCACGGCGTCGGCGAGCGTGGACACGACTGGGTGGTTGCGGATGACGCTGAGGGCGTCCGTGCGCGGCGTCTGGTCGAAACAGACGCGCAGCGGGAACTCGGCGTCGGGCAGCGCGGCGCTGAGGCGCTCTTGCAAGTCGCCGGGGTATAGGTCGAAGACGTTGCGCCGCCGCGTTTCGCGCAGCTCGCCGTTGAACCGCTGATAGCCGTTTGCCACGAAATCGCGCACGTCGTCCTGGCTGCCCAGCGCGGGATCCAGTTCTTTGAGTTCGCGCGCGATTTCGTCCGGCTGAATGGAATGTTGCGCGAAATAGGCGCTTTGCTTGGCTTGCGCGCTCGCCGCGTTGTCAAGCTCGCGGTGATACGCGCTCACCTCCGACTGCTCCGACTGCAGATCCAATCGCGGCTGAACGCCGCCGGTTGCGAGGATGTTGTTTATCACCGCTTCCAACACCGCTTCCGACTCCACCGACGCGGCGACTGATATGCCAAGCCGCCGCCTGATTTCGCGCGCCTTGCGTATCAGAACTTGCAGCACGGTCAAGTCCACGTTGTTGTTCGCGCCCCACAGCAGAACCGCCTTGACGCGGCGCGCCGCCTGCCCGTAGCGATCCACCCTACCCTCGCGCTGCTCAAGCCGGTTGGGGTTCCACGGCAAGTCGTAGTGCAGCACGGCGTCAAAATGCTCTTGCAGGTTTATGCCCTCGCTGAGGCAGTCGGTCGCCACAAGCACGCGCCGCTTATGGCGCACGATGTCGTCAATGATCTCTTTGCGCTGCTCGTCGTTCCCGTCGCCGCCCGTAACCGACCGGATTTCAATATCCGGATGCGTTCCGCTCAGGGTGGCGCTGAGTTGCTCCGCCACATACTCGGCGGTGGCGATAAAGCGGCAGTAGATAATCGGGCGATAGCCGCGCTCGACCATATCAAGCGCGGCGGCGCGGCATTTGGCGAGATTGGCGTCGGCTTGGATCCCGCGCAGTTGGCGGGCGCGTTCCAAGAACCCGTCCAGCCGGCGCAATTCGTGGCGGGTGAGCGCGGCGTCCGGGTCGGATAGCGCGGCGGTGGGCGCGTAGTCGGGCGGCGAATCCGTTTCGGCGTCGGCGTCCAGCGCCTGCGCGATGAACTCCTGGACGCTCGCATTCTCTTCGCGCTGAGATTCGGCAAGCCTATTCGCCCTGGCGCGGAGCGTGGCCTCGGCGGCGGCCGGGCTGGACAGGACGCAACGCAGTATGGACACCGCCGCCCAATACCTTACGCGCTGGCGCTTGCCGCTGACGCCGGCTACTATCTGCCTGCAAAAGCCGATGATGTCTTCGTAGAGCGCGAGATACGCGGGGGACATTGTGTATTGTATCTCTTCGTTATCGCGGTCGGGGAACGGCGTGTCTTCGCCCAGCCAGTTGGCTAAGTCGGCGCGGCGGCGCTGAACCAGATAGGGCGTCAGGCGGCGACGGGGGATGTTGCGCTCAACGGGCATATCCAAGTCGCGGTTGAGCAAGCCTATTAGCGACCTAAAGCTCTCTTCTACGCCGTTGTGCGGCGTGGCGGTAACCAGGATGATGTGGCGATTGGGATCGTTGGCTAATTCCCGCACAAGCCGATGCCGCCGCTGTTGGCTGCCGGAGGCGTCGCCGCGGGGTCGTGACGCCGCGTGCGCCTCGTCCACGATGATTAGGTCGGGCGCGTTGTCCGCGAAAGACTTTGCGTAGTGGTCGGATTTGACGAAATCTATTGATGCGACGATATGCCGGTAATGCCTGAACACCTGCATATCTTGGCGCGGCAGCTCGCGTTCCAAGCGCGCCATCTTGGACGACTGCGCGACTGCGGCGTCTATGCCGAACTTGTCCCGCAGCTCCGCCGCCCACTGCTCGCACAGATGCGGCGGGCATAGCACTCCAACGCGCCTTGCCGCGCCTCTGTCCAAGAGTTCGCGCGCCACGAACCCCGCCTCCACGGTCTTGCCCACGCCTACGTCGTCGGCGATAAGCAGGCGCGCCGGGCTCATTCGCAAAGCCATGGCGAGCGGCACATATTGGTACGGGCGCGGAGTCGCCGCCGCCCTGCCCACTGAGCGAAACGGCCCAGCGCCGGAGCGCAGGTTCATCCGAAAAGCCTCTCGCAGCAAAGCCGCGCCGCCGGAGTCCCCCGCCTTGTCGGGATTAGGCTTAGGATAGGAAGACGGCCTAATAATGTCAGGCTCAATGCGACTAAAAACGCCAATGCCGTCCTCTTCGGCGCCGTCCACGGGGCGCAAGAGCGTCAGCCCGTCCTGATTAGACGGCATAACCACCCAATTGCGCCCCCGGCAAGCCACCAGTGAACCCGGCGAGAAATGTTCGTTTCGCGTAGCAACCACTCGGCGGCGCTCCATGTCTTGAAGTCTAGTCGTAGCTTTTCGTGTTTTGGGGATAGTATGGATGCGCCTAGCGAATGTCAAATTGTTATCGCATCAGGCAGCGTTTCTTTTCAGCAGGTTTTGAGGGTTTGGCGAGTTGTTCCCCAAATGATAAAGCGGGTGGTTGCGGCAAAGGGCGTTCAAGCGGCTGCGGCGGTGGATATACTCGGCCGCTTGAAAGGAAACGCTACCTTTGCCAAACCCGTGTTGACGCATCCGCCAATCGGCGATAGCATAGGCTTGCCGCCAAATTCAACTGCTGATAGCCGATAAGGGCTACGCCAATCGCGCGGGAATATGGCGGCGGCGCACAGGGGCGAGGGCAGCCTCGCCGGGGAGGGCTTGATATGGTTACCGAAACTGCCGTAAGGCTGACATACGAAGACTACGCCAATATGCCGGATGATGAGCGGTATGAACTTATCAACGGGGAGCTGATTATGGCCGCCGCGCCTAACGAACTTCACCAGAGGCTTATCACGGGACTGATTCGGTATTTTATCATTGCGGCTGATCTCGGGCTAGGGCGGGCGTACGTCGCGCCCTTTGATGTCGTGCTGTCCGACTACGACGTTGTGCAGCCGGACTTACTGTTCGTGCTAAAAGAGAACGCGCACATCATCACAAGGGCTAACATCCAGGGCGCGCCCGACCTGGTGGTGGAGATCCTATCGCCGTCCACATCGCGGCGGGATTGGAATGAGAAACGGGATTTGTACGCCAAATACGGCGTCGGCGAGCTTTGGATCGCGGATCCGGACGAGCGCGTGGTTTGGGTAATGGCGCTGCGCGACGGGGAGTATGAGGTCGTGGGCAAGTACGGGGATACGCAGACGTTTATCTCGCCGACGTTGGCGGGGGTTGCGATAGATCTGCGGGAGGTGTTTGGGGAGTAGGGGCGGATTAGGTTGGATGATGGTTGATAGCCAACTACGCCAATCGCGCGGGAACGCAGCGGCGGCGCAATGGAAACGGGGGCAGTCTCACCGGGAGGGCTAATATGGTTACCGAAACTGCCGTAAGGCTGACATACGAAGACTACGCCAATATGCCGGACGATGAGCGGTATGAACTTATCAACGGGGAGCTGATTATGGTTGCCGCGCCTAACGAACTTCACCAGAGGCTCATCAAGCGGTTGGTTCGGTATTTTCTCATTGTGGAAGAGCACGGACTGGGCTGGTTCTATTTCGCGCCCTTTGACGTCGTTCTGTCCGAGTACGATGTTGTGCAACCCGACTTGCTGTTCGTGCTAAAGGAAAATGAGCATATCATCACAAGGGCTAACATCCAGGGCGCGCCCGACCTTGTGGTGGAAATCCTGTCGCCGTTCACCTCGCGGCGGGATTGGAATGAGAAGCGGGATCTGTACGCCAAATACGGCGTCGGCGAGCTTTGGATCGCGGATCCGGACGAGCGCGTAGTGTGGGTGATGGCGCTGCGCGACGGGGAGTATGAGGTTGTGGGCAAGTATGGGGATACGCAGACGTTTAGCTCGCCAACGCTGGCGGGGGTTGCGATAGATTTGCGGGCGGTGTTTGGGGAATAGGCAAGGGATTAGGGTGGATAAATGGCTGATAGCCGACTATACCAATCGCGCGGGAACGCGGCGGCGGCGCACATGGGCGGGGGCAGTCTCGCCGGGGAGGGCTAATATGGTTACCGAAACTGCCGTAAGGCTGACATACGAAGACTACGCCAATACGCCGGACGATGAGCGGTATGAACTTATCAACGGGGAGTTGATTATGGTCGCTGCGCCTAACATGATACACCAGGGAATTAGCATGCGCTTGGGATGGCAGTTTATTCCTGCGGTACGGCGCGGATTGGGGCGAGTGTATGCCGCGCCCACTGACGTCGTTCTGTCCGACTACGACGTTGTGCAGCCGGACTTGCTGTTCGTGCTAAAAGAGAACGCGCATATCATCACAAGGGCTAACATCCAAGGCGCGCCCGACCTGGTGGTGGAGATCCTGTCGCCGTCCACATCGCGGCGGGATTGGAACGAGAAGCGGGATCTGTACGCCAAATACGGCGTCGGCGAGCTTTGGATCGCGGATCCGGATGAGCGCGCGGTTTGGGTGATGGCGCTGCGCGATGGGGAATATGAGGTTGTGGGGAAATATGGGGATACGCAGACGTTTAGCTCGCCAACGCTGGCGGGGGTTACGATAGATTTGCGGGAGGTGTTTGGGGAGTAACCTCCTTGCATAACCAGTTGAGACACGCATAGCGCAAGCCAAGCTTGCAACAACCCCCGGTTCATCCGGGATCGTCTTATATCACGCTTGCGCCTATCACCCCCGCAACCCCCCCGGCGGCTTGTGCGCCCCGTTCACGCCGTTCACGCCCGCCCTCGACCGGCGCGGCGGCGCGAATACCACTAGCAGCGTCAGAGTGCGCTCTATGGCGTAAAAGCGATGCGTCTCGCCGGCGCGCACGAACACTACGTCGCCCGCCTCTACCTCGGCGTCCTCATCTTCTACCATGATGCGCCCCTTGCCGCCGACTACGTAGTAGATCTCGTCCTCGGTGTGCGGCTGCTGCGGGTCGGCCTCGCCCGCCGATAGCGCGTACAGCCCAAGGCTCATAGTGTCCGCGCTGAAGAATTCGTAGTATCGCTCGCCGCTGAGAAACCGCGACTCTGCCACGTCCGTGATGTGAAAGATGTCCATATCGCCCTTTATCGCGCAATCGCGCCGTGTTCGCGGGTTGGGATTGCCGCCGCGCTATCGCCGCCTACTTGCCCCAATTCCCCCACCCCTACTCATCCTCCCGCGGATTGAATATCTCATACCCCTCCCGCGGATCCGGCCCCACCAGCGCTATGTCGTCGCCGCACAGCCAGAATTGGAAGTCGGCGTAGGTGGGCGCGGGCGAGCCGCGCGGCGGGATGGCTATCGTGCTGCCGATGAAGTAGGCGCGGTAGCAGCCAAGACGGGCTACGGCGGTGGCGGGCGTTGCTAGGTCGCCGCTGAATGTCCAGCTGACCTCGCCCGTTTCGAAGTCGGTGGTGCCGGATATGAATACGGTTCCCGACGCGCCGTCGAATCTGCCCGTGCCGCCGTCCACGCGCAGAAAGCGTTTCCAGTAGCCCGACTCGCCGTCCTCGGACGGACACATAAACCCCAATGTCTGCGTCATTCGCAGGATTTCGCCCTCTTCGGTCGACCACACGAAGATGTGCGTTCCCGGCGCGGGCGCGCTGCAGGTTCCCGATTGCGCGGATATGCCGGAGCGGTCGTCGCTGAAACTGAACGCCACATCGCCCGCTATTCCTGCGGCGGAGTCGGATGCGTCAAAGCTGCCGCGAATTTCGATGTCGCAGATGCCCGTTAGGTCGCACTCTTCGGGATTGGCTATCTCCGCCGTGCCGCTGCCCCTGCCCTCAAGCGTGGTTTTGCCCTGCGCGCTCGCCTCGCCGGGCGCAATGAGCGCCGCCGTCAGCGCCGCCAGCAAGCCCGCCGCCAACATCAGCGCCATTCCGAGGCGAGGTAGGTTCAGCGTCATCATAAGTCCTTTCCCTATATCCCTGCGTATCCCAACATCCCGTCTAGCCCTTATTCCTGCCTATCTCTATTCTAACTTATCGCGGGATAGCGCGGGATGCGGCTAAGCGGCGCGTCATTGCGATTGGGCGATGTTCCCCACGAGCGCCTGCGCTATGCCGGTGTAGCGCGCGGGCGTGAGCGCTAGCAGGCGCGTCTTGTCGTCGTCGGGCAAGTCCAGCGCTCCGATGAATTCGCGCATCGCGGCGGGCGTTACGCTCTGCCCGCGCGTGAAGTCTTTCAGCAAGCCGTATGCGTCCCCCGCGCCTTGCTTTCGCATCACGGTTTGCACGGCCTCCGCCAGCGTTTCCCACTCGGCGCTGAGCTCGGCCTCCATCGCATCGCCGTCCGCCGCCACCTGCCGCAAGCCGCGCAGCGCCGACCGCAGCCCAACTATGCCGTGTCCAATGGCGGGGCCTAGGTTTCGCAGCGCCGACGAGTCCGTCAGATCGCGCTGCAGCCGCGATACGGGCAGCTTGGTCGCAAGATGCTCCAGCAGGGCGCTGCTGACGCCCATATTCGCCTCCGAGTTCTCGAAGTTGATGGGGTTGACCTTGTGCGGCATTGTGGAAGAGCCGACCTCGCCCTCAACCGGCTTTTGGCGCAATGCGCCGCGCGAGATGTATGCCCACATATCGCGGTCGAAGTCAAGCGTGATTGTGTTGAACCGGATGAGCGCGTGAAAGATTTCGGCGAGGTAGTCGTGCGGCTCTATCTGCGTGGTGAGCGGGTTGTGCGTCAAGCCCAATCGCTCTACGAACTCGCGCGAGACGCGCTGCCAATCGGCGCTGGGATAGGCGATGGCGTGCGCGTTATAGTTGCCCACCGCGCCGTTGAACTTGCCCAGATATTCCGCGCCGCGCAGCTGCCGCAATTGCCGCCGCCAGCGATAGACGAACACCGCCAGCTCTTTGCCAAGCGTGGTGGGGGACGCCGGCTGCCCGTGCGTGTGCGCCAGCAAGGGCGTGGCGGCATATCTTTCGGCAAGCGCGGCGACGCCGTCCACAAGCGCATCCGCATTTGGCAGCCATTCGTCCCGGATCGCCGCTTTCAGCATCAGCGCATAGGCGAGGTTGTTGATGTCCTCGGATGTGCAGCAGAAGTGAACCCACTCGCGGATGTCGTCCATAGACCCGCCCGCAAGCCGCTCGCGGATGTAGTACTCCACCGCCTTGACGTCGTGATTGGTGGCGCGCTCTATTTGCTTGACGCGCATTGCGGCATCGTCGTCAAAGTCGTCAACGAGAGAGCGCAACTGCGCTTGCTCAGCGCCCGTAAGCGCCCGCATATCGGCTATCTCGTCTAGCTCCGCCATCTCCAACAGCCACTCCACCTCCACCTGTACGCGCCGCTTGATGAGCACCCACTCCGACAGGCAGTCGGCAAGCCCGCCCAATTGCGCCGCGTAGCGCCCGTCCAATGGCGTTATCGCCCTGATTGTCATATCTGTTTGCCTTGTTGATTTGTGATTTAACGGGTGATTTAGGGATAGCGATTTAGCGTATGGTGGGTGATTTAGCGATAGAGGTTTTAGGGTAATCTAGCGATAGCGATTTAGCGATATGGTAGATGATCTAGCGAAAGCGATTTAGCGATAATTAGGGATATATGATAAGCGAATATGGCAGGCGGGATGCAAGGCAAGCGGCGTGTATCTTATGGCGCAACCGATGGCGCAACCGGCAACGAAACCGATGAGTTGCCCGCCCCAATGCGTATGCCCGCGCCCCGCGCAATCGCGCTATCATACGCCGCCTTTGCCGCCGCCACATCCCACATAGCCATACCCAGCGATTTGAACAGCGTGATGTCTTCGGGCGAGCGCCGCCCCGTCTTTTCGCCGCCCACGATTTGGCAGAGTTCGGTTAGTTGTTCCCAGAGTATCACGCCGCGCGAGGCGGGCATAAGCAGCTCGCCGCACTCTATCTTCGCCTGCGCCACGCTGTCCACCGCGATGATGTCCGCGCGGCGAATGGCGGCGTCGTCCAGTTCGGTGGCGTACTCATTCGCGCCGCCGACCGCGCAGATGTGCATCCCATGCCGCAGCCATTCCCCGCCGAACACCGGCTCGCGCGAGTTCGTGATGGTTACCAGAATATCGGCGGCGTCAACGACTTGGCGGGGATTGTCAACGGCGATTGCGTCAATGCCAAGCGAGTTGGTCATGCGGCGAGCAAAGGCGTTGCGCCTATGCGCGTTTGGGCTAAATACATACGCCGCCTTTATCGGCCTGACGGCGCATATCGCCCGCAATTGCGCGCCCGCCTGATAGCCGCTGCCCAGTATGCCGACCGCGCTCGCATCCCGCCGCGCCATATGCCGCGCGCTGACGCCGCTCGCCGCGCCCGTGCGGATGCGCCCCAGCGAATTCGCCGCCATCAGCGCCAGCGGCAAGCCCGTTTCCATAGAGTACAGCGCCACGAAAAAGCGATATACGCCGCCCGCCGCCGAGTACGATTTGAACCCGAATACGCCCTGCTCATACAGCGCCGCCTGCATATGCGCCAAGAACGCGCCCTCGCCCGCAATATCGTGAGCGCGCGGGCGATTGACAACGCCGCCCGCCGCCTGCTGCGCCAGCGCCGCCTCTATCACGGGAACGGCGTCCTCTACGGACAGCAGGCGCTCTACATCCGCGTCGGATAGCCAGAGCATACCGGCGTCTTGGGATAGCGCGTCTTGCGACGGCGTATCTTGAGGCGCGTCTAGGGATGGCGCGTCTTGGGATGCGTCGTCTTGCGACGGCGCGTCTTGCGACGGCGTATCTTGGAACGCGGGCGTCCGGCTATATCGGCTCATATCGGGCGGCATAGCATAAAGAGGGCTTGGCGGGCGGCGCGCGCGGCGATTAGGAGCGCACCGCGATGACGCCCAGCCAGCTGCGCGGCACGTGGGTGATTTTCATCTCGTCGAAGGTCTGCCGCACGCCCGATTGCAGCGCGGCGCTCGCCTTGTCAAGCGGCACGCCGGGCATTGTGCCCTCTATGAAATCCTTGAACCCGCTGATGTCCAGCCAGCCCTCGATCGGCACCTGCACGGTGTCAATCCGCTGCCGCACGATGGTAAGCCCGTGATTTTCCAGCAGCTCGCGGTACTGCTCCACGGTGAGATGCTTGCGCGATTCCACCTTGTCCGCCCGCGAGGGGCGCAGCCCGTAATCGCGGCGCAGCGTGCGTATGGACTTGAACATCCACTTGCGATAGAACTCCAGGCTTTCGGGCGGATGGCTGCCCTCGAAGAACGATGTGTTGAACGCGAACTTGCCGCCGGGGTTCAGCGACTTGGTGATGTCCGCCAGCAGCGCGTCCTTGTCGGGGATATAGTGAATGGCGTTGCAGAACACCACGGTATCCACCGACTCCTTGAGCGCGTCCGACAGCGACTCCACCTGGCTATGCACAAAGCGCACGGCCGAATCGCGCCTGTCGCGGAAGTTGTCCATCGCCTGCCGAATGGCGCCCGCGGAGTGATCCACGCCGATAACCATAGACTCGCAGGCGTCCTGCAACCGCTCGGCGATAAGCTGCGTAACGCCGCCCGTGCCGCAGGCGAGATCCACGATGCGGCGATCTCTGCCCACGTCCGCCATATCCACCAGTCGGGCGTTGAGCGTCTCATAGAAAGAATTTTGGGAGAACTTGGAGAACGAAAAGTCTTGCGCTGCCATTTCAGCCTCCTGATTGCGGCGCTAATGCCGCGCCTGAGCGCGCGATGCGCGTGAACTGCGCTGTGGGGCGCGCGGCAAATGCCGCCACATGCCGCGCGCCCGCAATAAGTATTATAGCGATATGAGCGGGATTAGGCTAGGTTGGGAGGGGGGAAGATGGGATTTGCTTGAAAAATTTCGGGAAATTTACAAAACTATCGGATGAACCTGCCCTATAAATCCCATACTCAAAAGTTTTGGGGCTACTTTTTTCAGAAAAGGTAGCGTCCCCGTTGCCCAGGCCAAACGCATCCGCCCACCACCGCCCCTACCCGTCCCCCCGTTCCCGCGCCAACTGCGCCTGCAGCTCCCGTATCACCGCATCCGCCCGCCGCCGCGCCTCAGCCTCAGCCTCTGCCCGCGCCTCTGCCTCAGCGCGCGCCGCCGCCTCAGCCTCAGCCCTTTCCTCAGCATCCGCCCGCGCCTCAGCCTCAGATCGCGCCCGCGCATCCGCATTGCCTGCCCTTGCATCCGCATAACTCGCCCTTGCGTCCGCGTAATCCGCCCGCGCAACCGCATCCGCCACCAGCGCCTCGCTCTCTCCATGCGTCCGCAGGTAACTTTCGCTCTCCGGATCGTACAGACGCAGCATCCCGTCCTCCCAGCACACATACAACTTCAGCGCATCGCTGTAGCCGCGCTTGTTGTTCGCGCCGTAATACTCCAATTCAATCGGCTCATACGCGCCGCCCACAAGCTTATCGCCCGCAAGCCCCGCAAGGTAGCGCCTGCCGTCGGTGGGGTCAAAGCGCCAGTACTCGCTCACACCGTAATTGGCGTAGCCAATGCGCTTTTCGGTATCATCCCGATCCGCCGTGTGAACCGACGCCACCTCCAGCACGAACTCCGGCGGATTCGGCTGAGAGCGCATCTCATACCCGTCCTGAGCGTCCATGCGCGCCGCGTCGCAGTTCAGCGCCACCATCAGATCCGGCACAAGCGTCCCCTTGCGGACGCGCGCGTCCCACCCCAGCGGGATTTCGCTGCCCACATAGACGCTATCCGACTCGCCCAGACGATTCATCAGCGCGGTGATGATGGATTGGCTGTATATGT
The DNA here is from genome assembly GCA_965242555.1 of Dehalococcoidia bacterium. Classification (GTDB taxonomy): domain Bacteria; phylum Chloroflexota; class Dehalococcoidia; order Lucifugimonadales; family JADFKI01; genus Bin90. The sequence goes on from CBDESO010000004.1 coordinate 107,441, forward strand.
ACTTGGTGTTCTGCATATCGTCTCTTGGCGGGAATTCGGGGAACTTGGCTAGTTCTTCCTCGGTTTCCCTAACGTCGGCAATAGAGATAGGTTTGGTAGTCATCGCGCGAACCTCTCTGAGGCGCTTATGTATATTCACCCCTTGCGTCCAATGCCCTGTGTATAGTCAACCTGATTATATCCCCATCAGCCCGCCTCCGCTACCCGCGCGCTGACGCATTTTGCTTGCTAACGCGCAAAATTCACCATCCACATACCCCTTTCCCGCCAATCCCCGCCGAACTATGGACATATCCCACCCAAATCCCTTATACTACCCGCTGCCACATCAACAATTCTGCGTATCAGCGTCAAACGGAGCATTTGACAACAAAGATCTCAGTGTCATACGACGCATATTCACAGCAAAGGTCTCAGCGTCATACAGCGCGTTTTGACAACAAAGGCATCAGCGCCACACGGCGCATCTTCACAACAAAGGCATCAGCGCCACACGGCGCATAATTGACAGGAAAGGAGTAAGCCGCTTTGAATCAGGAAGGACATATCGCTTGGATACTGGTATGCTCTGCCTTAGTGCTCTTTATGACGCCCGGACTGGCGCTGTTCTACGCCGGCCTCGCGCGCAGCAAGAACGCCGCCGGCACCATTATGCACAGCCTTATGAGCATGGGCATCGTAGGAGTCGTCTGGGTCTTGTGGGGATATTCCCTCGCATTCGGCCCCTCCGTAGGCGGCATTATCGGCGACCTTAGCCACTTCGGCCTAGCCGGCATCAGCTCGGAGCTGGGAGAGGGCGATACCATTCCCCCGATGCTCTTTATGATGTTCCAGGGCATGTTCGCCATCATCGCCCCCGCCATACTCACCGGCGCTTTCGCCGAGCGCATGAAGTTCAGCTCCTACATCCTCTTTATGGTGTTGTGGGTAACGCTGGTATACGCCCCCGTAGCCCACTGGGTCTGGGGCGACAACGGCTGGATACTCAACCTCGGCGCCCTCGACTTCGCGGGCGGCAACGTGGTTCACATCACCTCCGGCGTGGGCGCGCTCGCCGCGGCGCTAATCGTGGGCAAGCGGCTCGGCTTTGGCATGGAGCCTATGGAATCCCACAACGTTCCTATGGTCGTAACCGGAACGGCCATACTCTGGTTCGGATGGTTCGGCTTTAACGCCGGCTCCGCGCTCGCCGCCGACGGCGCCGCCGTCAACGCTTTCGTGGTCACCAACACCGCCGCCGCCGCCGGAATGATCGGCTGGGTCGGCATGTCCTGGATTATGGACGGCAAGCCCTCCGTAATCGGCGCGGCGTCAGGCGCAGTGGCGGGCCTAGTCGCCATCACCCCCGCCGCCGGTTTCGTCGGCCCAATGCCCGCCATCCTAATCGGCCTAGTGGGCGGCGTCATGTGCGACCTCGCCGCGCGTTTCCTAGTCAAGATGAACCTTGACGACGCGCTCTCAGTTTGGGGCGTACACGGCATCGGCGGCACTTGGGGCGGCATCGCCACCGCGCTCTTCGTGGGCGTCGGCATCACCGGCGTGACAATGGCCGACTTCACCGACATGGCGCGCATCGCCCAGCTCGGCGTCCAACTCGTCGCCATAATCGCCACCTGGATATGGGCATTCGGCATCACCGCCCTAATCCTGCTCGGCCTCAAGTACACGCTCGGCCTTCGCGTAACCGACAACGCAGAGGCGGTCGGCATCGACCTCGCCGAACACGACGAGCCCGCCTACAGGTGGCAATAACCTGCCCTAACTACATAAGCCAACGCGCGGGATGCGGCGGCTTGCCTAACACATCGCCGCATCCCGCATGCCCGCCGCCGCCGCCCCGTCAGCGGCGGCCCGGATACAGAGGAGATACTACCTATGAAGAAAATAGAGGCAATCATCCGACCCGAAAAGCTCACGATGGTCAAGTTCGCGCTCGGCGAATCCGGCTTTTACAAGCTCAACAGCACACAGGTAACCGGACGCGGCGGACAGCGCGGCGTCGTTCACGCCGGCCGAACTGGCCAGGCTATCACCATCGATATGCTCCCCAAAGTCCGCCTTGAGCTCGTCGTCCAAGACTCCGAGGTGGAAACCGTAATCGAAATCATCACCGAAAGCGCCCGCACAGGCGAGGTCGGCGACGGCAAAATCTTCATCTCCCACGTAGAAGACGTCGTCCGCGTCCGCACCGGCGAAAGAGGCGAGGCAGCCGTCTAACCGGCCCCCAATCCCGCGCCGCCGCGCTCCCCCGCCAACCCCCGCCGCGTTGCGTTGCGCCCAAACCCGACCGCGCCCAAACCCAACCGCGCGCCAGGCGAACCACGCCCCGGTGAACCTATGAAAATCACAAACGTAGAATGCCTAATCCTAGACCGCGCATTCCCATTCGTCCGCGTTCACACCGACGACGGCATCACCGGCATCGGCGAATGCTTTCGCCGCCAGCCCGCCGTCGTCCAAACCCTGGTTGACGGCATACTCACGCCCGCCCTGCTCGGCAAAGACCCGACCAACACAGCCGCCCGATTCGACGACATGACGCGCGCCGCCAGCGCCCTCGAAATGGGCGGCGCCGTCTGGTGCGCCATCGCCGGCCTGGACATAGCGCTCTGGGACATCCGCGGCAAAGCGCTCAACCGCCCAATCGCCGACCTGCTAGGCGGCGCGAAACGCGACCGCATCCCAATGTACGCCAGCTCTATGCGCCGCGACATGACGCCCATCCAAGAGGCGCGCCGCGCGGCGTCTTTCGTTGAACAAGGCTACTCCGGCTACAAACTCCACAGCGCCGTCCCCGGCAAAATGGACGACCCGGCCGACTACACAATCGCCACCGTCGCCGCAGTCCGCGCCGCAGTCGGCGACGACATAGACATCCTAGTGGACGTCAACGGCGCTTACTCAGTCCACCACTCCATAGAAATCGGCAAGCGCCTAGATAATCTCGGCGTCTTTCACTTCGAAGAGCCGCGCCCCCACTACGACCTAGACGGCTTGGCGCAAGTCGCAGACGCGCTCACAATCCCCATAGCGTCCGGCGAAATGATCTACACCCACTACGAATACCGCGACCTCATCCTCAGAGGCAAAGCGGACATCATCCAGCCCGACATCGTGAAAGCGCCCGGCTTTACCGAATTCCAAAAAATCGCCGCCCTATGCGAAACATTCGGCAAGCCCATCACCGTCCACAACACCCAGCCCATCATCAGCACAATCGCCCACCTGCACTTCTGCGCCGCCTACCCCGAAATCGTCCCCTACTCCCAAGAATACAACATTGAACCCATCTCAATCCGCGACGAAATCCCCGTCCTGAAAGAACCCCTGCAAGTCATAGACGGCTACCTAGCCGTCCCCGACGGCCCCGGGCTAGGCGTTGAGCTAGACGAATCCGCCCTAAAAACATTGGCGTCGCGCTAACCCATTCCCCGCGCCATCATCACAGCGCCAACCGATTTAGCGATGATTGTTTGGGATGCTGAGATTGCCTTTTAGCGATAACTCAGGACGCTAAGCTCGCCTATCCCACCTGCGGCAACCCGTACGTCCCCCTGAAGTCGGTTGCCCGCTCAAAGGCATCCCCAACCCGAAACATCACTTCTTCCCCCATAGCCGGCGCCATCACCTGCAACCCAACCGGCAGCCCATCCGACATCCCCGCCGGCAGCGACATCCCCGGTATCCCCGCGATATTCGCCGGTATCGTCAGCACATCGTTGAGATACATCTGCAGCGGATCCGCCGTCTTCGCCCCCAATTCAAACGCCACCGTGGGCGATGTGGGCGCGACCACCGCGTCATACCGCTCAAATACCCGCTCAAACTCGCGCCGTATCAGGCTGCGAACCCGCTGCGCCTGCACATAATAGGCGTCATAATAGCCCGCCGAAAGCGCGTATGTCCCCAGCATTATCCGCCGCTTGACCTCATCGCCGAACCCGTGTTGCCTTGTCTTTTCAAGCGCATCCCACACCCCGTCCGCCTCTTGCATGCTGAACCCGTACTTCACCCCGTCATACCGCGCCAGATTAGCCGACGCCTCCGACGGCGCGATGATGTAATACACCGCCAGCGCGTATGGCGTGCTTGGCAAAGAGGTCTCTTCCACATCCGCCCCAAGCCCGCGCAGCGTATCTATCGCACCCCGAACCACATCAGCAACTCCGTCATCCAATCCCGCCCCGAAATACTCCACCGGCACGCCAATCCGCAGCCCGCGCAAATCCCCCCCCAGCGCCGCCGTGTAATCCGGAACATCAAAGCGCAGCGATGTAGAATCCATGGAATCATTCCCCGCGATGGCGTTCAAAACCAGCGCGCAATCCCTCACATCCTTGCCCAGCGGCCCAATCTGATCCAGCGAGCTTGCGAAAGCCACCAGCCCAAACCTGCTGACCAGCCCGTATGTCGGCTTGACGCCCACCACGCCGCACAGCGCCGCCGGCTGCCGTATGCTGCCGCCCGTATCCGACCCCAGCGAATACACCGCCTCGCCCGCCGCGACCGCCGCCGCAGGCCCGCCGCTGCTGCCGCCCGGCGCTCTGTCAAGCCCCCAAGGGTTGCGCGTTGGATGAAACGCCGAATGTTCGGTGGACGACCCCATAGCGAACTCGTCCATATTCCCCTTGCCCACCAGAACCGCGCCTTGCTCATACAGCCGAGCCGCCACCGTCGCGTCATAAGGCGGCGCGAAATTCTCCAGCATCCGCGAAGAGCATGTAGTCCTAACGCCCCGCGTCACGATATTGTCTTTCAGCATCATCGGCACGCCCGTCAGCGGCGCAGCCTCGCCCGCCGCGATGCGCTCATCCGCCGCCGCCGCCTGCCGCAGCGCCACATCCTCCGTAATCGTAACAAACGCGCCCACGCTGCCCTCAACCGCCGCCGCCCGCTCCAACGCCGCCCTTGCCAGCTCCACCGCGCTAACCTCGCCCGCACCCAGCAGCTCCCTTGCCCTATGCGCCGTAACCCCCGCGAACTCTAACTGATCCATAAGCCCCTTGCGTACTCGCTATTTGACAATCTCTTGCGCCCGCCGAAATCCCCGTCCCGCTCGCCTATCCCGCCTTGCCTTGCGCTCCGCTACTCCAACACCGCCTTCACCCGCACCAAATCCCCATGACGATTAGGCGCGTTAGCCAGCGCCTCATCCCTATCCAGCGAATCCTCCGCCTCATCATCCCGCATCACCGACAGCAAACTAACCGAATGAGCCGTCGGCTGCAAATCCCCCGTATCCACCTCTCGCAGCGCCTCGAACTGCGCCAAAATATCCGACAGCGTATCCCGCATCCGCTCCACCTCCTCATCCGTCATCCCCACCCGCGCCAGCAGCGCGATATGCCGCACCTCATCCCCCGTAAGCCGCGCCTTGCCATCAGCCATATATGCAACCCCTTTGCGTAATCTAGCCCCCAAAATAATACCACACCTTTCGGCGCATCCGCCCAAAATTCGCCATTCTGAAAA
>CBDESO010000005.1:0-80941 GCA_965242555.1 Dehalococcoidia bacterium
GCGAGAGGCGCCGGCGACGGCGGTTATGGACGCCGACAAGGGGCTTGCGGTGATACTGGGCCCCGCCGCGATGGGAATGGCTATTGACAAGGCGCGAACCTACGGCGTGGGCGTGGTAACGATGTTCAACGCGGGCCATTCGGGCGGCATAGGCCACCACGCCATGCTCGCGGCGCAGCAAGATATGGTCGGGATGGTGACCACCGCGGGCGGCGCGCAGGTCGTCCCCACATTCGGCGCTGAGGGCAGGCTTGGCACAAACCCCATCGCGGTAGCCGCGCCTGCCAGGAATGAGCCGCCGTTCCTGTTTGACGCCGCTACATCCAACGTAGCGGGCAACAAGCTTGGGCTTGCCCGCCGGGTTGGCGCCACGCTGCTGCCCGGCTGGATCACCGACAGCGAGGGCGCGCCGATTATGGAAGAGACGCCCACGCCTGAGCGCGGCGGCTACTGGCATCTGCCGCTGGGCGGCACGCGCGAAATGGGGTCGCACAAGGGCTACGGGCTGGCGCTAATGTCCGAAGTGCTTGGCACGATGCTGTCGGGCGTCCTGCCCACAATGGTCGACCGCGAGGGCGGCTCAAAGCACTCATTCGCCGCGTTCAACATCGCCGCGTTCACCGACGTGGACGACTTCAAGGACAGGATGGACAGGATGCTGCAGCTGCTGCGCGAAACCCCGCCCGCGCCGGGCCACGACCGCGTCCTCTATCCGGGAATGTCCGAGCATGAAGAGATCCAGGACAGGCGCGCCAACGGCATCCCGCTGCACAACGAAGTGATCGAGTGGTTCGACGACATCTGCAGCGAACTATCAATCCCCCGGCTACGCACAATGTAGCCCAAGCGCAACCCATCGGCCGCCGGGCGTTGCGTTAAGGCGCGCCCGGCGGCAAGCCTTAGCCCTCGCGTGTCAGCAATCAGCGCCGCCGCCTTGCCCTGCCAATCGCCGCGCTTGCCTACTCACTCAGCTCACGCGCTCTGATAAAATCGCGGTAGCTCGCCTCATGCTCGCCGTTCATAGCGTACAGGATAGAGCGGTGGCGATAGGCGCTCCAAAACTGCGGGTCAATCTCAATCGCGCGCGTCATATCCGCGATAGCCTCATCCTGCATCCCCAATTCGGAGTAGGCAAGCCCCCTGTTGTGATAGGCGTCCCTGTATTCCCTGTCAAGTTCAATTGCCCTGCTAATGTCCCTCGCCGCCGTATCCGGATCGCCTGTGCAGAGATAGGCTATCCCCCGATTGTTATGCGCCATGCTATTGCGCGGCTGCAGCGCGATAACGCGCGTCAGATCCGCCTTAGCCGCCTCATAATCGCCCTGGTTGGAATAGGCGTTGCCCCGCCGGAACAGCGCCGCCGCGTCCTGCGGATTGGCGTCAATCAGCGCCGTTGTCTCAGCAACGACTTGCGCGAGATGCTCCGGGTCGCGCCGCCCGCCCGTCGCGCCGTGTTGCATATCGCGCCTCCTTAAATGCCTAGCGTATGCCTAAGCTTGCCTAACGCAATGCTATCGGATGCCGCGTTTCGCATTATACCGCAAGCCCGCATCCCGCGAATATCTCTGCCCGCCGCCATAAACCGCCGCGCCGAGCGCTCTTAGCCTCAGACTTATCCCCACCAAAACCCTTGCCCGCCGCCGCCGCCTTGCGTATAATTGCGTCGATGAGCCTTATGTCAGTATATCAGTCGGCTCAATCGGCGAATTCAATCGCGGCAAAATCCGGTTCGGAGGGCGCGCAACTTATGGACAGCAAAGAACCAAAGCGGCTTTCGCGCAGGCATTTCCTGATGGGCATACCGCTGGGGATAGCGGGCGTGTTCGCGCTCAACTCGCTCGGCGGCAGGCTTGGCGGCAAGCAGGCGAGCTCGTATCCCAAGTTCCCCGAAGGCTCCATCTTCACGCCCGCAAACGACCGCACAGACGTCTAGCGTCCCAGCCGCGCCAACCCGCGCATATGCAAAGCCTCGCCCTAGCAATCGGCGCGAGGCTTTCGGCATAGCCGCGCTACCCGCTTATCCAACCGCAACCATCCCAGAAAGGCGGCGCGCAATGAAAGCGCTTATCACAGACGCGCATCTAGGCGAGGCGTTCATAGACGAACTCCGCGCGGAGTTCCCCGACGTGGACTTTATCGCGCCCGCAACTGAACAAGAGCAACTCGCCCAGGCCGCCGACGCCGACCTGATATGCGGCTGGCCCTCCAGCGTGGCGGTGATTGAGGCGGCGGCGCGCCTGCGGTGGATACACTGCCCCGGCACCGGCATAGACAAGATTATGGCGGATCTGCCTTCGCTCGCCGACAGCGACGTTGTCCTCACCAACGCGCGCGGCCCTCACGCCAACCCGATGGCCGACCACGTCCTCTGGATGATGCTATCGCTTTCGCACAAGGGCAGGCAAATGGCGGACGACCAGCGCCTGCGTCGGTGGGACACCGATAAATACTCCCACGCATTCGTTGAGCTTTCGGGATCCAAGATGGGCATACTGGCGCTTGGCGACATCGGCATGGCGGTCGCCCGCCGCGCTTACGGCTTTGATATGGATGTATATGCGGTGGACATCAATCCGGTCGCATCCCCGCCGCCGCAAGTGCGCGAGGTTTGGGGCTTGGATAGGCTGGACGACCTTATGGCGATGAGCGACTGGTTCGTGGTAACCGCGCCGCTCACAGCCCAATCGCGCGGGCTGATAGACCGCCGCCGCATCGGGCTGCTGAAACCCGCCGCCAGCGTCATCGTCATATCGCGCGGCGGCATCGTGGACGAAGACGCGCTCGCCGACGCGCTGCGGCAGGGCCGCCTGTCGGGCGCGGGCATAGACGCCACCGCCATAGAACCGCTGCCCCAAGAAAGCCCGCTCTGGGATTTGGACAACGTCGTCCTATCCCCCCACGCATCCGCGCTCACCCCGCAGATGTACGAGGGCCGCCGCCAGATATTCCGCGAAAACCTGCGGCGGTTTCTGGGCAACGAGCCGTTTCTATATGTGTGCGATAAGCGGGCGGGGTTTTAGGGGGGCGCTGAATTCAAGCCAGCCTATAACGGCGAACAAGCGTTAATCGCGGCTTAGGAATTCCCCAATCACCCCCGCCAGCTCCCCCGGCTTGTGATACCCAATATCGTGTATCGTATCCGCTATCCAGCGCACTTGGCAGTCCGGTATCGCCGCCGCCGCCATATCTACCATGCGCCGCCGCGTCCGCGCGAACTCGGTCGACGCGCGCTCGGCAGACGGGCCGGCGGGCGCTATCAGCGCGGGGCAGCGCACTCGCGGCCAGGCGTCGGAGGCGGGGTCGTCCCACATCGCCCGTATTACCTGCGCCTGGTTTTCGGGGCGCAGGATGTCGTGTATCATGCCGTCCCGCTCATATACCATCGTCTGCACTATGCGCTCTATGTCCGCGTTCCAGCACACCGCGAGCTGCGCGCTTATTCGCGCCAGGAACTCCGCCCGCGTTCCCGATACATCGCGGGGGGCGAGGCGCTGGCTGAACGCATCCCAGGTCGCGCCGGGTATCATCTGCGGGCTGAAAAAGCCGCCGTCTATCATCACGAGAGCGCTCACTCGCTCAGGGTAGCGCGCGGCGAGGTTCACCGCTACGTTGCCGCCCCACGAATGGCCTAGCACGGCGGCGCGCTCTATCCCAAGCGCGTCAAGCAAGCCCACGGCGTCCGCCGCCACGGATTGCCAGTCGTAGCCGCCGCTCGCCTGCGTGGTCTGCCCATGCCCGCGCTGGTCGGGCGCGATGACGCGGCAACTATCGCGCAGCAACGGCGCTACCAGGTCATACCAGTGCGCCGAAGACGCCAGCCCATGCAGCGCGAGAACCGGCGCGCCATCGCCGCCCCAGTCAAGGTAGCGCATCCGCAAATCGCGCACGTCCGCCCAGCGCTCTGCAGGGCCGCTTTCGGTAGTTGACGCCATACGGGTTTTTCCCCCAATCTTTCATAATAATGCCGCCGCGATTATTGAGCGGGCGTTGGCGGCGCTGTGGACGCGGACGCCGCCCTCTAATCCGCCTGCGCTAATCCTTGCGCGTATCGCGCCCGCCTTGCCCCTATCGCGGCGTGGGCTGGTAGTTTTGCGGGAAGTCGGGCGCGAAATAGACATACGCATCCTCGCTGCCGACGTCGCCGCGCACGCCCTCGCGGTATAGCCAGTAGTCCATCACGCCGCGCCACGCCTCGCGGTCAAACAGCCCCTGCGCGAACCCAAGCGGCGTTATCCCGCGATACTTATGCTCCGGGAACCACCACCTGTGCCGCACGCGCTCCGCGGGCGTATAGACGCCCTGCAGCGATTCGTCCACTTCGGGCTGGTTGCTTGAATGAACCAGCAGCGCCGCCTGATCCGGCGGCTTGTCCGCGAAAGAATTTTCGTTGTAGGCGACGTAACTTGCGCTGTAGCTCTCCGAGTGGCGCAGATACCACGCCCAGGGCCAGGTGAACCCGCTTGTGCTGTCTATGCCAAGCGGCAAGCCGCCCTCGGCCGCGCGCCGGAGCGCTCGAATTCGCGCATCAGCAGCGTGATGTCGGGCGAGGTCTGCGTATAGACGAGCATCTCCACCGGCACATCGCCGTTGCGATACGCCGCAGTGGCGCCCGCGCGTATCGTGAGCGCGAACAAGAGCAATACCGCCGGCAGCGCCGCGAACTTGGCGACGCGCGCCGTCCCGTATCGCCGCGCCGCCAGTACGCCCAGCGCGAGCAATGCAACCACCGCCAAGCCGTACAATGCGCCCGGCAACGGCGCCGCCGCCTCGCCGCCCGTTCCAAGCAGCGCCAGCCTGTACAGCGCGAACAGCAAGACGGGCGCTCCCAAGAATATCGCCGCGTTCTGCGCTATGGCGTCCCGCGATACCACGCCGCGCCAGTCTATCCCCGACGCCACATCGCCCAAGAACTTGCCCGCGAGAACTATCAGCGGCAGCGCTATGTTCACCAGCAGCCAAGGCATCTTTTCGCTGGCGATTGTGAACAGCAGCAGCGTCATTCCCGCCCAGTACAGCAGGAACAGCGTGAATGCGTCCCCTTGCCGCTTGACGCGGTAATATATCGCCGCCGCTATGCTCAGAATCAGCGGCAGGAATTCGTAGATTGGCGTCAGCGCGAGATAGTAATACCACGGCTGGTTGCCGCGCGCTACATCCTGCTGCACAATCCAATATCCCAGCGAGCGCCACATCCCGGAGCCTATGCCGGGGATGTTCGTCAGCAGGGTGGTATATGCCAGCACAAGCACTATCAGGAATATCACGGCGGAGAACATCCACGAATCCGAATCCCACATCAGCCCGATTGCCGCCGCGCCCGCGAGCAGCATCAGCACGAACAGGTACGCGATAAGCACAGCGCCGCCGCTCGGCGAGCCTGTCGCGCCCTCGCCGTGTTCGCCGTTCACGAAAGTCAGGTTCGACCAGCTCAGCAAAGGCGTGTCCTGGAACATCCCTATGCCCGCCGACCACAGGGGCAGGGTCAGCGTGATGAGCAGCAGCAGAAACGCCGCCGGCCCCCGCTTGCCCTTGAAGTCGGTTGCGCCGCGCCAAAACGCGCCCGCAATTTGCCCGATTGCCGCCGCCGTGCGCGTCTCGCCTACGCGGACGCCCGCGCTCGCGGTGATAGCGCCCGCGTTGCGCGCCAGCAGCAGGCATATCAGATACAGCCCCAGCAGTCCGGTTATCAGATACGCGCTCTCTTTCGTGGCAAACGCCAGCGCCAGCAGCCCGGCGGATATGTGCAGATAGCGCGCCTTGCCCTCGTCTATGTAGCGCCACAGGCATATCACCAGCCCCAGAACCCAGACCGCCATCAGAATATCGTTGCGCGCGAACCGGCTGAAATACAGCATCGCGGGCGAAAACGCCAGCATCGCCGCGGTGAATATCGCGCCGAGCGTTCCAAGCCTTTTGCGAAACAGCAGCGGCATCAGGATAAGCGCGCTGCCCGCTATGGCGTAGAGCAGCCGCGAAGTGTAATCGCTATCTCCGAACAGCAGGAATATCGCCGCGTTCAGCTCAAACTGCAATGGCCCGTGCATCAGCGGGTCGTGAGCGTATCCATCGCCCGCCGCCAACTTCCAGGCGTAATAGGCGTGCAGGCTCTCGTCGTGATGCACGGCGCGGCTGCCCAGATCCCACAGCCGCATAGCGCCGCCCACGACCAGCAGCGCCCCGTACGTCGCCCACTCCCAAGGCGTCGCCTTAGCCCTCACAGACGCCAGCGCCGCAATCAGCCTCCGCGCCAAATCATTCCCGCCGCTCCCCAGATCGGCGGCCCGTCCGCCCGCGTTGTCAATAGCAGCCATATATCAGCGTGTCCGTAATCAGTGGTTAGCCTAGTGTATCGGTATGTATTAGGATTAGCGGTTCGCGTTATCGGCAATGCCCGCCGCGCTGTCGTAATCTCGCGCGGGATGCGCCCCATATATTAACACGAACAGCGCTTGTGGGGCAGAATTTTGGGCGGGGGCTTTGACTGCCTGCGCGAACTTATCGTGCAACAAGTTTGATGCGGATGCGCGGGAAACGATTGCGGTTTTATTATCTGCTGTTTATACGGGTATTGACATTATGTTATTTGATAAAGTACATTGCGCTTGTAAATCACGGGCGCGATGCGTCCGGCGCGCCGCCCCCTGTTCGCGGGGCGTCCCGTTCCAGCCGAAACAACCTTGCGTACACACCCTCAGCAGACCGGAGGCAAGCAAGTGAAAACACAGAAGTGGCTATTTCTAATCGTTGCGCTGGTCGGGATATTCGCGCTCGCCTGCGGCTCCGCGCCCACGGCGGCGCCCGCCGCCGCGCCACAGCAGCCCGTCACGGCGCCCGCTCCCGCGCAAGCGCCCGCCGCGCCCGCGCCGCAAGCCCCGCAAGCGCCTCAGGCGGCGGCCCCGGCCGCGCCCGCCGCGCCGGCCGCCACCGCGGTCGTGTCGCAGATTGTCGCCGCGCCGCAAGCCCCCGTAACCCAAGCGGCGGCAGGCAGATCCACGGGCCAAAGCGTTCACATCAATATGGCGGCAAGCCAGGTGGATCCGCTCGCCGGTTTCCCCAATGAGGCGGCGTATGGCCCGCAGTGGATCAACATCAGCATAGGCTTGGTGGAGGCGCTGTTCGTGCGCGAGGGCGACAACCTTATGGCGCCCCAAACCGCCGAATCGTTTCAAATCGCGCCCGACCTAAAGGCGGTTACTTTCAACCTGAAAGAGGGCGTCCCGTTCAACTCGCCCGTAGGCGTGGCGGACGACTTCGGCGAGATGACAGCGGAGGACTGGGTCTGGTTCTTGAACGACGCCAACCCGACCTTTAATGTCAACTCCACATTCCGCATTGGCGGCGACCTTGCCGCCGCTTTCGGCGAGGCGCGCGTCATTGACGACTACACTTTCGTTATGGACGCCGCCGAGGGCGTGGACATCGCCGCGTTCAACCTGGAAGACACAATCAGCGAATACGGCAAGGGCCCAGGCGTGTACAGCAAGAAAGCGTTTGACGCTATGGGCAAAGAGTGGATGAAGAGCAATATGGTCGGCACGGGGCCGTTCATTGTGGAAGAGTGGGTTCCCCAAAACCGCGCCAACCTGCAAGCGCTCCCCGAACATCACAAGCATCCCTCGCACATCGCCAGTTTCACGCGCTTTCATGTCCCCGAAACCGCCAGCCGCATCGCTATGCTGCAAACCGGCGAGGCGGACATAGCCGAGCTCGACCCCGTGTTCGCCGACCAGATCGAGGCTGAGGGATTGCGCTATATGGTTCCCCAGCCCAAGTGGATAACCGCGTCCTATATGTGGTCGGGCAACCTATGGGAGCAGACTCATGCCCGCACGGGCGAGGCGCTCGATCCCGCGCCCTGGGACGCGCCGTCCAACGTGGTCGACTACCCCTGGATAGGCAACCCCTGGTGCGATATGGGCAAGCCCTGCCAGTATGAAGACACCGACAACCCTGAGGGAATGTCCGATATGGAGCAGGCGCGGCTAGTGCGCTGGGCGCTCTCTTACGCCATCGACCGCCCCGGCATTGTGGACGGCATACTCTACGGCTACGGCGCGGGCATGCCCACCGAGTATATGGGGCCCAACTTCGGCGGCTGGGATCCCAACAGGGTCATCACCAACACGCAGTCCGACGCCATTATGGAAAAGTACGGCTTTGGCGACAGCGAAATGTATCCCACCTACAACGTCGCAACGCCTATGGCGAACTTCCCCTGGCCCTGGGAAATCCCCTACCAGCCCGCCTTTGCCGAAGAGCTGCTGGACATAGCGGGCTATCCCAGGGGCTCCGATGGCGCGCGCTTTGAAATCTCAACCAACATCTACCGCGCCGAAATCGGCGACGTGTCCTTTGACATCGGCGACCTCACCGCCGGCCTATGGGAGGCTATCGGCGTCAAAACAACCATACTCAACGAAGACTACGGATCGGTGGTGTCGGCGCGCTTTAGGGAGCGCACTCAGATATGGCCCACGCTCAAGAACGGCGCGGTGGACGACGCCACGTGGCCCGCCCACTGGCCGCTGCCCCTGGTGGACTCCAGCCTATCGCGTCCCGGCTGGGGCGCGGGCTTTGAGTCGCGTTTCCTAGCCGATATGCACAACATGACCAAGCTGGAGCAGGACAGGGCGGCCGCCATTGAGCAGCATATGGATGTGGTGGATTGGACAATCTACTGGCATCTCTACTCCGGCGTGGTGGAAGTCCCCAAGGGCTACGGCGTGAATCCGGAGAAGGTTGCCGACTGGGTAGGCCGATCCACGCAAGCGCACTGGAGCGGGGCGGAGCCGTGGTTCATAGTTCCCGCGCAGTAGGCGCAATTCCAAAACTATACCGCGCATAAATAAGCGCATAAGCAGTCAATAGGGGCGAGGCGTCCGTCTTTCGCCCCTATTGTTGGCATAAAGGCAATCGGCATAAGGCATCACAATCAGGCCCGCCCGCATCCCCCGCGCGGGCAGGGCGCAGCCCCCGAAAGGCAAAGGCGTGCAGCGATTTCTGGTTAGGCGGCTCATATTCATCGTCATATCCCTATTCGGCGCGACCATCGTCATATTCAGCATGACGCGGCTGGCGCACGACCCGCGCGAGCTTTTCGTTCCCGATACCGGCTACGGGATGTCCGAAGAGCAGTGGATCGCGCTCGGCGACAAGATGGGCTTTAACAGGCCTTTGCCCGTGCAATACCTGTTGTGGGTGGGCAGGATCCTGCGCGGCGATTTCGGCACATCCATTCACCAGGAATTGGAAGTGCGCGACATCATATTCAGCAAGATGGGCGCCACTATGCAGCTCGCGCTGGGCGGCTGGCTGTTCGCAATCCTGATGGGCGTCCCCCTGGGCGTGGTAGCCGCCACCAAGAGAGGCGGCATCTGGGACTACCTCAGCCGCGGTTTCGCGCTGTTCGGGCAGGCGCTGCCGCAGTTCTGGACGGGCATTATGGCGATACTCATATTCGCCGTGCTGCTCCAATGGCTGCCGGCGGGCACGCGCGGCGACGAACAGGGCTTGAGCATCAAGCATTACATCTTGCCCTGCATAGTGCTGGGCTGGCCCGCCGCCGCCGGCATTATGCGCCTGACGCGATCGGCTATGCTGGAAGTGCTTGACTCCGAATTCGTCAAGCTGGCGCGCGCCAAGGGCGTGGGCAGCATGAATGTGATCTGGAAACACGCGCTCAAAAACGCGCTCATACCGCCGCTCACATCCGCGCTGCTGCTTATGGCGGGCTATCTCAACGGCGCGCTGGTGGTTGAAACCGTCTTCTCTTGGCCCGGCATCGGCTGGATAGCGCTCAATCGCGCCGTATATGACAACGATTTCCCGCTGCTGCAAGGCACGGTGTTCGTGTTCATCCTGTTCTACCTATTGTTCGCGCTGGTGGCGGACATACTCTACGCGGTCATAGATCCGCGCATCCGATACGCATAATCCGATACGCATAACCCAAACACGCGCAAGGCAGCGCGCGCAAGGCGCATCACAATGGAACTTGAACTAGCGGCGCCCTCATATCCGCCGGGCGTCAAGCAGCTCGCGGCGGCGTGGAACTTCGTCAGGGCTTGGCCCGTGATACCCGGCGCGGTAATCGCGCTGCTGGTGTTTATGGGCTTGTTCGGGCCGCAAATCGCGCCGCACGACCCGGTCATCGCAGACGCGCGGATGCGCCATGTGCCGCCCGCCGGCTTTGAGACCTGCCTCGGCGCGCGCTGCAAGACCGGCTCTTGGGAACACCCGCTTGGCACAGACCACGTGGGCAGGGATGTGCTCAGCCGCATCATAGTCGGCTCGCGCATATCGCTTATGGTAGCCGCCATATCGCTGGTCGTCGGCCTAGTGGTCGGCACAAGCATCGGTATGATTAGCGGCTACATCGGCGGCATCTTCGACGAAATCGTAACCCGCATTGTGGACATATGGCTCGCGCTGCCTTTCCTGATGATAGCGCTGCTTGCCGTCCTCATATTCGGGCAGAGCCTGGTAATCGTGTTCTTTCTGCTCGCAGTGCTGTCGTGGGTGGGGTTCGTGCGGGTGGTGCGGGCGCAGGCGCTGCAGCTCAAAGAGATGGACTATGTGGCGCTGGCGCGCGTGGCGGGCGCGTCGCCGCTGCGTATGATATGGCGGCACATCCTGCCCGGCGTCATCAACTCCGCCATAGTGATAGCCACGCTCAACGTGGGCAACCTAATCCTGGCGGAGGCGACGCTCAGTTTCCTAGGCGCGGGCATCCCGCCGCCCACGCCCGCTTGGGGAGTGCTAATCTCCGAGGGGCGCGAATACGTCTCCACCGCTTGGTGGCAGACGGTATTCCCCGGCGTGGGCATATTCCTAGTGGTAATGTCCCTCAACTTCCTAGGCGATTGGACGCGCGATAGATTCGATCCGCGATTGCGCCAACTGACATAACCGCCGCGCACATCCGCGCATATCGTTTGACGGCGTGATAAATCGTTGCCACTAGCAGTTGCGCGCGGCGAGGAAACGCGCCTTTGACGCTCTGCGCCAAGCCTAGCCGCTTGCCCTATATCATAGAGTGGCCTTGCCCGCCATCCACCACGATGCACGCGCCCGTAATCAGGCTGGCGCGCTCGGACGCCAGGAACGCCACCATATCGCCCACCGGCTCCGGCCAGCCGAACTTGCCCAGCGGCAGGTTGCGCGAGATGAAGTCGTTCACGACCTCCGGCGGGTTTTCGTTCTGAAACCGCTCCCAGCTGCCCTGCTCGTGCGATATGGATCCGGGCGCGATGCTGTTCACCAGCACGCCGTCCTTGACCAGGCTCAGCGCCGCGTGCTTAGTCGCGCCGATGAGCGCCGCCTTTGCGGACATATACGACAGGTTGCCGCCGTGTTCCCTGCCGTATATGGACGCTATGTTGATGATGCGCCCCCAGCCCTGCGCGCGCATATGCGGTATCACCTCGCGCATCAGTTGAAAGCCGCCGAACAGGTTCAGGTCAAACGCCGCCTTGAACTCGTCCAGCGGCAGCTCGGCGATGTCCTGCCGCGCCCGCGAGCCGCCCGCGTTGTTCACGAGTATGTCCACGGGGCCAAGCCCGTCCGCGACCGCTTGATGCAGCGCGGGCATAGCCGCCGGGTCGGACACATCCGCCACCACGCCCAGCGCCTTTGCGCCGAAACCCTCCAGCTCCGCCGCCGTGGCGTCCAGCGTCGCCTGCGTCCGCCCGCATATGGCGACATTGACGCCCTCCCTCGCCAGCGACAGCGCCGCGTACTTCCCCAGCCCGCGGCTGCCGCCCGTCACCAGCGCCACCTTGCCTGTGATGCCTAGATCCATAGCCCTATCCTCCTTATTATGCAATTATGCAATCTCAGTGCGCGATTGCGGCGGCTATGCGCCGTCGGGGAAAGGCTATCACATTGCGGGATAGGTGTCAGGGATTGGTGGTCGGCGTTTGGGAATTTGAGGTTGAAATCAGAAATTCCCCTTTGATACTTGTTCACACAACCCAAAAGGTTTTTGGCTACTTTCTTACAAAAAGCAGCATCCCGCGCTTTCCCTAAGCGGTGAACGAAACCGCTGACTCAGATTGCTAAGCCTTAATACCTTGCCGTAAAATGCGATTGCCTTGCCAAAATCCCCCCCCAATAACTTGACGCCAACCCGCCGCTATCATACTATTCGGGGTGATGTTTTTGGATCTGCACACTCACTCGGTATCGTCGGACGACTCCCGCGCTACCGTGGAACAATATGTCAAGTGGGTCGGCGTTCTGCGGCGCAAGGGCTACCGCATAGACGGCTTTGCGCTTACCGAGCATCGCAAGTTTGACTTTGATAAAGACTACGGCGAACTCGCCGCCGAAAACGACGTGCTTATCCTAAAAGGCTCTGAGCTGGATACCAACTGCGGCCATTTCCTAGTCTATGGCGTTACCGAGGCGCTGGCGGGCGAGATAGACTTCGGCAATGTGCATATGGACGCCGAAACGCTGGTTGACGCCGCCGAGCGGCACGGCGCTATCGCCTTTCCCGCGCATCCCGGCAGGTTCGGCATCGGCTTTTGCGAGTATGTGGGCGTGGTCAGCGAATTCCCCGGCGTGTTCGTGGCGGAGCGGCTTAACGGCAGCAATCGGCCCGGCGAGCAAGAGCGCGCCGACGCGCTGATAGACGCGCGCGGATACGCCGGCACCGGCGGCAGCGACGCCCACGTCGTCAGCGCCATCGGCAGCTGCATGACACGCTTTGACGCGCCCATCCGCGACGAATTCGACCTCGCCCGCGCCCTCAGATACGACTCATTCGCGCCCGTCCGCCTGGAACAAACCGCCGCGCCCATCCTAGCGCCCGCAACCTAGCGCCTATAGCGATAGCCATACCCATAGCCTACACCCGATACACCCTATACCCTGACACAAAGGCAGCCGCGCATGACCACAGACGAGACCATCAACTACGACCGCGATTTTCTCGGCAAAGACTTCCCGCTCGGATCTTTCCCAATCAGCCGCGAGATGATCCTCAAATTCTCTGAGGCTACCGGCGAAACCAATCCCATCTACTCCGATGAGGAACGCGCCGCCTCGTCCGAGTACGGCGACATAATCGCGCCGCCTACATTCTGCAACCTATTCATCAACGGCGGCGAAAAGCCCGACATCAAACTGGACTTCGGCGACATCGGCTTTTTCGCGGGGCAAGCGATTGAGAGCCTCGCGCCCATAAAGCCCGGCGATACCATAGAGGCGACTTCCCGCCTCAAAGAGGTGTACGCCAAAACCGGACGCTCCGGCAAAATGGTGTTCGCCGTCTGGCAAACCCGATTCGTCAACCAGCAGGGCGACACCGTGGCGCTTGTGGACGAATCCTACGTGCGCCGCAACAGCGGGCGGCGGTAGCCCGCAAACGCCTTGCCCGGCGTCATACATACCGCATACCGCATCAATCAGAACAACAAGGCAGGCTGCCCGTGATAGCGCAACTCTACTACGAAGACGTTGAAATCGGCGACGACATTGGCCCTCAGCAGCGGGTCGTGGACGTCCAACAAGTCCGCCGCTTTATGAGCGTCCGAGGCGGCAGCCCGGGCCCAAGCCGCTTTACCGACGACGACTTCGCCAAGTCCGAAGGGCTCGCCGGCGCCATCGTCCCCGGCGCTATGAACATCACCATTCTATCCCAGCTGCTGACCGGCTGGGCGGAAACCGTCCGCCTGCGAAAACTAGACGTGGTCTTTCGCGGAATGGTTCCCCACAACAAGCCCCTCACGCTCAGCGGCATCATCACCGACAAGGACATCGTTGACGGCGTCCCCCGCCTGGAATGCGACGTCTTTATGCTAAATGAAGAGGGCGTCCGCCTGGTCATCGGCAACGCCATCGTATCGCTGCCCCTGCGCCCGCAATAGCCCGCGCCCGCGCTACACACGGGGACACATCTAGCGGCGAAATGCGGATAAGCCAACAATAGCCCGCGCTATGTTGTCTTTGTCCTCATACGACATTTTGGGCAATGCCAATAGCCCGCGCAACCGCATACTTAATCCCCGCGCCACCTTGCCCGCGCATCCGCCGCATCGCCGCCTAATGCTCCATTATGCCGCCGCCGTCTATGTTGATGGACTGCCCGTGTATCCAAGACGCCGCGTCAGTGCATAGATACGCGGCGAATGCGCCAACCTCGTCGTCCGTTCCCGTCCTGCGTATCGGCAAGCCCGCCGCTATGCGCCGCCACGCCTCGCCCCTGCCTATGTCGTCCACCCGCGATGTGTCAACCGCGCCCGGACATACGCAGTTCACATTGATGTTATGCGGGCCGAGTTCGCGCGCCATTGATTGCGTCATCCCGACTTGCGCGAAACACGCCGCGCTGTACGCCAAGTTGTTCGCGCCGCCCGTCTTGCCCGACCCGGACGATATGTTCACTATCTTGCCGCCGCCCTGCGCTATCATCGCGGGAACCACCGCCTTGGCGCACAGAAAAGTCCCGCGAACTTTCACATCCACCACCGCTTGAAACACCCGCTGATCCAACTCCCCGATAGCCACGCGATCCGGCCCCCGCGCGTAGGCGGCGTTGTTCACCAGTATGTCTATCCGCCCGAAATCCGCGAGGACGCTATCCGCCATTCGCCTGACGCTATCGCTGTCGGCCACATCCACAATCAGCGGCAGCGCCCGCGATCCCTCCGCCCGGACCTGCTCCGCCGTACTATCAATATCGCGCCAGCCTGCCGCTCGCTCATCCGGCGGATAGCGCTCAGGCGATCTGCCCGTTCCCGTGATTGCCACATCCGCGCCCAGCCGCGCCAGCGCCACGGCGGTCGCCCGCCCTATCCCGCGCAGGCGTCCCGCGCCCGTTACGATTGCCGCTTTGCCGCTAAGCTCGCCCATATGCCTTGCCCTGACGTCTTATCCCGCCGACTTGCGGCGCGCCCGGTTGCCTTAGCCCTCAAAGGCAGTCGGAACGCGCCGCGCCGCATTGCCGTTGCTTGTCGCCGCTGCCCGCCTAATGCTCCATCACCGTGCCGCCGTTGATGTTGATGGACTGCCCGTGTATCCAAGACGCCGCGTCCGAACACAGGTAGGCAACGAAAGCGCCCACCTCGTCGTCAGTCCCGTTTCTGCCTATGGGCGTTGTGGACGCCATCTGAACCCAGCGGGTATCGCGGTCGATGTCGTCCATGCGATGGGTGTCCACCGCGCCCGGACATACGCAGTTCACATTGATGCCGTGAGGCCCAAGCTCGCGCGCCATAGATTGCGTCATGCCGACCAGCGCGAAGTTGGATGCGTTGTAGGCGAGCGTGTTTTCGCTGCCGCGCTTGCCCGCGGTGGACGAGATGTTCACTATCTTGCCGCCCTCGCCGCGCTCAATCATATGCTCTATGACCGCCTTGGTGCATAGGAAAGTCCCCGTGATTTTGATGTCCACGACGCGCTGGAAAATGTCCTGCGGCAGGTCAAGGATAGGCACCCTATCCGGGCCTCGCGCGAAAGCCGCGTTGTTGATAAGCACATCCACGCGCCCGAACTCCTCCAGCGTCCTGTCCACCATCTTCTGCACATCGTCGGCGCTGGACACATCCACGGTCAGCGTAAGCGCGCGCCTGCCTTTGGCGCGAACCTGCTCCGCCGTGCTTTCAACGTCGCGCCAGCCCACCGCCTTTTCGTCCGGCGGATACCTGTCCGGCGACCTGCCCGTCCCCGTAACCACCACATCCGCGCCCATTCGCGCCAGCTCCACCGCCGCCGCCCTGCCTATCCCCCTCAGCCGTCCCGCGCCCGTCACGATTGCGACTTTCCCGTCAAGATCGCCCATTCGTCTGCCGTCCTTTCACTCTTGCGTTGCAAATGCCCGATAGCCGTTTATAGTTTTCCCAATAATTATTGCCGCGCCTCTGATGGCTTATCCCCGCTAGGATCATCCCCCCCAAGCCTACCCCGCAGCCACCCCCTCAGCATCCCGTAAAGCTCATCCTCGCACTCCGCCAGCCCATGCTCGGCGCCGGGATATATCACCAGCTCTTTCGGCTCTTGCGCCCATTCGTATATGAGCTCGGAGCAGCGCGGCGGCAGGCGGCTGTCGGCGCCGCCGTGCGCCAGCAGCAGGGGCCGGGGGGATACCGCCGCCGCGTTGGACGCGCCGAACGTCTGCGGCGACAGCGCCGCCACCGCTTTCACCAGCGGGCTGAACGGCGCGGCGGCTATCACCACGGCGCCCCCGAATGAGTGACCCACAAGCGCCACTTCGGTATGCCCGGTGGCGCTCAAAAACGATATGCCCGCCATTGTGTCAAGAACGCACTCAGTCAGGTTGTTCGGCAGCCGGTAATCCACCCGTATGGAGGTAATCTCGTCTTTCAGATCCTCCGCCAGCCTGCCGTATATGCCGCCCGCGGGCCCGTCAAAGCCGCCGCGCGCTCCCCACACGAACACTATCCCCTTAGTAGGCCGCCGCTCCGCGCTCGCGTTGCTATGCGCGATGGCGTGGATGTCCCCGCGCGTGGTATGCAGCAGCAAGCCTTCGCCGAACTGGCCCTGCGGCGGATGCCAGCGGCTCACATCCTCGATCTGTATGGATAGGTCTTCGCTTGTCGTCATCCTGCTCGTCCGCCTGCGCCTGGTCGCATCCCGCCTAGTCGTCGCCCGAAGACGCCGCCGCCCCCGCGGAGCGCGCCTCTTCGGTCTCGCTGTGCGGCTTGTGGAAGAACGCGATTATCCCGCCCGTCAGCATCGTCAGCACTACCATCATCGCCGCCGTCTGAAAGCCCTGGAAGTAGTACGGCATCGCCAGATGCAGCGCGAGCGCGCCTATCCCCGCCGGCAATACCATCGCAAGCGCCGTCGCCGACACCGTGGATCCCAGCGCATGCCCCAACTCCCGCGTGGTCTCAAGCATCCCCGAGGCGAACCCTCTGTTTTCCAGCGACAGCGAGCTCATTATCATCGCG
The DNA here is from genome assembly GCA_965242555.1 of Dehalococcoidia bacterium. Classification (GTDB taxonomy): domain Bacteria; phylum Chloroflexota; class Dehalococcoidia; order Lucifugimonadales; family JADFKI01; genus Bin90. The sequence goes on from CBDESO010000005.1 coordinate 16,917, forward strand.
TTGTTCACCGGATTGAACACCGACGTCCCCAGCGATATGGGCAGCATCAGCAGCGGTATCCCCCATATCGGCACTTGGCTGGCGAACAGCCCCAGCATCACGAACCCGAATGCGATCCCCATCATAGACGCCGGCCGCAGGAATTTCGGCTGATACCTGTCGTATATCCAGCCCGCCGTGAATGTCAGCGCCAGCCCTATCAACTGGTTGGGCAGCAGCACTAGCGGCACCCATATCGGATCCTTGTTGAACCCCAGCTCAACCAGTATCGGCACAAGCGTCATCGTGGCGAGCATTGAGAAGTGAAATGTCACATTGGACACAAGCGCCAGCGAGAAGTATTTCTGCTTGAAGTGGCGCAGTTCCACGACCGGATTGCGAACCCGCCGCTCCACCATTATGAACGCGCCCAGCAGCAGCGCCGCCAGCAGATACATCCCCCCGTGATAGATGACGCCCTGCTCGCTGATGTACGACTCCTCCCCCCCGTGCAGATGCGCGCCCGCCAGCAGAAACACGATTGCGGTCCCAACCAGCAATACGCCACCGCCGATGTCAACCGGCTCTTTTGAGGTAACCGAGCCGCCCTGCCGCAGCATCCGCATCATCGGCAGGGACACCGCGATAGCCAGTATGCCCATCGGCACGAATGTCAGGAACACGAACCGCCAGCTCAGGTATTGCAGGAACACCGCGAACAGCATCAGCCCGACCAGCGTCCCGAACCGCGCGCCCATTATGGGAACCGAAAACGCGCGCCCGCGCTCATGCGCCGGAAACGCCGCCGCCAGTATCGCGTTGGCGTTCCCCATTATCATCGCCGACCCAAGCCCGGTCAGCCCGCGCCATATCACCACTTGCAGCAGGCTGCCCGACATGCTGATGAGAACCGACCCCACCGTGGACAGCAGCAGCCCCGCGAAGAACACCCGCGCATGCCCGTATCTATCCCCCAGACGCGCCGCCAGCATCACGAAAGCGCCCAGCGTCAGCAGATATATCACCACCAGCCACGCCGCGTCGTCAACGCCCGTCCCGAAATACTCCGCCAGCGTAGGCAGCGACAGCGCCACCGGCAGGCTTGACAGCTGCACCAGCATATACGCCGAAGACAGCGCGATAAGCACGGAGCGTTTCTCCGCGGTCGTCAGCAGCGGCGCTAATACCGCGCGAATGCCCATAATGCCTCTTGCCCTCTCGCTTATCGCCCGCATGCGCGCCCGCCTAGATTGCGCCGCGCCGCTGACGCCGATTTGCTATCAACGAACTATACCATAAACATATCCCCCTTGACACCCGCTTATATCCTGGATATTTTAGATGCGAACAAATAGTTCATATCCGAAAGTTTGCTACTTTTGCACAAAAGCGAGCGCGGCTGCCGCAATCTACCGATATGCAGCCAAAATGCTATACTATCCCAATGGAATCCAATCAGCTCAAATACTGGGTGGCGTTCAGCCGCATCAAGGGGATTGGCAGGGCGCGGTTCAAGCTGCTGGAGCGCGGCTTTGACTCTGTGCAGGAGGCGTGGGGCGCGAGCGAGGGCAAGTTGCGCGCGGCGGGGCTTGACAGGCGCAGCGCCAACGCCATCGTCAGCGGCAGGCATGCGGTCAATCCCGACGCCGAGATGGAGCGGCTGGCGCTGTCAGGCGTCCGCGCGCTCACATGGCACGACGACGAGTATCCGCCGCGCCTCAAGCAGATATACGACCTGCCGCCGCTGCTCTACATCAAGGGCAGCCTCGCGCCCGAAGACGAAAGCTCAATCGCGGTGGTCGGCACGCGCAAGCCCTCGCCCTACGGCCGCCAAGTCGCCGAGCGGCTGGCGGGCGATATTGCCGCGTCGGGCGTCGCCATAGTCAGCGGCCTTGCGCGCGGCGTGGACGGCATTGCCCATACCGCCGCCCTGGACGCCGCCAATCGCACCATCGCCGTGCTGGGCAGCGGCTTAGATGTCATCTACCCGCCCGAACACCGCAACCTCGCCGAGCGCATAGCCGCTAACGGCGCGATAATCTCCGAGCATCCGCTTGGCGCAAAGCCCGATTCCCGCAACTTCCCGCGCCGAAACCGCATTATGAGCGGCATGACGCTCGGCACGCTTGTCATAGAGGCGGGCGAAAAGAGCGGCGCGCTCATCACCGCAAAGCAGGCGCTGGAGGAAAACCGGGAAGTCTTCGCCGTGCCGGGCAACATATTCGCGCCCAGCAGCGCCGGCGCTAACCGCCTCATCAGGCAATCCGGCGCCAAACTGGTTGCCACATGCGAGGATGTGCTAGAAGAATTAAATCTCAAAGTGGTCGCCCAGCAGATCCAAATGACCGCGCTATTCCCCGAAGACGACGCCGAAACCGAACTGCTCCGCTACATCACCTTTGACCCGGTTCACATAGACGAAGTGTGCCGCAGCTCCGGCAAGGCCGCGTCCGACGTCAGTAGCGCGCTTGCGATGATGGAACTCAAGGGCTTGGTCAAGCAAGTCGGCGGCATGAACTACATCCGATTGCGGGAATCGCGCGCCGAATACGCCGCGAACCCGACCTAATAGATAGCCGTAATGTATAGCAACGCAAGCGCCGCCTATGCAAGAATATATCCGAAAAGGGCAAGCGCGCATCCCGCGAGCGTTGCGACATCTTGCATCCGCAGCCGCGCCCGCATTAAATTCTATCAAACCGCAAGCGCGAACTTAGGGAATTCGCTTACGCATCCCCAAATCTCGCGCATATTTAGGCGCGCCGCCGCTGTCAAATCTGATACACTTGCTTACCCGCGCAACGCATAACGCGCAACGCATAACAAGACAAAACAACGCGAGAAGAAAGAATGGCAAAAGATCTAGTAGTAGTAGAATCGCCCGCAAAAGCGCGAACCGTGGGGCGCTTTCTTGGCGACGACTTCACCACGCTCGCCTCTATCGGGCATGTGCGCGACTTGGAAAACAAGAAAAAGCGCGGATCGGACGGCGTGCAGGGCGTCAGCATTGACGAAAAGGGCTTTCACCCAACCTACGCCGTGCTGCCCGAAAAGCAGAAAGTCATATCCGAACTGCGAAAGGCGTCCCGCGCCGCCCAGACCGTCTATCTGGCTACCGACCCCGACCGCGAGGGCGAGGCTATCTCTTGGCATCTGCTTAACGCCGCCAAGATAGCGCCGTCCAAAGTCAAGCGCGTGGTGTTTCACGAAATCACCAAAGAGGCGATTGACGAGGCGTTCAATCACCCGCGCGAGCTGGACTACAACCTGATAGACGCCTACCAGGCGCGCCGCATCCTAGACAGGCTTGTCGGCTATCGCCTGAGCCCCGTGCTGTGGAGCAAGGTGCGGCGCGGGCTGTCCGCCGGGCGCGTCCAATCGGTGGCGCTGCGCCTCATCGTTGACCGCGAGCGCGAAATCCAAGCATTCGTCCCCGAAGAGTACTGGACGATTGACGCCAACCTAGCCAAGCGCGCCGACGCCGCCAACAAGAACCCCATCACATTCAAGGCGGCGCTGCGCTCGCTTAAAGGCGAAAAGCGTATCAAAATCCCCGACGCCGAGCGCGCCAACGCGATTACGTCCGACCTTGAGGGCGCGGAATACGCGGTGGATTCGGTTCGCAAGCGCGAGACGCGCCGACGGCCTGCGCCGCCGTTCATCACCTCAACGATGCAGCAAGAGGCGTCGCGCAAGCTGCGTTTCACCGCGCGCCGCGCGATGCAGGTCGCCCAGCAGCTCTATGAGGGCTTGGCGATTGGCGATGAGGGCTCCGTCGGCTTGATAACCTATATGCGGACGGACTCCACCAACGTCGCCGCGGGCGCGCTCGCTGAGGCAAACGGCTACATACGCGCCAAGTTCGGCGCCGACTACGCGCCCAAATCGCCGCGCGTCTATACCCGAAAAGTCAAGGGCGCGCAGGAGGCGCACGAGGCGATACGCCCCACCTCCATACTGAGAGCCCCGGATGAAATCCGCCGCTACCTAAACCACGACCAGTTCCGCCTCTACGACCTTATCTGGAAACGCATGCTCGCCAGCCAGATGACAGACGCCGTCTTCGACTCCACCCGCGTGGACATCGCCGCGCGCAGCGTCCTCAGCGACAACCGCTATGAATTTCGCGCGTCCGGCTCAGTGCTAAAATTCGCGGGCTTTCGCACGCTGTATATGGAGGGCGACGACGACTCCGCCGCCGGCGCCGACGAAGACTCGCCGCCGCTGCCCGATCTCAGCAAGGGCGACGCCCTGGACTGCCTAGCCGTGTTGCCCGGCCAGCACTTCACCCAGCCGCCGCCGCGCTACACAGAGCCGCGCCTAATCAGCGCCCTCGAAGAGCAGGGCATCGGCAGGCCCAGCACATACGCCTCCATTATGGCCACCATTGAGCGCCGAAACTATGTCAGCAAAGAAAGGCGGCATTTCGTCCCCACGAAACTGGGCATTGCCGTTACCGATTTCCTCAAGCCGAACTTCCCTGACATTATGAGCGTGGGCTTTACCGCGATGATGGAAGAGCAGCTGGACAACATAGCCGAGGGGCAGCGCAAGTGGGAGCCGGTTCTGCAAGACTTCTACGCGCCGTTTGACCAGTCCATAGAGCGCACAATGCGCGAGGCGGATAGAGTGCCGCGCGAACTCATTGACGAAGAGACCGACGAGTTCTGCGAAATGTGCGAGCGCCCTATGGTCATCAAGACAAGCCGCTACGGCCCTTTTATGTCTTGCAGCGGATTTCCTGAGTGCAAGAACAGCAAGCCCATCGTCAAGCGCGCGGGCGTGGACTGCCCAAAATGCGGCAGCGATCTGCTTGAGCGCAAGCGGCGCAAGCCCGGCGGACGCGGCAACCGCACATTCTACGGCTGCGCCGCCTACCCCGACTGCGATTTTGCCGTCCAGCAGCGCCCCATCCCGACGCCCTGCCCCGACTGCGGCGGCTTGCTAGTGGCAACGCGCCGCCCAAACGCGCGCTGCGTCAAAGAAGAGTGCGGGTTCAAGGGCCCCGTGGAGCAGCGGGAAGAAGAGTTGGAAACCGCCGCGGGATAGGCTTGCCCCTGGTTCGGGATAGGCTTGCCTCTGGTTTGGGATAGGCTTGCCCCCGGTTCGGGCTATCAGGCTTAGCCCTGCGCCTGCCCGTCGGCGTCATCCTGCGGATGCGCCTCGGACATCCGCGCCCGCGCCCGTTGGCTTAGCGCGCGCAGCTCGCGTATGGACGCCAGCCCCTCGCGCGGCAGAAACGCCGCCGCTACCGCTATCGGCGGCAAGAACAAGACCGCATGCAGCGCCAGCGAAAACGCTATCGCATGCTCCTGCTCTATCCCCCAAAAGCCCAGTATCGTCAGCGCCGCGAACTCAAACGTCCCCAAGGACATAGGCAATCCCGGCACCGTGCTGCTGAAAAAGGTTATGCCCAGCGTTATCACTATCATAGAGGGCGCGCTTATCTCTATGCCGGTGGCAAGCGCCACAAGCCAGCCCGCGCCGCCTATCATCGCCGCCTGCGCCACCGATATGGCGAATGCCGCAAGCGTGCGGCGCTTTTCGCGGCGCAGCAGCGCGATCGCCGAGGCGAACTGCGGCGCTATCTGCGTCTGCGATAGGATGGGTATGTGCCGCAGCAGCGATCCCGCGCTGAACAGCAGCGCAAGGCATATCACGCCCAGCAGCACGCCCAGCGCCAGCAACGGCCAGAACGGGCGCAATTGAACCAACAGCAGTGCGCCGCCGCCCAGCAGCAATACCGTCGCCGCGAACTCCAGCGTCCGCTGCAGCGCAAGCGTGGCTAGGATTGTCCCCAAGTTAAGCTTGTCTCGCAGCGCGAGTATGCCCACTTCAATGATTTCGTCCAGCACCCGCAGAGGGCTCAGCGTGTCAAGCGCGGTTCCCGCCTGTTCCACCAGGAACAGCCGCATTGCGCTCGTCTTCGGGTTTTGCAGCAGCAGCTGCCAGCGCGCGCCGCGCAGATACGCCGCCGCCAGCACAAGCCCCGCCGCCGCCAGCAGCAGCGCCGGGTTGGCGGATGTCAGCGAAGACGCCAGCGCGTCCCAATGAATGTTGCTCAGCGCCAGCCAGCCCAGCAGCCCGCCCAGCGCGGACGCCAGCGCCACATAGCCTATCAGCAGCGCCTTGCTGAGATAGGCAGGCCTGCCCGGCCTATCCGCGCCGGGCGGACGCGCGGCATGCCGGCGCTCTAACTTAGCCTCGTCGTAAATCGCGCGCCTCCTCCCAATTGTCTAGCGGCATAGCATAGCCCCCCGCGCATTCTCGCGCCGCGCTCTTATGCAATCTTGCGCGCCTTGTACACATATGGGGCGCAATTCGGGGGCAAATCCCATCTCCCATAGTGTAGCGTATATCATACATACATCTATGGCGCGGGCGCTACTCATATCGCAGAGCGTCAATCGGGTGCATCCGCGAGGCGCGCATAGCGGGGTATATGCCCGACAGCAAGCCCACCGCCGCGGATACGCTTATGGCGAGCAGCGCCACATACGGCTGAAACGCTATGCCGCTCGCGCTGCTGAGCGCGCTGCCCGGCTGCGCCACGATGTTCACCGCCCAGTTAATCAGCGGGGACATCGCCAGCGTGAGCAGCAGCCCGATTAAGCCGCCGATGGTCGTCAGGAATATCGCCTCAGTCAGAAACTGCATCATTATGTCCCGCCGCTTTGCGCCCATCGCCTTGCGTATCCCGATTTCGCGCGTGCGCTCGGTTACCGACACCAGCATTATATTCATAACGCCTATGCCGCCCACAAGCAGCGCTATGCCCGATATTGTGCCGAGAAACAGCGATAGTATCGTGATTATCTGGTTCACGGCGTCTATCAAGCCCTGCAGCGTGTCTATGTCAAAGTCGTTGCGGTCGGTGATGCGGTGGCGCAGCCGCAGTATGGCGGCGATTTCCAACTGGGCGGCGTCTATGGCGTCCGCGCTGGCAGCCTCCACGTCTATGGAATCCACGCTGACTTCGCCGTAGGACGTTCGCTGAAAAGACAGCCGGTAGTACGCCGTGGTCACCGGCACGAAAACCTGGTCGCCGAACCCAAAGAACGACGCGCCCGTATCCGCCAACTCGCCCACCACGCTGAACTGCCGTCCGTTGATGCGAACTTTCTTGCCCACCGCGGATCGCCCGTCAAACAGCGCATCCGCCACCGATGAGCTTAGCACCGCCACCTCCGCATTGTCCCGCATATGCGCTTGGCTGATGAACTGCCCCTCGCTGACGCTGACATTGCGAACCGGCGCGTAGTCGGGCGTAACGCCGATTACCTGCGCGCCGAGATTGTTTCGGCCGGCGACTATCTGCCCGCCCGTGTTGATCTGCGGCGCAACGCGCTTGACGGATGGCGCGAACACGGGGTCAAGCAATGCGTCGGCGTCCGCAAGCGTCAGAGTGGACGAGCCGTCTTCGCTGAAAGACGACTGCACGAATATCAGGTTCGTCCCCTGCGCCTGTATGCTCGCGGTGATGCTGTCGCGCACGCCCCTGCCTATGGACATCATCACGGTCACGGATGTTATGCCGATAACAATGCCCAGCAGCGTCAGCCCCGACCTAAGTTTGCTGCTGCCAAGCGAGCGCAGCGCGGTGATAACAATATCTATCGGCGTCATGCGGATGCCGCCCTGTCTTGCGATTGCGCTTGCCGCCGCCGCGCCGCGCCGTCCGAGGGCTCATCCGATACGATAAGCCCGTCGCGCATCATCACGATGCGGTCGGCGTGGGCGGCTATGTCCGGCTCATGCGTTACCAGAACCACGGTCATCCCGCCCGCGTGCAGCTCGCCGAGTATGTCCATAATCTCTTCGCCGGAGCGCGTGTCCAGGTTGCCGGTTGGCTCGTCGGCGAGCAGGATGTGCGGCGCTTTGGCGAGCGCGCGGGCGATGCCAACGCGCTGCTGCTGCCCGCCTGAGAGTTCTGTGGGCTTGTGATGGATGCGGTCGGCAAGCCCCACGCGCTCAAGCGCCTCAGTGGCGGCGCGGCGGCGGTTGCGATGATTGCCGTACTGCAGCGCCATTTCAACATTGTGCAGAGCGTCAAGGCGCGGCATAAGGTTGTATGTCTGAAACACGAACCCTATCTTGCCGTTGCGTATCTCCGCCAAGCGGTTGTCCGTCATCGCGCCGATGTCCTCGCCCTCCAGGATGTACTTGCCCGATGTTGGCACATCCAGGCAGCCGAGTATGTTCATCAGCGTGGACTTGCCGGATCCCGACGCGCCCATCACCGCCAGCATTTCGCCCTCAGCGACGGCAAGGCTGACGCCGGCAAGCGCGGCTACTTCCACGTTGCCCATAGTGTATATCTTGGTCACGTCGGTGATTTCAATCATCATCGGATTAACGTCCATTGCGCCGGCGGATGCCGCTTACGCGCCTCCCCCGCCGCCACCGCCGTTCCCCCGGCGTCTGCGCGGCTGTTCGTCTTGTTCGTCTTCGTCAAACGCATCGAGCCCTTGACTGGTAGGTATTTCGTCCAACACGCGCATTATGATTTCGTCGCCCTCGCTCAGCCCGGATTCCACGATAGCCCAAAAGCCGTCGCTATCGCCCAGCGTTACGGGGCGTTCCACCACTGCGCCGTCCTCCATCACGCGCACGAACTCGCCGTCCGGGTTCTGCTGAACCGCCTGCAGCGGCACAAGCAACCCGCTATGCTCCGCCGAGGCTATCTTTGCCACCGCGCTCAAGCCGTCTTGCAGCGCCAGCCCGTCCGGTATGTCCACCGATACCTTCACATCAAAGGTAACCACGCCCCGATCATTCGCGGCGGTTGAGCTTACGCTGCTCACCCTGCCGTCCAGCACTTGGTCGGGCAATGCGTCCATAGTCACCGTAGCCGCCTCGCCGCGCTCCAGCTCCAGCACGTCTATCTCGTCCACAACGCCCTCAACCTCCACGATGCCGGAGTTGATGACCTGCATAATCGCCTCAAACGCCTCCACTTCCTTGCCCACTTTCACATTGACGGCGGCAACATAGCCGTCCCAGGGCGCGCGCAGCGTGGATTCGTCGTAGCGGCGGATTGCGCCGTCAACCTTGACCTGCGCCGCTGCCACCGACAGCTCTTGCAACGTCACATCCAGCGCCGCCCGCGCTTGCAAGCGTTCCAATTCAAGCATAGCGTTGCCGAGCTTAGCCTCCGCCAGCGCAACCTGCCCGCGCTTAGCGGCGACATCGGCGGCGTCCGGGTTAAGCAGATCCGCCAGGTCGTCTTTCGCCTTGCTGAGCTTAGCCTCCGCCAGCGCTGCCTGCCCGCGCTTGCTCGCGACTTCGGCGGCGTCGGGGTTGATGAGCTTAGCCAGGTCGTCTTCGGCTTTGGCGAGATTTTCTTGCGCGGCGGCGAATTGGCGGCGCAGCAGCGCATCCCTCGCGCTGCCGCTCTCTAGGCCCGCTACCTTTTCGCGCGCGTCCGCCAGCGCGGTTTCGGCGCGCTCAAGCGAGAGCGTGGCGTTCAAAACGCCCTCTTCCCGCTGCGACTGCGCCACAACGAGCGCATCCCTAGCGACCAGCAGCGCGTCATAGGCGTTCTGCATATCGCGCCCGATGCACAACTCCGCGTTTGTGTTCGTGGTATCCGATTCGCGCTCAGGCAGCAGCGACTCTTCTTCGCAATCAACCTCTATTGACGCCGCGCCCGGATATAGCCAGCGCCACCCGAACAGCGTCAGTTCGTTCCAGCGCGTAGCCGGGTTGTCGGCGAACTCTCCGTCCGGGAACACCACATAGGCGCGCTTGAACACCTCGTCCGGCCGGAAATCCAGCGCCGCGAAAACCTCGTTGGGCGGCAGCAGGCTTTCTTCGGATGCAACCACAGCGCCCGTCCACTTCTCTATCACATTGATGTAGTCCTGCTCTTCCTGGTCGAAAGCGTCCCGCGCCGTCTTCAGTTGGCTGGAGTCTTGCGCCGCCGTCAGCCGTTCTTGCGCCGCCGAATGTTCGCGCTCCGCCGCGCCGAGCTCAGTGGCGGCGTCCGCGTATGATGTCCCCACGGCGTCCTCGCTCTCTTGCAAGGCAACCCGCGCCTGCGCCACCGCCTCCTCCGCCTGCGCTACCGCCTGCGCCTCAGGATTCACAAGCGCGTCCAGGGCATCCCGCGCCTGCTCCAGCTCCAGCGCCGCGTCGGTTATCGCCGACTCCGCCTGAGCAACCGCCTGCGCCTCAGGGCTGACCAGGTCGTCCAAAGCATCCCGCGCCTGCTTTAACTCCAGGCCGGCGTCGGTCACCGCCGCTTGCGCCTCAGCCGTCGCAAGCGTGGGCGTCTGCGCGTCTTGCAGCGCGTTGAGCGCCGTCTGATGCTCCAAGCGCGCCTCGGCTACCGCGCGCTGCAAGTTCGCCACGCTCTCAGGGTTAAGCCGCGCCAGCGCCTGCCCCTCGGACACGATTTCCCCCTCGCTCACCAGTATCTCGTCCACAAAGCCCGCCGAGCCGAAATTCAGGTCTTGCTTGTTCGTAAAGGCGATGCTGCCGTTGACCGTGATTTCGTTCATCAGCGATCCCTGCCGCACGGGGATGAGCCGCTCGTCGGCGGCAAGCCCGCCGGCGTCCGCGCCGCCGAATGGCAGCCAAGAGGGCGCGCCGAACAGCCAAACATATCCCGCGCCGCCGCCTGCCACCGCGAGAACGCACAACAGCAATCCAAGCCGCCATCCCGAAATCCACCTGAACACGCCGTCCATATCCGGCAATCTCCGTTTCCGCGCGCCTAGCCCGCCTAATCCGATTGCGATGCGAATTGCGATGTGAGTTGCGATGCGGGGGCAATCGCCCACTCTCGCCGCGCTTTAATGACGCGCTTGCCTATCGCGTTCATATCGTAACAAATCCAAGCCCGCGCATATACCCAAAAAACCCGCCCTTTTAAGAACACAACGCCGCTTGAACGAATTTAGTTAGCGAAAATATCCTGTATGTATGAAACAAGAAGAATGGCAACCGCTGATTTCGGGCTTTGCGGAGCATCTGAGGGCCGAAAAGGGGCTTGCCGACCTCACCATACGCAACTATATCGCGGACATCCAGCCGCTGTACGAGTATATGGCGCTGAAAGAGATAGCGGATATGCGCGCACTCGATCGGCATGTCTTGCGCGCCTACCTCGCTTGGCTAAACCAACTCGGCTATGCGCGGCACAGCGTTGCGCGCAAGCTTAGTACGCTGCGAACATTCCTGAGATGGCTGGCGCGCAAGGGCGTGATAGAGGGCGATCCGCTGCCCAAGCGCGGCGTTATGCGCGTGCAAAAGCGGCTGCCGCGCTTTCTCTCGCAAGAGCAGGCGGGCCGCCTAATGGACGCGCCCGACGCCGCCAAACCCACAGGCTTGCGCGACCAGGCGCTGCTGGAAGTCATATACGGCGCCGGCCTGCGCGTCAGCGAGGCGAGCAATATGCGCGTAACCGACCTCAACCTGTCCACGCGAGAGGCGCGCATAACCGGCAAAGGCTCCAAGCAGCGCATCGTCCTGCTCGGCGAGACCGCCAAAGACGCGCTAATCGCATACCTCCGGCGCGGCCGCCCCGCCCTCGCGGGCAAAGACAGCGACACCTACCTATTCCTAAACCGCTTTGGCGGCAGACTAAGCCAGCGCAGCATCCAGCAAAAAGTCCGCAAATACAGCGTCAAAGCGGCATTGCCCTCCGGCATCCACACCCACACCTTGCGCCACTCATACGCCACCCACATGCTAGAGGGCGGCGCCGACCTGCGCGTAGTCCAGGAGCTTATGGGCCACGCCAGCCCCGCCACCACGCAGATATACACCCACGTCACCAACGCGCAGGCGCGGCAGGTGTACCTGAACGCGCATCCGCGGGCGCGGAAGGCGCAGGGGGAGCCGCCGGCGGGGGAGTGAGGGGGGCGGCGTGGTAGCGTTAGGCGCGGGTTAGGCGCACAGTCATGTCGCGCCGCTGATGTCGCGGTATTTCTGCATATCGGCTTGGGCTTGGGCGGTGTTGCCGAGGGCGGCGTGCGCTGAGGCGCGGTTGTTGTATGCCAAATCATCGTTTGGGTTAATGTCAATAGCGCGGTCGTAGTCGGCTATCGCCTTGGCGTACTCGCTCATTGCGGCGTAGGCATCGCCCCTGATGAGGTATGTCAAAGCGTCATTTGGGTCAATGTCAATAGCGCGGTCGTAGTCGGCTATCGCCTTGGAATACTCGCCCATTTCGGCGTAGGCATAGCCTTTGCTTTGGTATGCGAAAGCGTCGTTCGGGTTAATGGCAATAGCGCGGTCGAAGTCGACTATCGCCTTGGCGTACTCGCGTAGCCTGAAGTAGGCTTCGCCTCTGTTTTTGTACGCCACAACGACGTTCGGGTTAATGGCAATAGCGTGATCAAGCTCCGCCGTCGCCTTGGCATACTCGCCCATTTCGGTGTAGGTAAGTCCCCGGTTGTTGTATGCCACAGCGTAATTCGGGTCAATGGCTATAGCGTGGTTAATGTCCACCATCGCCTTGGCGTACTCGCCCATTTCGGTGTAGGCAAGTCCCCGATTGTTGTATGCCACAGCATAATTCGGGTCAATGTCAATAGCGCGGTCGAAGTCGGCTATCGCCTTGGCGTACTCGCGTAGGCTGAAGTAGGCTTCGCCTCTATTGTTGTATGCCAAAGCGTAGTTCGGGTCAATGTCAATAGCACGGTCGTAGTCGGCTATCGCCTCAGAGTACTCACCCATTCCAGCGTAGGCGTAGGCAAATCCCCGGTTGTTGTATGCCAAAGCGAGGTTCGGGTCAATGGCGATAGCGTGATTAAGGTCCCCTATCGCCTTGGCGTACTCGCCCATTTCGGTGTAGGCAAGTCCCCGATTGTTGTATGACATAGCATAATTCGGGTCAATGTCAATAGCGCGATCGTAGTCGGCTATCGCTTTGGCGTACTCGCCTAATCCGTGGTAGGCGCTACCTCTTCTGTGGCATCTCACAGCGTAGTTCGGGTTAATGGCAATAGCGCGGTCGAAGTCGGCTAGCATCTTTGTATATTCGCCCATTTCGGCGTAGGCATCGCCCCTGTTGTGGTATGCCACATCATAGTTCGGGTTAATGGCAATAGCGCGGTCGAAATCGGCTATCGCCTCAGAGTTCTCGCCTAGTCTGTAGTAGGCGTAGCCTCTGCCGTTGTACGGCACAGCGTAGTTCGGTTTAATGCTGATGGCGTTGTTAAAGGCGGCAATCGCATTTTGAAGATCCTCTTGGTTCAGAAGGGCAAGCCCCAGTTCGGTGCTTTCTCGCGCACGATCTTCGTCGCTCTCATTGCCAAACAGCCATTTGAGCATCTAATCACCAGTTCCCTTTCGCTCAGCAACCTGCCGCTAATTTGTATCATACCACGCTTTTCATCATACGCATCCCACGAGACTGGCGGCGCCCCATCTATTATACGCTTTTGGCGCGGCTGGTCAGAGGGAGTGATGCGGGAAGCGGTTTTTAAGCCGGAGCGCGTCTTTCGCAGGTAGCGGCTAACGCTGGTCAAGACTTGAGAGGTTATCTCCGGCTGATATAGAAGCCTCCCCTCGCATATTTATAGTAAGGGTTGATCGAGCCGATAATCTTGTTAACAAGCCCGACTTGGTTAAGATAGCCCCCACCGCCGCAATACCAAAAGCGGTTAATGGTCTGATTGTATATATAGACCATCTCTTCTAGGTTGTCGAATGAGAGCGTGAGGACATCATTTTGCGAAAAATGAAGGTCGTCAACGTGGAACATATCTATCGCAGATTGCTCGCCATTAGGGAAGGTTACCCTCATGTATAGTATATAAACCTGTGCAACTTTGGCATCAAGGTTCGGGAATAGTCGTCTTATTGTACGATTAAGTACAATAAGAGGATTATGATTCTGTGGATCGGCTTCTTTTTTCTGGAAATTGTATTCCCGTTCTGTCCGCGTTACTGGAGGAATGGATATTTGGCCCCTCTCGGTGCGGCAATGATTGATCCGGAAAGTCCTAATGTAATAATCGCTCAAACATGTTTGGCATGTAAGAGTCCAGAATTCGTAGTTTGTCTCGATGGTGTGGGTATTGAGAGTATGGCAACGGATATTGGCGCATATGGAGTTTATGTTGATGCTTCCGGATGCCGCGGCTTGTTGCGTTTCCGGTAGTGTATAGCCGGACTGAGGAGCTGTCAGGCTCGCTCTAATTTCATAGACTACCTGACAAGCGTCGGGTGCGCCTATTCGTTCCAGCACTTTGGTGATATTTTTCAAATGGTTTTGCGTGTCGTCGGAAGAAATGTCAGTTTGCCCCGGGTGGGCGGCGTCGTTTCTCGCGCGCGTGATCCATCCCAAAGTGCCTTGCATTGATTGGTCGTAGCCGAACTTTGCGAAGAAGATGTTGTCCCAGTGATGCCGCACTATGGACGAAAAGTGCCCGACGTCTATGGTTGCGGCGATGTTGCCGCCATTCTTTTCGAGATCGCGCGCAAAGTTGCCCGCCTGCTCCTCGCCTAGCGAATTGAATATGGCGTCATTCAACCCGCTTGCGCCGTAGGCTTGCACAAGGCTGTCAAGAATGAACGGGCGCATGCCGTCGATGTATGCGTTTAACGCCCTGTTCAATGCTTCTTGATTTGGTCTTTGAACCGTTGTCATCTCGGAGGCTGCCCCTGATGATGATTGATTGGCGTGATTATAATCTAAACTTGCAACGCGGCGCAACCCCCTCCAAATATAGCCGCCCCATCCCCCAATTTGACACCCGCGCCCGCTTGCCCTACCATGACTATGGTCGCGCTAGGCGGGGAGATAGCGGTGCCCTGTACTCGCAATCCGCTCCAGCGAGGCTGAAGTCCTCCCAGAGGTCTATCCATTCGGAGTCTCTGCGCGCGGTTGACCGGCGTTGACGGTTGGGTCCTGCGCGGCGGAAAGCCATGAACCCCGTCAGGTCCGGAAGGAAGCAGCGGTAAGTGGTCAATTCCGGGCGCCGCAGGGTCGCCTGACCCGAGTCGGCGCCGCGCATACGCTTTCGGATGGGGATCGACCGGAGGTGCGCGACCATCCCGTCTATGCCCACCTGTATCGCGCTATCTACCGCGTTATCGCGCCTATGCCCGCGCCGGAGGCTCCGCCATCAACGCCCGCAACGCCTCTCCCGCCGCCGCGCCGCGATACGCGCCCGCCAAAAAATCCCTGGCGCAGAACTTCTTGATTGACCGCCGCGTAGCCTCGCGCATAATCGCCGCCGCCGACATATGCCCCGACGACCGCGTACTGGAAATAGGCCCCGGCAGAGGAATGCTCACGCGCATGCTCGCCGCCGCCGCTGCCGAACTCACCGCCATTGAGCTTGACGCCGACCTAGCCGCCGCGCTGTCCGCCGAATTCGCCGCCCGCCCGAATATCCGCGTCATCCGCGCCGACGCGCGCGAAGTGGACATCGCCGCAATCTACCCGCCGCCCGCCCGCTACAAGCTCGTGGCGAACCTGCCCTACTACGCCGCGCTGCCCATCATCCGCCGCTTTCTCGAGGCGCAGCATAAGCCCGCAATGATGGTAGTGATGGTTCAGCGCGAAGTCGCCCGCAATATGGCGGCGCGTCCGGGCGATATGACGCTGCTCTCGGTAGCCACGCAGCTCTACGCCAAGCCGCGCATAGTGGCGAGCGTCCCGCCGCGCTCATTCAAGCCCGCGCCTAAGGTCACATCCGCCATAGTGCGGCTTGACGTCCTGCCGCGCCCGGCGCTTGACTTGGACAGCATAGACGGGTTCTTCGCCCTGGTTCGCGCCGGCTTTTCCGCGCCGCGCAAGCAGATCCGCAACTGCCTGCAGCGCGGCCTCGCCATCCCCCGCGAAGACGCCGGCGCAATGCTGGCGGACGCCGCCATCGACCCGCGCCGCCGCCCGCAAACCCTCAGCCTACACGACTGGGGCAGCCTTTACGCCGCCTACCGCCTGCGCTATCCTAACCTGAGCGCCATTGACGCCGCCAACGCCAAGCGGCGCGCGGCGACTAACGCCAACGCCGCAAATCCAATACAATCCCGCTGATGAACGGACGCTATGATAACGCTTAAAGCCTACGCCAAGATAAACCTGACACTGGAAATCATCGGACGCCGCCGGGACGGCTATCACGACATAGCGTCCATTATGCAGACGATAGACATCCGCGACGACGTAACCCTCGCGCCCGCGCCCGACCTCAGCCTGAGCTGCGACGACCCCGCGCTGGAGACGCCCGACAACCTCGCGCTCATCGCCGCCCGCCTGCTGCGCGAAGAAAGCGGCTACGGCGGCGGCGCGCATATCGGCATACGCAAAGCGATACCCACCGCGTCGGGAATGGGCGGCGGCAGCAGCGACGCCGCCGCAACCCTGCGCGGCCTGAACCGCCTGTGGGGGCTGAATATGTCTGTGGCGCAACTGGAGTCTATCGGCGCGAAAGTCGGCTCGGATGTGCCGTTTCTGCTGACGGGCGGCACGGCAATCGCGCTGGGCAGGGGCGAGCGCGTCCGCCGCCTGCCGCCCGCGAATGTGGACTGGCTGGTCACTCTCACCCCGCGCATAGCCCCGGCGGGCGGACAGGCGTCCAAGACGGCGGCGCTCTACGATACGCTGACGCATGACAACTACACGAGGGGATCGCTCACGCGCAAGCTTGAGGCGCGAATTCGCGGCGGAGGCGATGTGCCGCCGCAATTCCTGTTCAACGCATTCGACGACGTCGCCCGCCGCGCCTACCCAGGCTTGGAGCGATACAAAGTCGTATTCGGCGGGCTGGGCGCGCGCGAAATCCACCTGACGGGCAGCGGCCCCACGCTCTACGCGCTTATGCCGCGCCGCGAACTCGGCACGGCGATCCACCTGCTGCTCAAAAACGCGCACGGCTGGGACGCCCGCCTGGCGCGCGCCATCACGCCGCCGGCCGACGACGCCGACGACGCCGACGAGAGCGCAGACTAAATCGGAGGGCGGCAACCATTCTGAACTCATTCATAGACGGCGCGATGCTTGGGATGCTGATGGCGTCCGCGTTCATCGTAGTCAGCATGGTGAGCCTATTCCTGCTGCTGAAAGGCAACGCGCCACAAGCGCAAGCCCTATTTGAGCGCCGCGCCCCCATGACCTTAGCGATGGCCATAGTAGCTATCGCCTACCCCACCTGGGCAATCGTGGGCGGGATGCTCGCCGCACTCTACCGGATCAGCCTCGCCCAAGCGCCCGGCGGCGGCATAGGCAGCCCCAACCTAACCTACACCCTCGCCGTAACCCTAGCCGCCCTAGCGCTCGCCGCCCCCATAGCCCTGCTGCTGCGCCGCCAGCTCGCCGCCGTCCTGGCGCTCACCCTCGCGTTCATAGCGCTATTCGGCTGGTTCCTGCCGTACTTCGTATCCGCGTAGCGGCCTAACCCCGCATTGACCTTACACCGCATAAAACGCTACAATGCCCTTTCGGCTCAAACTAAGTTAATCATTAAGTCGCTAACCCCACACACAAACACACAGAGAGACCCGCACTTGGCTATATTTGACCTGCATCTGCACACGGTTCGCGGCAGCAGCGACAGCGGACTTACCACCGAACAACTCATCAGCGAGGCGCGGCGCATAGGGCTGGATGGCGTGTGCCTCACCGAACACGCGGGCGGCTGGGAGGAGGCGGAGCTGCAAGCCGCGTTCAAAGGGTCGGGGCTGGTGGCGATACGAGCGCTGGAGGTCAATACCGAGATGGGGCATATATTGACTTTCGGGCTGCATCGCTATGTGGACGGCATGCACACCGCCGCCGGGCTGCGAAAGGTGGTCGACCGCGCGGGCGGCGTGATGATTTCGGCGCACCCGTTTCGCAATTTCTTCAATCGCCCGCCCTACAATAGAAACCTGCTTTTCGAAAACGCCAACGGCGCGCGCCCGTCAACCGCTACTGAGGCGTCCAAGCACGCGCTCTTTGAGATTGTGGACGACATCGAGGTAGCCAACGGTTGCAACACCGACCAAGAGAACCTGTTCACCCTGGACGTGGCGCGGCATCTGGGATTCACCGGCAGCGGCGGCAGCGACGCCCACTCCACGCACGGCATAGGCAAATGCGTCACCGTCTTTGACGGCGATGTGCGCTGCGAGGCGGACTTGATAGAGGCGCTCAAAGCCAAGGCGTTCAGCGCCGCGCAGGGCTTTCACAAGGGCGAACTCATGCCGTTCACAAGCGGCGGCATAGCCGAACCCGCCCTCGCGCTGTCCTAGCGCCGTTTCGCCGGATATGCCAAGCCGCGTTGCCCAATAGCCCGCCCGCATTTGCTTGACAACGCCCGCAACGCTATCATTGGCGGCAACAGGGCAAGCATCCGCGCATCCCCCGCGAACCGCGCAACCCGCCGCTACACATCACATCAGGAGGCGCAACGCTATGCAGACCGTCAACCCTATCGCCAACAAGTGGCGCAAAGACGCCACCGCCGACCCTATCGCCTTTTGGGAGCGGGCGGCGGCGGAGCTGCCGTGGTTCCGAAAGTGGGACGAAGTCTTTCGCTGGGACTTTCCCGAATTCCGATGGTTTAGCGGCGCGCGCACGAACATCGCCTACAACGCCATCGACCGCCATGTCAAGCGCGGCTGGGGCGGCCACGCGGCGCTCGCCTACGCCAACGAGCGCGGCGAGCGGCAGGTGTTCACATACTCGCAGCTCAAATACGAAGTCGAGCGCATAGCCGCCGCGCTGCGCGGCATGGGCATCCGCAAGGGCGACCGCGTCACAATCTATATGCCCGTGTCCCCGGAGGCGATAGCGCTGATGCTGGCGTGCGTCCGCATCGGCGCGATTCACTCGGTAGTGTTCGCCGGCTTTGGCGCGGGCGCGCTGGGCGACCGCATCCAAGCGAGCGGCTCGCGCCTTGTGTTCACAACCGACATCACCTATCGCAAAGGGCGGGACATCCCGCTAAAAGGCATTGTGGACGCCTCGCTGGAAATCGGCGGCGACCAGGTGGAAAGCGTGATAGTCGTCAAGCGCGCGGCGGACACGCCAATGACGCCGGGCCGGGACATCGCCTGGCAGGACTTCCTAGCGCGCGGCGAGGGCTGCGACGGCGGCTACGTCGAGATGGAGGCAAACGAACCCGCCTACATCCTAGCCACATCCGGCACCACCGCCAAGCCCAAACTCGCCGTCCACACGCACGGCGGCTATCAAGTCGGCATACACAGCTTGGGCAAGTGGTGTTTCGGGCTGCGCGATACCGATGTGTGGTGGGCAACATCCGACATAGGCTGGGTCGTCGGCCATTCGTACATCGTGTACGCCCCCCTGCTTGCGGGCAGCACGACCATCGCCTTTGAGGGCGCGATTGACCATCCGCACCCCGACGCCATCTGGCGCATATGCGAAGAGTTCGGCGTAACGGGAATGTTCACATCGCCCACCGCCGTGCGGCTGCTGATGCGCTACGGCGATGAAGGCAAGCCCAAGACCGGCTTGGCGGCGCTGGAGCGCATCGTTTGCGCCGGCGAAGTGCTAAACCCGCCCGCGTGGGAATGGCTGCAGCGAGAAGTTCTGCAAGACCGCATCCCCGTCATAGACCACTACTGGCAGACCGAAACGGGCGGCCCCCTTGTGGGCAACCCCTACGGGCTGGCGATGCTGCCCATCAAGCCCGGCTCCAGCGGCACGCCGATGCCCGGCATAGAGGCGGCGGTTATGTCCCTAGAGGGCGAGCCCTGCGATGCGGGCGAAAAGGGCATACTCGTCATCAAGCGCCCCTTCCCAAGCCTGACGCCGATGCTCTGGGGCGAGCCGGAGCGCTACGCCGCCGACTACTGGGGCAAAATCCCGGGGCGACGGGTATATTTCACCGGCGACTCGGCGCACATAGACGAAGACGGCTATGTCTGGTTCGCCGGACGCGCCGACGAAGTCATCAAGATAGCCGCCCACCGCATCGGCACAATAGAAGTCGAGTCGGCGTTCCTCACGCATCCCGCCGTAGCCGAGGCGGGCGTAACCGGCCGCCCCGACGAGCTGCGCGGCGAAGTCATCTCCGCATTCGTAGCGCTGCGCGACGACTACGCCCCGTCCGACGACCTCAAGCGCGAACTGCTCCAAGCCGTCCGCCGCGAGCTCGGCCCCGTAGCGGTAATCAGCGAGCTAAACTTCGTGGACATGCTGCCCAAGACCCGCAGCGGCAAAATAATGCGCCGCGTCTTCAAGGCGGTTGTCCTAAACCAGGATCCCGGCGACATCACCACGATAGAGGACGAGGGCAGCGTAGAAGAGGCGCGCCAAGCCTGGGAGCAAATGCGGGCAAGCCTAAGCGGCGGGCGTTAGCGGGCATTGCGGCTAATCTTACTCTACAACGCGCCGCCTGTCCCCACCTTAGGCGGCTTTGCAACGCAAGACTGGCATTGCGGTGTTGCGCCATAGTTGCGCCATATAGGGCGGCGCATAGCCGCGCATACGCGCACGCGCAATTCTTTGTTCACTGCCAGCGCCGGTGGGCAAACCCGCGCACGCGCATACGCACACAGCGCAAAATCCGCGCAATCCGCCAAATTGCGCCCTAATTCCCCCTTGCGCCATAGCACATATATCCGCATAATTGTGCTATACTCTTACGCCCGCTACACCCGCGCCGCTACACAAAGCCCATGACCACCTCATCAAGACAAGCCGAATCCAGCGCCAACACAGCCCTCGCCGACCTGCTGCGGGGAATGATGCACGGCGTCCTCGCCCGCGCCGAAAACACCCAGGTCATCACCGGCCAGCCCGCCCTGCGCCCCGACGTCCTCATCACCGACCCGTTTCGCGCCCCCGTCGTGGTAGAGGCCGAATACCTGCCCGCCGCCTCTGTGGAAGACGAGGCGCACTCCCGCCTGGCGCTCGGCGTGGAGGGCGATTCCCGCCCCATAGAGGCCGCCGTAGCCCTCCGATACCCCACCGGCTTGCAGACCGCCCCCGACATCCGCGCCGCCCTGCTCGCCGCCCGCTCCGAATACGCCGTGCATTACAAAGACGGCGGCCGCTTTCCCACATCCGGCTGGCTAACCGGCTCGGTGTCCGACATCGCCGACATCATCCGCCTGGCGTCAGTCCCGCAAAGCGAGGTGGACGCCGCCGCCGATACGCTTGAGCGGGGTATAGAGCGCGCCGTGGCGTCGCTGAACAATTTTGTGATAACGCGCCCGTTCATCACCCCCGAAATCGCGCGGCTGCTGGGGATGCCCGACGAGCTGCCAACGCGCCGGATGGCTTGCGCCATTATCGCCAACGCGCTCATCTTTCACTCGCGGCTCGCGGGCATAAACCCCGAAATCAAGCCGCTGGATACCCTCTGGCAATCCGATTTGGACAACCCAAAGACGCGCATAATCGAAGTTTGGGATGAGATCCTAGAGCTCAACTACTGGGCTATATTCGCAATCGCGCGAGACATACTGCTGCAGCTGCCCGCCGCGTATGAGACGGCGGCGCTGCTAAACCGGCTGCGCGAAACCGCGCTAACCATCAATATGAGCGGCGCTCTTTTCGCGCACGACCTAACCGGGCGCATCTTCCAGCGCCTAATCGCCGACCGCAAGTATCTCGCCACCTTCTACACGCTGCCCGCCTCCGCCGCGCTGTTGGCGCAGCTCGCCGTCGCCAAGCTAAACGGCGTTGACTGGGCGGACGCCGCCGCCATAGGCAAGCTGCGCGTGGCGGACTTCGCCTGCGGCACGGGCGCGCTGCTGTCCGCCGTCTATGAGCAGCTCGCCAACCGCTACGAGCGCGAGGGCGGCAATCCCGCCGACCTGCACAAGGCGATGATGGAAGACGTCCTCTACGGCTGCGACGTAATGCCCTCCGCCATTCACATCAGCGGCTCATCCCTATCGGGCATACAGCCCGGCGTTGGGTTTGACCTGTCCCGCCTCTACTCAATGCCCTACGGCCGCCAATCCGACGGCGGCGTTCAAATCGGCTCGCTGGAACTGCTGCGAACCTCAAGCGTGCTGACGCTCTTCAACACCAACGACCCCGCGCGGCGCACCGGCAGCATAGGCGAAGAGACCGCATCCCAAATCGTCGCCGAATTCCCCGACGATTCGTTTGACATAGTGATAATGAACCCGCCGTTCACGCGCTCCACCAATCACGGCGGCGCGCACCGCGATGTGGTCAACCCCGCATTCGCCGCCTTTGGCGCCGCCGCCGCCGACCAGACCGAAATGGGCAATCGCCTGAGCGCGATGGGAGTGGACAACTGCTATCACGGCAACGCCGGCCTCGCCTCGGCTTTCGCGGCGGTGGCACATCGCAAGCTCAAGCCGGGCGGCGCGCTCGCGCTTGTCTTGCCGCTAGTGGCGTCCGCCGGCCAATCTTGGGACAAGTTCCGCCAAATGCTCAGCGCGGACTACACGGACATATCCGTCATAAGCATCGCCGCCGCGAACATCAACGAAATCTCATTCTCGGCGGACACCGGCTTGGGCGAATGCCTGATAATCGCCCGCAAGCGAACTGCTGCCGATCCCAAGCGCGGCCGCATAAAATTCACATCCCTGCGGCGGCGTCCCCAGGGCATCGCGCAGGCGTCGGTTGTAGCGAAAGCCATCCTAGACCATCCCGAAAGCCGCAAAATAGAAGACGGCCCCTACGGCGGCGCGCTGGTTTCGGTCGGCAACGAGCAAATCGGCGAAATCCTAGACACCCCCCAAGCCGACGGCGGCAAACTAAGCGCCGTGCGCCTATACGACGCCGCCGTAGCCCAAACCGCGTACTCCCTAACCCAATCAAGCCTATGGCTACCCGCGCAACGTACGCCGTTAGATCTTAAAATTGCCTCTCTTGGCGACGTAGGCAGTCTCGGATATGTTCATCGTGACATAACGGGCCCGGCGCCTCGCGGCCCATTTGACAAAATAGATCCTAGCCCAACCGCTACATATCCCGCGCTGTGGAATCATAACTTCAGGATGGAAACGCGCATAATTTGCGAACCCGATTCGCAATTGCAGGTCAGGCGGGGCATGGAAGACAAAGCCGCCACAATTTGGGAAACCGCCAGCCGGGCGCATCTGTGTCTTGATTTCGGCTACAGCTCCAATTCGCTCTGCGTAGCGATAACTGAACGCCCCAGCATTGGCGGCCGCGCGTGGCCCAATGTGCAGTTCCCTGACGCCAGGTTTGACTACGCCTTCGCCCTATGGAGCAACAGCGCTTTGGGCATACTGATGCACTGGTGGCATGCAAGCCTTCAGGACGTCGGCAGGGGATCTATATCCATCCGCGCCGCCGAAAGCCTGCCCACCCTAGACTTGCGCGCCCTCACAGACGCCCAGCTGGACAGAGCGCAGACTATCTTTGAAGAATTCCGCGCCATGGAGTTCCTACCCGCCTACCTTGCCGACGCCGACCCCAACCGCGCACTGCTGGATCGCCGCGTACTATGCGACCTACTCGGCTTTGACGACGATGTCTATCACCACGCGCGCTTGCTCGCCCAAAAGTGGTGCGCCGAACCCTCAGTCCACGGCGGCAGGCGGCGTCCTGAGAGCGCGGAGTTCGTCAGTTAGCAGAAACCAGCAAAATAGGATACGGCGCTGTGATACCCATACATATAAGAGAGGCGCTATATGCCCGAAAGCCGCAAATTAGAAGACGGCCCCTACGGCGGCGATATTATCGCGCTTGGGGACGAAATAATCGGCGAAACCATTGACGCTCCGCAACTCCCCAGCGGCAAGCTAAGCGCCGTGCGCCTATATGACGCCGCCGTAGCCCAGACCGCGCACGCTCTAACCCAATCAAGCCTATGGCTGCCCGCGCAATTCATGCCGCTGGAACTGAAAATGGCGTTGCTGGGCGATGTTGGAAAGCGCGGCTTGGTTTCCAGAGACATAAACGAACCCCCAACTCGCGGCCCCTTTGACCTACTTGATCCTAGCCCTACGTCCACCTACCCCGCGCTTTGGAATCACAACGCCAAGGCGGAAACGCGAATAATATGCGAACCCGATTCACAACTGCGAGTGCGTCCGGGCTTGGAAGAAAAAGCTGCGCTAGTCTGGAACACCGCGAGCCGCGCCCATCACAATGTTGAATTCAGATACAACTCCCAGCCGCTCTGCGTAGCGATAACTGAACGCCCCAGCATCGGCGGCCGCGCTTGGCCCAATATACAATTCCCCGACGCCCGATTTGACTACGCATTCGCCCTATGGGGCAACAGTACCTTGGGCATATTGATGCACTGGTGGCACGCAAGCCTCCAAGACGCCGGCAGAGGCTCAATATCCATCACCGCCGCCGAATCCCTCCCCACCCTAGACCTCCGCGCCCTAACCGACGCCCAACTAGCCACCGCCCAGACCATCTTCAACGAATTCCGCGACCTAGACCTACTCCCCGCCTACCTCGCCGACGCCGACCCCAACCGCGCCCTGCTAGACCGCCGCGTCCTATGCGACCTGCTCCACTTCCCCGAACCCGTCTATCGCGCCGCCCGCCTCCTCGCCCAAAAGTGGTGCGCCGAACCCTCAGTCCACGGCGGCAAGCGGCGTCCTGAGGGCGCGAAGTTCGTGGTCTAGGATGTTGCCGTAGCGCTGTCCAGCGCGTCCGCTGTCGCGTCTAGCCCCTTATCGCCGCCCCATCCACCGCCGCCCCTATCGCCCCCTTCAGCGGCTCCAGATACGAGCGCGCCGTCCGCATCGTGGGCAGCAGAGCCTCGCAGGGTATCCACTCGCACAAGTCAATGTTCTCCGACAGATCTGGAACAAGCGGATCCGCCCGGCTACCGGCATAATCCAGCAAAAACCAGTCCACCGTCTTGTTGAACGGCTTGCCGGAGTAGTACGAGATGTAGCTTGTGCGGGCGAGCGGCGCGCGCACTGACAGCAGCGCGGGATTTAAGCCCGTCTCTTCGGCGATTTCGCGGATGGCGCAGATTTCGGGCAATTCGCGCTTTTTGCGCTTGCCCTTGGGAATGTCCCACAACCCATGCTTGCGTATCAGCAGCCCATAGCCGCCGCAGAGGACTATGCCGCCCGCGGCGGACATTTGAGGCAGTTCGGGGCTATTCATGCATTAGTATCCGTTCCAGCACCGCCACCTGCGCCGCGTTCATATCCCGAAACAGAACGCCGTCCACGATGATGTTTCGCAGGTCGGGCTGCTCCCTATCCGGCTCCGCGGCGACTAGACTGAGATCTTTGCCGCGATAATCAAATTGGCTCAGGATGTAGTATATCGTGTTCAGGCGCGCCTGATGCTTGTTGTCAGAATCTATTATCACCCACGGCGCGTAATCGGTTGATGTGACCGCGAACATTCGCTCCTTGAAATAGGTGAGCAGCTGCCAGCGCTCGGCGGTTTTGCGGTCGGTGGGCGAGTATTTCCAGTATTGCAGCTCGCTGTCGCGGCGCATCTTAAAGCGCAAATCCTGCGCCTCGCGCGAAACCGACAGGTAGATTTTAAGCAGGCGCACGCCCTCATCTACAACGCGCTTTTCCCAGTCGTTGATGTGCGTCATAAAGTAGCCGTACTGCCGCATAGAGCAGTAGCCCAGCGCGGGCTGCACAAGCGCGCGGGAATACCATGAGCGGTCGAATATGGCGATGTTGCCCGGCGTGGGCAGCATCTTGTAGTGGCTGCCAAGCCAGTTTCGCATCTGCTGCGGCGAGGGTATGCCCTGCGCGATAACCTTGGCGGATTTGGGATTGAGATAGTGCGTAATGCCCGCGGCGGTAGCCCCCTTGCCCGCGGCGTCCCTGCCCTCCAGCACGATTGCCGCGCGGATGCCCCGCTCCAATATCCACTCCTGCATAAGCAGCAGTTGGACGCGCAGCAACCGCAATTCGGCGCGATAGGCGGGATAATCTATATCGCGGAACGCCGCGACTTCATAGCCGGTCGCGGTGGTTTGCGGCAGGATATTCGTGGGGGCTTGCGTATAGCGGTCGGATTTCATCATAGAGAACGCCAGGGTATCGCAGCATATCAGTATCGCGCGGCGGGTTTGCGCTATTCACTTTATAACGGCAAGCGGGCGAGTTTCAAGGGTAGCGGGGGATACCCTGAGGGGGATGCTGAGAGGGATGCGCCCTACACAATTTCCCACCGCGACGGAAACGCCACCCCCGTCTCCGCCAGCAGCCGCTCGCCTATGCCCTGAACCCGCTGCATAAGCGCCCACTCGTCCACGAACACCGGCTTGTACGCCTCCACAACAACCCTGCCGTCCACGATGACGCTGTGGACGCTGCGCCCGTCCGCGTTATAGACGAGGTTGTTGACCGGATTGAAGAGCGTCCGCCACTCCGGGCGGCGCGTGTCAAACAGGACAAGGTCGGCTTTCTTGCCCGCCTCTATTGAGCCAATTTCGCTGTCAAGCCCGAATGCCTCAGCGCCGCGTATGGTGGCGAGCTCAAGCGCGGTTTCGGGCGGGATCATCGTCAGGTCTTGGCGCGCGTCTTTGTACAGCACCGCCGCCAGATACATCGCGCGCATCGTCTCCATCAGGTTGGAATTGTTGGGCGCGTCAGTGCCAAGCCCCACGCTCACGCCGCGCTCCAGCAGTTCGGGCAACTTCCCGCAGCGCGTTATGCCCGCGCCCTGCTTGAGCGTCTGCGACGGACACATCACCGCCTTTGTTCCCGTCCGCGCCATAGCGTCAATGTCCGCGTCGTCTATGCCGATTACATGCGACAGCAATACATTTTCGCCCAGAACGCACAGCGAATCCAAACGCGCTATCGGGCGCATCCCGAATTCGTCAACGCTGCGTTGAACCTCCGCGGGCAAATTCTGCTGATGCAGCGTCAGCCCCGTGCCATACTCGTCCGCCAGCCGCTTGGCGGCGATTAGCAGCTCATCAGTGCAGTACGCCGCGTCAAATGGCATAGCCCACGCGCGAACCCGGCCGTCAAGCCGCCCGTCATGCTTGCGGATGGCGTCCTCCATAACCGCGATGGCGTCCGCCGTTGAATAGACGGGCAGGTTCACGGGATTGGCGCGGTCGGTCACATGCGTCCCCGTGATGATGCGGCAGCCCGACCGCTCATAGGCGTCCATGCAGGCGTCAATGTACTTCGTACTGCCCGGATCCATAAAGCAGGTCGTCCCGCCCTTGAGCAGCTCAACTATCGCAAGCAGCGAGGTATAGTACTCCTCCCTCTCTCCGATTGCGGCTTGCAGTTTGAACACATTGGGCAGGTAATCGGGCCCCAGGTCGTCGGGAAATATGCCGCGCGTGGCGTGCGCGTAGCTTATGTGCGCGTGGCCATTCAGAAAGCCCGGCGTGATGACCATCTCGCTTGCGTCAATCACGCGATCCGCGCGCGCATCCTCAAGCTCCGCCGCCTTGCCCACCCGCTCAATCCGATTGCCGCGAATGAGAATAGATCCGCCGGCGATAATCCTGCGCCCAGCGTCAACCGTCAGGATAAAGCGCGCGTTGTGTATCTTTAGCGTGGCGTCGTGTGTATCTGTCATAGGAAATAGCCTGCTTGTGTAATCTTATGTGATAAAGGCGGCTAACGGCGCGATTTAGTACGCGGGCATCGAGCATTGCATCCCAGGCGCGAGCGATTAAGAGCGCGCATAGGCATTGTATCCCAAACGGCGCGCGGGCGCACACATCAGTTGCGATGGGTTAGCCCCACGAAATAGGCGCTCTTTATTTCGCGCTCAATGATGTGCTGAATATAGGCGCGCGTCAGCCGCTCGGTGGCGGCGAGCGTTCCCGGCGACGCCGTCAGCGGCTCCACGGCGGCAAAGCGCGTTTCGCGCTGCAGAAAGCGCAGCAGCTTCATCACGCTCACCGGCGCCGGCAGCAGCCTGCCCTCCGAGGCGGCGCGGCAGTCGGGACAAACCACGCCGCCGCTCTCGCAGACGAATGTGTGGTCGCGCGGCTCCAGCCATTCGCGGCACTCTACGCAATGCGTGAGCTCCGGCATATAGCCGCTGCAATCCAGCAGCCGCATCTCAAACCAGCGCGTCAGCAAGTCAAGGCTGGGCGTGGTCTCCAGCAGACACAGCGTATTTAGCAGCAGCCCGTAAGCCGCGCCGCCCGCGTTGCCCTCCTCCGAAAACCCGTCCATCAGCTCAGCGATATACATCCCGCGCGACACGCGGCTCAGATCGCTGCGAAAGCGGCTGTACGTAGCGATAGCCGACGCCTCGCTAATAATATCCAAGTTCCTGCCAAACGCGATAGACACCGCCACGCGATTAAGCAGCTCAAGATTGCCCCCCAGCCTGCTCTTAGCCCGCCGGACGCCCTTAGCGACGGCGCGCGCCTTCCCAATATCCGGCGCGAACAGCGTCAAGACGCGATCCGCCTCCCCCAGCGGCATCTGCTTCAGCACGACCGCCTCGGTGTGGTGAACTCTGGGTTGCGCCATATCAGATATTCTTCTTCCTGCTTGCTTTGCGCCGCGCTCTCGCCTTAGCGAAAAACTCAGTATCTCTCTTGTATTGTTCTGTAAGCCAGTTGACGAAAGCGTGGCTATATTGGCTAGGAGATCCTGGGACTTTGCCCTGGTAAAAATACTCTGATTTACTCTTTATCTTATGTGTTTCATTAACACTTTGGATGTCGTACTGATTTATGAGGGGGAATGTTGCCCTCATTTCTTTAATCACATCCTTCTGTCGAAGAGGATGCGTTGTGCCAGGATCTTTGGGATCTCGAACTATCAGAATAGGAACGCCGCCTGAACCTTTCGAAAGATCTATATCCGCCTCGCCGGGCTTATTTGTAAGCACGAGGCGATAGTCTATCCCGATTGAAAATTCAGGACTTCCCTGATGACTCTCAAGCTCATCTCTGAGTTCGGCGCAGTAACGATCAAGAAACTCCACAGCGTCTTTGCCTAGACTGCGCCGCAAGCGGGCGTCAGTCAAATCTGATTGTTCCGGGCTCAAGTCGTAGACGAGGCTCATCATCCCAACAGAAAATCTATCGGATAGGGACTCGCCGAACCATTCATTCAGGTGTTTGTGGTAGTTGATAACGCACACCTGCGAGAGCATCATCAGTTCATGTGGAATTCGGCTGATTACAAGGTGAGTAGATTCGTCGCGGAGTTCTATTATGCGCTCTATATTGCGCCGAACAGGATCATTTTCTTTGGGCTTGACTTTCTTCAAGCAGTCGTGCAGAGAAAGGGATATTCGCGCGTTATTTCTTGTCATTCTGTTGGAATAGATGGCGTCTTCATTGCCGGCGTCAGCAATAACTTTCGCCTTTAGCAGCAGTTCCCACGCATTGCAAATTAGGATGCAAAACGTCTCTATGCGGTACTGAATAGTAACGCGGTTTATGGTCTCTAGACTGAGCGCGTATGCCTCGATACTCTTGTCAACCAGCCTTTGCTTGAGGTCAAAAGCATCCGCGGAATCGTTCATATCTAAAACTCCTGCCGCCCCTCTATCGCCCGCGCCAGCGTTACCTCGTCCGCGTACTCAAGATCGCCGCCCATTGGCAGCCCGCGCGCCGGACGGGTGGTTCGCGCGCCCAGCGGCGCTATGAGCCTTTGGATGTACATAGACGTCGCCTCGCCCTCAAGGTTGGGGTTGGTGGCTAGTATGACTTCCTGGATGTCGCCCTCCCTGAGGCGATGCAGCAGCGGCTCTATACGCAGGTCGTCCGGCCCTATGCCGTTCATCGGCGAGATTACGCCGTGCAGCACATGATATAGCCCGCGATAGGTATTCGTGCGCTCCAGCGCCGGCACATCCAGCGCCTCTTCCACAACGCAGATGCGCGTATGGTCGCGCGTGGGATTGGCGCATATCGCGCACGGGTCGGTCTCGGTGATGTTGTAGCAGCGCGAGCAAAAGATGATGCGCTCTTTCACCGCGATAATCGCCTCCGCCAGCGCGCGCGCATCCTCTTCGGGCATCCGCACAAGATAGTATGTCAGCCGCTGCGCCGTCTTTGGCCCTATGCCGGGCAGCTTATTGAACTCGTCGGCGAGCCGCGCTACGGGCGCGGCGGACGGGATGGAATCTGTGGTCATAAGGCGTCTCCCTGCAGGGCTGCTTATGAGTTGATTATGGTTTGGCGATTCGGCTACACCATCGTGAACTGCTCGGCGTCGGGCTGCTGATTGCGCGGCGCGCGCCTGAAAGTGGCTTGCGGCGCAACGCGCGGATACTGCGGCGCCGTGCCCCCGAGCAACTCTTCTATCGTAAAGATCTGCAGCCGCGGGAACCGCAGATCCGGGTAATGCTCCGGCGCATAAAACCCAGCCGCCAGCGCCTCCCGCGTCATCGGCGCGGTGGGACGCCGCAGCGTGATGAACACCCCTATGGCGGCGTTTTCGCGCTCAACCACGCCCTTCAGATCCCGTATCTGCGCCACGCCCACGCTGCCGCTTTTCACCTGCACGACCACGCGCTTTGCCCTGCCGCTATTGTCGTCAAAGAAGTTGATGTAGCCGTCTATGCCTGAATCCGCCCCCCTGCGCTTATCCTGCGCCGGCCGCGCGTCCACCAGCCCCAGCGCCCACCACTCGAACTGGTAGCGGTCATGCCGCGCCAGCGCCCGCGCGCCCGCCAAATCCTTGGGATCGCCGACAACATCATACGGCCGCAGCGCATCCCCGAAAGTGTCTTGCAGCCGATGGCGTATCAGCGCAATAGCGAGATGCGTGATGTCAATGCCGATCCAGCGGCGATTAAGGCGCTCCGACGCTATCGTCGCCGTCCCGCAGCCGCAGAACGGGTCCAGCACAACATCGCCCTCATTGCTGCTTGCGCTGATGATGCGCTCCAGCAATGGTTCGGGTTTCTGAGTGGGAAACAACTGGCGTATCGGCGGCACTCGCCCAATATCCCACACATCGTCCTGCCTAACGCCGGGCGATTCCTCTTCGCTAGTTCGCGACGGCAATCTTTGTCCGCTCTCATCGCGCCCGGATATGATCGTAGATGCGCCAAATCGTCGCGTAGTGGACAGCGCGCGATCCATATAGAGTTGGTTGAATGTGCGCTCGCGGGTGGGCGTCCGCGAATAGAAGAGTATTACATCGTGGTTTCGCTGAAATGCGTAGCGCCCCGTCGACCATTTCCTGTAATGCCACACTATCTCGTTGCGGAAATTCCTAGCGCCAAACACTGAGTCCAGCATCAGTTTCAAGTAGTGGCTTACGTTGGGATCGCAGTGCAGATATATGCTGCCCGCCGGTTTCAAGACGCGATGCAGCTCCACCATCCGCTGCGCCATCATCGTCAGATACGCCATCATATCGTTCTGCCCCAGAAACGACCGCATCGCCTGCAGCATATCCGACAGCGCGCGCGGCCCGTCGGTGACAACATCGCGGTAGGCGAGCTCAGACTCCACGCTCCAGCGCCACGTGTCGTCAAACGCGGTTATCTGCGCCGCCGACCGCTCGCCGTCCCCCTCGCGGAACAGCACATTGTAGGTAGCGTTGGAATTGAACGGCGGGTCAAGGTATATCAGATCGACCGACTCGTCGGCGATATGCTCCCTGAGTATGTCCAGGTTGTCCCCGAAATAGAGGCTGTTCGTCCACTGCTCAGTTGCCATTCGGCTACTCCGCGCCGCTAAAACATTCCCGGTATGTTCATCCCGCCGGTGAGCGCGCCCATCTTTTCCGACGCCATTTGCTGCGCCTTGTCCAAGCCCTCATTCACCGCGGCAAGCACGAGATCTTGCAGCATCTCAACGTCGTCGGGCGAAACCGCGTCCGGGTCTATCGTGATGGACTCCACCTTCATCTTGCCGCTCACCACCGCCTTGACCGCGCCGCCGCCCACGGTCGCCTCCACGGTCGCCGACTCCAGCTCTTCCTGCAGCTGCATCATTTGCTTTTGAATTTGCTGCGCCTGTTTCATCATCCTGCGGTTCACCATTGTGGCTACTCCTCCTTTTCGCTGATAACGCGCGCGCCCATAGACAGCGCGGCGCGGACTAGATGGCTGCTCTGCGCCGCGCTCTTCCTGCCATTGCTATTGCTGCCGCCGTTCATAAGGCTCATCCTCACCTCAAACTCGCCGCCCATAGCCTTGGCGATGGCGTCATGCAGGGCGCGCTTGCTTTCGGGGATGTCCAGTTCGCTCTGTATGCGCTCCATATTAGAGCGATGCGCGAACATCAGGGTTATCGTGCTATCCGAAACCTGGCGCTCTTTGCAGCCATGCAGCAGCGCGCCGACCTTAAAGCGGTTGCCCGTATGCCGCAGCGCGTGGGTGATGTTGCGCCACTGCATCTCCAGCCGAGCGGCGGGATCGTCGGGCATAGCGCCATTCGCCGGCGCCGCTTGCGGTTCGGGCGCCGGACGCGGCGGCTGAGGCTGAGGCGGCCGTTGCGCCGGCGCCGTCGGCGGAGCCCCGCGCTGAGGCTGCGATTGCCCCCCGCGCTGATACGCCGGCGCCTGCCCGTACCCCTGCGCGGGCGCGGCAACCGGCGCGGCGACCACGCGCGGCTGAGGCATATCCGCCGACTCCACCATCGCAAGCTCAAGCGGCAGCGGCGACGCCGTGTCTCGCCGCATATTCACCGCCGCGAACGTCTTGAGCGCGTGAACCAGATGCTCCATCGGCGCGTCAGCCGCGAGCGCCGGTCAGCCGCTGCGCCACCTCGTCCGAGTAGCCGAATTGCACCCCCGCGCCCGCCTTTATCAGCAGCAGCGCCCGCATATACTCCAGCGTTTGGCGCAGCAATTGGCGCAGATCGCTGCCCTGCTCCGCGGCGGCGTTGATGTCGCCTATGCCCTCGCTCACCGCCTTGCCCACGATGCGCTCCGTCAGCGTCAGCGCCATCTCGTCGCCGCCAAGCCCAAGCAGCTGCCGCACATTCTCTTCGCTCACCGGCGACCCGTATGAGACGACCACCTGCTCCAACAGGTTTTCGGCGTCGCGCAGCCCGCCATTCGCCACGCGCGATATTATCAGCAGCGCATCCTCCGACGCCTGTATCCCCTCCGCCTCGCAGATCTCGGCGAGCTTAGCCGTCATCCTATCCAGCGGGATGCGCCGAAAGTCAAACCGCTGGCAGCGCGAAATAATCGTCAGCGGGACTTTGTGCGCCTCAGTCGTGGCGAGTATGAATATCGCGTGAGAGGGCGGCTCCTCAAGCGTCTTCAGCAGCGCGTTGAACGCCTGCTCGGTGAGCATATGCACTTCGTCTATGATATAGACCTTGTAGCGCGCGTCGCTGGGCGTGAACCGTATCTTGTCGCTCAGGTCGCGGATGTCGTCGATGCCGCGATTGCTGGCGGCGTCAATCTCAATCAGATCCAGCGCGCGCCCGTCGTTGATGGAAACGCAGATGCGGCACTCGTTGTCCGGCTCGCCCTCTACGGGCGCGAGGCAGTTCACCGCCTTGGCGAGAATGCGCGCCGTGCTGGTCTTGCCCGTGCCGCGCGTGCCGCAAAACAGGTATGCGTGGGCGATGCGCTCCTGCGCCACCGCTTGCTTTAGCGTCTTTGTGATGGCCTCCTGCCCAACAACCTCGCCCAGGCTCTTAGGCCGCCACTTGCGATAGAATACTTCACTCATTTCATTCGCCGTTCTTGCTGTTCGTCGTTATTAGAGTAAATTCGCGCCAATATAGCCCGCTCTTTGGCGCTCATAGCCGCCTCGTCGTCATCCCGCATATGGTCATGCCCCGTCAGATGCAATATGCCATGCGTAATCAGCCCCGCCAGTTCGCGCTCAATCGTATGCCCCGCCGCGCGCGCCTGCCTCATCGCCTGCGGATACGATATGATAACCTCGCCCAGCGCATCCGCGGCGTCCGGCGGCAAAACGAATTCGCCATCCGCCAACTCGTCTTGCGGCGCATTGTCCCCGTAATACTCCCCCTGGTTCCCTGCATCCAGCGCGAAAGCCAGCACATCCGTAGTCTTGCCCACGCCGCGATACTCGCCGTTAAGCGCGCTCAGCGTAGCGTCGTCCGCGATAACCAGGCTTACCTGCCGCCCAACCCGCTCATGCGCCAGCGCGCAACGGCACACATCGCCCAGCCACTTCTCGGACACCGCGCCCTCGAATTCGCCGAACACCTGAACCGCAACCTGCGCCGCAATATCTGCGTCTGAACCCACGCGCAACCTCTCGCCTCGTTAGACCATATTAGGCAACCATACCAGCATCCAATAAGTTCATTATAGCGGTTAGCGCCCCCAAATGCTTTGGGAACAAGGGTTGAAAATGCGAACAATCTGAGCGCATTGACGCAACAGCCGCTAACAAACGCGCGGCGATTGGCGGACGCGGGATAACGAAAACCCACCCATCCCGCAATCCAATTCGCGGGATAAGGCAGGCTTTCGCTTGTCAGCAACGCGGCGCATATTGCAATCGCAAGCGGCATACGCGCCGCCCCGTCTAGTTGCAGGATGTCAACCGCGTGGCGTCCTGGTTGGAATGAACGTCATACGCCGCGCCATTATGGTTGAATGTAAGCGTATAGCCGGGCGTAATCGCCTGCGCGTAAGCGATATTGGGCTGCGGGCAGCCTAGGCTGGCGTCCGGCCATTCGGTTCGCTGCGCGCTCACCAGCGTCAGGTCGGCGGCGGATACGCCGAGCTTGTCGGCGAGAAACCCGCCCGCCATAGCCGCAAGTCCCTGCGCCGGCTGCGGCGCTGGCGCGGCGCTCGCCGATGTGGTCGGCGGCGTAATCCCGTTCACCCCCGTGGGCGCCTGCAGGAACTGGAACAAGGCGCTGTCAGCCGGCAGCACAACCGTCGTGCTGTTCTCAGTCAAGAACATCTTGTACGCCTCAAGGCTGCGCTGAAATGCGTAGAACTCAGGATCCTGCCCCAGCGATTCGGCGAATATGCGAACCGCCTCCGCCTCGCCCTCGCCGCGTATGATGTTGGCGTCCCGCTCCGCCTCCGCGCGAATAATCGCGGTCTGCCTGTCCACATTCGCCCGAACCTCGGCGTCGCGCTCAGCGCCCTCAGCCCGCTCGCGGTCGGCTATGCGCTTGCGCTCCGCCTCCATCCGCGCATATACGCTTTCCGCGACCGTTTCGGGGAAGTCGGCGCGCTTGATGCGAACATCAATTATCTCTATGCCGAACTCCGCCAACTTAGGCGCAACGGCGTCCCGCACGCGCAGCATTATCGGCTCGCGCGTTTCGCGTATCACCTCCAGCTGCGTGTCCAGCGCGATTTCGCGCCGCAACTCGGACGAGATGATGTTAATCGCGCGCGACGCCGCCTGCCCCTCGGTGATGGCGGTCTCCCGGAACAGCAGCGGATCGGTTATCCGGCCGCGCGCGTATACATCGATCACAAGCCGTCGCTTGTCTTCGGTGAGCAGCGAATCGGGCGGCGCATCAAACACCAGGATGCGCTTGTCAAAGTATGTCACCGTTTCTATGAACGGCGCTTTCACATACAGCCCCGGGTTGCTTATGGAACTGCGCGGCTCGCCAAAGCGCGTTAGGACGGCGAGCTGCGTCTCGTCCACGATAAAGAAGGTTTGCGGCCCCATAACGCCGGCCACTACCGCGAGGAGTACTAATATGCCTGCGATAAGTTTCATTTTGCGTCTCTTCCTGCGCTATTGCGGCTGGCTGCTGGCGGTTGACTACTGGCGATTAGGAGCCGGGGTTGGAACGCTGAACGGGGTAGCGCCGCTGACGCCGTTGGTCGCTTCGGTCAGCGGCAACAGCTGCAGCAGATTGCCGCCGTTCTCCGAATCCACGATGAACTTGGTTACGCCGGGCAGTATCTCTTCCATAGCCTCGAGGTATAGGCGCTGGCGGGTGACGTCGGGCGCTTTGCGATACTCGCGCAGCACGGCGAGGAATCGATTGGCTTGCCCCGTCGCCTCCGCCACGCGCGTCTCTTTGAACGCCTGCGCCGACTCCATCCTTCGCGCCGCCTCGCCCCGCGCCAGCGGTATCTGCTCTTCGCTGTACGCCTCCGCCAAGTTGATGATGCGGTCCTTGTCCTCCCGCGCGCGCACAACATCGTCAAAGGCGTCCTGCACCTGCTCCGGCGGGCGCACGTTAAGCAGTTTCACTTCGGTTACGTTTATGCCCGTCTGATACAGGTCAAGCAGCGCCTGCAGCTTCAGTTCGGTATCCGCCTGCACCGCCTCTTTCTCAATGGTCAGCACGTCGTCTATCGCGCGCTCGCCCACCACCTGCCTCAGCGATGTTTCGGCGGCGTCCTTGATGGTGATGCCCGCCGGATCCACCGCCTTGAACAGAAAATCGCGCGAGTTTTTGATGTTGTACTGCACTAGCAGCTGAACATCCACGATATTCTGGTCGCCGGTGATCATATTCGCCTCCACCGGCACCGGCGCGCTGCCCCGCACGCCGATCTCCAGCGCCCGCACTTCATCCACCCTCAGCACATTGCGGTTGCCTATCGGCGAGGGCCAATACCAGTTCAGCCCCGGCCCCTCAGTCCCTGAGTAGCGCCCCAATTGCCGCAGCACCGCCTCTTCGCCCGGCTGCACGGTATAGAACCCTGATCCCACCCAAAACACCACCGCCACGCCGAACAGCCCGAATATGAAATAGGCTATCCCGTTGCCGCCGCCGCCCTCTCCCCCGCCCTTGAACGGGTTGAAAGAGCGTATCTTCTCTAATATCTGTTCCAGATTCACTTCCGGTTCGTCTTGGCGATACATATCCACTCGCTTTTGAGCTTTGATGCCGAGTATCCGATTACTAGGGATTTTAGCACACTTTGGGGTTCTGTGCGCCAATCTGTGGCTAATATCCGGTTTTGCTTACTCTAACGCCGCGCTTTCTAGTTCGGTTAGCATAGCCAGGAACTGCTCGTAATCCGAAATTTGCGCCACTCGCGCAATAAAATCGCCCAGGTCCGGCACAAGCTCGCGCATCCGACGCACCTGCCCCCCTATCGGGCTTGAAGACGCGGGCAGATCCGCGTACGTCCCATAAAACGCGAAATACGCCTGATTAAGCTTGCGTATGGGATAGCCGTTTGCCACAAACAGCAACCGCCGCTCTTCCATATACGCCTCCGCCCCCTCAACATCGCCCTCAGCGAGCAGCGTATCTACCCGCAACCGCGTACTTTGCATCTCGCCCTGAAAGTCAAACGGCGGCGGCGCGCCGCTATTCGCAGCCCGGCTCGCTTGCCCCGCGCCAATCGCCGCCAACGGAATTTCCCCCCCAAGCAGCGCAAACGCCCGATCCCCCAACTCAGCGCCCGCTACATTCGCTATCGTTTCGTTAAGCGTAACCATATCCCCATTGTTGAACATATTCTGCCCCAGCGGCCTAAAAAAGAAGTAGTGATGCAGCCATTCGTGCGCCGCCGCCTCAAAAGTCCAGCGCATAGGCTGCGTTGTGGGAATGGACGCCGGATAAGTCGCAAGCCCGCCTATGTCCTCCACCAGCGCCGACAGGTTGGCGTCCCTCAGCAGGCTTGCCTCCAGCGCCTCGCGCTGCCCCAGCGTAACGTCGGATCTCAGCAAAACGTCGTGCGTTCTGCGAATGGCGTCGCGCGGCGATGTCACCAGCAGCTTAGGTGGTTCGTTAAGCCGAATATCCACCGGCGGGAATATGAACTCCCCCAGCGTTGCCAATCCCTCCTCCGCCAGCGCCGCGCTGATTGCCGCCTCAATCGCCTCCTCCACATCGTCGGCGAGCGCCCGCCGCGGCGCCTCAGCCGCCTCAAGCCGCGCCTGCAGCTCCGCCGTCCGCGCAGAACTGCCCTCAGCCGCCATAAGCCTCAGCCGGTATCGCAGCCGCGCCGACTCGCCCCCCATATCAAAGTAGCGCCGCACCAGCTCGCCCTTGCGTGCCGGCGCCGCCCCGCCCGGCAAAATTTCCCCCGCGCGATTGACCCACTTGCTCAGAAAGTTGTTAAACTCCCACTGCGCGATGTCATACAGATAAGCCTGCGCCGCCCGCTCCGCCGGATTAAACTGCCGCGCCCCCGACTGCAGCGACAATATCAGCAGCCCAACCAGCCCGACAATCGCGCCCTTGCGTACTCTTCTAAGCAAAGCCTTCATAAACCCCGTCGGAATTCCCCGTCAGTTCGCGCCCTTTTCGCGCTACACCCGCTATACTATTGTAACGCCCAACGCGCCACAACAACGACACGCGCTTATCGCCCGATGCGGCTATCGTCTATCCTATTAGAGGATGCGATGGCGGGGCAGATGATTGACAACTCATATCCGAAAGATTGCGATCGCTAATCGCTAATTGCCGTTAGCCTATTAGCCCCATTAGATACCAAAGGAGACGTCACATTGAAACTAGGATTGTGCATCGTAGGCTGCGGCGGCTACGCGGACACCGTGATGACCGACGTCCACGCCGTCCCCGAGATCCGCCGCGAGTTTGACTTCTATTTCGCAAGCCGCGACCTGCGAAAGGCGCGCGACTACCGCCAACGGTTCGGCGGCGCGGACTACTTCGGCGGCTACGAAGAGGCGCTCGCCGACCCGCGCGTTGACGCCGCGTACTTCTTCACCCCGCACGACGTCCACCTTGAAAACGCCCAACTCGCCGCCCGCCATTCCAAGCCTATGCTTGTGGAAAAGCCAATCGCGCGGACGCTGCCGGAGGCGCAGGCGCTCATCCAAACCGCCCGCAACGCCGGCGCAACCCTGATGGTCGCCGAAAACTACCGCTTTCTGCAAACCGCCCTGCGCTGCAAGTCTATGATAGAGCGCGGCAACATCGGCGATCCCCGCCTCATCAGCATCCGCGCCGAGGGCTATCGCGTCCCCGCCGCCTGGCGCAACGACGCCAAGCTCACCGGCGGCGGCAGTTTCATCGACGGCGGCATACACTTCGTTGACCTTATGCTGCATCTCGGCGGATTCCCTAATCAAATCTACGCCGCCTATCCCCCCAAAGTTCACCGCAGCTCCGAGGGCGAGGACGGCATAGTGATGATGGCGAACCTGCCCGGCGGCTGCTTGGGCGTCATCAACTTCTCCCGCGCCACATCCCTAAGGCGCCAGCGCGTCAGCGTGGAAGTCAGCGGCAACGACGGCTACATAGAATTCGAGCCATACGGCGGCGCTATTGACTACGAAGACACTAAGGTCAGGCGAACCGTCCGCCTGCCCTCGGCCGGACGCGGCTTGCGCGAGATGCTGCTCGAGTTCAAAGCCGCCGTCCGCGACCGCCGCGACCCGCTTATGAGCGGCGAAGAGGCCACAAGAGACCTCGCCATAGTCCTAGCGGCATACCAATCCGCCAATGAGCGCCGGCATATCACGCCCTCAGATCCATACCCGCCCGCCTAGCCGCGCCTTGCAACCCGCATAGCCGCCCGCCTACAGCAGCCCACGCCGGAACAGCGCCAGAAACCTGTCTTCATAAAAGTCAAACAAGCCCCAGCGGTCAAGTTCGCGCTTGAGTATGTCCGGGCTGCCCGCCGAGCGCTCCACCTCGCGGAACATCGCCTCTATGCGCTCAGTCGCCGCGCGCGGGATGCCGTTCATCGCCGGCTGCGGCTCCAGCATGCGGCTGGACTGCAGATCCTTCACATTCTGCGCCGCCGACGCCGACGTGAACTCATAGATGAACTTCAGCAGCGCCACATCCCAGTACTCGTCCACGCTCACCATCACCACCGCCAGCCGCTGGTCGCGCGCGTCAAGGTCGTCGCTGATGCGATGCGCTATCTCGTCCGGCTCGCCGCTCAGGAAGTCCATCCCCTCAGGCTCGTTGCGATACTGATACAGGATGCCCGGCGCGTTTGGCCCATGCTTGCGCGTAATCCGGTCAAAATACTCATACGCCTCATCGCTGAACCCGTCCAGGCTCATCGCGTAAAACGGCGTAACCACCGCCGGCTTTTCGGCCACCACCTGCCCCGTCCGCACAACCCCCTCGCGCTTGCCCGGCACGACGTCCTGGTATATCGGCTCAGTAACCACATAGTACGCTATGTTGGTATTGCCGAAAGTGGCGAGATGCTGCTTAGGAAAGCGCACAATCCAAGTCTTGTTAATCGCGCGCTGCCAATCGCCTTGATTTTCAATCATATTGCCGCTCCAAACGGAGTTGTGCGGGGGGTAGTTATACGGAGTTGATTATACGGGGTTAGTTGTTATGGGTTGATTATGTTGATTATACGGGGTTAGCCATTAGCGGATTGCGCCCATTGCCGCCGCCTACCGCTTGACGCGCCGCCGCCCCCACAGCGCCGCAACCCCAATCAGCAGCGCCGCCGCCGACATCTCGGCTATGCCGCCCTCCCCTTGCCGACTGAGCGGCGCGTTGCAGCCGCCCCCGCTTGCCGCCGGCGTTTCGGTTTCGGTGGATTCGGCCGCCGCGCTTGTGTCGGCCGGCGCAGACGCCGTAGGCTGCGTCTGAGCTCGCCCCGCCGCCTGATGCGCCGTCGTGGGCGCGATAGTAGGCATAGTGGTTGGCGCGGGTGTAGGTGGCATAGGCGCGGCAGTGGCCGGCGCGGGCGTAGCGGTTGCCGCAACCGCCTGCTCCGGCGCCGCCGTCGGCTGAGCCCCCCCGGACCTCAGCGCGTCTATTGACATCAGCCCTATCGCCG
This sequence comes from Dehalococcoidia bacterium, assembly GCA_965242555.1. Lineage (GTDB taxonomy): Bacteria > Chloroflexota > Dehalococcoidia > Lucifugimonadales > JADFKI01 > Bin90. The sequence continues at coordinate 57,318 of CBDESO010000005.1, forward strand.
GCGCCGGCGCGGCGGTCGGCAGCGCCGACGCCTCGCTTGGCGCTTGCCGGTGAGACACGCCCAGCTCATCCCGCCACAAATTCTCCAGCTCAACCAGGCCCACGCCGTACACCTCCGGCACCGCGTTGCGGATGTTCATGCCGCCTTTAAGCGTAGCCATCAGCTCGCGCATCTTCTCTTCGCCGTACTCATCCACCATAAACCGCACGATGCTGCGCGCCTGCCCGTAAAAGATAATCACATCTTCGGGATTGCCCGGCTGGCTTGTCATAGCCGTGATTGGCAGCAGGTTGTCGGTGGCTATCGCATACCGCAGCGCGTATGTGTAAGACTCGCCCGGATCGATGTTGCCGTACTCCGCCAGCCCTTCGTTAAGCCAGCTGGGAACGCTGCCAAGCACGCCCTCGCCCGCCCTGAAAACGAGTATGTGCGTAACCTCATGCGCCGCCACGCCCCTCGCCCGCTGAGCGCCGCCAAGCACGAGCAGCACGCCATCCTCCGAGTGCGCCTGCCCCTCCGTAACCAGTTCGCGGCGCAATGTGGCGCTGCTTGGCGGCAGCGCCGGGCGCATCTCAGGCCAATTATTGTACATCGTAACGCTGATTGGCTCGTCAACCCCCGCGCCCAGCAGCGGCCCCATAATCCCCAGCGTCTCTTGGATGGCGTCCAAAATCGCCTCCGCCCGCGACTGCACCGGCCCATGATACCACACCGTTATCACCCCGTCCGAAACCTGGTCCCACTCAAACCGCCCGTCCTGATACACGAACTCCTGCTGTTCGGTAGCCAGTTGGTTGCCGTCCTCGTCCGCGATCTCAAAGAAATACTTGACGATAGTCCCCGGCGGGATGTATCGCGCCGCGGTGTCAGTGCGAAACAGCAGCGATGCGTCCGTCCTGCCGTTGGACGACGTCGGCTCCAGATCCATATATTCGTACTCGCCGAACGTGCGCTGCCCGATCCGCAGCCGAACCGCGATCTCTTCTATGCGCTCGCTCGACTGCGCCCGCAGCTCAAAGCGTATCCCCTCCGGGAACTCCCCCGTGGCGCTGCTCGAAAGCACTTCTATATCGCCCGTGTTAGCCGCCGCCGCCTGCGCGAGCGCCAGCCACGCGCCCGCCGCGATAAGCAGCGCAACAACGGCGGCGTAGCGGATGCGAATGTTCAAATCGGTTGCCCCCCGGAATGGCTTGTGAGTAGATTGAAAGTAGATTGGGAATATCTTGAGCGTAGATTTCAAGCGAGTATGCGCTATCGGATGCTTGCTAGACGCTTATCGCTTGTTACAGATAGCAACGGCTTTGCGCGGCGAAAGTTAGCCTAGCGCGTCCGATTGCGTCCGCCGCCGCGAACAAAGCGCAAGCGTATCCCATCCATTGTAGCGCGCGCGCCCGCCGATTTGTAGCGCGGCGCTCGCCCGCCATCAATCCGCCCGCTTCAGCGACCGCCATGTATGAAACAGCCGCTGCGCCGTCGTCAGTATCGTCAGCGCCGCGATCGCCCCCAAAACCGCCAACACCACATTCGGCAGCCAATGCCCTATAATCAGCCCGAACCCCAGCGCCGCCACGCGCTCCGGCCGCGTCATTATGCCCACCTTGCACTCTATCCCCAACCCCTCCGAGCGCGCCCGCAGGTAGCTCACCATAATAGACCCGCCCGCCGCGAGATACACCAGTACGCTGCCCTCCACCGACCCGTTGCGCGTATAAAACAGCAGCAGCCCCAGCAAAACCACTATCTCAGACACGCGGTCTATCACCGAATCCAGCAGCGCCCCGAAATCCGAATCCTGCCCCGTAGCCCGCGCCAGCGCCCCGTCAAACAGATCCAGTATCCCCGCCAGCAGCATAACCACGCCGCCCGCCCAAAACAAGCCCTCGCTTATCAGATACGCGCTAATGCCGGCGCCAGCCAGCCCGGCGAATGTAACCGCGTTTGGCGACACTCCAAGCCGCGCCAGCCCCCTTGCCACCGGCAGTTCAACATAGGCGTTAATCGCTTGCCTGACGGATGCCCTGTTCATACCGCCGCCTACCGCCGCGAACCGCTGATCTGCCGCAAGCTCGCGCGCGCCGCGTAGCCGGACTCCTCATAATAGTCCATCACCTTGCCCGCAAGCCGCTCCCAGCGATAATTCTGCACTAGCCGCATCCCGTTGGCGGACAGCCGGCTCGCCAGCGGCGCGCTTGTCAGGACGCGCCCTATCGCCGCCGCCAGCGCCTCATCGTCTTTGGGCGGCACAAGCAGCCCCTCCCGCTCATGCGTGATGACGCTTGAGTAGCCCTCTATGTTGCTTGCCACAATCGGCGTCCCCGCCGCCATCGCCTCCAGCAGCACTATCCCAAAACTCTCTTTGCCCGTCGCCGGCGAGCAATATATGTCCGCCGTCTTGTAGTAGCGAAACTTGTCCTCGTCCGAAACCCTGCCCAGAAACACAACATCCTGATCCTGCAGATTGCGCTCGCTGATAATCCGCAGCGAATCCGCGTCCGGCTTGCCCGGCCCAACCACCAGCAGCCGCAGCTGCGGCCAATCCCACTTCAGCTTGCTGAACGCGCTCAGCAGATGTTTCAACCCCTTGCGCTTTTCCAGCCTGCCCACGAACAGCAGGTTTATCATCCCGTCGCTCTTCAGGCTTGCGAATGGCTTTGCGTTGGCGAAATCGTCAACCTGTATCCCGTTGGGAATAATCTCATACCGCCCCGGGAACTGTCGGCTGATAAACCTGTGCGCCGGCTTAGACACCGCGATGCGCCCCTGCAGCATCCGAAAATACGGCATTGCCAGATGCTTAGCCCCAATCTTGTACAGCCGCGTCCCCTCATACGTATGAAACGTCCCCACCGCCGTGGACAACGCCGGATCCACCAGCCGCAGTATGTCTTTGCTGATAAGCCCCGCGAATGGCTCGTGGAAATGCACGACATCAAACGCCTCGCGCTCCAGCATCTGCTTTATCTGCGGCTTGAGCCACACCGAAAACGACACCCGCGCGATAGAGCCGCCGCTTGGGATAGGAACCGGCTTGCCCAGCGGAATGAAATGCTCATCGTCCACGCTGTCCGGCGATTTGCAGGGCGCGATTATCTTGACGCTATGCCCCCATGCCCTAAACTGCGTGGCGAGGCTGTTGATGTGGTCGGCGACGCCGCCGTGAAAGGCGTGGTCATATGGCGACACTAACGCTATTTTGCGGTGACCGTCCATAAATCTTTCGCCTTGTCCCTATGATTGACGCGCCGCGGCAACCCCGCTATCCATATCTGCGCTTATGCCGCATCCTACGCCTTGCGCCGCAACGCAACCCGCGCCGCCGTCCGCCGGCCCGCGTTCAACCCAGCGAAAGCGGCTCGGCTACTCTTCGTTCACGTATTCCTTGCCCACGATGAAGTCTTCCAGCTTTTGCCGCGCCTCATCGTCAGTATATTGCACCGGCGGCGACTTCATAAAGTAGGATGAGGGCGCGAGTATCGGCCCCCCTATCCCCCTGTCTTTGGCGATCTTCGCGCAGCGTATCGCGTCTATCACCACCCCCGCCGAGTTCGGGCTGTCGTGAACCTCCAAGCTTAAGCTCCACATTCAGCGGCACATCCCCGAAACTCGTCCCCTCCAGCCGTATGTACGCCCACTTGCGGTCGCTAAGCCACGGCACATAGTCGCTAGGCCCTATATGAATGTTATCCCCCGGCAGATCATAGTCCACCTGCGACGTCACCGATCCCGTCTTAGAGATCTTCTTGCTGTACAGCCGCTCCCGCTCCAGCATATTGAAGAAGTCCGAGTTCCCGCCGAAGTTGAGCTGATAGGTGTTGTTGAGCTGCACGCCCCTGTCCATAAACAGCCGCGTTAGTACGCGGTGGACGATGGTCGCCCCCACCTGCGACTTGATGTCGTCGCCGATGATGGGCGCGCCCGCCTCCCGGAATCGCCGCTGCCAGTAGTTCCCCTCGCCGCTCGCTATGAACACCGGGATGCAGTTGATAAACCCGCAGCCCGCCGCCAATACCTGCTCCACATACCACTTGGTAGCCTGCTCCGATCCCACCGGCAGGTAGTTTATCACCACATCCACTTCGCGCTCTTTCAGGATGCCCGCGATGTCGTCGGTAGGCCCAGACGCCTTTTGTATGATGTCCGACATATACCTGCCCACGCCGTCGTGCGTCATCCCGCGCTGCACCGAAACGCCCGTGCGCGGCACATCCTCAAACTTCACCGTATTGTTCGGCTTGGCGAATATCGCCTCCGACAAATCCATCCCCACCTTGCCGGCGTCTATGTCAAACGCCGCCACAAAGTTTATATCCCCCACGCCGTACTCGCCCAAAACCGGGTGCATCAGCCCCGGTATCTCCTTGTCATTCGTGGCGTCCGCGTACTTCGCTACGCCCTGCACTAGAGACGACGCGCAGTTCCCCACGCCAATTATTGCCACATTGATGCTGCCCAACCTGAGCCACTCCTTGCGCGCCGCTGCGCGCTCTGCTATGTATGTTGTTATGTGCGTTGCTTTCGCTGCAATCCGATGAATGCCCGCTAATTCTAGCATCACGCGCCCGCCCCTGACAAGTTCGCGCCGCCGCAACCGCTTTCAAAACCGCATCATATACGCCATCATATACGCATCGGAACGCCATCATATACGCATTATAAACGCATCGGAACGCCATCATATACGCCATCATATACGCATTACAAACGCATCATAAACACATCACAGCCCCTTTCACTCACCCCTTGCACAATTGCCCCCGCGCCCGCCGCCAAGTATAATTCCCGCCATAACAATCCCTATCGCAATTCCTAACGCCGCCCATACCGGCATCCCTATCCCCATTCATATCGCCGCCTATATCGCTATCCCCAAGCATCAACAAGGAGCATCCCAATGCCCACGCCCCAACTCCGCCGCGAAACCAACCGCTTTATCGCCAACACCCCCAAATCCGCCGCCCTCCAGCGCGAGGCGAACCAATACCTCCCCGGCGGCAGCTCGCGCGGCACAGCCTACTTCGCCCCCTATCCCACTTTCATCGACCGCGCGCAAGGCCACTACGTCTACGACGTCGACGGCAACCGCTACCTCGACTTTATGATAAACGCCACCACCCACATCCTCGGCCACGCCCACCCCGACATCGTGGACGCCCTACAGCGCCAAGCCGCGCTCGGCAACTCATTCAGCGGCCCCACTGAGGCGCAAATCCGCCTGGCGAAACTGCTCTGCGACCGCGTCCCCTCCCTAGACACCGTCCGCTTCGCCAACTCCGGCACCGAAGGCACGATGATGGCGATCCGCGCCGCCCGCGCCTTCACCGGCAGGCACAAAATAGCCAAGTTCGAGGGCGGCTACCACGGCTCCCACGAATACGTCTCAGTCAGCGTGCGCCCGCCCGCCTCCGCCCTCCACCCCGACGGCACATATCCCATCCCTGAGCACCCCGGCCAGCCCCCCAGCGTCGCCGAAGACGTCATCACCCTCCCCTACAACGACCTCCCCGAATGCGACCGCATCCTGCGCCAACATTCCCCCGACCTCGCCTGCGTCATAATGGAAGTCGTCTCATCCAGCTTCGGCTACCTGCCCGCCCGGCCCGACTTCCTCAGCGGCATCCGCGCGCTCACGACTGAGCTGGACATCCTGCTAATCTTCGACGAAGTCCAAAGCTTCCGCGTATCCCCCGGCGGCGCTCAGGAACATTTCGGCGTAATCCCCGACATGACCACATTCGGCAAAATCATCGGCGGCGGCATGCCCGTTGGCGCGTGGGGCGGCCGCCGCGACATAATGGCGCTCTTTGACCCCGCCTCCGACGCCCCCCTAGCCCACGCCGGCACATTCAACGCCAACCCCATGACAATGGTCGCCGGCGAAGTCGTGCTAAACCACTTGACCCCTGAAGTCTATGACCGCATGAACGCGCTAGGCGACACCCTCCGCGCCCAGCTCGCCGCCGTCTTCGACGAGCTCAACATCCCCGCCCAAATCACCGGCGCGGCCTCCCTATTCGGCATCCACTTCACCGACCGCCCCATCACCGACTACCGCTCCGTAGTCCACGCCAACAGCGACCTAACCAAAGCCCTCTTCACCGGCTTGCTAAACGAGGGCATCCTCCTCCAAACCTCTGCCGCCGGCGCCCTAAACGCCCTCACCCGCCAGCCCGACATAGACGCCCTAGTCACCGCCATCCGCCGCGTAGCCCAGCGCATAAGATAAACCGCCGCAATCGAGCGATTAAGGGGGACACCCACATGGAAATCATCACATACAGCCCCGACGTAGACATCCTGCTGCTCAAAATATCCGACGCCCCCATAGAATACGCCGAAGAATCCGGCGGCATAATCGCCCACTTCTCCCCCGACGACAAGCCCGTCCTCCTAGAAATCCAGGACGCCAAGGCATTCGTAGCCCAGGCGCACGGCCGCGTGTTCGGGTATGAGGGCAGCGAAACATAGGCGTCAATTGCGCGTTGTGACCGGCAAGCGCATTAGCCCACACCTAGCGTACCCAAAACTTCGCCGGATCCAGTCCGCCTGCGTCCTTATGGCGAACAGCATCTAGGACAGACAGCGTCCTATCTACTATATCCTTGCTATTCCCGTGGGTATCAACCCAAAGTGAATAGACTTTTTCCGATGTGAAAAATGGGTTTCCCGTTGGCCCCACAGGCTCGGTATGGACAACGTATCGACGTGTAGATTTTGGGCGTCGTATGGGACAGTCATCTGCGCTCAGATAGTCGTTGTTGATGAGCCAGCGAACACCTTCAACGAGTATTCCGTTCCATGTGCGTATAGTGGCCGTTGTCCCGTCACTGAATCTAATTTCTCTCGGTTTATGTCCGGAGGCAGCCTCTGACAAAGAACGCCATTCACCACTCGGCGCGAGCATTGTAGGTGAAGTATGTTGCTCGACGGGCAAAGGGGTAGGGGGATTACTGCCGCTGGCGCTTGTTTGGGAGCGCGCCAGAGTAGCTTGAATTGCGACGGGTTCATACCCACGCGCTCAATGATGACCCTCGCGTTTCTTATCGTGTATAAGGCAGAATAATGCAACTCTACATAGAGCGAATTCACTTCTCCTGCATGCACGAATTCTTTGCCGTTTGGATGTGTAGGATCAGTGGCAACAAGATATTTCGCCCCCCGTTGAATAGGGCAATTACTTGTATCTAGATGCCTGTTGTTTGTGAGCCACCGAACCAATTCGGTCACTACATCACGCCAAAGATATATGGCAACCGACGAATTGTCGGAGAACATCATTTGGGTTGGCTTGGGGTCGCCCTGTTTTGGTTGAACATCAGGTAGCACCCGCCATTCGTCAGTTGACGCGATTGGCAAGGGGCTAGAGGAAATTACCGCCGGCGCCCGACCGGGAACGCTTTGAGATTCCCTTGGGTTTGCCTCTTGTGTGAATTCACCGCTACTCCCCGTATTGCCATCGTCGCGCGCAAATTCTTGAAAACCCCGCTTTACCAAGAATTGCGAGGCGTCCATACCCGCGCGCTCAATTATGAACCTCGCGTTTCTTATCGTGTCCGGGACAGTGTAACTCAGTTCAACATATAGCGAATTCACCTCTCGCTTATTTATGAATTCTTTGTCCATTGGATGTATAGGCTGAGTGGCAACGAGATACCTTGACCTCGTACGTTGAATAGGGCAGTCCTGCGCGTCTAACTTCCCATTGCTTGTGAGCCACCGAACTGATTCGATCACCAGTTGGTTCCATGCGCTTATTGCAACCGACGAATCGTCAGGAAACATTATTTGCGTTGGCTTGACGTCGTTGCGGCCACGTTTGAGTTGAATCTCAGACAGCGCCCGCCAACCATCATCGCCAACCGCAACGCCCGCTGCAGGCGGGGATGGCTGAACAATCGGCGACGCTTCAGGCTGCTTTGCCGCCGCCGACTCTTGCGGAACGCTAATCGCGGGCGCAGGTTGCGCCATAACTGGCGCAGATTCGGCAACGCTCACCGCATCAGCCGATTGCGCCGCGCCCGCCGACACTTCCCTCATCAACCCCGCTATCGGCGTTTCGGCGGGCCTAACATTTCCCGCGACCGCGCCATGCCGCCACAGCGCCAGCGCTTTCAAGCACACCTCAGCCGCCGAATCGTTTGACAGGTCAAACTCAACCACTTTCATCTGCGGCGGAGAAACGCGCTTGCGCGTGTCATAAATTTCCCACTTCCTGCCGTTAGTCACCGCGAAGAAGTCGGTCTCGGTATTGACGCAACCCTGGATTCCTTGCTGCAAGGCGTTGCCGTCTAGCAAAGGCTCGTCCAGTTTCTTGGCGTCCACCAATATCACAGGCTTGCCGCTGCTCGCATCCATAAGCGCGTAGCCTGCGCGCGCCTTATCCCCGCGCCACCTGTTGACCAGCCCGCGCACTATCCCTCCTCTGCCCTCGCCCGCGCCATCCACCGAAAACTCCGGTATCACCACATCAAGATCTCCGGTATCCCACCCCAACTCGCGCAGCAGCGGATCAATCAGCGCATACCTTGTCAGCCACTCGCTTTGCCTAAGCGAATCGCCATGCGTCCCAATCCGCCCCCGCAACTTCCCCACCACCGCAAGCAGGCTTTCTAGCGGCATAGCGTCGTCCTCAGTTACCACCGCACCTTGAACTCCGACGGATCCACCATACCTACGCGCTCTATGACAGTGCGCGCGTTTCCCGCCGCAAACTCATAGTGCAGATCGTTGAGTACCCAGAGAGAGTTGACTTCGATCATTCCATCGTGAGGCTCGCCTGATGGACGGACAGGTTCTTCAGCAACGACGTACCGCGTCGTTGCTTCCCGTGTCTGAATGGGACAGTATTCTCTGACTGGATGATTGTTATCGGTTAGCCACCGAACCACCTCTACCGTCAGCTCATTCCAATTGCTTGTAGCAATGGATGAGCCGTCAGGAAACATGATCCCTTGCAGTTTAGAAGTCCCCATGCCTATAGCCTCTGACAGAGGACGCCATTCGCCTGCCTCTTGCGGGAATTGATTGCTACTCTCCCACCGCACCTTGAACTGCGATGCGTCCATTCCCGCGCGCTCAATGATGACCCTCGCGATTCTTGCCACATCTGGGGCCTCATGATGCGTTTCAATATGGAGCGAGTTCACTTCTTCACGCTGGTGCGTGTTGAAATCTTTGCCGTCTGGGTGTTTAGGCTCAGTGGCGACGAGATACCTGTCGTCGTTATCAGGGTCTTGAATAGGGCAATCGTCCGCCGTCAAACGCCCGTTGTCTGTGAGCCACTGAACTACTTTAATCAGCACCTCATTCCAGAACCTGATGTCCGATTCTGGAAACATCATTTGAGTTGGATGATTGCGTAGGTTGTCGCCCTGTGGAGGGTGAATGTCAGATAGCGAATGCAAGCCGCCGATTGGCAGCCAATCGCTACGTTGCACACTGCTACGGTCACTCGTCATCGGCTTGTCCTTTCCCTTGAATCGCGCCACTTGAGATTATTATATGGATGATACCACGCTTGTCAAATTCTACCTTATTAAACATTAAACTTGTTAAACCTATTCACTATTGCCCCAGTCAACCTAATCTCTACCCCAACCCCCCAACCAATACGTCGCCACATCCTCACCCTCAGTTCCCACCCCCACATCCCGCCCCCCCACCAGCGCCGACGCGATCCCAAACCCATTCGCCCCCCTCACATCCGTCTCCGGCGTATCCCCAACCATCACCATATCCCGCGTCCCGCTCCGCCGCGCCGCCTCCGCGAACATCGCCGGATGCGGCTTGCCCAGCCGCTCAAAGCGCAAGCCCGCCACGCGCGGATACCGCTGCCGCAAAGCCGCCTCCAATACCAGCGCCACGCTGCCGCTCGCCATCCCGAAACCCGCGTCGTCCGGATATACCAAATCCGGATTCGGCAGCAGCAAGCGCGGCGCATCCCCCCCGTCTATCCGCCGGAACAGCGCGCTCATCACCGCGTTAAGCGTCTCTATGAACGGATAGCCCGACTGATCCCCGACCACCACCGCGTCAAACTCGTCATCCGGCGCTACAACGATCCCTCCCGCCCGCCGCACATACTCCGCGCTATCCGCCGTCCCCATCACAACGCAGCGCGCGCCCCGCATCCCTTGCTCCGCGAAGTGCGCCCGCAGCAGGCTGCCCGATGTGATGATGCGCCCGGCGTCCACATCCAAGCCCGCCCGCCGAAACCGCGCCGCCCGGCTCTCAGGCAGCGCCGATGCGTCATTTGTCAGCACATAGTACGGCTTGCCCATCCGGTTCAAGCGCCCAATCAGCGCCGCCGCCCCCGGCAGCGCTCCCACCGAGTACGTCAACACCCCATAGGCGTCAAACAGCAGCGCCTCATACCGCTCAATCAGCTCGTCAATCGTAACCTCGCGCATACTCATCCGCCCAGTATATCCCGCCGCCCGCCGCCTTGCCAATGCCGACATTCGCCGCTCGCCGCCGCCCTGCCACCCGCCGACATATCGCCGCTTGCAGCCGCCTTATCAAAATTGAACCGCGATTAAACAAAATCAAATAAAGATACAAACTCTGCTTGGAACGCCCGCCGCCTTGCCCATAATATAGATTGCATAAAGCGAGACATAAAGAGAGAGTAGAGAGCGAACCGCGAACCCAAACACAAGGCGAAACGGCGTTAACGGCGTTCCCAAACGCCGCCAATCAGTCAGCCGCGCAGATGCGGCGAAAGGAGCTTAACCTATGCGTATTCTAGCAATCCCCCTTATGATGATGGCGCTCATATTTGCGTCTATGGCGTGTTCGGCGAGCAGCCAGCCCATAGTGTTCACCTCGGAGCGGGACGGCAATATGGAGATATTCTCCGTTGACCCGCAGAGCGCCGAGCTTGTCAACCTGACCAACAGCGACGGCGACGAGTTCGCCCCCAGCGTATCCCCCGACGGCAGGACGCTCGCCTTCCTCGCCGGCGACAACCACAAGAACGCCATGCAAGTCCTCGCGCTTGACGACGTCGCCGCCCATCGCGCCACAATCAGCGCCATCCCCGGCGACCATCGCGGCCACACCTGGGCGCCCTCCGGCGAGCGCCTCGCCTTCCTCGTGCAGAACGGCGGCGAGCCGTCCACCCACGTCGTAACCTCCGACGGCAGCGCTATGATGGATCTCACAGCCGAGCCCGCCGACGAAATCGGCGACTGGTCATACGACGGCAGCACAGTCGCTTTCGTGATAACCAAGCCCGGCGCGCAGGGCATCTACCTGCGTAACCCCGACGGCGTCAACGAAGTCCGCCTCACCAGCACCCCCGACCACAACCCCATCTGGTCGCCCAACGCCCACAAAATCGCCTTCATATCCGAGCGCGACGGCAATCCCGAAATCTATGTGATGAACTCCGACGCCACCGACCAGCGCCGCCTCACCGACACCGCCAGCCCCGAATACGACATCCGCTGGTCGCCCGACGGCCGCAGCCTAGTCTACGTCGGCGAGCAGGACGGCAATCCCGAAATCTACACCGTCGACGTCCGCGATGGCGCGATAACCCGCCTCACCCGCAACAGCGTCCGCGACGACCAGCCCGTATGGTCGCCCGACGGCGGCCAAATCGCCTTCGTCTCCTACCTAGACGGCGACGGCGAAATCATCCTAATGCAATCCGACGGCAAGCGCCAAATCCGCCTCACCAACAACGACTTCAACGACGTCAGCCCCACCTGGTAGCCCCCGCCCCGCAATAAGACAAGGAAGGCTAGGAACAAAACTAGGCAGCGTTTCCATTTAGCTTGGAAACGCTGCCCAAGTTTTCATTAGCCCCGCGCGCCGAGAATGTCGCAAAGGCTCTCAGTTGGCGCAATCCGGCGATAGAGGCTAAAATGGCAGAGACGGACGACAAGCGTGATAAGCGCAAGCGCGGCGACGAGCAAGTCGATCTGCTCGGCATATCGCGCCGCGACAAGCAACTGCACGGCATCGTGTACGCGCTCATAATCCTGCTCTGGGGCGGGATTGTGATATGGAATGTGATCGAGAGCGACTGCTGGAATTCGCAGCAGCCGCGAACAACCTGTATAATCGACGCGGTGGGATCAATAAACGTGGCGGTGTGGCCCGCGCTGATGCTAACGATAGTATTGATAGCGACGGGACGGTCAACCAGAGCGGCTTTCAGGAGGATGCTAATGGTACTGCCGGTGCTGAGGGATAAGTACGCGGAGAACTTGGAGGCGGCTGAGGCGAGAGGCGAGGCAAGGGGCGAGACGAGAAGCGATGCTAGGGCTAAGCAGTGGTATGAGCGCATGCGGCGCGCCGAACAGAGCGGCGAGCCGTTCAATGAGCCGCCCCCGTGGGAGCGGTAGCGGCGGCGCGAACAGCCAACAATCGCGCTTGCGGCCGCCGAGGGCGGGCTTGCGCGCGGCGGCGTTTCCCGCGCCGCCGCTGACGCCGGTTGCGACGGGGTAGTCAATCAGAGCGGCTTTCAGGAGGACGCTAATGGTATTGCCGGTGCTGAGGGATAAGTACGCGGAGAACTTGCGGGCGGCTAAGGCTAAGGGGAGGGAGGAAGGCATGACAGAAGCGCTGGTGGCTAGGGGGATAGAGGAAAGCGTGGCGAGAGAGATGGCTAGGAAGACCCTGGCTGGGGAGATGGAGAAAGACATAGCGAGAGGGTTGGTTAGGGGATTGGAGAAAGACATAGCAAGATGTCTGACTAAGGCTGAGGCTAGGGGGGAAAGGATCGGGCTGGCTAGGGCTAAGCGCTGGCACGAGCGCAAACAGCGCGCCGAACAGAACGGCGAACCCTTCACCGAACCGACCCCATGGGAAAAGTAACAATCCCGCCCAAGATGCGGCGAGCATAGCCGCGGACAAAGCAGCGTCCCCATTCATGCGGCCGAGCGCATCCACCGCCGCGGTTGCTTGTACGCCCCTTGCCCCAATCACCCGCCTTATCGCTCGGGGAACAACCCGCCAAACTTCCAAAACCGGCTAAATGGAAACGCTACCGCAAGACTAGCGCGTGTTGACAAGACAGCCGCGTTAGACGCGATAGCCGACGCTTGCGGAGGCATTAACCATATACGACATAGACGCCGCTAAGCCATCACCCCCTCAGGCCGCCGCGTATGCCAGTCCGTCAGCGACTGATACGCCCGCGCCGCCGCTATCACGCGGTTTTCGTCATACGCCCGCCCCATAAACTGAATCCCCGTAGGCAGCCCCGCCTCCGAAAACCCGCTCGGAACGCTAATCGCCGGCAGCCCCGCCATATTCCCCACCGCCCCCATCACATCCCGCCCATCGCCCGACACAACCGACCTGAAATCCTGCTCAATCGGCGTAGCCGTAATCGGCCGCGTGGGCGCCACCAGCGCGTCATAAGGCGTCATAGCCTCATCCGCCACAACCATCACCTTGCGCCGCAGCCTCAGCGCCCGTATGTAATCCTGCGCCGGTATAACCATTCGCGCGTATGGCATATGGCTTTCCCGCGCCGTCAGCCCCGCCGCGCCGCCGCCCTCTATGAAATCCTCAAACGCGCTCGCCGACTCCGCGTTCAATATCGTGCGCGTTATCGCCTCATACGGCATATCGGGAAACTCAATCTCCTCTATATCCGCCACATCCGCCAAAACCTCCAGCGCCCGCTCAAAGTTCGCTACCACCTCCGCCTGCGCCCCCACCGCCACATCCCGCAATACCCCCAGCCTAAACCGACGCCCTTGCTCGTCGTCAGCGTCGTAACGATAGACCACATCCGCCGTAGTCGGATCATTCGCGTCGTATCCCGCCATAGCCTCCAGCGCGATGCCGCAATCGTCCGCCGTCAGACACAGCGGCCCCAGCTTATCCAGCGTCCACGACAGCGCCATAGCCCCATGCCGCGAAACCCGCCCGTACGTAGGCCTCAGTCCCGCCAGCCCGCAATTGTTCGCCGGCGATAGTATAGACCCCCAAGTCTCCGACCCTATCGCAAACGGAACAAGCCCCGCCGCTACCGCCGCGCCCGACCCGCTCGACGACCCGCCCGACCACGCGGCATTGGCGCCCTCGCCGCCCCACGGCGACATCCCCGCCCCCGTGAACGACGCGTTGGGCTGCCTATACCCCATCCCGCCCGCCAGCTCCACCATAGCCAGTTTCGCCGCCAGAACCGCGCCCGCCCCCTCCAGCCGCCGCACCACGCCCGCGTCATACCCAAACCGCTGCCCCCGAAACGGCTCCGCCCCCCAAGTCGTAGGAACGCCCCCGGCCGTCGCCAGCAAATCCTTAGCCCCATATGGGATCCCGTGCATCAACCCCCTATACTCCCCCGCCGCGATTTCGCGCTCAGCCCGCCGCGCTCCCTCCAGCGCCCGCTCTCGCGTAACGGCTACCACCGCGTTATATCGCGCCCCAACGCGCTCCAGCCTATCCAAGAAAACCTCCACCACCTCCACCGGCGACGCCCGCCGCGTTCTCAGCAGCTCGCTCAACTCCCTAATAGGCATAAAGACAGGGCTATCGCTCATATCACACTCACTCCATAATGCCGAATAACGCCGCCGCGCTTGCTCTTGCCGCGCCGCCTACGCCGATAGCGGGGATGCGTTGCCGACGGGATGCGCCGCCCGCTACCCGCTAATCCCCGCGATACGGCGTCGCCACAAACGGGATGTCCCCATTATCAAGCGCCGCCCCTCGCAACAACCGCGTCGCCGCCGCGATCTTCTGAACATCCTCCCCCACCGCCTCCAGCTGCTCCTCACTAAGCCCCTCGCCGTACCGCGCGCGAATAACGCCCATCATCGCCGCCGCCTTATCTGCGTCCGCCCTGCTCTGCTCGCTCATATCTACCCCCCTCTGTGTTCGTCTGCCGCCTATGTTATGCCCGTCTGCCCCAAATGTACAGAGCAACGTTGCGGATAATATATCCCAATCCCAACTTGACTTCCAAACCCGCCACAATCCGCTAAACCCACCCTAAACCCACCCACTCAAAAGTTTTTTGGTTACTTTTTTCTAAAAAAGTAACACCCCGCGCTTTACCTACCCGCCCCCGTCTATGCGCCTAACGCCCCCCATCATACACCAGCGAATCCGGATAAGTCATATGCCACCCAAACCAAAACACCACCCCCGCCTGCAACGCCTCCAGCGCCAGCCCCGGATCCCCCACGCTCACCAACCCATCCCGCGTCACCCGCCACTCGCCCCCGTCAGCGTCCACCAGCGTATCCGGCAAACTGCGCGGCGCGTCCGGCGGCAGCGAAAACCGCCTATCCCCGCTCGCAAACGCCAGCGCGTCCGACGACTCCGCCGACGCCACCACCACCACATTCACGCCGCCCAGCGCATCATTCACAACCCTTGCCTGCCGCAGCGCCGCGATAGAATACGCCTTGCGCGCGCCAGCCGCCTCAAGCCCCAAAACCTGCTGCTTGGGCGGCAGCCTGCCATCCCGCCGCCACACCGGAAACATCGTCTCTTCATCCTCGCGGTATGCGAAATAGATAGAGCGCGGATCATCCTCCCGCTCATACCGCGCGGGCGAGTAATACCCCGTCCGCCGCGACATCACCCGCGTATCCGGATGCTCCGCCAGCCACTCCCCCCACGTCGTCAGCGCCACCGGCAAAACCTCCAGCCTAACGCCGCTGCCCACAAGCTCGCCCACTATCGGCTCGCCGCGCAGCTGACTCCAAAGCGTATTCGTGGCGCGGTCGTACATAACCTTATTACTACGATACAGCATCCCCGAAGTGCCGAAAGTGGTCGGCTCGCCGTTGATTCGAGCGGAATACACGATCCCGCCATTGCAAAGCGTTCACCACGACAGCGCGATAGGCTCGCCCCCCACGCTATCGTTCACCATCTCATGCGCGTTCACGATACGCAGCGGATACGCCCGCGCATCGCCGTTGATTGCCACCCCGAACACGCGCTCATCCGCCGCCAGATAATCCGCCTCGCCCGCCGAAATCATAGGCGGATTGGCGAGATCCGGTATCCCGTCCGGCAACACGCCCCCCCACACAATCTCAGTCGGATCCACCGTTATCGCCCCATCCCTCGCCGGCCCCAGAAAGCGCGCGAACCGCGGATCCAGCTCGCGCATCAAACTTATCTTCCAATCCAAATACCCGTCCGGCGGCGGATACTCCGCCCTATTCCCGCCCAGCCACTCCATCCATTCCTTCCACTCCTCGCCCCCAAACGACTCCCCCGTCAGCGCCCGCAGCGTCTCCGCCGCCGCCGCCCTTGCGTCAGCCGACGACTGAAACCGCATAGACTCCACCAGCGCCGCCACCAGCGATCTATCCCCATACCGCCGCACCTCATCCAGCGCCTCAAAAGTCCGCCCGCTAGTCATCCCAAAACCCGGAAACACCTTGTACATAGCCCGATTAGAATCGTAGCCTACGGGAGTAGTGAGAGTAGCGTCAGGCGTTGGCGTATATGCAACATCAGGCGTCGGCGTATATGTGGACGCGGCGGTCGGCGATGCCGGTTCTGACGCTACGGCAACAGTCGCGGCAGGCGTGGGCATTGCGACAGCGGGCGCAACGTCCGATGAGCATGCCGCCGCCAATCCCGCCAGCGCCGCGCACGCCATCAGCGCCCCAAATCGCCAGCCGCCAAATATCACATTTCGCATATCAATCCCATTCCCGCCAACGCCGCGCCCTTGCGCGAGGATGCAGGCAACGCAACCATAACCCCAACAATGCTACCAGATACGCCCCGATTGCGAATAGCCACTCACACACAGCCACACGCCAATGTAAATATAAGGAGGACAAACAATGCCACAAACCCAATTCTACACCTGGTCCCGCTGAACCACCTGCCGCAAAGTGAAAGCGTCGCTTTCACAAGCAGGCATAACCCTAGAAGAGCGCGACTTCTTCAAAGACAACTTCACCGAAGACGAACTGCGCCAATTGCTCGGCGACACCCCGCCCGCCGACATATTCTCTTGGCGCAGCCCCTCCGCCCGCAAGCTCGCCCTAGACAAAGCCACCGCATCCCCCGACGACCTCCTGCGCCTAATGGCATCCGAACCCCGCCTAATACGCCGCCCCCTCCTACGCGCCCCCGACGGCAGCCTCATCATAGGCACCGACAAACGCGCAATGGCGCAAGCGTTCCCCGGAGTCTAGCCCCGCTCCTGCCCCAAAAAGGGTTCTATATTGTCATTGGCGCAATCCGGCGAGAGAGGTTAGAATGGCAGAAACGGATGACAAGCGCAAGCGCAACGGCGCGCGCGATCGCAACGACGACGAGCAGGTTGATCTGCTAGGCATATCGCGCCGCGACAAGCTCCTGCACGGCATCGTGTACGCGCTCATAATCCTGGCCTGGGTCGGGTTTGTAGCGTGGAACATGGTAGAGAGCGAATGCTGGACTTCGCAACAGCCGCGAACAACCTGTATAATCGACGCGGTGGGATCGATAAACGTAGCGGTATTTCCCGCGTTGATGCTAACGATAGTACTGATAGTGACGGGACGTTCAACCAGAGCGGCTTTCAGGAGGATGCTAATGGTACTGCCGGTGCTGAGAGACAAGTACGCGGAAAACTTGCAGGCGGCTGAGGCGAGGGGAAGAGAGGCAGGGGTGGAGATAGGCGTGGACAGCGCCAAGCAGTGGTACGAGCGCAAACAACGCGCCGAACAGAACGGCGAGCCCTTCAACGAACCGCCCCCGTGGGAAAAGTAACAACCCCGTCCAAGACGCAACGAGCAAGCCCGCGAACAAGCCAGCGTTCCCAACCAGGCGACACAGCGATCTACCGCCTGGTTGAACACCCCTTGCCACCCCCACCTGCGCTATCACTCAGGAAACAACCCGCCAAACTCCCAAACCCCCAAAAACAACCGCCACTCTTTCACAAACCAACGCTTGCACCCCCAACACTAATGCGCTACCATACACACCCACAGCCCAACGCCAACACCCGAGGCCATCCCCCATGCCCCGCAACCCAACCCACCCCCTCCAACCCAACCGCCTCATCGCAGCCAACTGCGTCGACGCGCTCTCCCAATTCCCCGAAAACTCCATCGACCTAACCGTAACATCCCCGCCCTACGACCAGCTCCGCAACTACAACGGCTTCGAATTCGACGCCGAGAGCGTAGGCAAAGCCCTCTTGCGCGTCACCAAGCAAGGCGGCGTAGTCGTATGGGTAGTCGGCGACCGCATCAACAACGGCCGCTCCATGACCAGCTTCCGGCAAGGCGTAATGTTCCAAGACATCGGCTTCACCGTCCACGATGTAATGATATACCAAAAGAAAAACACCCCCTTTATGCGCTCCAACGCCTACACCAATGCGTGGGAGTTTATGTTCGTGCTATGCAAGGGCGCATCCCCCAAGACATTCAACCCGCTCAAAACCCCCACCGCCCGCAGCGGCCCTGAGCTCCTAACCCACAACAAACTCCCCGACGGCGTCAACAAAAAGAAACGCGGGATGCTCAAAAAAGAAAAAACGCGAACCAACATATGGGCATACGCCGTTGGGCTTGGCGGCACCACCCGCGACAAAATCGCCTTCAAGCACCCTGCCGTGTTCCCTGAAAAGCTCGCCGCCGAGCATATACTATCCTGGACAAACCCCGGCGACCTCGTGCTTGACCCGATGTGCGGCTCCGGCACAACCTGCAAAATGGCAAAGACGCACGGCCGCGATTACATCGGCATAGACTTGTCGCAAGACTACATTGACATCGCGCGCCGCCGGGTTGACGCGGCTAAGCAAATGATAACAACGGAGCTGATTTAATGGATTACACGCGCGAAAACTGCGTACTCATTCTGTCCGGGCGCGCTTGGGCGGATGACAACGGCAGAGCGAATAGGGATCCGGACGACGTAGGCGCAAACGCCGTCGCTTATATTCACAATCGGCGGCGTACTCAAACCCTAGTCTTTGTAGTGGGACAAAGGCGTCTGTACTGGACGAATAATGAGGACATACAACCCTTTGACCCAACACAAACCGGAGACGAATACGAAAGCAAAATCTGCCTGAATTGCGGGATACTCAAGCCCGTAGATTCGTTTAGCGTCAACCAAACCCGCGCCGACGGTAGCAAAGTGCGCCGGCCCCGTTGCATGGTTTGTTTCGCCGCTGACAGCGGTAAGCAAATGACTGCCAGGGTTCGCAGGGAATACCTGGAAAGGCATGGGCCTTCCATCGGCGATTTATGGCAATGTTCCATATGCAAGCGGTTCAGCATTGCCTACGTAAATGTCAAAATAGTCGTTGACCACGACCAGAGAACGGGCGAACCGCGCGGCATAATCTGCGACAGCTGCAACACCGGGCTAGGGCGGTTCAAGAACGGCGAAAACCTTCTTGAAGACGCCATAGAGTACATCCGCAGTTATGAAGAAGATGGCGATTCTGCCTAACTACGGCATCGCCGCCCGCCTTTCCCGCCGCGCCAGCGTGGGTTGCGCCAGTCGGCATAGACCTACCGCAAGCCTACATCAGCATCGCCCGCCGACGCATAGACGCCGTTGTGCAACCAACTATGCCAGCGTCGGCGTAGCCAAGTTCGCGTAGTCAACCCGCATACCCCCACCCCTACGGCCGCACCGCCCGCTTCTCCCGCCGCGCCAGCTTCCCCAGCGTCGGTTGCGCCAGCTTCACAAACGTGCACGCCAACCGCCGCGTCTCCCGCGGATCTATCAGATCCACCACATCCCCGTGATGCGCCGCCCGGAACGGCGATCGCAGACGCAGCAGCCGGCTCTCTATCATCTCGCGGTGCGCCTCAGGATCCGGCGCCGACTCGATCTCGCGCCGATACGCCGCCGCTACGCCGCCCTCTATCGGGATGCCACCCCACTCGCCCGCGGGCCAGCCAAACCGCAAGTTAAGCCCGTTGGGATGCCCAAGGCTGTGCGCCGCGTCCGCCGCAACCCCATACGCCTTTCGCACATTGAACTCGATTTTCGGCACCTGCGCCTCCGCGCTCGCTATCAACGCCCGCACGCCCCGCCGCATCGTGGCGATGCGCTCCGCGTGCGACCCCAGCATAAAGCCCGGCATATCCAAAAATATCATCACCGGCAGATTGAACGCGTCGCACAAGTCAACGAAATGCGCGTACTTCTCAGCCGCCCACCCGTCCATCGCGCCCGCCAGCCGCATCGGATCGCTGCCAATCACCCCCACGCTATACCCGTCCAGCCGCGCGAATCCCGTGATGATCGACCCCGCCCAGTGCCGCCGCATCTCAAAGAACTCCCCGTTGTCCACCACCAGCCGTATCAGCCGCCGCGGATCATACCCCCGCCGTCTATTCGGCGGGATGATGTTCAGCAGCTCCTCAGGCCGCCTGTCAGGCGGATCCCCCGTCTCAACGCGCGGCGCTACCTCATCGGTCGCGTTGGGCAGATACGATATGAACGCCTTTATCTGCTCAAAGGCGTCCTCCTCGCTGTCAGCCACATTATCCACCTGCCCGCTATTGTGAACGTGCATCTTGTAGCCGCCCAGCTCCTCCTTGTCCAGGTTTTCCCCTATCGCGCGGCGAACCACCGGCGGCCCCGATGGAAATATCTGCGACTGCTCCTTCACCATAACCGTGAAATGCGACATCAGCGCGAATGCCGCCGGCGCGCCCGCCACCGAGCCCATTATCCCCGACGCAACCGGCACGCGCCGCATCAACTCCACGCCCTTCCACCACAAATCGCCGCCCGGCAGCCCCATATGCCCAGCCGCCTCATCCGCCTTGGCGCTGTGTCCAACGCCCTCCACCAATTGTATGTACGGGATGCCGTACTGAATGGCGAGCGGCTGCGTGAACTGCCGCGAATGTTTGCGAACATTGTGCGGGCTGCCCCCCGATATGGTGAAATCATCCCCGCCTATCGCAACCGGCCTGCCGTCAATCTCAGCCAGCCCCATCACATAAGCCCCCGGCGTGAACCCAACCAGATTGCCGTCCTCGTCATACTCGGTCGCCCCCACCATAGACCCCGCCTCAACGAAACTCCCCCTATCCACCATCTTGTCTATGCGCTCGCGTATCGTGTAGCGCCCGCCCCTGTGCTGCCGCTCCACGCGCTCAGGCCCCCCCAACTCGGCGGCAAGCCCGCGGATGTACTCCATATCGGCTATCGCGTGTTCCCAGTCCATGCCGGGTTTCCACGTCTCGCGGCTCTTGTCTATCGGCATATCGGCCCTCCCGCGCTCAGCTCAGTTTGTCCAACAGATCGGTTGTATAAGCCCCCGCCACGAAATCGGGATGCCCCAGCGCGGCGGTTATGGTCGGGATGTTCGTGCTGACCCCCACTATCTGCGTCCCATCCAAGGCCTCGTTCAAAAGCCTTATCGCCGCCGCCCTATCTTCCCCCCAAGCGATGAACTTCGCCAGCATAGCGTCAAAATACGGCGTAACCGTATCCCCCGCCCGGTAGCCCGTATCTATACGCAAATTCGGCAGCGACGGCAGCGCGAACTCCTCCAAATCACCCGGCGAGGGGAAGAACGTCTGCGGATCCTCCGCGTATATCCTGCACTCAATCGCATGCCCGTTCAGCCGCGCCGCCTCGTCCAACGTCAGCGGCAGCCGCGCCGCCGCCCTCAGCTGCTGCTCCACGATGTCCACCCCCGAAACCATCTCGGTAACCCCATGCTCCACCTGCAGCCGAGTATTCGCCTCCAGAAAATACGCGCCGTACTCCGCGTTCACCAGATACTCTATCGTGCCGGCGCCCACATAGCTCGTCTCCCGCGCCGCCCGCACCGACATATCCAGCAGCGATTGGCGCATCTCGCCGTCAAGCCCCGCCGCCGGCGCCTCCTCTATCACCTTTTGATGGCGGCGCTGAACCGAACACTCCCGCTCCCACAAATGCCGCACATTCCCGCGCGTGTCCGCCAATATCTGCACCTCTATGTGCCGCACATCCTCCAGCAGCCGCTCCAGATACACCCCGTCGCTGCCAAACGCCCGCAGCGCCGTGGAAACTCGCCCGCCGTATCGCGTCCTCCACCCCTTGCCGCGCTTGTAACCTTCTGCATCCCGATGCCCCCGCCCCCGTCCGTCGGCTTGACGATAAGCGGCAGCCCTATGCTCTCCAGCACCCCCCTAATCGCCGCGCTGTCGTCCGGCTGAACCGCCTCGCCCGGCAGCACAGGCACCCCCAGCGACGCCATCTCGATCCGCGCCATCCACTTGTCAGCCATCAACTCCGCCACCCCCGGCGGCGGCCCCACGAACACCACATCGCTGCGCGCGCACGCCGCCGCCAGCGTCGGCGACTCCGACAAAAACCCATACCCAGGATGTATCGCCTCAGCCCCGCTGCGTATGGCGATGGCAACTATCGCCGCCGCGTCAAGATACTCCCCCCGCCGGCGTCTGCCGCGCCGGCAGCGCATAAGCCTCGTCCGCCATCTCGGCATGCAGCGGCTTGCCCTCCGCCTCCGAATACACCCCCACCGTCCCTATCCCCAGCGCCCTGCATGTGCGGACGATGCGGCAGGCTATCTCCCCCCTGTTCGCTATCAGAACCTTCGTGAACATAGCCCCCCTCACCCCAGCGTCAGCGTCAGCAGCGTATCATCCTGCGCGATATGCTGACGCGGCCGCGCCGCTATCTCTTTCACCACCCCGCTGTACTCGCACAGAATCTCATTCTCCATCTTCATAGACTCTATCACCGCCAGCAGATCCCCAACCCCAACCTCATCCCCCACCGCCACGCATATATCCACAACTAGCCCCGTTATCGGCGCCTCGATCGCTATCTCGTCCAATCCACTCTCACCTTTCTTTGGAAATCACACGGCAATTATACCGCAAACGCCCTGAATTAGGCATTGCCGCCCGCGCGATTGCCCGCGCTATATTTTCGGGCGTATCAAGCATAATCGTTTTTGATCATATCCGCTTTCAACCGCGCCAAGTCAACCGCCCGCTTTGCCTTGCCCGCATCCTTAGTCCACCCGTCTTTCCTGTTCTGAGCCACAAGCCCTGAAAGCGTCAATCTATGCGACTTCTTTCGGTTGCACGGCGCGCAGAGCATAATCCGATTTGTGATGTCGTTAGACCCGCCGTCAGCGCGAGGCAGGATATGGTCTAGTTCCATAAATTCTTTCTCAAGCTCGCGCCCGCATCCGCCGCAAACGCCCTCTTGGGCGTCGTATAGGATGTCCCGCATTTCGGCGTGAGAAAGCCTTTGCCACGCCTCAACTCGGCGTTGCTTTCGCAGCGGCGACTCAAAGGCGGGCGCATCCTCGCCGCCGTCGTCGCGCTCCGGCGCATCCTCAGTATAGATTATCGGCGCGTTGGGGTTGACGAGCAACTGCCTATTATCCTCCATCCGCCGCTTGACTATCCCATACGCGCCATCCCACAGATCCATCCCAACCCACTGCCGCCCCAGCCGCTCAGCCGCGATAGGCGTAGTGGCGCACCCGCAAAACGGATCCAGCACCATATCCCCCGGATTGCTTGACGCGCTGATAATGCGCTCATACAACGCCAGCGGCTTTTGCGTAGGATAACCCATGCGCTCTTTCGCATGCGCCGCTATCGGATAAATATCCGAAACGAAATCGCTCGCCACCACGCCCTTCTTTTTGGACAAGTAGCTCTTCACGCGCGGCTTGCCGTTGGAAGTCC
>CBDESO010000006.1:0-89636 GCA_965242555.1 Dehalococcoidia bacterium
CTATTTCAAATCACTGGCAGGATCGGGGCTGTATCCGCAGACACAGCCCTTGTTTTTACCCCCAACGCGCGGACATTTCGCCCTTTTGCATGCGCGGCCACTCGTTGCCAAAATTCGCAGTTGCAAAGCTTGAAATTTCGTTGTACTATCAAGCCGCAGCCGACGGTTTGCCAACCTTGCAATTTCGTTGTATCATCAACCCGCAACACGACGAGAGGAGTCATCCCTATGGCAGTCCAAGAGTTCCCCAACCAAGAGAAGTTGAACCGCGCGTTCAACATATACGGGCACTATGTCCGCGAGTTCATTTATGAACAACTGGCAGCGTACCACGCCAACGCACACCCCAGGTACCAGTACCAGGCTATCAAAGATGCCATAGTTGGTTCTTTGCCTGAATCTCAAAGGAATAATTTTGACCGAAATCTCCGATCCAATAACGATAATCTCAAAGCCACGATAGACATAGCGCGCTTCAATCAGATAGTGACAATGCACTGGGACGCTATCTTCGCCGAAAAGTTTAATAACCAGGAGGTTATTATTCGAAACGGCAGAGGGGGGCGTGCGTGGGCGCATGGTCATCTAGGCTATATTAGCGAGTTTCGGAATGACTCATACCACAATCTCGCTACGGACATAGACGACTACCAACTTGAACAGACCATCCGCAAGATAAGCGAGGTTCTGTACCTAATCGGCGAGCGCGAGGCGGGGGATGCCGTTGAGGCTATACTGTCCCAGGAAAACGACATAAATGCCCTGCGTCAGGATAGAAATCAACTCGCGGATGCGAGAGACGCCGCGATCAAAGAACGCGATTCGGCGAAGCGGGAAGCGGAGCGGGCTAATGAGAAAGCGGAGCAGGCTGATGAGAGAGTGAATCGGATTGCTGATATAGCGCATGCGAATTCGACGGAAAACCGCGAATTGAAGGAAACTCTCAGGGCGCGACAGCAGCGGATTTCGCAACTATCAGCTGAGAAAGATGCCGCGATCCAAGAACGCGATTCGGCGGCGCTGGCTCTTGAGCAAGAGAAGAAGCGGGCAGATGAGCAAGAACGGCGAATCCGGGATTTGGAGGACAAAATCAAACAACTTTCCCCATAGTTGCCCGACGCGCCGGAGTCACAGCGGACGCGCGAAGAAATAGAGCGCAGATACATGATTAGCCAGCGCTGATAGGGCAGGCGCGCGCGACTATCCTCCAAAAGATCAATAACGCGCAGAAGCAGAAACGCGGGATACAAGCGCGAACCACGCGCTAGAGCGGAAATACGCGCAACTAGACGACGTACAAAACTAACAAGGATCCATCCCAATGACAATCCAAGAGTTCCCCAACCAAGAGAAGTTGAACCGCGCGTTCAACATATACAGGCACTATGTCCGCGAGTTCATTTATGAACAACTGGCAGCGTACCACGCCAACGCACACCCCACGTACCCGGCTATCAAAGATGCCATAGTTGACTCTCTTACTAATGAGGGTCAACGGAGCAATTTTACCCGATACCTTCGAGACAATAGGGATGACCTCAAAGGCACGATAGACATAGCCCATTTCAATCTGATAGTGACTCGGCACTGGGACGCTATCTTTGCCGAAAAGTTTAATAACCGGACGGTTATTATTCGGGGCGACAGAGGGTGGAAGGAAGGGCATCTAGGCTATATTAGCGAGTTTCGGAATGACTCGTACCACAATCTCGCTAAAGACATAGATGGCTACCAACTAGAACGGACCATCCGCAAGATACGCGAAGTTCTGAATCTAATCGGCGAGCGCGAGGCGGGGAACGCCGTTTGGTCCATACTGTCCCAGGAAAACCCGGAGCAGGATGCAAATGCCCTGCGTCAGGATAGGAATCAACTAGCGGCTGAGAGAGATGCCGCGATCAAAGAACGCGATTCGGCGGCGCAGGCTCTTAAGCAAGAGAAGAAGCGAGCAGATGAGCATGAACGGCGAATCCGGGATTTGGAGGACAAATTCAAACAGGCTTTCCCGTAGTTGCCCGACGCGCCGGAGCTACAGCGGGCGCGCGAAGAAATAGAGCGCCGGATACAAGAGCAGGCACGTGCGCGACTATCCTCCAAAAGATCAATAACGCGCAGAAGTAGAAACGCGGGATACAAGCGCGAACCACGCGCTAGAGCGGAAATACGCGCAACTAGGCGACGTACAAAACCAACCAAGGATCCATCCCTATGGCAGTCCAAGAGTTCCCCAACCAAGAGAAGTTGAACCGCGCGCTCAACATACACCGGCACTATGTGCGCGAGTTCGTCTATGAACAACTGGAAGCGTACCACGCCAACGCGCACCTCACGCACGAGGCTGTCAAAAATGCCATAGTTGACTCTCTTAATGAGAATCAACGGAGCAATTTTACCCGATACCTTCGAGACAATAGGGATGACCTCAAAGGCACGATAGACATATCGCATTTCAATCAGATAGTGACTCGGCACTGGGACGCTATCTTTGCCGAAAAGTTTAATAACCGGACGGTTATTATTCGGGGCGACAGAGGGTGGAAGGAAGGGCATCTAGGCTATATTAGCGAGTTTCGGAATGACTCATACCACAATCTCGCTAAAGACATAGATGGCTACCAACTAGAACGAACCATCCGCAAGATACGCGAAGTTCTGAATCTAATCGGCGAGCGCGAGGCGGGGAACGCCGTTTGGTCCATACTGTCCCAGGAAAACCCGGAGCAGGATGCAAATGCCCTGCGTCAGGATAGGAATCAACTAGCGGCTGAGAGAGATGCCGCGATCAAAGACCGCGATACGGCGCAGCGGGAAGCGGCGCGGGCTGTTAAGAAGGCGGAGCAAGCTAATCAGAGAGCGGAGCGGGTTGCCGATGTATCGAATGCGAATTCGTCGGAAAACCGCGAATTGAAGGAAACTCTCAAAGCGCGACAGCAGCGGATTTCGCGACTATCAGCTGAGAAAGATGCCGCGATCCAAGAACGCGATTTGGCGAATCTGGCTCTTAAGCAAGCGAATGAGCGGGCAGATGAGCAAGAACTGCGAAGCCAGGCTTTGGATGAAGAGCTAACGGACCTAACGCAGCAGTTTTCGCAACTATCAGCTGAGAAAGACGCCGCGATCCAAGAACGCGATTCGGCGGCGTTGGATCTTGAGCAAGAGAAGAACCGGGCAGATCAGCAAGAACTGCGACGCCAGGATTTGGATGAAGAGCTAACCAAATACACAGACGCATTCCCTCGGTTGCCCGACGCGCTGAAGTCGCGGCAAGAGCGCGAGGCAGTAGAGCGCCGGATAGAATCTGAGCCAGCCCTGCTAGAGCAGGCTCGCGCGGAACTATCCGCCAAAAAGCGAGAGCGCGAAGAAGTAGAAGGCAAGATACCGGATGCGAACCACGCGCTAGAGCAGACGCGCGCGAAACTATTCACCGCAGAGCGAGAGCGCGAAGAAGAAGAAGGCAAGATACAAAATGAGCAAAAACTGCTAGTGGATGCTCGTGCGGAACTAAAGAAGATACAAGACGAACATGGGACAATAAATAAGTTGCGTCAGACAACGAACAAGCTGGAAGGGGCAAGGAACAAGCTACGATACGAAACGGGCAAGCTGCAAATTACAAAGGCTGAGCTGACAGCCAAAACACGCGACCTGCAAAAGGAAAAGAAAGATCTGACAGACGAAAGGGACGGTCTGAAAAAGGAAACGGGCAGGCTGACAAAGGAAAGGGGCGATCTGAAAGAGGAAACGGGCAAGCTGACAGACGAAAGGGACGGTCTGAAAGAGTGCCGCGACAGTCTTAAAACAACTGTGCGCCGCTATGAGTATGCGTCCATAACAGCAGCTATAGTCAGAATTCTTATATGGATTGCTGTAGGTATATTGGGCGGTCTATGTGGGGTGGCGCTCGCATCTTACTGGATTAGTCTCGGTCCCGCGCTTGCAATTGTTATCCTAATCGTTTGTGCTGGGATAGGCGCGGCTATCGGGATTTTTCGGATAGACCCAATAGCGAAAACGGCTTTTGCCAGCGTCACCGGTGTTGG
Organism: Dehalococcoidia bacterium; assembly: GCA_965242555.1. Classification (GTDB taxonomy): domain Bacteria; phylum Chloroflexota; class Dehalococcoidia; order Lucifugimonadales; family JADFKI01; genus Bin90. The sequence goes on from CBDESO010000006.1 coordinate 4,041, forward strand.
CGTTGCCAGTTTCCTAATTCTCCCAGCTCTTGGGTTTTATGGCGACGCACCCTCTAGTCAAATTCTTTTGGCGTGGGGGGGAGACCCCACGCCCACCCCCACGCGTCCCGCGCTATTGCCGCCCGGAGCCGTGGCGGCAGAGACGCCCACGGCGACCGCGCCCCTTGCTATCCCGCCAATCTCGCCGGCGCTCCAAACCTCTACCCCTAAGCCAAGGGCCACGCTCGCCGCGTCGCCTACGCCTATACTCGTCGCGGCCAACGCCACCCATACCCCGTTGCCTGCGCCCATACTCGCGGCCAACGTCACCCACACCCCTTCGCCTACGGACACGCCAGTCCCGCCAACCCAAATTCCGACCGCCACTCACACCTCGACCGCCACAGTCACCCTGACGCCAACGGCTACGTCTACATCCACGCATACCCCAACCTACACAGCCACCCTGACGCCAACAGTCACATCCACGCACACCTCGACCGCCACAGCCACCCTGACGCCAACAGCTACAGCCACGCCTACCCCGACCGCCACAGCCACCCTGACGCCAACAGCTACATCCACGCACACCCCAACCGCCACAGCCACCTGCACAGCGCGGGGAGAGAAAGCCAACCTCAGCGGTTGCAATCTAACAGGGGCTACGCTTGCAGGCCTTACCCTCACAGATGCTGATCTCACTGGCGCTACCCTTACAGATGCTAATCTCGCAGGAGCTACCCTCACAGATGCTGATCTCACCGGCGCTATCCTCACAGATGCTAATCTCACCGGCGCTACCCTCACAGATGCTGATCTCATCGGCGCTACCCTCACAAACGCTAATCTCGCAGGCGCGAGCGTAGAGGGAATTGACCTCTCGCATGTTGACCTCAGCTCAACAAAAGGGCTAAGTAGGATAGCCGAATCGTCCTTCGATGGTGCAACCCTGGCGCATACGACATTCCCTGACGGCATAACCTTGACTGGGGCAAGCTTCATTGACGCGGATCTATCACACGCTGATTTCACCAACGCAACATTGACTGACGCCAAATTTACGGAAGTAACAGTCATCGGAACCATCTTCCGTAAAGCAGATCTCACTCGCGCTACTTTCGAATTCAAAGAGGGACCGGATTCGATACGCCTAGAAGGCGCAATACTAGACGAGGCTAGTCTCCTTGAAGTTGATTTCACGGGGAATAATGCTTATCTTGATAAAGATACCTCATTCCGAAATGCCAAGCTGCGGGGCGCTAACTTCAATGAAGTCGGAGATTACGACGACGTCCTAGATCTCGATTTTACAAAAGCGGATCTTGAAGGCGCTAAATTCAAGGACGCGAAATTGAACGGCGCTGAATTCAACAACGCGACCCTAACAAATGCTGACTTCGAAGACGCGGAATTGAAAGGCGCCAAATTCAACAACGCGACCCTAACAAATGCTGACTTCGAAGACGCGAAATTGAACGGCGCCGAATTCAACAACGCGACCCTAACAAATGCTGACTTCGAAGACGCGGTTCTGAACGGCGCCAACTTCGATGGAGCCGACATAGACCGCACAAATTTCTCTGGGGCGGATCTGACGGGCGCGTCATTCGCAGGCGTCAAAAACGCAACCGAGGCGGAATTTGACGGCGATACCACCTGCACTGACGGGATAAAGCATGGCGACTGCCACAACGGGAGTGGCGGCGTGCGCTAACCCCCGCCCTTGCCCACCGGCAAACTGCGCCAAACTCAGTCACTCCTCACCCTTCACCCCCGCCAAAAACCACCCCGCCGCCGCCTCAAACGCCCCCGGCGCCTCCTGATAAAACCAATGCCCGCCCCCCTCCAGCTCCGCCAGCCGCGCATGCCGGTTCGTCCGCCCCAGCGCCTCGCGCATCCGCACCGCGACCTCGTGCGTCAGCAGCTCGCTCTGCCGCCCCCGCACAATCAGCGTAGGCGCCCTCACGCGCCGCCACTCCGCCCACAAATCCGGCCGCTCATACGCCGCCAGCAACCGCCTATCGCGCTTCCACGCCCGCCGTCCGCCCGGCAGCTCCCGCGTCATATGCCGCGCCTGATGCAGCAGCATATCCTCCGACGAGCGCGGCTGCCTTGACCGCAGCCGCTCCACCACGGCGTCCAGCGACTCCCACTCATCCGACTCCGCGTGATACCGCGCGAACATCCCCCGCGAATCCGCGTTCACCGCATCCGGATCTATATCCACAACCACCAGAGCCCTTACAAGTTCGGGATACTCCGCCGCGAAAGCGAAAGCGTATCGCCCGCCCGCCGAATGTCCCACCAGCGTAATATCCCGCAGCCCCAGCCGCCCTACCAGCCCCTCCACATCCGCCACATAATCCTGAAACCCATACGCCGCGCCATCCGAATGCTCGCTATCCCCATGCCCTCTGCTATCCAGCGCAACCACCCTATACCCCTCAGCCCGCATGCTCGCCGCAAAAAAATCCCAACTCCGCGCGCAATCCTGCAGCCCATGCAGCAAAACCATAACCGGCGCGTCCACATCTGGCGCCCCCCAGTCAAGATAATGCAGCCGCAACCCGCCAACCGACACATACGCGGATAGCGGCGGCGGCAGGTGAGCGGGCTGTGTCATAGTCATACGCGCTACGCTAGTCGTCCGATTCGGCAAGCCATGAGTCCCGCTTGCGGTTCAGCGCCTCAATACGCGGGTCCAAATCGGCGAGTTCGGAGTCTATTTGCTCTTTGGACGGGTAAATCTCGTTTTTGCAGTTCAATCGGGCAATGTTAACGCCCATCTCTGCCAGCGCAACTGCCATATCGTTTGGGTTAGGCGCGATGCCATACGCGCGTTCCAGCTTGGCAAGTTTAAGGCGCATCTCCGCCAACTTTATTGCGCTCTGCGCCCTGCCTATCTTGATGCCCTTAGCCATCCCCTTAGCCTTGGCAGCCTCGTACTTAGCCTCCCACGCCTCTCGACGCTCCGCCTTCAGCTTGTCATACAGATACGAATAGAACACCATAAGCCCGCAACTCCTTTCGGATGAGAACCTTCTCTACTCCGACGCATCCTCGCCGCCGCCCACGCTGCCGTTCTTGCGCCCGGCCTGATCTGCCTTCAGCCTGGCTATCGTAGCATCCTTTTCGGCAAGCGCCGCATCCTTTTCGACTATCACCTCGTCCTTTTCGGCTATCACCGCCGCGCTCTCAGCCCTGCCTTTCTCTAATCCCTTAGCTTCGCCCTCAGCCAGCCCTTCCGCCCTGCCTATCTTGATTCCCTCATCCTTCCACGCCTCCTCCCGCTCCGCCTTCAGCTTGTCATACAGATACGAATAGAAGACCATAATCCCGTACACTCCTTCCAATATCGTATATGTAGCCACCACCGCGAACCCCGCCGCGAGCGTGGCATCCCCCGCGACCAGCTTCGCCTTATCCGCCGCCGCCATATCGCCGCCCAGCGCCGGCGCCGCGCCGCTCCACCAGCGCGTCAGCGACGCCGTAATCCCCACCACCATAGCGATAGCCAGCGGCCTATCCCGCGTCTTGATATTAAACAGCGGTATTCTAGCATCCCCGTCCGCATCCCGCTTTCGCGGATTTATCCAATTTATCACCACCGGGCTGACATAGCACAACGCAAACGCCGCAACCGCCAGCACTTCCCACACGCCTATCATAGCATCAAATCCATTCCGTTACACGCCGCCATTCGCCAATGCGCCGCCGGTTATAACTGCGTCATTGGCTTTCGTGAACATACGCACCCACGCGCCTATCACGCCCCTCAAGGCGGGCGACAAGAGCAATGGCAAGCATCCCCAACGCCATCACGCGCCCACACGTCCATTGAAGGGGTGAGGCAAGGGCAATGCAAGCATCCAACGCCCACACGCCTACGACGCCCTTGCTCACGCCTACGCCCCCATCGCCGCCTACCCCTCCCCCACCACCTCCTCCGCCACCAGCGCATCCACCTCCGCGTCCGAGTACCCCGCTATCCCCCGCAGAATCTCCCGCGTATGCTCCCCCACCGTGGGCGCCGAACCCACCACCATCGGCGTCCGGCTGAACTTAATCGACTTCCCGCTCACCCACATCGTCCCCGCCACCGGATCCGGCACCTCCATCATAATCTCCCGCTCATGCAGCTGCGGCTCCTGCGCCGCCTGCTCGGTCGTATTCACCGGCGCGCAAGGGATGCTGTATCCCGACAGCGTCTCATCCGCCTGCTTAGTCGTGCGCCCCTTCAGCCAAGACGCTATCGCCGCCTCCAAAACATCCCCGTTCTGCGTCCGCAGCTCGCGGTTCGCAAAGCGCGGGTCGTCCAGCCACTCCGGCTTGCCCAGCGCCTCGCAGATCCGCAGCCACATATTGTCGTTGCCCGCCGCGAGGATGATATACCCGTCCGCGGTCTCGTACATCCCGCCGAATGGCGTGCCGCCGCCGCCCACCGCGCTGTCCGCCCGCTCGGTCTCAACGCCGCCGCCCAGATACGCCGATATGGGAATCTCGTTCACCGTAAAGCCCGTGTCCGCAAGGCAAACCTCCAGCGCCTGCCCCACGCCCGAAATCTCGCGCTCACGCAGCGCCGCCAGCGCCCCGATGCAGGCATGCAGCGCCGTGATGCGGTCTATCAGCGGGAAATACGTCTTAATCGGCGGCAAATCCCCGTACCCCGTCAGCGACATCAGCCCCCCCATCGCCTGCCCGATAGGGTCAAACCCCACCTTCTCGCGGTTCGGCCCATACTGCCCATACGCCGACACATTGATCATTATGATCTTCGGGTTAAGCGCCTTGAGCGTTTCATACCCGAACCCCATTATGTCAATAGTGCCGGGCCGGAAATTCTGCAGCAGAATATCCGAAACCTTCACCAGCTCGCGCAAAACCTCCTTGCCCTTATCGGTTCGCAGATTGATGGCGAGGCTCTTCTTGCCGCTGTTATACTGAACCCAGTACGCCGACTGCCCCCGCACGCGCGGCCCATTCGCGCGGCTCTCGTCCCCCCGAACCGACTCCACCTTGATAACCTCCGCCCCCATCCGCGCGAACATCAACGCGCACCTAGGCCCCGCCTGATACCGCCCCAAATCCAAAACGCGGATGCCCTCCAGCGGCGCGCCAACGCTCCCCTGCGTCCCGTTGCTGCCCGTATTGCCCGTGTTCCCGGATATGTCTGCCATATTCGCACACTTCCCTTTCGCGTAATTAGCGGCTGCCCCCGCGTATCAATTCGGTATCAAGCGATTAGCCGTCGCCTATGGTATTTTGGCGTGATTAGCGATTGCCCGCGCCATCAAGCCGGTGTTAAGTGATTAGAAATTTCCCCCGCGCGTCAAGGGCATAAAGCCCGTGTATCAAGCCGATGTTAATCGGCGTCTTTCGGTTGCCTAGCAGTTGCCTAGCCATTGCCCCCGGCGTATCAAGAGCGTCAATTCGGCATATCAAGCCGTCATCAATCGCCGCCCCATTCGCTTGCCCATCCGATTGCCCATAGCGTCAAGATAGCATCATTCGGCGCCTTTCGGTTGCCTTTGGATTGCCCGCGCCATCAAGCCGCCGCCAAGTGATTAGCGATTGCCCCCGCGTATTTTGGCGTAATTAGCGGTTGCCCCCGCTATCAAGCCGTTATCAGCCGCCATCATCCGCTTGCCTATCGGATAGTGGCGGATAGCAATCGGATAGAGATGCAGAGATAGGACAGAGCGCCGCCTTGCCCCAGCCCGACAGACGTCCCTTATCCCATCACATCCCCCTACCCATCCTTGCGCCCCTTTCGCGCGATGAAATCCGCGAACCCCTCCTCCACCGGCGTCGGGCTAAGCTTGCCCTTCTGCGCCGCCGCCTCATTGTCATACATCCACCGCCAATCCTCGCCCACATCGTCTATCATCAGCTCCTTGATCCCCTGCACCATCCGCGGATCGTTGGCGGCGATAAGCCCGGCGATCTCCATCGCCTTCGGCATAAGCTCATCCGGCCCGACCAGATGATTAAGCAGCCCGATTTGCAGCGCCTCCTCCGCCCCCACCACCCTCGCGCTGAACAGCAGCTCCTTAGCCTTCGGCCACCCCACCTGCATCGGCAGGCTCCACGTAGAGTTCACCCGCCCATACGACGCCGCCAGGAACCTAAACCTAGTCCGGTCGCAGCCAATCCGAATGTCAAAGCTTGACGCCATCACAGCCCCCCCGCCATACGCCAGCCCGTTCAGCGCCCCGATAGTCGGCTTTGTGCAAGACGCGATATGCCACGCCTGCTCCGCCCGCCGCGGATCCGGCGGCGGCGGATTCTCAGCATCCCGCAACTGCTCATGAATATCCGCCCCCGCCGAAAACGCGCGCTCCCCAGTCCCCGTGAAAACCACCGCCCGCACATCCGAATCCGCCTCCATCTCGCTCACCGCCGAATCCACCTCGCGGTACAAATTCTTGCTCAGCGCGTTCAACACCCTAGGCCGGTTCAGCCTAATAACCCCCACGCCCTCATCCTTGGTAACGACAATGTCCTGGTAACTCACTATGCTTGCTCCCCCATAATTCGGCGCTTGCCGCCTTGCTTATTGGCTTGACTTGCCTATGTTGATTATCTTGCGCGGCGAACTTGATTGCTTTGCGCCGCGAATTCGCTATGCCACACACTTCGGATTAACGCTTAACGACTAACACGGCGACTTGCCCGCCCGTTGCTTGCGGCTTGCCCGCCCGCGCATTGCCGCCCCCTTGCGAACCCCATTGTGCAGGGTAATCGGCTAACCGAGCCAATCCCCCGCTATCCCTAATCCCCCGCTAATCCAGCGTAATCGCAATAGACACCCGCGTCTCATCCCCCACCGCCCTCGTAGTATGCCCTTGCCCCGTCAGATCCTCCGCCAGCATCATATCCCCCGCGCCGAGCGTGAACACCGTCCCGTCGCCCAGCCCGATCTCCACCTGCCCGCGCAAGGTCACGATATACTGCCGCCGCGGCGCCGGATGCCAGTCAATAAAATACCCCGGCTCCTGCCTCCGAACCACCACGCCCGTCGCCCCCTGCGTATCCGGCGGCTCAACCCCCTCCTCCATATGCGACTGCCCATCCTCCCCCGTGTACAGCCTATAAAACATACCTCGCCTCCCTTTCGCTAGGATAGTTTCGTAGTAAGACAACTTTCGCGCAATTTTACGCTTATGCGGTGAATAGTGTCAAAACAGAGGCTTGCGGCGCAACATAGCCTCCCTTACCCATTGGGTTTATACTCGCCACAATCTACACAAACCCGCCCCTAAACACCCACTCAAAAGTTTTTTGGTTACTTTTTTCTAAAAAAGTAACACCCCCGCGAACCCAATCGCAGGGGCGTCATCATAGGCATATTTCGCTTTGCGCCACTTACTCTGCCAACCCCGCCACCGCCCTATCCGCGATCCCCCCATACTCCGCCAACACCTCATTGCTCACCAGAACCGTCGGCTTTGATGTATCCCGATACTCCGCCCGCAGCGCCAGCCTCCCCAGAAACTCCAGCTCCAGCTCATTCGCCAGCTCCTCCCCCGCGCCGCTGCCGAACACATCCCCGCTGAAATTCTCCACCACCCCCAGCACCTTCACCTGCAGCTTGCGGATCATATTGATAGACCGCTTAGCGTCAATCTTAGCCAGCTCCTGCGGCGTGGTCACCACGATAAACCCGTCCAGGTCAAGCGTCTGCATCACCGTCAGCGGCGCGTCCGAAGTCCCCGGCGGCAGGTCAATCACCAGATAATCCAGCGTCCCCCAATCCGTGGTCTGCAGCAGCTGATTGATAGCGTTATGCACCATAGGCCCCCGCCAGATAATCGCCTCCTCCTCATTCTGCTGAAAAAAGCCCATAGACATAACCTTCACGCCGAACCGCTCCGACGGCAGCATCTTATTGCCCTCGCCCACCTGCGGACGCTCCGCCACCTTCATGGCGCGCACAACGTTCGGGCAATCGATATCCACATCCAGGATACCCACGCTCGCCCCCTGATGCGCCAGCGTCGCCGCGAGATTCACCGCCACCGTCGTCTTGCCCACGCCACCCTTGCCGCTGTACACGCCGATCTTATGCCTAATCTGCGACAGCGCGTCCGCCACCTGACGCTTCTGCTCAAACTGCCGCTTCATCGCCTCGATGCGCGCCCTAGCCTGCGCCGCCTGCTGCGGATTCATAGTCATATTCGGGAAACGCTCCCCTTCTGCTTAGCGCGGGCGACAGCCCGCAAATCCGGCGGGCCGCCCGCGCCTATCCGAATGCGCCTTGCGCGCATCCCGCTTAATCCAGTCCCAGCAACTTCTTCCCCTCTTCGGTAATCTCCTCCGGCGTCCAAGGCGGATCGAACACCAAATCCACATTGATATCCTCCACCCCCTCCAGCTCCGCAAGCCGCCACTCCGCCTGCTGCGCGATATACGGCCCCATGCCGCACCCCGCGAAAGTCAGCGTCATCTGCATATCGATATTCCCGTCCACCACCGACACATCCCTCACCAGCCCCAGATCCACGATATTCACCGGAATCTCCGGATCATACACATCCCTAAGCGCCTCATACACCTCATCCAGCGTCAGCGCCCCCGTCTCAGCCATATCAAACTCCTCCCGCCTTAGCGTCCTTGCCTCTTGCTTTCTTACCCTTGCCCTGCGAACTCGCCTCTCGCGCCTCAGCGTCATCACACATCGGCGCACACACGCATTGTATCACGCCCCCCAACCATTTCATAGCCAACCCCCTGCCGACCACAGCGCCCACCCCTTTCAACCCTACCTCGCTCCCCCACCCTTACCAAAAAGTTTTGCCTGCCTTTTCCCAAAAAGCGGCGTCCCCTACCTTGTGCGCTATATGCTATTTCCACCCTACTCGCCCAATATGCTATCCTACCCTACACCGCGGCTATCCCGCCGCGCCCAACCATCCACCCCAACACCACACAGGAGCGCCTCCCTTGAAAATCACCTCCATCCACACAATCCCCGTCAAATCCCTATCACGCCCTTGGCTCTACTGCGCCGTCCGAACCGACGAAGGCGTCACCGGCTACTCCGAATTCGGCGTGGGCGACCTCGCCAAGGGAATGGCGGGCTTGGTAGAAGACCTCTCCCGCCTTGTCATCGGCAAAGACCCGCGCGCCGTTGAGCAGCATTACACGAATATGGTTCGCGCCACCCGCTCCTCATACGGCGGCGCGACCTGGATGGCAATCGCCGGCATTGAACTCGCCCTCTGGGACATCAAGGGCAAAGCCGCCAATATGCCCGTCCACGAACTCGTTGGCGGCCCAACCCGCTCCGAGCAAAAAGTCTATTGGTCGCACCTAGTATCCTACCAGTCAAGCAACTACGAACTGCTCGGCAGGCAACCCGTGCGCGGCTACGACGACATCAAAGCCATAATGCGAGAGGCGATGGACGCCGGCTACGACACCGTCAAAACCAACATCCAGATCCCCGGCGACCCCTACCGCACAATCAGCCAGGGAACCGTCGGCCCCCACGACCAGACCCTCAGCCGCGAGCTGCGCGCCGCCGCCGTCAACCAAATCGCCGCTATGCGCGAAGTCGCCCCAGACGCCGCCATCTGCCTCGACGTCAACGTCAACTTCAAGGCGGAGGCGCAAATCCGCCTAGCCCAAGCCCTTGAGCCCTACGACCTGATGTGGATGGAAATAGACAACCTAGACGCCCAAAGCCTGCGTATGGTCAAAGACGCCACGCGCACCCCCATCTGCTCCGGCGAGCAGCGCCTCGGCCCCCTAAACTACCTTGACCTGCTCCAAAACCGCGCGATGGACTTCATGAAACTCGACGTCCAGTGGCAGGGCTTCATCCCCGCCCGCCGCGCCGCCAATATGGCGGAACTCTTCGACATCAACGTCGCCCCGCACAACTACAACAGCCACCTATCCAACTTCCAAACGATGAACCTCTGCGCCTCCGTCAACAACGTCCGCATCAGCGAAAGCGACCCTGTCCAAGCCCCTTGGCGCGACGAACTCTTCACCGCCCTCCCCCAAATCGCCAACGGCATGATGAAAATCCCCACAGCCCCCGGCTGGGGAACCGACCTCCGCGAAGACATCGCCGCCAAATACGCCTACACGGGCTAGAGCGCATCAAGAATATCCGCCGCCTCAGCCAACCTGGTTGTAGCGGCGGATACACTCGGCATCACAACAATAACACGGGCTTTGCATTAGGATCCCGCCATATGGAAAACACACTATACTACGGCGATTGCCTCGACGTCATGGCAAACCTGCCCGCCGACTCGGTCGACCTAATCTACCTTGATCCCCCGTTCAATTCCAACGCCAACTACAATGTGCTATTTGGCGCTGACGACGGCGTCGGCAAGCGTTCCAAAACGCCCGTCGCCCAAATGATGGCGTTCACCGACACCTGGACTTGGAACGCAGACGCCGCCCGCCGCGTCGGTGAAATCGAGAACGCCATAGCCCACCCCGCTCACAAAAGCGTAACCGGCTTGAAATACCTGCTCGGCGAATCCGGGATGCTATCCTATCTCAGCTACATAGCCGTCCGCCTAGCCGCGATGCGCCGCCTGCTCAAACCCTCCGGCAGCATATACCTGCACTGCGACCCGACCGCATCCCACTACCTAAAAATGGTAATGGACGACATATTCGGCGCTGATAATTTCCGAACCGAAATCGTCTGGAAAAGATCATCCGGATTCAAGCGAAAGACCGCCAAAAAGTTCCCGCAAAAGAACGACATCCTGCTATTCTACTCCGCGCAAGAAAAGGGATATGTATTCAACACCCAATACACGCCTCACAAGCCCGAATACCTAAAACGCTTTAAGCGGGACGACTCCGGCCGCCTATACCGCGACGATGTGAACCCAACCGGCGGCGGGCGCAGGATAATCTACCTGGACGAAACCGAGGGCGAGATTGTCGACTCGGTCTGGACTGACATAAATCCCGTCAACCCTCGCGCCAAAGAGCGCTTGGGATACCCCACCCAAAAGCCCGAGGCGCTGCTAGAGCGCGTCATCAAGGCGTCGTCCAACGAGGGCGATGTAGTGCTTGACCCGTTCTGCGGCTGCGGCACGACCATCGCCGCCGCCGCCAAACTCAACCGCAAATTCATCGGCATAGACATATCCCCCTACGCCGTCAACATCATCAAAACCAAGCGCCTAGACCCGCAAAACATCCCCGTCCGCATAGAGGGCATCCCCAAAGATATGGCCGGCGCCCGCATAATGGCGCGCAGCCAGCCCTTCGAATTCGAGGCGTGGGCGGTCACCCAAATCCCCGGCCTCGCCCCCAACGAAAAGCAAATCGGCGACCGCGGCGTTGACGGCAGAGGCTTGCTGCTAAACAAACTCGCCGACAAATCCGAGCTAGTCCTAGCCCAAGTCAAAGGCGGCAAAGTATCAGTAAGCCAAGTCAGGGATTTCGTCGGGACAATGCAGCAAGAAAATGCCAGCATGGGCGTATTCATATCCCTAGATCCCGTCAATTCCCCCCAAGCAAAGCGCATAGCCGCGTCCTACGGCCAAATCCAAGTCGGCATGTTCGCCTATCCAGCCCTGCAATTCTGGTCAATGGAAGACTACTTCAGCGGCGCAATGCCCAACCTCCCCCCTCTAGCCGACCCCTACACCGGCAAGCCCATCTAGCCAAACCGCAAGCTTGCGGCAATACACCGCCGCGTCAGCGCCATCACCCCTGCTATGCTTATGCTGACAAGCTTAGGCGCGATAAGCCCCATTGCCCGCCTCCGCCCTAATCCCCTCCAGCAGCGCATCCGGCACATCCACATCCACGCTCCCCACCACCACATGCCCCGCGTCCGACTCCCGCAACACCTGCTCCCGATGCGTCGCCGCGTAATCCTCCAGCACGAACTCCAGACACTCCCTTGCCATCTCAAACGCCTCCGCCGGCGTCTTCCCCCACGTCGTAACCTCCGGATAATGCGGCACAATCACCTGATACCCGTCCCCGTCCGGCATCAGAATCGTCGTGAAACTACGCTTAGCCATTACAGCACCTCATCCGCGATTTCGTCAAATTCCCTAGTAGTCAAACCCGCCCGCCGCTTAATGCTGCCCAAAGTCCCCGCTTGCACCTGCCTAGTGGTAATAGGAACCACAATGTTGAACCGCTCGCCCTCTTTCGTAAAGATAGCGTGAGAACCGCGCTGCCGACTAAACCGCCAACCCAGGCTCTCCAAAATTCTGGCAACCTCGCTCGGACTGTATCGCCTAGGCATACATCACCTAACCAGTTCCATCCAACTCACCCCTATGCTAACAACCTCAAGCGCAATAAGAATGATCACCCCCGCGCCCATCACCTTCAGCCGCCGAGCCAGCCGATCCCCCGTCGCCCTCACATATGCCTACGTCGCCAACTCCTCCATCGCAGCCTCAAGGTTTGCCTCGCGCTCTTTCTTATCAGCCATACCATTCCCCCCTTTTCGCTACTAACGCCAATCGGCCGTTGCCCCATCCTACCACACCCAAGCGCGCCGCCCAACGCCGCCCTCCGACGCCGAAACGACGCGCCCTTCACCACTAATTGCCGTTGGAAGTTGCCGCCTATTTTATCTAACCGGCACCTTATACCCCCCCGTCTGCACCCCCACCAAACTCCCCTCATCCCACGGATGCGCCCGCGCCACCTCCTCATTCACATCAGCCCCCCAGCCCGGCGCCGTCGGCACCGTCATATACCCGTCCACGATCTCCGGCGCCGCCGTAGTCAGCTCGTCCTTCCACGGCACATCGTCTATGTCGATCTCCATTATCCGCACATTCGGCAGCGCGGCGCACAGGCTGGCGCTCACGAAACTGCTCAGGTGGCTGTAATAATTGTGCGGCGCGACATTGTGCTGATACACCTCCGCCAAATCACCCACCTTCTTGGACTGGCTGAACCCGTTCCACGGCACGTCCACCATGAACATATCCGCCGCGTGGCTCTCGAAATACGGAATATAATCCCGCATATAAAACAGATTCTCTCCCGTGCAGATGCGCGTGCTGGTGGAATCCTTAATCTGCCGCAGGCTCTTCGGCTCGTACATATCGATCTCCAGCCACAGCATATCGAACTGCTCCAGAACCTTCGCGATCCGCAGCGCCCCCTCCGTCTTGAAGTGGAAATTCAGATCCAGGTTCAGATCAATATCATCCCCCACCGCGTCGCGGAACGTCCCTATGAGCTTCTCGATATGCGGCACAAGCCACTTCGGCGCGTACTGATCCGTGCTGCCCACGCCGCCGCTGAACCCGCCGCCGAAAGTCGCATCCTCGCCCGGCATCAGGATATTCGTCTTCAGCGCCGTGAACCCGCGCGCCTTCACCTCCTTGCCCAGCGCCGTAACCGCATCCCACGAATCAATCGGCGGCGTCCCCAAGATGTCGTGATGCCGTATGCGCGAGCTGCCGCAATGCGACCAATACACCCGCACCTTATCGCGCGTCGGCCCCCCGAACAGCTCCGCCACCGAAATCCCCAGCGCCTTCGCCTTAATGTCAATGAACGCGCAATCCAGCCCCGCGATAGCCTTCGCCGCGATGCCGCCCGGACTCTGCCGCGTAATGCGATACATATCCTGAAACCGCATCTCAAACGCGCGCGGATCCTGCCCAACCAGCAGCGGCTTCATATCCCTGATAGTCCCCTCGATCCCATGCGGCGACCGCCCGTCGCTGCACTCCCCCCAGCCCGTAACCCCCTCATCCGTCTCCACCTTCACAAACATCCACGGCCTCCACCCCGCGTCCACGATAAACGTCTCTATATTAGTAATCTTCATATCTGCGCTCCCCCTTCGGTATTGAATTGCCTTAGTCAGACTTGCCCGCTCCCGATAATACCACAATCCCCTTAACAAGCGCACACTCGTCAACCATCGCGCCTACCCCGCTCTCCCAGTTGAACGTTTTGTCGGTGATAGAGGGATCCGACACGAGGACGCGGTGCAACGGATCTATGGCGGCAGCGGGAATGTGGAGCGCGGCGGGGATGGCAACGGGACCGCGGGTGTCATGGACAGCGCGCGCAAAGTAGTCTATGGCGAGGGCGCAACCCCCCGCCTCAACGCGGCGATTGAGGGTGGGAAATATCGGCCGTGCGGGATGCTATCCGAATCTGGGATCTATTTCGGTGAAGAACGCATCTGCGGGGACGCTTTCGCGCTCTAAATATCTTTGAATGACGCGCCTGGAAGTTGCCCCGCGCGAAAAGTCAATCTGAAAAATCCGATCAGGGTTGCCGGATATACCTTATCTCGGTATAGCGCGAAATCCTCGCCACGCCTAACAAGTTCGTATCCCATTTTGCTGAATGCATAGTCTTCTTGTTCGAATGAAACTTTCAGACACTTGCCGCAACCTCCAGCGGAATGTTCACGGGATACCTTACGCGCGTTGCCGCGTCGTATTGAACCGCGTAGGTAGCAACGCCGCGGCTTGAGACACCATGGGCGTCTAGGCATGCCTTGAAGCTTTGCATGCTGTCGTCTTTTGTGGCAAAGCATTTCTTAAGGAAGTCCATTGCCTTCGAATACTCTGGCATTGGCGGCAGCTTTCGTATCGCTGTACACGGTCATACCGAGAGGCTCTATGTAAGCCTCCCAGTGATCTACTCGATAATATATTAGGGCATCCAGAGTAAAGCTGATCGCCTGGCGCATGCCGTCTCGCCTGTCCGAATATGCGCCAGCCCCTTTTCCAACGCTTTGACGCGCAGTAAAGCGACTTGCCGCTCGTCAACGCAACTATCCGACCGGCGCACTCCCGCGCCTGATCCATATCATCCGATTCAAGCAGCGCCTTCGCCTCCGAAAACCCCACGCCGCCTATGTTCGCTTGCACTCGCGCAACAGAGAGAACTGACACGACTGATGCGAAGCGGCCCTGCCATACGCCATATCTATCGCCCTATCGCCAACGCTGACGATATGTCTAGGCGCCGTCGCGCCCAGATCGTGCGCCGTTGTCAGAGCGTCTTCCCAACTTCCCGCAGACGCCGGCTCATCCCGCGCCACCTTCAACTCCACATTCCCGCCCGCTACCCGCGTCCACACCCTGCCAGTTCCAATACATCGCCCGACAACTTGAGGCGCGTATATCGCTCCTGTTTCAACCACTTGCACAGCGTACTCTTGGCGAACCCAAGCATATTGCCCACGCACTCATAACTCACTCCCAGCGCCGCAGTGCCGCAGCGCGTATTTTTTGGAATAGCGCTTTCGCGTTTGCCCTTTGCCTATGACATTCATGCCGCTAGCCATCGCGCCGCAGGCGCCGCAGCGAAATACGGGAATACCAAGCCGCATCTCGCCGTACTTGGTGATTAGAGTTCGCCCATAGCTGTGATGGCGCGCCATTGCCACATCCCACTCTTCGCGCATCGGCTTGTAGCCTGACAGCGCGTCCGCGATAGTCCGGCGCATCCGCTATACGATGAACTCGTCGGCTTGGCTTTCCGGTTCGTAGAGAAGTTCCATCTGCGAACCTACTTATGGTGATGGGGCATATATCAAACCACCTAAATGGAAACGCTACCGGGTACGTAAATCGTATTTGCCGAAAACCATAGCTATGCTATCGTTGCCTTCCAATGGCATCGCGTTCTCAAGACGATCTCAGATAGCGCCAATAAAAGATATTTATCGCAATCCCGCGCCGGCGGTCGCGGCGCCACTATTAGAATAATTCCATAAGGAAAGCCCTATGAGCAAAAAGGATATACTGAATCACCGAAGGCCGATCGACATGAGCAAAACACGTCGTCCGCCTCGTTTCAATCCGGAACAGGTCAATCAAATCAGGGAAGAGTATCTCAACACCGATACAAATCACTATAAACTCGCTAGAAAAATAACTGCTCCACGGAGCTAATACACTACGTACTTGGCTATATTGGTCTTTCTAGCGAGCATCCCTATAAAGACAAGAAAGAAGATTAACGCCGCTAGACGCCACAGAAAGTTCCACGCCAAAGCGCCCTCCATTGCCGCCGCCCGCTTAATAAATAAAGCGAGCAGCGGCTTTTACTCTCCCCTCAAATCCTGCGCCAACGCGCTCAATGGCGAAAAGCCCGCCGGCGCCGCGGGACTAGATTAAACGCCTTGCACGGCAAAATAAGCATCCCATTCCCTCACATAAAAGGCGGCCGTCCCTAAATGCGGGGACGGCCGTCGCGCGCTCGCCGTCAAAGCCAACGCGCCCACTCGCTGCTCGCTTGCCTAATGCAAAATGATCGCTACCGAAAGTCCAAAACGCGAGCGCCATGATATACGCAAAGCCCTTTGACAATCTCTCCCTCGGGCTTTCCTTCATCCTCACCTGCGCGATAAAAACGCATCTCCACGCGTCGCCGGTCGCAGCGCCCGCCCGGAGCAACCACGCTCGCTTCGCCATCGCAGCGGAGTGAGCAGATTAACGATCGCGGCGGACGCAGTGCCATCTTTAGTCGCTACGCGGCAGAGCCCCTTAAACCGCCGCGCCACATGCATCCTGCAATGTCCGACCGAATGAAACTGCCATTGATTACAATCCGAACCGGAGCCTTTGGCGTCAGACGTCCAACTTATCTCCAAATATCCAATTGCCGCCCAAATAATCGCAGACTCTCGTCTTGCAAAAGCCATCAAGCATCATGCCTCCCATACCATAGGTTGAATCGCCGCATGTTATTCGCGAGGCATAGCGCGAATAACCCGCTAGAATCATACTATAAGAAAAGGCATCGGCTCATCACACGAAAGCCATAGGACATTCGCAAGCATAACGCTATAAAAGGATCGCCATTCGCAGGCTTATTATCACTTATGCCCGCTGTCCGCAGCCTTATTCGCAGTTACGCGCGCCGCCTGCGCGCTCATTATGACTAGAGCCTGCCATACGCAGCCAAAATCCAATTCCCAATTGACACTGTGCGCCCGAATATCTACCATCTTATCAACAAAAGCGAGGAGCGAGTGAAAGATTCGAATACCGGCCCAAACATGGTCGGATGTACCGCCATATTCCTTATATGAATGGCGCTAATCGCCCATCAGGAAATAGTCCAACCGCCCCGTCAAGGCGTCCTATCCACAATCATCCAAATCCTAATCAAAGGCCAAGCCGCCGCGATAGTGGCCGGCGGAGCCGCAATCTCAATTGAGACAGGAGCCTATATCATGGTACTCGCGACATATTTGATAAACAAAGATCGCCAGAAAGCCACCGCCCAAGGTCGCAAAGAGGCGTATCAGCGCGCAAATGAGGCGAATGCCGCTTACCTACAACGCATGCGCGCCGCGCAAGACGCGGGCGAGCTATCCAACGAGCCGCCGCCGCACTTCGCGCTAGAAGACGAGAAATAGCACCCTATCACCCTCTATAATACGCAACGCCAAAATAGGTGATGACATGCTGCATCAAATAAATAAACATCACGCAAACCAAATCAGAACCCTCGCTAATGATTCACTCATAATTCCTAATGCGACTCCATCCCACAACGCCATCCACCTGCTAGTGGATACGGACAGAGATGGCGACGACCTTATTCACATTGTTATAGTCTCTGGACATCGATACCGACATCCTCCCATATGAATGCACCGCCAAATTACGACGCGCAATAAATCAATATCTTTCAGGACAACAACATGGCCCATACCCCGGTCTCATACCAAATAAATAATGAGGACTGGCCACAATTCCAAAAAGAGTTCGCCCATGCGATCACATTCGCTAATTGAGATAGCGCGCCTGCATCTGGCGCGCGCCGCAGTCGACGCAGACCCGAAGAGTTTCTGCGTCAAGCCCAAATATCCGCGTATTACGCGATGTTCCACGCTATCTGCGAATCTCTAATGGATACGACGACGCAAGAGCTGCATGCCCGCCCCAACGAGATCGTCCAAAACAAACTCTATCGAGCTCTCAATCACTCCATATTCAATCAACAGCCAAGCAGCGAATTCAAAAGGATATTCAATCAGCCAATACAGGGATTCATGGAACTAGCCGGAAATCTAAAACGAAAATGCGATCGCGCCGCGTACAGCCGCAACTACACATTCATCTTCAGGGGCGTACTCGCCTACATAAATGACGCAGAGTCGGCAATATCCGAATCCAGCCCGTCCATGAAAACGAAAGCCGCTCCCTATCTCTCTATCTAATATCAATCAACAGGCGCTAACCCAATATATTAGCGTCCCTACATCGAATCGAAATACGGCGGCTCGCTATCAACGCGAGCCACCTCTTCGTTCTCAGGCAATCCTAATGATTATTCCTCAAATAGTGGACAATCTCCATCATCGCATTACAGTCCACATGATTGTATTCCGCGATGTCCCCCATGAAATCTAACCCCGCCATTGACACGCCTTTTTCAGCCGCATCTCGCTGACAGATCCACACCCCCGCCATCGCGCCAAGCCCGTCAACCTGGCTGTTACCCCAATCCGTCTCGATAAGACCATGCATGCACATAGCCTTCGCAACGGCTTCAGACCAAATCCCATCGCTCCGTGCGCGACAATCGGCTCCGCGCGCATTATCTTCAGGAAATCCACCCACTCCCAATCGTCATCCCAGTCCGCGCCGCTCCCGTGCCTCTCTCTAGCGGAATTGCTACCCGTCTCCAACTGAGATACTTCCGCCTGCGACCAGTGAAACACTCGCGGCTTGCCATCAACGCCCATTCGCTCGCGCGCAGCGCGCATATGCGCCATCCACTCGCTTATTATGCGCGACTCTTCATCTTCCGTAAGGTTGTCCACCATAAACGTCTTGAATCGCCACTCACCCTCCTCAAATATGGCCGCAGCCGATTATAAAAATCAGCGGCTGACCGCCCTTCTTGGGAAGTTGCTTGAAATCGTCGTCAAGATTCGATCAGAACCCAAAATCCACAAAGAACTCCAAGCCAGTCGCATCCCGCCAACCCTGCGCCTCAGTCTCAATCCGCGCGGGCAATACGGCCGGCGAATCATTGTCGCCATTCACCCTCAATATCCTATCCAAAGTAAGCGCGGTCTTCGCTCCTTTAACATCAACGTCCGCGGCGCTCAGACGCGGATCGTCCCAGCGATAAAATCCCCGCCCATGCGCCGCGTTGCGATTCTTTGGCCCAACATTCCAAAGCAATGTCAGTTCGCCAATCTCGTCCGCCAACCAACGCTTGAATGTTATCCCGTTGCTCTTTGTCGCCATCCTCATCGCCAATATCGCGCTCCGCATCCGCGCCCCGCATCATTTCGCCAGTATCAGCGTTGCTCATATTGGGATACAATTCAGACACATACGGACGTGGCAGCAGTTCCCACGCCGCTCCCTCGCGCCGCATGTGCCGGATCCAATCTACCGCCTCTTCAACCGCCTCCACAGTCGGCGTCTTATTCGCCATAGCGCCATCCTGCGACACAGCAATAAGCGCGTCGAAAGCGTCATCGCTCCGGAATCGCGTCCGCTTGCCTTGTATCCGCTGATGCCGTTCCCATCCACGACCGAGCAGAAACGATCTTTGGGGCAAATATCCTTGCAACCTTCCTAACGCGCGATTGTAGATATACATCTGCGCCTTATACGCCGGGAAGCTCCCACCATTGCCCACATCGCTGCCTCTGGCGTTCAAATGGATCGTAACGAACTTAGTGTCGACCACAACGTAATGCCACTTGCCGTACGTCGCTGCGAACCAAAAGTCCGGCGAACCATACATCCTGCTTTCAGCGTCCCGCAGAACGCCTTGATAAATAATAGCGCGCACCCACGCCATCGCGTCGAACGTCTCCTCAGATTTTTCAAGCAAGCGAATATCCTCATAGCCATTGGCTACCTGGACTATTTCGCATCGCTCTTTAAGCAGCGAGACTATCCCCCGCTCAAAATCCTCCGCCTTTGCGAAAATAAAACGATCAAAGTCCAAGCGCGAATCATAAGCGTTCCTCTTTATGTTTAGGAGTGTAACCGCGGCTCTTGTCATATCGCGCTAGCCAATTCAGCAGCGGATCCTGCGTCACCCAGTTGCGCGTGCGCCCTCCGCTCACCCATGCATCCCAATCCTCTATTGATTCCGGGATGATCCGAATGGCCATGTCGTTATGCGTTAATGCCTCTTTGCCCCCCATATTCACGCGCCTTTCGCTAATTCTTACGCCAAAATATATTTCTAATGAAAATTCAACAAAAAGCGTGACGCTCTAATAATCACGCGCAGAACTTCTTTGAATGTGCTATCACATATTCGCATATGTGGGGATGCACGGGTTCGACAATGGACAGTCTCCGTGGGATTGCAGGCCGAGGCGCCGCCCACCTCGTTAAAAGCGGCAAAAAAATAAGCGACAATTCCAACGCCAAGCCCGCCACAACGCCTACAATCCCCGTAACCGCATCGCTCAAATTCACCGCCACGCATCCGCAAAATATCTCCAATCGCAACCGAGACGCGCCAACCGTCCTGTGGCGCAAAAGCCCGTCCGCGCAGGCGCAACCCAGCGAAACACAAATCCGGAGCCGCCCACAATCGCCGCTCCGAACAGCGCTATGCCGCAGACCGCGAAAACTCGCCCATCAAACGCGCCCACGCCAACTCCGCGCTAGCTAGCGGCGACCAGCGCCGCGCCCGCGAAACACGCAAGCGCAAGCAATCCAGTTCGCCAAGTGAGCGGCTCCCTTAGAAAACCCATCAAAATCGAGATGACAATCATCAATATCAGCGGCGAGGATTCCGCCAATGCCGCCGTAACGGATATATCTATGAACGCCAAAGACCAAAAACGCTAAGTTAAAATACGAAAGCGCAATAAATAGCATAGACCGGCAAACAACACGACCGCCGATAAAACGCGCAACGCCTAAGTCTAATAACATCCGCCGATAAAAAAATGATCGCGACCAACAAACAACCCACAGCCGCGCCGCCGCGAAACGCGCCGCTGAACAGCAACGGCGCACCCGCCACCTCGCCGTAATAAAACGCCACAAGCGCAAAGGACGCTATAAGCGCCGCGTCCAGCGTCAACGCGCAGCCACGCGCGTAGCCAGAATCCATTCGCCATCCGCTAAATCCCATCCGCGCAATAATCGCGCATCTCAATCCCCTTATATCAATGCTATTCCCTTGCGCCTCATCGCCTCATCTACAGCGTAATAGCCATGTTCACGCCTATGATAATTGCAGCGCCCATCACCAGATAATCAATTCGCGCCACGTCCGCTATGCCTAAAATCAGCAGCCTTGGCAAAGCGCAAACGGATTCCACATACATAAGAGCGTTTATCGCTATATTACATTCTTCGCGATTAGATTCGCCGCCCGCCAAGCGATGCCGGCGCATCCCGACAGCCATCCCGAAAACAACGCGATCGCGATCCCGCGAATGTCAAAACCCTTCCCTACAATAAAGCCTCCCCAACAAATCACTTTCAAACGCGCCCCCAATTTGCTATACTATCTTGGCTTTGGCTGGGAAAAGCGCGCGGCGCAACGCGCCCGTCCAACCCGCGGCGGCTAGACGCGAAACCGCGCCCGTTAGCGCATAACCCAAGCCTATGCCCGACGAATTCCAACACGATTGTAGAGGATGCGGATGCCTGCTTATGCCGTTCTGGGCGCTCAATGGGGCGACGAGGGTAAAGGGAAAATCATAGACGTTCTGGCGCGCGACGCCCATATCGTCGCCAGGTTCTCCGGCGGCAACAACGCCGGACATACCGTCGTCAACGAAGAGGGCGAGTTCAGCTTTCACCTGATACCCTGCGGCGTCTTTTGGCCCAATACCCTCAATGTCATCGGCAACGGCGTTGTGGTGGATCCCGATGTGCTGCTGGACGAAATAGACAGCCTGCGCGAGCAAAACATTGACATTGACGGCAGAATAGTCGTCAGCGACCGCGCCCACATCATTATGCCCTACCATATCGCCCTGGACGCGCTCGCCGAGCAGGCGCGCGGCAGCAGCGCCATCGGTACCACCGGCAAGGGCATCGGCCCCGCATACGCCGACAAAGCCGCCCGCACAGGCATACGCGCCGCCGACCTGCTGGACGTGGAGGCGCTGCTCCAGCGCCTATCCGCCATCATTGACCACACAAACGCCGTCATCACCAAAGTCTATGGCGGCGATCCCGTGTCCGAGCGCGAGATATTCGACAAGTGCCGCCAGTGGGCGGACAGAATGGCGCCCATCATCGCCCCCGTCGAAAAGCTTGTGCTTAACGCGCTCAAAGCCGACCAAAACATCGTCTTGGAGGGCGCTCAGGGCGCGCTGCTGGATCTTGACCACGGCACATATCCCTATGTCACATCGTCCAACCCCACCGTGGGCGGCGCCTGCATCGGGCTGGGAATGTCCCCCGTGCATATCGCGGGCATTATGGGCGTGTTCAAGGCGTACTCCACCCGCGTGGGCGGCGGCCCGTTGCCCACCGAGCTGCTTGACGACACCGGCGAATCCATACGCCACCTCGCCCACGAATTCGGCGTCACAACCGGCAGGCCCCGGCGCGTGGGCTGGTTCGACGGCGTCGCCGCCCGCTACAGCGTGGAAGTCAACGGCTACACATCCGCCGTCCTAACGCGCCTGGATGTGCTGGACGGCTTTGACAAGGTTCGCATCTGCACGAACTACGAACTTGACGGCAATATCGTGGACGAATTCCCCGGCGGCGTGGCGGCGCTGGAGCGCTGCAAGCCCGTCTATGAGGATATGCCCGGCTGGGACACCCCAACCGCCAGCGTCACAAGATTCGAGCATCTGCCCAGAGAGGCGCGCGCCTACGTCGAGCGGCTGCAAGAAGTCATCGGCTGCCCCATAGACCTCATATCCACAGGCCCCCACCGCCACGAAACCGTGGAAGTGCGCCCCATCATCAGCGCGGCGTCAGCATAGCCTGTCGGTATAGCCTACAACATAGGGCGTCACACAGGGCATCTGCTAAGGTTGTTAGCATAGTGCGTCAACGCAAGGCATATGCCGTTGCGAATGGCATTGCATTGCTATAAGTTTGCGCTTGCAAACGCTACGTCAGCCTTGCTTGCTATACGCTATGCCTACGCCCACGCTACTCCCTATCCAACCGCCGCGCCTCATAGTCAAGCACGGTCAGGAACACGCCCATATTCAGCCGCTCCGCCTTGTCCATATCGCGCATCAGGTCGCAGCAGCGGTCGCAGTACCAGCCCAGCGTAACCGACGGCGAATCAACCCAGTACATATCGTCCGCCGGATTGGAGCGATAGCAGGATTCGGCGCCGCACTTGTACGTCGCCGCCGGTATCTCGCGCGCCTCCGGCGTGTCAAACAAGTCCCTGTCCTTATAGCGCTCCGCCACCGCCGCCGCCGCCTCTAGCCTGCGCCGCTCGCGGATGCGCTCATATATGCCCAGGTTCATTACCCACTCCTTCCAGTACGGATACGCCGACGCCGTTATTATAACCGCTCCCACTGCCGCATACACGCCCGCCAGTATCCAACTGCCGCTGACAATGACGGCGAATGCGATAAGACAGCCGTAAATGACGACCAGCAGCCCGTAGAGAATGATCATCATCACTCTAAATTCACGCATATCTCAAACTCGCCGCGCATTTCGCGCTTTAGTCGTCCCGGAGTCGTCCCGCGTTTCATTTCCGATTTCGGCGCTTGTCTAGCGTTTGTGCAACCTGTGTGCAACGATATTCCCAAAAGCGCCCGCCCGCGAATGAGCGCGGGCGGATGCCTTTCGGTTCAAAGCCGACTTGCCCCGGCGTGCGAGGGATGATCCGCGCAAGGCCGGGCGGCAGCGATGGCAAGCGCAAGGCAACCATTACTTGCCGCGCCAAATCGGATTGGATTTACGTAGCGCGCAACCCCACACTACTCTCCCGCCATTAGTCCGCCGCAACCCCCGCCGGCAGATCGATGCTGTACCGCGAAACCACCGCGTCTATCGCCGCCGCCGTGTCCTCGTCCGGCGGCACTAGCGGCAGGCGCGGCTGCCCCACGCCGAAACCCGCCTTGCCCACGCAGTATTTCACGGGTATCGGGTTGGACACGATGAAGAGTATCTTGAACACATCGAACAGCCGCCGATGCTCCGCCGCCGCGCTCTCTATGTCCCCCTCCAGTATCATCCCCATCATCGCCTTTATCTGGCTGCCGACGATGTGCGCCGCCACGCTCACGATGCCGTAGCCGCCCGCGCACATTATCGGGAATGTCTCGTCGTCGTTCCCGCTCCACACCTTGAAATCGCCGTCGGTGTCGCGGATTATCTTGGTAATCTGCACAAGATCGCTGCTCGCCTCTTTCGTCCCAACGATGTTGTCTATACCGCTGAGGCGAACCGTGGTTTCGGCGGTCATATTGATGCTTGTGCGGCTGGGAACATTGTACAGAACGCACGGCAGCCCAACGCTGTCGGCTATCGTCTTGAAGTGCTGATACAGCCCCTCTTGCGGCGGCTTGTTGTAGGATGGCACGGTCATCAGAATGCCGTCCACGCCCAGCGCCTCGGCCTCTTTGCTGATGGCGACCGAATCCGCCGTGTTGTATGTGGTAGTCCCCGCGATAATCGCCGCGCTGTCCCCCACCGCGCGCTTGGTCGCCTCATACAGCCCTAGCTTTTCGTCATGCGAAAGCGTGGGCGTCTCGCCCGTCGTGCCGGTGACCACCAGCCCGTCGCTGCCGGAGGCTACCAGCGCCTTGGCTAGGCGTCCCGCCTCGTCGTAGTCAACCTCGCCCCGCTCATCAAAGGGCGTTATCATCGCGGTTATCAGCCTGCCCAGTTCAGCCATAGTATCGCCTCCTTGTCAGTATCGCGTTAGTATCGCAGCGGCGGCATTGCAATGCCCTGCGAGTATGCCCCGTGAGTATGAATGAGTACGCTATGCAAACGCTATGTTGTCAGCGAACTAGCGGCGCGCGCTTAACGGCTTGCGGTTGCCGCCGCCCGCCGCGGCAGCGCGTTTCGCTTGACCACTTCCTCAGCGATTTGCAGCGCGTTGGTAGCCGCCCCCTTGCGGAGATTATCGGTAACCACCCACATTGCGACGCCATTCGGATGCGAGGCGTCCTGCCGTATGCGCCCCGCGAACACCTCATCGCGCCCCGCCGCGTCAATGGGCATAGGATACACATTTGCGCGCGGGTCGTCCACTACCCGCACGCCGGGAAAGCCCGCCAGGATTTCCCTCACATCCCCCGCGCTCATCGGCTCGGCGAACTCTATGTGAACCGCCTCGCTGTGGCTCACCATAACCGGAACGCGCACGCAGGTCGCCGACACCGCTATGTTAGGCGCGTGCAATATCTTGCGCGTTTCGTTCACCATCTTCATCTCTTCATTCGTGTAGCCGTTATCCAAGAACGGCTCAATGTGCGGCAGCGCGTTGAACGCGATGGGATGCGGATACGCCTCAGGCGCCAGGTCGGCATGCGTCAGCCCGTCGTCCGCCGTCAGCCGCTTGGACTGCGCCCGCAGCTCATCCACCGCCGCCGCGCCCGTGCCGGATACCGACTGATACGTGTCCGCGATAACCCGAACCACCGGATTCACTTCCATCAGCGGTTTCAAAACCATCACAAGCGGCGTGGTAGAGCAGTTGGGGATGGATATAATGCCCTTGTGCCATTCTACATCCGCGCCGTTCACCTCAGGCACAACCAGCGGCACGTCGTCGTCCATCCGAAACGCAGAGCTGTCGTCTATCACCAGCGCCCCTTGCGCCGCCGCAACCGGCGCGAGCGCGCGGCTCACATCCCCGCTCGCCGATATGAATACGAAATCCACCTCGCCGAACATCTCCGGCGTAGCCAATTCCACCGCGATCTCTTCGCCCCTGAACCTCAGCCGTTTGCCCACCGAGCGCTCCGAGGCGCACAGCCGGATGTCGCTTATCGGGAAATCCCGCTGTTCCAACACATCCAAGAACACGCGCCCAACCGCGCCCGTCGCGCCAACCACCGCAATGCTGCAAGCGTCCACGATAACCCTAGACCTCCGCAAATGAAATTCGTTGCCGCATTAGCCTGCGCCTGCTTGCCTGCGCCGCGCAATGCCAGCCAAGCCTAGCCGCCAAGCCCATGCCGTTTTGCCCTGCCTAATCTTACCCAATAAGAGTAATGCTTTTCGCGCCGCCGCGCCAGATTTTACGGGCGCTGCGCCGCTTGGGATGCCCCTGCTTGGGATATGGCTACGGCTTGTGTTGCGTCTTTATTTATCGCATAGCGCGCGCGCCGCCGCCCAATCCCTATGCCGCAGGGCTACAGTCCCATTATCTTATCCAACCCCACCGTCAGCCCCTTGCGCTTGACCACTTCGTTGATTGCCATCACCACGCCCGGCATAAAGCTCTCGCGGTTCACCGAATCGTGGCGTATCGTCAGAGTCTGCCCCAGCGCGCCAAACACGAGCTCGTGATGCGCCACCCGCCCCGGCATGCGCGCGCTGTGTACGCTAATCCCTTGGTGCGTTGCCCCCCGCGCGCCCTCTATCAGCTCTTTCTCAGACTGCGGCGCGATAAACCCGCCCGGCTTGCCCTCCAGCGCCGCGTTGGCGATGGCGAGCGCCGTCCCCGACGGCGAGTCTATCTTCGCCTCATGGTGCATCTCGGTCAGGTCGGCGTAGTCGAAGAACCGCGCCGCTTGCTTAGCCAGCGCTATCATCAGCACGGCGCCCAGCGCGAAGTTCGGCGCTATGATAATGCCGACGCCGTGTTCGGACGCGGCGGCGTCCGCCTCCTGATAGATGGCGTCGGTTATGCCCGTAGAGCCGATGACCACATTCACCTTGCGCGGCGCTGCGGCGCGTATCACCGCCGCCGCCCCCTCGGCGCTGCTGAAATCCACCACAACATCCGCGCCCGCCAGAACATCCCCCACTGCGCTCGCCAGCGGGATGACGCCCGACCCGTCCGGCAGCGCGATTGACGCCTCAGACGCCATAGCATCCGCCGCGCCCACCGGCGTCAGCCCCTCCTCCCGCGTTGCCGCGTCCAAAACCTGCTGCCCCATCTTGCCCATAACGCCGTGTACAACAACCTTGATTGCCATTGTGCGAACCCCCTGTCCGCGCTAGACGCCCGCTTGATTGTCGGGCCGCGCTTATCATCAATGTATCACATATGCCGCCGCGATTGGCGATTGGAAATTAAGATGCCCGGGAATTGGCGCGCAGAAATTAGCCATCCGCAACCCGCGCCAACCCAATCCAATGCGCGGCTGACAATTCGGCATTGCGCCCGCCGTCAGAATATCGCTATCGGATTGACCGGGCTGCCCGTTACATTACGCAGTATCAGAGGCCCCATACTCAGCATAAACTCATAGCGGCCCCTCGCGCGGCAAGCGGACGCTACCCGCTCCAAATTCGCGTTGTCTATCAGCCACAGCCCCAGCGTAACCAGGCAGAGCGTATGCAGCGGCGATCCGATGTTGGGGTATTGGCTTGGGCGCACGTCGTTTGAGGTGTCAGTCCCCAGCATCGCCACGCCGCGCTCCCGGAACCACGGCGCGCACGCCGCCTGACACGCCGGCGTTGGCTCGCCATTCGGCAGCGCGCCTCGCTCTATGCGCCGCCGGTAGTAGCCCGTCCGCACAAGCAGCACATCGCCCTCTTCCACGCGGACGCCCTGCGCCGCCTCCGCCGCCTCCAAGTCTTGCGGCATAACCGGCTCGTCCGGCGGCAGCCAGTCCACGCCGCGCGCAGCCGCTATGTCCAGCAAAACGCCCCTAGACACAATCCCCTGAGACGCCGGCTCAATGGAATGGCTTTGCGCCCCCTCCCGCGAGGTAACTACGCTTGCGGGGACGCCGTTGTACATTCGCCCCTCCCAAGAGTAGTGCGACAGCGCGTCAATGTGCGTTATGCTCTGCCCGTGAAACACCATCCCGATGAACTCCGCCGCGCCGCGCCGTGTGCGCTTGCGCTCAGGCGGGTCGGTATCCCTGCCCTCGCCGCTGTCCACCATAAACCGCTGAACCTGATAGCGAATATCCGGCGCTACGTCGGTGGTGACCGGCCGAGCGCAGCTCACGATTTCGCCGTCCCGCACAAGCGCCGCCGCCTGCCGCCGCTTGGCGGGCGCAATCAGGTTCAGGCAGCCCAGCTGATCATCCGCGCCCCATCTGCCCCAGTTGCTCAGCGATGTCATCCACTCCAGAACCTGCGCCTCCGAGGGTATAGACGGGATAGCCGGGATAGCCTGCGCCGTCATAGCGACAGCCCCTGCACGAACTCGGCGTTGGGTATCTTGCCGATGTCCACCGGCGCCACCTTTATCTTGGATGAGCGGCTGCCGGATCCCAGGATGACATAGTCCAGCGCCAGCAGATTGGCGTCGGCATATACCGGCATATCGTCCGGCAGCGCGAAAGCGGTCACGCCGCCTATCATCATTCCCGTCAGCGCGATAGTCTCGTCCGCCGAGGCGAAAGACGCCCTTGACACGCCCATAAGCGCTTTCACGCGCTTGTTCACATCCAGGCGCGCCGAGCCCTGCACTATGCAGGCGCAGTACTTCTTAGCGCCGCGCTTGGACGCCACCACGATTGTGTTGCCGCTGTTCTCAAGCGTGTAGCCGTACTTTTCGCAGAACTCCGCCGTGTCCGCGTAGTCGGGATCAATTCGGATGAGCTCATGGCTTATCCCAAGCCTGTCCATTGTGGCTACCACTTGCGTTTCAATATCGTTGGATGCCATATGCCGCCGCAGCCTCCGTTATGATATGAAGATCATTTTCATTCCAACAGGTCGCTTGCCGCCGCCCGCCGATAAGCGCCGCCAACCGCTATGCGCCAACCAACCGGCCGCCTAACCGCCCGCCGCTTTGCCGCCCGCCGCCTAGCCGCTAGGCGATTGCGCCGGCGGATCCTGCCACATTGACAGCGCCACCCTGCCGTCGTCCATTTCCACAAAGCGCCCCGCCTTGTCCTGCGCGATAGACGCCTGTATGGACGATCGGTTCACCTGAAAGCGCCGTATGATATGCTCTTCGATTTCGCCCAGCCAAACCGGCTCCGCCCGCTCATACAGCAGCAGCGCTATCTCGTCGCCTATCCCCGTGCGGCGCGCCGGCTTGAGGTTGTCCGCCAGATGCCCCTCGCGTATCCCCATATCCCACTCCGCCAACCCGTACTTGCCCGCGCCAACCCACTTGAAGTAGTTCTTGTACCTGTCAAGCCAGGCGTGAACATTGCGGTCGGACATGCTGATTTCGGGCGGCAGAATCGCCCTGACGCGGTTGCCGATTTCGGTATAGCGCAGCGGCGCGCCCTCGTCGGTCAGCGTGAGGAACATTGCGCTCAGCCGCCGCTCCTGCGCCGTCAGCCGCGACAGCGCCTTTTCGGTCGCGGTCAGCCGCCCCTTTTCGTCCATCTCTATGCCCAGAACCGTGTTGAACCGCAGCTCCAGGTCTAGCTTAGGCCAGTCCCGCCGCGCCGCGTATGCGTCGGCGTCCTGGCGTATCAGCCGCCGGATTTGGCGCAGCGTCATCTGCTTGCTCTGCGCCCCCAGGCTGCGGATTATCAGCGAATCCAGCGGCCTAAGCGGCTTTCTGGACTTGTGCCGCTTGCCGAACACCGCGCGCATAAACCGGGCATACGCGGCTACCATATGCGCGCTCGCGTCATAGCCCGCCACCGCTACCCTGAAGTCTTTTTCGTCCAGGTTGCAGCCCAGCCGCTCCGCGTAATCGGTAAGCGCATCCAGCGCCTCCTCCAGTGGCGGCGCGGTCGACCCGTTGCGCCGTATCGCCGCCAGCGCGCGCTCCCGCTTTTGGCGTATGCGCTCGCGCGTTACCCCAAAGTGGTCGCCCACTCGCTGCAGCGTCCTGTGCTGCCCGTCCTCCAACCCATACAGCAGCCTTAGTATCGCCGCGTCCGGTTCGTCCACCGGGCGCAGCGCATCCCACACGGCCGCCTCCAGACGCGCCAGGCTGATATAAGCCGGGCGCGGATAAAATTCTGCAAGCGCGGGCGATGTGTTGTTCGCCGGCGCGTCATTCCTCAGCTGCAATTGCATACCCTCCGGCATCGGTTGCGCTCCACAAATTTGGCTTACGCGCATTGTACGATTGCTTTATGGCTATGTCAAGTTTGCCGCCAAAATTCGCGCCAATTCGCCAAATTCTGCCCCATGGCGGCTACTGCAGCGGCGAATAGTCGGTCGGCGTCAGCGTGGTGTTGAACACCCGGCTCACGATAAGCCCGTCCGCCTCAGACTCCGCCCGGACCTTCTGCCACTCCGGATCCTCCCTGAACGCCTTCCAAGCGCGCTCCCGATGCGCGGCGTCCTCAAAGCCGATGATGTAGATCAGCCGGTCGCTGTAATCCCCCACATCCGCCGTGAAGTAGCCGATGTTCTTGATGCCGTGCTTTTCGAATATCTTCATGGTGTGATCCCGGAACCGCGCGTTGATGTTCGGCAGCCGCCCCGGCAGCGTCTCATATACCCTGTATTCGTAGATCATCCCGTATCCCCCTTATTGTGTATCAGCGTGTATCAGCGTGTATCTTGCCGTGTATCGCGTATCGCGTACATTGTCGTATCTATTCGCGCCGTGCGCCCCTAAATCCGCGCTTAGTTGGCGATTACGCCATTCGCTTGCCCGCCGCTTGCCGCCGCCGCGCGATTGCCCATCGCCGCCAATTCCTGGCTAACGGCATCCCGTATCCCCTGCAAATCGGGGGCGTCCCAGTCCGACTCCAGCAAGCCGTTCAGCGGCGTTATCGCCACGCGCCCGTTTCGCAGCGCCCAGATGTCCGACCCCTCCGCGACCGCGTAGTTGGACAGCCGGTTGTGCTTAATCCAGTAATGCGTCCTGCGCCCGTTGTTCCCCCGCTCCACATTCTCCAGATACAGACGCGGCCCAACCTTTGCGATTGCCACGCCCTTTATGGCGTCGGGCGCTGTGTTCGGCAGGTTCACATTCAGGAACAGCGCCTGCCCATAATCGCCCTCGCTCAGCGCGCCCACTATCGCCCGCGCGCTCCGAGCCGCCGCGCCGTACCGCACATTCGTCAGCGACGCCACCGACATCGCGACCGAGTGTATCCCCCGAAAATATCCCTGAAACGCCGCGCCCACCGTGCCGGATGTCAGAAAATCCAAGCCCAGATTCGACCCGTCGTTTATGCCCGAAACCACCGCATCGAACCTGCCCGGCGACAATATCTCAGTCGCCATTATCACGCAGTCCGCGGGCGTCCCCTCTATCGCGTAAGTCCGCACCCCCGCCACCGGCGGCTCTGCGATTTCCCGCGCCTTGACCACATCAAGCAGCGTCATAGACGTACCTATGCCGCTTTGGTCCCTATCCGGCGCCGACACCACCACCTCGCCCAGATCCTGCAGCGCCGCCGCCAGCGCCCACAAGCCGGGCGCGTTCACCCCGTCATCGTTTGTTACCAGTATCTTCACCTATATCGCTCCAATCGGGCTAACCCCTCCTTTCAAAATCGCCCCCGCTTGAAAGGCAACGCTTGAAATTTCCCCGCGCCTATAATACCACATTGTCTATAAGCCGCGTTTTGCCTATCCGAACCGCCAGCGAAACCAGCGCCGCCCCATCTGCCACATCCAATTCCCGCAGATCCTCAGCGTCCGCCACGCTGACATACTCTATTTGCGCCAGCGGCTCGCGCCCTACCACCTCCCTCATCCGCGCCCGAATAATCTCAGCATCCCGTATCCCGCCCTTGTGCAGATCCGCCGCCGCCGCCAGCGCCCTGATCAGCGACAGCGCCGCCTCGCGCTCGGCCGCGCTCAGATAGGCGTTGCGGCTGCTCAGCGCCAGCCCGTCCGCGTCCCGTATCGTCGGGCAGACCACTATCTCAGCGCCCAAGTTCAAGTCCGCGTTCAACCGCTTGACCACCAGGCATTGCTGAGCGTCCTTCTGCCCGAAATACGCCTTGTCCGCCCGCGTGATTGTCAGCAGCTTGCACACCACCGTCGCAACGCCTATGAAATGCCCCGCGCGATGCTCCCCCTCCAGCCGCCGCGCTATGCGCCCCACATCAATCCGCGTGTCAAACCCCGCCGCGTACATCTCATCCACAGACGGCGCGAAGACCAAGTCCACGCCCGCCGACTCCAGTTGCGCCAAGTCCGCATCCATATCGCGCGGGTAAGACGCGAAGTCTTCGCTAGGCCCAAACTGCGTGGGGTTCACGAATATGCTGACCGCGACCGTGGCGTTCTCATCTCGCGCCCGCCTAACCAGCGACATATGCCCCTCATGCAGATAGCCCATCGTCGGCACGAGGCCCATCGGCAGCCGCGCCCGCCGGTGCGCCGCCCTGAATTCGGCTATCGTCTCAATGACGCGCATCACCGCTCTACCCTCACGCCGTCCGCGATGGCGTCCCCAAGCGCGCCCTCAATCTCAGCCAGCGCCTTAGGCGGCATCGTAAAGCTTTCGTCCTCAGAGGGAAACGCGCCCGCCCGCACATCCTGCGCGTACTCGGCGACCGCGCAGCCGATAGCCGCCGCGAGGTTGGCGTAGCGCCGCGCGTGCTTGGGCGTGAAATCGGTGTACAGCCCCAGCAAGTCGTGAAACACCTGCACCTGCCCGTCGCAGTGAACCCCCGCGCCTATGCCTATCGTGGGTATCGCCAGCCGCTCGCTCACAATCCGCGCCAGCTGCGATGGCACGCCCTCCAGCACGACCGCGTATGCGCCCGCATCCTCCAGCGCCTCGGCGTCCGCTATCAGCCGCGCCGCCGCCTTGGTCGTGCGCCCCTGTATGCGGTAGCCGCCCAGCTGGTTGACCGACTGAGGCGTCAATCCCAAATGCCCCATCACGGGTATGCCCGCGTCCACAATGCGCCGCACGGCCGTTGCCGCCTGCCTGCCGCCCTCCAGTTTCACCGATTGCGCGCCGCCCTCTTTCAGCAGCCGACCGGCGTTGCGAATGGCGTCCTTGACGCTCGCCTGGTAGCTCATAAACGGCAGATCCCCGACGATGTGCGCCCGCCGCGTTCCCCGGACCGCCGCCTTGATGTGATGCAGCATATCCGCCATCGTAACCGGCACCGTGGAATCATACCCCAACACGACCTGCCCCAGGCTATCCCCCACCAGTATTATCGGCGCGCCCGCCTCCTCCACAATCCGCGCCGACGTATAGTCATACGCGGTAACCATCACTATCTTTTCCCCGCGCCGCTTCATCCGCTGCAAATCACGAATTGTAGTCCGCATCTCTTTGCTCCCCCTTTCCCTGTGTGCGCTGATGCCCTGTTCCCGTATGCCTTGATAAGCCGATTGCGCTTAGCCCTGTTCACGCATTGCCTTGATATGCCTTGACGCGCCGCCTTGCGCCTAGCCCTATTCCCGCATTGCCTTGATATGCCGTTGCCGCGCTACCTTGCGCCTAGCCCTGTTCCCGCATTGCCCTGATATGCCGTTGCCGCGCCGCCTTGCGCCTAGCAAATTATCCCGTCATCGCCCTGATATGTGCATTGCGCCAACGCTATCATATTCCCAAGATAGCCTATTCCCACATTGCCCTGATATGTGCTGTTACGCCGCCTTGCGCCTAGCCGCCTAGCCCTCTTCCCCCGTCAGAATTCGCCGCAGTTCGGCCGCCTTGTCCGCCGAAAGCCCTTGTTCCATAGCCAGCGGCAAGCCCGCCAGCGCCAATTCCCTGTACAGCGGCAGCAGCGCCGGATGCCGCGACTCCAGCGCCGCCATATGCTTGCGAACCGTGCCTGCGTCGCCCCTAGGATAAGGGCCCGCAACCGCCGCCGGTATCCCCGACGTCTCTATGTTATGCGCCACCGCCCGCATCATCGGCGTCAGCGCCCTAGCCCCCTCGTCCCGCGTATAGCCGATGCGCTCCCACACCTCAGCCGATATGCCCACCAAGCATGTCAGCAGATTGCCCATCAGAACGCCGCTCAAGTGATACAGCGCCTTATCCCCCGCGTCTATCGCCACCGGATTACCCCCAATGCCTTTCGCAAGCGCGAACAGATACTCCCGCATCCTGCCCTCGCCCTCTATGCCGAATGTGCTGCCCGCGATGCTGTTCGCGCCGTTCTCAACCGACGAGAACGCCTGCAGCGGATGAAACGCGCCCGCCAGCGCCCCTTGCCCTGCCGCCTTTGCCAGCGCGTCAACCGACGCCGCGCCTGAGCAGTGCGCCGCGCCCTGTCCCGCCCGCCACTCCACGCTATCGGCGACCGGCGCGATGGCGTCGTCCGAAGTGGTAATAAACACCATATCGCAAACATCCGCCACATCCTGAAACGTCGGATGCGCCGCGCAGCCCTCTATGCGCGCCGCGAACCCGTCCGCCGACGCCTGAGTTCGGCTTGCCACCGCTACCACCGCATAGCCCGCCCGCGCCATAGCCACGCCAAGCGAGCCGCCCACCTTGCCCGCCCCAATGAACCCTATTCGCGCCGCCTTGTCCAGCGTAATCATAGCGCCGCTATCCCCCTTGCCCGTATATCCCTTGCCCCTAGATCCCTTGCGCCTAGATCCCTTACAGATGGAACGCCCCCAAGCCCGTCCGCCGCCTCTACTCCCCGCGCGATTGCCTCGCTCACGCACAGCGCCGCCGCCGCGAGCAGCCGGTTCGCGTCAACCTCAACCTCGCTCTTCCCCGTAGCCAGCGCGAACATCGTATCCCCGTCCGACATCAGGTGCGCCGGCCGAACCGCCAGCGCCACCCCGTCCTGCGCCGCCGCCGCCATCTTATTCGCCTGCGCCTTGCTCAGCCGCGCATTAGTTGCCACCACCCCAATCGTAGTATTGACGGGCGCATCAGCATCATCCGCCAACGCCTCTTCCCGCCGCCGCCCATAATCCGCCGCCGCCATCAACTCCAGCGCATCCATCATCGCCCCGTCTTCACCGCGCGGCCCAGCCACAATGCGCCCGCTCTTATGCACATACACGCCGCCCACCGCGTTCACCGCGACCAGCGCGCCCACAACAACCCCCTCGCCCAGCGCCACCGCCGCCGACCCAATCCCGCCTTTCACCGCGCGCGCCGCCCCAAGCGCCTTAGCAACCGTAGCCCCCGTTCCCGCGCCCACGCTGCCCTCGGCAACGCCATCCGACGTCGCGTTATCGCAAGCGGCATACCCGTCACCCGCGCCAGGCCTAACCCTGCCCTGAACCAGATTCAAGTCAAACAAGATAGCCGCCGGCACAATCGGAATGGTTGCGTTGCCGAACCGCAGCCCAACGCCGCGCTCTTCCAGCCACCGCACAACGCCCGTTGCCGCCGCCAGCCCGAAAGCGCTGCCCCCGCTCAGCAGAACCGCGTGAACCTCATTGACCATAGCCGTCGGCCGCAACAGATCCGTTTCGCGCGTTCCCGGCGCCGACCCGCGCACATCCACGCCGCCCACCGCGCCGCTTTCGCACAGAACCACGCTGCAGCCCGTAGCCGCCGCGCGGTTCGTCCAATTCCCAACGCGGATGCCCGCAACATCGGTTATATCCCTAACGCCGCCCCGTGTTATCGCGCCGGTCATAGCGCCGCCCTCAAAGACGACAAAAGCCCTCCCGCCTTAGCGGAAAGGCTCTTGAATCGGATGCGAACTTGGACGCCGCCGCCTACGCAAGACGACGCGCCCGCTGCCCTGTACTTCATATCACGCTCACCGTTCCAATCAGGATTGGCTGCGCCCGTATGTTAGCAGGAAATTCCCGCCGCATCAAATCTATTTTCGGACGCGCTGATTCGGCGCGTCATCCGCCGCCTTGCAGTCGCCCCTATATCCACAAATTCTGCTGCCGCGAGGGAAAATGCGCCCCCGCGAGATACCCCTCCGGGTGACTGTCGTCGCCGTGCGGATAGCGCAGCATTGCCGCCTCGTCCAGTTCAATCCCCAGCCCTACGCCCGTCGGCAGCGAGAAGTAGCCGCCTTGCTGAAACGGGAACTCGCCCTTTACCACATGGCTATACCAGCCCGCATGCCCGCCCTCTTGTATCAGGAAGTTCGGGCAGGTGGCGTCCACATGCAGCGCCGCCAGCGTGTTTATCGGCCCATACGGGTTGTGCGGGCAGAAACCCACATAGTAGGTCTCCGCCATAGCCGCGATTTTCTTCAGCTCCAATATCCCCCCCGCGTGGCAGATGTCCGGCTGCGCCATATCTATCACCTGCTTTTCGAACAGCTCGCGGAACCCCCACTTGGTATAGATGCGCTCCCCAGTGGCGATTGGGATGTTCACGCCCGCCGCCACTTTCGCCATAGCCGGGATATTCTCAGGCGGCACCGGCTCCTCATACCAGAACGGCCTATATCGCGTCAGCGCGTTCCCCATTCGGATAGCCTCCGCCGGCGTCAGCCTGCCGTGAACCTCAATCAGCAGCTCGACATCATCCCCCACCGCCTCGCGCACCGCCGCCACCTTCGCCAGCGCATCCCGCTCCGACTCCACCGTCGTGAATATGCCCTGATGCGCGAAAGGATCGCCCTTCAGCGCCGTAAGCCCCTGCTCCACCCACGACAGCGCGTTGCGAACCGCGTCGTCCGGCGTGCGCCCGTCAAAGCGCCCGTATGCCCAGAACTTGTCCCGCATCGCGCCGCCCAGCAGCTCATACACCGGCACTCCCAGCGCCTGCCCCTTGATGTCCCACAGCGCGATGTCTATGCCGCTAATCGCCGCCATATGCAGCACGCCGCCCCGGACGTTATGCCCGAAGTTGTACAAATTCTGCCAATGCTCCTCAATCCGAAACGGATCCTTGCCCACCAGCGTCGCCCCCAGCTCATCCACGACCGCGCCCACCGACACAGCCCCAACCGTCGCCTCGCCCCATCCGACCAGCCCCTCGTCCGTAGCCACCTTCACGAACACATAATTGCGCGTAGCCTCCGGCGGCCTAGTCGCAAACGCCTTAACCTCGGTAATCTTCATATCCCTGCTCACCTGCCTTTCTTTGCCCCTCAGCATACCACATCCGCGCCCGCCCAATCCCGCCGCCCCTAACCGCAACCACACTCCCCCGCGCCTGTGCTACAATACCCCTTGCGCTAGGAGGCATCCCCATGACAACCCAAACCGCCATCATCTACCCGGAAACGGACGGTCAGCCCATGCCCGACGGAGAATACCAATCCCTCATCTTCAGAAAAGCCCTAACCCCGCTGGAAAACCACTTCCGAGAAGTCCCAGGCTCCCATGTCAACGGCAACACCCTCCTCTACTATGTAGAGGGCGACCCCAACCAATCGGTATCTCCCGACTGCTATGTAGTATTCGGCATCACCCCTGAGGCGATACACTCCCTATCGGAGGAAGGCAACAACACCTACCTGCTCTGGGAAGTAGGCAAGCCCCCTGACTTCGTAATGGAGATAGCCTCAAAAAGCACCAAATCCAACGACCTCATTCGCAAGCGCGAGCTGTACGCCGAACTGGGCATAAGCGAATACTGGCGCTACGACCAAACCGGCGGCGACTTCTACGGCGATCCGCTGGTGGGCGAGCGTCTAGTCAATGGCGAGTATCAGCCCTTGCAGATGCGCGAGGACGACGACGGCCGCGTCTGGGCGCTCAGCGACGCGCTGAACCTAGCCCTCTACTGGGACGACGGCGATCTGCGCTACTGGGATCCCTTCGCCGAAGAGTGGTTGCTCAACTATGAGGAAGAACACGACCAGCGGCTTGCGGAACGCGCCGGCCGCTTGGCCGCCGAATCCCGCGCCGACCAAGAGCAAGCCGCCCGCCTAGCGGAACAGACCGCGCGTGAGATAGCCGAATCACGCGCCGACCAAGAGCAAGCCGCCCGCCTAGCCCTAGAAACCCGCCTAGCCGAACTCCAAGCCCAACTCCGCGGCAACGCCAACCCCCCGCCCTCGCGCTAGTAGCCGCCACTACGCTCGCTCACACCGTCCCCAAGTCCCTGCTAGGCTCAGATCCCGCCGAAGAAACCGCCATCCCGCCAACAATCTCCCTTGCCGAACTGCGCGAATCGGTAGCCCGGTAGCCACGGTAGCCGCGCTTCTGAAACAAAGCGAGGAAATTGAGGGCTACGAAGAGTGTGTGCGCCAGCGATTGTTTTCAGATAACGAATCTACACATGATTCACCCGACTCGCGCCCACCGGATACCGCCGAAATATATCGGACTTGCCGCAAATAACCTTTCTGCCTAGATTAGAAATCCCCCTTGCCTGAAATACCCACTGGCGCAATCCTAGTTTGCCCCATAACCCCCGCCCATATGCTACAATACCCCTGCGCTAGGAGGTATCCCCATGACCACCCAAACCCCAACCCAAACCGCCATCATCTACCCGGAAACGGACGGTCAGCCCATGCCCGACGGAACGGATCATTCGCTCATCTTCAGAAGAGTCCTCACCCCGCTGGAAAACCACTTCGGCAAAGTCCCCGGAACTTATGTCAACGGCAACACATTCCTCTATTATGTAGAGGGCGATCCTGGCAGATCGGTATCCCCCGACTGCTATGTGGTGTTCGACATCACGCCTGAGGCGATACACTCCCTATCGGCGGCTGGCAACAACACATACCTGCTGTGGGAAGTGGGCAAGCCCCCTGAGTTCGTGATAGAGATAGCGTCGGAAAGCACCAAATCCAACGACCTAATAGGCAAGCGCGATCTCTACGCCGAACTAGGCATATCGGAGTACTGGCGCTACGACCCGACTGGCGGCGACCATTATGGCGATCCCTTGGTAGGCGAGCGTCTAGTCAATGGCGAGTATGAGCGACTGCAGATGCGCGAGGATGACGACGGCCGCGTCTGGGCGCACAGCATTGCGCTGAATCTAGCCCTCTACTGGGACGACGGCGAGCTGCGCTTTTGGGATCCCGGCGCCGAAGAATGGCTGCTCAACTACGAGGAAGAACACGAACAGCGGCTTGCGGAACGCGCCGGCCGCTTGGCTGCCGAATCCCGCGCCCAAGCCGCCGAATCACGCATCGCCCAAGAGCAAGCCGCCCGCCAAGCCCTAGAAACCCGCCTAGCCCAACTCCAAGCCCAACTCCGCGGCAACGGCAACCCCCCGCCCTCGCACTAGGAGCCCACCTATGCTCGCTCACCCCGCCCCCAAGTCCCTGTTAGGCTCAGATCCCGCCAAAGAAAGCGTCCGCCCACCAACAATCTCCCTTGCCGAACTGCGCGAATCGGTAGTGCGTTAGCCGCCCTTTTGAAAGCGGGCGAAGGCATTGAGGGCTACAAAGATTGCGTGAGACGGCGATTGTTTTCAGATAACGAATCTACGCATGATTCACCCGACTCGCGCCCACCGGATACCGCCGAAATATCTCAGACTTGCCGCCAATAACCTTTCCGCCCCGCTCCTAATCCCCCTTAACCCGAACCCGTTATTCCTACCCCAAACGCCCCCGCAACTAAAACCTAATCCCCCAAACCCATAGAACGCTACCCTCACCCCCCACCATTGACGCCGCCCGCCCCGCTATCTAAACTTAACCCCAACAACCCCGAGACAGCGCAACCCCGCGCATCGCAACCACGCATATCCAAACGAACTACACGCAAACCGAACTAAACCCACACCACACGCAAAGGAACAAACAATGCGAATTGCCATAGGCGCAGACCACGGCGGCTACCCCGCGAAAGCCCCTCTAATCGAACTGCTGACGGCGCAGGGACACGAGGTCATTGACCTTGGCGCTCACGGCTACGACGCGGCCGACGACTACCCCGACTTCGCCAAAGCGGTAGCCGAGTGCGTGGCGTCCAACGCCGCCGATAGGGGCGTGATGCTGTGCGGCAGCGGCGTGGGCGCCGCCGT
This sequence comes from Dehalococcoidia bacterium, assembly GCA_965242555.1. Classification (GTDB taxonomy): domain Bacteria; phylum Chloroflexota; class Dehalococcoidia; order Lucifugimonadales; family JADFKI01; genus Bin90. The sequence continues at coordinate 43,752 of CBDESO010000006.1, forward strand.
AGCCGCCAACAAAGTCCGTGGCGTCCGCGCAAGCGTCTGCCACGATACCTACTCCGCCCACCAAGGCGTAGAGCATGACGATATGAACGTCCTCTGCCTTGGCGCGCGCATCATCGGCGAAGAGCTCGCCAAAGAAATCGCCGCCGCCTTCGCCGCCGCGCAATTCTCAGGCGAAGAGCGCCACAAGCGCCGCATGCAAAAAGTCCTGGATATGGAGGCGAACTTCTAGCCCCCGCCGCTTGCCGCCATTCCCTTGCCGTTTGCAACTCGCCGCCTGCCACAATTCCCTTGCCGCCATCCGCGCAAAGCAAAGCGAACGGGCCGCCGCATCGTTGCGACGCCCCGTCCGCTATCTATCGCTTGCCTGCGCCCCCGGATATAGAGGGCTAGGTTTAGGCTAGGGCTTGCCGCCCCTGCCGCCTAATGCCTCCGCCCGTTCCCATTCCCGTTGTGCGACTTGGAATATCGCCGCAGGAACGGCGGCAGATCGATCATATCGTTCTCCACCGCCTCCTTCAGCATTTCGGCGTAGCCCGAATCCGTCAGCGGCACATCCTCCGGCCGCTCAAAGCCGGTGGCGATTATCGTGAGCTTGATCTCGTTCTCCATCTTCAGGTCGGTAGCCATCCCGAAGATGATGTTGCAGTCCGGATCCACTACCCGCTGTATCACCTCCGCCGCCTCATGCAGCTCCGCCAGCGTCAGGTCGCTGCCGCCCGTGATGTTGAACAGCACGCCGCGCGCGCCCTCTATGGACACATCCAGCAGCGGGTTCGTGATGGCGGTCTGCGCCGCGTTGCGCGCCCGGTGGTCGCCCACGCCCCAGCCGATTGACATCCACGCGGGCCCCGAATCCTGCATTATGGACTTTACGTCCGCGAAGTCCAGGTTGATCTCGCCCGGCACCGTGATTAGCTCGGCGATGGACTGCACGCCTATCCGCAGCACGTCGTCCGCCATCTTAAAGGCGTTCTGCGCGGTTATCTCTTCCTCGCAGATGATATGCAGCCGCTCATTCGGGATAACCAGCAGCGTGTCAACATGCTGTTTCAGCCGCTTGATGCCCTCCTCCGCCGACTCGGTGCGCCGCCTGCCCTCAAAGCTGAACGGCCGCGTAACCACCGCCACCGTCAGCGCGCCCGTCTCTTTGGCGATCTCGGCGATAACCGGCGCGGCGCCCGTCCCGGTGCCGCCGCCCATTCCCGCCGCCACGAACACCATATCGGCGTCGCGCACCGCCTCATAAATCTCTTCCCGGTTCTCCTCCGCCGACTTCATCCCAAGGTCGGGATTGCCGCCAACGCCCTTGCCGCTTGTCAGCTCATCGCCGATACGCATCTTCAAGGGAACATCGCAGGTCACCAGCGCCTGCGCGTCGGTGTTGACTATCATGTACTCCACCGATGGCACGCGCTCCCTGAACATCCGCGACACCGCGTTGGAGCCGCCGCCGCCCACGCCCACAACCTTGATGCGCGCCAACCCGTCCATTTCCCTCACATACGCCATTTCCGCAGTAGCTGTTGCCATTGTGTCCTCCCTCTAGTTTAGAAGTTGTCTGATGTGTTTCCCGCAGGCAATCTGCGCTACCTGCTGAATAGGCCGAGGATGCCGCGCTTGCGCTTTTTCGCCTCCGCCTCTTTGACCCCGTTGTTCCGATGCCCGTTGCGCCCTATCGCCCGATGCGGCTCGCCGTTGTCGTACTGATACGACGCCCACAGCATCACCCCCACGCCCGTGCAGTGCGCCGGCGACTGCAGCTCCTGCGGTATGCCCATATACCCCAGCGGCGCGCCGAAACGCACATCCGCCCCCGTGCTGACCTTGAACAGATCCATCATCCCGTCCAAGCCGGACGCGCCCCCCGTGAACACCAGCGGATAGTCCGCCAGGTCGTTCACCCCCGCCTCTCTTAGCTTAATCACGATAAGCCGCAGCAACTCTATCGCCCGCTCCCGCGTAAGCTGGCATATCTCATGCAGCGACGCCTTCAGCGGCAGATCCTTGCCGTCTATCGGCAACTCAACCTCGTCGTGAACGCGGTTGCTGTCCAGCCTTACGCAGGCGTACTTCAGCTTTGCCGCCTCCGCCGCCTCGTAAGTGGTGTTATACACAAGGCATATGTCGTTGGTGAACTGAAAGCCGCCTATCGGTATAACAGACGAGTACTTGATAGTCCCGCCCTTATAGACGATGACGTCGGTGGTTCCCCCGCCGATGTCTATGAGCGCCGCGCCGCGCACGCGCTCGCTTTCGCTTAGCGCCGCCTCGCTGCTCGCCAGCGCCTCCAGCACAAACGACTCCACCTTGACGCCCGCGCCCTCTACCGCAGCCGTCAGGTTGCCCAAATCCGACTCCAGCGCCGCTACCAGATGCGATTCCACATCCAGCTTGCTCGCGTGCATCCCAAGCGGCCGCGCCACGCCCCGGTTGCCGTCTATCGTGAACTTCTGCGGGATGGAGTGGATAACCTTGCGGTTCATATCCTTGCTGCGTATCCCGTTGCGCGCCACCGACTTCGGAACGCGCTCAAGCTCGTTGGCGGTGATGACGCCATGCTCGCCCACCCAGTCTATCGTGTCCACGCGGTTCTCATACGCCACGCCCGCGCCGCTTATGCCCACGAAAGCCGACTCCACCTTGACGCCGCTCGCCGCCTCCGCCGCGTCCAGCGAGGCGCGTATCGCCCGCTTTGTGACCGGCACATCGTTCACCACGCCCTTGCGAAGACCGCCGCAGGGCGCGCTGCCGTAGCCCAGCACATCTATCCGCCCATCGTCCAACTTCTGCCCGATGACGCTGAACACCTTGGTCGTTCCCACATCAATCGCCGTGAATGTTCTGGAGTTATCCATGCCCACCCCGTTGAATTTGATTTGTTTCATTCCCGTTGCAACCGCCATTTTATTCACTGGTCCTTTCGGTAGCCGGTAGCCGCGCCAACCTGACCGCTATCCAACCCGCTCGGCGACCCTCAGCCGCGCGCTGCGGCTGCGCGGGTTCGCCCTAACCTCATCCGCCGTCGGCTTAATCACGCGCCGGTTCACTATCCTCAGCCGCGCCGTGTGATCGCATACGCACTCAGGCAACTCGGTCGGGCAGACGCAATCCGCGCTCTCGCGGCGCAGCGCCGTCTTCACAATCCTATCCTCTATGGAATGGTATGTGATGACCGCCAGCCGCCCATTCGCGCCCAGCGTTTCTATCGCCCCGTCAAGCCCTTGTTTCAAGTTATCCAGCTCCCCGTTCACCGCGATGCGTATCGCTTGAAATGTCTTCGTGGCGGGGTGAACCCGCCCTCTGCGCCCGCCCAGCGCGCCCGCCACTATGTCCGCCAACTCAGTCGTCGTCCGAACCGGCCGCCGCCGCGCTATCGCCCGCGCTATTCGTCTTGACCTCGTCTCCTCGCCGAACCCGTACAGCGCGTCCGCGAGCCTGTCTATGGAATACCCGTTCACTATGTCATGCGCCGTAAGCCGCTGCCTTGCGTCGAACCGCATATCCAGCGGCGCGTCTTGCTGAAAGCTGAACCCGCGCTCCGCCACATCCAGCTGCAGCGAAGACAGCCCCAGATCCAGCAGCGCCCCGTCCGCGCCCCAAAACCCGCGCTCCGCCGCCAGTCTTGCCACATCCGCGTAGCTCGCCCGCGCGAACACAACGCCGTCCGCGTATGCCGCCAGCCGCCGCCGCGCCGTAGCCAGCGCCTGCCCATCCTTGTCTATGCACAGCAAGCGCGGCGCCGGATCCGCCGCCCTCAGCAGCGCCAGCGAATGGCCGCCCTCCCCCGCTGTGCAATCTATGTAGCGCCCGCCCGCTTTCACATCCAGCGCGGACACGGTTTCGCGCGCCATCGCCGGAATGTGATGAACCCGCAATTCTCGCCCCATTGAGACACTTGGGACATTCCCGTCGCCGCCAACTGATGCGAAAAATGGCTTGCCCTTTCACGCGCCCATATGCGGCGCTGTGGTTTGTTGAATGTCCCCGTGATAGAATAAGGACAATCTCACAGGCGCATCCTTATGCGCCCATCGCAAAGTAGTTTCACAAACGGCGGCGATTTCGCGCAAGGACTTTTTGTGTATATGTTTGCGATAATTATTAGAAAAGTCCAGGAATAAAACACAGGGATTACGCAGGGATTGCACAGGCATTACGCAGAAATTACGCAGGGATAACGCGAACATGGCAGACGACAAATTCAGGCTAGGCATACTCACAATCAGCGACACCGGCGCGAGCGGCGAGCGCGCCACCGACGGCAGCGGCAACGCCATCGCCGAAATTATGGCAAGCGAGGGCTTTGAACTAGCCCTGCGCGGCATCGTCCCCGACGAACCCGCCCAAATATCCGCCAAGCTAACCGAATGGTGCGACAACGGCTGCATTGACCTGCTGCTCACCACCGGCGGCACCGGCTTGGCCCCCCGCGACACCACCCCCGAGGCCACCCGCGCCGTATTAGACATAGAGGCGCCCGGCATAGGCGAGGCGATGCGGATGCAGACGCTGCGGTTCACGCCCTTCGCAATGCTCAGCCGCGCCACCGCCGGCGTCCGCTCCGGCTGCCTAATCGTCAACCTGCCCGGCAGCGAGAAAGCCGTCCGCGAAACACTAGCCGTAGCCCTGCCCGCCCTAGCGCACGGCTTGGCGATGGTCAAAGGCTGGCGCATACACGCCATCCCCTAACGCGATTTTATGCGTTTCTATGTGCTTACCATCTTCCCCGCGATGTTCGACAGCCCGCTGTCGGAAAGCATCATCGCGCGCGCCGTCCAAAACGGCATCGTCCAAATCAACATCCGCGACATCCGCGACCACGCCAAAGACAAGCATCGCAGCGTTGACGACTACCCATTCGGCGGCGGCTACGGCATGGTAATGAAACCCGAACCCATCTTCGACGCCGTCCACGCCGTACAAACCGACGCCGCCCTGCCCGCCCAAACCCCCGTCATCCTGCTAACCCCCCAGGGCGAACCCCTAACCCAGCCGCTAACCGAGCGATTAGCCGCCCACTCCGACCTCATCCTAATATGCGGCCGCTACGAGGGCGTTGACGAGCGCGTCCGCAAGCATCTAGCCACCCACGAAATCAGCATCGGCGACTACGTCCTCAGCGGCGGCGAACTCGCCGCGATGGTAATCATAGACGCCGTAACCCGCCTGCTGCCCGGCGCGCTCGGCTCAATAGAATCCGCCCAAGACGACACATTCACCACCGGCTTAATCCAACACCCGCAATACACGCGCCCCGCCGACTTTCGCGGCATCCAAGTCCCCGAGATCCTGCTCAGCGGCAACCACGCCCAAATCGCCCGCTGGCGCCGCCATCAATCCCTCATACGCACGTTGGCGCGCCGCCCCGACCTGCTCCAATCCGCCAACCTATCCCCCCAAGACCGCCAATTCCTAGCGCAATACAGAGCAGAGCAAGAGCGTGAGCAAGCGCAAAATCAATCGCCCGGCGCCGCGGATCAACCCGCCCCCTAACCGCATCCAATCCAAACCCAACTCGGAGGCTTGCCCTAATGGACTTCGTTGACGCCCACGTCCACTTCTACGACATGAACCACCCCGACCTATTCTACGCCCACTGGCAGCCCGATGTGGATCCCCCTATGATAGGCAAGCAGATGCGTAAGCTCGGCGAGCGCAATTTTCTGGCAGAGGACTTCATAGCCCTAGCGCGCCAGCCCGCCAACGCGCTAACCGTAACCAAAGCAATCCACGTCCAAGCCGCCATAGGTTCACCCGACCCCGTCAAAGAAACCGAATGGCTGCAAGCCGCCTTTGAGCGCACCGGATTCCCCCACGCCATCGTAGCCCACGCCGACCTGCGCCATCCCGATGTAGAGCGCGTCCTACAGCGCCACTGCGCCCACCCCAACATGCGCGGCATCCGCGACTTCTCCCACGGCGACTACCTGACATCCCCCGACTTCCGCCGCGGCTACGCGCTGCTCCAAAAATACAACCTAGTATCCAGCATAGCCGCCCAATGGCAAGACATGGAAAACCTACTCGCCCTAGCCCGCCAATTCCCCAACACCCCCATCGTCCTAGACCACGCCGCCATCCCCGCCGAGCGCAACCCAACCTACTACCGCCGATGGCGCGCCGGCCTATCCACCGCCGCCTCGGCCCCCAACATCATCTGCAAAATATCCGGCCTAGGAATGGCCGACCACCACTGGACGCCCGCCACCATCCGCCCCTACGTCCTAGCCTGCATAGAAACCTTCGGCCCAGCCCGCTCCCTATTCGCCACCAACTGGCCCGTCGACAGCCTATTCAGCGACTACGCCACCCTGCTATCCGCTTATGCCCAAATCACCGCCGACTTCACGCCTGACGAAAAGCGGGCGATGTTTTCGGGGAACGCCGAAACGCTCTACCGCATCTAACCGCCGCAACCGCAACCCCGCTGACAATGCGCCTCGCGCCCGCCAACGCTAGACGGCAAACCTATTAGGATAATCCTATGACGCGCAATCTTACCCGGCGCAAATTCAAAGCGCTTGCATATGCGGGGACGGCGCTGTTGGCGGCGCTAATCTTCCTGGGGGCAAGCGCTCTGTGGTGGGCAAGCAAAGGCGCAGATATGTCTCAGCCGTGGACGCCTCCACCGCCGCCGCATCACCACACGCCGCCAATCACATACACACTGGAGGGTTCTATTCTGGAGGCGGGCGTGGTAGCGCGAGTTAGGCTGTTGGGCGTTGAAGAGGAAATAAGGTCGCCGGGCGCAAACGAGGCTTTCGGCGCGTACATGGAGTTCAAGTTCGAGGTATTGGAATACCTCAAGGGCGGCTATGGCCTCAGTCCGATTTGGGGATATGCCTATTTGGAACAAGCGGAGGGCGATACTGAAGAGGAGGCGCGTTGGAAATCCAAGTATTTCTGGCAGCATCGCAATTCTCAATGGGACGACCGAGAGGCGATTGTGCTGATGGCGGATATTGACATACAAAACCGAAAAGACCATTTTGGACTGGGATGGTTTAGTCCATATCGCGGCGAGAGTTACAGGCAAATTGGCAAAAAGAAATGGTTGCCCGCCGCATCCGAGAGCGAAGTTTCGGGCGCAAGCGATGAGCGAACATTCCTATTAGATTATCCAAGATCCGGCATAGCGGGCGATTTGTCGGATGGCGTCGATCTGGTGTCGCTTGCGGAGTTGAGGCAGCTTGCGGCGCTGCCTTACGCGAAGTTACATCGTCGCGCTCGCGGCCTAAAAGAGGATAGGTATGCAACCACATCCCCTGAAGATTTGCCGCTTGCGACCGGAATACAGCGTCTATCGGCGACATCGGTACTGGATCGTGTGAACCGTTCCTGGGTTCCCATCGTAAAACTTTACTGGGATCGCGCAGATAACGCCGACGGCGTACTCGGCCACCGCATCTTGCGCCGCAAGCGCTCCGACGCCGACTTCACAGAGTTAGCGGACGCGCCTGCCGACGGCGCTCCCTTTTACCAAGACACGCAAGGCATCCAACCTGAGACCAACTACATCTACCACCTGCGAGCATACGGCGAGAATGGCGACATAGCCGACGCGCGCATAGCCATCACCACCGTCGCCGCCCTGGAGCCGCTGGATGGGGCACCGGCTAGCCGCCGCCGGTTCCCACGGCAACGCCCGGTGGCAACGCAGCAGGCCAGTAAGCGATGGTTACGCCCGTTGCTATTGCAACAAACACAGAAAATACTGATAAACTATACGCAATCCACTATTGTGGAGGGGGATGGTTTGCCCATCGTAGAAAGGGAGGCTTTCACGCCTCCCTTTCTATTTATCGGAATTGCCCGACTCGTCTATGTACAACCTATACTTCGGCATAAAGTCGGGAGGGACTCCCTACGGGAGTCACATCTGACTCTTTGTACTTTACAATTCCCCCAACCTCACACCATAAAGCCCGCGTCTATGGGGTAGCGTTTCCATTCAGGTGGTTCAAGCCAGAACGCCCCGCAGCTGCAGCAGAACTAGCAGGTTGTGAACCGTCCACGCCGTACCCATCCGCTCGCGCGCCCGTATCTCACGATTGAACCGCTCCAACAGCGACATCGTGCGGTATCTAGCCTCGCCCGTCCGCAGATGCGTCAGCCCCTTTCGCAACGCCTTGACGCGCCAGCGCAGCGCCTTGCCGCGCGTCAGCGCCACGATCCGACCGGCATGCTCTCGCGCCTGCTCTATGTCATCCGATCCAAGCAGCGCCTTCGCCTCCGCGAACCCCACGATCCCTATGTTGCGCGCGCACTCGCGCAGCAGGTGGAACTGGCACAACTGATGCGGAGCGCCCCTGCCATACGCCATATCTATCGCGCTCTCTATCGCCCTATCGCCGTCGCTGACGATATGCCTAGGCGCGTCAGCGCCCAGATCGCGCGCCGCCGCAACCGCGTCTTCCCAACTTCCCGCAGACGCCACCGCAACGCCGCGCTCATCCCGCGCTACCTTCAACTCCAACTTCCCGCCCGCTACCCGCGTCCATATCCCGTCCAGCTCTAACACCTCGCCCGACAGCTTGGGGCGCTTGTATCGCTCCTGTTTCAGCCACTTGCATAGCGTACTCTTGGCGAACCCAAGCATCTTGCCCACGCGCTCGTAACTAACTCCCTGCGCCGCAAGCCTCATCGCCTCATCCCGTATTTTTTTTGGAATAGCGCTTTCGCGCCTGACCCTTGCCTATCACATCCATGCCGCTAGTCATCGCGCCGCAGTCGCCGCAGCGAAACACAGGGACATCAAGCCGCATCTCGCCGTATTTGGCGATTAGAGTTCGCTCGTAGCTGTGATGGCGCGCCATCGCCACATCGCATTCCTCGCACATCGGCTTGTATTGCGATAGCGCGTCCGCGATAGTCCGGCGCAGCCGCTCAACGACGAACTCGTCGGCTTGGCTTTCCAGTTCGTAGAGAAGTTCCATTCGCGAGCCTCCTTTGGTGATGGGCGTATATTACTATCAAACCACCTAAATGGAAACGCTACCGCGAGCGATGGCGCGGGGGAGTTGCGGTTGGCGTTGCGGGGGCGCTATCTCGCTGCGCCCTCAAGCGCGGTTAGCCTGTTGGCAAGGTCTGTGAGCTGCGCCTCGAGTGCGCTTAGGACGCTTGCAAGATCGGCGAGTTGCGTTTCAAGGGCGCTGACTCTGGCGTCGGTGTCGGATGTGTCGCCGCAGATTGGCAGGCCAATCAGCGTTATCTCATCGTCTCCCAAGGGCTGGCGGAGGGATTCGGGGATGCAGCCTGTGAGGTGGTTGCCGTGGAGGCGCAACCTTCCGAGATTGGGAGCGTTGCCTAGTTCCGGCGGTATTGCGCCCGTTAGCTGATTGTTGTTGAGGTGCATAGAGTTGATATTGGGAAGGTTGCCCAACTCTGAGGGTATTTCACCCGTCAGTTGATTGTCGTTTAGCATCAAAGACGAGAGTTTGGGAAGGTTGCCCAACTCCGGCGGTATCGCGCCTGTCAGTTGATTGCTGCTGAGAAGCAACCAATTAAGATTGTGAGCATTGCCCAGTTCCGGCGGTATCGCGCCCGTTAGTTGATTGCCGCTGAGACTCATAGCCCCGAGATTGGGAAGGTTGCCTAATTCCGAGGGTATTTCGCCCGTCAGCTGATTGAAGGAGAACTCCAAAAGCCCGAGATTGTCAAGGTTGCTCAGCTCCGGCGGTATCTCGCCCGTCAGTTGATTGCCGGATAGAAACACAATGACGAGCTTGGAAAGGTCGCCCAATTCCGGCGGTATTGCGCCTGTCAGTTGGTTGCCATCGAGACGCAATTCCGAGAGATTGGGAAGGTTGCCCAGTTCCGGCGGTATTGCGCCCGTCAGTTGATTGCCGTTGAGTTGCAAATTGTCGAGATTGGAAATATTGTCCAGTTCGGGCGGCATCTTGCCATTCAAGCCATGTTTGGCCAACCACAATTCTCTCACGCGATTGTGGTGGTCAATGGCTACGCCATGCCAATTGCTGATGGGAATGTCCGGCGACCAGTTCAGGTTGCCGCTCGCGCCTTCGAGCGTGGGCTTTGCGGCGAGCAGAGCAGCGCAGTCCGCCACAAGGCCGGGGTTGCTCGCCGGATCCTGCACGGCGACGCCGTTGGAGCATTGCTCGGTGAACCGGGGATCGATGGGCGTGAGAGTTGGCGCAACGCAAATTGGCAGCCCAATCAACGCTATCTCATCGTTGCCCAAAGGCTCGCGCAGGGATTCGGGGATGCAGCCCGCAAGCCGGTTGCCGCTGAGGCGCAGCCTCAGAAGATTGGCAAGGTTGCCTAGTTCCGGCGGTATCTCACCCGTCAGTTGGTTGTTGTGGAGATACAAATCGCTGAGATTGACAAGGTTGCCCAACTCAGAAGGTATCGCGCCCGTTAGTTGGTTGTTGGCGAAATCCAAAGTTATGAGATAGGCAAGGTTGCCTAGTTCCGGGGGTATCGCGCCATTCAAGCGATATTCTGCCAGCAACAAGCTTGACACGCGATTGTTATCCGCGCCTACGCCATCCCAATCGTGGACGCGAATGTCCGGCGACCAGTTCAGATTGCCGCTCGCGCCTTCGAGCGTGGGCTTTGCGGCGAGCAGGGCGGCGCAGTCGGATACCAGGCCGGGGTTGCTCGCGGGGTCAGGCACGGCGATGCTGTTGGAGCATTGCTCGGCGAGCTCGGCGGCTATCGCAACGCAAATTGACAGCCCAATCAACTCTATCTCATCGCTGCCCAAAGGCTGGCGCAGGGATTCGGGGATGCAGCCCGCAAGCCGGTTGCCGCTGAGGCGCAAGACGCGGAGGTTGGCAAGATTGCCTAGTTCCACGGGTATCGCGCCTGTCAGTTGATTGTTGGCGAGACGCAAAGTGTGGAGATTGGAATAGTTGCCCAGTTCCGGGGGGATCTCGCCCGTGAGGTCATTGTCGCTGATATTCAAAATCTCGAGATTGGCAAGGCTGTCTAGCTCCGGGGGTATCGCGCCCGTCAGTTGATTGCCGTGGAGACGCAAAACACGAAGTTTGGCAAGGTTGCCCAACTCCGATGGCATCGCGCCCGTGAGGTCATTGTCGTTGATATGCAGATTATTGAGACTGGCAAGGTTGCCCAACTCCGGCGGTATCGCGCCGGTCAGTTGATTGTTGCCGAGATCCAAATCCGTGAGATTGTTGGAAAGGTTGCCTAGTTCCGGCGGTATCGCGCCTGTTAGTCGGTTGCCGTAGAGATTCAAAAAGTAAAGCTCGGAAATATCGCCCAGCTCCGAGGGTATTGCGCCCGTCAGAGCATTATTGGAAAGATACAATTCCTCAAGATTGGCAAGGTTGCCCAATTCCGAGGGTATCTCGCCCGTCAATTGATTGCCGTTGAGATACAATGCCCAAAGATTGGCAAGGTTGCTCAGTTCCGGCGGTATTTCGCCAGTCAGTTCATTATTTTCGAGCCACAATCCCCCAAGATTGGCAAGGTCGCTCAATTCCGAGGGTATTGCGCCCGTCAGTTGATTGTCATCGAGAATCATATCCTCGAGATTGGCAAGGTTGCTCAGTTCCGAGGGTATTGCGCCCGTCAGTTGATTGTTGCCGAGAATCAGCCCCGTGAGCTTAGAAAGGTTGCCCAATTCCGGGGGTATCGCGCCCGTCAGCTGATTGCCGCCGAGACTCAAATTCTCGAGATTGGCAAGGTTGCCCAACTCAGAAGGTATCGCTCCTGCTAGTTGATTGCCGCCGAGCCTCAACCAATTGAGATTGGCAAGATTGCCCAGCTCCGGCGGTATCGCGCCCGTTAGGTCATTGCCGCTGAGATACAAACCCTTGAGATTGGCAAGGTTGCCTAGTTCCGGCGGTATCGCGCCAGTCAACTGGTTTCTGGGTAGAGCCAAACTCCCTAGATTGCCAAGGTTCCCCAACTCTGAGGGTATCTTGCCTGTCAGTTGATTGTCGGAGAGCCCCATCGTCTCGAGATTGGCAAGATTGCCAAGCTCCGACGGTATTACGCCCGTCAGTTGATTGTCGGAGATCCGCAGCACCTCGAGATTGGAAAGATTGCCAAGCTCCGACGGTATTGCGCCCGTCAGTTGATTGTCGGAGAGCCCCATCGTCTCGAGATTGGCAAGATTGCCCAACTCAGCGGGTATCGTGCCAGTCAGTTGATTGACGATGAGATCCAAAGCGGTGAGATTGGCAAGGTTGCCCAACTCAGCGGGTATCACGCCCGTCAGTTCATTGAAGCCGAGATCCAACGTGATGAGATTGGAGAGATCGCCCAGATCCGCGGGTATCGCGCCCATCAGGTCATTGCCGCGGAGATCCAAACTCCGGAGATTCGCAAGGTTGCCCAGCTCCGACGGTATCGCGCCATTCAAGCCATTATGGGGCAAAGCCAATCCTGACACGCGGTTGTTCGCTGTGCTTACGCCGTTCCAATCGTTGATGTCATCATCCGCCGACCAGTTCAGGTTGCCCGTCGTGCCTTCAAGCGTGTCCTTTGCGGCGAGCAGAATGGCGCAGTCCGCCACAAGGTCGGGCTTGTTCGCGGGATCATACACGGCGACGCCGTTGGAGCATTGCTCGGTGAACTGGTTTGCGATGGGCGCGGCGGCGGGTGCGTCTGCGTAAGATGCGGATGTGCCGTCCGCGCCGGTTAGTAGCAGGGATAGGGCTATGGCTGACGCCAGGGCTAGGGCGGTTGCGGTTCTGATTGCGCGGGTGGGAATGTGCCGATTGATGTTCATTCGGTTCCTTTCAATCTCTTGCCTAACGCGCTTATCTTATCACAACGCGGGTTTCAATTCTTGCCGTAAATTACGCGCGTCTTTTCGCCGCGACGCTGGTAGCGGGCTAAGGCGCCGGCGCCTCCTGCGGGATGAGGCGCTCGCGCTTGAGCTCGGCCCAGAGGGCGGTGGGGATGGGGTGGGCGAGCATGGCGAAGTTTTCGCGGGCCTCGGCGGGGGAGATGGCGCCGGGGATGGTGGCGGCTACGGCGGGGTGGGCTAGGCCGAATTGGAGGGCGGCGGCTTTCAAGGGGACGGCGTGGCGGTCGCAGACGGCTTTTATGCGGCGCGCTCGCGTTAGCACTTCAGGGGGCGTGGCGTTGTAGAAGTAGGTGGTGGCGGCGCTCTCGTCGTCTAGGTCGGAGGCGAGTATGCCGCTGTTGTAGGGGCCGCCGAGTATAATGCTCATTCGCTTTTGCCGGCAGAGAGGGAGGAGGTCGTCTAGGCCGGACTGGTCTAGCAGGGTGTAGCGGCCGGCGAGCAGAAAGCAGTCGAAGTCCGCCTCGCGGGCGAATTGGGCGAGCGGCTCGCAGTGGTTCATGCCCGCGCCGATTGCGCGTATGACGCCCTGCGAGCGCAACTCGGCGAGCGCGGGGAACGCCTGCGTGAGCGCCTGCTCGTGGTGGTCGTCGGGGTCGTGTATGAATACGATGTCTATGCGGTCAAGCTCGAGGCGCTTGAGGCTTTCCTCTAGAGAGCGCAGGACGCCATCGCGGGTGAAGTCAAATACCACTTCCATCGCGGGCGGGCTGGTGAAGATGTCGGCGCCGGCGGGCGCGTCTATGGGGTTTAGGACGCGGCCGACTTTGGTGGACAGCGCGAATGAGTCGCGGGGCGCGTGGGCGAGCGCGCGGGCGTAGTAGCGCTCGCTCCAGCCGGCGCCGTACAGGGGCGCGGTGTCGTAGTAGGCGATGCCCATATCCAAGCCCGCGCGAATGGTTGCGGCGGCTTGGCGCTCGGCGTCCTCGCGCGGCATGCTGCCAAAGGGCGCTCCGCCCATTCCCAAGCGCGTTACGCTTAGGCCGGTAGCGCCAATCTCTGCCTTGTCTAGCGGATTCATAGGGTTCACTCCTTATCTATTGGGATGCAGTCTATCGGGATGTATCGCGCACAGGTTGGCGCGGCGGTTGGTTATTTGCGCGAATTCGCGCCGCGTGGCGCATCATATCACACATATCGCGGCGCGTATCACACGGCGCTGCGATTTTGCATAATGGCGGCGGCGGCGCTATCATTCGTTGCGCGGCGGCGTTGCCATTGCTATGCCGTCGTTATGCTATTTCGCGCCGTTTTGGGCGCATAGTCGGTTGAGATTCATCCCCGAATTATCCCTATTCAGTTTCCCAAAATTAGCCATAAATAGAGAGCGGCGCCCCCGTTTGGGCGCGAGGTGTGGTGATATGCAAGTACGCAAAGCGGTTATACCGGCGGCGGGGTTCGGCACGCGGTTTCTGCCGGTTACGCGCGGCGTGCCGAAGGTGATGCTGCCGGTGTTGAGCGAGCCGGCGATTCAGTTCGCGGCGCTGGAGGCGGCGGCGGCGGGCATAGAGCGCGTGGCGCTGGTCATATCGCGCGGGCAGGAGGCGACGGCGGACTATTTCACGCCGGCGCCGGCGCTGGAGCAAGCGCTGGCTGAGCGCGGCAACGATAAGTTGCTGGCTGAGCTGCGCCGCGTATCCTCTGCGGTGGAGGTCGAGGTGGCGTATCAGGACGAGCAGCGTGGGCTTGGGCATGCGGTATTGCAAGCCAAAGACATTGTGGGCGATGAGCCTTTCGCGGTGTTTCTGCCGGACGATATTATCTACTCGGCAGCGCCCACGATTGGCGCGATGATGGATGTGTTCGCCGAGCGAAACGCCTGCGTGGTGGCGGTCAAGCAAGTTCCGGACGCCGCCGTGCCTAGCCTTGGCATTATAGATCCGGAGCCCATCTCGGACGCGGTGTATCGCATCAGGGGCATGGTGGAAAAGCCGCGCTTGGAGGATGCGCCGTCCAACTTGGCGATAGTGGGGCGCTATGTCCTGACGCCGGATGTGTTCGGGGCACTGGAGCGCATATCGCCGGGCGCGATTGGCGAGATCCAGCTGACGGACGCGATAGAGGCGGTTCGGGCGCGGCAGGGCGCGTATGCCTATCGGTTCAGCGCCGACCACTTCGATGTGGGGACGCCGCTGGGGATGCTCAAGGCGTCCATCTACGCCGCGCTGCGCCGCGAGGATATGGCGGACGAGCTGCGGGCGTGGCTGGGCGAAACGCTCTGACACTCTGATATGGGACGGCAATCCGCTCATCCCAAAGCATCCCTTATAAGCCTGAAATCGCAAGCCCGGCTACGCAATCCGCCGCGCAATCGCATAGCCATAGCGCGGCATATTACGGCATATCAACCCGCATCGCATCCTACATAGCAAACCCGCAATCAGCCTACCCTATACCTATATCTCACATATCACAGCCTAAGCCGATAAGGAGTTGGATTATGGACAAGGCGCTGAATGGCGTGCGCGTGATTGACTTGACGCAGTATGAGGCGGGGACATCCTGCACGCAGATGCTGGCGTGGCTGGGCGCGGATGTGGTGAAGGTGGAAAACCCATCGCGCGGCGATCCGGGCCGCAGCATTATGAACGCGGACGGCGATTCCAACTATTTCCTGCACTACAACAGCAACAAGCGCAGCGTTACGCTCAACCTGAAGAGCGAGCGCGGCAGGGCGATGCTGCTGGACTTAGTGCGGCAGGCCGATATTGTCGCCGAAAACCTGTCGCCGGGCGCGCTGGAGCGGCTGGGCTTGGACTACGATACGCTCGCCGCCGCCAACCCGCGCGTCATCCTGGCGCGCATCAAGGGGTTCGGCACATACGGGCCGTACAGCGCCTACAAGAGCTTCGACCCGGTGGCGCAGGCGGCGGGCGGCGCGTTCTGCTCCACGGGCGAGGCGGATGGGCCGCCGATGAAACCGGGCATCACCGCCGGCGACTCCGGCACGGGGCTGCACGCGGTCATCGGCATACTGGCGGCGCTGTGGCAGCGGCAGACCACGGGCAAAGGGCAGGTGGTGGAGGTGTCAATGCAGGACGCCATCGTGAACCTTGGGCGCACCTGGATGACGCGCGCCGAGCAGGGCGCCGCCTCGCCGCCGCGCACGGGCAACGGCGGCGCCGCCAACAGGCCGGGCGTGGGAACATTCCGCTGCGCTCCGGGCGGCGCGGACGACTATGTGTATATGATAGCCTTCCCCGTGCGCGCCGCGATGTGGGGCGCGCTGGCGGACGCGCTGGGCAAGCCGGAGCTGCTTGACGACCCGCGCCTGCGAGATCCCGCGCAGTACGACGAGGCGCTCACATCCGAAATCAACGGCATGATACAGGAATGGACGCAGCGCCACACCAAGTTTGAGGTGATGCGTATCTTGGGCGAAATGGGCGTGCCGTGCAGCGCCTGTTTCAACGCGATTGACATCTACGCGGACGAGCATCTGCGCGAGCGCGAGATGATTGTGAGCGTGGATCATCCCACGCGCGGCGAGTTCACGCTGCCGGGCTGCCCGGTGAAACTCAGCGACTCGCCCGTGGAATTCGCCGCCGCGCCGCTGCTGGGCGAGCATAACGCCGAGGTGTTCGGCGAGCGGCTGGCTTGCGACGAGGCGGCGCTGGATGCGCTCAGGGAGCAGCGGGTAATCTAGGCGCGACCGGGCGCTACGGGCGCGGCTATGCCGAATTAGACTGAATAAACCGAAACGCAACCCGAAACGCAGCAAGGAGGAATCCGCTTGTGGCAACGCTAGTGGTGGTACCGATAGATCCTGAATTTGAGGCGATGGCCGCCGTGTTGGGCGAGATGGGCTACGCGGGGGAAGAGCGCGCGGTTGGGCGGCTGACGGCGACCGAGTTCGCGGACGGGCGGCTGATAGTGGCGCGCGGCGGGCTGGGCAAAACGCAGTTCGGAGTGCAGACGCGGCATCTGCTGGACAATTTGGACGGCGTTGACGCGGTGATATGCGCGGGAACTTCGGGCGCGCTGGCGGAGTCGGTGAACAAGTTCGATGTGGTGGTCGCCACCGAAACGATAGAGCATGACTTCAATCGCGGCAACACGCTGATAGTTTTGCCGCTGCCCACATACGCGGGGGACGCCGCGCTCATCGCCGCCGCGCGGGAATTGGCGGCGTCCGGGCGATTGCCGTTTGGGCTGCACTTCGGCGGCGTGGCGAGCGGCGATGAGGGCATAGCGAGCCGCGAGCGGGCGCGCGAGGTGCGCGAGGCTACGGGCGGCGCGCTGGCGGTCGCATGGGAGGGCGCGGGCGGCGCTAGGGCGGCTGAGCTGTCGGGCGTCCCGTTCCTGGAGCTGCGCGGCATATCCGACGGCGCCGGCGAGGCGGCGCTGGAGGAGTTCTGGGCGAACATCCCGGCGACGATGCGGAGCGTGACGGGGGTGGTGATGGGGTTGGTTGGGTTGGATTAGGGGATTATCCGCCGATTTTCCAACTTGGCGGGTAATTGCCGCTATAAATACTATGCAACACACTAATCTGTGTGTTATGCTATTTCTTAAATAAGCGATTAAATTACCGCTTATTTAACACACTACATAATCAGTTCAAGAAGAGGTTAGCATGACACTCTCAGATCGCCCCAACTACCAGGCGCTAGACGACGCTCTGTCCATATATCGCGACGAGATGCGCCCGTTCATCGTCCGCAACCTCAAGCGCGTCCCCCGCAATAATGTCGAAACCGCCATCAGGACGGCATTGCGCGATGGGCAGTACAACCAGTACGAGGCTAACAGGAAGTCGGGGCTCAGCGTGGATGATTCCCTAGACATCGGCGATTTCCTGTCGCTGGTGCGAACCTACTGGCGGGATAGCTTTAACAACGCTTTCAACAGAAATAACAATGTGTGGCGCAGGATGGGCGCCATAGCCGATGCGCGCAATATGGTGGCGCATCCCAGATCTGAGGATGTGGATTTTGACTACGCCATTGAAGGTCTGGACAACATAGCCGAAATGCTATCGGCGATTAACAGGCCGGAACAGGGCGACGCCGTGAAGATTATCCGGAGCAGGCTACTCCCGCTGTTCAGGATACACGCGCACAAATTCCGGCAGGGCGGGCGAGATGTGTACGCATTCCCGCTGGATTTGGAAACCCTCAATAGGACGTTGCCCGACCGCGTGGACGACCGGATGGTTAGGGACGCCAACCGCCCGCTAACCCCACGCCACGCCAAAGAGATACAGCAATACTTGGAGGAGAGGCCTGACTGGCTGCTAGGAACTTTGTTGCTTGGGGTTAGCCCGGATGCGATAGAGTTCCAATCGTATATGCCCGACCCTGACGCCGAAACAGCGGTGGGTGAACTCACAATCAACGCCGAGGGCGTCGCCGGCATGAGGATGTTCGACGGCCAGCATCGCCGCCGCGCCATCAAAGACATACTCTACGAACTATCCCACAACACCCAATACTCTAGGCTACTGCGCGATCTGAAATACGCATCGTTGCCCATTATGCTGTACGCGGAGTCTGACATCGACGCGTTGCGGCAGATGTTCGCAGACGCCGCGCACACTAGGACGATTGAGGCAAACGCAGTGGCGCGTTTCGACCACCGCGATGCGTTCAACCTGGCGGCGCTGTGGCTTGCGAAAGAGAGCTACCTGTTCAATGGGCGCGTAGATATGGAGCACACTTCAGTCGCCAGAACCAGCCCGAACATCATAACCATTAACCAGCTGGCGCGGACACTGAAAACCCTTGAGGTTGGCTATAATGGGCGCGTCAGCAAAGACCGAAACGATGAGTACATGCTAGAGCTGGATAGCCTGTATGATCGTTGCCGTGAATGGTCGGACGACTTCATGCCGGCCGCCAGAGCTGAATACAACACCCTGATGGCAGATGAAATTGACAACCAGGACATTCCACAGCAGCGCACGGAGACGATGGCGTATAACGCCGTTATAATCCGAATACTGGCAGCCTGCTATAGGGAATGGACGAAAGACAATCCTGATTGGAAACCGCTGGCAGAGTTCATAAACGGCAGTTCTCTGACCGCCGGCGTCCACGAAGGTCTGCTGATAGATTCGGGCTTGGTCGCTCCTGGCGGCACTTCGCCGGCAGCGCAGCAACAAGCCGTACTCAATACGATTGATTACATACTCAAGCAGGCAACCGCTAATACCCAATAAACACTGAACCGCTTACCCAAGCCGGAGGAATGAAATGCCGCTAGTTATACAGACAGCCAATCAGTACAGCCTGACAATGCCCGCTCACCGCTTTCGCCAAGGCGGGCGGGATGTCTATTACTTCGCGCTCTCTCTTGAGACGCTTGACGGGTTGCTGCCCCAAAGGGTAGAGGATGATGTGGTAAAGGACGCCAACCGCAGGCTCACGCCTAGTCACGCCAAAAACATCCAGGCGTACTTGGATGAGAAAGAGGACTGGCTGCTAGGCTCTATGATGCTGGGCATTGCCCAAGACGCGGTTGAGTTTCAACCTTATGCCAATGAAGACGGGACGGTCAGCCAAAACTTTGGCGAAATGCGTATCCGAACCAATCGCGTCAACACAATGCGGATATTCGACGGGCAGCATCGCCGCCGCGCCATACAGGATGTTCTCGCAGTCTTGTCCCAAAGTGAAAGGCGCGCCGATAAGCTAGACGCCTTGCGAAAAGCGTCTATGACGATAGTTCTCTACGCGGAGGACAACATCAGAACACTGCAGCAAATGTTCGTGGACGCATCCAAAACCAAGCGCATCGAACAACACGTCGTTGCGCTGTTTGACCAGCGCGACGCGTTTAACCTGACGGCAGTCCGCCTTGCCGAGGAAGGGCGCACATTCAAGGGGCGGGTAGAGATGGAGAGCTCTTCGGTATCCGCTACCAGCCAAAGCCTTTTGGCAATCAATCAGTTGGCGTCAATCTTGAAGGTGGCAGAAGTCGGATACCGCGGACGAATCAGCCGCGAACGTAACGAAGAATACATGCTGGATCTGGACGATATGTACGAGCGCTGCCGCGTGTGGGCGGACGAGTTTCTTCCTGCCGCTAGAGAGGAATTCGCAAATTTGCAAAGCGGCGAAACAAAGAACGCTGAAATCCCGCGCATGAGGGCTAGAACTTTCGCCTACAACACTACATTCATCAGGGTTCTTGCCGGATGCTACCACGCCTGGACGGATGAGGAGTCTTGGGCCCCGCTTGCGGACTTCATAAGCAAATCCGCGATAGAGCGCAGGAGCGCACACGGCTTGCTGGTGGATGCGGGTATGGTCATCACTCCCGAAAACAACACCCTGTTTTCCCGCCGTCAAGAGGGTCAGAGGGCGATTGAGTACATCATAGCCGCCGCCGCAAAGGCCGCCGACGCGGGCTAGGCGTTGCCCTTGCGCCGGATGGGGGGCGGGCGCAAGAAAGCCCGGCCTGAGTTAGCGCTCATGCCGGGCTTTTCGCTTGCCTGCCTTGCGGCGCGCCGCTTTGCCTAGCCTACGGGCAGCCCGGCTACGGGCAGCGCGAGTTCTTGCTTGGCTTTGGCGCGGACGCGGAGGCCGTCGCCGGCGTCGTTGAGCTCTACCAGGACTATGTCGCCGGGGGAGAGCTCGCCCGCTAGGATGGCGTCGGATAGCGCGTCTTCTAGGTGGTCTTGCAGCAGGCGGCGCATGGGGCGCGCGCCGAATTGCGGGTCAAAGCCCTTTTCGGACAGCCACTCGCGCGCGTCGTCGCCGACTTCCATTGACATGCCCTGCTCTATGAGTTCGCTGGCGACGTCTTGCAGCTGGAAGTTCACGATTTCGCTCATATTGTCGCGGCTGAGCGCGTGGAATACCACGGTGCCGTCTATGCGGTTCAGGAATTCGGGGCGGAAGAAGCGCTTGACTTCGTCCAGGACGTTATTACGCATGCGCGCGTAAGCCTGCTCGTCGGTGTTGGCGCGCTCGCCGCGCGCCGAAAAGCCGATAGACCTGTCCTGGCGGATGAGGTCGGAGCCGATGTTGCTGGTCATGACGATGACGGTGTTGCGGAAGTCCACGCGGCGGCCCTTGCCGTCGGTGAGGTGGCCGTCGTCGAAGATTTGCAGCAGGATGTTGAACACTTCGGGGTGGGCTTTCTCGATTTCGTCCAGCAGGATGACGCTGTACGAGCGCCGCCTGACCGCCTCTGTGAGCTGCCCGCCGTCGCCGTAGCCGACGTAGCCGGGGGGCGCGCCGACCAGCCGCGCGACGGTGTGCCTGTCCATAAACTCGGACATATCTATCCGGATCATAGAGTCTTCGCTGCCGAACATAAACTCGGCGAGCTTTTGGACTAGGTAGGTCTTGCCCACGCCGGTTGGGCCTAGGAACAGGAATACGCCCGTTGGCCGCTTGGGGTTTTTCAAGCCCGCCCTTGCGCGGCGCACGGCTTTGGATATGATGGTAATCGCCTCGTCCTGCCCGGACACTTGGTTGTGGAGCGTCTCTTCCATATGCACAAGGCGCTCGGATTCGGTCGCCGCCAAGCGCGCCACGGGGATGCCCGTCCACATGTTCACCACTTCGGCGATGTCGTCCTCGGTGACTATCGGGTCGTGGGAGTTCTGCTCGTCTTCCCAGTCGGCTTGCAGGATTTCCAGTTTTTCTTGCAGCGCCTTTTCGCGCTCGCGCAGTTCGGCAGCTTGCTCGTATTCGCGGGCGGACAGCGCCTCGTCCTTTTCCTTGCTGACGCGCTCCAGCATCTTGCGGACTTCTGTGAGCGAGAGCGGCTGCTCGGCGCTATTGATACGCACTCTTGACGCCGCCTCGTCAATGAGATCGATGGCTTTGTCGGGCAGCGAGCGGTCGGATATAAAGCGCGCCGCCATATGCGCCGCCGCCGTCAGCGCGTCTTCGGATATGGTGAGCTTGTGGTAGTCTTCGTACTCGCCGCGCAAGCCCCTTAGGATTTCCACGGACTCGTCCACGGTGGGCTCTTCGACCTGGACGGGCTGGAATCTGCGCTCAAGCGCGGTGTCGCGTTCCAGGTATTTGCGGTATTCGTCGGGTGTGGTAGCGCCGATGGTTTGCAGTTCGCCGCGCGCGAGGGATGGCTTGAGGATGTTGGCGGCGTCCACCGCGCCCTCCGCCGAGCCGGCGCCCACCATCGTATGCACTTCGTCTATGAAGAGGATGCAGTTGCCGGATTCGGTTATCTCTTTGACGACCTTTTTGAGGCGCTCTTCGAATTCGCCGCGATACTTTGTGCCGGCGACGAGCGAGCCCATATCCAGGGTGACTAGGCGCTTGCCGCGCAGTGTTGACGGCACTTCGTCGTCGGCGATGCGCTGGGCGAGGCCCTCAACGATGGCGGTCTTGCCCACGCCCGGCTCGCCGACCAGCACGGGGTTGTTCTTTGTGCGGCGGCTGAGGATCTGGGTGACGCGCTGGATTTCGTTGCTGCGGCCGACGGTGGGGTCAAGCTTGTCGGCTTTCGCCTGCTCGGTGAGGTCGACGCCGAGTTCGTCCAGCATAGGGGTTTTGCTGCCGCTTTTGCCGCGCCTGCCGCGCTGCTGGCTTTGGGATGATTGGGATAGGATGCTGCTGGTTTCGCCGCGCACTTTGTCCAGGTTGATGCCTAGGCTTTCCAGGACGCCCGCGGCGACGCCCTCGCCCTCGCGCATAAGCCCGATGAGCAGGTGTTCGGTGCCGATATGGTTGTGGTTGAGGCGGCGCGCCTCGTCCACGGCAAGCTCGATGACCTTCTTGGCGCGCGGCGTGAGGCCGATTTCGCCGGGCGTCGTGCGCTCGCCCCTGCCGATGATGAACTCAACGGCGGCGCGCACTTTTTGCAGCTCAACGCCCAGATTGGAGAGAACCCTGGCGGCGACGCCGTCGGTTTCGCGCACAAGCCCCAGCAGGATATGCTCCGTGCCGATGTAGTTGTGGTTAAAGCGCTGCGCCTCTTCCTGCGCTAACGACAGCACCCTGCGCGCTCTCTCGGTGAATTTCTCGAATCTGCTTGCCATTCTCTTCTCCTAAGGCGGAGTTCTGTGTGAACAAAAAGTTCGGCGGGGCTTGTTGGGATTGCCCTTAATGCTGCCCCTTATTGGCCCTTATTGAAAGGTCATGCCCATAGGCCGGTCAAGCGTCTGCTTGAGGCTTAGCCCAAGCCGGCGTCGCTCAGGCTCTATCCGCAGCACTTTCAGGCGGACGTCGTCGCCCTCGGACACCACTTCGCGCGGATGGCCGATAACGCGGTCGGACAGCTCGGATATGTGTATCAGCCCCTCGATGTTGCCCTCAACGCGCGCGAATGCGCCGAAGTTGGTGAGCTTGGTTATCTTGGCGTCCACGATGTCGTCCACATGCAGCCGCTCGTGTATGGTTTCCCAAGGCTCCGGCTCCAGCCGCCGCAGGCTGAGGGCTATCTTGCGGTTTTCCACATCCACCCGCAGCACATACACCTTGATTTGGTCGCCTATCTTGACTACGTCGTCCGGCTTGGCGACGGGGCCCCAGGACATTTCGGATATGTGAATCAGTCCGTCGGCGCCGCCGAGATCGACGAAAGCGCCGAAACTGCTGATGCCGGTGACTTCGCCGGTGCGGATTTCGCCCACATTGAGCTCTTGCACTAGGCGGGCTTTCTGCGCGTCTCGCCACTCTTGAACGGCTTGGCGCTCAGAGAATATGGCGCGGTTGCGACTTCTGTTTATCTCTAGGATTTTGAGCTGCAGCACTTTGCCGGTGTCGCGTTCCTGCAGTTGCGCGCGGCGGGCGAGCGCCTCGCCGTCCTGGTCGCCGTCCGGGATTTCCCTGAATATCTCGCGCGAGACGCTGACAAGCTGGGACATCGGGACGAACCCGTTCACCTTTTGGACGTCCACGATAGCGCCGCCCTTGTTGAAGGCGAGTATTTGGCCCTCAACGGTTTCGTTGGTGTCTTGCAGTTTTTCCAGTTCGCGCCAGCCCGCCTCGCCCAATGCGCGGTCAATGGACAGGATGGCGGCGTTGTCGGCGGTTTCGGGCCTGAGGACATAGGTGACTATCTGGTCGCCAACGGCGATGCTCGCCTGGTCTTCGGAGGATAGGCTACGCATTTCGCGCTGCTGCACGACGCCCTCGGACTTGTGGCCAATGTTGACCAGTATGCCGTCGCTGTCTATCCGCATCACCACGCCCTCCACCACCTCGCCTCTGCGGAGCGGCTTGATGGGCTCCATAGAGTCTAGGAGCTCGCCCATATCTTGCATGCCGCCGCCTTCCATGGAATCCATGGAGTCGGCGTCTTCGTCCAGGTCGGCGTCGTAGTCTTCGTCGTCAAGCTCATCTAGGGGCTGGACGTCGTCTATCGCCGCGGTGGGTGGCGCCGGCGTTTCAGCGGCCGGCGCTTGGACTTCCGGGGCGGCGGGAACTTCCTCGACGGGGGGAACCTCCTGTGCGACGGGATCCGCTGCGACGGTCTCCGGGGCGGGTTCGTTGGATGGGGCGGGCATAATGCCGGGGTCTTCGGAGGGGCTGTTCGATGTCACGCTCTTACAGGCCTTTCATTAAAATAGTCCATTGATAACCATTATATTCATAATTTTTGAAAGTGTAAAGATGTTGTTCAATGCGCTTGCGCCGCCGGCGTTCCCGGCGGGTTCCTGGTCGGTTCTTGGCGCGGGGTTCGCGGCGCTAACGCGGCATCCTAATGGCGTTTAATGGCATTGCCGTAATCATACTAGCAAATCGGCTTGTATTCAAGCGTTCAAGCGGCGCATCTTAGCGAATTAGCGCAATCGCCGCGCCTGACGCCGCATCCCAAAGCCGCCGCGATAGCCGCGTACACGCACGTCCTCTTATATGTTATATGCCCGGCTACGCGCCGCCGATACGCCCCGCCGCCATCCGCCGCTACAAGATCTGCGACAGGAATAGTTTCGTGCGCTCGCTCTTGGGGTTGTCAAAGAATTCGTTGGCGGTGTTTTCCTCCACTATGCGGCCTTCGTCAAACATTATGATGCGATCCGCCACTTCCCGCGCAAAGCCGATTTCGTGGGTGACTATCAGCATCGTCATGCCGGAGTACGCCAGCTCGCGCATCACGTCCAGCACTTCGTTGATCATCTCGGGGTCAAGCGCCGAGGTTGGCTCGTCAAAGAGCATTATGCGGGGCTGCATGGCAAGCGCCCGCGCGATTGCCACTCGCTGCTGTTGCCCGCCGGAAAGCTCGTTGGGATATTTTTCGGCTTGCTCTTGTATGCCCACGCGCTCAAGCAGTTCGCGCGCCGTCTCTTCGGCTTGGCGGCGCGGCCATTTCCTGACCTTTATCGGCGCGAGCGTGATGTTGTCCATAACCGACAGATGCGGGAATAGGTTGAACTGCTGAAATACCATCCCCACTTCGCTGCGTATGGCGTCTATGTTGTGGACGTCCTCGGTGAGTTCAATGCCGTCCACGATAATATCGCCCGACTGGTGCTCTTCCAGCCGGTTGATTGTGCGTATGAAAGTGGACTTGCCCGAACCGGACGGGCCTACAATCACCACGCGCTCGCCCTGCTTGATTGTGGTGTTGACGTCTTTCAGCGCTTGGAAATTGCCGAACCACTTGTTCAGCCCGCGGCAGATGATAATGTCCTCCGCCACATCCCCGTTTTGGTTGCTTGCGTTCACGCTCATAATCAGCCTCCGTCGCATGCGCGTCTGCGCGAATATACGCGCGCGCGGTTTCGGGCGGCGCGGCTTGCGGCTTAGCGCCGGATTATCGCCTGCCCACGCCCATCTTGTCTTCTATTCTGCCGCTTATGTACGACATGCCGTAGGTGAATATCCAGAACACCACCGCCAGAAAGACGAACATTTCGCGCGCGTTGGCGAGGAATTCGGGGTTGCCCAGTATGAATGTGCGCCCGGTTTCCACTATGTCCAGCATAGCGATGATATAGACTAGGCTTGTGTCTTTGAACAGCCCAATGAACTGCCCGACTATGGCGGGGATGACATTGCGTATCGCTTGGGGCAGCGATATGAAGAGTATGGTCTGCCAGCCGGCCAGCCCAAGCGCCCTTGCCGCCTCCGCCTGGCCGGGATGCAGCGCCTGCAGCCCGCCGCGTATGTTCTCCGCCATATACGCGGCGCTGAACAGGGTGATGATTATGCCCGCGCGCGCCAGCGAATTCACCCCGAAGTCCTCAGGGAACACAAGCGGTATCAGCACTTGGGACATAAACAGCAGCGTTATCAGCGGCACGCCGCGGAATATCTCTATGAACCCCACGCAGAGTATCTTGACGACGGGCAGGCGGCTGCGGCGTCCGAGCGCGAGCGCTATGCCTATGGGCAGGCTGAGCGTGATGCCGGCGACCGCCAGTATCAGGTTTATCATCAAGCCGCCCCAGTAGATTACCGAAACCGGCTGCAAGCCCGGCATCCACGAAAATCCGCGCAGCAGCAGCAGCGTCAGCACGAATATCACGACTCCCGCGATGCTGACGCGCATGCCCGTCCCCAAGGGCGTGTATCGCGCCAGCCCATAGCCGATGGCGAGCGCGGGCAGATTGGCGAGCAGCAGCAGGCGCACGTCAATGCCCATCTTGTCCAAGCCGTAGGGCAGAAAGGCGAATGCGGCGGCGGCGATGCCCACCACAAGCGCCACATTGCGCGCCACGTCGTCGCGCGTCATCCCCCACGCCATCCCAAGCAACGCCACGACCAGCATCAGCGACGCCTGAGGCCGCCAGAAACAATTGTTGCCGGGGCAGGCGAGGTCGGTATTGTACTGCCCGATGATAAAGCGCCCGCCAAGCTGCGCGATCACCCCCCACTCGGCGTCGCGGAATACCCAGACAAGGCCATATACAAGCGCCAGCGCTATGCCCGCGCCGCTAATCAGGGTCAGGACGACGTTGAACTTGCTGCTGAACAAGTTCTTGCTCATCCAGCCGATAACGCCGACCTCGGTGCGCGGCGGCGGCATATGGTCGGGAGCGGGCGGCGCGTTGGCAGTCATAGTCTTGACCTCCCGCCGAACTGGATGGCGCGGTTGTAGATGTTGCCCACAAGCGACCACGCAAGGCTCATCGCCAGGTAGCCCGCCATAATCAGCATAAAGATGGATACGGCGGGAGCGGTTTGCGTCATGGTTACGGCTACGTTCGTCAGGTCGGTATAGCCCACGGCGCCGCCCAGGCTGCTATTCTTGGTTAGGTTGAGGCATTGGCTAATCAGTGGCGGGATGATAACGCGCAGCGCCTGCGGGAATATCACGCGGCGCAGCGTGTCCATTGGGGACAGCCCAAGCGCTCGCGCCGCCTCAGTCTGGCCGCGCCCCACCGATTGGATGCCCGCGCGCACTATCTCGCCAATGAACGCGGATGTGTATATCACCAAGCCGAGCAGCAGGATGAGCAGCCCGGCGCGCGCGGTAAAGCCGCCCTCTATGCGCCCGAACCTGCCCTGCGGCTCCGGGACGGACAGGCTGAACGGCGACTCTCCGCCGATGATCGTCAGCAGGATCCATCCGATTAGCCAGACCGCCGCTACCGCCGCCAATCCGCTGATAAAGGGATACGCGGGCTTGCCCGTCAGCGTTTCGCGCTGCGTCAGGCGCTTGTCCACAAGCATCCCCGCTATCAGCCCGACTATGGCGAATGCGACCCAAGCCAAGCCAAGCCCAATGTTCGTGGGCAGCGCCCAGGGCATAGACAGCCCGCCGTTGTTGATGTAGAACAGCCCGCCTATCACATAGCCCTCGCGCACGGGCGGCAGCGTCAGGAATATGAAGAACCAGAACAGCAGCTGCACGAGCAGCGGCACGTTGCGAAAGAACTCGATGTATGCGGTCGCCAGCTTTGCCACAAGCCAGTTGTTGGACAGCCGCGCAACGCCGATAAAGATGCCCAGCAGCGTCGCCAGAACAACGCCCGCAACAGACACAATCAGCGTGTTCGTGAACGCCACGCCCAGCGCGTAGAGGAAAGTATCGGAGGATTCGTAGGGGATGAAGTGTTCGCCTATGGGCGTCTGGTATTCGCGCGAAAGAAAGCTAAAGCCGTAGGGGATGTCCCGCTCTTGGATGGCGTTGCCGATATTCGTGAAGAACCACGCCACAAGCGCCACTACCACCACGGCGGACACGATTTGCGCCGCCCACTGGATAACGACGATGTTTCGCCATAGCGGGATGCCGTGGTATGTCAGAAATCGCGGCAGCCGCCGCTCTGATGCGGGCGCTTGCGCCATAGAAATCACTTGCCCCAAACGAACCGGACTTTACACGGGGGGATTTTACCGCAAAGCCGCCAAACATACTAGCCCATATGCCAGCGCGAGAGGGCGGAGTTCTTTGCTTATTCGCGTTTTAGGCGATTTTGCGGCGATTTTCGGCGCGGATCGGCGCGATAGAAAGCGCCTAGCCGCCTAGCCGCCCAATCTAGCGCAGCGGCACTGAGTAGAGCTGCCCGCCCTTAGGGCAGTCTGAGCAGGGCGCCGCCGCCCAAAGCGCGTTGCGGCCGCCCTCGCGCCGCAAGCCGAGCGGCGCCATATATTGGTCGTATATCTCGCCGTAGTTGCCAACGGCGCGGATGACGTCCTGCGCCACCGTCTTGTTCAAGCCAAGCGTTTCCTGCCCGAAAGAGCCGGACAGCCCGAACAGCCTGTCAATCTTGGTGTTGCCGGTTTCCGCCGTGGGGACGTTGTCCGAAGACACGCCGTAAGCCTCGGCGTATATCAGCATCGCCATAACCGCCTTGACCACGTCGTACCACTGCTCATCGCCGTGCGGCACGCCCGGCCCAAGCGGCTCTTCGGATATGGTGTCCGGCAGGATGTCGTGCGCCTCAGGGTCGGGAAAGCCGCTGCGGTAGGCGTACAGCCCGGAGTGGTCGGTTGTGAAAGCGTCGCACTGCTCGCTGCGATACGCCTCTACCGCCGAGTCGGTCTTCTCAAAGGTAACCGCTTGGATGCCCAAGCCGTGCAGGTCAGAGAAGTCCTGCAAGTTCAGCTCAGTGGTTGTGCCTTGCGTAACGCAGACGGTCGCGCCCGCGAGTTCCTGCCCGCTCGTCAGCCCCAGATGCTTGTGGACTAGAAAGCCCTGCCCGTCGTAGTACATCGTTTGCGCGAAGTTGCCCCACTGCGCCTCGCGCGAGGTGGTCACGGTGAGCGTCCGCGCTATCATATCAACCTCGCCCGATTGCAGCGTGGCGCCCATCTCGGTTGCGGTGACCGGGCGCACTTCCACCTTGCTCGCGTCGCCCAGCACGGCGGCGGCTACCGCGCGGCAGAGCGCTATGTCAAAGCCCACATTGTTGCCGTCTTCCAGAAAGCCGAATCCCGCGATGGCGTTGTTGCTGGCGCAAATCAGCATATCGCGCTCGCGCACTGCGTCCAGGCGGCTTTCGGCATCCGCAACGCTTGGTTGGGAGTCGGGGGCTTGCTGCGCCGCGCCGTCGTCCTGCCCGCCGCATGCCGCCGCAAGCGCGAGCAGCAGCGCGCCTATGCCTATCGCGTATCTCATACTCAGATTAGCCATTCCCCACTCCTGACTCGCCGCCGCCCGTTAAACGGGTAGATTGAACGCATAAAAAACCGGGGAGGGACTGAATTCAGTCCTCTCCCCGATACTATACTACTGATTTGCCGCGAAATAAAGCGGCGCTAGTTAGGCTACCGCAGCGGCGCGGTATAGACCTGGCCTCCCTTGGGGCAGTCGGAGCAGGGCGCGGCGCTCCAGAGCGCGTTGCGGCTGCCCTCGCGCTCCAAGCCGAGCGGCGTCAGGTAGCGGTCGTAGATCTCGCCGTAGTTGCCCACGGCGCCAATGACGGTCTGCGCCACCGTGGCGTCAAGCCCGATGTCTTCTTGCCCGTAGGAGCCTTCCAGCCCGAACAGCCGGTCAACGGCGGTGTCGCCCGTAACGGCGGTCGGCACGCTGCTCTGGGTTATCCCAAACGCCTCTGAGTATATGAGGATGGCCATCACCGTGGAGACCACGTCGTACCACTCCTCATCGCCGTGCGGCACAACCGGGCCGAGCGGCTCTTCGGAGATGGTGCCCGGCAGGATGGTGTGGTCGTCCGGGCTGTCGAAGCTGGCGCGCGTGCTGACTAGGCCGGAGCGGTCGGTCGTGAGCGCGTCGCACTGCTCGGCGAGGTATGCGTTCTGCGTGGAGATGTTGTCCGGGAATGTCCGCACTTCGAAGTTCATGTTGTTCTGGTTGCTGAAGTCCTGCAGGTTGAGCTCAGTGGTGGTGCCTTGCTGCACGCAGACGCTCGCGCCGCGCAGCCCGTCCATGTCGGATACGCCCAGGGCTTTGGGAACCATAAAGCCTTGCCCGTCGTAGAACATCGTGGGCGCGAAGTTGCCCCAGCCGATATTGCGGGAAGAAGTCCAAGTGGTGTTGCGGGACATTATATCCACTTCGCCCGACTGCATCGTGGGCCCGCGCTCGGCGGCGGTGGTGGGGCGGAACTCGACCGCGTTGGGATCGCCCAGAACCGCGGCGGCTACCGCGCGGCAGAGGTCAATGTCAAAGCCCACGGTATTGCCCGCGGCGTCCACCGAGCCAAAGCCGGGCAGGCTGTTGTTGCTGGCGCAGATAAGCTGGCCGCGCTCCCTGACGGACGCCAGCCGGCCGCCCTCTTGCTCCATCATCATCTGATTCGCCATTTCCATCGCCCGCGCCTCGACGTCGGCATCGGTCATGCCGGCGGGCTGGTTCGCCATCTGGTCGGCTACCATTTGCGCCGCCATAGCCTCGGCGCGCGACTGCACATCCGCCTCAGTTAGCCCGGTGTCCTGCTGACAGCCAATCGCGGCTATCAGCGCCACCAGCGCAAGCCCTATAACCATAAATTTCCGGCTCATCGCTGAACGCACCTCCGTATGCTCAACTATATTCCTCGCTAAAAGATTGCAAAGGTTGCGCTACATCGCAACATTAAAATAGTAAATCTTTCGGGGGATAAAAATCAATACATTTAGCCGCGAATCGCTACGATTTGCGCCGCGAAATTCGGCGGCGGGGGCGCGATTAGGCAGGGGAGCGATTGGGCGGCGGGCAATTGGACGGCGGAGTGATTGGGCAGGGAGGGTGATTGGGCGGCGGCGCTCAAAAAGAAAAGCCCTCTGGCAGTGACCTATTTTCCCACACCCTTGCGAATGCAGTATCGTCGGCGCTGAGGCGTTTCACTGCCGTGTTCGGGATGGGAACGGGTGGGGCCGCCTAGCTAGAACCACCAAAGGACTTAATCGCTAATGATTATAGCCAAGCCAAAATGGGGTGTCAACGGATTTCGCGCGAAGAATTTCCAACTGTGGCGCTATTTTGAAACGCATCAAATTACAAGAACCGCACAATAAGCCCCACAGCCGCTATGATTACGCCAGCCGCGCCAATCATCCGCCAAGTCATGCGCGACTCCACCCGCGCTATCTCTTGCGCCATGCGCGACTCCACCTGCGTCATCTCTTGCGCCATGCGCGACTCCGCCTGCGTGATCTCTTGCGTCAGGCGCAACTCTATCTGCGCCATCTCCTGCGTTAGGCGCAACTCCAGCTGCGCCAAGTCCGCCTTAGTCGCCAGATGCTCATACGCGCCTTCCAGCCGCGCCACTCGCTCCGTGATAGGGTCAGTCGCCGTTGTCATTTTCTTACTCCCTTCAACATCATCAGTGTCCGGGCGCAAAAATTCGCGCCGCGCGCGCCTGCCCGGACGCGCGAACCCCTTGCATGCCGTTACAAGAACCGCACAATAAGCCCCACGGCCGCAATGATTACGCCCGCCGCGCCAATCATACGCCAGGTCATGCGAGATTCCACCCGCGCTATCTCTTGCGCCATGCTCGATTTCACCTTCGCTATCTCTTGCGTCAGGCGCAACTCCACCTGAGCCATCTCTTGCGTTAGGCGCAACTCCAGCTGCGCCAAGTCCGCCTTAGTCGCCAGATGCTCATACGCGCCTTCCAGCCGCGCAATCCGTTCCGTGTTCGTGTCAGTCACAGTCGTCATTTTCTTACCCCCTCTAATCTAACATCATACGTCCGGGCGCAAAGTTCGCGCCGCGCCCCACACCTACCCAGCCGCGAACCATTTGTCTGCCACTACCACTACAAGAACCGCACAATAAGCCCCACGGCCGCAATGATTACGCCAGCCGCGCCAATCATCCGCCAAGTCATGCGCGATTCCACCCGCGCTATCTCTTGCGCCATGCGCGATTCCACCTGCGCCATCTCCTGCGTCAGCCGCGCCTCCACCCGCGTCATCTCTTGCGCCATCTGCGTCATCTCCTGCGTCAGGCGCAACTCCATCTGCGCCAAGTCCGCCTTAGTCGCCAGATGCTCATACGCGCCTTCCAGCCGCGCAATCCGCTCCGTGTTCGTGTCAGTCGCAGTTGTCATGCTATCAACTCCCCGGCAATCCAAACTTGCGTCCAGCGGCGGTTCATGCGTTTTGCGCCAACTAGCCGCAGTTGCAGGCTATATTATTGGTTTGCGAGCATTATAGCATCAATTCCCCGGCAATGAACATCACAAAGCGTCAATATGAGAATGCCCCCCCCGCCGAATTCTTGCCCGCCACAACCCGCTACCCTATAATTATTCCCGCGTTGCCACATGCCCCCCGCAACGGCGATAGCCAAAGGCGCAAACGGCAGACGCCAATCATCCCGCTTATCTTATGCTTACCTTATAATAAGGCAAGGCATCGTCAAAGGCGCATCCCGCTTGGATACACAGAACATCCCCAACGACCTCGCTATTGCGATCGACGGCCCCGCCGCGTCCGGCAAGAGCGCCGCCGGGGAGGAGGTCGCGCGGCGGCTGGGCGTGCGCTTTCTGGATACGGGGGTGATGTATCGCGCGATAACCGTAGCCGCGCTGCAACGCGGGGTTAGCGCGCGCGATCCGGATGCGCTTACCGCGCTGGCTAACGCAGCCGAAATCCGGCTGGAGCGCCGCGGCGATGGCGATCGCCTGCTGTTGGACGGCGAAGACATCACCGACGCGCTCAGAACCGACGCCGTGGACGCCAATGTGGCCGCGGTGTCGGCGGTGGGGGGCGTGAGGCGCGCGCTTGTGGCGCCGCAGCGCGCGGTCGCCGAGCAAGGCGGCGTGGTTATGGCGGGACGGGACATCGGCAGCGTGGTGCTGCCCAATGCCGACCTGAAGATATATCTGACGGCGTCGGCGGAGACGCGCGCCCGACGCCGCGCAGAACAATACGGCGCGGCCGACGGCGACGGCTATCACGCCGAGTATCAGAAAATCTTGCGCGCGCTGCGCCGTCGGGATAAGATAGACGGCGAGCGCGCGGACTCACCCATGCGGCAAGCCGAGGACGCCGTTGAGATCCGCAGCGACGATATGACCCTGAACGAAGTCGTGGCTGAGATCATCGGGCTAACGAAAGTTCGCATAGAAAGCCGCGCGGGATTGCGCCAATGAACCGGCTCTACCATACCTGCATTTTCTTGCAACGCATCGCGCTGCGCCTATTCGCCGATTGGAAAGTCAACGGCGTAGAGAATGTGCCGCCTATGGGGCCGCTTATCATAATCGCCAACCACCAGAGCAACGTCGATCCGCCGCTGCTGAGCGCCAGCCTGCCGCGCCGCGTCTATTTCCTCGCCAAGTCGGGCTTGTTTATGGGGCATGCGGTAACCTGGTTTCTGCATTCATACGGCGCGTTCCCGGTGAACCGCGAGAGCGGCGACGTCCGCGCCTACCGCTGGGTCATCGGCCAGCTCAGGGCGGGCAAGCCGGTTGTGCTGTTCCCGGAGGGCATGCGCTCGCGCGGCGGGCTGTCCCGCGCCAAGCCCGGCATCGCCCAAATCGCGCTGCACTCGCAGGCGTCCATCCTGCCAATCGGCATTGAGGGCACCGAGCGGCTCGGAACCTGGATGCGCGTCTTCAATCCCACCGGCAGGCTGCGCGTGAACATCGGCCCCGTGTTCTCCATCCCGCCCATAGAGGGCAAGCCCAGCAAAGAGCTGCTGGAGTCCATAACCGATATGATTATGCAGCGGGTGGCGCTCCAGCTGCCGCGCGAGTATCAAGGCGTGTACGCGCACGGCTACGAAGACGCGGCGGCAACGCGCGGGGATGGCGACTGACTATGTGCGGCATCATCGGCTACATAGGCGAGCGCCCCGCCGCGGACATCCTGCTGGACGGGCTTAGCCGCCTGGAGTATCGCGGCTACGACAGCGCGGGCATCGCCGTGCTTGACCGCAAGGGCGCGCCGCAGCTCTACAAGTCGGCGGGAAAGCTCAACAACCTCAAAAGCGTCCTCGCCAACAACGGCGGCTTGCCGGACGGCCGCAGCGGGCTGGGGCATACCCGCTGGGCGACGCACGGGCAGCCCACCGATTTCAACGCGCATCCCCACGCCGACTGCGCCGGAGAAGTTCTTGTGGCGCACAACGGCATCATAGAGAACTATCTTGAGCTTAGAGAAGAACTGACGGCGCAGGGACACTCTTTCACATCGGACACCGACGCCGAATGCGTCCCGCATCTGATAGAGGCGCGTATGCGGCAAGGCTATTCTCTCGAAGACGCCGCGCGCGCCGCCGCCAACCGCATCCGCGGCGCAAACGCCATCGTGGCGCTGTCCCGCCGCGAGCCGGACAAGATCGTTGCGTTCAAGGTGGGCAACTCAGGCGGCATTGTGGTCGGCTACGGCGATGAAGAGACGCTGCTCGCCAGCGACGTTGCGGCGCTGCTGCCGCATGCCCGCCGCGTGGCGCATCTCGGCGCGGGCGAAATGGCGGTCGTCACCAAGCGCGGCGCCGACTACGCGCGGCTGGACGGCGCGGCGCTGCACAAGCCCACATCATACCTGCCCTACGACGCGCTCACCGCCGCCAAGGGCGAATACAAGCATTTTATGCTCAAAGAAATTCACGAGCAGTCCGAAGTCGTCATCGACGCATTGCGCGGGCGCGTTCACTTTGACACGCTGGACATCAGCCTGCCCGATTTCGCGTTCACGGATGAACAAATTCGCCGTTTCAACCGCGTGATTTTCTTGGGAATGGGAACCAGCCTGCACGCGGGTATGCTGGGCAGGATGTGGATGGAATCGCTGCCGCGCATAGCGGCTGAGGCGGACAACTCGTCCGAGTTTCGCTACCGCGACGCCGTGCTGGACGACCGCGCCCTGGTCGTGTCCATATCGCAGTCGGGCGAGACCGCCGATACGCTGGCGGCGATGGATGAGGCAAAGCGGCGCGGCGTGAGCCAGTTGACGCTGTGCAACAACGAGGGCGCTCAGGCGACGCGCGTGGCGGACTGCGTTCTGCCAATTCGCGCGGGCTTGGAAATCGGCGTCGCCGCCACAAAGACTTTCGTCTGCTCGCTTGTGGCGCTCTACCTGCTCGCCGCGCATATGGGCGTCAGGCGCGGCGCTCTTGACGCCGGGCGCGTCGCCGCCATTGCGCGCGAGCTTGCGCGGCTGCCCGATATGATTGGCTCGCTTACCGCCGACCAGTCCCAGTACGAGCTGCTGGCGCGCGAATACTCCCGCTGCGCCGACTTCCTGTTTCTGGGCAGGGGCAAGTGCCACCCGCTGGCGATGGAGGGCGCGCTCAAGCTAAAAGAGATAAGCTACATCCACGCCGAGGGCTATCCCGCCGGCGAAATGAAACACGGCCCCATATCGCTGATTGACGAGAATATGCCGGTAGTGGCGCTTGTCCCTCAGGACAACCTATACGAAAAGATGCTGAACAATGTCAGCGAAGTCAAGGCTAGGGGCGGGTCGGTAATCGCCATAGCCACGCAGGGCGATGAGCGCATCGCCGACATAGCCGACCGCGTGATATACATCCCCAAGGCGTCGGCGGACATATCGCCCATCCTGGCGGCAATCCCGATGCAGCTGCTCGCCTATCACATCGCGGTGCGGCGCGGCTGCGACGTGGATCAGCCGCGCAATCTCGCCAAGTCGGTGACCGTGGAATAGCCGATAGCCGGCGTATGGCGGCAGGGCGTTGCGCCGCCGTTGCGCCCGCTGTTTAGTATCTTGCGCCAACATCCCGCATCAACATCCCGCGCCAACATCGGCGTCAACATCCCGCCCCGCAAAGCCGCGCTCTTATCACATCCCATATCGCGCCCATATCGCGGTTGCCCCCGCCGCGCCCTTATGTTAGGTTAGAGTTAATTCGCAGAGGTTTGAAAATGTTGCCCCACATATCCAAATTCGGTATCTACCTAAACCCCGCAGAGCATAAGGTCGTGCGTATCACATCCCCCTACTGGTTCCCGGAGGAGCCGGACTGGGTGTATGTGACCGGCGAGGTCAACGATACGCTGCTGAACATACGGCAGACCATCCGCGAAAAGGGACTCGCCGCCGACCCGGACGCGGTCACTTGGGGGCGGATACCGCTGCGGGACTGACGCGCGCCCGGATGCCGGCCGCGCGGGGCGAGGCGGACGCTTAATGTCAACGGCGCTTGACACCACGAATAGCCGCGCGATATGGCGCGACCTGACGGCGCGATTGGTAGCGCGATTGGTCGCCGCGCTGCCGCCCGCGCTGCGCTATCCCGCCTATCGGTCGTACTGGCTCGGCACGCTGGCGTCCGTCAGCGGCTTTCAGATGCTCACATTCGGGCTGCTCTGGCATGTCTATGCGCTCACCCAATCCCCCGCGTATCTGGGCTATGTGGGCATAGTCAACGCCGCGCCCGCGATAGCGCTGAACCTGTTCGGCGGCGTATTCGCGGATCTGTTTGACAAGCGCCGCCTGATTATCGCCTGCCAGCTCATTACGGCGGCGCTCATATTCGTCTTGGCGGCGATGACCTGGTTCAAGTTTGACCATGTGTTCAATGTGCTGCTGATAGCGTTCTTCGCGGGCGCGGTGAACGCCTTCGACCAGCCGGCGCGCCAGGCGCTCTACCCGCATCTCATCGAGCGCAAGGCGATGATGAGCGCGGTGTCGCTGAACGCGGCGATATGGCAGGGAACGCGCATAGTGGCGCCGGCGGTGGCGGGCGTCATCATAGCCACTTTGGGAGTGCCGACCTCGTTCTTCATAGCGGGATCCGGCTTTGTGGCGATGGCGCTGGTGATAGCGGCGCTGACACTGCCGCCCATCCCGCGCGGCGGCAGCGGCAACCCCGCGCGGGATATGCTGGACGGCCTCAAGTTCATCAAGAGCAACTCCGTATTCTCGTTCCTGATAAGCATGACATTTTTCAACAGCTTTTTCGGGATGGCGTACATCTTTATGATGCCGGTGTTCGCGGTGAGCATCCTAAAAGTGGGCGCGGACGGGCAGGGCTTGCTGATGAGCGTAAGCGGCTTAGGCGCGCTCGCCATAACGCTGCTGCTCGGCTACGTAGGCAACTTTCGCCAAAAGGGCTTGCTGCTCATAGGCGGCGCGGTGGCATTCGGCGCCTGCCTCATCGCATTCGCGCTCGCCTCGCAATTCTACCCGTCCTTCCTGCTAGTGCTGATAATAATGTTCGGCGTAGGCGTCTTCAACTCCACCTATATGATCTCCATAATGAGCTCGCTCCAGATGATGGTGCCCGACCGCATGCGCGGCCGCGTAATGGGCTTTTACGGCATGACCTGGAGCATAATGCCCCTAGGCGGCGGCTGGGCCGGCAGCATAGCCGACTACCTAGGCGCGCCGTTTGCGGTGACCATAGGCGGGCTTGCGGTGATAGTGTTCGCGGTGGGGCCGGCGCTGCTGAATGGCAGGGTACGGAATATCGGGGCGACGTTGCTGGAGGCCGAAACTGCCGCCGCGTCCCATCCTCCTGCCGCCCGCCAACCCGCCGGCGCCGGGGATTAGACAACATCTAGCGAATGCGCTAAACTACCACTACGCCATAAAACCACGCTGGCTATGGCTAATCGCAACACAACGAATTGGAACGGGCGCGAGATATGCTGACAAGACTGGGGCTGCGAAATTTCAAGGCATTCGGCGACGAGATGCAGTATGCGCTATTCGGCCGCAGAATAACGCTCATCTATGGCCCGAATTCCGGGGGGAAAAGTAGCATCATACAGGCGTTGCTCATGCTGAAGCAGTCTCATGAAGCGCACGAAGCGCGTGAAGCGACTTATGGCCTGGATGACGAAACCGATGCAAGCATTTGTCTTGTCGCAAACGGTAATCTGGTTAACCTGGGAAGCTACTCTTCTTTGATTCATAATCATGAATCAAAGCGCAATCTTGAGGTGGACATTGCTTATGAATTGGAGGGAGGCGATATGTTCCTCCAATTCCTCCCAGAACTCCAACTCCCACAACGTCGCACCAAATGGGGTGACGTATTTGCATACTCAAAATACGTCGATACGGAGTTTAGTATATGCGGTTCCATTGCTATGGAATTTGAACACGATCCAAACTCCCGCACTAATGAGCTTGTGAAATTTGGTTATGAATTCACAAGCAGTATTGGCGCTGAATACAAAATGGGAGGGGTTGGCGAGATGAGAGGGGTTGGCGAGCCGCCCCTTTTTTTTCACAACAGCCTGAAACTGGACAAAGACTCTGAAAAGTCTTTGCTCCGCTTTATCCAATCTATGCGAACTTTCAGAGAGGAAATTCCAGATGAATACCATGAACATTTAGAGTATGTGGACGAATTTATTACGTCTGCATCACGCCTCGACTTCAATCATAGTTATGCTAATGTTGATGGCAATAACCGCGATGACTGGCACATCTCTACCTCCTATGGGATCCCTCTTAGGATTACTTCCCGCGGGGCAGAGGGTTCCATTGAATTCGAAGAACCTTATTTCTACAAACATCACCTGAACAACTTGATCTACTTGGGGCCGCTTATGGCTCCTCCACGGCGTTATTACGCTATGAAAGAGCGATCCAACCGTGAACGTACCGTTGGTGTTGGAGGTGAAAACGTTCCGCAAGTCCTTATGGACAACCCTTACCTAACCGCAAGAACAAATCACTGGTTTGCGGAATTTGATGTGCCTTACAACATCAATGCCGCGCCAGTCAGCGGCGACTCGGTGGTTGGTAGCGAACTGGTTGAGATTTATTTAACGCACCAATGCCGAGGGACGGAAGAAAGGCGACAAGAGTGTGAAGCGAATCATCCTAATATCCCGGTCACTCTTGCTGATGTGGGATTCGGCATCCACCAGATATTGCCGGTTATAGTGCAGGGTGTGATTTCTCCGTTGGGGTCAATCGTTTGCGTGGAGCAGCCGGAGATACATCTGCACCCGCGCCTGCAAGCCAACATCGCCGACTTTCTAATAGAAACCAGCGGAGATGCGATAGTTCGAGATTTGGATGATGAACTAGGTAATGCAGTTAAACACTCCTATGGGCCACGCAATCGGTGGATTGTGGAAACCCACAGCGAGATGATTATCCGACGTTTGCAACGGCGCATCCGCGAGGGCAAAATCAGCCACAAGGATGTGTCGGTGCTATACGTCGACCCCCAAAACGACGGCAGCAGCACAATACAGCAACTACGGCTTGACGAAGATGGCAGATTCATTGATGAGTGGCCGCACGGCTTCTTTGACGAAGGCTACCGCGAAATAATGGGGTACTAAAGATATGTTTGTGAAATTCGCAATTGAGCCTGAAGCTCTTGACAATGCGGATGATGCCGGATTCGAAAGATTCAAGCGCAACTGTTGGCTTCCAAATGGCATTCTCGTCGATTCTGGATCGCTCGTCAATTCGAGCAATCCTGATTACAGGAGTGAAATAGAAACGGCAATCAAAAACTTCCACTCATCCGGCTCGCCGCTATTCGTTAGGATCGACGATCCAATCGCTTGGCAAAGCATGCAGACCTGCTCCGACTTGGAACAGTATCAAGACATTTTCGCTCTCGCTTTGATAGAAGAAGCCCGGGCTCTAGAATTCGGTGTCCCGGAAAGCGATGGTGAATATAGCAAAGTTTGTGGCGGCATTGAGACAATCCGCTTCAGTCATGCTGATCTCGCAATCAGACTTGAAAATGCGAAAGACCTGTCCCAGAGGATGATACGAAAAGGCATGTCAGTCGAAGATCTCTGGCAAGAGCGTTTCAGGTTGCTGGCTATGTATTCTAAACGAACTATGGCCAGGGTACCACAGGTTACAATTGTGGATAGGTATGCTGTGCCCAACATCATAAACACGAGCCGTAATGACGGTCTACTCAATCTACTTAGATTTGTTCACGCTGAACCACCCGGATGTATGGTCACAATCTTTTCGGGATACACAAACGCGGAGCAATATAAGTTCAATGCTTATAGACGCTTAGACGAAGAGATTGCCAACCTGGGACTCAGCAAAGACAAAGGCATAAGGCAAATCCAGGTCTTCCTATGCCGTAACGACATCTTTGGAGGTGAGTCTCACGATAGGCATATCCGCTTCAATGAGTTCACCTGCGAGATAGGCACAGGCGTTGAAGTGTTTAGCGGTAGCGAAGTGCCGAGAAACTCCGCATTTGCGCTAAAACCGCCTACGCAAGTTCAAACATACATTGAAATAGCGAATAATCTGAAAGATGGCAAACTAGACGATTGGAGATGGCCTCCTCGTGGATAGCCCCACCCACCTCCCCATCACCCGCGCCGCCCCCCTCATCGCCGCCCGCGAGCTCTCCCCCGTCGAGCTCGTCCGAGCGCACATAGACCGCGTCGCCGATACCGACGCCCGCCTCAACTCGTTCATCACGCTGCTCGCCGACGACGCCATGGCGGCCGCGCAAGCCGCGGAGCAAGCCATCCTAGCCGGCGACTATCGCGGCCCACTGCACGGCATCCCTATCGGGCTGAAAGATCTGTACTATACCAAGGGCGTCCGCACAACCGTGGGCTCGAAGATTATGCGCGATTTCGTTCCCGATTATGACGCCGCGGTGACCGAGCGCTTTCGGGGCGCGGGCGCCGTGCTGCTGGGCAAGCTGCAGATGCACGAGTTCGCGCTGGGCGTTACTAGCGAAAACCCGCACTATGGGCATGCCCGCAATCCGTGGGATACATCGCGCGTCACCGGCGGATCCAGCGGCGGGTCGGGGTCGGCGGTCGCGGCGGGGCAGTGCATGGCGGCGCTGGGCAGCGATACGGGCGGCTCCATCCGCATACCCGCCGCGCTGTGCGGCATCGCAGGGCTTAAGCCAACCTTCGGCAGGGTCAGCAGGCACGGCGTATTCCCGCTGGCGCACAGCCTGGACACCGTCGGCCCTATGGCGCGCCGCGTCCGAGACCTCGCGCTGGTGATGAACGCCATCGCGGGCTGCGATCCGCGCGATCCCTCGTGCGCCAATCGCCCCGACGAAGACTTCACGGCGCTGCTGGATAAGCCCATCACGGGCTTGCGAGTAGGCGTCCCGCAAGAGCATTTCTACGATGTGATAGACCCCGAAGTTCGCGCCGCCGTCCAATCCGCCGCCGCCGTCTTGCAATATCTGGGCGCGGATGTGGAGGAATGCTCCATCCCCGCGCTCAACGACTCGCTCGCCATTTCGGGCGCTATCCTGCTGCCTGAGGCGGGCGAGGTTCACCGCGAAAACCTGCGGCTGCGCGCCAACGACATCGGCGACGATGTTCGCGCCCGATTGGAAGACGGCGCGCTAACCCCCGCCATCGCCTACATCAAGGCGCAGCGCGCCCGCGCCGAGTACAATCGCCGCATCGCCGAGGCTATGCGAAAATACGACATCCTGCTCGCGCCCGCGGCGGCAACCGGCGCGCCCAAGATAGCGGACGACGCGGTGGATGTGAACGGCGTCAGCGTCTCAAAACTGGCGCTGCTCTCGCGGCTGACGCGCCCGTTCAATATCGGCGGCGTCCCAACGGCGTCAGTCCCCTGCGGCTTTACATCCGAGGGCTTGCCCATCGGGATGCAGCTCGCCGGCCGCCCGTTTGAGGACGCGCGCGTCCTGCAAGTCGCCCACGCCTACGAGCAGGCAACCGACTGGCACACGCGCCGGCCGCCTATCGCATAGCCCACGCTTGCCGTATAGATCCGGTCTGCCATATAGCCCACGCCTGCCGTATAGACATAGGGCATAGCCATATAGAGAAACGCGCCGCCACAATTCCCGCCGCCGCCAAAACCCGCTCTGGATATGCCTTGCCGCGTAGTGTATGATTTTGGGCGCAAGCATCGCCATTCGCGCCGCCAACCCGCGCGATGGCGCAACGCGCAAATCATATGAAACGAGGCAACGCACTTTGAGCGCTCAATCATCCGACTCTTCCAACCAAGCCAATCAAGGGCTTTCGCTGCACGACGCCGCCCGCGCGATGGGCGTGCAATTCGCCAACGATAATGCGCCGCAAGACAAGTTCGTGGACGCCAACGGGATGCGCTTTCACTACCTTGAGTGGGGCAATCCCGACAGCCCGCCGATGCTGCTGCTGCACGGGTTCGCCCAAACCTGCCATTCGTGGGACTTCGTAGCGCTGGGGTTCAGCGACGAATACCGCGTCATAGCGCTCGACCAGCGCGGACACGGCGACAGCGACTGGGCGGCGGACGGCGACTACTCCCCCGAAACGCAGCAGAACGACATATCCGCCATCGTCCAAGAACTGGGCTTGCAAGACTTCGTGCTGATGGGGCTGTCTATGGGCGGCAGAAACTCGTTCACCTACGCCGCCAACAACCCCGGCCGGGTGCGCGCGCTGGTTATCGTGGACGCAGGGCCTCAAAATATGCGGCAGGGGACGCAGAACATCCGCAACTTCGTGCAGCAGGACGACGAGCTGGAGTCGGTTGACGCATTCGTTCAGCGCGTATTGCAGTTCAACCCGCGCCGGTCGGCAGAGCAGGTTCGCGGCAGCATCCTGCACAACCTCAAGCAACTGCCCAACGGCAACTGGACTTGGAAATACGACAAGCGCCTGCGCCGCCCCGGCAGGCGGATGGGCGGCGATCCCGAAACCGAAAAGCGGCTGTGGGGCTACCTCGCGCAAATCCAATGCCCCACGCTGGTCGCGCGCGGCGGCGCAAGCGACATCATAGCGCTGGACACCGCCGACCGGATGAGCGCCGCAATCCCAAACGCCCGCCTTGTAACCATAGAGGGCGCCGGCCATCTGGTTATGGGCGACAGCCCCGCCGGCTTTCAAAGCGCCGTAACCGAGTTCATAGCCGCGCTCTAACGCGGGCAAGCGCGGCGGCGTTTCTTTCGGCCGGTTTTGAGAGTTCGGCGAGTTGTGTTGCAGCCGATAAAGCGGGCCGGCGGCAAAGCCGGCCAACCGGCTGTGGCGATAGACATATTCGGCAGCCTGAATTGAAACGTCGCCATTGCGCGCGGCGCATAGCCGCTGACGCGCCCGCCTTGCTATAATTCCCCCGTGATGACGCCAACGCTGTCCCGCCTTGCCCCGCTTAGCCGCCTTGCTCCATTGCGCCGCATGCCCTTTTGGGCGCAGGCGCTTGCCCTATGCGGGCTGTTCGCGGTCGCGGGCGCCGCCGTGATGGACGACTACGGGGTGGGATGGGATGATCCTGCCCAACGCCGAAACACCGTCATCATCGCCGACTACGCTCTGGGCGTCTCCGAAGAACTGCCCCGCGGACACAACCGCTACTATGGCATCGCCTTTGAAACGATCCTGCTGCTGACGGAGCGCGCGCTCGGCCAGCAAGACACCCGCCACATCTACCTGACGCGCCACCTGATAACCCACATCTTCTTTATCGCGGGCGGCTTTGCTTGCGGCATGCTCGCTTATCGGATGACGGGCAGCCGTTGGATAGGGCTGCTCGCTATGCTGATATTCCTGCTGCATCCGCGCCTCTACGCCAACTCGTTCTTTAACAGCAAGGACATCTCTTTCGCGGCGATGATGATCATTGCGCTGTACATCTCTCACCGCGCCTTTCGCAAAGACACGCTTGGCGCGTTTCTGCTGTGCGGCGTCGGCGTGGGATTGGCGATAGATCTGCGCCCATTCGCGCTGATGCTGCCGCCAGTGATACTGGCTATGCGCGCGCTAGATTTGTGGCGGGCGGGCAAGTCGGAGCGCAAGCGTATCTTAATCACCGGCGCGGCGTTCTTGGCGGCAACGCTGGCTACGGCGTACATCGTTCACCCATACTATTGGGAGAACCCGCTGCGGCTCATTGACGGCGTCCGAGCGCTGTCGCAGCATCCCACTATTGTAGAGAACCTGTTTATGGGCGAGATATACAAGTCCGACGCCGTGCCGTGGAACTTCATCCCCGTGTGGTTCGCCATAACCGCGCCGCCGCTGACGCTGCTATTGGGCGCTATCGGATGCGCGGCAATCTGCTGGCAAGCAATCACGCGCCCTCTCGCCGCCCTCCGCGACCGCGAAATCCGCTTTGGCGTCCTGCTGCTCGGCTGCTTTGCGCTGCCCGTAGCGGCGGTTATCGCGCTGCAATCCAACACGCACAACGGCTGGCGGCATATGTACTTCTTGTGGGCGCCGTTCTGCCTGCTCGCGGCGATTGGGCTGCACTGGATTGCGAACATCCGTATGGGGGGGGGTATTTCGGAAAAGTTGGCGCGATTGCCAGGCCGGATTGGCGGCGGCGGCGTCCGCTTGCATACGCCGCGGCGGGCGCTGGCGTATGGCGCGGTCGGCTTTGGGTTGCTAACCACGATCACCGCTATGGCGGCGCTGCATCCGCATCAGCAGGTCTATTTCAACGCGCTGGTTGACACCGATACGCCCGGCGCGATTGCACAGCGGTATGATATGGATCACTTGCTGGCGGCGCAGCGGCAATCGCTTGAATACCTGCTCGCGCGCTACCCGGACGGCGCGCTGAGCGTCTGGGCGCCAAACCGCAGCGCGCTAATCCTGCCCCAACACGACAGAAACCGCATCGCGTTTTCGCCCCCGCATGAGGCGGACTTTTATGTCAGGCAGCGCGCCAAGCGATGGAACGAGTCTGAGGAGCCGGCGATTCACGCCATCCGAGCATACGGCGGCGGCGTCTCATTCATACTCGCGCCGAAATCCGCCGCCTACCGCGACTACCACCGCGCCGCATACCA
The DNA here is from genome assembly GCA_965242555.1 of Dehalococcoidia bacterium. Lineage (GTDB taxonomy): Bacteria > Chloroflexota > Dehalococcoidia > Lucifugimonadales > JADFKI01 > Bin90. The sequence goes on from CBDESO010000006.1 coordinate 88,456, forward strand.
AGACATCGCCGCAAACGGCGATCCGCTCGCCCGCTCGGATTTCGACATATACGCCTATGGCGGCGAGTTGCGCTACCTCAACGAAAACTGCTCGCCGCTCCTGCCTCACGCCACCGACTTGTGGATATTCCTGCACATATTCCCCGCCGACCCTGCCGACTTGCCCGCGAGCCGCCGCGAGTTTGGTTTCGAGAACCGCGACTTCAAGATTATCGAGCATGCCGCGTTCTTCGAGGACAAGTGCATCCTCAGCAGATCCTTGCCCGACTACCCCATCGCCCGCATCAGCACGGGGCAGAATGTGAACGGCGAACCAGCCTGGCGCGCCGACATTGACTTAGCCGCCCGCGCCGCCGCGCAAGCCGTTCACGCCCGCATCCTCGCCGGCGACTACGGGCAGCCCGTCGCCCAATCGGACTTTGATGTATATCTGAGCGGCGATACCTTAGCGTATCTCAAAGAACCCTGCGCCGAGGGCGATGCGGACGCGCGGTTCTTCTTGCACATAGTTCCCGTTGATCCTGCAGATCTGCCGGCGGACAGGCGCGAGGCCGGCTTTGCCAACCTGGACTTCCGGTTCGCCGACTACGGCGCGCGCATAGGCGATATGTGCGTTGCCGAGCGCGAGCTGCCCGATTATGCGATAGACCGCATCCGCACAGGCCAGTTCGTCAGCGGCGAGAGCAGCCTATGGCGCGTGGAGTTCGCGGTAGGGCGATAGCCATTTGCCCGACGTCCACGCGGCGGCGTTTCTTTTCAGCCGATATTGAGAGTTCGGCAAGCGCCCTATATCTGATAAATCAAGCGCTTGCGGCAATGCCGTCCAACCGGCTGCGGCGATAGACATACTCGCCATCCGAATGGAAAAGTTGCCCGCAATCGCGGTATTCTTACCTTGCAGTGTTCATTGATTTGATGGACTGATTTAGGCACTCCTCAAACACTATCGCCAGCAGATGTTTCAGCATCTCCACGCTCTTTGTGTAGCCCTTTGTCCGCCTTACCAGCCTGTTGAGTTTGCTCCTCAGCTTAGAGTGCAGCCCCTCATTCCAGTTCACCGCTCCGCCCTTGCCTATCACATGCCTGTCCCGAGGCAGCCATTCGTACACCGGATAAGCGTCTGTCTCATACCTGTCAGCTCCCGGCAGCCGATCCAGCAAGCGCGAGAACGCGGACAAGTC
>CBDESO010000007.1:0-20217 GCA_965242555.1 Dehalococcoidia bacterium
GCTGACGCGCAGCAAGGCGCTGCGCTGGCGCGTCAAGGCGTTGCGAAAGGGGCTGACGCATCTTCGGACGGGCGAGACTAGATACCGGACGACATCGCTGTTGGAGCGGTTCAATCGTGAGATACGGGCGCGCGAGCGGATGGGTACGGCGTGGACGGTTCACAACTTGTTAGTGTTGCTGCAGATGCGGGGCGTTTTGGCTTGAACCACCTGAATGGAAACGCTACGGCCTTCCGCGCGCCGCTTGCAAACAACCACGCCGCTTGATATAGTTGCGGAGCAAGGCTGGCGCCTTTCCAAAACTCGTCCGCGCACTGCACACGAAAAGGAGACTAGGATGACTACAGAGCGTAAGGTGCCAGAGCTAGGCAAAATCGAAAAGGTGGACATCAAGGGGATTTGGCAAACGGAAAACAACGAATTCACGCCTTGGCTGTTTAAGAACATATCCGAACTCGGCGACGCCTTGGGGTTGGACTTGGAACCGAGAGAGAAAGAATCCTCCCGTAGGGAAATACCGGCTAGATTTGCTGGCCGAGGTAGGAGGCCATCCCGTAGTAATAGAAAATCAATATGGATGGTCAGACCATGACCATCTTGGCAAACTGCTTACCTATGCGGCGGGATTTGACGCAGCAAAGGTTGTAGTCTGGATCGCGGAGCGCTTTGAGGAAGAGCATCTCGCAGCTCTAGAATTGCTCAATAAGCGCGCCGACGAGGAGGACACTGAATTCCCTGAATTCTTTGGCGTCAAGATAGAGGCATGGAAAATAGGCGACTCACCTGTTGCGCCTAGATTCGATGTTGTGGCAGCGCCCAATGGCTGGACTGAGGACAACAAGAACCGCAGGCAAGTTATTGTGTCTGAACGAGGTGAGAAATACAGGAAATTCTTCCAACCATTGGTAGATACCCTGAGACACGACCATAGTCTCCACAACAGAACAAACGCAACGGGTAGATGGTGGGAGAGCTTTTCGTCCTCTCACTCTGGGCTGAGCTATAGGAGCGGCTTTTTCACGCACGGCGGGAAAAGACACCGAACTGTGCTGTACATCGACCGTGGAGACAAATCTGAGAATGAAGAGATCTTCGACACACTCCACGCACAAAAGCAAGACATCGAATCCGCTCTCGGTGAATCTCATACTTGGGATTGGCAACGCTTGGACAATCGAAGGGCATGCCGCATATCAATCATAAGGGATGGCGGCATTGACGACGAAGACAAGCACGACGACATCCGCAAATGGATGGTTGACAACCTGCTGAAGTTCAAGCAGGTATTCGGCCCAAGACTTGCGGAATTGGCGGAGCAAGGAATTTTCTGACCCCCGCCAGAAAACCCAATCCACCAGGATAGCAAAGGCGTCGGCGATTGCTGTGGCGCGGCGATAGGCAGATGTGCGCCATCCCGCGCTACATCCCGCCGCCCGCTAACCTTGCCAAACCGCGCCACGACGCCCCCCTCCGCGCTTGGCGCTCGGCATAATTGTGGCAAGCGAATGAGGCTATCCCATAACAATATCGTTGCCCTACGCCGATGCAATTAAAGCAAACAAGGGGAGAACTATGTCCACGTGCGCAATCAGAATACCAACCACCATGACGCTGCCGGCATTGGCGTCAGTCGCAGTGATTTCGTTGTTGTAGTCGTGCGCGGCGGCTTTGTCTGCGTCCGATTTCTTGGCGGCTTTTTGGGCTTGCTTTTCGGCTTTTTTGGCTGATTTTGCTTGGCGCTCTTCGTTTTCGTGCTGGATTTGTTCGAATAGGGCTAGGATCTCCGCCTCTCACTCTGGAGTGAGCTGGGCGGCGGCTTTGCGCTCGGCGCGGCAGCATAGGCAAACGCTACCAAGATGCCCTTCTGAGCAAGAGGCAAACGTCATGGCGATGTTCGAAGAAATGCAGTGCGCCGTTGACGAATCCGACGCCAAAACCGCTGCCGCCGCCAGGAAAGCCGGCGCTGCATCCGACAACACAGACGCCAGCGCCAATACGGACGCTACCAACGGCAAAGACGCCGACAACAATAAGAACTCGGATACGGACGCCAATAAATCCGACAACACAGACGCCGCTAACACCGGCGCAGACACTCATGCCCCTCGCCCCCGTACCCCCGCTTGGCCCCCGCGCGCCCCCTAAAACCTGACAATGCCCCCTATGCTATTGTAAAATAACCCCCGCGAAACCATCCCCGCGAAACCCGCGAACACAGGAGGCGTTGACAACAATGTTCACCAAACCCACACCAATGCTCCCGCTCATAGCCCTCGCCGCCCTGGCGCTGCTCGCCGCCATCGCCTGCGGCGCAAGCCAGCCTGAGCTTGACGCCCCCCAAATGTCCGGCGGCCAGCCCGCGCCCGCCGCTCAGCCCGCCCAATCGGCGCCCGCCGCTCAGCCCGCGCAATCCGCCCCATCCAAGCGCTGGGACGCTCCTCCCGCTATGTCCATTGACCAATCCCAAGACTACCGCGCCGTCATTGAACTTGAAAAAGGCGGCGAAATCGTCATTGACCTGTTCGAAAAGCGCGTCCCCAACACCGTCAACAACTTCGTGTTCCTCGCCAACGAGGGCTTTTACGACGGCGTCACATTCCACCGCGTCCTAGAAAACTTCATGGCGCAAACCGGCGATCCCACCGGCACAGGAACGGGCAGCGCCGGCTACCGCTTTGACAACGAATTCCATCCCGAACTGCGCCACGACGCCCCCGGCATCCTATCTATGGCTAACGCCGGCCTTCGCGGCGGATCCGGCACCAACGGCAGCCAATTCTTCATCACATTCGTCCCCACCCCCTTCCTAGACGGCCTAAACCCCGACGGCAGCCCCAAAAACTGCGCCGCCGAATCCTGCCACTCAGTATTCGGCAAAGTCATAGAGGGCATGGACGTCGTAATGAACATATCCCTCCGCGATCCCTCGCCCTCAGCGCCCCCCGGAGACGCCATCAAAACCATCCGCATAGAGCAAAACTAATCCCACAACGCGCGTATCGCGCCAAATATCAAACCCGAACATCACACAAGGAGAAACCAATCCCAATGCAATACTCATCTCCGCCGCCAATGGTCATAGACCCCGCCAAAACCTACACCGCAACCATTGAAATGGCGAATGGCGGCGAGATTGCCGTCCAACTCTTCGCCGCCGAGGCGCCCGTAACCGTCAACAACTTCGTCTTCCTAGCCCGCGAAGGCTACTACGACGGCGTCACATTCCACCGCGTCATACCCGGCTTTATGGCGCAAGGCGGCGACCCCACCGGCTCCGGCAGCGGCGGCCCAGGCTACCAGTTCGACGACGAGTTTCACCCCAAATTGCGACACGACGCGCCCGGCGTCCTGTCTATGGCTAACGCCGGCTCGCGCGGCGGACGCGGCACAAACGGCAGCCAATTCTTCATCACATTCACCCCCACGCCCCACCTAGACGACCGCCACTCAGTCTTCGGCAAAGTCACCGACGGCATGGACATCGTCAACGCCATCGCCGTCAGAGACCCCATGCGCGCCCGCCAGCCCGGCGACGCCATGGCAACCATCCGCATAACCGAATCCGACTAACCCCCGCCCTAAAACCTAACCCCCGCGCTCATTAACAACCGAATACCCCCGGCGCATACCCAAGCCACGCAAAGAGGGCGCTGACACTGCTTGATAACAAGCGCCACCGCCCTCTCGCCTTTGCCGCCCGGATGCTTTCGCTACACGGCGCGGCTAAACCCGCCCCCTAGTCGTCGCCCGCGCTCGGCGCAACGCTCGGCGCGTCTTCCCCGCCAAACTCCAGCGGCGCTTGGAACGGCTCATCGCTCGGCAGCGGCGAACCCAGCCGCAGGCTGAATAGCTTGCCCTGCGTGCCAATCCAAGACTGGTTGTTCGCGCGCGTCTGCTCCCCCGCTATCAGCGGCTTGTTGTTGATGCGGATGCTCGGCTCCGTCTGCGCGCTGCGTATGTCAACATGCCCCTGGTCAAAATACAGCGACAGCCCTCTCAACTCCGCTACGCCCAGCTCCTCGCCGCGCACCAAGTTCCGCGATGTCAGCTCCGCCGCCAGCCCGCGATGCAGCGTGGACACATCCGCCAGCAGCTTGCCCTGCTCGTCATACAGATACCCGTATGGCTTAGGCCTGCTGAGCGCATACGCCACATACCCGCCGACCGCGACAACCAGCCCGACCGCGATAGCCCCCAGGGCGTACAGCGCCCATGCGGGAACCCCGCCATCGTCAGCCTGCACAGGCGGCGTCTCAGCCGCCGGCGGCGATACGATAATAACCTGAGCGGGCGCTGCCGGCGCCGGCGCTGCCGGAGCGGGCGCGGGCGCAACCGGCGCTGCCGCCGGCGGCTCAGGCAACGGGAACGAAGACAGCACCACGGCGTCGCTTATGAACGAGTAGCTCCGCGAGGCGTACTCCATATCCAGCCGCAGCGCCAAGGTGTGCAACTCCTCGCCCGCCGGCGTGAACATAATGTCAAACGCCCACGCATGCCCCGTATTCAGCAAGCGCTGAGGCGTCAACTCAACCCGTCCGCCGCTCGCCGAAGACACATCCGCCGCGATCTGCTCTATCGGTATGGCGTATGGCTGCCCCTTGACATTCACCACCGCGCTGCCGATATTGACGCGCTCGCCCGGCGTCAACCCCTCAGTAGCCGTCAACTCCACCGCCACAGAGGGGAACGCCTGCGCCGTAATCACCTTGCGCCGCGAAATCGCGTGATCATACTGAGGCCAATACAGCTCCAGCTCCACCTCATACTCGCCCTCAGTCCCCAGCGGCGGCAGCGTAGTGGAATAGTAGGTATCGCCCGACACCGCGTCGCCAAGCTCGCCGTTGTCGTTCAGCATATAAGCCCGCGTCTCGCCCGCCCCGTCCGTCACGATGGCGCGAACCTCCACATCAGTGGACGCCACCCTAGACGCGCCGTCCGATATGAACGCCACCAGATCCACCCGCTGGTCATACGGCACCGAGTCAAACGACACGAAGTCCATGCTCAGCGTATGCTTGGGATAATGCCACGCCGATATGAACCCTTCCCTGCCGCGCACATCCACCGTCCACTTGCCCGGCGCCGGATCCACCAGCGTCCACACGACCATATGCGGCGTCTCTATCACGCTTGACAGCGCGCGGTCGCTCTCGGTCGCCTCCACGCCCGCCGGATTCCTCAGGCTAAGCGAACCCGTCGGCCCCTCTTTGAAGAACACCAGCGACGCCGCCGTTGTGCTGGGCGCGATGTTCAGCGCCGCCGTGAACACATCCCCCGACGCCAACTCGTCATGCCCTATCTCAAACAGCGTCCCCCGCGCGTCCTGGCTCAGGATGCTGTCCGCGATGACCTTCAGATCATTCGGCGAACCCAACGGGTAGCGCTCGCTGCCCGTGCCGCTCGCCACCGCGTCCAGCGCCCCGTCCGCGTACTCCGACGCCCCCGGCAGCGCCACGCTCACAATCCGCCAGCCCTCCAGATTGAACTCGCGGATAGCGCCATCCAGCGCCGCCGAACTCTCCGGCATCTCGCCATCAGCGCCGCCCGACACCACATACAGCGTCGAGCCCACATCCGCGCCCTGGAACTTCATGACCTCATGCGCGTGCGCCAGCGCCGCCGCCAGGTCGGGCGCCGCGGTTTCCCCCGACGCCGCCAGACGCGCCAGCGCCTCCTTGTAATCGCTCCGATGCTCCACGCTCCCGGACACCGAAGGCCCTATCGGCGACTCATCCCCCGCCGTCATAAACCCTATCCGCTGCCCCTCCCGCAGGGTGGACAGCAGCCCCACAAACGACACCGCGAGATCCTGACTCTCTTGCGACGCGCTTGTGGCATGCCGGTCTATCAGCGCCATATACAGCGGCTCTTTCGCATCCGCGCTCGCCTGCTGCTGGCTTATCGTCCACGAAAGCATTAGTATGGCTGCCAAAGTGGTTGCGGCTATCAGTTTTCGCATCTCATACCTCCATAATATAAAATCCAAAGTACTTAAACCCGCCGCTCTCGCGCAACGCAAAATCAGTTCAATTTTCAATGCAATTCAAAAATAGTCTTAAACAAAAACAACGCCTATGTCGCCCGCGCCGCCGCCTATGCCTATCCAATTCCACGCCCGAATAGCCCTAATCCCCCTAGCCGCCCTGTGCGCGCTGATTATGGCGGCATCCCTAGCCTGCGACGGCGGCCCAACGGACGACGCCCCGGCGACGCAATCCATCCGCGGACAGGTCTTGCAAGTATATGCGCGCTCCCTGCTAGAGCTAGAGGCGCTGGAGCTGCTGGACGGCGATGGCGTGGCGTGGCGCTTTGAGGGCAGGGGGATAGCCATCCCCGGCTTTGCGCCATCCCACCTAAACGAACACAAGCTGCTGGGGCAGCCCGTAGAGGTATTCTACCGACGAGAGGGGGATGCGCTTGTGCTGCGAAACATCACCGACTAGCGTCTTGCGCCGTATCCCGCGCGGCATCCCGCGCCCGCTGCGAGCGGCGGATGCTCCAGGCCACGTACGCCGTCCCCCCGAACAGCGCCGCCGCGACCACCGCCAGCACGAACACGCCCTCAAACCCCGGCGCCGCCGCCGCCGGCGCGATGTGTATGGGCGTCACCGCCTGCGTTTCCCCATGCGCCGCCGTCTCGATCTTCACCACCAGCGACCACTGCCCCGAATCCCGGAAGATGATATTCCCCAAATAGTGAATCGGCGTAGCCGGATCATTCAGCGCCGGCGACTGGTAGGTAGGCTCGCCGTCCGGATTGTATGCCACGATAAGCACGCGCGCATCCTCAACAAGCGTCTGCGTAGCCGGATCCAGCACCGTCACCGCGAAATGCACCGTCCCCACCTTAGGCCGTTGCGGCTGAACCGTCACAATCACCTCATACGGCTCGGCCGGCCCCTTATACAGCTGCAGCGGCGCGTCAAAGATAGACACTTCGGTGGGCAGCGGCGTCTGTCCCATAGCCAGCATGCCCAACAGCGCCATCGCCAAAATGCGGTAAATCAACCCTCGTCGCGCCTCTCTCTATGTGCGCCTGTTGTGCGCCGCAACGCGCGGCAACCAAGCATCGGAATTTTCGTGAAAAGCGGCGCGCGCCCCGCCGCCGGCAAAGCGCGCGCCTGGCTTAGGCGCGGCAAAAAGAAAGTGGGCTCGCCAGGGATCGAACCTGGGACCAATCGGTTATGAGCCGACCGCTCTGCCGCTGAGCTACGAGCCCGCGCAATCGCGCGTAATGAGCGCACATCAAGCGTAACCATTGCGCGGGCGGCTGTCAAGGCAAAGCGGGCGGGACGGCGCTCAGCCGCCCCTACCCCACCGCCTCAGCCCGCGTCGGGAACGCCGGGCTGCCCGGCGCCCAGAACTCCACCCGCCCGCCCGCGTACTCGTGGGCGGCGCGCGCGGTGGTCACGCGGTATTGGCTGCCGTCGGGCTTGGTCAGCGCCCAATGGTCGGCGCCCGCGGGAACGGCGCTCCAGCCGGGCGGCAGCAGCGCGGGGTTTTTGAGCGCGCCCTTGAGCGCCGCCATAGTCAGCTTGCTGCCAGGCGCGGGCAAGCGCTCCAGCTCGCTGTTCACGCTGTCTATGTCAAAGCCGGATGCGGCAGACAAGGCGCTGTCCAAAAACTGCGCTATGTCGGCGTCGGCGATGTTCGCCCCGCCGATCTGCCCGCCTCGCCCGCGCCTGCAAACCCTTTCGCCCAAACATTCCAAAACGCCCCATTTTCCCACAATATCGCCCAAACACCCAAAACTCACCCCATTTCAGCCCAAATTTCCCGCCCAAAACACTTGACACAAAACGGGGGGGGGTGATAGCATTAGAGGCATCACTCCAAACCCCTGCCGGGAGGACAAGACATATGCCCAAATACGCCATCAGAACCGCAACCGCCCTAGCCCTGCTTGCGATGATTGCCGTCATAGCGGCCTCGCTGCTAACCACCGGCGCGCGCCACGCCACCGCCTTCAACGCGGCCGACCGGGCAGTTCCGCCGGCCCCTGCGGCTCCCGCTCCGCCCGCGCCTCCCACGCCGCCGGCAGCCCCCACGCCGCCGGCGCCGCCCGCCATACCCGCCCAGTACACCACGGCTTGCTCCAACGGCGCGGCCGTGCCTAACCCCGACCGCAACACCGGCCTTGTGGCCGACTGCGCCGCGTTGCTCGCGTCAAAGCCCACGCTAGACTTGCGCGGCAACCTAAACTGGTCGGCAAATCGCGCCATCAGCGGCTGGGACGGCGTAACCATAGCGAACAACCGCGTGTCAAAATTGGACGCGTCAAAATTGCACTTGACACGTAAAACCTTGTATGGCGCGATACCCGCGCAGCTGGGCAACCTTTCCAAGCTCACGCATTTGCATCTCACCGGACGCCTGACGGGCGCGATACCCCCAGAGTTGGGCAACCTTGCCAATCTCACGCATTTGAATCTCACAAACTTCCCCAACTACAGGTATCGGTATTCACTGAGCGGCGGAATACCCTCGTGGATGGGCAACCTTTCCAATCTCGAGACATTGATAATCCAGAACCATCGCAGCCTGAGGGGCAGAATACCCGCCGAGTTGGGCAACCTTGACAACCTCGCCGATTTGCGTCTCACCAACAATGAACTGACGGGCGAGATACCAACCGAGTTGGGCAACCTCGACAACCTCGAAACTTTGGAGTTCAACGCCAATCAACTGACGGGCGGGATACCCGCGGAATTGGGTAACCTCGCCAATCTCAAAACACTGATTTTCGGGCGCAACTATAAACTGACGGGCGGGATACCCGCCGAGTTGGGCAACCTCGCAAACCTCGAGGTTTTGTCTATAGGCCTCAATATTCGACTGAAAGGCGAGATACCCTCAGAACTGGGCAACCTTGCCAACCTCAAGCAATTGTATCTCACCGACAATAATATGACGGGCGAGATACCCGCCGAGTTGGGCAACATGGACAAGCTCAAGTACTTGTATCTCAACAACAATCGGCTGACGGGCGCGATACCCGCGGAACTGGGCAACCTTGACAAGCTCAAGCAATTGCATCTCAACAACAATCGACTGACGGGCGCGATACCTGCGGAGCTGGGCAACCTTGACAAGATTGAGGAATTGTTGCTCTACTTCAATTCGCTGGGAGGCGAGATACCCGCGGAACTGGGCAACCTTGCCAAGCTCAAGCAACTGTTTCTCGACAAAAATCAACTGACGGGCGAGATACCCGCGCAGTTGGAAAACCTTGACAACCTTGAGATGTTGGTTCTCAGAAATAATCAACTAACGGGCGCGATACCCGCGCATACGTTGAGCAACATGGACAAGCTCAAGTACTTGTATCTCAACAACAATCGGCTGACGGGCGCGATACCCGCGCAGTTGAGCGACATGGATAAACTCGAGGAGTTGTTTCTCAACAACAATCAACTAACGGGCGAGATACCCGCGGAGTTGGGCAGCATTGCCAAGCTCGAGTGGTTGTATCTCAACGACAATCGGCTGACAGGCGTGGTACCCGCGGAGTTGGGCAATCTCGCCAATCTCAGGTATTTGCGTCTAGGCGGCAATCAACTGGAGGGATGCGTTCCCCGATCTCTGCGCGGGCGTTTGATAGGCGCTGATGTTGGGGTTCCATTCTGCGCCGCCGCGCCCACGCCAACGCCCACATCCGCGCCGGGCGCAACCGCGACGCCTACATCGACGCCTACGCCAACCGCCACATCCGTGCCGGGCGCGACGGCGACGCCAACCGCAAGCCAGCTCGCCGCGCTATGCTCCAACGGCACGGCCGTGCCGAACCCTGACCGCAATACCGGCATCGTGGCGGACTGCGTCGCGCTGCTCGCCGCCAAATCCACGCTTGAAGGCGCAGATGGCAACCTAAACTGGTCAGCCAATCTCGCCATCAGCGATTGGGACGGCATAACCACGTCAAACAATCGCGTGACAAGCTTGTACATGGATGGCGCGGATGTACAAGTGAATGGCGAAATACCCGCGCAGTTGGGCAACCTTGCCAAACTTGAGCGCTTGGAACTCAGCGCAGTCGGCTTGAGGGGCGAGATACCCCCCGAGCTGGGCAACCTTGCCAACCTCACGTCATTAGTTCTCTACGACAATCTCCTGACGGGCGACGTACCCTCCGAGTTGGGCAACCTTGCCAATCTCACGTACTTGAATCTCGCCTACAACCAACTGACGGGCTGTATTCCCTACTCGCTGCGCGAGGCTGCGTATGCCGCCTACACGCGGGAGCAGGATACCGGGTTCACGCTGCCAATCTGCGGCCCTACAACCACGCCAACGCCCGCGCCCACATCCGCGCCGCGCCCTCCGCGCCCAACCATCACGCCCACCCCCACATCAGCCCCGCGCGAAACCCCGGTCGCAACGCACACGCCCACCGCAACCCCCGCAATCGTGATAGAGGCAACCCCGTCGCCCACCGCTACATCTGTGCCGGGCGAAACTCCAGTTGCGACGCCCACGCCAACGGCGACGCCAGCAATCGTGATAGAGCCTACGCCATCACCCACGCCCACCGCCACGCCCACAAGCGTCGTGATAACAACCGACGACCCCTGCATCAACCGGCTCACCGGCAGCGGCAGCGCCAACGGCAGCTGGGCGTCCGCCTGCGTCAGCGCCAACCCGCCCAACGCCTACGACTACTACGCGCGGTTCTACACATTCACGCTGGACGCCGCATCCCAAGTCACCATAACCCTATCCTCGGATGACGTCGCCCCCTACCTCTACCTGCTAAACGGCGCCGGAACCGCCGGCTCCATCAACCGCGAAACCGGCGCCGCCAACGCAAACACGGCCGCGATAACCGAAACCCTCCAGCCCGGCGCCTACACCATAGACGCCACAACCTACCACGCCCAAACCCCCGGCGACTTCACCCTAGAATTCGCCGCAACCCCCGCGCCCGCCGCAACCTGCACTGAGACGCTCACGGGCAACGGTAGCGTCAACGGCGCTTGGACGCCCGCCTGCCTCAGCGCAAACCCGCCCAACGCCCGCGACTACTACGCGCGGTTCTACACATTCACCCTAGACGCCGCGTCCGAGGTGACAATTACCCTGTCATCAAACGACGCCGCTCCCTACCTCTACCTGCTAAACGGCGCGGGAACCGGCGGCGCGATCGAGCGCGAAACAGGTAGCGCCAACGCAAGCGCGGCAACCATAACCGAAACCCTCCAGCCCGGCGACTACACCATAGACGCCACAACCTACTACTCCGAAGCCGCCGGCGACTTCACCCTTGAACTGGAGATAGCGCAATAACGCCAAATATCCGCGGCGGCGCAAGCGGGAATGGGCGCGGCAAACCCGCCGCATGCCCCCTCGCTTGCGCCCCCCTTCACACCGCCCCGCCCTCCCGCAGTGCCGCTATCGCCGCGGCGTCCAGCCCCAGCAGCGACGCCAGCGCCGACTCCGTATGCTCGCCTAGCAGCGGGGGCGGTGCGTACTGCACATCGTTGGATGCGATTTTGATGGGGTTGCCTAGGGCTAGGTTGGGGCCGCGAGCGGGGTCGTTCACATCTAATACCATGTCGCGGGCGCGGAGGTGGGGGTCGTGGAGGATCTCGCGGGTGTCTTGGACGGCGCCGCAGGCTATGCCTAGCGCGCCGAGCTGCTGCATTATGGCGTGTTTGGTTTGGGTTCGGGTCCAGGCGGCGATGATGTTTTCTACTTCGGCGGCGTGGGCTACGCGGGCGGCGTGGGTGGCGTAGCGCGGGTCGCCGATGAGGTCGGGGCGGCCGGCTACGGCTAGGATGGTGTCCCATGAATCGCCGGATAGCACTAGGGCGATGTAGTCGTCGGGGCCGCCGGGGCTGCAGGGGAATATCATTGAGGGCCAGCCCCAAGGCCGGTTGCCGCTGCGCCGCACGGGGGCGCCGTCGTTGAAGGTGTCTATCATCCGTATTCGCATTAGGTTGACGATGGAGTCTTGCATTGATACTTCGACGCGCTGCGGCTCGCCGGTCCGGTCGCGCTGGCGGAGGGCGGCTAGGATGCCGATGGCGCAGTGCAAGCCGGTTCCCGAATCGCCCACGCCGGGGGCTACGAACAGCGGCTCGCCGCCCAGCTCGCCGTTGGCGCTCATCGCGCCGCTCATCGCTTGGGCTATCTGCTCAAAGCTTTTGATGTGGGAATATGGCCCGTATGTCCCAAAGCCCTTTATCGTGGCGTAGATGACGCGCGGGTTCGCCGCCCGCAGCTCAGCGTAGCCCAAGCCAAACGCATCCATTTGGCCGGGCGCGTAGTTTTCCACCACGATGTCCGAAATGGCGACTAGGCGCTTGAATACGCTAAGGCCGTCTTCGGATTTCAGGTTGAGGCAGACGCTGCGCTTGTTGGCGTTGAAGACGAGGTAATAGACGCTGTCGCGGTCGGGGGATAGCGCGTGTTCGCGGCGCGTGCGGTCGCCGACGCCGGGCTGCTCTATCTTAATCACATCCGCGCCCAGCCACGCGAGCAGCTGCGTGCAGGATGGGCCTGCCTGCACTTGCGTCAGGTCTAGTATGCGGACGCCGTCTAGGGGGCTACTCATCGCCGGCCTCCTCTTCATCCTCATCGCGGGCTTGGTCTTGGTAGATGTCGCCATCCGGAGTTCGGCGCACAAGCGCAATGCCGTCAATGTTCGCGTAGCGGGCGCGAAACTCCTCAAAGGCGCGCAGTTTGGCGGGCTGAAAGTGCGTTGGGTTTTCGAGGGCGTCAAGCCAGGGGTTGGGGAAGTAGAATCGCAGCAGGGTAGCGCCGTTCCCGTCGGATAGGCGGGCGTAGTAGAGCTTGGGGATGCCCTTGTGGCCGTGATGGGAGTTCTCTACGAACTGCGCGGCGGCGACTTGCGCCATATCCAGGTGGATGTGCCAATCGCGCGCCTCTATGGTCGTCCATCTGCCCTCGAACTCTATGTCGGGCGCGGCGGCTAGGCTCATCTCGCTGACAGCGCCGCCCGAATCCATTACGACCATCATGCCGTCAACGCTGAGCAGATCGGATATGAGCCGCTTGACTGTATCTCGGTTCATAGCGTCCATAGATCCCCCCGCTTGCTTGGCTTGCTTGCCAATCCGAATAGTTCGCGGCATATCGCCGCTTGCCGAAACCCTGCGCCGCCGCCAATGCTAGATTACCATTGACCGCCCCATTCGCAAAGCGCTAGGCTACCATATCACAAGGCTACCTATTGTATGCCTATCTTGTATGCCCGTCTTATGCGCCCGCATGCGCTTGCGCCGTTGCGGATGCGCCCGTCTATTTCCCGCCAAACCTAGCCATCGGCGATTCATAAATGCTATTCACCGGCATCGGCCTGCAGCAGAAACTGGCGAACCGCGCGCCCTTTTATTATGGGTGGGTAGTGCTTGGCGCGGCGTGCAGCGCGATGTTTGTTCGCAACGCGGCGGCGAGCCTGACGATTGCGGTGTTCGTGTATCCGCTGGCGGCGGAGTTGGGCTGGAGCCGCACGCTCATATCGGGCGCGGCGGCGGTTGGGGGGCTTGCCGCCACGTTCACATCGCCGCTGGTGGGCTGGCTGATAGACCGCTACGGGGCGCGCTCGGTGCTGACGGTGAGCGTGCTGATACTGGGCGCGGCGACGCTGGCGCTGTACTGGGCGGACGCGGGCATCACGCTGCTGGGGGCGACTATCCCTTGGGTTCTGTACATCGGCTACGGCACCGGGCGCGTGATATTTTCCAGCCCTGTGCAAATCGGCGCGTCTGTGGTGGTATCGCGCTGGTTCATACGGCTGAGGGGCAGGACTAGCGGCATATTGAACATGTCTCACTCGGTCGGGATGGTGTTGTTCCCGCTGATAGCGTCGGTTGTGATAGCGCAGAGCGGGTGGCGGGACGCTTGGCTTGTGCTGGGGACGCTTGTGTTCGCGGCGGCGCTGCTGCCGGTGGCGCTGCTGATAGCGCAGCGGCCGGAGGATGTGGGATTGCTGCCGGACGGGGACGCGCGGGAGGTGGCGGAGCGGGCGGGCGGCGCGGGCGGCGGCGGCGCGGATGAGGAGCCGGATTGGACGCTGAGGCAGGCGGTTCGGACGCGGGCGCTGTGGCTGGTGGCGATAGGGACGGGGCTGATGTTTCTGATGCAGGCGGGGACGAACACGCACTCGGCGGCGTTCTTTCAGGATCAGGGCTTGGGCGCGGTGGCGGCGGGCGTGGGGATTAGTTTCAACGCGATATTTCTGGGGGTGGGCAGCATCGTTTGGGGGCGGATAGTGGAGCGAGCGCCGGCGCGGTATGCCTTGGCGGCGGTGGCGCTGACAATGGCGGCGGCGTCCTACCTGTTCACATTCACCGATACCGAGATAGAGGCGCTGGCGTACTCGGCGCTGTTCGGCTTTGGGCTTGGCGGGATGCTGACCGTGCCGCCGGTGGCCTACGCCGACTACTACGGGCGGCGCTCGCTGGGGGCGATACGGGGGATAACGGAGCCGTTCACGACGTTTGGGCAGGCGGTTGGGGTGCTGATACCGGGGATAGTGTTTGACTATGTGAGCGGGGGGAGCTACACGGCGGTGTTCGCGGGTTTCGCGGCGCTTGGGGTTGGGACGGCGGTTGTGGTGGGGTTTGCGGGGGAGCCGCGGCATTAGCTCCGCCTAAATCGCGCGCGTATTATGTTGTTAAGTCTATGATGTTGGTGACTTCCTGCCAGTGGCTTAGTTTTCGGTCGGGATATGATAAGTCCCTAGCGGTTACCCAGCTTAGCCCCTCCCCAACTAGGTCAGGGATTGAACCGGATTGTTCGCACAATTGTGCATACAACGGTGAATGGGTTTTGAGTGTTGTAGTCGCGTTGTTGAGGGTATCTTTATCTGATTCTGATTGTTGCCTCGGCGCGTCAAACTTCGATATGCCGGACAAAACCTCACGTGTTTGTTGACGCCTCTCATCCTCTGATTGAGAAGATATAGCCAAGCTAATGTCTATCTGAGCCGCAATTAGTATTGCAGCAACCATAGCCGGCACTCTAGCCAGCACTCTTTCATGCGGAAGTTGACTCGTGCCAAGCATGTTGTACAGGACGTTGTCACGTGCGCGACCGCTATGTTCGTTGAATGCTTGATAGCGAGACGGGCTTTGTATCTTTACAGCCAAGGCAATACAGGCGGTCGCATAAACCGACGAGAGATAGGAAATATCCCTATTACTCGGCATCACATTCATCACCGCTATCAGATTCTTGGCGAACCTGTCTATAGCGCGCGCGTTGATGTTTGGCATTGTCAAGAGAAATTGCTGTGCATAGCCAGCGGTAACAAGCGCGCTCTGTCCGCCTACTTGAGCGGCATACCGCTTGAAGTGAGGTATTTTGTTAAAGATAATGTATTGGTCGAGTTTGGCTTTGATGAAGTCGTCTCGACTTGCGGACAAAGGGATGGTCATGTCTATGAATCGGTCAAGGTAGCCCTCTGCGTCGAAACCTTGCCCATATATGGCTTTGATGGACTCCATAAGTTGCTGCCTGTGAAGTCCTAGGACAAAAGTTATCCCATCGCGGTTGAAGACGTGGTGAATTGCCTCCAGCGTTTCAATGGCGTAGGTCGGGGTGCAGCGGTCTAGCTCGTCTATGATTATCACTATCCGCTTTTGGCTTATGTACCGACTTACTTGTTGGTAGAATCCTTTGAGAATGGCTATCCCACTGGGGACATTCGACGCCAATGAACCAGTAGCAGTTATGGCTGTTAGCGTAGATCCACTTTCATCACCCAAGAGCGGCGCTATTTCCCCAGCAATCGGAATTGCGGCTCTACTAAGACGCACTGCGCCCTCTGCCCCTTCTTTCGCCCCTTCTTTCAATAGTTGCGTCAGATTATCCGGAGACTTCGCCGATTCCATAACCTTGTCGGCAAGTAAAGTAGATGGCATATCGCCAAATTCGGTTTTCCAAGCGTTATGCTCAATCACTTTCGCTTTGGCGTCATCTTGACCATCATCAAGCATACAAGCAACCATACGCAGGAATGTTGACTTGCCTACGCCGTAGGGGGCGTCAACGGCTATGACGGCTGGGCCGCTTACGCCGGTTGCCAGTTTGACGAGCGCATCCGCTTGGGGTTTTCTGCCCATCAGGTCGCCGGCAAAGGGATCGTTGGGATCCGGTGTGTGCGTGTCCGGCTGGAGGCGATAGATGCTGTCTTGCTGTTGCGTCATGTCGTTCTCGCTGCTCGCGTTGCGTTGCGTTCACCGCATATTCATTCTAATGGGTGGGCGGGCTTGGCGTCAACCGCGTCTTGCCTATTCGCGCTACGCATTGTTTTGGATTGGGCCGGGGATGGCGTCAATGGGTATGCTTTTCTGCGGTTGGGGCGCTTTCGGATAGCGTTTTGTAGAGCGTCTTGGCGACGCCCGCGGACACGCCGCCGTAGCGGGATATTCGTATCTGAGGATCCGACCACGAGTAGTTAAAGCCGGTGTTTCTTTTGGCGAGAATGCCCAGCAGCTTTATGTACGCGTCCTCCAGATCCCCTTTGTGCCGCTGCAGAATTTCCCGCGCCTTGTCAGGCTCGATGGCGCTCTGAAACACCTCATCCATTCGCTTTAGGCCCTTGACGAGTTCGCCCGGCTTGAACATTTGGGGGCGGATTGGATCGCCAAGAGGCGCGGCAGATTCAAGGATAACCCGAAACGAGCCGGGCGCGGCGGGAACAACCACATCCATAAGATAGCCATCCGCCGCGTGGCTATCGGGGCTGCTTGACTTGGGCGGTTCGCTAAGCGCGCTGCGATAGGCGTATTTCACCACGGCTTGGGTTTGCGCCAAAATCTCGCCGAGCGTGTCGGCTCTGACGCGATGCTCATACGCGGATTCAGGCGGAGCGAGGCTGAACTCAAAGACCGTGTTGTTGCTCTCAATCGCGCGCTTTTCAGCCAGGTCGTCGATAGGCGCGTCGTCAAGTATGAGACATTCGCCAGGCAACAAGTCCTCTTGCTCGGCAAGATTTCCCGCCTGAGGAACCAGCGTCAGCGGCTCGCCGTGCAGCGGATCCCCGTATATGAAGAACCACTCGCCGCCCGGCGCCTCCAAGAACAGCGTCAGCAGATCCAGCTCGCCAACCCGAAATTGCCGCAGCCGCTCAGGGTTCGCGCCCACCGCCACGTAGCGAAAGACGCCGCTGCTCACTCTGTCTATCAGCATGGCGACGTAATGGCCGCCGATAAGGTCGCGCCCCTCAAATATCTGCGCCCCGTCGTAGTAATCTAGGATTGCGACGGGATTGATAGTCCTCTTGATAAGATTCATTCCACCACCCGACAATGCGCTAGGGTGTCGTAATCCGCTAACGGCCACCAAGTGCAATGCGACGAATTGGGGTTTGGTCGCAGGATGCGCCCGGCTCCCCTATCCAAGACGACTTCGCAAATCAGCATCCCGCGTAGATTGCGCCGCCCCCGCCGTCTTCTATTTACGATTTCAAGGTCAATGAACACCGACACGCCATTCGCCCGACATTCGGTATCAGCGTCTTCGTACACAAGGTCAGGGTTGAGAGAGCGCTGAGACCTGAAATCGTCAAAGCTAGGCGGGTTGCTCCTCACAAGCCGATAGACTATGCGAGGTTCAACTATCTCTTCCGCTTTATCAGGCGGGCAATCATCCGGCAAGGGTTCTCGGTATTCCAAAGCGATCTCTATTCTAATCGCTGACGCGCTTGTCGTCAATCCTGTCTTGTCTGCCCGCGCAACGCGGGATTGTGCTAGAATGGCGGGCGGCGACTTTGCCCCAGAAAGGCGTGAGCGATAGATATGATGGCAACGCAGGTTACGCGGCAAGCGGCGGGGCCGGTGAGGGAGGCGGGGCGGATTACTAGCTTGGATTTGGTGCGGGGCGTTGCCGTGCTGGGGATTTTGGCGATGAATGCGGTGTCGTTTCGGTTTGGGAGCGCGCCGTATTTTAATTTGAGCGCGGGCGGGTCGGTAGGGTGGGTGGATTGGGTTGTGGGAGTGGGCGGCGAGGTTTTGGTGGATCAGAAGTTTATGGGGATGTTTTCGCTGCTGTTCGGGGCGGGGATGGTTTTGTTTATGGATCGGGCGGCGGCGCGAGGCGGGCGGGCGGCGGCGCTGAATTTGTGGCGCAATGCGCTGCTGCTGGTTGTCGGCGCGGTTCATATGGCGGCGTGGGATGGCGATGTGCTGGTGGCGTATGCGCTGGCGTCGGTGGTTCTGCTGGCGCTGCGAGGGCTGCCGAATTGGTGGCTGGTGGGGATTGGCGCGGGAGTGTTCGGGTTGTCGGCGGTGGTTGGGCTGGCGATGCAGGGGATTGTGAACTCTACGCAGGTTTCGCTGGCGGGGGTGTGGACGGCGGGCGATGCGGCGGACGATTCGGTGGTCGGGCCGCTGACGCTGGCGGGGTTCGGGCTGCGCGCGGTGGGGGCGATATTGATGGGCGCGGGGCTGTATCGCATCGGGTTTATGAGCGGGAAGTTGTCGGCGCAAGCGTACAGGCGGACGGCGATTGTCGGGCTTGGGGTCGGGCTGCCGCTGGCGGCGGTGGGCGTTGTGGTTACGGCGCTGGGCGGGTATTCGCGGGAGGTGGCGTTCATCGGGCAGGTTCCGAATACGCTGGGGACGCTGCCGGCGGCGCTGGGGTATATCAGCCTGATTGTCTTGTGGGACGCGCGGGCTGAGAGCGGGCTGAAGCGGCGGTTGCGGGCGGTGGGCAGGATGGCGCTGACGAATTATCTGGCGCAGACGGCGCTGGGGCTGCTCGTTTTGACATATCTGATGGAGGGCAGCGATTGGGCGAGCAGGTCGGTTGTCTTGCTGTTCGTGGCGGCGGTGTGGGGGCTGCAGTTGTGGTGGTCGCAGGCTTGGCTGGGGCGGTTTTTGTTTGGGCCGGCGGAGTGGTTGTGGCGGGTGGGGACGTATCGCAAGGGGCAGCCGCTGCGCCGCATACGGCCGACGTCTTCTAGCGTAGCGACATCCTAGCATAGCAATCGGCGGCATTAGCGGCTGACTTTTAGGATGCTGAGGAATGCCTCTTGGGGGATTTCAACGCTGCCGACGCGTTTCATTCGCTTTTTGCCCTCGGCTTGGCGCTGGAGGAGTTTGCGCTTGCGTGTGACGTCGCCGCCGTAGCATTTGGCTAGGACGTCTTTGCGGAGGGGGCGAATGGTTTCGCGGGCGATTATCTTTCTGCCTATGGCGGCCTGGACGGGGACTTCGAAGAGCTGGCGGGGGATGAGTTCGCGCAGTTTCTTGACGAGTTCGCGGCCCTGGTAGTATGCGTTGTCGCGGTGGGTGATGATGGATAGCGCGTCCACCGGCTCGCCGTTGACTAGGATGTCCACCTTGACGAGCTTGCCGGGGCGGTAGCCGGCGAGGGTGTAGTCCATAGAGGCGTAGCCCTGCGTTTGGGCTTTGAGCTGGTCGTAGAAGTCGATGAGGACTTCGGCGAGGGGGACGGCGAATTCCATAAGCAGGCGGGGCTTGGCGTCCGCGCCTTCGCGCTGGAGGTATTCCATGCGCTTGTATTCGCCGCGCCTGCCGCGCACGAGTTCCATCACGGGGCCGATGTAGTTGGCGGGGGCTATGACGCTGAGGTCAAGCCAGGGTTCTTGGATTTCGTCGATGCGGGAGGATTCGGGCAGGTGGGCCGGGCTGTCAATTTGCAGGATTTCGCCGTCGGTGAGCAGCGCCTCGTAGGCGACGCTGGGGGAGGTGGCGAGCAGGTTGAGGTCGTATTCGCGCTCGAGGCGCTCTTGTACGACGTCCATATGGAGCAAGCCGAGGAAGCCGCAGCGGAAGCCGGAGCCGAGCGCGACTGAGCTTTCGGGCTGGAATCTGAGGGCGGCGTCGTTGAGCTGGAGTTTTTCAAGGGCTGTCCGCATTTCCAGGTAGTCTTCGCCGTCGGCGGGGTATAGGCCTGCGAATACCATAGGCTTTAGGATTTGGCTGCCTTTGAGCGGGTGGGCGGCGGGGTTGTCGGCGAGGGTGAGTGTGTCGCCTACGGGGGCGTCGCCGACGCTTTTGAGGCCGGTGGCGATGTAGCCGACTTCGCCGGGGTTGAGGCGCTTGACGCGGGTGGGTTCGGGGGAAAAGACGCCGACTTCTAGGGTTTCGCTGGCGCGGTTGGTGGACATAACCTTGATGCGGGCGCCGGCGGGCGCGTCGCCGTCCACGATGCGGACGTAGGCGATTACGCCTTTGTACGGGTCGTATTTGGAGTCGAAGATGAGGGCGCGCAATGGCGCGTTGG